>CBDDPF010000001.1:0-32114 GCA_965232215.1 Endozoicomonadaceae bacterium
CGGCCCTGCAACAATCACACTGGCACCGTGCTAATATGCACGACCAGTTCAGGCGGGTACTGACTCAGGCTCAGTGCCCTGCTTCACTGCCAGAAAGATTGTTTGTGTTTGGCATTTCTGCCATGCCTCCCCATTTTATAGAATCCCTGGATGCTCTTTCCCAGTCTATGGATGTTCACCTGATGATTACCAACCCCTGCCAGTATTACTGGGGTGATGTCAAGAATTCCCGGTATATTGCCAAACTGGCAGCCCGGCAATTTGCCTTGTATTCCGGAGAAAAAAGAACGTCGTCTTTTATTCATCAGACGGTACTGGACGCTGAAAATGGTAATCCGTTATTGGGGTCTATGGGAAAGCTGGGACGGGATTACCTGTCTCAAATCCATGACCTTAATGGTACAGATATTGATGCCTTTGAAAATGTCCCCGATAATTCACTGCTCCACTGTATTCAGCGCGATATTCTTGAGTTACAGGACAGTACAGCCAGTGCTGACAAGCGCACCGTATCTGCCAGCGATCAGTCACTGACAATACACAGCTGTCACTCACCACTGAGAGAAGTGGAGGTGCTCCATGACCGGTTGCTGGACCTGTTTGATCGTAAACCGGACATAACCCCCAAAGATATCGTGGTCATGCTGCCCGATGTAGACACCTACAGTCCATGGATTCAGGCTGTTTTTGGCAGTCTGCCAAAAAACGATCCACGGTACATTCCTTTTTCCGTCTCAGATCGCAGTGTTCGTAGTGAACACCCGATATTGGCCGGTGTGCTCACATTACTGGATCTGGACAACAGCCGGTGTAGTGCTTCCGAGTTACTTCAGCTACTTGATATTCCTGCCTTGCAACAACGGTTTTCACTGGAACAGGAAGATCTGACTATCTTACGACAATGGATAAATGATGTTGGTATTCGCTGGGGTTTGAATGAAAAACAGTTAAAACAGCAGGGGTTTCCTGAAATAAATGACAATACATGGTTATTCGGTTTAAAGCGTATGCTGCTCGGCTACGCCATGGGAGAAGATGCAGGACTCTACGCGGGTATTCTGCCCTTTGATCCGGTGCAGGGCATGACGGCCAGTTTATGTGGATTGCTGGCCAACTTTATAGATGATATCGAAGCCCTCACACAATCCCTTGGAGAGGCTCGCCCCATTCAGGAATGGGTCAGTTTTATCCACCAGATGCTGGATCAGTTCTTTGCTCCCGATGAAGACGACGCCCTGGCTCTGAAAAGAGTACGAGATGCCCTTGAGCATTTGCACGAACAATTAACGGATGCAGACCATCGGGCGCCCCTGTCAAAAGCAGTGTTATACCGCTTTCTGTCAGAGCGACTCAATAATGACCGTAGCAGCCAACGTTTTCTGGCCGGACAGGTAAATTTCTGCACCCTGATGCCCATGCGCTCAATTCCGTTTCAGGTGGTCTGCCTCCTTGGCATGAACGACAGCGCCTACCCCCGAACGCTTGCACCAGCAGGCTTTGACCTCATTGCCCACCACCCCAGGCACGGAGACCGTTCACGGCGAGAGGATGATCGCTACCTGTTTCTCGAAGCGCTGCTTGCTGCTGAGGAACACTTCTATATCAGCTATACCGGTCGTAGTATTCAGGATAATAGCAAGCAGGCCCCTTCTGTACTGGTGACAGAACTCTTGAACTATTGCACGCAGGGATTTGTTTTTGAAGACTATTGCTCTTCTCCTGACACAGCATTAATCACGGAGTACCCTCTACAGGCCTTTAGCCCTGACAATTTTAACCCAGGCCACCACACAGACAGGGGCACGCTGTTCAGTTATGCAAAAGAGTGGCTGCCCGCCGCAAGGCATGAAGGAAAACAGCGCTCATTTGTCAAAACGCCTTTACCCGAGGTACCGCTACCAGAGACTCTGGCGTTGAAAGACTTTGTTGTCTTTTTTAAAAACCCCTGCAAATATTTTTTACAACGACGACTCAATGTATTTTTCCCTGATAATCAGCAGGTACAGAAAGAAACTGAGCCTTTTGACCTGATTGCACTGGAAAAATACCATTTCAATGAAGTGTTGCTTGAAACGCTGGTGAAAGGTGACGATGTTGAACACCTTTTTGCACAGGAAGCGGCTCGTGGTCACTTACCTCACCGGGCGCAGGGGGTGTTGTTTGTAGAAGAACAGTTACAGCGCACTGAGGGACTCGCCAAAGCCATCAGGGAAGAGATCGCCTGTGCCCGGCCATGCAATGATCGGAAAATTAACGTTACCTATGGCATGACACAGCTTACTGGCTGGCTGACCGGACTGTTATCCTTCGGGCAGCTGAGGTACCGTCCGTCAAGCATCAAAGGAAAAGATATACTGGCAGCCTGGGTAGAGCACATTTGCTACTGTCACAGCGGCGGGCAGGGAGTAACCCGGTTGCTGGGATTTAAAGATACAGGCAAAAGCAAGCTGGATGAAATAACCTTTGCTCCCTTGCAAAAAAACACCGCCACACAGTACCTTGATGAGCTTCTTGAACTCTACCATCGGGGAATGCGTTCGCCCCTGCCACTGTTTTCGGAAACGGCCCAGGCCTGGCTCAAACATAAGGATGAGACCATTATTGCCAGAAAAACGGCACTGGATGTCTTTTATGGTACAGAAGGGAACAACGCCACATTCAGTGACAGTGATGATGTGTATATAGGCCGGGTATTTCCAGAGCTGGAGCCGGTTTTTGAGGATATGACTGTATTGGCCGAGGCTTTGCCTGGCAAGGCACTGGACCATCAACAGTAGGAACCTGACGGATGTCAACAACCATGAGTGCTACCCTGGATGCCAAAACCTTTCCCCTGCAGGGATTGCGTCTGATTGAAGCCAGTGCCGGGACAGGAAAAACCTACACCATTGCAAACCTGTATCTGCGCCTTTTGCTGGAGCCTTATCCGTCCAGCGGGGAAACCTTGAAGCCAGTCCCCCTAACCGTTGATCAGATACTGGTGGTCACCTTCACAGAGGCAGCAACGGGTGAATTACGCGACCGTATCCGGGCTCGAATACACGACACAAGAATAGCCTTTACTGAAGGCAACAGTCCGGATAATTTTATTCAGTATCTGATAGACACTCGGCCACACCATGAGCAGTGCATTGCTCTGCTACTGACTGCTGAACGTCAAATGGATGAAGCGGCCATCTTTACCATTCACGGTTTCTGCCAGAGGATGCTGAAGCAGCATGCTTTTGAAAGTGGCACCTTGTTTACCACAGAGCTGTTAAATGATGAAGGTCCGTTGCTGGATGCGGCCATTCAGGACTTCTGGCGACGCACTGTCTACCCTATGGATAAGCCCCTGGCATCACTGGCAAGACAATACTTGAAAACCCCTGAGGCATTGCTGGGTAACATCCGGGACTGGTTGAATAAACCCGGTTTACAGATCCTTGCTAACGGTATCCCTGACGACCTGCACGCTTTTAAACGACAGTATATTGAAAGGATTCA
The DNA here is from genome assembly GCA_965232215.1 of Endozoicomonadaceae bacterium. Taxonomy (GTDB): domain Bacteria; phylum Pseudomonadota; class Gammaproteobacteria; order Pseudomonadales; family Endozoicomonadaceae; genus Endonucleibacter. The sequence goes on from CBDDPF010000001.1 coordinate 3,487, forward strand.
AACGATTAAAACCTTATGGCGCCGGGAAAAGCAGAAAATTGGTGAGCTCCTGCGCAACTGCGGCTTAATAAAAAACAGAATGCCTTATAGTCAGTTGAGCACTATGGAAGACTTTATAGAAACACCGGCACTTGTTCCCTGTTTAGGCTCAAACAATAAAGGATGGGAGGTCTACAGTTCAGATACTCTGGAAAGGGCATTGAGCAAAAAAAACGGGTTTTTTCCCGAACATGCCGTATTCAGGCTGATTGATGAGCTTGTTGACCAGCCGCTGAGTATTGATAAAGCCTTTAAAAACCTGATGCTGAATCATGCCTTGAAAGCGGTAAAAAAACAGTTAGCTGAATCAAAAGCCCAGCGACACCAGCAGTCGTATAATGATCTGCTGAGTAACCTTGAAACAGCCCTCACCGGTGAGTATGGTCCGGTACTGGCGCAGGCTATCCGTAGTCAATACACCGTGGCAATGATTGATGAGTTTCAGGATACTGATCCGCAGCAGTACGCCATTTTCAACACCCTGTATGCCAACTATCCCCATGAGAGCGGCCTGTTTATGATTGGTGACCCCAAACAGGCCATTTATGCTTTCCGGGGAGCGGATATTTTTACCTATATCAGGGCCCGTCGGCAGGTCAGTGCGCACTATACGCTAGATACCAACTGGCGCTCATCAGCTTCAATGATCGAAGGCGTTAACCACCTCTTTGAGCAAGCCCGTGCTCCTTTTATTTACGACAGTGACATCCCTTTTTCCCCTGTGAATGTATCCAAAAGCGGACAGCTCAAATCACTGAGTATTGATGGTAATGTGCAGCCAGCCATGCACCTCTGGCTGGATAAGAATGCTAATACCTCCATGGGAACCGGGGATTATCAGGCTGCCATGGGCCTGGCAACAGCCACAGAAATTAACCGGCTGCTGACCCTCGGTGACCAGGGTCGCTGCCAACTTCACCATGGCAAATCATCACGCCCTCTATCTGCCGGGGATATTGCCGTACTGGTACGGACTAAGAAACACGCCACACTGGTACGAAAACAGCTGGCTGATCAAAAGATAACCAGTATTTATCTGAGCAACAGTGACTCCGTCTTCAGTTGTCAGGAAGCCAAAGACCTGCAACGGATTCTCTCAGCGTGTCTGTCCCCTACGGATGAGCGTGCATTACGAGCAGCCCTTGCCACTCCCCTGCTGCACCTCAATGCCGAGGAACTGGAAGCCCTCAACAGTAATGAGTTAATTTGGGAGATGGCCGTTGAAGAGTTTACCGACTACCAGCAACGCTGGTTTAACCAGGGCATACTACCCATGTTGCGCTACCTGATTCATCGCAGACAGGTTGCAGAAAACCTGCTGGCCTGTTCTTTTGGTGAACGACAATTGACAGATCTTCTGCACCTTGGGGAGTTGCTGGCCAATAAAGCCCTTGAGTTGGACAGCCATCACGGACTATTGCACTGGTTAGTTGAAATGATTGATACACCCAACGACAGTGCCGCTGAGCAACAGCTACACCTTGAGAGCGAGCGGAATCTGGTAAAAATTTCCACCATCCATAAATCCAAAGGTCTGGAATACAACGTTGTCTTTATTCCCATGCCCTGTATTACCAGGACAGAAAAGCAAGCCCTGTACCATGACGATAATGGCCTGGTGATGCTGGATTTACTCAATCCGAAAGAAGGTCAGGAAAAAGCCGACCAGGAACGGCTGGCAGAAGACCTGCGATTACTTTATGTTGCCCTTACCCGTTCAGTATACCGCTGTTACCTTGGGCTTGCCCCTGTGAAGTCACGACCAGCCGGTAACAAAACCGATCTTCACAAGACCAGTATTGGCTGGTTGATCAACGGAGCTGAGACCATAGCGGCGGACACCCTGCCGGGAAAAGTGGAAAGCCTTGCGGCTGGCTCCCCCGCTTATTGCATCAGCACACCGCCCGCCGAACCATTACCCCCTTACCAGGCGCCGGTGTCCCGGACACCGCGGCTCAATGCCTTAACCTTTACAGGAACCATTGAACGTAACTGGTGGATCACCAGTTACTCAGCCTTATCCCGTCACAGTGTTTCTCACACACCTGCCCTGTCCACTTCCTTGCCCACTTCCTTACCCACAACAGAGGAGGCCCCTGATGCCAGTCTGGAACAGGCGGGATTTGATACGGAAGTTAGCAGTGAGCAGGCTGATCCTGAAAACGGTGATAGTTATACACTGTTTGATTTCCCCAAAGGTGCAAAACCCGGAACATTTCTCCATACACTGTTTGAGCGCGTCGACTTTGCAGAAAAAGACAGGAGCACATTGGCTGCGTTTGTTAAAAAGGAGTTGCTACTGGAAGGCTACGAAGAAGCATGGAGTTCTGCCTTGTGCACGTTGTTGTATAACAGCCTGAATACACCACTGGATGGTAAGGCCCTTCGCTTGTCTGACATTCCCCCGGAACACCGAAAGGTTGAGATGGCGTTTACTCTGCCTGTCCGCCACCTTAGCCCTCAGAATCTCAATGGATTCATTCAACAGCATGATCCCATGAGTGCAACCCTGCACAACCTGGATTTTCAACAGGTCAAAGGCATGCTAACGGGGTTTATCGACCTTACCTTTGCCTACCAGGGAAAATGGTACGTACTGGACTATAAATCAAACTGGCTGGGCAACACCACTGGCGATTATTCACACGATAATATGAAAGCAGCCATGGCAGCACACCGTTATGATTTACAGTATCAGCTGTACTCCCTGGCTCTGCATCGGTTATTGCAACAGCGTATACCTGACTACGATTATGAGCAGCACTTTGGCGGGGTGTTTTATCTGTTTCTCCGGGGTATTACTCTGGAGGATGCAAACAGACAGGGTATTTTCTACCATCGTCCAGCTCAATCCCTGATAGAAGGTCTGGATAACCTCTTTAAAACCGGTACCTGCGAAGCCACCGGTTAAGCCGATCAAGCCATTATCATCAATAATGACTGCCGTTTACCCCCTAACCATCAGGTAACATCAACCATGCTGCACATGCTGAAGACAATGAGCCTTGAAGGGCTGATCAGACCGATTGACTATCAGTTTGCCCGATTTATTGCGCAGCTTCATAACAGTGACCCGGTGATGCTGCTTTGCAGCACTCTGGTTAGTCATCAGTTAGGTCAGGGTCATGTCTGCCTCTCCTTTGCATCCCTGAGACCTCATCAGCTCATTGAAGGTGCTGAAGAAGCCAGCTTACAGTTACTATCAAAATCGGGCTTGCCCGTTGATCAGTGGGCTGGGCATTTATTGCAGCACCCTGGTGTTGGTGACGGAGGGACACCGACACCGCTGGTGCTGGATAATAACCGCCTCTATCTCTACCGCTACTGGTTATACGAAACCAAAGTCGCCGCATTTATCCGTAGCCGAAAAGAAACAGGCGTTGACATTGAGGCAGCCAGTTTAATCCTCGACCGCCTATTTAAACGTCAGTATTCTTTTATTTATGGGCAGATTGCTCCTGTGAAAGCACAAGCTGCCCAAAAAACGGCATTGATTAAATGGCTGGATATAGAACACCCCGACCGGCTGGACTGGCCCGAAATTCATCATTGTTTAGCCAGGGCCAAAAAACCTGAAGACCTCACCCCCCTTGATAAACTGATTCCAGGCCAATACTGCCTGAATTGGCAGAAAATTGCAGCGGCACAGGCTGCAATCCGGGGGTTTACCATTATCAGTGGTGGGCCTGGAACCGGTAAAACAACCACTGTCACCAAACTACTGGCCATGCTCATAGAGCTCAGCCTGGATAAGCCCTCACCACCGGTTATTCGTCTGGTTGCTCCCACTGGCAAAGCTGCTGCACGATTAACGGAATCCATTGGTGCGGCCATTAATTCACTCAACTGTGAACAGGCGGTAACGTCAGCCATTCCTACGGAAGCTGGCACCATTCACCGCTTGCTGGAAGTCCTGCCCGGTAACAGAGGTTTTCTCCATCACCAGCACAACAGACTGCATCTGGATATTCTGGTGGTTGACGAGGCTTCAATGATTGACCTGCCATTGATGAGCCATTTATTAGGGGCACTGCCTGATCATGTTCGGCTGATATTACTTGGCGATCGGGATCAGCTAGCCTCCGTAGAGGCTGGCAGCGTATTAGGTGATATCTGTGATGCAGCAGCTGGTGGTTATTCTGTGGCAACAGCCTCCAGACTGGCTCGGTTAACAGGCTTTCCCCTGGAGGAGAAACGCTTTACAGCAGACAGGCCCAGCCCAATCAATGACAGTTTATGCCTGCTTGAGAAAAGTTATCGTTTTGATGCGCGCTCGGGCATAGGCACATTGGCTAACGCCATCAATACCCAAAACACGAAAGCCTTGCAGCGTACGTTCAGGGAAGGGTTTAACGATATTACCCGCCATTCCACAGATGAAGCAGGCTATCAGACGCTCATCACACTGTGTACTCAGCGCTATGGTACTTATCTGACCCGGATTCACTCAGGCTTTTCTTATGGAGAGATATTGCAGGCATTTCAGCAATTTCAACTGCTCTGTGCCCTGCGTGAAGGCAAATACGGTGTTTCAGGACTCAATGCTGCCATTGAACAGTCACTCATGAGTCAAAGGCTGATTTCAGAAGACCGGCTCTGGTATGAAGGGCGTCCCGTACTGGTGACCCAGAATAGCCATGACCTGGGACTGTATAACGGGGATATTGGGATTGCCTTAACTAACAACGATGGACGCTTGCGTGTTATCTTTGGCATGCCCGATGGAACCATAAAAACCGTTCTGCCCAGTAGACTACCTACCCATGAAACGGTTTATGCCATGACAATACACAAAAGTCAGGGGTCAGAGTTTGACCATGCTGCTGTTGTATTGCCTGATGGGTTTAGCCCCGTGTTAACAAGGGAGCTGATATATACAGGTATCACCCGTGCCAAAAAAAAACTTGACCTGTTCTGCCGCAAAAGCCTGCTTGTTCGTGCTACCCAAACATCCACGGCACGATTATCGGGCCTTAAGAATCGGCTACAGGCATTTTAGCCCATACTCACCACCTCTCCTTATATTTTCCTGATTCCTGCTATCCATTAGATCAATAACTATCAGGAAAATGCTAACAACCATAAGGTCTACGGCTGCTTTTATGATGTCAACTGATCAATGTAGATTCATGGTTTACTCGAAAGCGAAATACTTTTCATCAAGACGTTCATAGTCGTTTTTCTGTCCGAGCAAACCTTGATTTATCAGGGGCTAGAGTCTTAAGTCAGTGCCATTGGGTTTTTCCCACAATTATGTACAAGAATTGATGGGGCACAGTTCGGGAAAAATGACCAGAAAATACCAGGACGGGCACGAGGTAGACTATCAGGAAGTTAAGGCGAAACTGTCGTTGAATTTTTTGGAAAAACAGTATAATATCTCGTGAAAATTTCGTGACGTGCACTTTAGTACTTATTGAAATTCCCGAAAAACCCAGTAAAATAAAGGGTCTAAGGCTTTAGGCGGTTAGCTCAGTTGGTTAGAGCGCTACGTTGACATCGTAGAGGTCGCTGGTTCAACTCCAGTACCGCCTACCAATACGTCCTGGCTATTAATGGATTCCGGGGAGCTGCCAGAAATGCGGCTTTCCCGACGCAAAGATCGAGTATTTCACCGTAAAACAGCTTCATGATAAAACGGTATGATCTCCTCGACAACGATAAGTGCTATGAACGCATACGTCAGACGCACTGGCCTGATGGAGTAAGCTGCCCTCCCTGCACAAGTGATAACATTACCCGTCAATGTAAGGATGAATCACTGACTGAGAGGCAGCGTTACTTTTGCAAAGGCTGCCAGCGCAAATGTGATGATCTGACACTTTCCGTCTTTTCGGGGCATCATCAACCCATCATCAACCACTGAAAACAGGGGTTAGCTGCCTGCACCTGATGTCACTCAATGTGTCGAACCGCCAGATTGCTCAAGAGCTTGACCTGAATATCGGTGACGTCCAGAAAATGACTGAGCAGCTCAGGCAGGCAGTGCATGACAAGCGTCATGATGTTACCCTCCATGGCGAGGTGGAATGCGACGAAGTTTACAGAGTTGCAGGCCATAAAAGCCACCCAGAAGCCGTGAAAAAAAAAGACGATCAGGGCGACGAAACAGGCTGAGAGGAATCCGTGGACGAGGCACTCTGGAAAAAGAAAAGCCTCCAGTTTCTGGTATGATTCAGCGTGGTGGTCAGGTTGTCATTCCCATGCCTGCCAATGTTAAGCAAGCTACCATCAAGCCACTTTTTACAGCAACCATGGAATCCGGCCCATTGGTGTACACCCATGAGTACGTTATCTACAACACACTCCCAGAGTGGGGTTATGGGCATAAGTCAGTCTGCCATGGAGACGGTCAATATGCCCGTGATGAAGACGGCGATAGCTTTCATGATGTTCATGTGAACACCATGGCACCATGGAAGGGTTTTGGTCGCCACTGCGCTCCTGGTTGCACCCTCACCGGGGTATATGGCAAGAAAAGTTACCGCTGTATTTGGGGTTCTTCGAATGTCTGCATAACATCAGAAGACGAGACAAAGCGGCTCTATCCGGTCTTCTGGAGGTGTTGTTTGGATAACACCCCGAAATCCACTAAGAGCCTAAACTTTATGGCTAGCCAGAGTTTCGGGATAGAAAGCAAGGCGTGGAGCATGAGTATTTGCTTAAGCGAAAAATATGCAGAACGTGAAATGCGTAGGTGAGGCTATGAGTACTTTTGTTTACATATTAACCGAAAGGATTGCTGTGCAAGACTTTCAAGAATATTCACATATCGTGCATATAATTACTTATGCGTAAAAGTTACGTATAAGCATCTGTTATGTATTTATCAAATTTATTGTGAGTTTCAAGTGAAGAAATATTTGATTTTTGGGAAAGAAGATACAATTGTGCCTGTGAACCTTTTATCAGCAGAAGCTTCTGAAGAAATTGATGCGTTAATGGCTGAAGGTTTTTCAGTTTTAAGCGATAGCTGTGAAGCAGAAAACACTCAAGAGGCAATAAATACTTGGGAAAAACAATTAAAAGAAAAAAATGAGTATGAGTTTATTCTAACTTCATCAACTAATAGTATTAGTAATAATCATATAATTACTTCCAATAAAGGTGTAATTACCTCCACCGTGGTTGCTGGAACAAACTTTTTAAGAGATATTCTAGCTGGAGTTCGAGATGTTGTAGGTGGGCAATCTGAAACATATATAAATAAAATTGATGCTATTAAATCTGATGCATTATTTGGGCTGCGTAAAAAAGCGCATGAAAAAAGTTGTAATGCAGTCATAGGTGTTTCCATTGATATTGATGAAATATCTGGAGGAGGAAAATCTATGTTTATGGTTACTGCTGTAGGAACAGCTGTTGTCGCGGAAATCAAACACACATAACAAGGCACTCAAGTTCGTGCCTTCGGCACCGGACGCTCACTGCGTTCGCGCCGCTTAGTTTCAGCGTTAGGCGCTTATGATACGAATTCAACAGTCGATAAAATAATAATATGTCGTAAAAAATAATGGCTCCAATTGGATGGAGAAATGATATGTCGGGGTATATGCCTGAATATGTATTTGAAGCGGGAGCGTACACTATTGCAATGCTTCATATTAGTAGAGAAGTTCCTATCGGGAATCTGGCTTGCGAATTGTATAAAAGCTATGAGAGATCATATCTTGATGATGGACTAGTGGCCCAGTGGATTGAAGCCGCTAAAGCTGCGCTAGAGCTTGTAGATAAACAGTTTCCAGATTTAGATTCAGAGGCAAAAGCATCGACATTAAAGCATTTACAAACTATAGTCATGAAATATCATCCTGATGGAAGAAAAAGAAAAAAGGGATTATTTAGCGGGACATGGTTCAATAAACAACCTAATTCAAACTTTCATCGAACAGAAGACCTCACCCTTAATTATGTTAGGTATTATGCCCTTTTTGTAACAGGGAAAATTGAATAGCTTAAACTATATACACGGGTTGAATAAGACTTAATAAATAGCAAAATCACACGGTATCGGGCTACGCCTAACAAGTGCAGGCATGGGTCGGCTCACTGCGCTCGCCGCCCCTGCTGCAAGCGTTAGGTGTTTAAAAAGGTTCAACACAAAGATGAAGAAAATATCAGGTTCAACAGTTTATTTTAAAAAGATTTTCCCTTGTGTATGGTTTGGTGGGCTAGGTGTTTTCTTTGTTATAGCTATTTTAGCGAATGAGCAACAGGACTCTATAGTGCCTATAATCGCTCCACTTATAATGGCCATTTTTGGTTTTTTTGTTTAAAAAAATTGGTATGGGATCTTGCAGATGAGGTTTTTGATGATGGAGACTCCTTGTTGTTCAAAAAAAAGGGGAGAGAGCAACGCGTCCTCTTAACAGACATTCTGAATATCAACCATTCGTCCCCCGAACGAGTTGAGATTACCCTAAGAGGAAGCGGAGCAATTGGTAGTGAGCTTATGTTCAATCCTCCACTTCGACTGCCCTTAACCAAAAATAAAATGGTTGCGGAGTTAACTGCCCTTAACCAAAAATAAAATGGTTGCGGAGTTAATACAAAGAGTCGATCGGGCTAAAAACACCTAACAAGGCACTCAAGTTCGTGCCTTCGGCACCGGACGCTCACTGCGTTCGCGCCGCTTAGTTTCAGCGTTGGGCGCATAGGTGCATAAGGTTTTTCTGTTGGTGCAAATTCTGTGAAAATCAGCAATGAGTTCACAGCAAGCTGGCGTTCAAGCATTGTGCTTTTTCCAGCCAAAGCAAAGGTGTAGTAGTCCAGACCTAATCTGACATTTCTTCTTAAAAAAAGAGAAGGGTTACCGATTTAGATAGAGGGTGATTAACCAAAATCTAAATCACGAATAAAGGTAACCCTTATGATTCATACTAACCAACGCATCATCAAACACAAGGTTGGTTTACTGAACCTGGCTGATGAGCTTGGCAACATCTCGAAAGCGTGTAAAACCATGGGTGTTTCCAGAGATACCTTCTACCGTTACAGGTAGGCAGTCAATGAAGGCGGTGTGGATGCCCTGATTGACCAAAGTCGTCGACTACCCAACCTGAAAAACCGTGTTGACCCTGCTGTTGAACAGGCAGTTCTTGAACACGCCATTGAAGACCCGGCCCATGGGCAGGCACGTGTCTCCAATGAGCTGCGAAAGAAAGGCGTTTTTGTCTCCCCCAGTGGGGTACGTAGTATTTGGCTGCGACATGACCTGGCTAACTTCAAACAGCGTCTGAAGGCGCTGGAGGCCAAAGTGGCAGAGGAAGGTGTCATCCTCACTGAGTCGCAAGTCAGGGCGCTGGAAGCAAGAAACTCGATGACGAAGCCTGTGGCGAAATAGATACTGCTCACCCCGGCTATCTGGGTTCTCAGGACACGTTCTATGTTGGGACATTCAAAGGCGTTGGTCGGGTTTATCAGCAGACCTGTGTGGATACCTATTCCAAGGTCGCCCAGTGTAAGCTCTACACAACCAAAACGCCCATCACCGCTGCTGACTTGCTCAATGACAAGGTCCTCCCATTTTATGAGGCGGAAGACTTGCCGGTATTACGCATTCTGACGGATCGTGGTACAGAGTATTGTGGTCGTGCAGATCAACACGATTACCAACTTTATCTGGCAGTGAATGATATTGAGCACACCAAAACCAAAGCGCGGCATCCGCAAACGAATGGCATCTGTGAAAGGTTCCATAAGACGATTTTGCAAGAGTTTTATCAGTCTACCCTGCGGAAGAAACTGTACACGACGATAGAGTCATTGCAGTTTGACCTGGACGAATGGTTAAACTTCTACAATACTGAGCGAACCCATCAGGGTAAGCACTGCGATGGGGGGTCACCGATGGAAACACTGGTGGCCGGAAAAGCAATCTGGAAGGAAAAATTTGTAGCTTAAATTTGACCTGACAGACACTCTCTAAAAATCAGTAACTGTCAGGTCAAGTCTGAACTACTACACCTAAGGTTTTTCTATTCGCTTTAATAATGCAGTATCCCGTTCATAGATGTCATTCCGATAGTTCAGACGGCCACTTGAGTCAGGCCATACGGTGAAATAGACATAGTAAACCGGCAGCTCTCTTTCTAGCTTGAACGTTTTAGTCTTTTTTAAGTTCGTAGAAGATTCCATCAAACTGTACATGCGCTGCTGTTTACCAATTTCATAGGCAAGGCCTGCGATATTTTCTACCAGAATCCCCCTCTGACTCAGCGCCCTGACTGGGTGTGAAAACCATGCAGGCTGGTTAGTATCCTGTAAAAAGACATTATAGCGATTGCTTGTATCGAAGGTGTAAAGCCCAAAGTGATTGTGCGCCCCCGACTGTTGCTCCAGTTTAAAAGGAAAGTTCTCAGCGGTCAGCCGTTTCCAGTCGACCTTCTCACTGTCTATCTGTGGTGCACCTTTGAGCCAGCTTTCAAACACATGAAACCCGTGACTGGCCAGATAACCGGGTGAAGATTGTTCTGCCATTAACAGACGGGTTGATGCCTCTGAGTGAGGCACTGTCCATGTGGGATTAATCGTAATGCTATCCACAGTATCGTGAAAGATCGGAGTTGGCTGCTCAGGTTTACCCACAATGGCACGATAGCGGGTTTCCTTGCCATCAGCCATGACTGAGGCCACATTGAAACCTGCAATATCCACTCGAAGATGGGGCACAGGCAATAACCTGGGTAACCAGCGCATACGTTCCATATTGACTTTCAATACATTAATACGCTGTGCTGTTTTTTCCTTTAACGCTTGTTTGGTTTTATCAGAAAAGATGCCATCAACAGTGATTCCTGCATGATATTGAACGTGCTTGATGACATTTTCCATATCCTGCCCAAATAGGTTGCTAACAGGAATGTCGCTAACCCCAAGATCGTACAACCATTGATTTAAATACATCACTGCCTCATGGCGAGTGCCTCTTTCAAGAAAAACACCTTTTGGAAAAAGTTCTTCAACAGAAAAAGTCCACTGTTTCAAAACCATTAGCCCTTTCTTGAATAAAGTATATTCTGGAAACATGGGCTCTATTCTATTGAGAACGTCACTATTAACGACCATGTCTTTTGGTAATAATTCATCAGAAATCTTCCATTCAGGCTGATATTTTTTTCTACTAATATATCCTTGATCAATATAGGCAGCATAAACAGAAGCAATTTCTTTCAGCCAATGTTCTGACGGACTGCTATTCAATAAATGGATAATATTCTCAGGTATTTCTATACCATGGTCTGGTATACTTTTAATCCAACGAATAATGTCTTCTTTTTTTTGAGGGGAGACATATGAAACATACTCTTTTTTATTCTTATAAGGATTATCCTGCTCACTATCAACAGGATTCATCAGCCAGCGACTGTCACAAATCGCCGTAACAGGGAAGAATACGATGAATAACAGTATTATTTTTTTCGAGAAACCCAATAGAGAATTCAAGATTTACCCCAGAAATGATCACCTGTCATTAAATAAAAGAACTGCAAACCCAATTAAATTTCTTTTCAAATTAGCCATAAGCTTCATTATAGCTCTATCAAATTTGAGGGCCATAGAAGCACATTAAAGTTATTGAAAGTTATTGCCAATTGCTTGAATATCCATTAAAAGAGTGCCACCATGACTTGTCATGTCGGAATTTATGATGGAGTTTCTATGAAAGTCTTCGCTTTTGCTGCCAGCAGCAGTAAACAGTCAATAAACAAGCAGCTTGTTATCTATGCCAGCACCTTCCTTACCGACGCCCATATTGAGATCGCTGACCTAAATGACTATGATCTTCCTCTTTTCAGTGAAGATAAGGAAAAAGAACTAGGTCACCCTGAGAAAGCACAGGTCTTTCTCAACAAGATCAAAAACAGTGATGGTTTACTGATTTCCTTCGCAGAGCACAACGGTAGCTACAGTGTTGCCTATAAAAATCTGTTTGACTGGTGCTCCCGTATCAACCCCAAAGTCTTCCAGAATAAGCCCATGGCATTACTGGCCTGTTCACCCGGTACTCGCGGCGGTTCCAGTGTACTGAAAACAGCGATTGATTCTGCGCCATACTTTTCCGGATCGGTGGTTGGCAGCGCCTCTGTACCCAGGTTCTATGAGAACTTTGATGTCAATAGCAAGAGCATAAAAGATAAAACTATCAATGCACAAGTCAAACAAGCCGTTCAAGGTTTACTCATCCAGGGGTTATACGACTACTGATTAACACCTGGCATTAATGCACATTGTTTTAAGACTCCCTGCCAGGCCAGCGAATGCCGCTGGATGGATTGATTGAGGCTATACCATAGACTACCTTTACTCTCTCCAAGTATTTTTTGCAGATAGGCTCCCATTGCTGCGCTTGGCGGCTCCGGGAGCACTTTCATTACTCCTTGAAAAGCCAAACGCCAGTCATTTCCTTCTCTGACGGTTTTTACCAGATAAGGCTGGAGCTGATTGGCATAAAACAGGTTAAACACATTCTGCAAACGTTTTGCCCTGGCCGTGACTCGCCCATGGGGGCAGATAGCTTTTGTCGCCTCCAGCAAATCAGATACACGATTCAGGGTATTCGTCAACATAACAGCAGTAACGATTAACTGCCCACTGTAACGAGATGCCTGGAGCTGCTGCAGATACGTTTCCAGCTGCGCCCTCTGATAAGGTGGTTGAACAGTACTGTCCGGTAAATAACCAATCAGGTAATTTAATGCTTCCACTGTTCCCTGATAACCATTATCCCCCTGCGTCGGCAAAGGTAAGCCATTGCCTTGCAGCTGCTGAACTAATTCAGGTCCGACAAATACAGCATTCCAACGCACCTCAGGCAACAGTCGACGTTTTTCTGATAACATTGTCGTCAATGTCTGCACTGTATCCGCTGCCTCTTCCTCTTCAGCAAGGCTCGTTATACATTGTCCCAGGGCATTAATCAGTTTCTTTTCATAGTCCAGTTGCTGCGAGGGTTGAAGTTGCTTTCCCAGGCTGCTGTTTCTAAACCCGACTTCCTGGCTTAATACCGGGCACTTTAATAAGTCCAGAGCCTGTAAGAAACCAAGGCGAATATCCGGTAGCACAAACTGCCGGGCTTTGAGAGGGGGGACAATGGACAAATGAAGCGGAACATCAACCCGGGGCTGATCAAGCACCCGGCTGATACGCACAGTATATTCATGCAGGATATACTGCGGCGACGACCGATCACAACCTGACACCAAAAGCGATAACAAAAAAAGAGAAAGTAGGCGTACCATAAGTCTATGATAGCCAATGCTTTTATCAGACGCTAACCGGGCATGCCATCAATACCCCCAAAACATCGTGCAAAAACGCTTCTAAAAACAAGACCAGAAGCACGTTTTACAGCACATTCAGGCTCGCATTCAGCCTGAGGAACTATGGCATTAGCATCATCGGTGAAGTGGCTCGAGGTGGCTGCTGCTTCTCAATATATTCCTGCAAAATTTCAAAGCAGTTCAGATATTCTATCAGGGCTCTTTCCAACTCGACTGCATCCAGTTCCTGGAGTGAGCGCACCAAATACAAACCCAGTTGCTTATTATCCGGCTCAATACATAAACTAACCCGTTGGGTGTTCACCAGTATCAAACTGGTTTTCAGAAGCTCTATTAATAGTTGCTCCTGATCGCGGGGCTGATCTGGCAACGGTGCCAGAATACCATGCAGGTAACAGTTCCCGGCTGCCTGAAACGCCGTTAACGCTACGATGTCATCTAGCACAAGGTGGTATTTATTGTCTTTGAATTCCAGCTCGCCCATATCATTGTTTTGGGCAAATGATTCCATCAAAAGGTCAAAGCTCATTGTATCCCTGCTCCAATGAGAAGGCATTGCGCCCTCAATTTATCCCGGTATTTACTATGAGTGTAGCCAACTCAATCTTCCATCAGGGGTGTCACCTGCTATCGTTTCCTTTGTAGCCTGCTGACAGTTTTTTGAACACCAGCACCGTTGCAACAAAAGCAGCAAGGGATGTCATAAACCCGGCAGCCACCGATTCAGTGATACCCAGCACGAAATAGCCCAGCGCTGAAATCAACGCAATGGTCAGTGCATAAGGCAGTTGTGTGTTGACGTGGTCAATGTGGTGACAGGACCCACCTGTTGACGACAAAATAGTGGTATCGGAAATGGGTGAGCAGTGGTCACCAAAGACAGCACCTGCCAATACCGCTGACAACATGGGTAATAACATAGCTGCGTCTGCCGCCGCTGCCATATCACCGGCGATAGGTAGCATAATGCCAAAAGTGCCCCAGCTGGTTCCTGTTGCAAATGCCATAACGCAGGAAACCACAAACAAAATCATCGGCAAGTAGCTTGTGGAGAACGAGCCACTGACCAAACTGGCCAGATAAACGCCCGTTTCCAACTGTTCAATGACACTAACCAGAACCCAGGCAGAGATCAGAATGTAAATGGCTGGCAGCATGGAGCGCACACCTTCGATAATCGCTTTCAACCACAGTGAACCTTCCAGGTTATGGCCTGCCATACGTACCGCTGTCAGTACCAGGGCCAGGCTTGCACCGTACACCAGAGAGCCAGAAACATCGGTGTTTTCAAAAGCTCCCAGCACCGAGAAGTGATGGCCGTCAGCCGCAAGGACTGCGCCACCGGTCCAGAGCATGGCAATGGTGGTTGCCACTACTAACAAAACGATAGGAACCACCAAATCAGCAACCCTGCCTTTTTTATGGTCATCCAGTTGAGTTATCCCTGGCGGAGTGCCTTTAGCCAGATCATACAGTTCACCCGCTTTTGCACGCTCTTCATGAGAGCCCATAGAACCCACATTCAAATCCAGCCAGGCGACGGCTATCACCATAGCCAGGCCAAATACGGCATACAGGTTCATGGGAATCATGGTGACAAAGGCATGTATGGCTTTGATATCAGACATGCCATGTGCGGTCATGATGGTACCAACCAGACCTATAATATAAGCCCCCCAGCTGGAGACAGGCATAATCACACAGACCGGTGCTGACGTTGAGTCAATCAGGTATGCCAGCTTGGCTCTTGAAACACGGTGCCTGTCCGTCAATGGCTTACTGATACTGCCCACAGCCAGAGCATTAAAGTAGTCATCAATAAAAATCAAAATCCCAAGAAACACCGCAAAAAGCTGTGCACCAGTGCGACTTTTAACCCGTGCTCTGGCCCACTCACCAAAGGCTTTGGTACCACCAGACAAGTTAATTAAGCTTGTGAGAATGCCCAGCAGCATTAAAAACAGCAAAATAAAAACACTGCCCCTATTGAAGCCATCATTCCAGAAGACAGCGAGAAACCCTTTCGAAATATAAGACAATGTATGAATTAAATTAAAATGGGTGACAAGTAAACCGCCAACCACAATCCCTGCTCCCAGGGACAACAGGACTTTTCGGGTAATGATCGCTAACACTATGGCAATAGCCGGGGTTAACAGAGAAAGGATTGAATCACTGTAGCTTAATAGTTGCATAAACCGACTTCATCAACAGGCCAGACTGGTGAATGAACATCCGTGTCAGTTAACCCGTCATTCACCACCGGAATCAGGAATAATCGTCCACTGGTTATCTGTAAGCCCAAAAACGTGCTTCTCCGTTCGGTTGACAGTCAATACATGAACGCCCTCAAAGCAAGAGAACACCCATCTGCCCATTGGATTCCGGGCTGGCTTTTTCTTCATGTCCGGAAAGGTTCGGCTTTGCCTTCTCAGTTCATGACGAATGCGTTATTGTATAACAGCATAGACCATCAGACCTAAAGTCATCACCATTAATCGTGCTTCAATGCCCGCAGACTTCTTAAGATACAAAGACGACACCAGAAACTCAGGGCTTTTCAGGAAGCGGAAGACGCTCTCTACCTGCTGCTGTGATTTATACGTCTTCAGCAGTATGGAGCCGGGTTGTATCCTTGTGGTTAGTAGCCAGCACAAAAATGGTGCTGCCTGTAAGGGTATTCATTCAATACTGCGGACAGTTTTAAACTCTCTGGTGAATGATGCTGCAAGGCCTACACACTCAAGAGGGCCATTTTAGGGTAACTGAAGGATAAGCGTGAGTTACCATAAAATAACAATACATTCTCAACTCCTTGGCAGCCCGGAGTTTTAAGTGCATAAAACTGCCCGACGTCTTTTTAATTCAGCCCAGGTTTTTTTTGGTGAAGTTTTCTTCTACCATTGCCAGTGGCTTTTCCCCAGCCTGATGCATTTTATACATACACTGCTCAATGTCTGATACTGTCAAGGTACTGAGCCGCCATTCATCATTGATAAAAATAAATGCTTTTTTTTCTGCTCCAAGTTTGTAGTATGAACCATTGATGTAAGCAACTGCACCCTTTGGTATCTGCATAGAACAACCCTCTAATGTAGACTTTTGAAACTCTGCTTCAGTGAGTGTGGATAATCACTTTACCTTTATACTTTCGCCTTCCCGGCTTGCTGTCCCGCAATCCAGACACTACCTCTTACAGTGACAGGTGACCCCGAAGATGCTTGTCCACCGTTGCTTCAATAAGGCCAGGGACACAGCCTTCCTGCCCTCTGTCATGCTGTACGAACCTTCTTACTGGAAGTGGAACAAGAAGAACAGCAATGAAAAACCTGCCAGCATCATTCCTGCCTTCACAGGAATGACGAACTTTTCAAATCCGTTATTTCTGACCCCTATGTCATCCTAATGGAGATATTGAAATTTTCAAGTAATGAAAATGCAAAAATTAAGGACTCACGCTATTTGCCCGTGGGTTCCGGTTTCCACATAACCATTACGACATAACGTCGACTAAGCCAGTGTAATGAATAGTCAGTGATGATTTTTTGTCCTGATAAGTGGCAATCCTATAGGCAATCCTATAGGCAATCCTATAAATGTTGCCTACTAATATGGAACTTCAGCTCCAGCCATAAACAACGAACCAATAATTCCTTCTATTCCTGTTATGCCTGTTGCAGTTCACTGATATTAACCCACGCATCACATACGATGAGTGGGATCAGAAGGTTATTGTACGTTCAACCGTTGCGCTTCAATCTTTTTCTGCCAGATCTTCGGTCCTGTGGTATGCACAGAGCTGCCTGTATGGTCTACCGCTACTGTCACTGGCATATCTTCAACGTCAAACTCGTAGATAGCTTCCATGCCCAGTTCAGGGAAGGCAACAACTTTAGCTTTTTTTACAGCCTGGGAGACCAGATAAGCAGCACCACCGACGGCAATCAGATATACAGACGCATTATCACGAATGGCCTCTATGGCGTCAGGGCCGCGTTCGGCTTTTCCGATCATTCCGGCCAGGCCAGTGGATGCCAGCATCGTGCGGGTAAACTTATCCATACGTGTTGCTGTCGTTGGACCTGCCGGACCAACGGCTTCGTCACCCACAGGGTCAACAGGGCCTACGTAGTAAATAAATCGGCCTTTCAGATCAACAGGCAAGACATCGCCTTTGGCCAGCATGTCGGTCATGCGTTTATGAGCTGCATCACGGCCAGTCAGTAATTTACCGGATAAAAGAATGGTGTCGCCGGGCTGCCAGCTTTTGATGTCGTCATGGGTGACGGTGTTGAGATTGACTTTACGGACACTTTCATCCATTTCAACAGCGACTTCCGGATAGGCATCAAGACTCGGCGGTGTGAGTACCGCAGGGCCTGAGCCGTCGAGGGTAAAGTGAATATGGCGTGTTGCTGCACAGTTAGGAATCATTGCTACAGGTAACGATGCCGCATGGGTTGGATAGTCTTTGATTTTGACATCCAGAACAGTGGTTAAGCCGCCCAGTCCCTGTGCACCAATACCCAGGCTATTGACAGCATCAAAAACCTCAAGACGTAGCCCTTCAATACGATTTTGCGGGCCACGCTCACGCAGCTCATGAATATCCACAGGCTCCATCAGGGACTCTTTTGCCAGCACTGTTGCTTTTTCGGCGGTTCCACCAATACCAATCCCCAGCATACCGGGTGGACACCAACCTGCGCCCATGGTGGGTACCGTTTTTTTTACCCAGTCGATAATGCTGTCAGAAGGGTTTAACATGGCCAGTTTGGATTTGTTCTCCGAGCCACCCCCCTTTGCTGCAATATCGATGTCTACCTTATCACCTGGCACCATACTGATATGAATCACTGCCGGCGTATTGTCTTTGGTGTTTTTGCGTTCACCAGCGGGATCAGCCAGGATAGACGCGCGCAACGGGTTCTCATGGTGAGTATAAGCCTGGCGTACCCCCTCATTCACCAACTCATCGATGGTACAATCGGTATCAAAGCGGGCGTTCATACCAATCTTCAGAAAAACAGTCACAATACCGGTATCCTGACAGATGGGTCGCTTACCCATGGCACACATTCTGGAGTTCACCAGAATTTGTGCCATGGCATCTTTAGCCGCTTTTGAAGGTTCCTTTTCCCAGGCTTTATGAACCGCCTGTATAAAATCCAGGGGGTGATAATAAGAGATAAACTGCAACGCATCTGCCACACTCTGGATTATATGATTTTCTTTTATGAGGGCCATGGGCGAATCCTTTTTTAATAAAAATTTGCCGCAGTATACCAGTTTTTCCTGTTGATGAGTTTGTCCTTATTGTCTCAACAAAAGCTATCCATCAGCCATAAGCACGGTGAAGATCCATTTTTTAAACAATTTTTAAACAATTTTTAAACAATTTTTAAACAATTTTTAAACAATAGTTTTCTTTATGACTTGATTTTATACATTCAAATGCCTATACAATAACCACAGGTCAAACAGTGGCATTGATTCCATAAAATATAAGACGTCTAACTATGCCTGACATCATTTTTGCCCAGAAAACCTGCTTGCTCAAACAGGGGGACAATCTCCTTGAAGGGCTGCTTCAACACGGTATAAAAGTTCCTTACTCCTGCCGGGCAGGGTTCTGTCACTCTTGCCTGTTACAATTGATAGAGGGCTTGCCACCCGATGGTAGTCAGGCCAAACTGACCTGTGAACAAATTAAAAAGCGTTATATACTTGCCTGCCAGAGTGTCGTTTTAGGTAATCTTCGTTTGCAGGCCGTCATTCGTGACGAAATACCCGCAAAAGTGTCCAATATTGAAAAAATGACGCCGACGTGTGTGCGTCTGAAACTTTCTCTTCGCTTCCCTTTCACCCAGCTCCCGAATAAAACCAACGCCAGTATCCGAATAATCATTAATACCAAAATTGCCAGGGAGTATGCTGTGGACAGTATCGAGCAGAAAGGGATGTTACTGTTGTTTCAAATAGAGCGTAAAGCTGGCGATGCGTTTAGCGTCTGGGCTCACGATCTCGTCTCCCGGGGTGATCAAGTCCTGATACAAATCCTGTAAACACCGACTTTTATTTCAGTCTTACTTATTGATAACCTTGGTGATATTGATAAAAATTGACTCAATAACTCCTCACTCTTGTAGTACATTTGTACAATAGAGTATGAATACACCCCTTTCAGGAGCTGTGATGACCGTAAAAAGCTGTATTCAACAAAAGCTGGAGAATGCCTTTGAGCTCAGCCACATTGAAGTGATCAATGAAAGCCACAAACATAATGTACCTCCCGGGTCTGAATCCCATTTTAAACTGGTACTGGTCAGTAATGCATTCTCTGGAAAATTACCGGTCAAGCGTCATCAACTGGTGTATCGCCTACTGGCTGACGAACTGAACAGTAGCGTGCACGCACTGGCGCTGCATACTTATACGGAACAGGAATGGCAGGCACTACAAAACCAGGTACCGGCATCCCCCGACTGTATGGGTGGCAAGGGGCGCTGATGTGGAACCCGCTTCAGGAACCTGTCACCCTGAATTCAGCCGTTGACCGCTTTTAACTTGCTGGAAGCCTTGTTCTTCAAAAAGAAAATGGCCTTCAACTGCTCACCCTGAGGATGAGGGAAGAACGCTTTATATTTCAGGAAAAATTGCAGCCCAATCTGACTACGTTATGGCTTTTGCCAGGGGCTACAGCCATTGCCTGCAAGCCACGTCTGGCAGATTCAGCTGCAATTTCCCCTGAAATGTCAGATTAGGTCTGAACCTGCAAGTTAATGAATATGATAAGATCCAGGCTATTAACTATCATTACCCCGTTATTATGTCTAAAAAAATTTATATGGCTTATACAGGTGGCACCATTGGCATGCGCCTCACCAACAAGGGTTATGTGCCAACGGATAACCTCCTTGACCTGCTACTGAAAAAACTGCCAGAGGTGACCTTAAAACAATTACCTGCCTTTGACCTGTTTGAGTACCCCGCATTGATTGATTCCAGCAATATTCAACCTGCACACTGGCAGGTCATTGCTGCGGATATTATCAACCGCTATGAACAATACGATGGTTTCGTTGTGCTGCACGGCACGGACACCATGGCTTACACCAGTTCCATTTTGTCTTTTATGTTACAGAATCTGGGGAAACCGGTGATATTAACCGGGTCACAGATCCCTTTATGTGAGCCTCATACAGACGCCCTCGATAATGTGACTGGTGCTTTGACCATCGCTGAACATGATGCAATAAAAGAAGTATGTCTATACTTTGCTGGACGTATCCTACGGGGTAATCGCAGTCGAAAAGTACACACATCTCACCCTGTGGCTTTTGACTCGCCTAACGCGCCCTGGCTGGGCACCTTAGGGACCAGACCGGACCTGAATGAGGATTTATTATGGCCATCAAAGCCAGAAACATTGTTTAATCTGACCTGCGATATTTCGCCCCATGCAGTGCCTGTTGCCCTTTTCCCCGGCATCACTGCAAAGCACCTGTCTGCTATGCTTGACCAACCATTTTCAGCCTTCATTTTGCATACCTATGGGGCTGGCAATGCACCAGACCAGGATCAACAGTTACTGAAAACCCTCTCAGAAGCCACAGCAAAGGGCAAGGTGATTGTTAACCTCAGTCAGTGTTATCAAGGCAGTGTGAATCAAGGCGCCTATGGAACAGGGACGGCATTAACCAATGCGGGTCTGGTCAGTGCATACGACACTACCCCTGAAGCGATATTCTGTAAGCTGCACTTTTTATTTTCCCGGGGTTTACAACCGGAGCAGGTTAAAGCAGCCGTCAGCACCAATCTTTGTGGTGAGGTCACCATCGAGTAATACCCATCACCTTTTCGGTAGTGGGTCAAAACTGTTGCTTATATATAATGTGTCGTATGAACGGTTATCAGAAAGTGCTGTGTCCAGGCTGCAAAATGATAATGTTAATTGATCCGGAAAAACCAAATCTGGCATCCCAGGGTTTCTGTGTAAACAACCACAATGTCACATAATCACATTCATACTTGAGTATCAAAATAAGGGCTGCGAACCTGGTATTTCAAAAAAATTACCCATAGGGCTATCAATGGCAGATTTGGTCTGGACTACTACAAGCCGGAAAGCCTGCTGGGTCACTGACAGGAATCCCTCACCGGAATGAAGGCGTCGCAAAAGTCTGACCCATGCTCCGCGTGGTAACCCCATATACCTACAGCCCTTGTATTTAGAGGGTATACACTCCCACGCAGAACATGAGATCGAGGCTTTCAGGATTTTTCAACACTCTTGGAGTCAGGTGGGGGACGAGGTCAATGTATCACAGGAATGTACTGTTGAATAGTTTGGGGGAGTAACCTGACCAGCACTTTGCGAACGGGTTTCCAAAATGCTGACAGTAACAATAGTGCGCTGCCTAAACATACGCCGGTAGCAGCAAAGTGACTGACAGCGAAACCGGACAGCTCAAAGAGCTGAGTGAGCGCATAGATCACGTAAATCAGCGACGACACCATAAAGGCTTTGCGGTCAAGGATAATGGAAATACAGACCATCAGGGCATAAAGCAGAATAACCACGGTAATACGGCCAATCCCTTCTTCGCCATTTAGAATGCCAAAGTATACAAAGATGGGATGTACAATCATTGGTGAAGCCAGCAGGTGTAACCAGAAGGCGATGTCTGACCGACGAGTGGTACGTGTTCGGTCAGAAGCATCCCAGTACATAGCAAACAGGAACGTACAAAAGCCTGCAATAAAAATAATACCCAATGCCCAGTCCATGGGGTGTGGCAATGTGGAAAACACCGAAGAAGTGAGCACACCAACGATGGCAGCAACACCGGCTGCCACGGTTATTGGTACCTGAAACCGCAGGTAGTGAGCCAGTGCTGCCACAGCTGCCCCCGCAGATGCCAGGGTATAGGCATTAGCGGCGTTGTCAGGTAGCAGATGAAGGCAGAGAAAAAAGACACCACCTATAAAGCTTGATAGCAGAGCCAATGCAGGCAATGCCATAAGACGCGCACGTACAAAGAGTTCAGCCAGAATCCAGGACAGCACGGGGATAGTAACCATCGCCCGGGTGGAGCCAGAGCCGCCCAGAAGACGGTAGCTTGAGAACAACACCAGCGTACAGGCTATCACCACAAAAATATCGTTAAAACTGGTCATTAACCGGACCGGTTCCTCGTCAGCATGAGTGGTTGTGGATCGATGCTGCTCACGGAATAGCCCGACCGCTTTTTGAGTAAAAATACCCCGCTTGACGGCAAGGTCCAGATCGCTGTCAGTATACATAGTGCTCCTTGGCGTTTAAGGGTTCTTGCGGGAGAGAGGTCTTGTCATTTAAACAGGCAGCGGATTCATGCTGACTAATGTGACCCTCAAGAACCGTACAAACACCCTTCACGAATGTGATGCTTCTATCCAGCGTATATGGCTTTTTGCTTTTGTGCCATGCATAACAACAATTTTGATTTAATCCACTACCGCCTGACTCTCCCTCTGATCAGCAATAAAAAAAGGGGCAGCGATATTTATGGCCTTTGGGTGCTGTTAATGCCTTTAAAAGAGAAGGGGGCTGGAAGTTGAAGACATGACTAACAGCCAGTACGTCTATAAAACTCTCTAAAACCCTGTGCCGTTTCAGGGCGGGTATTGAAGCGGGGGATATCCTGGCTAAAACGATGCTTTGGGTTGTCCTTGAGCCGTTATAAAGGAGAGGAGCGGTTGGACGCCTGGTGCTGGTCTTCGGCTGTCTGTTATAACCGAATAATCTTGTCCCCATATCCTGCACCGTCCTGACAAGTCATCAAATGCAGCTCGACATCAGACACCAGGCAGAGCTGGAAGGTGCTGGCCGTCTTATCGCCAGATTGTTTTCCTTCAATAGCCATAATACTCTCCTGCCAGGGAAGGTCATGGTCAATGCAGACGCTATTTCAGCGCTTTCAGGTGGGTGCAAAAGAACCAGCCATGGTAATGAAGCCCGTTTTTGGACAGAAACCAGCTATAGAAAACGCCTATAGCCTCGGAACTCGCTGTTATTGGTTTTTGCCTCTTTTCTGCCAGCACAATCTATCGTACCCTGTCCCCATACTCACTAAATTCCGGAGATTAGCTTGAGTGTTGTAGATCCCCAGTCGCGTGTGATATCAGGCATGCGACCCACTGGTCAATGTCACCTTGGCCATTACCACGGCATACTGAAAAACTGGCTGGCGCTGCAGCATGAATATGATTGTTTCTTCTTTGTTGCAGACTGGCATGCACTGACCACTCACTACGAAGATACGCAAGCTCTCGAAACTTACACCTATAATCTGGTGATAGACTGGCTGGCAGCAGGTATTAATCCGGGTACAGCCACACTGTTCGTCCAATCCAGAGTGCCTGAGCACGCAGAACTCCAGCTCCTGTTGTCTATGATCACCCCTTTATCATGGCTGGAGCGCGTTCCCAGTTATAAAGATCAACAGGAAAAACTCAAGGAAAAAGACCTTTCCACTATCGGTTTTTTAGGGTATCCCCTGTTGCAAACAGCCGATATGCTGGCCTATCGGGCCGGTCATGTGTCGATCGGTGCCGACCAGGAGTCCCATGTAGAGATTGCCCGTGAAGTTGCCCGGCGCTTTAACCATCTGTATGGTCGGGAACCCGGGTTTGAAGAAAACGCCCGAATGGCGATTCGAAAAATGGGGAAAAAATCCGGCAATCTGTATAAGAGGCTTCGTAAGGATTACCTGGAAAAGGGCAACGAAAATGCCCTTGAAACAGCGCGAGCCCTGCTTAAAGGACAAACAAATATTACCCTGGGTGATCAGGAACGTTTATTTGGCTATCTGGAGGGTACTGGCAAGGTGATATTGCCGGAGCCTCAGGCAATTCTGTCCCCCAGGTCGCACTTCCCTGGCCTTGATGGGCAAAAGATGTCAAAATCACTGAATAATACCATCAGCCTTCGCGAAGACCCGGATAAGATCACCACCAAACTTCGCAGAATGCCTACCGACCCGGCACGCATTCGCCGAAATGACCCCGGCGAGCCGGGCAAGTGCCCGGTATGGCCCTTGCATCAGGTCTACTCTGATAAATCCCGTCAACAGTGGGTGCAACAGGGATGTCGTAGTGCCAGCATAGGCTGCCTGGACTGTAAACAACCCTTGATTGATGCGGTGCAGGCTGAGCTGGAACCCATACGTATTGAAGCCATTGAACTTGAAAAAACCCCGGATGTAGTGAAAAGTATCATTGCAGAAGGCTGTGAAGCTGCACGAGATGAAGCCCAGGACACCCTGCGGGATGTTCGGGAAGCGATAGGATTAGACTACCGATGAACACCACGGAAGCCGTGGAGAATCCGCCAGCTGTAACAGCGTCTGAATCGACACAGCAAAAAATTGCCCTGTTCAGGGGAGAGGCCCTGACCAAACTGCCCGATGACCTCTACATTCCGCCCGAGGCGCTTCAGGTTTTTCTGGAAGCCTTTGAAGGGCCACTGGATTTACTGTTGTACCTGATCAAGCGCAACAATATGGATATTCTGGATATCCAGGTGGCCAAAATCACTCAGCAATACATTGATTATGTGGAACTCATGCAGAGCCATCAGTTTGAGCTGGCGGCTGAGTACCTGGTGATGGCGGCTACCCTGGCTGAAATTAAATCCCGCATGTTGCTCCCACGCCCTGAAAAAATGGAAGAAGATGAGGATGACCCACGCGCTGAACTGATTCGCCGCCTGCAGGAATACGAACAGTTTAAAATTGCGGCGGAAAATCTGGATGAACTGCCCCGCCTGAGGCGCGATCTGCACAGTGTAAAAGTCCATGGGCCAGAGTATGAGCAGGAACGCCCCCTACCTCACGTGGATTTAAAAGAAATCCTTCTAGCCATGGGGGAAGTCCTTCGTCGGGCTGACCAGCAGGAAAGTCATCAGGTTGAAGAAGAAGCCCTGTCTGTTCGAGAAAGGATGAGCGACATACTGTCTTTACTGTCATCGGAACGCTTTACGCCTTTTGTTGCCCTTTACAGTGTGGAAGAAGGCAAGCTTGGCGTTGTTGTGACTTTTATGGCCATCATGGAGCTTATTAAGGAATCGCTGATTGAACTGGTGCAAACCGAAGCCTTTGGCCCCATTCATGTCAAGGCGCGAATCGACTAACTAACCGGAAGCTCAAAGCCCCTATGATACTGGACGAAACGCCCGCACTGCACCTGATTCTCGAAGGCATCCTCATGGCCTGTGACAAACCAATGACGGCAGAACAACTGGCGGAATTATTTCCCCTGGAGCAGCGCCCTGAAAGTCATGCCATTACCGAAGCACTGGTAAGAATCTCTGATGCCTGTGCCGAGCGGGGTGTTGAACTCAAGCGGGTGGCTTCCGGTTACCGTTTTCAAGTTCGCCAAGAGCTGGCGCCCTGGGTGAGTCGCCTGTGGGAAGAAAAACCCCAGCGATACACCCGGGCCATGCTGGAAACGCTGGCATTGATTGCCTACCGTCAACCCATTACCCGGGGAGAAATTGAAGATGTGCGCGGTGTCAGCGTCAGCAGCACCATTATTCGCACCTTGCAGGAACGTGAATGGATTCGGGTTGTCGGTCACCGGGATGTTCCTGGCCGTCCAGCTATGTTTGCCACCACCCGGCAGTTCCTGGATTATTTCAACCTGGAAAACCTTAACGAGCTTCCTCCCCTGTCGGAAATCCGTGACCTGGAAGAAACAGCAAAAGCACTCAATGAACAAAGTGACCTGCTGGAAAATACAGAGGCTGACAACCCTCTCACAGTCACCCTTGAAGGTGATATCAGTGAAGAGGTAAGCGCTGAAGAACTGTTTGCCGAGCTTGATGAAATGGAAGCCGAATTACCCGATAACTTCAATGATCTTATTAAAAAACAGAAAATTGAAACCCTGGAGACGGGTGATATGGATATCCCCACTGACATCCCCACTGACAATGAATCCGCAGCAATAGCATCTGAGGACGGGGAGCAGGCATCCACAGAAGAAACATTCGAGCCTGCCTCAGATGGCGATCCCACGGATAATACCACCAAACCGTCGGAACAAAGCGGTGACAATGCCGATGACACTGCGCCGCACCAATAAGCCCGTGAAGGGGCTGTCTTAGCAGTCTATCTGCGGGGAGGGTGTGAGAAATGAACCTGAATGCATCAGTTGAAATAATCGCCTCCACTGAAAGCCTTACGCAAGTTGACTTATAACTATTGACTACAGTCACACAAAGTCACACAAAAGGGAGGTTATGAAAAGACGAAAGCCTACTACCGGAAGGTAAAGAAGCCATTTATGAAATTTAACTGCGTAATTTAGGATAATTTAACCTCATTGCAACCCAGAATAGTGAGCCTTTGATTGCTTTCGAAGTACAGAGAGTCAAGTGGCTCACCAAACCACTCACTATACTCTGTCCGATCACCACTGACACTAAATCCTTTCCAGAAAAACTTGCACTTTAGAAAAAGGGTAACCGCCTATTTAACCCACATCCTACCGCCATGACCTCAAATACGAAACCATAGACCTTCCAATAATACGGAGGTCTGCATGAAAGTTACCAATGATGAAGTAAGCCTTTGGCAACAGCGTATTGATGCCTGGGGAGAGTCCGGCCTGAAGCAATCCGTCTGGTGTCGTCAAAATGATGTGAAGGATTCGCAGTTCTGGTACTGGAAGAAGAAGCTGTCACTTCTTACCAGAAAAAACAGTCAGCAGGAGGAGATTAAGCCACCAAAGACAGAACCTGTACGTTCTGCTTTTATCCCGGTCGCCATGCCTCCGGCTACCCCTGCCTTTGAAACCCCAGAAAGCTTGTCCATTGAGCTACCATAAGCTCCCCAGTCATCCGTGTAAAATCGCTTAATATTAAAGGGAGCCAGAAGCGCTTTGAGCTTTTTAAAAACCTCGTCTTTACGCCTGCCAAAGACGTAGGCAAGGATTGTGTTGGTTGTATGATCTATGGCATACCAAAGCCATCGCTGATTCGATTTTTTAGAAACAAACGACCACTGCTCATCCATCTCAGCCTCTTCGCAGGCAAGGTATACAGAGACTTTGGTATGCTCACCGGGCGACAGGGTTTTGATGTTTGGGTTAACCTCCACCAGACTGCTTTCTGTATTTTTGAGTGCACTGATAACAGTCGATTTGCTAATGCCAGGCACCCTGCTTGTATCTCTAATGCCACTGCCGTTAATAGCCATTTCAATAGCTTGCTCTTTAGTGCCTTTTACGTATGCCTTGTAGCGATATTCGAGCATAAACGTTTTGGTACTACAGCTATTGTTGCAGCAGCGATAACGAGGTACCCCGTGAGCGCTGCGGCCTATTATCTTTACGCTTTTGCTGCCACAGTTTGTGCAGTTAACTTCTGTATAACACGTCATTCGACATATTATATAAAAATCACAGGTTTAGCCCACCACCCAAACAAGAAGGTATCACCCAGGTGGGTTGCTTCGACCACGTTCGCAGGAAATTTCTGGATGCCAGAAAGGGCGAAGCCAAACCGGGCAAAAAGGTGAAAAACACCCGCGTTAGCAAGGCGAATGTCGCTTTAGGCAAAATCGGTAAGCTTTACGCCATTGAGAAAGAAATAGGAGATCTTCCTCCATCAGAAAAAGCCATCCTGCGCCAGCAAAAGAGTAAGCCGCTACTGGACGACTTTCATGTATGGCTGGAGAAAAACATCACCAAGCTAGAACCGGGCAGCCTGTCGCACCAAGCCATGAGCTATGCATTGAACCAATGGCCGAAACTGGTCGTTTACTGTGACAAAGGCCACCTGGACATCAGTAATGCCGCAGCAGAAAACACCATCCGTCCCTTCGCTATTGGCCGCAAGAATTGGATGTTTGCAGACACGCCAAAAGGGGCGCAGGCCAGTGCCATTTTCTATAGCCTGATTGAAAGCGCAAAGGTGAATGGCCTGGAGCCTTTCGATTACCTGAACCATATTTTAAAAGAGCTGCCTTACGCTGATATTGTTGAGAAACTGGAACAGCTTCTTCCCTGGAATGTTAAGGCAGGCAAAGAATAAGAAATCTTGGGGATGGCAGCCAGTACGCTGGTTTATTTGGCGCTTACCTAAAAACAGCGTAAACGCCAAATAAACCCACGTCCTTCAGAATCAAAAAACCGTTTGAAATAATTAGCCTCCCCATATAAGGAGGCTAATATGGCAAAGAAATTACCCGCAGACAGTGAATGGCTGGAGCATGTTCAGTCATGGCGGGATTCAGGTTTGACTCAGAGTGCGTGGTGCCAGCA
>CBDDPF010000002.1:0-34969 GCA_965232215.1 Endozoicomonadaceae bacterium
ACACCCCCCACCGGTAGCCCATCAACGACCGTCCTGAGGCCATGGCTTCGGCGATGGTCCGGCCAAAAGATTCCTGAAACAGGCAGCTGTACAAGATTAAACAGTTACCTTGTGATTCGTACATGAGAGAGCTGATATTTCCCTTTCTTTCGCGAAATAGCGTCACGAAAGAACGCCCTCGGGTTTAACAGCAATTTTCTACACTTGCGCCAGGGGCTACCTGAGGCTTTTTTTACGCCAGCCTGATAACGAAAAAAACCGGGATACTGACTAACCGGGTAACCTGCCTGCTCTTGTTGCACCCGTAACCATTGGTAAAAGTCTGCCAGCTTATGTTCTGAAGACACAACCCCACTTGTTAATAAGTGTGAAACCCGTCCTCCAGTGGAATAGCCTGGCAAAGGTTTTGGCAGCGCCAAAACCGGCTCTCGAAGTATCTCGGCAAAGCGAGCTTCGTTAACCTTTCGCTTACGGTGATATAGACGCGTCAAAGGCCTCGGGTGCCACTGATGCAAAAGAAATGCCCCCCTAAACAGAGACGGAACGGCGTAAAAGCTGTAATAGCGCCGAAATCCCCGGTAGTCTGCTGGAAACTGACTTTTGGTATCCTTGAAATAATCATCAGGTCGTTGACCAATGGGGTAAAACGCGGCCAAACGATGAATAAGGTCAAAATCTTCACAGCCGTGTCCGGCAAATGCCTGGCGAAAGCCACCGATCGCCAGAAACCATTCTCGATTGATCAGTAAACAGCTGGAAGCCAGCGCTATGCCATCCACTTTACGCACTTCACCCCGCAAATAAGATTCCAACACATCACGGTATAAAATCGATTGCAAAGCAGGTTTGACAAAAGCAGCTGCAAAACGGGCAGAATATTGTTGCGAAAGATAAAAACAGGGAAACATGCGAAAGGCCTGAACTCCCTCTGATATCAGTTCCCGAACAAAACCCGATAGCTGGTCAACCATTTCCCGGCTGATCAGCAAATCCCCATCGAACAGAAAAACATAATCGCCGGTTGCACGGGCAACTGCCCCATTACGTACCTGGCCAGGGGAAAACACACCGGGTTGAACTTCATGGAAATAGCGCAGGTTTTTTTGCTGTCTGTTAGCCAATTTGAAGCAGACTGATTGCCGACCCGTATCCAATACGACCACTTCCATATATGGCTGATCTGCAAAACAGGCAATGGCCTGATTAAGCCGCTCCACAGAATTGGGATCGCCCGAGCGTTCCCGAAAGGGAATAATAACGGAAAGCAGCCTGTTCACCGGTCTGCTACCAAAATCCTTAATTCCTGATCAACCCTGTCAGCCAACACCTGACAGAGCCGGGTGATTTCAGCTTTATCTTCCCCTTCCACCATTACCCGCACCACGGTTTCTGTGCCAGAAGGGCGCAACAATACCCGGCCACGACCGGCCAGCGCCTGCTCGCATTCGTTAACAGCACGACTCACTACAGGAATACGGGCAAGGTCACAGCGCTCGGTCATTGCAATATTAATCCGGTGCTGTGGGTACTTGTTCATGCCCTGCTTAAGCTCTGCCAGGGTTTTACCGGCATGTTGTATTGCTGCAAGTACCTGCAGGGCGGCCACAATACCATCACCGGTGGTGGTCACCTGTCGGCAGATCAAATGACCGGAGGATTCCCCCCCGAGATACCAGTTATTGGCCAGCAGCAACTCATTAACATAACGGTCGCCCACTGCAGCACGGGCAAAAGGAATATTACGCCGGGCCAGGGCATGCTCCATTCCCAGGTTGGACATCACCGTGCCCACTACGCCCCCCTGCAACAGACCACGGTCTTGCAGTGAGCAGGCCATAATAAACAACAGTTCATCACCGTCCAGCTCAGCACCGGTGTCATCCACCATTATTAATCGGTCACCGTCGCCATCAAAGGCAATACCCAGCTCTGCCCGGTGTTCCAGCACCTGTTGCTGCAGATGATGGATACAGGTGGAACCCACGCCGTCATTAATATTGGTACCGTTGGGTTCAATACCGGTGCTGATCACATCAGCCCCCAGTTCAGCAAATACCGCAGGCCCCACCTTGTAACAGGCACCGTTGGAGGCATCCACCACAATCTTCAGTCCACGCAAATCCAGCCTGGGCTGTACCGTACTTTTGCAGAACTCAATATAACGACCGCCAGCATCATGAATATGACGGACTTTACCTAACTGATGGCAGGGCACACAGCTGAACGGTTCCTCCAACATGGCTTCAATTTGCAGCTCAACCTCGTCGGGCAGTTTCAGCCCTTCGCCACAAAAAAACTTGATGCCATTGTCGTAATAGGGGTTATGGGAAGCACTGAGTACAATACCCGCACTGGCGCCGTACGTGCGGGTTAGATAAGCAATAGCAGGCGTAGGAATCGGGCCTGACAGATCCACACCCACCCCCGCTGCTGAAAGCCCTGCTTCTAAAGCCGACTCAAACATATAGCCGGAGATACGGGTGTCTTTACCAATCAGCACCCGGTTATTACCCTGGCGCCTTAATACATGCCCGGCAGCCCAGCCGAGCTTTTGCACAAAATCAGGGGTAACAGGAAATTGACCGACACGGCCACGGATGCCGTCGGTGCCAAAGTATTTTCTAAACATTGGAATTCATCAAAGGAAGTCATTATTAGTGTGGAAAGTTTCTACCGGTACCCATTACGAACGGGATAGATAATGTTAAAACCCCACGAAAAAGGAGGCCATCGCAAAAGTCTGATTCCCATGCTCCCGCCATACCTACAGCGCTTGTAGTTAGAGGGGGGTATAACACAGAATATGGGAGCGAGGTTTTTCGGATTTTGCGAGACCCTCTAAGGTTTGTGGATTGCAGTAAACCAACTAGACTATATAAAGTCCTAATTAAGTCCTTCTAAGATAGGGAAACCAGGATGAAACTCTCACAGCAAATCAAGCCCATCAGTTACCTGAAAGCCAACGCAGCCGAGGTACTTAACCAGCTACAGGAAAGCCGGGAACCCATGGTGATCACCCAGAATGGTGAAGCCAAAGCCGTTATTCAGGATATCCACAGTTATGAAGCATTGCAGGAAGATATCGCCCTGTTAAAACTACTGGCTCTGGGCAAACGGCAGCTGGCAGACCAGCATACCATCACGGCAGACAGTGTAATGGCCGATATTGACCAGCTCCTTGAAGATGACAATCTTGAGAGCCATAAACACAGCGATAATCAACCACAAAACAGTGCAGGAGAATAACCATGGCAAAGGTTATTCTCACTCAGGATGCCCGTCAGGACATTCTGGACATTATCGCCTACACAAGAGACCACTTTGGCAAACCACAGGCTGTTAAATTAAGGCAGATCGTCAACACCACCCTGCAGAGCCTCAGGGAACAGCCCTATAAAGGCGCATGGGTTCCCGAACTGACACAGTTTGGGAATACAGAATACCGGCAACTGGTGAGAAAGCCTTTTCGTATTATTTATCTGATCACTGAGGCCGCAACCGAAAATAACCAGGGCATCACCGTTGCTATATTGCTTTGCGCGGATGGGCGGAGAAATTTCAGCCCATTATTACAAAAGCGGCTGTTCAGGCGTTGAACAATATTCAGTATTTTTAAAAATTTCCTTGACTAAATTCAAGAATCAAGACCTGATCCCGGTTTCGGTGACCCCGGTTTCCCGGTTTCGGGCTGTGAAATTAAAGCAGACTTTCAACACCGCCTTGCAAAGCCTGAGGGAACAGCCCTATAAAAGCAATTGGGTTCCCGAACTGGCCCGGTTTGGGAATACCGAATACCGGCAATTGTTAAGGAAGCCTTTTCGTATTATACCAATTGTATCTTCTAACTCTGGCAAAGATCATTGCATCATAAGGCTTGACTTAGAGTTATACCGTAGTTAGAAAGTAAGCGCTTATTTAAGGACCTATTCAAAACCCATCATGTGTCTGCCACGCTAACCCCTGTTTCAAAAACAGGAGCGAGCCGTGAATCAAAAACAACCTAACCGCCGCACTGCTCAACAGTGGCAAGCCCTCATCGATCAACAGCGGGAAAGCGGCGTCAGCCAGAAAGCTTTTTGCCTTTCGCGCAATATCTGCCTGTCCACCTTCACATTGTGGAAGCGTAAACTAAGGCAGGCAACCGAAAGGCCTGATCAACCAGACCCTGACTGGTTCGAATTTAAAACTGATTTTCATAACACACCATCAGACCTGCCTCCATGGGAAATTGAACTGGAATTACCCGGTGGTGTAACCCTGCGTATGCGGCGTTGATCATGTTTTTTCCTGAATCACAGGTGCGGGTCTGGCTTTATAAACGCCCCACCGATATGCGAAAGTCTTACAACGGTCTGGTTGCCCTGGTGAAAAATACCCTTGAGGAAGACCCGTTGAGTGGGCAGTTGTTCGTCTTTATCAATCGTCGCCGAAACCAGTGCAAGGTGCTGTACTTTGAACGTAGCGGTTACTGCATCTGGAGTAAACGGCTGGAGCAGGGTCAGTTTCACTCTCACGCCGGTCAGGCGGTTAAACGGCTGCTGGCACTGACAGACCTGAAGCTGATCATTGACGGTATTGATACCCGTTCTATCCGCTATCACAAACGTTATGTAAAACTTGATACATCGAACAGCACAACCCCTGAATAGCAGCTACATTGAAGGGCTATGAATCTACCTGTTCCTGCCAATCAATCCTCTCATCTGCAGCTGCTCCAGCAGTTGCAGGTGCTGTTGCAGGAGCACAAATCCGCGAATAAACACCTGAAGCAGGAAAACGAGTCCCTCAAACATCAGCTGGCCTGGTTTAAACAACAGCTGTTTGGTGAAAAATCGGAAAAGAGACTGATAGTAAACCCGGACCAGCTGGCTCTCGGGGAAATCCTCAAGGGCATTGAGTCTCCAGAGGTTCCGGAAACAGAAACCATCACCTGTGAGCGCAAAAAGAAGCACAGGCCGGATGACTGTGTCACCGATCAGGGATTGCGCTTCACGGAAGGTGTACCCGTTGAGCTGATTCATATTCCGGCACCTGAAATGCAGGGCGAAGAAGCCGACCAGTATGACATCATTGACCATAAATATACCCATCGTCTGGCGCAGCGACCGGGCAGTTACGTTATTCTGAAATACCAGAGGGATGTCGTTCGCCACAAGGCAGACCAAACCCTGAGCACGGCGGCAGCCCCCACCGGCCTGTTTGACCGCAGCTTTGCCGATGTGAGTTTTATTGCTGGTCTGCTGGTTGAGAAATACCGCTACCACCTGCCGCTTTATCGTCAACACCAGAGACTGGAAGCCAGCGGTGTCACCGTGAGTCGTGGCACGCTCACCAATCTGGAGCAGCGTGCTGGCCAGTTGTTACAACCTGTTGCCCATGAAGTACTGAATAGCTGCCTTGAAAGTCACACCCTGGCACTGGATGAAACACCGTCAAAAGCCGGGTTGAAATGCAAGGGTAAAATGAAAAAAGGCTACTTCTGGTGCTTTTATGGGGACCGGGATGAAATCGCCTTTATCTACTCCGACAGCCGCTCCTGTGATGTGGTTGAACCTTACCTGAAAGCATTTGAAGGGGTATTACTCACGGATGGCTACCCCGGTTACGCCAGCCTTTGCGCAAAATACCCACAGATCACTCATGCCGAGTGCTGGACGCACAGCCGACGTTATTTCGTCAAATCAGAAAAAGCAGAACCCGAAGGGACCAAAGAAGCCCTGAAACAGATCGGGGCACTGTACAAGGTTGAAGATGACATCCGTCGTCAGGGGTTGGAAGGCGATACACTGCGTGATTATCGCCAACAAAAAGCCAGGCCCCTGGTTGACCAGTTCTTTGAGTGGAACCGGGAACAGCTGCGACGGCTTGATCTGGTTCCCAGTAACCCTATGAGCAAGGCACTGGGCTATGTCCACAAGCGGGAAAATGAGCTACAGGTTTACCTGAACGATCCAACGGTAGCGATAGACACCAATCATCTTGAGCGTGGCCTTCGCTGCATTCCCATGGGCAGAAAGAACTGGATGTTCTGCTGGACGGAAGAAGGCGCAGACAATGTTGCCGTGTTCCAGACGCTGATCACCAGCTGCCTGCTGGCGGGCATCGATCCCTATAAATACCTGGTTGATGTTCTCCAACGCATCAGCTTCCACCCGGCCCGTGATATCAGGGAACTGATACCACGACTCTGGAAAGAGAAATTCGGGGTCAATCCACTAAAAGCCGATCTCGACAAGTAGGGGGAGTCTGCCCCCTGCTTGGACGCTTACGTTAGAAAAGATGATTGGTATTATTTATCTGATCATCGGGCAGCAACAAAAAACGACAAAGGCATCACCGTTGCCACATTGCTTTGCGCCGATGGGCGTAGAAATTTCAGTACATTATTACAAAAGTGACTGTTCAGGAATTAAATGGCTGAATACATCTCGACATACCGCTCACCATTTTGTTTCCAGGTGCGATTATTTTCGACCCAGCCCCTGGCAGCGGTTGCCAACTGTGACGCCAGCTGCTTATCCATCAGGCTTCCAAGGCATTCCGCCAGCGAATCGGGACTGTTCGGCTGGCAGACAAGGCCTGTGACCTTGTGTTCCACCATTTCGGTTAGTGGAGGCAGATCAGAAACCACCACTGGTTTTTCCATTGCCATGGCTTCCAGCACCTTCATGGGAGGGACATAACGACAAACTACATCATTTTTTCGTGGATAGGCACAACAGTCAAAAGTGGCGTACCAGCGTTGTACATCATGGTGAGGAATGGCGCCTGCATAATGAATAAAATCACAGCCTCGGATTGCTTCCCTGAGTTCATACTCATAAGATCCGGTTCCGGCAATTACCAGTGAAATGGCAACACCTCGTGCGCGTAGTCGTTTAATGGCAGCAGTCAGATCCAGAAGTCCTTCATAGGGAGTAACGGAGCCAATAAAACCAACAATAAAACCGCTCACTGACCAATGCTCACGCAACCCAATATCAAAGGGTTGAGGCTTAAATCGTCGGGTGTCCACCGCATTAGGAATAACATGAATCTTATCCCCTGCAATCCCCCAGCTCATGATCAGCGCTTTCATGGCTTGTGACAGCGTCACCACCCGATCAGCCTCTTTCAGGGCAAGCTTCTCCATATTTTCTTCATAAATAAAAGCATCGGTGCTGGCAAAACCGGGCTCTTTGGAGAGCCGGGTTAAATGCCAAAAACCACGAGCCTCATAAACAGAAGCAACACCGGTCAGCCTTGCCGCTTCAATAGCAGCAAGGCCATTAAGGTAGTTAGAATGCCCGTGGATGACTGTGGCATTTTGATGGGTGGCAAGCTCAGCCAATTGTTTGGCATACCCTTTCACATAACGAAAATCGGAGCCTTGTTTATAGAGTGCAGCCCGAGCGGATAAACGCTCGAAAACAACACCCTCAACTCGGTCAGCCTGTGTAACCGGTAGCCCTCGGTGCTTTTGTAAGTCCCATGGGTAACCGGGGCGAGTTGCACATTGAATGGTAACTCCCCGACGACATAAACACTTCAGAATATTTTCAGAACGATACCAGTAACCAGCAAAATCATAAGGTGCTGAATTATGCAGTGCCATTAAAACGTTTTGATTAAAAACAGGCAATGGAAGTGCTTCTGGTAGCTGCCATTGATACCGGCCACAGATCACATGATAAAAACTGCACACTCTTTCCAGCCAGAGCGACTCATTATGATTAGCAGGTACAAAACCTGCCAATAAAGAGTACGCTTTTTTTATATGATTGCTTCTGAATAAGAAAAGAGCTAAATGAAATCGGTGCTCCGGCCATAACCGAAGCAACAACGATTTAGATAATGGCACCTCTTTTTTAGCCAGCCACCGCACTCCTAAACCGGAAGCTCGCCAAAATTGCTTAAGCCACTTTTTCATCAACATTCTGGCCAAGCAACATTTTATAAACCTTATCAACCCGTTGAGCCAGCACCTTCCAGTCACGCTCGGCAACCACCCATTCACGAGCCGCCTGACCGTATTGCTCACGCAACTGCGGTTGCTCAATCAATCGCTGAAGTTTATCCGCCAAATCTTCGGCATCGTCTTTTTTATGGAGCAGCCCCGTTTTTCCATCCTGAACAATTTCAGCAAGAGCAGCAACGTCAGAAGACACAACGGCCTTACCCATAGCCATAGCTTCAAAAGGTTTCAGAGGAGAAACCATTTCACAAACAGGGAGGCCTTTACGGGGGAATGGGCAGATATCGATCAGAGAATAATAATCTTCTACAGCGTCATGAGGGACACGACCTGTGAACATAACAACATCGTCAAGCCCTTTTTCTAAGACCATTTGCTCAAGCTCAGGTTTCACAACACCATCGCCGACCATAAGCAGTCTAAATCCCATCAAATGGCGGCCTTTCAAAATCTCAGCCGCTTTAATTAACAGATCAAGCCCTTCGTAATCAACCATAGAACCTATATAACCAATCACCATCTGATCTTTCAGGGTCAGTCGTTCTTCAAGCGCAACATTCCTAGGCAATATCTCAAAACGGCTGGTATCTACGCCGTTTGGTACAACGGTAATTTTGTTTTCGCTAACACCTCTGCGCACCATTTCGTCTTTCAGAGCCTGAGTAATCGCAATAACATGATCTGCATAAAGTGCTGATTCAGTTTCGAGACGTTTTGTCATCTCATAGTGCTCTGAGCTTTTCCACTCTGGCTGGCGGGACATTCTGGTAACCTCCCACAATCCACGTATTTCATAGATGGATTTAATACCCAGAGCCCTGGCTGCATAATTGGTAGCAACACCATTGACAAAATTCGAGGCACTGTGGAGTACACCAATATGATGCCACCTGACATGTTCAATAATATGCTCCGCATATTTGGTCAAGTATTCATCTAGAGGGATAAAACCATGCCCTTCCGTTTTTGTCGGTAAACGATAATAGGAAATACCATCAATGTGCTCAACTGAACACACCGGACGATGGCGGAAGCTGCTTAAGTCCTGCGGATAGCCTCGACGAGTCATTGCACTAAAATCAAAACCTTTATTGCGAAGTTCCAACATCAAGCCATGGGCGCGTGTTGCATAACCCGCAGAATGAACAGGCAATGAATTATACAGCGTGTATAAAACCTTATTTGGAATACCCTGATGATCGTACACTGCCGCAGGCATCGGGAAACCGTTATCAAGAAGATTCTTGTAGCCAGCCAGAAGAGTCAATTGATGTCGATGAGGCTCAAATTGACTATCCAATTGGCAACTATTGATAGCCTGATCAATATTACCCTGTTCAAAAAAATATTTCGACAGCGCTAATGCTATTTTTTTATTTCCCTTACTCACTAAATGGTAAGCAGCATCTATTGCTATAGCAGAATATTCAGGGGCATCCTTCAGAGTCAGATAAGTAACCCAGTTAACCAGCGTATCAGTAGACTCATCTGCCAGCCCACGAGGCAATGCAGATTTAACGATGGATTCTATAGATTGCGTGCTTGTATTATCAGACATCAGCACTTGCTGATGACTGCGACTAAAAGCAATGGCAAAGCGCTCCAGAATCACATCAGATGCATCAACCACCAAATGACGAGCATATAATTCAGCCGCAGTTTCCATATCTTTGATTGTGTAAAAACGAGCAGCAGCTACCTTGATATAAGCCTGTTCACTGATCTCACTCAATATGGGCTTGATAAACAAACAGGCATTATGTGTAGATTTGTCTTTGAACTCACCAAAAACAGCTTTTCCCATTTTGAGTTTCACTTTCTCACTGGGAATGTATCGATAATAATCAAAAGCTGTTTTAACATTCCCTGCATTAATTAACATTTTGATTTTATCAAACAGTTCAGAAAACCTGACACCTTTGATAGACGCCTTAATAAAACGCTCGTTACGTTTTTCAAAGACAGTAACGAACTTCTCATCCACACCAAGGACAATAGCTTTACGCCCATATTTCAGAGCAAAATTGATATTATCATCCTTGTATAAATTAAAAAATGTTTTATACAAGATCAATTCAAGCTCAGGATTTAATTCAACTGCTTGTAGCAACCATTGTTCAGTTAGTTCTGGAGAATGAGCTTTCGCATAATTAATCAAACCAGTTACATTATAGGAAGCAACCCAACGTCGATGCTCCTGATCCTGCTTATCTTTTACTCTCTTAATTCTGACATCAAGCGCCTGGGCAAGTTGAGCATCATACCTTAGTGATAACGCTTTTTTTCCATAGGGGATAGATTCATCAGGCGATAAGTCTTTTAGAACTGAAAAAAAAGCACAACAAGCATCATAATCACTTATTCTACCGATTTTTTTCTGCCTATCGACCCAAGACTCTACTTTGTGCAGTGAAGTAGAGTTCATTCGATGTTGAATTTGACCTTTAACAGCTTGGTATTTTAAAGGCTTGATAATACTGCGTGCTAATTTAGAAAGCATGTACTTATTTCGCTGATTTATTTCTAATAGTTACTGGGATATCTAGATCGTTTACTGTCAAAGTTCGACTATCTGTAGCAATACGATAAACAATATCTTCTATTTGACCTTCAGGATTAACCCACTTTATACGTAGATATTTCCCATTGCTGCTCGAATTAAATGCAATAGGCTCTGGACGATTGGCATTACTCGACATACTGAATAAAGTGGCAAAAGTATGCTCATAGCTATCATTTACAGTAAAACCAAGTGCATCATTAGGGGTTAGTTGATAAGGTTCTATACTTGTCCAACCTTGTAGCCTTGGCTCAAACTGAGCTTTTACATGCAGAATTTTTTCTTCTTTATTAAAATTATTAATCCATAACCGGTTATCTTTATTAATATCAAGGCGAACCTCATCTAGTGACTGGAATAGTTCCAAACTAGGGTCAAAATGAAACCATTGAGTATATTCATGCTTATCAGTGCTTTTTAAATGATCTACGACCAACAACCATTTACCTGGTCTTAAAAAAATAATTCTTCTATGATGGGTTTTAAAAAAACGCTTTCTATATAGGTAGGACTCTACAACCTTTACTTCTTCTTTATCACTCCAAGCTGATAATGCCGACCCATAAATATCCAGATTATATCTACTATAATCCTTACCATCGATTTCCACACAGTTATGTGCCCTCGTAGACTGAACGTAATCTCTTTCGATTGCATCACGCTCATAGCCATACATACCTGCATCGACAAGGATTCTTTGACTTAACTCAGACCATTCAAAAGTAAAATCATCTGCATGTTTATGAGTTCTTTTATGGAAAGCAGAATTAAATGCTAGATATGAGCAGTTATCTGAATTTAAATGCCAGTCTGATCTGTGATAAAAATAACCCGACTCAGGCAAAACTAATGAATTATCAGAATAGGGCTCTCCTACTTCACCAGAGTTCTTTAGATACGTTAAATATTCAGAGCTATCTGGAATTACATGTCTTGCCAGCCTATCTGAAGTATCACCAAAACGTAAATAACGTCCATTTGGGTGAAACATGAATTTAGCGACATGCTCCATTCGAGAAAGTTTCTCAGACAATTTCTCGTCTTTCAACCATCCGCACCTGATCAGATTACTTATCGCTTCAAGCATAAATATATGATACGCAGGCGAGTGTTCTAAATGAATACCCTCTTTGCTAATATCAGTATTTGCCACATTTGAAAAAAGCCTAGTAGCAAATTCTCCAATTACATTGGAGTTGTCTATTTCTGGAAGTATACTAACTAATCCTAGAAGCCCAGAAAGTTGATATAGCCCATGATTTGAGTGAAGTGCTAATTTTCTTTGGCTAGTCAAGTCTTTTATATG
Source organism: Endozoicomonadaceae bacterium (assembly GCA_965232215.1). Taxonomy (GTDB): domain Bacteria; phylum Pseudomonadota; class Gammaproteobacteria; order Pseudomonadales; family Endozoicomonadaceae; genus Endonucleibacter. Next base: position 11,821 of record CBDDPF010000002.1, read on the forward strand.
CATAATGATCGTTATGGCAAACCACTTTATTTGATCGTCAGAAAGTGAGCCATTTTCAATACCATATGAAAAAAGATAGGCAAGCTTTGGCGCTCTAATAGCAACCGCCATGTCATACCAGGCATGATCATTAGGTAGGCACTCTACGACGTTGAATTTAATCCAATCCCATGCTATCTGTAGAGCGTAATCTATCTTGTCTTTACTTCCATTTTCAATTAATGAGTCCAAAAAAAACCATGCATTAAGACTATATTGCCATGACCGCGTGTTATATGGCTTTTTGTTTTCTCCCCAGTTAATAGGGAAAGAAAGTGAGTAAGGCTTGTAATTCTGAAAATTATATATTCTGCTTGAAAACTCGACATTTGTTTTAAACTTATTGAGAACTACATATTTTTTTGGTACTGATGGCTTAAAATTAAGAAAAAAATCTTCTTCGGACTCAAAATTTAAACCATCCTGTTTGAAATCTTTAAACCAACTTTCAGCGTGAGCATGCTTATTATCTAATAAATATTGTGTAGCAGATAGGCTCAACTCCTCATATTTCATTAGTTCCTTTTCTGTTACAATTATGTTGATATCTATATTATCTTGCGATTCAAACTTAACCTTTATTGCTTCCTGACCAACAAAGTTTTTCCTCGGCACGACTAATAAGATATTGCCATATTTTTTTGTGAAAACGTTTCTAGAATTACTAGTTACGCCAACTATTGGAGTCTCGAATTCATAGCTATAGTGTGAATTCTTTTCGACAGATATATGCATTGTTAATTGCTCTCAGTAATTTCCTTTACAGTTTCATATAAGTAAACTGGGAAATATTTAGCTAACTCCTCGTGTGTGCTGTAGTCTGGCAAATCTAAGGAAATTGAGGTTCTACCTTCTAACGACTTTAGTAGTGGGATTGCATGTTCTTCATAGTGCGGCTCATTAAGCCCTACATGTAGGAATAGCTTTGTTTTTTCCGGGTTCAACATCTGTTCAAATATCAAACCATTCAGCCAGGATATATCGCACTTACTCATTGATCCAGTAAGATACTTAAATATTTCAGCCCTAAAACCCCTTGGATTTGTAGGGTCAAACAATAGATAATTCCCAAGTAATATCTGTGGTCCACCGCTGATACAATATCCATATTGTCCTTTAAATGCATGAAATATAGCAGCGTAACCCCCTTTGCTTGAACCACAGCAAATGACGTTTTCTTTTTCTATATTTAGCTCTTTACGTTTTTTCTCTATTAACTCAATCACAGAGTCAGATATAGAGCTACTTTTGTTTTTCCCTAGATAATAAGAGCTTTTAGTCCTAGAGTCTTCACCATAGTCGTCTTTAATGAAAATTTTATTATGATGTAAATTCGATAAATTTTTCACATACACATAACCGGGATTCTCATTAATCGCTTGAAATACAACAATAAGATATCTGCTATCTTGCTGAGGAAAATATAGATATTTAAGTTGGTTATCATCTACTATTTCATCTCTGATAAATGCATATTTAACTTTATCAACCCATTTACCATCGATTAATACTTGATACTTTGACTTAAAGTTATATGTAGGTGCAAAATCAGAATATGGCATTTCAATTTTTTCACCTTGGTCTAACTCCACGATATGAGAAAAATTTTTTTTCTCGTTATCATGAATAACTAATCTAACTTTTTCATTAAGCCCTAGCTCTAAAGGATTGAATTTATAGGTGCTATTTTTCAATGGAAATGTATTAATATCATTGGGCATAATTTTTCTATTTAACTCCTTTATCCATTCCTTCAGAGAAAGAATGTAGATAATGAATGAAAGTCTAAATTCCTCTATATTAACGTGAGTTCGATGACTTCAAACAGTCATGGGCAGCCCCTCTGTCAACTGCCCTGCGCTAATATGTGGTTTCAATGGCTGCTTTGTGTAGGCAATCAGTCCTGCGATAAGATTTACAGCAAAGTTAAAAGGAGACCTGTGACGTGTATGTTCGATCTGTGAGATGTTCTTTAGCTGGTCGTTGACGCTTTCGATAACAGCTCGTTTGCGAAGCATGATTTTATCAAAAATTCGCAGTAATCTGGGCTTCATATTCTTTTTCGCTCTGGTGATCAAGTTCAGCCCTTTCTCTGCAAGCCAACCTGCTAACTTTTCTGAAATGTAACCCTTGTCACCATAAAGCCAGCCGATCATATCGCTGACCAGATCCGGCACAGGTTTACGATCATCGGTATTTTCTGGTGTCAGGCAGAATGATAATAGTTCTCCTAAATGATTGATAACCAGATGGAGTTTAAAGCCAAATTTCCACCCCGTTGAGGTTTTCCCCCGCTGCGCCATGCCAGCAAAGACACGATGGCTTCTAATCCTGAGATTATTGCAGACAACAAGTGGCGTCGAGTCAATAAATGCAAGGCCTGTTGATTGTCCCATGCAGCGTGTTTTGAGAAAGATCGTCAATGGCAGAAGAGCTTGCTTCATAAGCTCAACAAATCGATTGTAGGAAACCAGTTGAGGAAATTCCGAATGGTGATATTTCTGGATCAAGTCAAGATAGTAATGCTTGAAGTTACGATAAGCGCTTTGATGAAAATAGACGATGATGGTCATAGTTTCACTCAGAGTCAGTCGACTCTTCGCTACAGTCTTTGAAGTATTAGCGATAAGCTGTTTATTCCATTCTGATTCAAATTCAATGCAGAAATCATCGAGATCACAGAATAAACTAGTGAGAGACATGGAACCCTCCTGCTAACTGCCTGGATATCCAAAACCAAAGTTTAGGTTAGTTTGCGGGTTCTGTGTCTCTTAGCTTAAGATGATCGAACTCACGTTAAATTATCATTCAACTCAGAAATTTGTTCATACAGCATATCAACTTTTTCTTTTTCAGAACCACGTGACAATAAATTATTTATTTTTTTTGCAGCATGAGCTTCTCACCCATAGACTTCTTTTCTTTTATATATGAAAAATTAGAATAGCTGTTTAAATAATCCTGCACCCCATAAAAATCCATACCAAAATATGAACAAACCTCTTTTATTGAGAAGTCGACTCTGCTATCTCTATCTGCTTTAACTATTCCTGAGTCAGCTTGTTTATGTCTGCAATAAATCCACATACACTCATGAATGTATACCTCAACAGTCTCGCACTCAGAGCTTTTGTCTTCAATTTCTGCTCGCGCATGAGAGATATCCATAAAATGCATCAAATTTGATTCTGGAGCTATCATGATACAACTCGTTCCTAAGAATGGGCGAACATATTCCCTTACACAAGATCCCTCAATAAAATCCTTCCCCGAATTTCTCTTCCATGTATCAATCATGTCATACATAACCCACTCAAGCACTCTGGTGAAAGTTAATGCATAGGTAACTGCTCAAAATCAGCAGGCAACTGCCATTTCCCGGCAGCCTGAAGCACTGAAGATTAAGCTTCGTAACCGGGGAACAAGATTGGCACCTGATAGCCTGTCCTTAAGATAGCGGACAAAAGACAATCCATGCTGCTTATAGGTCTTTTTCAAACTGGCAAATGTGTCACGACAGTCTTTCCCGTCGTCACTTCGGGTGCCTCCACTAATCTTGCGCCTTTTCACATATTCCCGAATTTGTCTTTCGCTAAGGTTATTGTGTAGCGGCAGCCATGGGTACTCAAGAACCAGCAATAACTCCTCCCTGACAACCATTAATTGGCTCAGCACTTTTCGTAAGGCAGGATAGTCAACTTGTGTTCGTACCCAATGGTCAAAGTCTTGGTAGAGCCTTTGTTTTTCTGCTTCCGTGGGGTTTTTCTGATACGCCTCTATGTCATCATAAAGGCGCCAGTATTGATCCTGCATCCAGTCTCTGGCAGCCCTTTCCAGATCGTTTGTCGGTGGTATCAGTTTATCCAGAGGTCTGCCTGCGTGATACCAACACAAAGCGTGCTTAAAGACGGTGTCAAACTGGCGGGCTCCGTCACTATGGATGATCATATTGTCGAGGCTGAGATGTTTCTTCAACGCCGCTTTTAAAACGCCTTCGGTGGCCAGGCGTCTTTGCTGGGAGGATGTGCACTCCAATTCATTGAGGAAGGACTCCCACTCTTTTTTTGAAGAAAAAGTCTTCTCACCAATGACGGAGAAAGCGGCAATCCACTTTTCTGACATCTTGACCTGCTTCATATAGTCAATGGCGACTTCGTTCAGCAGGTAGAGCGACTGTTGCCCCAGTAGGCAGCCCAGGAAGTTAATTCTGCTTTTGCTGCCACTGCTCAGGAAATAACTGAAGTAAGGATTGCCCACAAACAGACAGTAGCCGTTTTTCCCTTGATGTCGGGCTCCCGTATCATCCACCTGGAGATAGTCTGAACAGGCGAGCCCTGCCTCCAGAATTTCTTCTTTTTCCTGATGGAATGTATCATGCCCCTTCGTCAAAATATTGTTCAGTGAGCCTTCTGATATCGGACAGCCATGATCATGGAGCCAGTCCAGAAGCAATGGCTGGGTTGTGCTGCATGAGTGGTAGAAAGTCAGTAGATGGCTTTTCAGGTTGTCGCCAAAACGCCCTTTAATATGCTCCGGCAAAGGCGCTATAACAGTGCCTTCCGGTGTCTGATAATACTCGCGCCGGTAAAGGGTCGTGACAAACTTCAAGTCGAGTTAAGTATGGTAGAAGTCTGCGTAGCCTTTGAAGCGCCAACCTTCTTTAGGTTCAGAAACTTTGAGAATTTCAGAGGTGTCAGCAACGAGAGGTGGCGTCGCCGTTTCTCCGGGCTGTTGTGATCTTGGCCGTTTGCTTTTTGGCGGTGTCTTGTTGTCCTTGCCCTTGCTACTGGAGTTCTGGTCAGCGGTCTCTTTAGAAGCTTGGCTATCCTGTTCATCCTTGTCACCAGGTACGTTAGGCATGATTTTGGGTTTGCCTTTATGCTTTTTCAGATGACGGATTTCTGCACGAAGTTGCTCATTTTCTTCAAGTAACTGCTCAATCTGCGCCTGTTGTTTTTCGATCTGCACAGATTGCCTCTCAACAGTGTCGAGTAGGTTTTGGACGAATGAACGAAACTGCTCATTATCCTTGTTTGAGATGAAAAAGTCTGGCATGTGCATGAGGCTGAAGTGTAAAGATTAGCAGAGTCAAATTCATTGACTTGAAGGGGTTGTTTTGCCAGTTAAAAATGAGCAGTTACACGCATAGCTAGTATTTTTTTTCTCAATTCTATTTTTTTCCAATCAGTTCATTTGCTTTTGCACGAATCATTGTAATACTGTTTACATTTAAAGCATCATCAAGTCTACAGCTTATGTAATAGCCAGAGCTGCAGGTAAGTTTATCCACTAATATTTTTTTATTTCAGCTGTTGAATAGGAAATACCCTTGAGTATAATAACATTTTTCCTTATAGGCTGTAAGCTATCTTCAAGGCTAGCTAGAACATCATTATCAATATCATGATCTACAAATATCCCCCAAATAAAATTTTTATCGGTTTGATTTGCAATTTATTTTATCGTTATTGATTTAATTAGCATTAATCTATGATTAAAGCATTCTTTATTTTTAACACCAATACCGAATCGTGTTGCTATAAATACTGATGGGACTTTAAAATATATCATATCGGTTGCTCCACCCTGAGTTCTAAAGGCACAGGGTGTATTCATAATTAATAGAATGTCTTTAACAGTTCACAAAATCGATAACATTGCCAAAATCGTTTTTCGGCATTCCAACAAATTCTCTATGCTTAACTAAAATCACAACTACATCGGCCTTATCAACCACATTATTTAACGTGGTTAGTTCCACGTTCTCTTTTCCCATAAGAGAATCTGGTAACTCTTCAATATTGGGCTCTACTGCCAGAATTTTACAAGCTTCATTACAAGCCAGTTTCTTGGTAATTTCCAGCGCAGGGCTTTCACGCAGGTCATCAATATCCGGCTTAAATGCCAAGCCTAAGCAAGCAATTATTGGTCTTTCAATACCTGCAACCGCAGCCTTTACCTGTTCAACCACATACTTGGGTTTGTAGTCGTTAATCAAGCGTGCCTGATGAATAATTTTTGCTGTTTCTGGGTTCTGGTTAACAATAAACCACGGATCAACTGCAATACAGTGACCACCCACACCACAGCCCGGCTGCAGAATATCAACACGCGGGTGACGATTTGCTAAAGAAATCAGTTCCCAAACATTGATGCCCTGCTTATCACAAATCAGCGACAGCTCGTTGGCAAAAGCGATATTCACATCACGGAAGGCATTTTCGGTTAACTTGCTCATTTCTGCTGTGCGGGCATCGGTTGCAATGCACTCACCTTTTTTCACAAACAGTTTATAAACGGCAGTTGCCGCTTCAGTACTGTGAGCATCCAGGCCACCGATAATACGGTCATTTTCCACCAGTTCCCGAATTACCTGGCCAGGCAACACCCGCTCAGGGCAGTGGGCAATTTGGATATCAGACTTTTCGCCATTTTCCATCTGGTGCGGGAAGGTTAAGTCTGGTCGGGCTTCCGCCAGCCATTGGGCCATTTTCTCAGTAGCGCCAACCGGTGACGTGGATTCCAGTACCACCAGATTGCCTTTTTCCAGTACTGGAGCCAGTGCTTTGGAAGCGGCTTCAATATATTTCAGATCAGGCTCGTGGTTATCACCTTTGAATGGGGTAGGTACAGCCATCAAATAGGCGTCGGCTTTTTGCGGTGCGGTAAAAGCTTTCAGGTAACCTTCTGTCACTGCGGTTTTTACCAGCTCTTCCAGACCCGGTTCAACAATATGAATACGGCCTTCATTGATGGTATCGACGGCATGCTGGTTAACATCCACACCAACGACGTTAATGTTGTTGCTGGCAATCACAGCGGCAGTTGGCAGGCCAATATAGCCCAGCCCAATCACTGAAATAGTTTCAAATTTCATTAAAAATAAAGTCTACAATTGATAATTAGAATAATAAATAATACGTTGTGCCTTCACAAAAAAAAGACAAAAGCACAATTTTGATTCAAATAATCAGGCAACCCGAAGGTTCTGATCAATAAACATACTCATGGAGGCATCTCTGCCTAACACAGCCTCAAGAATGCGCTGACTTGCATGACCATCACCATAGGGGTTACTGGCACGACTCATCACCTGGTAAGCCAGGGTATCATCCAACAATCCATGAGTTTCGGTGACAATCGTTTCTTCACTGGTGCCTACCAGACGGACTGTACCCGCTTTGACAGCAGCAGGTCTTTCCGTTGTATCACGCATGCACAACACAGGTTTACCAAGGGATGGCGCCTCTTCCTGAATGCCGCCAGAATCTGTCAGAATAAGGTAACTTTGTTTCATCAGGTAAACAAATGGCAGGTAGTCCTGAGGGTCAATCAGGTGAACGTTATCAAGCCCTTTCAAGATACGATTAACCGGCTCTTGAACATTAGGATTGAGGTGTACCGGGTATACAATCTGTACATCAGGTCTCTTCGCCAGAGTCTGCAAGGCATGGCAGATACGCTCAAAACCATCCCCATGATTCTCACGACGGTGTCCAGTCACCAGAACCAGCTTACGACTGCTGTCCAAAAATGGAAAAAGATTTGCCAGGTTGTTTTTTAGTGATTCATCATTATCTATTCGCTCGGAAACCTCTACAAGGGCATCAATAACGGTGTTCCCCGTCACAAAAATACGTTCAGGGGAGATATTCTCAAGAATCAGGTTTTTCAGGGAACTCACCGTTGGCGTGTAATGCTGGTCAGCAATATCACCCGTCAAGCAGCGCATACCTTCTTCTGGCCATGGAGAATAAATATTGCCTGTACGAAGCCCGGCTTCTACATGACCCACAGCAATTTGGTGATAATAAGCAGCGAGTGTGGCAGCAAAGCTGGTAGCCGTATCACCGTGTACCAATATTCTATCGGGTTTAAAATCGTTAAACACCGGCTTCATACCCTGAAGAATGGCTGTTGTTACATCGGTCAGATCCTGACCTGGCTTCATTATGTCAAGGTCATATTCAGGCTTAATACAAAACAGTTCCAACACCTGATCCAGCATCTGCCGGTGTTGCCCCGTCACACAAACCCGAGCTTCAATAGCTGGGTGCTGTTTAAAAAGGTTCACCACCGGCGCCATTTTAATCGCTTCAGGGCGGGTACCAAATACAATTAATACTTTCTTTTGATTGACGCTCGTCATCTTGCTCTTACATCCATTTTCTTAATTTCTGCTAATAAATAGATAGACGCACTACTATGAATAAAATAAATCAAGATAAATTGATTTCTTCTCTAATTTGTTGTAATCGATGATGCCAGGTATGTTTTTCCATCACCAGGTCATACAGTTGATAGCTCATTTTATGGCGCAAATCATGGTCATCCAGCAACCTTTGACACCAGTCACGGGCTTCTTCGGCCGTTGTCACCTGCGGTACTGCATCACCAAATAATGCTGTTAATGCAGAGGACGGCGTACTGATCATTGGGCTGGCGCAGGCTGCCAGCTCGAACACTCTTCTGGAGAGCATACTGGTTGAGTCAACTACAGTGTTAAAATTAAGATACACCTGATGGCGATGATAGATAGAATGCATTTCAGCAGGAGTTACAGCGGGTTTGCAATATTTTTGAAGCTCTGCGGGAAAACTGCACTGGTTATTCTGTTGCCAGAATCGATCGTAAATAATTAACGGTATATCTTTCAAATGGGTCAGTATTTCATATTGCTGGCGGCTCCGTTCAGGATATTCAACACCATAATACCCTCCTGCAAATGCAATACTCCTGGATCGTTTGATGGTTTTATCCGGATAAAACAAATCAGGTTGAGCCGCAAATAACAAGGTACCAATATGCGAAGCATTAAAATGTGATGCCCGGTAACGGTGTTCTGAATTTTTATCCGTTGTATAAATAACATCGAATAATGAAGCAATATTGGCAAACCTGTTAAAACAAACGGGATCTTCCTTATTCCAGAAAACAGTGGGTATCTGTTTTTTACGAAACCAGTTAACGATGGAAACAAGGGGTTTGTTCTCCCTGTTCAGTTCACCAGGTGAGGTGCCAACAGGCTGTGCAATTTTACCCTTCCAATTGTTGTCAACCCCTCGCCAGGCCGATTCCACAAACAATAAGTCTGGTTTTTTCCGACCTATTAACTGCCAGCGCCAGTTTCCGGGTGATAAATGAATGAGTTGAGCTCCTGACTCCAGCGCAATACTCGTAAACTCATCAGCAATTAATGCTACTCGAAGCATTCTCATCAGTAACTACAAAAAACCGGAAAAACCAAGGGCAGATTTTGAATATCGATATACTCTTTACAGCACAAACCCATAATCAGCCAAATTCAATACCCACAAAAAAGCACGCTACCGCCCGTCAAATTAAGCCTGTCTACTTATAGTAAAATAGAAAGGCGACGCGTTTATCGAAGCAGCGTACGACAAAACCGAAATACTCACTACCGATTGCGCGGTTATACTCTGATGGGTTACCAGAATATCTGTAAATCATTTAGGTTTATCAGTAAATTTTCCAATACTAATGTACATAAAAATGATGGGGTAAGAAAGCGAAAATGTACTGAAATGCGTGTGATTCACCACACAAAACAGCAATAAATTGAACATATATCATCAAACCACAGTACATCTGACTAATTAATAACCAACAAACCGTGTATTCGCCTTATAAAACCTGATCAATGAGTGTTCGGCGTATTTCAGGCGCTGCTGGTGCCCCATGGGCGACGTTGGTCGGGATAAGTCAGGTTTCTGCTGAAGGTCTTCGTCCAGCAGGTCTACGAGTGATTTCTCCAAGGTAGCTTTCCTGCGCCTTCCCCCTTCTTTCCTGCCTTACGGTATCTCTTCACTAAACCCGTTGTGTCAGGCAACGACGCAGTTTGCTTACTATTCTTTTGACCTATTTATTCGTGACACATCTGGAGTCCAGCTCCTTCAGGAAAGAACGTCAATAGGCTTTAACAGGGGAAAAACCGTTTGCCAACGTCTTTTATATTCTCCGCAGAATAAAAGGCCAGAAGGCAGCACGGGCAGCACTGCAAAAACTTAAAAGCCTGCTCAAGGTAATGACCACCTCTGAGGCAAGTCTTGAAATTGCGCTGCACTCGACTTTCACAGACTTTGAAGATGGCATTCAATACTTCACCGCACAGAGCGGCGCTGCCAGCCTGCTCATTACCCGCAATATAAGAAACTATAAAACGCAAAACCTGCCGGTTATGACACCACTACAATTTCTGGAAAGCCTGGGATGTCATTGATAAGACACAAGGGGGCAGTTCTGCCTACGGAGTTCAAAGAAAAAAAACCGGCATCAACGTAGCCATTGAGCATAAATACTGTTCAGGGTTTCGGCAAAACGGGAAAAACCGAGCTGGCTTATCACCTTTTTCCTGCCAGCTTCACCCATGGCCAACAGTAACTTACGGTCTTCGGCAAGAATGGCGACTCGCCTTATTAGCAGACCGTCAATGTCGCCAATATGCACCAGATAGCCGTTAACACCATTATCAATCAGCTCTGGCAATGCCCCCACCGGTAGCCCATCACCGGCCGTCCTGAGGCCATGGCTTCGGCGATGGTTCGGCCAAAAGATTCCTGAAATAAAGAGGGATTAATCACCACATCAGCCTGATGCACCAGCTGAAGAATATAAACGACTAAAGGCGTTTGTTTTGTGGGAATGGCTGTCCCCGTATCAGTTTACCGAGAGGCTTACTGGCGAAGAAGTGGGGAAACATATGGAGAGACTGCCCTGTAAACCCAGGGCCATTGATGATCATTCCGACAACAGACTCGCCGTGGGAAACATTCCAGTCGTCGGATACTTCTGGAGCACGCCGGTCAATGTGGTCGGCAATGCCTGACTCTTTGCACATACCGGCTACCAGACCGAGGTGGTCTATGTTCTGAATCTGAGTGCGATACTGAATAGGAGGCATAATGCAGTTTCCTGATATTTGCTTTTTTGATAAATAGCAGAAATCAGGAAAATATCAGGTCAGGGGGTGAATGACGGGTTCTCAAATACCCCCTCAGGTTACACAGATTTATTCAGCCCAATCGAGCAAACCCGCTACCTGCCCATCATCATCCAGGGCAACCAGCCATTTCAGCTGCCGCTCACGCATCAGCCGTTCAGTATCCACCAGCATTGTATCCTGATGAATAGTGACTGGAGACGTGGTCATCAAGTCAGCGGCCAGCATGCCTTTAAGATTATCATGCTCCACCAGAGAGCGGCGCAGGTCGCCATCGGTAATCACCCCCTCCAGAGTCCCTTGCTCATCCAGCACCAGAGCAAGACCGGCTCGAGTATCTGTCATGGTCATCACTACATCAGAGACGTTTGTGGCGCGATTAACAAGCGGCAATCGCCTTGTAACCATGACATCCTTAACACGCATGAGCAAACGACGTCCAAGACTTCCCCCCGGATGAAAACGGGCAAAATCCTGTGGCTGAAAGTTGCGAGCCTTAATCAGCGCCACGGCCAGGGCATCACCAATCGCAACGGCCACGGTAGTAGAGGTGGTCGGTGCCAGGTTGTTAGGACACACCTCCTCCTTCACTGAAGCATTGAGTACCACGTCTGCATGGTTCGCCAGAGTGGAGTCCATACCGCCGGTAATGGCAATAATTCGAGTGCCAAAACTCTTGAGGGAGGGAATCAGTTTAAGCACTTCATCGGTTTCACCACTGTAGGAGATCAGTACGATAACATCGGCTTTTTCGTCAGAGCGCACCATCCCCAGGTCACCATGAAATGCTTCGCCGGGGTGCATAAAAAAGCTGATGGTGCCCGTAGAAGCCAACGTTGCAGCGATCTTTTTACCAATCAGGCCGGACTTGCCCATACCGGAGATAATCACCCGCCCCTTGCAGGCCAGCATCATCTCAACGGCCTGTTCAAACGACGCATCCACCCGTTCACTAAGGGCGAACAGCGCATTGCCCTGCTCCCGCACAGCATTAGTTATTACCTGACGTAATTCACTTGTCATTATTGATTAATTCCTTTGAAAATAAATTAAATGTTATCGACTATCCGACCAGTTCAGCGCGAACACGGTCCAGGTCAGCCTGAGTGTCCACACCATGGCCGGGCTGTTCGCCAATGCTCTCCACATGGATACAAATACCCAGCCAAAGGGCACGCAGCTGTTCAAGGGATTCCAGCGTTTCGATGCTGGCTACCGGGCTTGCGGATAGCTGTTTCAGCGTGTGGGTGCGGTAGGCGTACATACAAAGGTGCCGTTGAGGCAGGGTATCACCAGTCAACTCAGCAGGGCGGCCACTGCTATCAACCTGTCCATAACCATCACGGTCCCATGGAATCGGTGCACGGCTAAAATAGAGGGCCAGATTATTCTTGCAGACCACCACCTTGACCACATTGGAGTCAAACAGATCATCCACCGCCACGATGGGCGTGCTCAGGGTGGCAATACCGGCATCGCTATGTTGGCCAGATTATTGGCCACCTTGCGGATAAGGGCAGGGGGTATAAGTGGTTCATCACCCTGGAGGTTAACGACGATGGTCTTATCACGCCACCCCATCATAGCGGCCACCTCCGCTAAACGATCTGTGCCGGACTGATGATCCGGTGCAGTGATCACGGCGTGGCCACCAAACCCATGGCACACCTCCAGTATGCGCTGATCATCGGTGGCAATGACAATATCGCCATCGGCACTGGCACCGGATTCCACGGCCCGTTCAAACACATGTTGAATCATCGGTTTCCCGGCAATATCCAGCAGTGGTGTACCCGGCAAACGGGAAGAACCATAACGGGCAGGGATCACCACTTTGAAATCGAGAGGCGCTGTGGGTTCAGCCACCTTTATAGAAGCAGTCATAGATTGTTCAGAAAGTTCAGAGAAGCGACAGTACAGAGGGCAATACGCTCCCTGCTAGGGCCTATCTCTTAGTCACATCTCCACACCTTTTGTCATGCGGTAGGTGTGGAGACGATCTTGCAACTTTGCCCACCCTTCCCAAATGACCAACCATCCGGGTATGCCGGTGCGTTTTGAGTCACACCAGCCACCTACTTTTGCAATGGTATGGAGAAGCCAGGTCAATGTTGGCTCTTCTTTAGGCAACGACTTTCCTTCGTAGTAAGTAAGCCACAGCACTTTCCACTCTTCTTTACTTACAACACGGCTAGCCGGCGTTTTCTCGTTCCAGGCTTTATCGTCTTTGTGTCTTCTGTCATAAGGGAGCATCAAGGCCTCCCTGATCTGTAACAGCCTGACGGCGACGAACATGAGTATTACAGCTAAACGAAGCACATTGCCTGCACAAAGAAGCCGCAAACGTTCAACACCCGCCCCGGTTTTCCAGACTTTGTGGAACTCTTCTATACGCCAGCGCAGCTCATAAAACCGTAATACCATACGGCAATCATCAAATGTATCAACCGGTTCAGATGTCAATAAAATCCAACGCAAACACTCCTTTGTGTCGTTGTTGAACTCTTCGGCAATAAGAATATTCACAGTGACTGGTTCCAATCGACCACCGAGCCTTTGAGGTGATTGAATGGTCACTGTCTTCCTTTTTACTTGTAGCATTACTGATCGTGCTTTGCGTCCTCCACGTTGAGGAACGTCCACTACATAAGTTCCAAGAGCAGCTTCCTGGCTCACTGCATAAAAAAGAAGCCTGTCATCATCGACCAAAACCCGATTCTGCGTCGCCCTGACAACAAACCTTTGGCAATGAAGCTGCTTGTACCGGATATATTCAAAAACATCCGCTTCACGATCGCAAACACTGATAGTCTTTCCCATCTGGAGACCCAGCCTGGACTCAATATTTTCTGATGAACGCTGCCATTTAAAGCTTTCTTTTTCTTCGTAAGGCCGCTGCTTGCGTTCATGTCTTTTGCCACGCTCCTCAATATCCCTGATCCAGCGTTGCTGATCAATTAAGCCAACCGTCCGCTCAGTATCAGCGTCAATCAGCATCACTGTATGCGCCCAAATCCCTTTAGACCGGCTTTTCTCTGGTTCACCTATATCACCCAGCTCTGACCTGACGGAATGTGAATAGCTAAGAGCGGTACTGTCTTCAATGGCTAATAGAAGGTGAGAATCTTCTGCCGCAAGGGCTGCTGACTGGAAACCAGCCTCAGCAATGGCTTCAGGCTTGACGGCCTCATTTTCAATAAGCCGGTAAGCCCCTTCAACAGCGGCAAGATGACCGCTACAAGCACTGGCCATGGATGAACCAGTATTTGCAGAAAGGCTTGCAGCGACACGGACTAATCGCTTTGTACGACGTTTATCTCCCAACTGTGCATCCCCAAAAATGCTTTCAGCCCATTGCTGAGGTGGTAGTGGCATCATGATCTTGGTTTACCATAGAGAAGGATAAACCAAGATTAGGAGATGTGACTAAGAGATAGCTGCTAGGGCTGAGGGTGTTACTCGGTATCCAGCGCAGGGAACGATTTCACTAGATCATCAATGGCTTTCATCTGCATCAGGAACGGCTCCAGTTTGGAGATTGCCAGGGCACTGGGGCCATCGCACAACGCTTCATCGGGGTTTGGGTGCGCCTCAATAAACAGACCAGCAATGCCCACCGCCATACCGGCACGGGCCAACTCGGCCACCTGACCACGGCGACCACCGGAAGCGGCTCCCATGGGGTCACGACACTGCAAGGCATGGGTTACATCAAAAATCACCGGGCAGTTGCCGCTGACCTTTTTCATTACCCCAAAGCCCAGCATATCCACCACCAGGTTGTCGTAGCCCATGCAGGTGCCACGGTCGCAGAGAATAATCTGGTCATTACCCGCTTCCCGGAACTTATCGACAATATTGCTCATCTGGTGCGGACTCATAAACTGCGGCTTTTTCACATTGATGGGCTTGCCGGTTTTTGCCAGTGCTTCTACCAGGTCGGTTTGCCGGGCCAGGAAAGCAGGCAGTTGCAGTACATCCACCACTTCAGCGACAGGCACAGCCTGCCAAGGTTCATGGACATCGGTAATGACCGGGACATTGAACTCCTTTTTCAGGGCTTCAAAGATTTTCATTCCCTCTTCCAAACCAGGGCCACGGTAGGAATTGATGGAAGATCGGTTGGCTTTATCGAAACTGGCTTTGAATACGTAGGGGATGCCGAGTTTTTCAGTGATTTTTACGTATTGTTCGCAGGCTTTGAGGGCGAGGTCTTTGGATTCGAGGACGTTGATACCGCCGAAGAGTGTGAATGCTTTTTCATTTCTTACACAATTAAAAATGAATTATAACCTCTCGAGCAGAAGAAGATGGCGATAAATGAGTCATTTCAAAAATCTGAATTAATGAATTAATTTTTTCCAAACTCGGGCTTCAAGTTGCATAAATATTTGATGCATGTTTATTACCGACATTCACCACCCCACCTGACATTTTCCTGATTTCTGCTATTTATCAGATAAGAAAATATAAGGAAACCGTCTTATGCCTCCTGTTCAATACCGCAGTCAGATCATGGATCACCTCGGATTGGTGGCTGGAATGTGCAAAGAGTTGAAAATCGCCGAGCATATCGACCAGCGAGCACCAAAAGTATCCGATGACTGGCACATATCCCATGGTGAAGCCGTTGTTGGCATGATTATCAATGGCTTAGGCTTTACTGGACGATCCCTGCATATGTTTCCCCAGTTCTTTGCCAACAAACCCCTCGACAAGCTGATCAGGCCTGGTATCGAACCAGAGCACATAAACGACAAAGCACTGGGCAGGACACTGGATGAACTCTTTGAGCTGGATGTCAGTAAAGTCTATTTCGAGCTGGCTATCAAGGTGGTGAAACATCTCAGGCTGCCTTGCGAGGCGTTAAACCTTGATGGCACCAGCTTTCACGTTGACGGTCGCTACAACAGCGACAGCGAAGAGAGTGACGAAGACCTCAACTGTATCCGGCTTTGCCAAGGCTATAGCCGTGACCATCGCCCGGACTTGAATCAGGCCATTTTGCTCCTGATGACCGAAAACCGGGCAGACATTCCCCTGTTTATGGCGGCTGCCAGTGGCAATGTGACTGACAAGACCAGTTTTAAACAGGTGGTTTCAGAGCACTTGAAGAGTTTCAAGGCGGCACTGGAATCCCGGTACTTTGTCGGCGATGCGGCACTATACGTGGGGGAGACTATTCAAGAACTCGACCAGCAGGGTCAGCTATTTATTTCCCGTGTTCCGCTCAGTATCAGTGCTGCCAAAGGGCTGGTGCAGAGTGTGCCCTTACACTCCATGGGGGCTGTTGAGGGATTTGAGCATTATGAAGCTGTAGAGGTGTCGTCTGATTACGCAGAGGTCAGGCAACGCTGGGCGTTGTTTCGGAACAAACAGAGCCAGGAAACAGAGCAGAAGGCGCTGACAAGGCGCATGCAGAAAAAGTCCCTGAAGGAATTCGAAAAACTGGAAAAGCCAGGTAAAAAGGCCTTTCGGTGTGAAGCTGACGCCATGGAAGCCTTCAGACAATGGCAGAAGCAATCCGAACTCTGTCAGGCTGAACCCATGGTTATCAGTAAGCCTTGTTACAAAGGTAAAGGTCGTCCCGCTAACGGCGCAGAACCTGATCACCTTGAGTATTACGTAACAGGTTGCTGCTCGGTTGCAGTGCAGACTCGCCGGGATGCGGAAGCTTCGCTGGGCTGCTTTGTACTGGCCACCAACGATACAAATACAGACCGGCCAGGCACGGCTGAACTGCTAAGGACGTATAAATCACAACAGCAGGTCGAGAGGGGATTCCGCTTCCTGAAAAGTCCTGATTTCCTGGTGTCGTCGCTGTATTTGAAGAAACCAGAGCGCATTGAAGCTCTGTTAATGGTGATGACTCTCTGTCTGATGGTCTATGCTGCTATCCAACATCGAATCCGCTATGAGCTGAAGAGGCAGAGCCGAACATTTCCGGACATGAAGAAAAAGCCGGTTCAGAACCCAACGGGCAGATGGGTTTTCTATTGTTTTGAGGGTATTCATGTTTGGACTATCAACGGGACGGAAAAACACGTAGTTGGCATTTCAGAAAGTCAGTCGATCATCATTTTTATTTTAGGCCCTACGTATCAATCAATTTATTCCTGATTGAGGTGGTGAATGACGGTTATTAATAAATAATTGGCTTGATTTATTTTTAGTCTCAACAAACCATAACCTATTCGGGGGTTAGAGACCGTGCAGGTTACCTTATGGTAGAGCCAGCTCATAACCTTTGTGAATTGAAAATCATGGGTTTCGGACTTTTTGTCCAGTACAGAACTTGTCGAGTAGGTTTTTGATACGATTTTTAAGCTCACTGACTTCAAGTTTCGAGAATGTAGTTCAAGTTGTCTGTATCCATTGTCAACAAACGATCAATGTCGTTAAGAACGGAAAAGCTGAGACAGGTCACCAACGTTATAGATGCAGGGACTGTGACGAAACCACTATCAACAGTTTTGATAAATGACTCACAACAAGGTTTTCCTTAAATAAAACAGATGGTGATGCATCAGAGATATTAATGGATGGCTTGGAGATTAATTCACCAACAACCTCATCCATATAGTTTATAATGGCTCCATGGATTTTAAACCCTTTTAAAAGAGCCTGTAAATAATTCTGTGTAAACGCCATTACTTGTTTACACCTTGATCCGGTCTGGAAACATGATTTCAAACCGGTTCATGGCTGACTTCCAGTCTCTTATTGGCATAGTCCATCTAGCCGACGCCTTTTCTGTCGCCAGGAAAATAACCTTCAGAACGGCATCATCCGTTGGGAATATTTTCCGGTTTTTTATAGCTTTTCGGATGACGCTGTTCAGCGACTCTATAGCATTCGTCGTGTAAATAGCCTTCCTGACCTCCTTAGGATAGTCAAAAAGGGTAATCAGGTTATCCCAGTTTTTACGCCATGACTTGCCTATGGAAGGAAACTTCTCTCCCCACGTGCCTTCAAAGGCGCTCAGCTCCCTTTCTGCTTCTTCAGTGGTTGCTGACTGATATATCCTCTTCAGGTCATTAGCGACTGCTTTGCGTTCCTTGTAGGACACGTATTTCAGAGAGTTCCTTACCTGGTGGACAATGCAAAGCTGCACCTGAGCCTTTGGGAAAGCCGTGTTGATGGCTTCAGGAAAGCCTGACAGTATCCACGCAGGCAATAAACACATCCTCAACACCTCGGTTCTGAAGCTCTGTTAACACCGACAGCCAAAATGCAGCCAAAGACCTAAAAGCTCCTTCTGGCCTTCCAAATTAACGCCCAGAGCGACAAAAACAGTTTTCTTGATAACCCGCTTATCTTTGTGAACCTTGACGAACTGGATACAGGCTTTCCACTATCAACAAGAAGTCAGTGACCTTGGATTGATTGGCGAATGACTCACATACAAGGTTTTCCTTAAATAAAACAGATGGTGATGCATCAGAGATATTAATGGATCACCAAAGTCTTGGGTCTTAGATGCGAATTCACCAACAACCTCATCCATATAGTTTATAATGGCTCCATGGATTTTAAACCCTTTTAAAATTTAATAATGCATCCACAAAAAATACCTTTGGACTTCTAAACAACTTATTTAACTTTCTATTAAATGTTTTTTTCCTTTCTATATTTGTTTTTTTGGTAATAGTAGCCTCCAATAGATTATTTTTATTACAAAGCATTCCATCTTTAGTTTTTTCTTTATTGTTAGCATCTATATTTTTAGATTTATTTATTACGTTTGTTGCCTTTTTATTATCTGGCACTACTCCAGATGATCTATTTATGTAATCATCCATTCTATAACGATCAAACAAAAAGCTTTTCTTTAAATCAAAATTATATGAAACATCAATAAGCTCAGAAAATTCCGATAAGACAACGACCTTGTTATATTTTATATCTAAAGATATAGATAAGTTAGCTTTATCTGTATGTTTTCTCTCGGCCCGCCTCCATGATGCAAATGAATAAAAGTCATTAACTAAGTAGTTAATAAATCTAAAAGCTTTATCACTATCAAAATTAACACCATCAAGTATGCTAGATACTAATTCATCACTATTTAAGACTTCTGTATTCAATCCCTGACAAGAATAAAATGCTTTGCCAAATATGTAAGTATGCTTTTCATATATTTGTGCAAGAACACCTACGCCACTATTTATTAATGCCACAGCATCACAGCACTCTAAAACATCACCAATATGGTACTGATCAACACAGACAATATCTGGATGTTCAAACTTCTCTATAGAAAGAGGATGGTTTTTAACAACAACTTTCCAATTTTTTGGTAGTACATAAGGTAGCTTTGAAACTTCACTTATAAAATTTGTATAACTTCCTACTTGACCACAAAAATAATTTGTTGTTGTGTCACTTGGAGATTGAAGAGCTATAAATAAAATTTTTAACCCTTCAGATTCACCAAAAAGCTTCCTTTTTAAGTTTGAACCACCAATCATTGGTGACTGAGGCTCTAAAGTCGTACCTGAACTTTTAATTTCATGAATATATTGCTCTGTATTTTCTCTATTTTCAGACGTTATTCTATTATGTATCCAATTGCTTTCCTTATAAGATTTACTTTCAGCACAGAACCCATCTTTATCTATATAGATAGACCAAGGTAAAGCACCACGTTCAACAACATAAAACTTAAAATTTATACTTTTTATTTTTTCGTATATGGACAAACGTTTGTGGCTTCCATATGGGTTATTAAAAATGACACTCGAAATATTGTTTTTAATAAGCAAGCTTTCTAAAGTATTAACATCTATATCACGCTCATCTATGCATATAGGATTATCAAAAAACTTGAATAAATCATTATTCCAAGAGTGTGGATTTTTAGATAAAAACAGATGCTTTGGCTTACTCTCATCTATCAATGGGGTAAATGCAAAGCCTTTTGAAGAATATCTTTCACAGTTTTGACGAAATATTCTATGATTTTTTTCTCGAATAGACGGAGATCGATGTTCTGCAATCGGATGCCAAATATGAAACGATCTCAATCCTCTATTAGCCATCAGATCTGCAAATATTCTGAATAAAGACCTCCACCCAAGCCAATTAACTTGCAAGCTATAGTTTCTCGTATCTAAGAAAAAGAAATCTCTTGGCTTTTCAAAATCAGTATTAATAAGAAGTCTTAACCAAAAATCTGAATCTTCAAACCCCCATCCTTCGAAAGCTTGATCATACCCCCCAACTAAGATGGATGTAGACCTTTTACAGACTAGAAATGATGATGCTGCCGCATGAAACTCAACAAAATCAGATGAACCCTTATATGATTCATTCACTAAGAAACTTTCTTTTTTGTAATCAAATTCTTCCCTAAATAAACTGGAACCTTCTTCACTTAAATAAGTGACAGGTATGACTAAAAAAGGCCACTCTTTACTTTCCAATAAGACTTCAATTTCAGAGTTTATTCTTTCATAGAAATTAGATGAATGTCTCAGATCAAGGTCTTCAAAAATCAAATAATCTGATTTTGATTTCAATATCCCTATATTTCTTGCTTTTGAAGCATTCCATAAACTGTTTGACTTGCCAGCGCATGTATAATTAAATTCTAGACGCCCACAACATTCACGTATTTCGTTTGCATGTTCTTTCTTTGAGCCATAGTCAATTACTGAAATTGAAAAGTTTTTAGGAATTTTGCAATCAAGCTTCCAAGCTAATCTTTCACAAATATCATATTCTTTACGATATCTAACAGGGATTATTATATCTACTGTAAAATCAAAACTCATCTTGTTAAACTAACTATAAATTTAATTGAAGTTTATAAAAAAGTCATCGGAATGTATAAAATACACTCGAAAACCGGGGTCAGTTCTTTCTTTTAAAACTGTTAAAACTGGGGTCATGTTAAAACTGGGGTCAGGTCTTGAATCTTGATATGCCATGCAAAGTAAAAGCCGTAAAACTCAATCCCAACCAAAAAGTACACTACTGCCCGTCAAATTAAGCCTTTCTACTTGTATTTGAGCAGGAGGCGGCGCATTTATCGAAACAGCGCGTGGCAAACCTGAAATACTCACTATTGCTGATTGCGCGGTTATACCCTGATTGGTCATCAGGCTATCTGTGAAAATTTTAAGGTTTGTCAGTAAATTGTCGGCACGAAATGTACTGCAAAATGTTGGGGGGGGAAGGTAGCAAGTACACTAAAAGTAGTGTGACATGCCGCACAAAAATGATTTTCCCTTTCTGCCGGGTTAGCAGTATCAGACAGCATCGAGAGATCTAAACCGTTGGGCAATGGCAGGCAATCCAGCTCACCCTCGATGTTGAACAGAAGATTTAAATCCAGCCTTTCAAGCCTTCTGAAGCCTGATAGTAATACATAGCCCCAACGCCTGCGTAACCGCCAGAATGGTTTTCAGTATCGGGATGCCTTCTTCACTGAAAGAGCGATAAAGCTGCTCCCTGGACAGGCCGGTTCGCCTGACCAGGTTGCCCATGCCTTCAGCCCCGGCACACCAACACCCAGCGCCTTTGCAAGACGTTTGTTATCTATCCTGCTTCTGATAGAAGCGTTTACCGATCCGCTGTATATGCTCAACCAGCGCCGGGTTATCAATATCTGCCAGAATCGAGAGATCAAAGCTATAGGGTAAGAGCAGGTTATCCAGTGCATCATGGATTGTGAATAACAGGTTTAAATCCAGTGTTTCACCCTCTGCGGCCACCAGGGTCAGATCAATATCCGACCCGGTTCGGTAGTTTCCTTTTGCCCTGGAGCCGTAAATAATGGCGTATCCCACTTGCCGGTATTGGCTGAATACGCTTTGAATGGCTTTTATGGTTTCATCACTTAAGCCAAATTTCATGGTTGATCGTCAGCCAGCTCTTTTAACATCAGCTCCAGTGCTTTGAACTCGGAAAAGTACCGGTTGATGATATTTTCATAGATTTCCTGAGCCACTTCTTCCCGATAAGTGTGGGATGTCAGGTTCCTGCTTTTAATCATGCTCATCCAGGTTTCTCCCCGATCGATAAGCCCTTCTTTGAAGGCAAGGCGAGTGACATCCCGGGAACCGTACATTTCTTCAGCCCCCCGTTCCGTCAAAAAATCTTTCAGGGTATTCCAGGCTAACTCATGGGTAAACTCAAAGGCTTTGATCAACCCCTGTTTTTCAAGCTCACTTAACTCGCGACTATCGGCCAGGCTCACGGCTTCCTGCAATCGCCCAAGGGCACGCAGGTAGTTATTAAATCGCTGCTGTCAGCGACTATCCTGTTGCTTTTCCATCCTGTTCTCTCTCAGTGATCCGGTTGAATCAGGCTAAAAGCCGCCAGCCTTGATGCTTTTCGGTCAAATGTCCAGGTCTTTTTGCATTGATGACTGCTGTTATAATGGCCAATCATGGCATCTGCAAAGTCATAGCATTGTCAGCAAGGCAACCCGCTAGTGCCGGAAAGCGCTGATATACATACAAGCAAAAACATGTTTTGATTCGCACCCCTTTTTTTAACAGCAGTAGCACGGATGCCATCAAAGCATACCCAGCAGATCATTTTGTCAGAGCAGGAACGTAGTGACCTGGAGCTTCTTGTTCGCCAGCGGAAAAGTGCTCAATCCATAGTGCTCAGGGCTAAAATCATATTGGCTGGTGCAGAAGGGAAAAGTCTTCTCGGGACAACAAAAGAACTCAAGTGTAACCGTGAAACCGTCACACGCTGGCGGAAGCATTGGGTTGAACGTAGTGATGAACTGCCTGTTTTGGAAAAACTAAAAGAAGCGCCTCGCCCCGGTGCAAAACCCAAGTTTACCGAAGAGCAAATTTGCCTGATTGTCGCTATGTCCTGTGACAAGCCTGAAGAGCATGGTTATCCATTCAGTCACTGGTCAGAAAGCTCGCTGGCTATGGCGGCTCAGGATAAAGGTATTGTCCCATCAATCTCACAGAGACAGGCTATCTCTTAGTCACATCTCCTAATCTTGGTTTATCCTTCTCTATGGTAAACCAAGATCATGATGCCACTACCACCTCAGCAATGGGCTGAAAGCATTTTTGGGGATGCAGAGTTGGGAGATAAACGTCGTACAAAGCGATTAGTCCGTGTCGCTGCAAGCCTTTCTGCAAATACTGGTTCATCCATGGCCAGTGCTTGTAGCGG
>CBDDPF010000003.1:0-29125 GCA_965232215.1 Endozoicomonadaceae bacterium
TTGATATTCTCTCATGGTGTCAGTTAAGTAAAACTGTCCATAGTATTGTTAGAGGGGGTGATTTTTTATAAAAACTTACAATGATTGGATAAATTATCCAATCCACCGCAACACCTGCTCTTTTGTAAAAGGCCAGCATTTTTCTGAGCCGGTTTTACTGTCTTTTAAAACAGGAATCTTGGTGCCGTACTGGGCAACCAGCTGATCACTTTCTGAAATATCAATCACCTCACACTCAAAAGAGACAACACCCGCTAATGATCTTAACAGACTTTCTGCCTGTTCACACAAATGACAACATTCAGTCGTGTAAAAATATAATTTTGTCATAAAAAAGTTGACCTCTTCACAATTCAGGCATGATTTGTCATATAATTTTTAAAATAATCAGTCATAGCAGCCCTGAAAGATAACGATAATTGGACACATTTTGCCATGGATTTTACTTTTTTTAATCAGTTAATTCTGATTTTGGCGCTCTCGGTCATGACCATCGCCCTGTTCAAACGCTTTAACTTGCCAGAAAGCCTCGGCTATCTGTTTGTTGGTATCGTTCTTGGCCCCACAACATCAGGCTTTATCTCAGACGATTTTGATATCCAGCTTCTAGCAGAAATTGGTGTTGTCTTTCTGCTGTTTACCTTAGGGCTTGAGTTCTCTTTAACCACTATCCGGGCCATGAAAAAAGAAGTTTTTGGTCTGGGGGGACTGCAGGTATTGCTCACCATGGCAGGTATCTTCACTGTACTGCAGGTTCGGGGTAATGATGTCGTTGAATCATTGATTATTTCAGGTGCTCTGGCCCTTTCATCGACAGCCATTGTCTCCAAAGAACTGAGCCAGCGTAATGAAATTCGCTCACGTCAGGGTCAACTGGCCATTGGGGTTTTGCTCTTTCAGGATATTGCGGCTGTTATCTTTTTAATTCTTATTCCCACCCTGGCTGGTGACCAGGAGAGTTCCGTTTTATCTTCGTTGTCTGCCACTATGATCAAGGGTCTCCTGTTTGTGGTGGCAATGCTCGCAGCCGGGAAATGGTTACTCCCTAAAGTTTTCCATGAAATTGCCCAGGCACACTCTGAAGAGTTATTTGTACTCACCGCGTTAATGACAGCCTTAATGGCTGCCTGGATTGCTCATTCACTGGGGCTGTCTATGGCATTGGGAGGCTTTGTGGCTGGCATGATGCTGGGAGAAAGTACTTATAAACATCAAGTAGAAGCAGATATACGTCCCTTCAGAGATGTACTGCTCGGGTTATTTTTTGTCTCTGTAGGTTTGATGCTTGATACTGCCATCCTCAGTGAATACTTGCCAATGATTCTTCTGGGAACCATCAGCCTGGTTATGTTCAAATTTCTGGTTGTTCTTTTAATTGCCTGTAACACGGGTGAAACTAAAAATGTTTCTCTGAAAACGGCGCTGTCTTTGTGCCAGGGTGGGGAGTTTTGTTTTGCCCTGATCGCCCTCGCCTTGCACTACGGACAGGTCGGCGAGGAACTGGCTTCTATTGTGCTGGCAGTGACAATTTTATCGATGATTATTGCACCACTGCTGATCCGTAACAGTGTCTATTTTACGCAGCTGTTTACCAGTACGCCTACTTCGTTGACTCCCTTTGAGAACGAAGATGAAGCAATACGTCAGAAAACTGCGCATATTCATAACCACACCTTGATTTGTGGTTACGGCCGTGTTGGCCAGACCATTAGCCGGTTTCTCGCGCAGGAAGGCAAAAAATTCGTTGTTCTCGATGAAGACCCACTTCATGTCCAGGAAGCCGGTCAGGCAGGAGACCCTGTTTACTTTGGCGATTGCCGACGCATAGAAATGCTTGAAGCAGTGGGTTTGGAACGTGCCAGTCAGGTAGTGATCTGCATTGACAGGTCAGACTCCGCTCTGGAAATCGTCAAAACTATCCGTAACCAGATGCCTGGTGTCCCCATTCTTGTCCGTACCCAACACTTTGATGAAGCCGAAGCTCTGAAACGTGCTGGAGCAACGGTGGTTATCCCTGAAGTGCTTGAGTCCAGTTTGTTAATTGTCAAACATGTTATGTTGATGCTTGGCTTCCAGCCAGAGCTGGTACATAAACGCATTAAACAAGCTCGCGATCATCGCTATGAAATACTCAGCGGTTACTATCCGGGTATTAATGATTACCTTAGCCATGAGAAAAAATCAGAACATCGTCACGCAGTCACTGTTGGCAAAAAGTGTGACCTGAAAGGAAAGCGCATTGATGACCTCAGCTTCGATGGCTACAAAGTGTCTGTAGTTGAAGTGCGTCGTAATAACCAGATTCTTTCGCCTCAACCTGGTTTAATTCTCAAAACTAACGATGTAGTGGTACTTAGTGGTAGTAGCAGTGCTATTGCAAAAGTTGAGAAAAACTTTATTAGTTAAGAGCCTGTATGCAATGAATATCACTGTAAACAAACATCCCCTGCGTGCACTGATAACCAGCATAGCTGCTGCCTTTTTTGGTGTACAAAAGAAGGTGAATTATACGCGGGATTTTTCAGAAGGTAAGGCAATACATTTTATCGTTGCCGGCATTATCGCCACCGTGCTCTTTATCATAGTATTGGCTGGGCTGGTGAAATTGATTATTTTCTATACTTGATAAATAAGGGCTGTGTGTAGCGACTTAAAAACATAGAACTTACGCATTGACAGCTGTGCTCTTTATCATAGTATTGGCTGGGCTGGTGAAATTGATTATTTTCTATACTTGATAAATAAGGGCTGTGTGTAGCGACTTAAAAACATAGAACTTACGCATTGACAGCTCTGACAAAAGATAGTTATAGCCATTTTGCTCCTCAGCTCAGTCTGCCATGGCAAAGGTGAATACGCTCGTGATGATGATAAGGACGGTTTTTTTGAAGTTCACGTCAATACCATATTGAAGGCTTTTGGTCATTTGTTGCGTTCGTGGCTTAGGCCACACAGGGGAATCTTTCAAGAAGGCTTACCCCTCTATATTGGATTTTTCATTGGCTTTTTCGAGTTCATCCATAACGTTGGAGTTAGGGGCAAAGGCTTACTTCAACCATTAATTAACCTGCTGGTTGCGTAGCAGTCTGGAAACCAATAAGAACCTTCAGGAATTATTTTCACGGCAAAATAGCCTCTTGTT
The DNA here is from genome assembly GCA_965232215.1 of Endozoicomonadaceae bacterium. Lineage (GTDB taxonomy): Bacteria > Pseudomonadota > Gammaproteobacteria > Pseudomonadales > Endozoicomonadaceae > Endonucleibacter. The sequence goes on from CBDDPF010000003.1 coordinate 3,143, forward strand.
TTGGATAAACGCGTTTTTGTTTTTGCGTCACTACAGCAATGCTATTGATTAGAGAGCCAAAATACAGCCGTTGCAACAACCGTTAAAATAAGCACAACAGCTGCAATGGCATCCACAACACCATCGCTTGTTTTTTCTTTTACTCTCACCTTTGCTTCTGTCATATGCTGCTTACCTTGTTTTCATTATTCTTTTATACAAGCTAACTGATCTGGCCTTATTCAGCAATGACTTATGAAGTGGTCCCCAACAATCAAACAACCTGAGTGGTTAGTTAAGCTCTGATCTACCGTTCGTCAGGCTCAGGCTGCCTGCTTAAAATAGACTTGGTCGGGCGTATTGTCACCCAACCCCTGATGAGGTCCCTCGAGATTATACAACTGAAAATACTTTCTCGGCTCTTCTTTCAACTGAGAAGCATTGTCAAATGCCTTCAGGTAAACACATTCGTACTTTACACTACGCCAGAGCTGCTCGACAAAAATATTATCCCGGTAACATCGTAAGCGCCAAATAAACCAGCGTACTGGCTGCCATCCCCAAGATTTCTTATTCTTTGCCTGCCTTAACATTCCAGGGAAGAAGCTGTTCCAGTTTCTCAACGGTATCAGCGTAAGGCAGCTCTTTTAAAATATGGTTCAGGTAATCGAAAGGCTCCAGGCCATTCACCTTTGCGCTTTCAATCAGGCTATAGAAAATGGCACTGGCTTGCGCCCCTTTTGGCGTGTCTGCAAACATCCAATTCTTACGGCCAATAGCGAAGGGACGGATAGTGTTTTCCGCTGCGGCATTACTGATGTCCAAGTGGCCGTTGTCACAGTAAACGACCAGTTTTGGCCATTGGTTCAATGCATAGCTCATGGCTTGGCGTGACAGGCTGCCCGGGTCTAGCTTGGTTATGTTTTTCTCCAGCCATACATGAAAGTCGTCCAGTAGCGGCTTACTCTTTTGCTGACGCAGGATGGCTTTTTCTGATGGAGGAAGATCTCTTATTTCTTTCTCAATGGCGTAAAGCTTACCGATTTTGCCTAAAGCGACATTCGCCTTGCTAACGCGGGTGTTTTTCACCTTTTTGCCCGGTTTGGCTTCGCCCTTTCTGGCATCCAGAAATTTCCTGCGAACGTGGTCGAAGCAACCCACCTGGGTGATGCCTTCTTGTTTGCATACAGCGTCGTAACTGGCATACCCGTCAGTTTGCAGGTAACCGCTGAACCCTTCGAACAGACGCAGGGGAACCTCCTTGCCTCTTGAGGGATCGTATTCAAACACTACCGATGTTTGTCCGGGTGGCCCACCAAGGCTGACCCACATATATTTGTCAGAGTTGATGGACTTACTGGTTTCCTTGATTACCTGAATTCGGGTTTCGTCAGCATGGATCACCGAACCGGTCTTTTGATGATCTCTCATCAAATTGATGAGTGGCCGCAGTTCTGTAGACAGCCGAATCAAAGAGTTGGCCATCGTCGTCCGGGTGACAGAGCCACCGTATCGCTTGAGGATATTCTCTTGCCTGTACAAAGGCAGTGCGTCGCAGTACTTGGAGACAATGATCCAGGCCAGTGTGCAAACAGAGAGTGAAGATTTGGGCAGTGGGTGTTTTGGCAGCTCTGCAACTTTAATGACCCGCTTCTCCTGTCCATGCTCATCGACTTCCGGAAAGACTGCTTTCTCTTGCAGAATTTCTTTCACCTGAACCCTGGCCGGTACGATATCAAGCTCTTCACGAACTTTGACAAAGAAGGTATCAATGGCTCCGGTTTTTTCTTCTTCACTGAGTTCAGAGCGTTCCTGCACTCTGGGCAGAGACTCTGAAAATGGCTTGCGCCCTGTTTTCTTTTTACGTGGTTTTGGAAGCTCTTGCTCTGGCTGATCTTTAGCTTCGTCTTGCTCTCCGGTACAGCCTTCCAGCTCCACCTCATTGAAAATATCGCTCTGGCTGTTATTTTTTTCAGTGCTTCTTCCGTACAGGCGGGATCGGGAGAGCCTCAGGTACTCTTCCAGTTGCGCAATGCGTTTTTTTTGAGAATCGATAATCTCTGACTTCTTTTGAATAATGTCGTCTTTTTCAAGAAGGGCATTTTCTTTTTCAAGAATGACACTTTCCTGCGAATGGATCGCCTCAAACAAGGCGACCATTTCAGGGGTTGTCTCAGCCTGATGAAAGGGCAAACCCAGTGCGGATTTCGGCTGAAAAATCAGAGTGTCGGCGGTCGATTTCATGGTCGCTATTTTACCATAACATCCTGAAAAACAGGACTAAAAACAGCTCTCATAATGCCTTTTTTTATGGGGTTGCATGGCGTTGAGATTGTAGCCGTCCAAGAGCCAGTTTAATTGTTGCCCGGTTAAGGTAACCAGCTCTTCATCCGGTTTGGGCCAGTGGAATTTGTCCTCAGACAGGCTCTTGTAATAAAGCACAAAACCATTATCCTCCCAGAACAGGCACTTGATTTTATTACGCTGCCGGTTGGTAAACGCATATAAGTAGCCGTCAAAGGGGTTATGCCCCAGCTCTTGTTCAACCAACACAGCAAGCCCACGAAATGACTTGCGAAAGTCAATTGGCTCCCGGTAGAGAAACACCTTTGATAATACCGCTGACGGTCGCATAACCGGGGTGTTCATAGCATTTCCCTCACCAGCTGCTCACAAAGTGACAGGTTACTGTCATCAATACCGGACACTGTTACACCACTGGGCAGGGTGATGGAGAGTGGTGTTATTTGAGAAAACGCATCAGGTTCTGGTTGGGGTGTTACCTGAACAAAGCCAGAATTGTTCGGGGTCGCTTTTACGCTGGGGGTTGTGTCGAGTTTACGCTTCCAGTATCCGAATTTGGATACCCTTATACCGTGCTGCTGGCACCACGCACTCTGCGTCAAACCTGAATCCCGCCATGACTGAACATGCTCCAGCCATTCACTGTCTGCGGGTAATTTCTTTGCCATATTAGCCTCCTTATATGGGGAGGCTAATTATTTCAAACGGTTTTTTGATTCTGAAGGACGTGGGTTTATTTGGCGTTTACGGTTAATTAACCTATTATATGCTCAATAAAATGCCCACGCTAATGTGGGCTATGAGTGATTAGTGAATGGCAGCGAGGGCTGCTAATGGGTCGACTTCTGGTGCTTTATCAACCGGAGCTACCGACTCGATAGTTCCGGCAGGCTTGAACCGGTCAATATGAGCGAACTCACGGACGTGCTTGCAGAAGTACGGCTTTACCGTTGTCTGCTTGTTTCGGACAGAGAATGACAGGAACCATTCGTGCATTCCTGTCGGCAGTTCCCTGAAGTTGGTAAAAATCTCGTACAGGGTGCAGAAGCTCTCCTGCGGGTTTTTACCGTTATGGCTACCAACAGAACCTGAATAGTACATCTTCTCTTTATATGAAAAGTTGAAACCACTTTTATGCTTAACGAGGTCTTTGCCGATCTTCTTCTTGGAGATGTTCAACCATTGGATGCCGAGTTCTTTGTAGATCATGTTAGGAACTTCGTCGCGGTTGTCCTGTCGGCATTTGCTAATGGCATCAAAGACTGTCTGCTTACCAAATGAGCTGGCGTCAGGGTTGTCAGCAAGCATATTTGCGATCGCAGCTCTTGGCTTCTCACGGGATTCCTGGTTATTGACGTACCGCTCAAACCAGGCACGACCAACCTTCTGGGTTTCACCCGCGATCAGATCGTTTTTGTAACCGTTAATATAGATATGATCTGGAATAATACTTCGACTTGTTTCCGCAAAGATCATGTACTTCCCAGTTTCAGGGTAGAATGCAACAGGGTTGCGATTTTTTGTGTAAGTGCCGTCCTTCTTCTTGCGGCCGAAAACAAGGTCTGCATCGTCATCCATGATATCTTTCAGAAGACTGATCTCTTTATCATTCAGTTTGGAGAACTTCAGGCCATCACAGGTAACAATACCCCGGTAATATTCAAAGCAATCTGTGGTGTCTTCTGTTTCATCGTTTTCCTCGTCATCTGAAATGACATCATCGTCTTCAATTCGTACTGGTTCAATGAACCAGACTCCCTTTGGTGTAGTGCAACGCTCCATAAGGAACTTACCTTCGATGACCTCAGCCTTGATAACAAGCTGCGCCATGTCACAAAGAATCGCTGTCTCAGGCTTTTTAACGGCATCAATATTCTCAATGACAATAGCCTGGGATGGTGTATTGTAATTTACAGCCTTGTACTCCTTGTACGGATCAACCCTGTCTTTGTAGCTTTCTTCTGAATTCACGATAAGCAGAATAAGGTCACCGTCGCATACATCACCACCATATTCGACTGTAAACTTGTCTTCAGAGCCTTCAATAGCCTTAGCAATACCCTTGCGAACCTTATCAATCTTGGTGGTATCAGATTTATTAATGACTCTCAGAGTGCGTGAAGAAATAACCTCTTTGATCTGTTCATATTCACCATCTTTTGCCTTATCAAGAGCTCCCCAGTCGTAGACTGTATCAAACTCGCGCCATTTAAATGTAAGACTTACTGCACCGCTATATGCACTGTGGATCTTCTCAAGCTGATCGAACATGACACCGGCTCTGGTGCGTTCTGTTGATGTAAGGGTATCGTGATCAACATGGTATGCACTCACACGATTGTTGCCGCGCTTGATGCTGCACTTACAGAACTCGCCCTCAGAGATTGTGCTCAACACACCAGTCTCTTCAATGATCTCCTGCTCACCTGTATTGTTATAAACAGGCACCACAAAGCTAGAGGTCAGCTTGAAAGTCTCAGAAGCAAGGAGAGCATCTTTACGCTTCTTCTTCATTCCAGATTTTTCTACAGCCTCCTTGTTCGTGAACGTGTGAGTACCTGCAGCGAATACTGCGGGTAGTTTTTTGCCACCACTTCTTTCAGTTGTTGAAATCTTCCAATCCGGGGTTATCTGACAATGAACACTCAGAATCTCGGTAACATCACTCCATCTTTTCGCACCGATAATCCGATAACATCGCTCCTCATGGGTTGCCAAATGAGCATAACCGTCGTCACCGACCAATCTCTCTACGCCGTTCACGCCGTTCACGATCAGGTGATCAAGAACCCAATTCATAAGACGGTTGTGGTTACTCGGGTCAGTCTTGTTTAGACCATAAGCACTCACATCAAACCCCTTCTTGACCATAAATGCTTTATAGCCCGGATAACCTTTTTTGGCTTTTTGGTGGTTGGATGCAAGCAGACCACCTGACTCTTTCATAGCCTTGCTGATGGCAATCGAACGCTCGCGATATTCGCTGTCAGGTGTATTTTCGTCACCAAGATGGTATGTGTAGAAATCGAACATGCCATACAGAGCGTCGATATCCATAACGGTATTAAAACGGTCGATCTCATTAGTCTGAGCAGGAATACCTTCAGCTAAAGGCTTCAAGTCAGTTGGCTTTTTGTATTTAGCCACTTTCACTCCTTGATGCCCCTCATTCCTGTGGGGCTGTTTTCTCAATTATTGATAAAGTTGCGGATGCGCTTCATGCGGCCGGGGATTATCTCTGGTCTGTTGTCGTACATGAGGCCAGGAATAACCATCACATTATCGGCGTCGGTTTCAGTAGCCTTGCTAAACCTGTCGGTAAAATAGATGTCACCATTCCCGTCGAAATCGAGCATGTTCATATAGATCACACGGTTAATGCCGGTGATGCCTGAAACCTTTTCTATCTTGCCAGCTGCACCATCTTTCAGCATTCGGGACATACGCCAGAACTTCACATCTACCAGTGCTTTGTTGCCAGTTCTGCGGTCTGTAATGACGAAGTCAAACTTCTCCTCCAGCCCCTTCGGTAATGGCTCACAGATAAACCCTGCATCCGTTAGAAGTGCCTCACATGCCTGCTCACTCACTGCTGCCCTGTAAATATTGGTGAATACAACTGGTGTCATCATGCACTGACCAGATTCCCATCCAGTAGCAAATCCACGATCTTCAAAATGTTTTCGAATTACAGGGTTGCCTGTGATGTGGGACAGGTTTGCTTCATCTTCGCAGACACGCTTAACACCACCACCAGAGAAACCATCAAAGAACTCATACTTGCGGATATTTCTGTATCCCATACCCCAGGGTGAGGAGTCATCAGGTGTACCAAGATACTTGTACGAAGCCTCATCACCATCTGGCTTTGGAACCTTGATGTAGATGCAGGACAGCTCATTAGGTATATCATCAATAGAAGTCAGTGTGGGCTTCTTCAGAACAAACTCACGAAGCCCATCCCATCGTTTCACTGTCAGCTCTGAAGCAGTGCGGCGTTTCGTTCTCTCTTTTTCAACCTTCTCGACGGTTTTGTTCTTTATCTCGCCAGCAACTCTACCCAAATTTTCAGATATTGCTTTTTGTGCAATGAATAAATCAGTACCGGACTTTTCGCAGCTCCCGATAATGTCAATAAACTTAATAACCTGACTAACCCCATCACTGGCCGATTCAAGAATATCTACCATTTTCTCAAAAGACGGCTCTGGCATTTCAGATATAGCCTTAGCTGCATCCGAAAGCGCATCAGCCGAGGGGGTCGGAATGTTAGACTCAAGATGATCTTCGTACCGACTGTAGCTGTTGATGGCCTTAACCTGACGCATGATCTTATCGTGAGCCTTAACGTTGGCATCGAAAGCTGCTCTGGCCATATCATCAAGCTCACTGGTAACGGTCAGCACGGAATCAATACACTCCTCAGTAGCTACTTTCTTGGCTTCTTTCATCAGAACTATGTATTCATGGCTTAGTAGATCGTGGCTACGGTTATCCCGGCTGATAATGTCTACCAAACCATGATCGGCGTAGATATTAATGAACTTCCGTTTGAACGATGAGCGAGCCATTCGACCCACCGCCTGCTCTATGTACTTGATAACAGCAGAGCAGTAGTCGCGGCTGTTTTCAAACGTTGAGTGGCTGGCAATCTTCGACATGTATGCCCCAACAAACTGAGCAACCGTTCTATCCCTCTGCTTGCCCTCCATAGCATTCAGCACAAACTGTTTGGCCTTTTTGCCGTCTATAACTCCAGCTTCCTTCAGGCACATGAGGTTATAGAACAGGGTAAGCCGGGTATTTGTATCCATCAGGCGACTGTTACTATCACCGCATGGAAACATAAAGGTGGGAAGGTCTATATACAGGGAATCAATATCTGCCTTTTTTTCATCAATTTTTGGTCGAGTGTCATCGACCTTGATCAGGCTATCTGCGTCAGCTTTCACCCCAGGAATGTACTGAGGATTTTTACCTGCACCAAAAGACGGGAACGAGGAGAGAATAATCACCTTTCTGGTGGCAGAGCCACTGAGCACTCCCAGTGCTTTATCGAACTCCCCGGCTCGCATTGCATCGGCATTCATTTTTACAAATAGCTCCGGCTTTTCACCTTCACCTGCAAACTTTGCCAGTGCCTTTTCAATCAGCTTCTCTTCTTGATCATTTCCACCAATACCACGAGAACAGAGACACAGCATATATCGCGTGTCTTCCTGCTCAGTAAATTCTCTCATGGCTTGAAGAACGCGACTGAGCTGGCCGACCCTCCTGTCTATGCTACTGCTATCAGGAGTTTCACTGAATGTTGCCTCTACAGCCGAGAGCATGGCTCCATAATCGCCGTCAAAAACATCGACAAGCGTCTTCTCCCAGGATTTTGTGAAGCTGATATTTATCTTCACACCATGACCGACATAGTTCCTTTTCTGGCAATACTCCTCATGAACACGATGAGCCTGCTCAGGGGTCATTTCAACAAACCGTTTACCGAGCTGGCGCTTCATGCCGTCATAGTCGAAGTTGTGAAGTGCGGTCTTTGCGTTAGCTGTAGCAGAAATACCGATCACCTCAGCACCACCCGTAACAATGCCCATCAAAACGCCGGTAGCGGACATTGGCAGTTTATACTGCTGGAACTCTACAGAATCTTCGCTGGCATCCTCACGTGTAACTCGCGTGTAGTTGAATCCGGAGGTATGAAACCCTGTATCAACTACGGGCGTACTGTCCAGATTGATCCGCAGGCTCGAAGTCTTGGTGATGTAATCATAAACGTCACTGCTGATAGACTTTATGTCGTAGTATTTGATAAGCGATTTAATAGCTCCGCCTAGCGATGCACGCTTTGCGTCTATCTCTGTAACATTTTTAAAAATTTTGTAGGCAGCACGCTTCAGGCTTCCAAGGAACTGGGCGTAGGCAAAGCTCATTTCATTGATTACTTTTGGAAAGCCGTCACCGTCAGAATCAGAGCTGTCAGAGTCTTTATTGCCTGTAGTGATCATGTGCACCGCATGGCGAATACTGGCGGGTTTGGCTGTTACCCATTCAATATCACTGTCGTCGTACTCTTCCTTCGTACTTCTCAGCATACCGTTGAAAACCATTACTGGAAGACTGCCCATTGAAGAGAATGCCTGAACTGGGTCTTGAGAAGACAGAGCCTTGCTGACGTTCCAGGAATGGTCAGGAGGGAAGCTGCCACAAGCTACCTCGATGACTTTTTCGAAAGCAGGCTTCATGATTTCTTCGACACCTTCATATCTTTGAGTGTTGCTCAACTTGTATGAAGTTGCCGCTTTATGAGCAGCTCGAAAACCATCAACGATCTTGTAAGACCTACCTTCAATGATTGTTTTGGCAATAACACTCTCCTGCTTGTCTGATTCATCAATAAACAGAAGGTGTTCTTTGTAGTCGTTCTGGAAGTTGAACCGACCTCGGCTATGGGTAATAGCATTCAGATATTTAGCCGTCGTCATGAACAGAACTGTCACGTCACCATTCACAAACCGGGTAGCAGGGAAGACTTTGATGATCTCAGTCTCCAACTCTTTATCGACTGCCTTTTCATCCTGCTCACACTTTTTAACGTATTGCCGGTATACGCCAACGAGTTCCCGATTCATCTCATCACAAGCCTTACCAAAATCAGCTTTAGTAACAGGATCATCACCTTTGAGCTTGTAGCGTCTTTCACACTCGTCCAGACAAGCCTTCAGTGTTTCCGAGTCTGAGAAGTGGTTGTCTATTACTGGTTTGACCGTGGATTCAAACACATCGCCAATCTGGTCACGATTCGCCTTCAAAAACAGTACTTGGGACTTAAGGAAGCTTCGCTGGAAGTCATCAAGCCGTCGGTCATCCTTTATGTGATTATCTAACAGCTCATCATGGAAACCCTTGATGTTGTCTCCAGTGTCGGTGATAGCGACTATCGGCTTTCTTTCTATCTTTCTTTCAGAAATGGCTACAAGGCGAGATAACAACTTTTCAGAGTGAGCCTTGATACTTTCATCAGCCGCTGACTCAACGATCAGGTTATTAACTTCACCACATCTGGTAACAAGGTCATCCATGAATGACAGGTAGGATGAGCTTTCGTTATTCCAAAACTTCCCATCTTTTAGCTTTTTCAGTGTGATGCTGGCTGCAATAGCAGGGCTACGCTGTGTCTTGCCAAAACCAGTGATGACGGACGCCCATTCAAGAAAGTCAGCCGCAGAAACAATGGCATCATTCATGTTGGGAATGTATGCGCGTTTGGCAACATTAATCAGCTCATCAAGAATGAATGCTGCCGAAGCGTATGTCTTGCCGATGCCTGTCTGACACCGCAGAAGGAATAACCAGCCTGGGGAAGTAGTGCCATCTTCTCGCTTGATCTTTGGCACTGATTCTCTGGCGCTAGAGACAATCTCTCGCTTAACAGCGGCAAGCGATGAGCTGAGCCTGAAGCCAGTCACATTGCTGAATGTATACTTCACCATAAACCCTTATGTTTTTATATAATAAATTAATTAACCTATTGTATCTGGAAGGTGAATGACATGATATGATTGAGATGCAGAGTTTTTAAGAGCCTAAAGCGAAACTGGGCAGATCATCAATCTAAGACTGCATGTACGACTCAATGCAGGATATTAAAAGCGATGTTGTTGACTGATAACGCCACACTGACAGGTTAAGAGTTGTCCTCTAATTGCTTAGCGTACGTTATCTTCCGTTGAGCTTCAGCCCCTGGACTCCATAGAAAGTTTTATTGAGATGAAAAGCCCTTACTATAAAAATTTCGTAAATTCAGCAGGGGAATAAATTTCAGAAATATGAGGACATTGCACTCAAAAAAATAGTGCATTTTGCGAGCCTGTAAATAATTCTGTGTAAACGCCATTACTTGTTTACACCTTGATCCGGTCTGGAAACATGATTTCAAACCGGTTCATGGCTGACTTCCAGTCTCTTATTGGCATAGTCCATCTAGCCGACGCCTTTTCTGTCGCCAGGAAAATAACCTTCAGAACGGCATCATCCGTTGGGAATATTTTCCGGTTTTTTATAGCTTTTCGGATGACGCTGTTCAGCGACTCTATAGCATTCGTCGTGTAAATAGCCTTCCTGACCTCCTTAGGATAGTCAAAAAGGGTAATCAGGTTATCCCAGTTTTTACGCCATGACTTGCCTATGGAAGGAAACTTCTCTCCCCACGTGCCTTCAAAGGCGCTCAGCTCCCTTTCTGCTTCTTCAGTGGTTGCTGACTGATATATCCTCTTCAGGTCATTAGCGACTGCTTTGCGTTCCTTGTAGGACACGTATTTCAGAGAGTTCCTTACCTGGTGGACAATGCAAAGCTGCACCTGAGCCTTTGGGAAAGCCGTGTTGATGGCTTCAGGAAAGCCTGACAGTCCATCCACGCAGGCAATAAACACATCCTCAACACCTCGGTTCTGAAGCTCTGTTAACACCGACAGCCAAAATGTAGCGCCTTCTGTTTCTGCAAGCCAAAGACCTAAAAGCTCCTTCTGGCCTTCCAAATTAGTGGTTGTCCGAAAACCCATCAGCCCTTGAAAACAGCAGTCTGTGACCTAACTTAATCATTGAAGATTTCCACTGACAGGCTGTTTTCTCACTCATGCGCCAAACCATCAAGCCACAAATGCAGTTAGGCGAGGTCGATATCTCTGCCATCACCTTCAACCCCAAATCCAGGGACGACATACCCCGCCTCTTGCGGGCTTTTCAGCATATCTGGGTCACCCCAGAGCTGAGGGAGCAGGTTTTTCAAGCCCTTGAGCGAATGATACCCGCTAGCCGTGACAATGGCCGCCCTGGTATGGATCTCTGGAAAATACTGATTTTTGGCACCCTGCGTCTGACCATCAACTGCGACTACGACCGCCTTCAGGAGCTGGCCAATGAACACGGTACATTGCGGCAAATGCTCGGACACGGACCGTACTGTACCCACTCTTATCACATCCAGACTTTGCAGGATAATATCGCCCTGTTCACCCCGGAAATACTGGATGAGATCAACCAGATTGTGGTCAATGCCGGTCACCAGCTGGTAAAAAAAAAGAAGAGCGGATATGCGCCCGCGCTGACTCGTTTGTCGTAAAAACCAATGCCCACTTTCCAACGGATACTAACCTGCTGCGGGATGCCGTTCGCAAGATGATCGAATGGGCAGCCTGCCTGTCGTCAGAGCAGCAGGAAAGCCTGTGGCGACAGAGCAGCTACTTGCAGGATCAGCACAAAAAGCGTTTTCACAAAGCCCGTAACCTGAAACGGTCAACGTCGTCCAATGAGTCGCTCCGTGAAGCACGACAGTATGGTATCGAAACTGTCCATGCTGAGTATGTAGCCTACAGCCAGAAGCTTATCCGCAAGGCTGAAATAACCTTGAATCTCTTGAAGGCACGGATACCCGGAGACTTACGACTGAAAGAGCTGGAGCGCTGGATAAAAGATGCAGACTACCAGTGTCAACTGATTATCCGTCGTGTACTGAAACATGAAACCATTCCGCACAGTGAGAAGGTTTTTTCGTTATTTGAACGCCATACGGAATGGATCAGTAAAGGAAAAGCAGGCGTTCCTGTAGAACTCGGCCTCAGGGTGTGCGTACTGCAAGATCAGTTTGGTTTCACCCTTCACCATTTGGTCATGGAAAAACAGACTGATGACCAGGTGACTGTAGCCATTGCTAAAGGCGCAAAACAGCGGTTTTCTGAAGTATCGCAGGTCAGTTATGACCGGGGATTCTGGTCAAAAGAGAACCTTGAAAAGCTGGAAACATTTCTTGACCGAGCCGTCTTACCCAAAAAGGGGCGATGGTCTGAACAAGATCGGAAGCGTGAACGACACCCTGAGTTTGTCAGGGCAATGAAGAAGCATTCTGCGGTAGAGTCCGACATTAATGCACTTGAGCAGCACGGACTGGACCAATGTCCGGACTCAGGGATTGACGGTTATCGTCGGTATGTTGGCCTGGCGGTTTTAGGAACCAATCTGCACCGCTTGGGCTCTATACTGCAAAAGCAATCCAGTCAGGCTGTCAAAAAAGCAGCCTGAACGGAGAAGCGTACCAGAAAACAAACGATCATCGTTGGGTGAGGATTACGGACACCCGAAAAACGGGGAAATGATTAAGTTTTGATCAAAAAAAGAGGTGACTGGCATGAGCGGCCTGTTTTGTTTTCAAAAAAATTTTGTCAGTGCCTGTTGAGTCGGATTATTCATGGGTTTTCTGACAGACACAAATTAACGCCCAGAGCGACAAAAACAGTTTTCTTGATAACCCGCTTATCTTTGTGAACCTTGACCACAATGCCATCAAGATAGAGTACTGGATACAGGCTTTCCAGGGGTCTGTTCTGCCAGGCTTTTACTTCATCAAGAACAGCATCAGTGACCTTGGATATGAGGGTTGGCGAGATGTCAGCACCATACATTTCCTCAAGCGTATCAGCAATATCACGGGTGGTCATTCCTCGTGAGTAGAGGGACAGAATTTGCTGATCAAGCTTGTTGATTCGTGTCGACCCTTTGGTAATGAGCTGAGGTTCAAATTCGCCATTACGGTCTCGGGGCGTATTGATTTCCAGCTCACCAAAGTCACCTTTGATGGTCTTTTTGCTGGAACCGTTGCGACTGTTTCCCGTGTTATGCCCATCGGTAGAGTGTTTGGCATAACCAAGGTGCTCTTCCAGCTCGACGGCCATAACACGCTCAACAGCCGCTTTGATCAGCTGGCGGCTAAGATCGGCAAGGTCATCCTGATTTTTGATTTGCCCAACCACCTGGCCAAGCAATTTTTCATTGATTTCAACGCTCATAGTTATGCTCCTCTTTGGAGTATTAACGACAAGCGTTTACACAAATTAAATTACATCCTCCATTTTGCGTACAGTGAACTTTTCGAGGGAATGGGCACAATACCCCCTATCCAATTTGCTATTGATCAGAGCTTACACCACTGTCTGATTTTTGGGGTCCATTTCACAAATAGTTTGAGAGCGAGAGCCAGAGTAAATCCGGGCGACACAAACACCCGGCAGCCGGTTGTCTCCAGATAGCCAAAGTATAAAGGCAACCGCTATATTCATAACAGACTTTTAAAATGGCTTCTAAAAAGAAAAGCCTGCTAATCAGAGCTATGAGAAAAAGCGGCTATCGTGTAGACGCTCCAACCATTTGGTCAGTGTTGTATCAATAGCTGAATGAACTGCCATACCGAATCTGTCGGTAACACCTTTTTTTATCACGTAAGCTACCTGTACCACATCACTGTTTTCTGTTTTTTTACAAAGGTATTCATCACTGGTCATAATTTCATCAACCAGTTTCAGCTCAATGGCTTTTTGCCCATACCATACTTCACCGGTGGCAACAGCTTCAATATCAACTTGATTACGGTTGTCATGGATAAATTGTTTGAACAATCCGTGAGTATCTTCAATATCCTGCTTGAATTTCTGGCGACCTTTATCAGTATTTTCTCCCAGCACTGTGAGGGTACGCTTAAACTCTCCGGCGGTATGCAGCTCAATATCAACATCGTGCTTTTTCAGCACTTTATGAAAGTTAGGTAACTGTGCCATAACACCAATAGAGCCAATGACAGCAAAGGGGGCAGAAATGATCCGGTCTGCAGTACAAGCCATCATATAACCGCCACTGGCAGCGACATTATCAACAGCAACAATAAGCTTCACCCCACGGCTGCGAATGCGAGCCAGCTGCGAAGCGGCCAGGCCGTACGAGTGAACCATTCCACCGGCACTTTCCAGACGAATGACAATCTCATCGTTTTTATCTGCCAGGGCAAGTACTGCTGAGACTTCTTCCCGCAGTGACTTTACCCCACTGGCCTTGAGATCACCGTGAAAATCAATGACAAAAACTCGGGATTTTTCTGGTTTTGTTTGCTCTTTACCTGCCTTACCTGCCTTCTTTTTTTCTTTTTCTGATTTCTTTTCAGTTTTATGTAACTCTTTCAGTGCGCCTTTATCCAGCAAAGCGTGTTGCAAGCTCTCTTTAAGCTGGTCAAGGTGTTCGTTAAGCTTTGTGACTTCCAAATGCCCTTTATGTAACTTTTTGACTTTTTGCCCTAACAAAGTCAACATGGTAACTACAACAAGTAGTCCACCTACGATGGTGACGGTTTTTGCCAGAAACAGTAAAAATTCTAGTAGGTAGTCCAAGAGAGGCTCCTTTTTATCAATGTCACTGCTATTTTGTTTATCAGTATCCAGCATAGCTGAGTTGTACTGAGCAATTATATGTATCAACGGGCACGAAATCACATTTTATTTGGATTGTTGAGCACAAAGAGAATAGAGCTCCGGGCTGCCTGTACATCGGCTGGTGAATTTTCAGGTGTATTAAAATTTACCAGCCGATGTACAGGCAGCCCGGAGGTAGATTCTCGACGGGGTAGATAAAGCTACAACTTTCAAACAGTTGTATGAATTTCAGTTGACAGATTGACTGGATATCAATAGCCTTGGACTATCAAAGTGGGCTGACCACTATAGTCGATCTTAATAATATTTTTATACCATTAAATATCAAGGACTTATACTATGAGCAATGTTGCAGATATCGTCCATACAATGAAGTCTCGCTTTAACGCAGAAGCAGCTGAAGGTCTGGACCTGGTTTTTCAGTTTGATATTGAAGACGGTGACACTTACCATGTATGCATCAAAGACGGTGCCTGCGATATCGTCGAAGGTGCTCACGATGCGCCAAACGTAACCCTGATCATGGACTCCGAAACCATGGTTGGAGTGATGACCGGTGAAATGGACGGCATGCAGGCTTTTATGATGGGTAAACTGCGTGCTGAAGGTGAGATGATGCTGGCAACCAAGCTGAACGAATTATTCCTTCCTTAAGGATTAGTAGGGTAGTACTTCGTCTTAAAGCACATAACGTAATAGGAGAATAATGAGTATCATGGTAACTCGAAGTTAGAAATGACGGAGTTATTGTGATCATCAAATAACCTGTGCGGCTCAGTGATAATGAATGTTCAATGCTGGTATTTTTCTGGCTATCGACGAAAACAATGACCCACTGAGCATGATCAAGTTGCCAAAGCTTTCCGTGTCAGACCGCTTACCATTATCTGCCTTCGACAACAACTTGTTGAAGAAGGCCTTGATATAGCCGTTAATGGTAAGCGCAGTCATCACGGGGCTCCTCGCAAACTTGATGGCAACGGTGAAACTCACCTTATGGTTCTTGTCTTCTCCCCACCATCCCATGGCCACTGTCGCTGGACACTCAACGTGTTGAGGGATCGAATGATCCTCGCTTTTTCTTTTAACAGCGGTTAGAGATATGATTGGATAATATAACATAAAAACTCTCTTCCTATGCTAATGTGACTATCACTTCTGGAGACCTCACTGTAATAATTATCCCAATCGTCTTTTTAGCTACCGAGGAGATCATGGCAAACTGGACGACAGCACAAAGTGAAATGACAAGTAAGGCGCTCAGCTCGCCTTCTGCTTCTTCAGCGGTCCGCTGAATGGTAGATCCTCTTCAAGTCATTGGCCATCGCTTGACGCGCCTTGCAGGACACCTGTTTCATAAAGTTCCTTACCCGGTGCACAATGCAAAGCTGTATCTGAGCCTTTGGAAAAGTGGTGTTAATGGCTTCAGGAAAGCCTGACAGTCCATCTACGCAGGCAATAAACACATCCTCAACACCCCGGTTCTGAAGCTCTGTTAAAACGGATAGCCAAAAGGTAGCACCTTCTGTTTCGGCAAGCCAAAATCCTAAACGTTCTTTCTGGCCTTCCAGGTTAACTCCCAGGGCGACAAAAACTGTCTTCTTGATAACCCGTTTGTCCTGATGAACCTTCACAACAATGCCGTCCAGATAGCGTATCGGGTACAGGCTCTCCAGCGGTCTGTTTTGCCAGGTCGTCACCTCATCAGGAACGGCACCAGTGACTTTGGCTATCAGAGAGGGAGATGTACATTTCCTCAAGGGCACCAGTAATATCGCGGGTGGTCATACCCCTTGAGTAGAGAGAAAAGGATTTGCTGATCCAGCTTATTGATCGGCGTTGATCCTTTGGCAATCAGCTGGGGTTCAAACTCACCATTGCGGTCTCGGGGCGTATTGATTTCCAGCTCACCAAAGTCACCTTTGATGGTCTTTTTGCTGGAACCGTTGCGACTGTTTCCCGTGTTATGTCCCTCGGTAGAGTGCCTGGCATAACCAGGGTACTCTTCCCGCTCCATAGCCATAACATGCTCAACAGCCGCTTTGATCAGCTGGCGGCTGAGATCGGCAAGGTCGTCCTGATTTTTGATTTGTCCAACCACTTGGTCAAGCAACTTTTCATTGATTCCAACCCTCATAGTTATGCTCCTTTTTGGAGTATCAACGACAAGCGTTTACACAAATTAAATGACATGCTCAATTGTATAGGAGAGTGTTCATTTTTAATGCCTAAGATCAAAAAGTTTATTGATATTTTTGCACTGTTATGTATCCTCCATCACTTAATTACCCAATGTAACAAACAAAAACAAATTGATACCATTCCTTGCTTTTTCCAGAATTAAATTGACAAAGGAAGTAAACTACCCAAAACAAACTTTACTGCAATACATTCACTTTAATGATCTCTATCAATACATTGATTATTATGTAGTAAAAATACATAGTCACCTATTGCTCCTCCATGTTGTCCTTTTAAAATACCGAAGCCTGATAACACCAGCACAATAAGGTAGCAGATAACAATCTGCTGAAATTACAGCCTATCAACGCACCAGGCAAATAATAAGAATTTTTGATTCTTTATTACGCACCAAAGGAAAGATTAGGAGTTCGGGAATTGATCAAATATAACAAATTGGCAAGGGCCATCAGCGTTGCACTTCCCCTTATGTTTCTAGCCGGTTGTAGCGGTGACAGCAATGACGATGAAACAACAGCGCAGACACCAACAACACCAGCACCCTCTAACAGTCCTGAAATTATCTTTGATACTGCCAGCGGCAACGTTCCCTACCCAAATGATATCAACGGGTTTGACGCAGACGGTACTCTCGCGGCCTTTGGTGAAACCCAGTGGACTCAGAGCATAGACAATGACGACCAGGACGAGTCCCCCAATGCCTACTGGAACTACTATGGCAGTCAGGATGGCTGGGGTGCCTCGACACCCATGATCATTAATCTGAAAGAAGGTGCAGGCATTGATCCGGCAACGCTGACAAAAGATACAGTAAAACTCTTTCGTTCAACAGGCTCAGGCAATGCATTCGAGGCTCTCACCTACGGCGAGGACTTCCGCGCCATTGTCAGCGACAGTGGCTCCATCAACATTGAACCCCTCCACCCTTATGACGGTGGCACCCGCTACCTTTTCGCACTGACAACCGGCATTACCGACACTAACGGAAAAGCGTTGGCAACGTCGTCGTCCTATTCTCAACTTCTGGAAGAAACCAATGACAGCAAGCACAGCCAAAATCTGAAGCAGGTGATAAGTGACCTGGAAAATACAGGCATTGCCAGCAGCACAGTTGTTTACGGTGCTGATTTTACCGTTGCCAGTACCTTGGACATTCTTCGCCCGGTGGTCAAAAAATTCCTCGATGAGTATGCTGACAGCACAGAAATTACCAATATCATCGCGGTAAAAGACTACCTGTCAACCGATCATTCGCCTTTTCAAAATAAAACAATAGTACTTAATTCCATCCAGGAAACACTGAAAGAGAATGATATAGAACCATCCCCCTTCGTCGCAGCCCCGGAAGAAACTAAACACTTCACGTTATACACCGCAGAGATTAATCTTCCCTATTATCTCGACACACCGGAGCTAGGTACCAATTGCAGCTACCACCCAAGACTTGTGGATGAACAAGGCAACCCTGCTGCTGGCGTGGATCTGCCCAACAATATGAATGACTTTCGCATTGCCCCGGAAAAGTACTGCCAGGGAGCACTGAGTTACTGGCAGGACAGCAACGGAAAGCCCTTGACCGACAAAACGGCTGCAGATATCAAGGTTTTCGAAACACCCTCGGAGAACCCCGTCAAAGTTGCGATCTCTCTGCCTGACTCTAATACATTTAAACCGCCCTACAAAACGTTTATGTATGCCCACGGTTACGGTAGCTCAAAAAATGAAATAGCTACTATTGCTAACGAGCTGGCGAAGGAAGGATACGCCATGATTGCCATTGATCAGCCCATGCATGGAGACCGGGCAGTGGATATCAATGGCGATGGCAAAAAAGACATTAATGCCGGAAGTAAGGGTACCGACTTTGTGATGGCAGATAATCTTTTGACAACCCGTGGTTTTCTTATGCAAACCCTGGTGGACTATATTGGTTTACGTTATGCCATTACCAACGGTGTCAAAGATACCGTCAATAACAGCGGCAAGCCTCTGTTTGACACTGCTAATGTTCACATGGCCGGCCTGTCCCTCGGTGGTATTACTACCACATCCGTCTCTGCGTTACTCAAAGATACCCAGAACCAGTATCCTGATAGTGCAGAGAAACTGGATCTGAAAACCACCAACATGGTTGTGCCCGGTGGTGGTCTGGCCTCCGTTATTCTTCAGTCGCCAGTATTGGCCAATCCAATTAGTAAAGATCTCAAGGACAGTGGCATGTTCAGGTTGGAAATGGCGCAACTGCTTGGCCTCTACAACCCTGTCAAAGATACGACCAGCCATAAAAAAGTCGCCATTCTGGATGAGTTTGATACTCGCTACCGATCACTGACCAGGGAAGACCTGACTGATATCAATGGCATTGAAGATGAACAGGTAAGGGCCAATGCCAAAAAACTGGCTGACGCCTTTGAAGCTTTGGTGGGTTCTGACAGTAAAGAGAAACTAAAAGAATTCAGTGATTTTGAGAAGCAGGCATTGCTGAACTTCAAGCCCGTAGCACAAGTTGATGCCCAAAGCGTCATTGACCCGGCTGATCCAATCACCCTGTCAACCATTTACAATAAAGAAGAGAATCGGAACGAACCACTGTTTCTGGTGGAAGCTGTTGGTGACGGCTCTAACACAATCAATATTTTTAGAGACATAATTTTAAATAAATACACAGTGGATAACCCCTGGAATCCCGGTGACTTCGTCATTGTTAATCAAGCCCATGAAATGCCGTTATCCGGTACAGATCCATTAATTCGTACCATGGGACTTGATATTGTTTCCTGTGATCTCGACACAACAAACGATGGTAAAACCTGCATTATTTCTGGCTCTGGAACTGTCAGAGCCGCAGCTCGCTATGGATTCGGTACTCACGTATCATTATCACGACTCTTAAAAGCAGACATATTCTCAAAACTCTCCATTGACAAGGGCGATTATTTTTTACCCAATGATGAGGACGTGCATAACAGCATTATCCAGAGCATGCTGAGCTTTGCCCGTAACAATGGTGAGCGTATTGAAATACCCAACAAAGGCTCTTTACCTGGAGTCAGTGAAACATTGCTATTAGACGAATCAGCCTTCTCGGCAAGCCCTGATTACAAAAAATAAAGCACTTAAAAGCCCCCCTTTTCGAGGGGGCTTTGCCATCACTGCTAATCGTTCATTCTTCACTACAGAACAATACTAACCCTGACAACGCACCAGTGAGTACACCGTTTTTATCACCGATGTTTATTACCTTGATTATGGGTGAATCTATTCAATCTACAACGTTTATCAGTTTCGTCATCTCTGTCGCTGCCGTGACGTGATACTACAACAAAAACAAAAGTCAAGACCCCCGAAGAGGCATCAATAGCTGTAAAGCTCGCTACAACGCCATGATTCCCATAATTTTATGTGCCAGCGCCTCAGGTTGATCATCCATATGAAAGTGATGACCACCTGAAAGTTCATGAAACTGCAGGTTGGGTAATTGTTCTCGATATTTCGGTACCATAGAGGCGATCATTCCCCGCTCACCATAAAATACATGCGTATCCATTGTCAGAGAAGCCGGAAAAGCCAACACTTGCTCAGGCGTAAAACGAACGGGGGACGGTAATGCAATCCGCGGGTCAGTCCGCCAGCGCCAGCCCCGGCTCTCTTCAACCATCGCGCGCCTTACCAACAGCTCTGCTGATGCCCTGCTGACGCCAAAGTGACTGTGCATGCGGGCTTTTATCACCGCATCCAGCGTCGAGAAATACCGCACGGGACTCAAAGATGCCTGTTGTGTTTTTCGCATGGTAATATAATTCGCCAGGATACCAGGCGCGTGACTGGGCCTGGAAGCCATTGGACATAAGCCGTCTATCAGCAGCAACCGCTCAATTTTTTTCGGTATACAGTGTGCCACCATTACCGAGACGGCTGCTCCCAGGGAATGACCCAACAAGGTCAGCTTTGATTCCCCTCGTTGTTCAATCACTCGAACAATATCGTCTACATAGTGCCAGATACCGTAATCTTCACCCTCTGACCGATGACTCGAGTGACCATGACCGGCAAAATCTATTGCAATTAACCTGATATTTCTTAGATGTTGCGATAACGGAATATAGCTGGCGGCATTATCTTTCCAACCATGAAGTGCCAGTATCGTGCTCTTCTCTTTTGCTGGCACTTCTTTAGAGGTTTCCGATAAATCCAAACCTTTTAATACTGTAAGCCTGTCAGTACTGATAGTGATTGCCTTCATATTTTCTTTGCTCATGGTTTTTAAAAGTGTACGCCATCCCAATCATCAGAACCTTTCAGTATCCAGAAATCCACAAAGAAAATGAACGTATTATACCAATGGCCTTTTATAACTACCGTAATAAACAGGGCAGGCTGGACGTCAGAGCAAGACGAAATGACGAGTAATAGCAGGCTATTGCGAGAAGTCCAGACGGAGGGCTGCCGTTCAGATGACCAGCGCAATAGCATCATAATCAGAGTCGATGGGTATTACTTTCATCAACCGCATTTTTATCGGAAAGAAAAACCTTCAGGCTTTAGGTGAGAATAACGGCTCATGCAATCCCAGCGTCATAGCCTTGTCCACCAGAGCCATAATATCCAGCTGGCGAATGGCCGATAACTGCTCCAGACTATCAATGATGAAGTACAGAGGTTGAAGGATATCAATTCGATAAGGTGTACGAAGCGCCGTCAATGGATCCAGAGACTTTCTCTGCGGGGTGTCACTTTCCAGTGCATAAGTAGTCTCTGAATAACTGGATAAAATACCACCCCCGTATATACGAAGCCCTTCTTCTGAGCGTAACAAACCAAATTCAACGGTCATCCAGTATAACCGCGCGAGATAAACCCGTTCCTCCTTTGTCGCTGATAACCCTAACTTGCCATAGGCTTCGGTAAAATCGGCAAAGGCCTGATACGTGAGTAAAGGACAATGCCCAAAGACTTCATGAAAAATATCCGGTTCCTGCAAGTAATCCAGTTCATCCCGCCTACGAATGAACGTTGCCACCGGAAACTGCCTTGATGCCAGCAAAGCGAAAAACCGGTCGAAGGATATAAGTGCCGGCACCCGGGCTACCCCCCAACCTGTTGCAGCTGTCAGCTTCACATTCAGTTCTGATAACTGAGGAATACGATGCTCAGGCAGTGCCAGTGTATCAAGACCCTCCAGAAATTCCTGACAGGCTCGACCCGGCAACAACTTCATCTGTCGATCCATCAATATATTCCATGTGTCATTTTCCTCATCTGAATAATGAATAATACCGTGCGCATCAGGTTTTCTGGCCATATATCTGGATGTTTTCATTACCAACACTCCCTGGCATTGTTGCTATTAAGATAGTAACCCTGTAACCCTAGGCTTCAGATAAAACACCTCGCCGTATCTGATCCCTTTCCATACTTTCAAAAAGTGCTTTAAAGTTACCCTCTCCGAATCCTTCATCCCCTTTTCGCTGAATGACTTCAAAAAATATAGGGCCAATTTCAGTTTCAGTAAAAATCTGCAACAATAATCCACCGCCTTTTGTTGGTGCACCGTCCATTAAAATACCCAGTGTTTTCATTTTATCGACATTCTCCTCATGCCAGGGAAGGCGCTCTGATAGCATATCGTAATAGGTATCAGGTGGCGGTGTCATAAAATGTGCGCCCTGTTTTTTCAAGGCAGCAATTGAGTGATAAATATCAGAGGATGTTAAGGCAATATGTTGAACACCCTCTCCTTTATACAACGCCAGGTACTCTTCAATTTGACTTTTATCATCGGATGATTCATTAATAGGGATTCGAATTTTTCCACAGGGACTGGTCATAGCCTTTGACTTTAAACCCGTGAGTTTTCCTTCAATATCAAAATACCGTACCTCCCTGAAGTTAAAGAATTTTTCATAGAAACCTGCCCATTCTGTCATATTCCCGCGGTACACGTTATGGGTCAAATGATCAATAGCTGTCAATCCAACAAATGCCTGTTCCGGGTCAGCTCCTGCAATAGGGATAAAATCTACATCGTAAATGGACCCGTTTTCACCATAGCGATCCACCAGGTAAAGCAGGCTACCACCAATGCCAACAATAGACGGGATATTCAGCTCCATGGGACCACACTGGGAAGGCCCAGGCTCCGCCCCCAAAGACAACGCTCGCTGGTAAGCATAATTAGCATCTTTGACACGGATAGCAAAGGAACAGACACAGGCACCGTGGGTATGCACAAACTCCTCGGCAAACGAGTCCTTTTCTCCATTCACAATAAAATTAATATCACCCTGACGGTATAAGGTGACTTTTTTCGACCGATGGCGAGCTACAGCAGTAAAGCCAAAGGATTCAAACAACCTTTCCAGCTCTGAAGTATCATTTCCTGCATATTCAATAAACTCAAAGCCATCGGTACCCATAGGATTAATATCGGTTACACCGGCTGGTCTGTGTTGTTGATTATTTCTACCCATAATATCAATACCCTCTAATACATAATGGCTTGTTGACAGTTAAACCCTGGCCAACGCCCGGCATCTAGTTGATTTGACCCTTTTATTACACACCGATTAAGAATAATTTCAACTAATCCCTATACGTATTTATTCTTATTCAGAAAATACTAACAGTTTACCATCCCTGACAGGGCAGGTATCCCAGCCCGACACTTATCTTTCAGTAGCAAAAATTTGATGGTGGAAGGAGTGCTAACCAACGAAAAGAAACGTATTGTCTGACACCCTGTGCCCAGGGTCGAACGATTATGCAGATAGCGGGTTCTGCTCCACTGAAAACAGGTTGTTTATACGCCATGAATGTGACAAGCATTTTTTAATGGCAATGAAGTCAAATCCACAAGTATCGCTCTCTCTGGAAGACAAAAAACAAGGCTGCTCACAACGTGTAGATACCGTTGATTTTACAGAAGGTAAGCCTGTCAAAGGCTGGATAGCAGGCATTGACTTTTCCGTGCTGCTGTTCCGCCAGATCGTTAAAAACAGGGATGGCAGAACAGGCACTCTCCGTCGGGTATGCGGTGATCTATGGTGTGATGGTGATGAACTCAAGACGATCGATCAAAAACAGTGGAAAGTTGAGGTTGTCCATAAAACGCTGAAACCCAATGCTTCCATGGCAAAGTCACCACCGCATACGGTGAGAACGCAAAGCAATCCTATATTTCTCTCAATCTACGCAGCCTTCAGGCTGGAAATGTTATCCTCAAAGCTGAAAATGCATCATTTCCAGCTTCGGGAAAAAATTGACATGAAGGCCCTTCGGTCATCATTGGCTCAGCTACGAGCCTATACCGGTGCGTAACTTGAGTACCTGAATCCAACAGGCTGTTAGTGGTCAATATTTAAGTTACCCTCATTCAACAGATAATTAAGTGCATTCGCTTCACTCCCCAGAGGGGACAGGTCAACATTTTCCAGAATAATTTTCTGGGTAGCGCTACCACTGCCCGTTGGCTTTACATCAATTTCGGTATTGCCGTCTTTGAAGTTCAGCTCCAGATAGCGACTGATATCACCATCGCTTTCATCGACCAGCAGGTCTTTGATATTTAATGTATCGCCACCAAGCCCCGCATTGAAATCAGTAACCGTATCCACCGCCATAGCAGCCTCTGTACCATCATCACCAACATGCCAAATATATTCGTCCTGTCCATCACCCCCAATTAAGATATCATCACCAGCTCCACCGATAATCTGGTCGTTACCAGTACCGCCAGAAAGGGTGTCATTGCCTTCGGCGCCATAGAGCTTATCATCACCAAAGTAGCCTTCTAGTTCATCAACACCGGATGTACCTGCCAGAACGTCATCATAAGCAGTCCCTGAGACTAGTACCACACTACCATCATAGGCCGCCTCCATGGCCAGGCTCAGGCCTTCGTCCAGCACCGGCGCATCGTCCACATCATCCACATCCGTGACCGCATTAACGCCGTCACTGCCGTACATGGCCTGGATATTCCCTGCCGACAACGCACCCTCAAATAACTGCAGGCTCTCTACCGCTACCTCGCTGAAGCCCTCACTGCTCCAGTGGCTCCTGCCAATGTAGTTACCACTGCGTACCGCTACCGGGGGCACCCCACCCTGCAACTCACCGGCCAGCTCACCGTTCCTGTAGACCTGCATTAGCCCGCTGTCATCCACCGTCGCTGTGACATGCACCCACTCACCTTCAGCAAAAAAATCGCTCACATCCAGGCTGTATTTCGTGTTGTTTTCATCGTAAACCCTGAACTGGAGCGTGCCTCCGGATGAGCGGGCCAGATAGACAACGTTGTCACCCGCACCATCCCCCAAACTGATCGGATACTGCCAGTTCTCATCAAAGCTGTCGTATTTCACCCAGGTGGCAATGGTCATCGCCCCGCCGGTTTCTATCGCCCCCAGATCGGCATAACCATCCACCCCATCCAGCACCAGGGCCGTACCCTGATGGCCTGCTGCGGTCGTGGCGCCGCCTGACAGTGACAAGTCATGGCCATTGCCTGACTGGTCCTCAGTGCTGCTAAAGTCATAGGCCGCCTCCATGGCCTGGCTGACGTACACGGCCTGGATATTCCCTGCCGACAACGCACCCTCAAATAACTGCAGGCTCTCTACCGCTACCTCGCTGAAGCCCTCACTGCTCCAGTGGCTCCTGCCAATGTAGTTACCACTGCGTACCGCTACCGGGGGCACCCCGCCCTGCAACTCACCGGCCAGCTCACCGTTCTTGTAGACCTGCATTAGCCCGCTGTCATCCACCGTCGCTGTGACATGCACCCACTCACCTTCAGCAAAAAAATCGCTCACATCCAGGCTGTATTTCGTGTTGTTTTCATCGTAAACCCTGAACTGGAGCGTGCCCCCGGATGAGCGGGCCAGATAGACAACGTTGTCACCCGCACCATCCCCCAAACTGATCGGGTACTGCCAGTTCTCATCAAAGCTGTCGTATTTCACCCAGGTGGCAATGGTCATCGCCCCGCCGGTTTCTATCGCACCCAGATCGGCATAACCATCCACCCCATCCAGCACCAGGGCCGTACCCTGATGGCCTGCTGCGGTCGTGGCGCCGCCTGACAGTGACAAGTCATGGCCATTGCCTGACTGGTCCTCAGTGCTGCTAAAGTCATAGGCCGCCTCCGTGACCTGGCTGACGTACACGGCCTGGATATTCCCTGCCGACAACGCACCCTCAAATAACTGCAGGCTCTCTACCGCTACCTCGCTGAAGCCCTCAC
>CBDDPF010000004.1:0-17509 GCA_965232215.1 Endozoicomonadaceae bacterium
GACTGAGATGAACGTATTTCTGATAAGCCGGGTATTGCTGCGATAACCTGCCCAATTCATTAAAAGCAACCGGGTAAATTTCACTGTAAGCCGTCGGTGAAGAAAGCGTGACCTGCTTGTACGTCACCACCGTCTCAGTATCAATATGACTACGAAGCCATGAAAGATAGACATCAAGCTGAGCTGCGGGATAATTACACAGCAGATGAACGACAGAGAGAGAACGGCTGTTCTGGCTGACATCTTGAATAGCTGCCAGCACAGGCCCAAGCTCACCGCTTTTCTCTGCATTTAAGTCGTGCTTACCTATCCAGCTGATCAGTGCCGTTTTCATATGGTTCCATCCCCTGTTTAATGCTCAGAAAGGGTCATCTGATCGAACCACCGACCGGATGCGCTGAATGAGTTGGCTTTATCGCTATTTACTGATAGTTTGAAGAACCGCCTGCCCTCCTTACGATCAATCATCCATTCCAGCTCGCAGTCGGGACAGCGGCCAATAAACGCCGATTGATCTCTGGGCGTAAGCTCTGTCATCTCGTTACAGACAGGGCAATGTGTCAGCTCCCGGATAACCCACCAGTTTTTGTCTACTGCTTTCAAACAGGTCTGGGCATTCTGCTGGTTAAGACTATCCACAAGCACGCTGTAGTCACTCTCAGCTACAGCATGAATTATCCGAAAAGCATGGGCAGCAGCGGATGGTTGAACGCCTTCCATTCCATTCAGCAGCTCCATGGTGACTGAAGGGACTTTCACAACAGGCTGACCATAGGCATGAACCGGGCCCGATAACAGCCAGTGGTTCAGCAATGCAATCAAACGTTCTTCTACGTAGAAGTCCATGGGTGAAAGCATCAATGGGTCACTAAATTCACCACTCAACCACTGAGAAGGTAAACTCGGACTGCTTTCAGTGTATGGGCAACAGGGTAGCACAATCGAATTTTTATTTCTGATAACTCTCAAATCACCCGTATCCCAAGTGAAAACAGGCACCAGTGTTATTGATGATTCAAACAGTGCATCGGTCAGCTTCCAACCCTGCGCTTCTGTTTTTTGAAGCTGAACGGTTCGCCCCTTTCGCCCCTTTCGCTCCTGCCGGGAAAAGGAGTAACAATCGCCTTCCTCATCCGCCG
The DNA here is from genome assembly GCA_965232215.1 of Endozoicomonadaceae bacterium. Lineage (GTDB taxonomy): Bacteria > Pseudomonadota > Gammaproteobacteria > Pseudomonadales > Endozoicomonadaceae > Endonucleibacter. Next base: position 1,140 of record CBDDPF010000004.1, read on the forward strand.
TGTTGTCCAGCGTATAATGCAATGCTTTCAACGCACGCCTCACAACCAGCACGCAGTACTGTTGATAGCTGTCTTGTAAGCGCTGATTATGCTCAAGGATTCCTGCCGGTGTTAGCTCGTCCCCCTTGCATTCGGCCTGCAACGTCTTCCACAAAGGCAATAGATTCCGGTAGTGCTGATCATGGGTCAGGATATTGGTTGCCTGCAGTTGACTGGGAACCTGAGCATTTCGGGGAATCCGCTTGTATAGGGGACTTTGAGCAAACCCTCTGACCATTTTCAGCAACCGCTCAAGTTCCTTCCGGGTAGTTTCCAAAGCGTCTAATGCCAGCAACGCAGCTTCTGCTGTAAAGGTTTCCCCCCAAAGTGTATACAAGCTGTAACTTAGCCGGTAATCAAGCTTTTCGGAGCCTTTCAAATCCAGAGCATCGTTCAGATTTTGCAGAAGTTCTATGATCTCTCTGAGGCGCTTGTTGAGAAAACGCTCAAGACGGTCAACCAACCGGGCGAAGACCCGATTTTCGTAGAGGTTATATTCATCGCCGCTGACCAGCCCCAACACTTTTTTCGGCTGAATGCCGGTAAATGTTCGAGCTTGCCAGCAAGCAGAGTGGGCAGCAAGATGCCGATGGGCCGATGATGCTAATCGCTTTGCCCGGCTGACTGACTGCACCAGCTCATCGTAGCGTATATCAAAGCGAGGCCGACGACTGATTTCATGGAGATGGCCTTTTTCCAAAATATCAGCCAGCACCTCCTCCAGCTCGTTCAGAGCCCCTTCATCATCAAACAACTGACTGGGTAGCAGGGGTGAAGGCAACGCATCAGCCCTCCCTCCTGAAAAAGATTGTGCAATCTGTGCTATGGCAAGACTGATAAACTTATAAGCAGCCTGCTGATCTTCTTCAATCTGCTCCGGGCAAGCGAAGGTGGATTCATTGATTTTCAGGGTATTAGAGCCGTCGCCCACCAATACGGTTCTTGATAACAATTCAGAGTGATTGTTAACAAGCGTATCATCCAGCAACAGGTATCTCCCGGGCACAATATGCCCGGGCAGACGCTCAATGGGAAGCTTCTGATTCGATAACCGGTCAAGCACCCTGATCATGCGCCACGCTCCATACGGCGACGGTCATTTTCAATACAAGTCAGGGTTTGTGAAGGGTCACCCTTCAACTTCAGTTGTTTCCAGGTGTTTTTGAGTGCCTTGCTTACAGCTTCCAGGTCAGAAGGACTTATATCATAACGCCCTGTTACCTTACCTTTACGGAATAGCCTGGTTGCCAGAAGATGATCCAGCCCCTCCTCTATGGAACCACCAGCTTCTTTGATGACAGGAATAAAGCGCTTGGCATGACGCTCAAAACGGTTGGTCCAGCTGACAGTGAAGTCATTCGCAAGGGTTTGTTTCAACTCACTTTCATTTAGACCATGCAAAAGCCGCTCAATCTGCTTTTCATGCTTTTGACAAGCAGTATCAAAGCTTTCTTTCAAAGCACCAAAGCTGTATGTAATTTTACCTTCATACTGGTCAGTGCTGAATTTTCCAGGGTTTCCTGACAGCTCCATCACATGAGCACGATCGTAGGTTTTATCAGCAAATTCATTCGTGGTTTCGTCATGGTTTGCCGTGCCAATAAACCAGACATTGTCAGGTACAAACAGCTTTCGCCCTTCTTTCAACATTTTCGGTCCATTGTCCTGGCCTACTTCCAACAATACAATATTCCGATCCGGGTCGGCTGGATGCTTTTCAAGTGCGGAGTTGAAGTCAGCAAAATACTGTTCAGGACGCGACAGGTTCATTTCATCCAGAAGGATAATATTGATACGATCCTGATACGCTGGTAATTGAGCCCGATAAAGTGCCTGTAACGCTTCGCTCTCGTAGAACCGCTTTTCAAAGGCATTGTAGTGCCCCAGAAGGTCGTCTTTATCACGCCATCCAGCCTGCACGGCAATATCAGTACAATGCCCACCAACAACCTGTGCAAAGGCTTTTGCCAGGCTGGTTTTACCTGTACCGGACATACCCTGAAGAATATGCAGGTTGCTCATGGCCAAACCTGCAAGAAATAAGCGGATATCTTCTTCCCTGTAATAAAGAGGGGCATTCGAGAAACTTGCCATACCCCAGCGGAGCTGGTCAGCAAAAGATTTCAGGTCAGGAACTGGCTGAAGGTTAGCTGCTCCATTCCTATATAACTGATCCATTTGTGATAAGGCAGGGAAGGTTTTAACACCATGCTGACGCTCAACCAGGTCATACAGCCGGGCTTCCAGAGCGTTAATTTTAACATCAAGACCTTTGTTATGAAGCTCAAGCACACGCTTCTCTTTTTCCAGATGATGCTTCTCTCCAACACTAAGGTTACGTTTATGGCGTTCAGCATTAGCCTCTTCCAGCTCTTGGCGAAGGTCGGCAATTTCATCCTGCTGTTCACTGACCCTTTCTTCCAGCAATTCACATTTCTCGTCCAGATCTTCTTCAGATGATGTGTACAGTTTTCTCTTGAATTCCCTATTCTGCTGACGTAGGTTTTCCAGTTCTTCCTGTACGTCTTCAATATTTTCATGTTCCAGTGAACGACTGAGATCACGAAAACTGATTAATTCCCTTTGTAATTTGCTGATTTTTTCTCTGTCGAGTTTACGGTTATCCCGTTCCTGAGCCAGCTGGCTGGTAAGACTTTCAATTTCGGTACGATACTGACTCTCCAGCTCATCCTTTTTCTTAGCCTGCCACTCCCTTTCAGCCCGCTCCTGTTCTTGACTCCGGGTTTTATTCATGGAGAGCACTCTTTGTTGCTTCTCCAACTGTTCCTCAAGCCTTGAAATATCTTCTTCGGCTTTTAGTTTTCTTGTTTCATAATCGTTCAGAATAGCTTTCTGTTGACCAATAAAACCGGCTTCTGCTTCGGCCTCCTGCTCGGACACTGCACGTTCACGGTCAAAAAGTGCTGCTTCTTGCAGGTATAACTGATTCGTTTGCTCCCTCAGCTTTTTGTTATGGGCTTCTTCCAAAGCAGTTAATGTATTTCGCTTTTTATCGACAGCCTCCTGATGCATCCGGGCAAAGCCCTGTTCCGCTTCCATCTGACGATCATCCAGCTCATCCTGTAATGATGCTTGTGCTTTCGCCTGCTGATCGAGCTTTTTTTGTTTTTCTATTAGCCGTGACTTTTTTTCTTCCAACGACTCAGCCAGTACTTTTTGTTCATTGGCTTTCTCATTCAGTCCTTCTTGCTGCTCCTCCATGACAACAGATAACTTTTTATAGTTTTTACTGGACTGGTCATGCTCCATGATTTTCCCGTTCAGTATTTTTATTAATGACGTAATTTCCCCCATAGCCTGTTCGGCTTTTTCTCTCTGCCCTGGCTCATCCTCAAATACAGCAACATCGGTATCTAACATTGGCACCTCTTCTTTCAAAGGGGCCAGCTGTTGATTAATCGTAGCTTTTCTTTTCCATAAGCTTTTCTGCTCAGCTTTAGCCTGTTGTGATTGCTGCACACGGTTGGTTGGTTTCTTTTTATTTCTTGTCACGATACGTTACTCCGGAGTATCCAGTAATTGTTTTACCCAGCCTTTTGTAAAGCGGGCATAGTCAAGGGCGTCTTTTTTGCTGGCCTGCTTACCAGAAGCATGGGCGGTCTTGTTGCGATCCTTTGCAATCTTGAGAATTTGAGAAATTGCCAGGTCATCTTTGCCAAATTGCAATATGCAATAAAGGGTGTGTTGGGTGTGCCGGTAATGTGAACAATGTGGCCGCCAGTAGCGGTCTTAACGACACCTTGGGATCAGGTTTCGTTGCCGCATAAAAAATGCTGCCCGCCTTTTGACTGGCAAGGTCATCCATATCACTCTCGGCCAGAAAGGAACCCGCTATTTCTTGAATGGCACAGCGAATATCACCACAATGCCAGTTTCGTTGAATAAACTGCTGGTTGGGAATTTTCCATTGGCCCAGCATCCATTTGAAACAGCATTCAAACACTTTCTGTGCCTGATTAATCAAATCATCACAGTCTTCAAACCGGATATCACCGTCGCCCTGAGCTTCTTCCAGGAACTGTTGTCTGCGTAGAAGCGCACCCAGATAGGGTTCCAGATTTGGAATGGTGCCTGCCTTGGCAAACTCAATAAACTGAGCCAGATCGACCGAAGCACTCAGTCGTTTAACCATGTCTTCGTAGGTTTCTTTTTCAGGTACTTCGCCAATAATACTTTTTAGTGTTCGGGCAAATACCTGAGAGTGCTGAGCCTGACGATAGACGCCTTCACGCAGAAAATCACCCGTAGCTGTCAGCGCCAGGGGGTCACTGACACTCCAGACATCTCCCTGATCTCTGAGAACCCAACCCATGACATAAGCTTTAAACGGTTGCTCGTCCAACAATTCCATCTCATCAGCTCGAAATTCCTGCTGGTAAAATTCTATCTCACCACGAACCTTTGTATTGTGAATGGCATTATTCCCTTGCCTCAAGGCTGTGCGTAGCTCCTGCATGGTGGGCTTGTTGAGTTCACCCGAATGTTGAGATATCAGGTAAGGCCTCTCAGTCCAGCCAGTTTCACGGTTGATTTGAAACTCTGGAAACCCCTGACGATTATGACCGGTGACATCCATTTCAGACAGTTTCCCAGCCACTCTGGGCCATAGTTTGCCTGACACCCCATCCTGAAAGAGATAAGCCGTTGCCAGATCATTTCGACGATCATTATCTTCCTGCAACATGGCCTCTCCCTCAGGAGATAACTGCATTTTATGATCCAGCCAGCCATTCGGCTCCAGCTGCCCTGCGATAATGTATAAAATCAACTCTTTTTCCAGCCCCAGCCACTCAGCCATCAAGTCCGGGTCAGTTTTCCCTGCCTGAATCAAACCAAGAATGCTTCGCTGAAACACATTGAGGCCTTGCCGCTTTGGGTTCGGTGCCAACACTTCCCAGACCCAGACCGGCCAGAGAAAGCTTTGTCCTCTCGGAGACCGCCTGCCATGAAAAAAGTTAAGGTAATAATCAGTGAATAATGCCATGCTCCTCCCTGCATAACCGATAGAACGCGGGTAATGATGGGGCAGCCTTTTCTGATGCCGGATGGGTAGCCAGCCCGGAGTCGCCAACAGCAATCAATAAACGATGTTGCCGACTCATCGCAACATTCAACCGGTTATCAAGCCGGAGAAAGCCATAGGCCCGGGTCAAGGCTGAATCATCTTCACAATCAATACTGCCCGGTGCTGTTCGCACCATCGACAGCAAGACCACATCAAACTCCATTCCCTGGAATGCATCCACAGAGCCTACCCGGAGGCGCTCTTTTTTCTCTCCCTTGTTATTGGTCATATATTGCCATTCGGGCTTGATTTGGCGGTGCCCCTCGATACGTTCCGTAATGCCTTCCCCTTCCATGGATCTCAGAATTTCATTAACCTGAGCCCGATAAAATGTAATCACCCCCACGCTTAGATCAGGGCACTGCTCCATGATGAATCGAGCTTGTCGGGCAACTTCCTGCGCTTCAGCCTCTCTTCTCAGACTGCCATTCAGCCGGCTGCTTTTGCCTTCTTCAGCAGGCACGTCAACCCAGCCACAGACCTTGCCCTCATAACCGGGGACTGCATGCTGAAAGCACTTTTCAGAAAGGCCAGGTTTTACGGGATCAAGCCCATGCTTCTCATAAAACTGCTCGCTGATAAACCGCCCCAACTCCGGGTGCATACGAAACTGTGTATCCAGCATAACCACACGCTTTGGCTGATTTTTTTTGCTTTCCATATCTCTCAGGCTTTTCAGCAATCGTTCAAACAAGCTCAATCTGAGCATTTCTTTATGAACCTGATTAATCGCAAATTTTTCAGCCAGCTCATCTTCTACCCTGGGTTCCAGTAAGTGCGGTAACTGACGATGGTCTCCCACCAGAACAATACGCCGCTCCCCCATGGCCATAGGTATCATCAGATCCAGCGGATTGGCCCGGGCTGCCTCATCAACAATAACCGTGTTAAAACTTATTTGATCCTGAAATTCCACCTGTTTCAGCCCGGTCATTTTATCCCCTGCTGCCTGCTGGCAGGTTGCCCCAAGCACACTGGTGTATTCACCAACCGCACTTTTAACTGCCTCCGGTGCATTCATAAAGGCTGATTGATAGTCATCTAGAATTTTCAGGTGTGCCAGTGAGTGGGTTTTATCAACAGTCTCTTCAATATCCGTACGGATATCATCCAGCAACTGGCAGCCCTCTTTATCAATCACCTGCTGGATATGCCGTGGCCTATAGTCCGGTAGTAACTGCTCCAGTAATTTGTTCTTCAATGCCTTTAAGTCAGAAAGCTGGCTGGCCGATGCCGAACCCAGTTGACTCAGCGTATCCAGCAACACATCATCGGAGGCATCCAGATCAACACCTTTCCGCTTAAAGGCTTCAAGTACCCGTAAACACTTCAACATACCGTCATCGTCAAAAGCCCGGGATATGGTTCTCAGCGATCGAACCTGCTTTATCAAAAACCGATTTCCCGCCGCCACCTCCGGAGAGGATGTTATCAATAACTCACCCGCCCACTTCTGCCACCGTTCTTGGATATCCGGCTTCAGCCTGATCTGAAACCGGTCAGCAAGGGAAGCAAGCAGTTGGTTGATACGGCTGACCATTTGTTTTTTTTGCTGATAATCAGGCGTTGAAACCCGGAACACCATCAACGCCCGTTGCAATGATTGTATGTCTTCAAACACCGGTTCATCTGTGAGCAACTCAGTGAGTGTTTTCCCCACCATGGCCGTTTTTTCCTGACACCAAATGGCCAGAGGGTTACTGTCAGCACTTCCCGGATTTCCCTTGCCACCCACTTTAAGTGCAGGCAAACCAAATACATTGGAGCGTTCCATCACGTTATCCACCGCATCATGCTGAAAGCTTGATATCAGCATTTGGTGCTGGACGGGTACCCCCTTCAATTGCTCGGATAATAGTGTTTGCAGCGCCGTAATAATCTGTGTCTTACCGGTACCGGGCGGGCCAATAATAAGGGCTACATCCGGCGTTTCACATGCAATCTTCAGTGCTTCCTTTTGCTTGCCGGTCGGCTCCCCCTTAAATCGTTTTTTTACCGCAGCACTGAGGCGTCTGAATTTCTTCGGCTGCTCAAATGGAATATCAGTTCCTTCCAGCAAGTAGTGTAGCTGGGGCATAGGATTGTTACGCTTCTGAATGTGATCTACCGCACGCTGACGCCTTTCCCTGACTTTTCTGTAACCATGCATAGAAAGGCAAATCACACCTTCCTTCACTGGTTCCCTGTCTCGCTCCGCTTCCAGTTCCAGGGTTATCAGGCCATTACTATAGGAAACGAATTTGCATAACCAGGGTTTGCCACCACCGCCACTAAAACCTGTGTTTTCAAGGCGCTCATCATTGGCAAGCCAGTCTGGCTCAGACTTCATTACCTCAAGGATTAAGTCATTAACCCCATTACGGTCACTGCTGGAAACCTGCTCCCACTTTTTCTTAAAGTGCTTTCCTGCTGCATCACTCACCAAAAACGTCCACTGCTTAACTTTTGCTCCTTTGTCGATCGCCTTAAACCTTAATGACCCCAGTTCACGGGCACTGGCAAGGCTCAGCTCCCACTCCATATTGCTGTACTGCTGCCACAGCTGCATGTAACTGCCGTGTTGATTGATAGCTTGCTCAAGAGCATTACGATGAACAGGGTTAGCAATCTGTGCAGCGACCGTCACATCAATGAAACGAATATCACCCTGAAGTATTCTGAGTGCTGCACCACTACGCCGGGTCTTTGTCAGCCTCGACAAGTGCCAGACACCGCCTACCTCATCCAGCGTTGCAACCCACTCTCTGCCACGGATCTCAAAGGTTCCGTTTTGATTACCGGCATAAACAGAGGCAAATAGCCTGGGCTGAACGCCTCCCTCAAGAATAAACTCTTCTGCCAGCCAGGCCGTTGCGGCTTCTACAGAAGTATTACTGATTTCACCACGTTGCATCAGCGAATCCATAGTGCGCTGCTCAACCCCTATATCCAGGTCAATTTGAGTCGCCGCTTCCGGTACATCCACATGTCGCAAATAAAAATGACTATTTTTAATGGATGTCAGGCTCCACAACGTATTTCCTCTGGTAATTTTTGCACCCAGTCTAGCGGCATCCTGTAGCGGCTTGACGTTGATCGCCTGATCATTTTGCAAGAGGATAAAATAGCCATTGTCGTACACGAGTTCGACTTCATCCCCTACTGACCACACCGCCTTGCTAATGGATTGCTGGTCAACACACTCCAACTGAACCGCCTGGCGATCCAAACCGGAAAATTTACCCAGTTTCATGGTGGCTCCTTACCAGGTAAATTTCCAAACAGGATGAGAGGTATACCCTTTGCCATTGACGGGGCGCAGGTGAAGGGCAAATGTTTCGCCTTTTCGACTGTCAGCCTTAAGAAGCTGCATTTTACCAATCACATGAGACTTGCCATCACTTTTTCTCTGAAGCTCAATATGGCCTTCAGTTGTCGGTACAATAAATAAACCGTCTTCATGCAGCTCGACCGAACACAGATGAGGAGAAACCGGGTATAAATCCGCTCCCATTGGCGCAAGATGTAAGGCCAATTTTTGATTCGGACTCAGCACCTGTTTTGAGACTGTTGGAATCCAGCGAGATTCGCCTTCCAGACACTCTTCGTTAAAAAAATAATATCGCATTACCAAATGCTGCTGTTCTGGCTGGACTTCATCACAAAACGGGCATTGCCGTGCCTTGTTATAGAAAAAACTATTGCCGCAGTCTTCTGAATCAAAACAGTCGGCCAAATGGGAGTGGGCTTCCTCCAGCGCATCAAGCCACTCCCCCATGCCCGGACGTTCAGAAATAATCTCGCGTCCCTCACCAAAGCAGCGCTGGAAGAGCTGGCGAAGTTTTGGGTTGGTTATCACATCCAAAGGTATCCCATTCCCCGGCACCCACTCGTTACTGTCATCAACTTCATCGTAAATCCATGGTATCTCGCCACAGCTGGCCGCTCGTTGTGCCTCTTCAAATGCGTCATCTCCTTCAGTTTCACCATCCTCAAACACCAACCCTGACTCAAAGGGATGGGAGCTGGCGAGTACCTTGAGTGCAATCACCGCAAAACTCCAGCTGTCAGAGGACATATTGACCCCTGATTCTTCCCTGATAATTTCCGGTGCGGCATAGCCGGGGGTGTGCAAATGACCATGCCCACTGCGCTCGCTGACACAGATATTGTCACAGTCAATTAACCAGACCTGATGATGCTCAACCGATTCTGAAATATAGATATTGGCCAGAGAAAGATCACCGTAGGCATAACCCCTGCTATGGAGACCTGCCAGTGTTTTTGCCAGCTCACGCAATAACAGGATGCGCCGCTTTAAGCCGCCGGTTGCGAGAAACCCTGCCAACGGGTTGTCGTCGTTTTCAGCCAGTGCCAGCTGTGTTTTTTCCAGCCCTTTTTCCAGCGATTCCAGTCCATCCATCAGCTCCATTACATAGCCCCTGCCATGGTGTTTAGCAGGCTTCACCACTATTTCCAGAGGGCGGGCAATCTTCAGGCTATGGAGCTCCTGACGCATCAACCACTGGATATGCCGGGACCATTCCTTTTGTGAAGCCTCAGAACCTCCTTTCCTGATTTTAACTAACACGCCGGGTAAACTGGTTTTGCAAACAATACCCTGCCCACCTTCACCCAGTTTTCCGGTAAGGGTGTAGACCGTTCCTTTGCGGTCGGTGACTTCTCGACCACCCTTTTTTTTCTGCGTCCCTGTTTTATCGTTGCCCGATGACGGCATTGCACCTGTTGTCATATTAAATCCGGTTAATTACGGCGATTGTTTTATCATCCGTGTGTGACGGCGTTGGCCAGTTTTCCAGCTCTCTGGTCATCCAGCGTTTACCATATCGAAACCCCTTTCCCCTCAGACTGGACAGTACCGCAGGGGTAAAATCATCCAGCTGCTCAATATCATCACTAATCCCGTCAGTCATCAGAATGATTCCCTGACCAGCGGCGGTCAGCTTTACTGTTTTACATGACCAGTCACGGAATTTTCGTGAAAGCCCAAGGCCCGTTGTCTCATTCCCAAAATCGTTGTCATGGCAGCCCCTTAAAACACCTTTGCTTTTGCTGTTATAAGAAATAACGCCATCCCCCAGCTGAAACAGACGGCATTTGCCTGATTTCAATCCCCAAGCGACAAGGCAGGTTGCTACAGCATCCTCAGGGTCAATCGTCCCAAGAAATGCCAGCCAGTTTTGATAGAGGTGCTGAATAAAATCACGGTCAGGGATATCAAAAGAACATTGCCGCGTGGCTCGCAATACCGCCCGGCAGGCAGCTTTTGAGCCAATATCAGCATGACACCTGGACCCCATTCCATCACTGACCACGGCCAGCCAGCTCTGTCGGTTATTCCGTGTTAACACGGAATCCTGGTTGGGCTGGTTTCTGGTAATATGGCCCGACCCCCTGACAGAGGCCGAGTACAAGGTGAAGGCCACTTTAAAAATCCAGGTCTAGTTCATCTTCATCATCAGGAATATCTTCATAACTGATAGCCACAGGCTGATTAGGTGTGGTGCTGCGGGAACGACTGGTGACACTCATGCTGACTGCGCGGAAAAATTTAATGATGTCACCTGCATTGTGGGCATGGAATAACGGTGCTTCCAGATCATTAGTAAAATCAGACAACAGGGATTCATCCGCGTCATTACCAATGGCCAGCGCCATACGTGTGGATTTCTGTGCACGTTCAGCGCTGCAAAATGCCGAGAATTTTTCCTCCCAGCTATCGGTCGGATGCCCATCAGAAACCAGCACAACCACTGGACGATAGGCTCGGGAGGGAATCTGCTCCTTGTCTTCAATTAATTGCTTTGCAAGCTCAAGCGCTTCTCCCATGGGTGTACCGCCGGCGGCACCAAGGGGATTCATACTTTCAATTTTATGGGCCGGTGTTAATGGCAGGTGCTCAACCACTATACCCAAGTGAATTCAAGATGCAGGATTCAGTATCTGAAAATTGTCATTAATCCTGCTCACTAACGAAGCACCTATTTCTGGTAGCGTAACATACAGAAAATGACGTATATTTTTCCGGAAATCCTTCGGTTTTGCAAAGTATTGATTATTTCGAGCGTACTCATTCATTACCTTCCATAACCGCTCAATTGGGTTCAGGTTTGGGCTGTAGGGCGGAAGGTAATGCAGTTTTATACCCAGCTTTTCAGCCTCATCAACGACTTCCTTCGAATAGTGATAACCTGCTCCATCCAGCACCATGTGAATGACACTCTTTGATGTATAAGCGGACTTAACTTTTCTGAAGAATTCAATGATAGCCAGCCCGTTAACCGTCTCGAATTGATCAAAAATAGCAGCAGACAAGTTGTTCAATTCTATCGCACCGACGATGTTCATTCGGTTGCGACTGCCCGTCGTATTGATGACTTTATCAACACCTATGCGTATCCAACCCGAGGTGATTTTGGTGGCTTGCGTTGGGTGAACTGCATCCATGAAAAGCACAACCTCACTCTCAGGCAGTGAGGCTTTCAACTCTTCGTAGTGCTCAATAAACTCTGCCTGCTTATTGGCATCCACCTTGTGCGGTACACCTTTTGGTTTTTTGTAGGTGAAGCCTTTTTGGTGCAACCACTTGTTGAGGCCTGACACGGTGTATTTGACAGCCCAGCGTTCAAAAATATACGACACAATTTCGTAGACATGGGCGTAAGTATGCTCTGAAATATGCACAATTAGCTGCTCACTTTGCTCGTCATTAAGATGACTCTCACTGCCACCGTTTTCAGGTTTCAGTTTGTCCTTTTTCAGGTAGTCATCAATGTGCCGGGCAATGGAAAATTCACTTTTTCTCAATGCTTGAGCAATGGCGGTTATTGACCAGCCTTCAGATCTCAGTAATACGGCTTTAATACGGTCACACTCCCGAGCATCCCGCGACGTTTTGTGTTGGGACTCCAAGGTTGATTTTTGCTGAGGTGTGAGCATAAATTTTGGCATCCGTTGAGATTGCTAAAAAAATGCAGAAAAATCAAGCATCTTCAACGGTCACGAGTATATACGGCCAAAGGTGATCACCGACAGGTGAATCTCGGCATTCAGTCGACTTTCACCCTTGAAGGTATTAATCATATGCCCCAGCGCCTGATTAAGAGCGTCTATTTTACCGTCAACACTCATGCTGCCACTGGTGTCAGCCAGAATAATAACCGGTATAGGGCGAGCGGATTTTGCTGCAAATTTTCTCATAATTGCCGTTCTTTTAACCACGTCGTTTGATGATTGGGCGAATATTGGGTAGCTGTTTATTTTTATAAACAGTGATGATCTGCTCAGTGCTTCTAGAAGAAACAACCACATGCATGCCTTCTGCGAGACTTAAATCAGTCCCTTCCCTGGCAAATGCTGCCAGCTCCTTTTTGCCGATGAAGTAGCACTTCACTCCCCGACCGTAGACCTTGCGGCCATATGTAAGCGTAAGGACGACGGCCTCCCGGGTAATGCCGCGCTGGCTCATCCTTTTCAGTGCATGTTCTGAAAACTGGGTCAGAAAAAAATGATTATTTTTATCGATTGTGCAGTGCATCTGTGTTGACCTTCCTCGTAAATAAACAAACTACAGTGCTTACAACAAGTTCCGTGCCAACAGCAGATAGGCCGAATTATAGAGCCTTCAGGAGTAAAGAAATTGATTCATATCAATATTTATTAACTTTTATCAATATTTATTATTTATCTTTTCAACCCTGTCTCTCAGATGCCTGTTTCTATGGCTCTGAACATGGCTTCACCCTACACCATAGTCCATTCTTTACCTTTACTTGATAATAATAGTCCTTACAATCAGCTGGTTATTATTTTTGCCTTCAGACCTGAGTTCGATATAACAGCTAAGAAGCCAGTTCAACCAGGCCTGTATGCTGAATGTTTAGAGAAGGCTTCTTTTTCTGGAACGTATATACCCAAGTGAATTCAAGATGCAGGATTCAGTATCTGAAAATTGTCATTAATCCTGCTCACTAACGAAGCACCTGTTTCTGGTAGCGTAACATACAGAAAATGACGTATATTTTTTCGGAAGTCCTTCGGTTTTGCAAAGTATTGATTATTTCGAGCGTACTCATTCATTACCTTCCATAACCGCTCAATTGGGTTCAGGTTTGGGCTGTAGGGCGGAAGGTGATGCAGTTTTATACCCAGCTTTTCAGCCTCATCAACGACTTCCTTCGAATAGTGATAACCTGCTCCATCCAGCACCCTGTGAATGATACTCTTTGATGTATAAGCGGACTTAACTTTTCTGAAGAATTCAATGATAGCCAGCCCGTTAACCGTCTCGAATTGATCAAAAATAGCAGCAGACAAGTTGTTCAACTCTATCGCACCGACGATGCTCATTCGGTTGCGACTGCCCGTCGTATTGATGACTTTATCAACACCTTTGCGTATCCAGCCCGAGGTGATTTTGGTGGCTTGCGTTGGGTGAACTGCATCCATGAAAAGCACAACCTCACTCTCAGGCAATGAGGCTTTCAACTCTTCGTAGTGCTCAATAAACTCTGCCTGCTTATTGGCATCCGCCTTGTGCGGTACACCTTTTGGTTTTTTGCAGGTGAAGCCTTTTTGGTGCAACCACTTGTTGAGGCCTGACACGGCGTATTTGACAGCTCAGCGTTCAAAAATATACGACACAATTTCGTGGACATGGGCGTAAGTATGCTCTGAAATATGAGCAATTAGCTGCTCACTTTGCTCCTCAGTAAGATGACTCTCACTGCCACCGTTTTCAGGTTTCAGTTTGTGCTTTTTCAGGTAGTCATCAATGTGCCGGGCAATGGAAAATTCACTTTTTCTCAATACTTGAGCAATGGCGGTTATTGACCAGCCTTCAGATCTCAGTAATACGGCTTTAATACGGTCACACTCCCGAGCATCCCGCGACGTTTTGTGTTGGGACTCCAAGGTTGATTTTTGCTGAGGTGTGAGCATAAATTTTGGCATCCGTTGAGAATGCTAAAAAAATGCAGAAAAATCAAGCATCTTCAATGGTCACGAGTATAAATCGGTAACCCTTCTCTTTTTTTAAGAAGAAATGTCAGATTAGGTCTGGACTACTACATTTGCCATTTACGTTACTGATTAAGCCACCGAGTCGGATACCGTTGTCGTCCAGTGTTTTATGTAGTGGTTGTCCGAAAACCCATCAGCCCTTGAAAACAGAAGTCTGTGACCTAACTTAATCATTGAAGATTTCCACTGACAGGCTGTTTTCTCACTCATGCGCCAAACCATCAAGCCACAAATGCAGTTAGGCGAGGTCGATATCTCTGCCATCACCTTCAACCCCAAATCCAGGGACGACATACCCCGCCTCTTGCGGGCTTTTCAGCATATCTGGGTCACCCCAGAGCTGAGGGAGCAGGTTTTTCAAGCCCTTGAGCGAATGATACCCGCTAGCCGTGACAATGGCCGCCCTGGTATGGATCTCTGGAAAATACTGATTTTTGGCACCCTGCGTCTGACCATCAACTGCGACTACGACCGCCTTCAGGAGCTGGCCAATGAACACGGTACATTGCGGCAAATGCTCGGACACGGACCGTACTGTACCCACTCTTATCACATCCAGACTTTGCAGGATAATATCGCCCTGTTCACCCCGGAAATACTGGATGAGATCAACCAGATTGTGGTCAATGCCGGTCACCAGCTGGTAAAAAAAAAGAAGAGCGGATATGCGCCCGCGCTGACTCGTTTGTCGTAAAAACCAATGCCCACTTTCCAACGGATACTAACCTGCTGCGGGATGCCGTTCGCAAGATGATCGAGTGGGCAGCCTGCCTGTCGTCAGAGCAGCAGGAAAGCCTGTGGCGACAGAGCAGCTACTTGCAGGATCAGCACAAAAAGCGTTTTCACAAAGCCCGTAACCTGAAACGGTCAACGTCGTCCAATGAGTCGCTCCGTGAAGCACGACAGTATGGTATCGAAACTGTCCATGCTGAGTATGTAGCCTACAGCCAGAAGCTTATCCGCAAGGCTGAAATAACCTTGAATCTCTTGAAGGCACGGATACCCGGAGACTTACGACTGAAAGAGCTGGAGCGCTGGATAAAAGATGCAGACTACCAGTGTCAACTGATTATCCGTCGTGTACTGAAACATGAAACCATTCCGCACAGTGAGAAGGTTTTTTCGTTATTTGAACGCCATACGGAATGGATCAGTAAAGGAAAAGCAGGCGTTCCTGTAGAACTCGGCCTCAGGGTGTGCGTACTGCAAGATCAGTTTGGTTTCACCCTTCACCATTTGGTCATGGAAAAACAGACTGATGACCAGGTGACTGTAGCCATTGCTAAAGGCGCAAAGCAGCGGTTTTCTGAAGTATCGCAGGTCAGTTATGACCGGGGATTCTGGTCAAAAGAGAACCTTGAAAAGCTGGAAACATTTCTTGACCGAGCCGTCTTACCCAAAAAGGGGCGATGGTCTGAACAAGATCGGAAGCGTGAACGACACCCTGAGTTTGTCAGGGCAATGAAGAAGCATTCTGCGGTAGAGTCCGACATTAATGCACTTGAGCAGCACGGACTGGACCAATGTCCGGACTCAGGGATTGACGGTTATCGTCGGTATGTTGGCCTGGCGGTTTTAGGAACCAATCTGCACCGCTTGGGCTCTATACTGCAAAAGCAATCCAGTCAGGCTGTCAAAAAAGCAGCCTGAACGGAGAAGCGTACCAGAAAACAAACGATCATCGTTGGGTGAGGATTACGGACACCCGAAAAACGGGGAAATGATTAAGTTTTGATCAAAAAAAGAGGTGACTGGCATGAGCGGCCTGTTTTGTTTTCAAAAAAATTTTGTCAGTGCCTGTTGAGTCGGATTATTCATGGGTTTTCTGACAGACACTAATTAATTAATACATCCAGGAGAATACCAACAGTCCATCATTCCCGCGAAGATAGGAATCCATCACGACAGTGTACCTGCTGTTGTGGGGATGGGGATGATGGGGATGATGGGGATGATGGGGATGATGGGGATGATAGTGGTACTTTTTTACTTTTTCAATCGGGTAGCGTAATCGCTGGAAACGCCCCACAGAAAAAGAATACAACAAGTGGCTTGCCGAGCAAGCCGCGCATACATCACCCTACGGGAAGTGTGAGGTTTTACGCACTTTCTAATACCCAATACTGCGGACAGTTTAAGACAATCTGGTGTCTGATGCTGCAGGTCCTGCGACTCAAGGGGGACAATTTTATGGTAACTCAAGGATAAGCGTGAGTTATCATAA
>CBDDPF010000005.1:0-26416 GCA_965232215.1 Endozoicomonadaceae bacterium
GGCGTGCCTGAGAGTTTCCAGAGCGGCTTTGAGCGCCTCCTTGGCGGCTACCCCAGCGGTTTTCATGGCATTGCCCACGGTGTAAGCCGTCGCTTGTACGAGGACTTTGAGGTTTGCCCATTTTTCAGCGAAGGAGCTGGCGCTGGTCGCGGCTGACCTGCTGCCACTGACCAGCGACCTGAAGAACGCTTGCATGGTTTTGGCCAATTCGGTGGCCATCTCGGCTATCTTGGCGCCAGCCTTGGTAAGAGCCTCACCGGCCGACTTGCCAACTTGTCCCCAGTTGATGTTGGCCAGAGCTTGCGGCAGTGACCTGAGGCCGGCCATAACTGCCTGCGCACCAGACTTGGCTGCCTGGCCCACAGCGGTTGCAATGTTTTTAATGGCCGAAAATGGGTCAAAGGTAAGGAGGGCGCCGACCAGGGCGATGCTGATTTCCAGACCCATTTTCACCTTGTCGCGTATGACTTTATCAACACCAACGGCCTCCAGGATCTTGTCAACGACTATGGGTATGACAATGGAGGCCACCAAGGTGCCGATCATAATAGCGGCCATCACCGGGTTGAATGGCATCATGATTATGGCCGCGAGCAATGTCAGGCCAAACATGATGCCACCCAGGATCTGCATGGTCGTGGCCTGCTTCTTTTGCTCGACAAGATTGCGCTCGCGATTCTCGAGATCCTTAATTTGCGTTTCCCGCTGAAGATCGATTAACGCTTTTTTCGACTCATTGCTCTCTTTAGCTGTACCTGAGGTCGCATCGGCCACCAGGGTCAGTTGTTCGCGCACCATACGCCACAGGGCAGTCAGCGATACGACACTGCCAAACAACGGCTGTTCCGGTGTCGCCCTGATATCCTGCTCGGCCCCAGCCTGTTGCAGGGCTTCTTCAGAGACATACTGAGTGTCTATGCTCACTGTCGGACGGACAGTGTTCAATGATGTATTCATAAATACCTTTGTCAGTATCTGTGAATTAAAAAAAATCAGGTGCTGCTTGCGAGCATTAATGCGCGTGTCAGCGTTTTAACCTGACCACCAATAGTATTCATGGCCAACACCGGTTTTCGGGTGCGGCTGTTAGAGGGGAAACTGTATGCTGCCTGGAAAAAGCAAGCAGCAAGCCATCGTGGCAAAAAATCGCTGTTCAACCGCATTGATAAACAAAGTTGCCAGTATTGTTGTTCGAATCATTTGGCCGGCTTTTTTTACCGTGCAGGCACAACCCTCAGACGGTTACAGTGATCTCTGACCAGTTGCTCTGAATCCAATTGCCATCCCAGTCTGGATGGCCGAAAGAATCAGTCGCACGGTGTGCGACATTAATCATTTACAATCATTTACTTGCTAAATTCTTGTGCGAAATTTTAGGAATCTTTACGGATTCATTGCAAGCTATGACAACCACAAATAAAAAAGTAGTTATACGCACCGTCAATTCACTTTATGACATGTTGCGACTGATGGATAACTGCTCATCACGCATGGTGGTAAGCCAATATTTCAATGACTGCATTAACATCTTTACCTGGTCACCAATGTTGTTGATTTCCCGCAAGTCTTCTTTGGTGAGATTTTTTGGCGGGAAATTCTGGTACAACTGCTGAAGATAGGTAACGTCAATCCAGCCATCGTAATCCAGGGCCTGGGTGACGCCGGGCGGCAGGGGCTTGTTGATGTCGTGGGAGTTTTGCCATTTTCCGGTGGAGAAGATAATGGTCAGCGCATCTTTGCCGGTCTTGGCCATCAACAGCTGGTCAATTTCTGCCTTTGACCCGGTGAGCAGCGTCGTGATCTCAGCTTGGCTAGCCCCGTTGGAGGCAATCAAACTGCTGAGCAGAACCATCCGGCTCATGGGGGATAATTGGGTCAGTGACCCGGTTATCCAGCCCCCGTCATTGGGGTTGTCATAAATGCCGACCGTGAACTGGTTGCGAAACGCTGTCGGCGTGGTGGCTGTGGGTGGACCGCCACTGATCTTCTCCATCACTTTGTAAATCAGGTCACCAGGACCAATGGCACCTGCGGCAATCTGGGTGTGCAGGTTATGCCAGACTGTGTCGACCATGTTGCCAATTTGTTCTGGCGTGTAATCCCAGTTGGTATGGCTGCCACTGCCGGTTTTCTCAAGAGTTGCCCCGACCATTTCGAGAAAGCTGGTTCCGGTGAGGCCATACTTCTCTTGGTTGATCAGGACGTCAAGCAAGCCTACCTGGAACAGGTTTTCATAGTCGATCCCATGCAGGGTTACGCTTTGATAGGCATTGAACATCTGGTTAATGGCCGCATTGAAAGCGGCGATACCGCCTTGCGTCCAGCCCAGGATAATCTGCAGTTGTTCGGCATTTTTTTCTATGCTTCCCGCCAGGCTGCCGGTCACTGAGCGTTCAGCCGCCAAGCGTTCGGCAGACAGGGACAGGTCGTTAATTATCCTTGTGGCCTGTCTGGCGGCTTGTGACTGTACGGACGTTACCGTCAGCAGATCACTGGTGGAATAATTAAAGTTTGCTGCGCTGGATTCAGCGTTAAGCCAGGGGAACTGCTCGCTATCGGTGATGAGTTTCAGGTAGGTTTTATTAAGTTCCCGGGCGGTTTCATCGGCAGCTGGCAGTACAGCATAGCTTGCCGCGGTACCGACAGAAGATAGGCCGGCATTGGGATCGATATTCATTTGCGTCCTGGTTTTAAATCAGAAAACTCGATTCTCCTGAAAAACTACAGATACTTTCCAGACATTTTTTTGTGAAATTTTATGAATTCTTATTGCAGATATTAATTAACATCAAAGCGCCGCACTGGCACAGGAGCGAGCAAAACGGTGGTAACATTGGCTTTGCCGGTGCCAGCCAAGGATGGTGTCTTGCCACAGGAAGGTTCTTGGTGCGATCCAAAAACCTTCCTCGGTATATCCACGAGCGCAATAGGACAGGAAGTATCAAGACATATTTCGGCTGATGGATAATTGTTCATCGCGCATGGTGGTAAGCCAATATTTTAATGACTGCATTAACATCTTCACCTGGTCACCAATGTTGTTAACTTCCCGTAAATCTTCCTTGGTTAATTCCCGGCCCGGAAAGGTTGTTACCAGATTAGAGAGAACGGCATTGGTCAGGTCATTCCGGTAGTCAATAATTTGGGTAACTCCCTCCGGTAGCGACTCAACAGGACGTTTGCTCACTTCCCATTGGCCAGTGCCAGTGAGGAAATCAAGGGCATTTTTCCCGGTCTTTTGTATAAATAATTGGTCAACTTCTGCCTTGGTGCCCAGCAAAATGGTGTCGATTTCAGCAGTTGTCAGCTTCTGCTGACCCATCAAGTCACGAAGCATTGAAATGCGCATTAGCGGTGAAAAGCTATTAAGACTTGAGTTAAGCCAGCCACCGCTGGCTGGGTCATGGTAATTGGCAATTTGCCGCGCCAGACTATCAGGGAGGGTTGCTGTGGGCGGGTTGCCGCCATTGATTAACGTCATGACCTCATAAATCACGCTACCAGGACCAAAGGGTGGATTATTAACCACAGTGCTCAGAGATGCCCAGGTATCATTGACCAGTGTTGTCATAAATGCTGTCATCGTACCCGGTGTACTGAGAGGAAAGCTGACATGACTGCCACTGCCGAGCCACTCAAGCAATGCGCCGATATTGTTCTTGACTGTCTGAGGCAGCTGATCAAGATGAGGTAGCAAATCGAGCAAACCCACGACGAACAGGTTTTCAACATTTATGCCTTCAAGTGGCCGCGTGCTGAGTCCGGCGAACATCTGGTTAACAATAAAATCGAATGTCACGGTGCCCCCAGCGGTTTGCTGGAGTAGCGCATTCAATGTCTCGGCATTTTTCTCAATACTGCCCACAAGACTGCCGGTCACTGAGCGTTCAGTCGCCAGGCGCTCGGCAGACAGTGGCAGATTGGCAATCATATTGCTGGCCTGCCTGCCGGTCTGCAACTGCAAGGATGTCACGGCCAATAGATCGTTGATGGAATAATTAAAGTCTGCTGCCCGGGCCCCACTATTAAGCCATGGGTATTGATCGCTATCGGCAACGAGTTTCAGGTAGACCTTATTCAGTTCCCGCGCTGTTTCATCAGCTGCTGGTAATACTGTATGGCTGGTTGTGGCACTGACAGAAGATAAACCGACATTTGGATCAATATTCATTGGTATCCTGGTTTTAAATCAGAAAAATTCCATTTTCCTGAAAAACCATAGACACTGGCCAGATATTTTTTTGTGAAATTTTATGAATTATTTTCATGGCAATTCCCAGAGTAAAAAACACATTTTGCTATGTGTTTATACGCATGGGAAAAACTCATTTTCAAAAGTATTTATTCAACTGTTTGCGTAAAAACGCGTAGCGCTTTTTATTGAAGTCACTTAATTTTTCTTCTTTCACAATTAACAAAGTCCCAACCGCTTCACGTTCCTTTTTACACTTGTAGTAACATAACGACATATTGAGAAAAGTTTCATCAAGGTCGTTGGTGGGAAAGGTCTTGAGAATCTCGAGGTAAGACAGTGCCTCTTTATAGTCTTTTCTTTCCAGAGCAATGGCGGCCAGGCCCGCGATACCACGGTGGTCGACAGGCATCATCTGGGCGTAGGCCGCAAACATGATTTTGGCCTCCTTAAGCTCATAGTTGAGAAAGAACTTTTCGGCATATTCCAGAATCTTCCTGAGGTCAGATTCCGTGACGCCCTTGACGCGCATCAACTCTTTTGGATTTTTGCCAAACAGAAGTTCATCTACAAAATCATCGGTGCTTTGTGTGCTCATCGAATCCTCGCGGGAACCCGGGCATGGGGAGCATCAACAGATTACGAATGCCGGGTTTGGTTGCAACCAGCAGGCAAGCGCCCCTGGCATAGTGGTGGCGATATCAGTTGGGGAGGGCTGGCGAGAAGGACAAAGGGACAATTCCGGGAACTATGAAGTCCTTTCGGGTGACTGAGGGAAATCCCACTACTTTTTAAGGACGCCAGGTCAGTCATCTTGGTTCCTCGCTGGATACCCCCCGCAAAATTAGCTGGGGGAAGATATCAACCCCGATCATTGTATCCCAAAAATGAGCTGACCAGATGACTTAACGCGCTGAGATTGCCCTGGTAATTGAGATCAACCACCTCCTGGCTATGATAAAGTGCCAGAATCGTGGCACTGCGTTTGTCCACAGTAGCAATCAGACCTAGTCCTATTTGGTAGTCGGTCAGAGAAGGGTTGTTGTCGGGGTTGACCATAAGAAAACCACCCCAGAGAAAAACCTCAAAACCTACCTGTTTTTTAGTCCAGTTCACTTCCTGGACATTGGCAATCGGATGCCTATCCAGCGAGCGCAGCCGACTTAGTTCACCCAGTGCACTGATCCGGCGGAACATCTGTCGCCTGGAAATGGCAAAGAATACCTGTTTATCGCCTTCGGCCAGATCAGATACGGCGCGGTATTCATCCGGGGTCAAGACTCTGCCTTTCATTTGCTGGTAAATGAAAAGCTGGTATCTGCGATCAAGCATTTTCACTGGGCAGTTCTTCGACAATATAACTGATGGTTACTTTATCATCGGATGATGACAAGCCTCTGACCAGCTTATCAATTTCGCTTTTGTAGTCGGAACTCAGGGGTTGGAAGCTGAGTATCAGCACGGTGATGTTCTTCTGTTTTGTGCCGGTTACGATGGCCTTGGCATTGATCACGTTGGGAATGGAGCCAAGGTTGTTCTGGATCAGCATGCTGGCAAACAGGTTCTCTTTTACCATTTCCAGCTTGCTGAGGCTGGCAAAGCTGGAATCCAGCAGCGGCGTGACATCTTGCCCGGAAAAATAGAAATTGAAGTCAGTCAGTAATTCCCGTGCAGCGACTTCATCGGCTTTGCTGACGATGATGGCGTTGGTTTCTTTCTCTGTGAGAATGCTGGCCGGAATGCCATATTCATTCAGCAACAGAAATGCTTTGTTTGCTCTATCATCTTGCTCAAAAGATGCAATGGTCACGTCACTGATTTCCGAGCACCCAAAGAGCAACAAGCTAAACACAAACAAAAAAATATTTTTCATTGAGCTTTCATCACTTCGTTTATGGCGGTGGCGCCCTTAGAAATAATCTTTGACACAGCTTCCTGATAGAAGCCGTATTCAAACGCTGCCTGCTGAATGGCAAAAACGTCCTGGAAGTTCATCTGACGGGTAGGGTCGTTGAGTTGATCGATACCATCCATCAGCTTTTGAAAACTGTCGCCAACACCGTTAACGGTCTCGTCCATAACCGATGGGACCTGAGCCTCCAGCATGCCTAGATTTTCTATCATGGGTATTTATCTCTAGCAGGTTAAAGGGGGGTTCTTAATTAGAAAAAGCCTAAAGTAATTCATACATTAAATGGATGCCAGTATCTGATCGTGAAATTTTGGGAATTTTTATGATTTGCAATCACGATGCCCTGGTGAAATCCATAGCGTAACAACACCACCAATAGCGCCGACACTGGATTTACAATAGTTTTTATTACCTGACAAGTGATAGATCGTGAAATTTTACGGAAAGGTTGCGAATTGATGTGAAAATTACTTTTTCTCTGGATGATTTTACTTACTGATATGGATTATTTTTAGGTATAAACAAATAATACAATAAGTCAAATGTCGTTTATTTGGTGGTAATTGCACGAATCTGCTATAAGCTAAACGGCGATAATTAATCCAATAAAACCATAATTATTAACAAACTTCCCAGTTATTTCTTTATATGTTAAAAATACCGATTGTATTTCGGCTGGGATGAACCCTACACTAAAAATTCGTTGGTACTTACAACCAACAGAAAATATGTATTTAGCACATCATTCTGGCAATGAAATGATTAACAGCGAACACCATCAATCCTGTCCGGATTCACGCTTTATATCGCTCGGTCAAGGATACTACTTTGATCGGATCAAGCATTGCTTTACCTGCAAAAATGCCCAAGAGATTTTTCTTTCTGCCAAAGAAGGAAAAATTTTCACTTATTTCCTGGCGCGTAAAAATACCCTGCTGACCCGGGAAGAGTTGATTATTGCCGGCTGGAACAATACATATATCGGCTACTCATCGCTGACGAAAGCCATATCAAATATTCGCAAGGCAATATCCATGGTGGGCAACTTGGGTATTGAGATCCAGACAACAACCTCTGTTGGCTATATGATGATCGTCGATTTTATGCCTATTGATGAGCCAGTCGGGGCAGAAGTTGCTGAGCCTTATCCGCTGGCCATCAGAACGGGTCGGGAGAAGTTGATTGAATACCTGGCATTTCGCTTGAAATCAATGAACTCAGCCAACCGCAAAAAGAGCCAATCCGGGTATTAAAACATCCCGAATATGGCTGAGAATCTCTGGAACAGCGCATCCCCAGACAGAGTAAGAATAATCAACAATGCCACAGCTTTGAGCGCCATGGGAATGGCCTGATCCTGGATATTAAAAATCGTCTGAAGCATACCTGTGGTGACACCCACGGCAATAAACACACCACAGAACAACAATACTGAGGAGAAAATGAGATTGAAGCATTCAGCAGCAACATCAAGAATCACTTACGCTTTTCCTCTGTAAGAAAGACGGTACCGCGATCATAAACAACAAAGAAGTTACTTTTCTTCAGAAAAACACGGTAGTAATTCGCCCAGTTCTTGTACATGTCCTGATACCCCATACTCAGGCTGGCGTGAGCTCCGTGCAATACTTGGGGATTTAAAAAACTGCCGCTGGTGTGCTCGACAACGTTCACCTGCCCAGTGCCGTTATCAATGGCATGATCCATAAATGTGGCAGGTGGTTCAGTTCCTCGTTCTGGCGTTGACTTGAGTATCCGTTCATTCCTGGCGCTATCAAACAACTTGCCAGCTTCTGGCTTGACAAACTCTTTGACGGGTTTTGCCTTAAGGTCGACAGGGTCTTTCAATGTCTCTTTTGCAGTTTTGGCAAATTGCAGTTCCTGTTTGCCTTTCTCTTTTATATTAAGGGGGGAACCCGGTAATTTATTGGCAACATTTTCCAGTTTCCCGGATTTGATCAAACCATCGGCTTTCTGGCCAAGCTGTTGGTGTTGGCCTGGCTTTTGTCCGGGTTTTTGGCCAACAGCCAGCAGGCCCAGCTCTTTCGGCTTGCCAGCCAACCCCATAGCATGATTTTTCTGTTGTTGCAGCAATATATGTTTTTGCTGTGCCAGGGTAGTGGTGCTTTGCGTGGCTACGTTCTGCTCTTTTTGTTCAGACTGTTCGTCGAGTTTTTTCTTGTCGGATTTCTCTTTTTCCTGCTGCTCCAGGGCTTTGGTCAGCTTGTCAATATCACGAATTTCTTCAGTAGTCTGCTGAGCGTTCTGATAAACCTCGTCGAATGAGCCTCCGGACTCAACGGAATCGTTCTGGTTTGACAGATCAACGGTATTTGATTTTTGTAAATTGACGTTATTATGCATAGGATGCTACTCGAATTTCCTGCTGAAGATTTTGCTCCCACGCGTCTTTCTTATTTTCAAGCAGAACTAACGTTTTTTGCTCTTCAGCTATTTTTTCCCGGAGTTCTTCACATTTCTTTGAATAGATGGACATATCAAAGTACAGTGATTCGATGGCTGAGCACGCACCACGACGGCGCAAGAAAAGTCTTTGGATAGAGCCGGAGGGATCAACAGTCAATGACCTGAGATTCTCCTGTTCCTGGTGAATCTGTTCAAGGAAATCATTAACCATGGCTTCACTATCCATTAATTCTTTCTTCAAGCGACTCATGGTAAGGGTATGCTTGAGTATGCGGACCTCAATAATACTGATGATCTTCGCATATTTCTTGCATTTCTTGGATAGTTTCACCGTATTCAATACCAGACATGTCTTGTTTCAAGAACGATACAATACGACCGTTCGATTCTATAGCTACATCTGTTTCAAGGTCAAATCCCTTTTTATACTCACCCATCTGGACGAGCATTTCGGCATTTGCGTAACGTTCTAGTCGATCTTTAATCTTATTGGACAGTCGCACGTGTTCAGGTCGTTGTATTTTGCCCTGCAAACGGCTTTTGCTTTTTAAAATATCGATGGCTGGATAACGACCAGCAGCGGCAATCACCGAAGAGAATACCAAGTGGCCATCAATTAATGATTTCACTTCGTGGGCAATGGGATCGTCGTCAATGTCCGCTTCAATCAGTACGGAAAACATCCCAGTGACCGACCCCCGGGTGGAATTACCACAGCACTCCACCAGTTTTGATAGCGACAGCGAAATGCCATTTGGAATTGATTTGCTGGTGATCGGCGTATTATCGAGCATGGCCTGTGCCCGGGCAAAGCGGGTCAGCGAATCGAAATACAGCACGACCTTTTTGCCTTGCTCCATGAAATAACGGGCAATGGACACCGCTACCAGGCCGGAACGAATTTTTTCCAGTGGATTGGCCTCGGACGTGGACACAATCATAATGGAGCGCTGCAATACACTTGGATCGATGTCGTGGGAGCAGAACTCCACCACTTCCCGGGCGCGCTCACCGATCATGGCAAAAATCACCACATCGGCGTCCATGTTATTGGCCATCAGCGATAATGTGGTGGTTTTACCGGCGCCGGCCGGGGCGAACAAGCCCATTCTTTGTCCGATGCCAATGGTAAATAAACCATCAATGGCTTTGATTTTTGTGGGAAAGATGTCGGTAATCGGTGCCCGGTTAGCCAACGGAATAGGCTCGGCGGCAATGGCCAACTCAATGGTTGGCTCGTCGTCGGCCAGGTACTCATCTTCCCCGTACAAGGTTTCGCCATAGCAATTAATGACTTTGCCAAATATCCGCTCAGGCATCAGTGGGAAGGTAAATACCTTCGGCAATAATTCTACGTAAGAGCCACGTTCCACTTTGCCAGGCTGCAGCATTTTAATGGTCACTTCTTCATTATTAATATGAACAATCTCACCTTTCACCCTTTTACCGGTGATGGTGGTGACCAGACATTCCTGTCCCAAAAAGCAACTGGCAGATACATGGCAGACAATCTGATCTTCCTTAATCTGCTTGACCTTGTACCTTTTTTTAACGACTCCCACGTAATTCTCCATCCATAACTGACGCATTGCACCCACAGCACCCGAGGGCATAAAGGCATAAAGGAGCAAAGCGACCTTTGCCGGTTTGGGTGGAGATGGGTAGGGGGGCAGCCCGTGAAGGGTTGCGTCTTTTCCTCTCCTGCTCCGCTAATCTTTGCTACTATGCCAAAGTTGACTTGCTGGGACACAGCAGATTCGTAAAGGGTTCTCCTACAGAAAGTCCTGTCAGCGCAGGTTCTGTAGCGAGAGGTGTTGATAATATTCAACATGGGTCGAACGAAGCCCCCATCCATAACCGTCAGGTTTGGTGGTGGGAGTATGTCACTCAAATCAATTCACCACTTCATGGGATACCGAGATGTAACGCTTGTAGGCTCTTTTCTTCTCTTGAGTCGAGCTGAATAACTGACCCAATACAGGAATGTTGCCCAACACTGGCACCTTGTTAACCATTGATGTGGTTTCGGTGATATTAAAGCCACCAACCACTGCGGTTTGGTTAGGCTTGATGTTCACTTCAGACAACAGCGACTGGGACGAAACACGCGGCGGTAATGTGGTACCGGTATTGTTGTTATTGTTGTTGTCCTGACTGAGTTCTTCTTCAATGTACTCAACTTTGGCCTGGACGCTACCATCGGACTGCAAGGTACCGGTGATGTACAAAGAGTTATCTGCTTCAATTTCTTCAACCAGCACTTCACGGTTGGATACCAGGGCAATGGTGGCCACTTCTTTTTTGCCAAAATGGGCTCTCTGGTTATCCAGCGTCAGCAGGTTGGTTTCATAAATACTTCGGATGGTGCCATTGGTGGTCAGGGCATTAAAGCTCTGCAAGAAACTGGTGGTATTAGAAAACGGCAATGTCACCAAATCATAAATATTGGCGGCCAGGTTCAGGCTTTCCGGCTCCATGCCGAGAGTTTCTGTCCGTTCTACGGCAACGTCATAAACCCGCAAGGTGAACATCAGGCCATTACGCTTAACATCAATAAACTTGGCAAGGTCCCGAGCCAGGGCGATTTCGGCGGGGGTTCCCCGGATCAATACAGTATTGATGGCCGGCAGGGCAATGATTCGGGTAGTGCTCTCATTTTCATTCAGAACCAGTACTTCACCTTCAGAGACTTCCAGGGCCTGGGACAGACCTTCTTCCGTCTCTACGGCCTCAGTGGTTTCAAACTTGCCGATATTGGTGATGGCTTCAATTAGAATTGTCTGGGCACCGGGAAACGTCACCGGCCCTTCAAATGAGTCAATACTGCGATCAAGAACTGATAAATAGTTGAACTTGATGCGCGTCACTTCAAGATCGTTCTGTTCTTCCAGAAATTCGTTGCGATCAACCATCAGGGCATAGCTGACTACGTCGTTAACAAAACGACGGGTACCGGACAACAGCAGAGAATGGCCTCTTTCGACCAGTTCTATGGCGGTAGTATCGTTGACGTCGAAAGCGTAATTAAGTTCTTGGAGCAGATTTTCTGCGCTGATGTTTCTCGGCTTGTAGGTGTAATTTATATACTCTTCGCTGGACTGAATAGCCAGAATACTGCCATAGATGTACCAGTCGAGATCATAAATATCGGCCAACTGTTTTAATAAGGTCTTGGCATCACCACGCAAATCCTGCGTGATCATCTGCTTTTTGGTTTCTGCGTCTAGGTTGTCAGAAAGCTTCAGCTGCAACGCCTGGCTGATCGCGGTCACCGCATCACCAAGCGTCATATTCTGTTGCTGGATAAACATTTCTGCACTTGCGCTTTGCAAACCGATAAGGCAAAAGAAAGCTAGAAATGCTCCTAACAATCTATTCCTCATCCATGATCTCCTTAAGCATCTTGGCATCTTCTTCTACTCTTTTAACCATACCCTCAATAATTCCATTGGCTGTGATAATATCAATAGGATCGGTATAAGCCGAACCTTTGAACGGATCTAATGATTTCATCACTTGGTCAAAACTTTCAGTACCGGGTTCATTGTTGGTTGGTGTTACCGGTGTTGTACTAGCTGCTGCCACGATTTTATTATTCATAATTCAGGTTACTCATCATCGTTTCAAAAACATAAAATTGGTCTGAGAAGAACCAGTAATTTAACATGATAACGATTAAAATGCCCTTAATATCGGTGGCAATGGAGATGGAGAATGACGCGTTTTTGAAGAATACATCTGTCATGGCAAGTGTAACGGTTACACCCAGAATTACTATCAGATATTTCCCGGCAACAACAGCAAGCATCCGCATACTTTCAGCTAGAAACACGTATAAATTTTGTACCCAACCGACTGTCCAACTAAGGATATCGCCATTGAGTAATTCGAATATTGGCCGGAACAGGAAGCCAGTTTCCAGGGCATAAACCAGGAACACGGCAGCAAACAGTTGCGGCAATGCCTCCGTTTCCGTGGTGAAGCGATGGTCTTGTACAGATTGCTCATTGAGCAATAACACTTGCTGGGCAAAACTGCCGACCATACCTGCTAACCAATAGGGCACGGAGACAAAAAAAGCAAAAATAATCGCGGCAAAGATCCATACATAAGACGGTTCAGTACCGAGATACTGGATAAACATTGCTAAAAAGATCGAAATCGCAGCAATGGCAATGTTATCCAGATACATCGCAATCGGACTGTAGATCTTTAAGAAAATAAATACTCCGGCAAAGAGTATCCAATCGGGAAATAAGATCTGCTCCATCTAGCCATCACATCCTGAACAGAATCAGCCAGCTCGGCGAATAATAGAAAACCGCCATTTTGATGGGTATCGAGATAACCGTCGGTGACAGCATCGCCATACCAGATGTCGTCAGAATCAGGGAAACCAGGAAGTCAATGGAGACAAAGACAATGTAAAATTTCAGGCCTGCTTCAAACCCTTCATACAGATCAAAAATCAATGATCCCAGGAAATACTTCCAGACCGAGCCATCGTCAAAATTGAAAGGTATATCAATCTTTGACACCAGCATTTCGGTTTTTTCCTTGGCTCGCTCAACCAGCTCAGGGAAATTCAGCTCAAATTCAGGGGCCAGATCAAATACTGAGGTAACGTCCTCTCTTTCATCCAGTTCTTTTTGGTTTAAGTCGGCAGCAATCGGTATGTTAATCAGGTCAAGCTGATCATTTTTGGCCTCAGCTACAAATAAGGGTTTGATCCGTTCTAGCCCGGGTTCCATGACTGGCCATATGGCGTTGAGCGCCATGAGGCTAGCGAGAAGGTTCACCACTATTGATGGTGGAATTTGTTGGGTACCAATCGCATTTTTTATAATATTTAGGATAATACTGTATTTAACAAATCCTGATAAACTGATAAATGCTACGGCAGAAAGTATAATCAGCGCGGCAATGGCAACCAGATTAATCCCTGCAAATGCACTATCCGCGCTTAACAGCTCAGGCATAGATACACCTTACCTCTTGCCGGTAAATCACCTCTAACTGGCAACGATTAGAGGAGTAAAAAATTAGATATTTCGTGCAGATGCTGAAATAGAGTCACGCACTGACTTTAATGTTGATGTGGCAGTTTGCGACGTGATGCTGTGGTCTGCCATCAATCTTTGCATCTCCAGGGCATCCGAAGCGCTCATAATCAATGTGCCATTCGGGTTCTGTACAAAAGTACCGTCTGGTCCGACGCTACCTGTGTGCTCCAGGATGAAGGCTTCGATCAGCAATTCCGAGTTGTCCACCAACTCACCCATCTTGCCTTGTACGTATCCAGTGGTTAAAACGCCCATAAAAGGATCACCTTTAGATTAATTTGTTTTCAAAACCACCCTTATACAGGGCAGCAAAAAAGCTGTTAAGTGAAAAAATGTGAAATAATACGACCGTGCCCACGTGAAAAATATTCACAACAAATCACTTTGATCTGTTGATTTTTTTTTCAATAATCCTTCAATTTATGAGCCCGGTGCTATGTATATCACCACATTCAACTATGCCGGTACAGGTAATTTGATTAAAAGAAGTCAAGTTACGTATTTTCTGCAAGCTGCTCACTTGTTTGACTACATGTCGCGCAGCAAAGAGCGCTTTGACAACGACCTTTCCCAGGCATTTAACGAGATTCTAGAGCAAAAGACCGAGGATCTGGATAAGGACCTTGTGACGCGCAGGAACAATTTTGATCTAAATCTCGAATCCGAAAAAACCGCCTGGTTCGAAGATGCACAGACCAAACTCGATACGATTATTGCCAATAAAGTAAGTGAAGTGGAAAATGCGGTAAGCAATTTTACGGATCAGATTACTGAAAATCTCAAACGCAATTTACCCAGCATTGTTCACGACGAGAACGTGATCAATTTATTGATTGAAACCCTGAAAAAAGAAGTGAAAGAAAATGCCGGGGCCATGCACCTGGAGCGCCTCGACCATGGGGATTCCATTGAACTGCGAATCGAAAACGATAACGAAGTTGTATCCATTAATACTGAAGAGATAATACTGAGCCTGAAAAAATGTTTGGACACAGTTTCGAGTTGAAGCTCCCTAAAACCGGGATTCTTGGTACCGGAAGCCTGGCGATTGCCCTACTGCTGCCAGTCATCGTCCTGGTCAGTCTGCCCGGTTACATGATCGATGTTTTTGTTGTAGCCAATTTCATCGGTGCCCTAATGATGCTGGTCATCATGCTGGAGAACAGTGAACCGCTCAAACTGACTTTCCTGCCAACGGCTGTACTGCTGTTGACCACGTTTCGTCTGATCCTGTCCATTGCGACCACCCGAAACATCATCGCCGACGAGAATGTGGGCGAGGTCATCACCACCATCGGTCAGATGATCATGTCTGGCAGCCTGATATCCGGGCTGCTTATCTTTGTCATCATCACCATTGTGCAGTTCCTGGTTGTCACCAAAGGTGGTGAGCGGGTTGCCGAGGTGGGTGCGCGTTTCTCTCTTGACGCGTTGCCAGGTCGTCAGATGACCATCGACAGTGATTTGAAAAGTGGCACCATCTCGGTAGAGCAGGCGCAAAAAATGCGTGCTGATCTGTCCACGGAAAACAAGCTGTTCGGTTCTCTTGATGGTGCCATGAAGTTCATCAAGGGTGACGCCATTGCCAGCATCCTGATCAGTCTGGTCAACTTGTTTGGTGGTATATACGTCGGTGTTAACGTACTTGGATTGTCTCTGGGTGATAGTGTTAACCGGTTTTCCGTGCTCACTGTTGGTGACGGCCTGGTGTCGCAAATCCCCAGTCTTTTATTATCTATGGCTTGTG
The DNA here is from genome assembly GCA_965232215.1 of Endozoicomonadaceae bacterium. Taxonomy (GTDB): domain Bacteria; phylum Pseudomonadota; class Gammaproteobacteria; order Pseudomonadales; family Endozoicomonadaceae; genus Endonucleibacter. The sequence continues at coordinate 15,342 of CBDDPF010000005.1, forward strand.
GCGTTTATCTGACCCGGATACAAGGATCCGATGAAGAATCCCAGAACTTCATGGATCAGGTGATCAACCAGATCAGTCTGTTCTGGAAAAGCCTACTGATTATCGGCGTGATGATTCTGCTGGTCGCCTTCTTCAATAACGACCTGATCACTGTCTTTTTACCGACGGCCATTGTTTGTATCGCTATGGCGTATTTCCTGCGTCGGAAAAACATTCCGGTAGATACCACCAAGCACAACGAGGCGATAGGACAGGGACTGCTGGAAACCATCACCTTTGAATTTAACAACAAGGGTCATCAAGCCATCGTTTATGACAATATCGTCAAGGTGGAGAAGCCATTGTGGAATGCCCGCATCGGTACGCCAACCATTACTGTCAACAATGAACTGAATTGTGACCTGAAGGTTAAAATCTCCGACATTGATGTTTATGAATACCGTCATGATAACTCAGATCCGCTAATTGAGATTATGAACGACGCGGTGTTCCTCAGGCATGAGGATTCGGCGCAAAATATTGCCGCCATTGTCCGCTACTTTATCTGGAAACAGATGCTGGAAAAGTACAATCTGCAATACACGTCAGACATTATCGACAGCCTGAGCATCAAGAGTTTTGCGCTGAAAACCCAGATTGACAATAGCGTGCCACTGAACCAGTTGCATGACGTCCTCAAAGACATGATTGCTGCGCCCGAGTTTTATCTGGACCAGGTGAGCTTTTTTGAGGCACTCCTTGATGCCACCAAGGTAGAAAGTGACAGAAAGCAGTGGTTCAACCGCATTCGGCCCCACGCCAAGTATGAAATTTTTTCCAACATACTCAGTGCTACCGAAGGCAATATCTTCATCATTTTCTTATCGGTGGAGTTCACAGACCAGATCAAGAACTTCTATTCCGGCGGCCAGGACAGCGTTGATGAAATCATCGAGATTAAAGACTTTCTGCGCAATCACATTATTCAGCTGCTGCAAAAAAATGGCAGCATGCCCATTATCGTGGTCGATGATTCGGACGTGATTTACGTCAAGAGCTTTATCCAGGGCGTCATCAGCACTATGGTGGTAGCCGGCCATTCAGAAATGGTGTCTTCAATCGATCTGTCCCACTCAGAACAGCTGTCTTCGCCGGTAGAATAGCGGTATGGATCAGTCGAATGAACCGAAAAAGTATCCGCCAACTGAGAAAAAGCTGGCGGATCTGCGAAAACGGGGACAATTTCCCAAGACTGACTTGGCTGTCCCCAATTTCGAAATCATCTTTTTCGGCCTGATCTTCGTCGGTTTTTTGTACATATTGTTCAGCTATGCCGGGGTGATACTGGAAGCCCTGGCTTTTTATCCGACTCACCAGATTGCCAAGTGGGTCATTCACGCCATCTTTGCGGTTATTGGGGTTATTGCCCTGGTAAAAACCATTCTTATCCTACTTCAATGGGTGATGCTGAACCACGCGGTAATCAATACCGAGGGATTAACGCCGGATATCAACAAACTGAACCCGGTCACCGGCTTCAAGAATGTCTTTGGCCTTGAGGCATTATCCAAGTCGTTCAGTAAAGTCATTGAGCTTGGCTTCCTGATATTCCTGCTCTACTACCTGTTCAGTGTCAAAGGCATCGAGATCAGTTTTCTGTCGGGACTGAATAATACGCCCAGCGTGGTTAGCCATCTGATTCTCGCCATTGTCTACGTGGCTATCTTTTTCCTGATTTACGGTGTGATCATCGCCACCATCGACTTCATGATCGAGCTTTATCACTTCACCAAAAAGAACCGAATGACGTTTACCGAGCTGAAAAATGAATTAAAAGAGACCGAAGGTTCACCGGAAATGAAGTCTCATCGCAAAACGCGCATGCGGGAGATCATGGAAGAAGAACCTTCCTTCAAGAACAGAAGCCCGACATTCGCTCTGGCCAACCCGACCCATATCCTGGTTCCCATTTGCTATGTTCCGGGTATTGACCGGGTACCGCTGATTCTGGAAGTCAGTCTTGATGCCAAGGCACAGTACGAAAAACAACAATTGATCGATGCGGGTATACCTGTTATAGAAAACAAATTGCTGGCTCGAGCTTTGTATAAGAAGGCGCCCGACGGTCTTTGCGTTTTACCGAAAGAATTCTTCAAACAAATCGCATTAATACTTAAAGCGCTGGAAAAAATGAATGCGAGAAAAGAGCTGTTAAAGGTGATTAGTGAGCGTCATGCTGATTTTGTCTTAACCAATGGGCGTAACTTACTTATTCCTATCAGTTACGATAAAGATCATGATAAGGTGCCTCTCATTCTACAGATTCGCGCAGGCGACGATATTGAATCAGAGAAACAAAAGCTGCTTGACGCCAAAGTCCCTCTTGTTGAAAACGTAGCGCTGGCCGAAGCCATTTACCAAGGCAATCCAGACGGTAGGAGTACCTTGCCAGAGGAATTTTTCGAAGACATAGCAAAAATATTGTTAAATGTTAGGACTTAATAATCATGCAAGTTAAGTTTAAATTGATCTTAACTACGGCAGTTTGTTTTTTGACCGCAGCTTGTACCACTTATCGTCCAAATAATATGGTCCTGGATCTGGAGTGGCAGCCTGACGTCTACAACATGGTTTATGCCAATGTGGGAAGCCACACTAATTTCCAATACTGGATTCGTCGTCCTGCCGAATATTTTGATGGTTATCCCTATTTACAAGCGTGTGTAGAAGTTTCTGAAAGCAGAGGCCCAGGTCGATTCTACATCGCCAACATCGATTTCTATGAAATGATTCCGGTGCGCGGCTGCGAGGGCGACTATACCGCTGCAGCAAATCTGCTTGATAACCCGGATATGTCCGGTGCAACTCAGTTTGCCAGTCCTCATAATGGCAATAACGCCAACAACAACGATGCCCGGTTGGGACAGGGCGCAGCCTGCGGTAATCTCAACGGTGACGGCTACCAGTGCTTCAATACCAGGAACAAGATGTACATACAGTTTGAAAGCCTGTTCCCGGTTTATCAGACAGAACTGACGGTTCGAGGACGCGACCTGTTAAGAAAAGCCATTAAAGAGCTTGCCAGTCTCAACGTCAGACAAATCACAATTTATGGTGTTGCTGACTCCAGCGGAAAGTACACATTAAACAAAGAGCTGGCCCAGAATCGAGCCCTCGGTGTGAAGCGATTTATCATCGAAAATGGCTTGAGCGCCGTTCCTATTATTGTGCGAGGTTCCGTGGAAAACGGTTTGCCACTGGCATCCGAACGGGTTAAGCAGCGTAGATTTATGATGGAAGTACAGTTGGATCCTAACTATGAACAATAAGTTCAAAACACTCATTTTTGAATTCACGTCGATGTACAACGAATCCGGACCGGTCACACTCAACTCCAGTGATGGCCTGGTCTTTCAGCACAACGGCATGACCTGTCGGATCGAAGATGGTGGCAACATCAAACTTAACGATCAATTAGTGGTCATGGTAGAGATGCCCTGTTTTGCCGACCGGGATGTGCTGGCACAAAAATTCAATACCGATTTTGGCCTGACATTTGATGGCTACATCGGCACCTTCGGGGGCACTGACAGCTACTACATTCGCCACACTGCTATAGAATATAATCCTATTGTCCTGATGAACTACCTTTCTCAGACATTCTCCATAGCCGAAAAAATCAAGGTAGCGGTAGATAATCTATGTGGCTGATTGAAATTTATGAGGGACCGTTTAATGGTATAACACTCCCCATAAATGATGACCTGGTGATCTCCGGCAGCGGAAATCAAGCAGATGATAGCGTGTTATCGTTGCCAGAAGCTTTACCAGGTAATATTACACTGTCGTTTTCCTGTGAGGACGGCAAGGTATATCTGTCAGTTCCAAAAAATAAGGAAGACCTGTGCTTAAAGGAAAATGAGCTTTACACTTTTTACGGTTTTTCTTTCTTTGTCTATCAGCCGGGTAACAGAAAGCCGTATTTCCGGCGTTATAAGCTGAAACGAAATCGCTGGGTGATTGTACTGTCCTGTGTTTGTAGCGCCATTGTCATGGGAATGGTGGGCTATTTCTGGTACAAGTACACTCTAGAAAAATCCGGGCAGTATCTCGACGGCATTGCCAAAGGGTATCTGCATGACGGGGAATTGTACGTTCACGACCAGGCGACTGCTGACGCAGCACCATTACACTTGGCTGATAAAGTGCACGTAATCAAACCCGACGGAAAATACCTGATACTAAATCACTTGGTTGTTGAGCCGTTATCAAAAGACACCGGAAAACGACTGCCCATTTCCATTGTTCCTGGCGCAAACAGGGACAAGATTTATATCAAGACCTTTGAGGCTGATAATCTCATTATGCAGGCTCTGGGCTCCAGGGGTATTCAATTCAGTACCGATGGCGTTAACTTTTTGGTGGGTAACTACAACCTGGCCGTTGCGGCGCTGAAGTCGGCTAACCTGGAAAACGCTATCAACCGAATCCAGCAAGGTGAAATTGAGAATTACTATCTCACCAATGCGGAATTCCCGTACTCCGTCTTTTATTCCCAAAGGACCGGAGGCTATATTTTTGACAACACCACTCGTTACTGGGTTGGCAGCAGAGTGCCCAATCTTGGGGTAATCAAAAGTATATCCAGTAATAAAGTCGTCATTACTGATGGGTTGATGGATAAAATTTACTTAACAGACACTCAGGAGTAATCATGGCAGCCATCAGTGTTACCAGTCAACAGACTACGGTCAACCTAGTCAACGCCGAAGCCAACGCGCAGATGCTCACCGGGCCAGAGCTGATCGAGAAATCAGAGAAGCTGCGTGCCGAAGCAGAGAAACGCGCCCAGGTCGAACAGTCGCGTGCTGCCAGTTCCAGGCAGCTGTTTACGCCGGGCGTTCCTGACGCCCTGATGCTGGTCGATGAGTTGCTGGGTCAATTCATCAACACGTCCACCAACTCGGCTGAAAGCAAGGCCAAGGAAATCGAGACAAAAGCTGGAGCCATTGCGGAAATAACCCGGTTGTGGGACATGGCCATGACCGAGTTTTCCAAGTACGTCAACCCGAATGATCCAGGAGATCGGGTCGAGTTTAACGGTGCCATTAATGAGGCAACAAGAAATAACCTGCGCGAAATCGACCGAATCATCAAGACACAACTGGGTATCCCGGCGGGTATTGCAGAAATCACCGGTGTTAACATCGAGGAAACGCTCAACTTAAGTCCCAACTACAGCGGTGTTCAATCCATGAAGGCGGTAGCAACAGCTTTCACGGACAAAATCCAAGTCAGGCTGGATACCTTACAACAAGAGTTTAAAAATGAGATGACTGAGATCACTTCGGCTCAAGAGGAGATTCGCAACGTTGCCCAGTTTATCGTACAAATATCCCAGCCGTAGAGTAACCAGCATTGACATCCTCCCGCCCCTGAAGGAGCGGGATTCCCGTTAGTCACCTAACAGGCATCCTGTTTCATCGTTCGTTGCTCAGGGAACAGGCTTGGTTTTCGCGCAAAAGTTCCACGTTGGGAGCTTTTACGATGGCGAATCAACCCATGCTCCCCAAGTCTCACACGAACTCCGCAGGCTTAACATTTCTCCAGCCCGGAGGTAGGTCTGCAAAGACAGATGGATAATAGCAGTGCCCCTTTTAACCGCAACACTGGGAGATACCGAAAGTGCTGATAGCAAAAGAAGTTAGTTTTCCAGCCTTATCAGGCTGGTCGCTATTCCCCCCAGCACTAAAAGTACTGGGTTTCTCGCGAGGTTCCCGATGACCAAAATCAAAGTTGATGTCGTCATTGATTCGATCGAAATGACATTGCAGGATTTGTCGACCCTGAGCAGTGGTCAGGTGAAGAATCTTGATAGCTTTATCCAGTCGGAAGTGTCACTGAAAACCGGCGACTCCATCGTGGCTACCGGCACCCTGATCAAGGTTCATGACAACTTTGGTGTCATGATCGACAAGGTGTTTACGTCATCTGCCAATGTCACCGACGGTGAGTTTGACGACTGACACTGTCTTGTGCATTGGTTTCTGGCACAAAAAAGCGGAGTATGGACTCCGCTTTTTTGTGCAATTCCTGGCTATTCGTCGTCGCCAAGGTCATCAAATATCCCTTCACACCAGCTTCTGTCCAGCAGCTTCTCCAGGGTCGTTTTAGGGCTCTCCTTGCCCGGGTTGTTTTTGATTCCTTCCCATTCAAAGGCTGCTTTGCGCGCCACCCCGGCAAAAAAGGCAGGTGGGCTTTTCACTTTGCCACTCATCACTGCCCGAATAGAAACGCCAGCCGCTTCCCTGAGCACCACCGGGTCATAGGTCTGAAAATAGACTGTGATCTCTTCTTCAGTGATGCCCACCACGGCCATGCGCAGTAACTGGGCAATTTGCGGGTCAATAGTGACAGTCTCTTCCACCAGAGCGTCGATCAAAAGATCATTTTGTTGCCCCTCCAGCACGTTGTTATAAACGGTAAATTCGATGTGCGTGAAGCCATTGCCCTGGACCCTTAGTGGTTTGTAGTCAAAACAGATGTCAGCCTTGGTTTTCAGCTGTTTTTGCGCAATATCGAGTACTTTTCGGCGAAAATTGGGAAATTGTTTGTAAGATGATTCCGAGATGCCCAGCCACGCACGAAATGCCCTGATTTCATATCTTATTTTCGTTTCAATGCCATTGCCCTTGGTTTTATAGCGCCGTGTTATAGCGTGTTCTTTCAGCAACAACTCATATATGCGCTTGGCGTATTTGGATTCCAGACGGCCAATAATTGCCAACTGGAAACGTGTGTAGTTGCGGGTCAAATCCTGAATGGTCGGTTGGATTGCCTTGGTGAAGGTGAAAGTGGCCTCTTCGATCTGGTTGGTTTTTTTGTTGATCACCACCTCTGTATTTTCAAAAACATTAGTCCCTTTTAACGAAATCCGGTCAGGATCGACCTGTCGTTCCAGAAAGACCGTAAGGCCAAGAAGCTCTTTAACGATCCGAGCGCTGTATTTATATACAGCACCAGGATCAAAACCACTTTGCTTCATGAACAGGGCTAACGAGGCACGATCGAACCTAAAAGAGGGCAAATCATCGGACGTTGGGTCAACTCTGGCCAAAATGGCATTAAAAAGGTTCAGAGACACTGCAGAAAGGTCATATCGAGCCTCGATCAGGTCGTTGCGTTTTGTGACTGTGAGGTGGCCGCCACCCATAATCTGTACCTTTGTACGAAGTGGTCTATACCCTCCAAGAATATAGTAATAAACGGTGTGTCATCAAGACATAACACTCTGCAAATCGTCGATTTTGCAGGTCTTGATCGATCGCCCAAGGCGAGTGGATAAAGGTACAGGGCGAAGTGTACAAATGGGCAGGGCGACGTGTACAAAGGGATAGGACCAGTGGATAAAGGTATAGAGCCAGTGGATAAAGGTATCGATCCAACGGAAAAAGGTATAGGACCAAATCGAAAAAAGATTTAAAATCAATTAGTTGCGGCAGAGAAACAAGAAAAACAAGAAAAACAAGTAAAACTGTTAACTACAAACATGCAAGCGGGGTCGGCGGCACAAGCGTACCAGCCGGAAACACTGGCAAAAGTTGAAAAATGCAGTGAATTTTTCTGATTTTGATGAAAATTGACTGATGAGACAAATTTGGATCGGAAAGTCAGTCAGATTTGAGTTTAAAAACTGAACGAACGTAACAGCGCAAAGCGCTGTTTAAGAGAAAAAATGGGAAAAGAGAAAAAAATAAGACGAGCGTAACAGCGCGGAGCGCTGTTACGAGAAAAGACAAAACAAGGGAAAAGAGACAAGACAAGAAAAAACAGGGTAAGAGATAACAGGGTAAGAGATAACAGGGTAAGAGATAAGAGAAAAGACGAGGTGAAAAGAAAAGACAAAGACGTGGTGGTGCTCAACGTGTTGGGTACCGGGCAAGGATTAGCTTGGGAGGACTACCAGCCACAAGCGGTCGCTTCGCTTCGGTTAATCAGTGAAAGCAATGGAGGCCAACGTGTTGGGTATCGGGCAAAGAGCAGCTTGAGGGGACTACCAGCCACAAGCGGTCGCTTCGCTCCGGTTAATCAGTGAAAGCAATGGAGGCCAACGTGTTGGGTATCGGGCAAAGAGCAGCTTGAGGGGACTACCAGCCACAAGCAGTCGCTTCGCTCCGGTTAATCAGTAAAAGAAATGGAGGCCAACGTGTTGGGTATCGGGCAAGGAGCAGCTTGGGGGGACTACCAGCCACAAGCAGCTCCTCTGTTCTGGTCAACCAATGGAGAATGCTCTGAGACCGCCATATTCTCGATTTGAGCGCGTTTTGCTGATTATCCCCTGTGTTGATAACCCTGATCACAAACGATCCGTGACGGGCTTTGCAGGGCCCTTAATGGACATCTCTGATTTGACCTTACGTCCTTGCAGGATTGAAGGCATCCCGAAGACCTGGTTGCGAGCTGTCAGCCGTGATGGAAGTCGGTCTGCTTTGGTCAACCAATGAGAAGTGCGCTGAGACTGCCATATTCTCGATTTAAGCGCGTTTTGTTGGCGACCACCTGTGTTGATACCCCTGATCACAAACGGCCCGTCACGGTCCTTGTAGGGCCCTTAATGAGCATTCTGATTTATTCCGCTGTTTCCCGAGCAGAAATTGGGGCGAGTAGTTCACGGTTGGGAGCTTGTAGTCGTTATCCGGACGCTTTCTATGTTTTTGTTTTGGGATCCACCTGACCAGAAACGGAACTCGGGACCCATATGTGAATACCTTGCTGACGACCATTACAAGTGGGACGTTCGCCCCCTTCACTGATCAATGTTCTACGTTCTACAGCCGTCGAGACAGAAACAGGGTGGACAATGCTGGCACCCAAAAGCTATCACTCTGCCATCATGTCAAAACAATACTTTTTCAATACTATTGAAATATCAAAAATACAGCCGCAAACTGATTGCTGATAGCCGTATCATTTAAATAATTAACCAATATTAAATTAGTACCATGATAATACTATTCGCTGGACAGAAGGGTGGGAGTGGCAAGTCTACTCTGGCAAGCAATGCCGCGGCCTGGTTGGCCAATAAAGGCAAGGACGTCATGCTGGTTGATGCTGACCGACAAGGCACCTGCTCTCGTTGGTCAGAGTACCGGGAAGAAGACAGCAATCTGCCAGCCGTTCAATGCGTTCAGAAATATGAGCGCATCACTGCTGCACTGAAGGATCTGGACAGCCGGTATGAATACGTGATCTGTGATGTGGCAGGCCGAGACAGTACTGAAATGCGATCTGCGTTTCTGGCGGCTGACATTGCCATCATCCCTTTCCGACCATCGCAGGCGGACCTGGATACGCTGCCTCATGTGGCCGAGATTGTGGCAGCGGCTGCTGACTTGAACCCGGGGATAACCTGCTATGCCATGCTCACCATGGCGCCAACTAACCCGGTGATCAATGAAGCCAAAGAAGCGGCTGACTTCCTGCAAGACTATCCGGAACTGAAGACCCTGCAAACCATCGTCAGAGACCGGAAAGCCTATCGGGATGCGCTCAGCGAAGGCAAGGGAGTTTGTGAACTGAAGAACGAAAAGGCTGCCGCAGAAATTGAGGCACTGATGAATGAGGTAGTCCCGTCATGAGAAAACCGGCCAGAAATCAAAAGAAAGCTGAAGACTTCATTAATGAAGCAACTGATACGGACCGACCTGAGACCAAACATCCCTGGGAAAAAGAGTTGTCCAAGAAGTACGCCAAGGACACCGGCAAGATCATCAATATTCGCTTGCCTGAGTACTATGCTGAGTGCCTGCAATATCTGGCCGAGCAGGACAGCCGCAGCCAGCACAGCGAGCTGGTACACCTGGTCAAACTGGCTATAGACCAAGCTATAATTAGTATCAAAAAAGAATTAAAGTAATATCATTTTGATATCTGGTCGGATAATCAGATGATGCCATCCTCAATCGGTCACAACGCCCTTGGCAAATGTCAACTGAGCACAATTTAATTGGTGCTGGTTCTACCTGTTTTTTCCACAATTTCCAGCGTCTTGCCGGTAATTGCGCTTACCGGTAATGAGCGATTGCAGGCGCAGACCGACAAAGATCAGGGCAGTCTTGTGGTGCTGGAGAAAAAGCGGCAGCCGGCTTGACTCGCCCCTGAAAGAGCGAGTTCACGGGCAGGTTTTGGTCAAGGGTACAAAACCTAGGTTTTTTTGTTCCCTTTTTGGCCGCCCTTCTGGCCAGAGTTGGTGCTGTCACCAACCCAGCGGTTACCCCGAAAGCTGTTGAAGCCCTGCGAGGTGATGACTGTGTAGTCTCTTCCCCGGTCACCTCTTGCACCGGAATCCAGAGGATTGCCTCCTGGTGGCGGCAGGACGCTGCTGGCGTGGGTCCAACGGCCATTGTTCCAGATCCAGTTGCCACAAACCCAATCCTGTCGTTGTGGTGCCGGCGGCATTTGCGTTGGTACAGGTTGATCGGGGCCCCCTCGCATGGTGTAAGGAGAGGCGCCAAAGCTACCTGGCCCTAGTGCATTTGGCTGCACTGTGCCCGGCTCAGGAGCTGAGTCAGCTCCCAGTTGACCATCGCCTGCAATTACATTGGCTCTGCGTGCAAAGAAAGTGCCGCTTATCTCACCTGGCTGCCTGCCCACACTAGAGCCGCTTGCTGCAGCCGAAGGTGAACCACCTGCCTGGCGGCCGGATTCTGTGTCGCCTGGGGGTTCCCATCGTCCCTCGACCTTTTGCCAGCCGGTCGCGCCCAAGACGTTCTGGGGAGGAGTGGCATCCGCTATCGGGCTTGGGGACCTGTATGCAGTCGGCACCCAACCGCCGTCATTGCTCATGCGCCAGCCGTAATCGTTACCAGAAGTCTCTGTCGGTTTCGGGGGTGTCGGTTGGCCAGTAGGGCCTGTGTCACCAGCTCCGCCTGTCGCTCCGGGTTGATTGGCCAGCAATGCTTTTCGGACGCCAAAGGCCACAGGAACAAACATTCCGGGGGTGCCGGATGATCCACTGCCTGGAGTCAGTCGGCTGCCCCGGTAACTGGTGGAGCCTTGGGAGGAGAACATGGTTGGGCCACCACTCCCAGACTCAC
>CBDDPF010000006.1:0-5353 GCA_965232215.1 Endozoicomonadaceae bacterium
GTGGCCAGCACACCTATTTCACCGTGCGCAGCCACATAATCATCACCTGCGGTGGCATGCAGCCATACGCCCAGGGAAGCCGCTTTTTCTGCGGGTAAGCCCTGCCCCAGTAAGGCGACTATAACGCCACTGAGCACATCCCCCATACCGGCAACGGCCATTCCCGGGTTTCCAGCAGAACATAAGGCAATGCCTTGCGCACTCCCGATCAGTGAACCGGCACCTTTTAAGACTGCCGTAACATTATACTGATTATGTAATGATATAACATTTTTAAAACGGTTACTTTGAATCATTGCCGTCGTGGTATTGAGCAATCGTCCAGCCTCAGCAGGATGCGGGGTTATTATTGTTGAGTATTTTCTCTGATTCAGTAATGAAGGGGTTTGGGCAACAAGGTTCAGGGCATCGGCATCCAGAATTACCGGGCATCTGGCTGTTAAAGCTTCTTTGAGTAACCCCCGGGACCAGTCATCCTGACCAAGTCCAGGGCCCACCAATACAGCGGTTTTCCCTTTTATCAATGCCTGTAAATCTGCTGGCACCTCTACACTGAACGCCATGACTTCGGGGCGGCGAATTGCCAATGCGGTAAGATGCTCTGTCCGTGTTGCAACGGCCACCCGCCCAGCCCCTGAAGCTATAGCTGCTTCTGCGGCCATAATAATGGCACCGGGCATACCGTGATTACCGCCAACTAATAAGACGCTGCCGTATAATCCCTTGTGGGAACAGGCGGGTCGCTTGCCAATTAATTGTTTAAAAGCAGCTTCACTGAGCTGATAGCTGGAGGGCGTTTGTGTTTTATAAACATCACCAGGCACACCAAGTTGAGCAAAGTGCAGTTCACCACAATAATCCGGCCCCATAGCTGTGAATAATCCCTGCTTCATGCCAATAAATGTAACGGTAGTGGTGGCTTTTATTGCCGAACCCATCAGGGTGCCAGTGTCAGCACATAACCCGGAAGGAATATCCACAGCAAGTACGGGTTTGCCTGACGCGTTGATGCTTTCAATGGCATGGCAATAGTTGCCGTGTACAATACCCTGCAATCCCGTGCCCAGCATTGCATCGATGATAATGTCTGCGCTTACAAGGTTACAGCCGTTAAATGCGGTCATATTAACACCTTGTTTTTGGCAGTATTGCCAGGCTTTTTTAGTATCACCTGTAAGTTGATCCAGTGATTTAAGATAAACAATAGAGACAGGAATCGCCTTCTGTTTTGCCAGTGCTGCGATAAGATAGCCATCACCGGCATTGTTGCCGGTACCGCAGAAAACCTGCAGGGTAAGCCTGCCTGTTAATACCTTCGGCCATTGGGAACAGAGCCATTCAAAAGCCGCTGCTGCCGCTTTTCTCATCAGCTCAAACCCATCAATGCCCATGTCTTCTATTGCGATGCGATCAAACTGTCTTACTTGATCAGCTGTAAATAACAGTGCCGCAATATTGTCATTGTCAATAATATTGTCGCCCATAAACTGACTCTCCTGTTTCAGCGAGTGTGATATTCAGACTAAACATGACAAATTCTTTTCAAACCACTGAAGCTATTGGAACAGTGTCAATCAACGTCATTTTATACAGGAAAAGTTCTACCAATTGTATTCGCTAACTAGTGTCTGTCAGAAAACCCATGAATAATCCGACTCAACAGGCACTGACAAAATTTTTTTGAAAACAAAACAGGCCGCTCATGCCAGTCACCTCTTTTTTTGATCAAAACTTAATCATTTCCCCGTTTTTCGGGTGTCCGTAATCCTCACCCAACGATGATCGTTTGTTTTCTGGTACGCTTCTCCGTTCAGGCTGCTTTTTTGACAGCCTGACTGGATTGCTTTTGCAGTATAGAGCCCAAGCGGTGCAGATTGGTTCCTAAAACCGCCAGGCCAACATACCGACGATAACCGTCAATCCCTGAGTCCGGACATTGGTCCAGTCCGTGCTGCTCAAGTGCATTAATGTCGGACTCTACCGCAGAATGCTTCTTCATTGCCCTGACAAACTCAGGGTGTCGTTCACGCTTCCGATCTTGTTCAGACCATCGCCCCTTTTTGGGTAAGACGGCTCGGTCAAGAAATGTTTCCAGCTTTTCAAGGTTCTCTTTTGACCAGAATCCCCGGTCATAACTGACCTGCGATACTTCAGAAAACCGCTGCTTTGCGCCTTTAGCAATGGCTACAGTCACCTGGTCATCAGTCTGTTTTTCCATGACCAAATGGTGAAGGGTGAAACCAAACTGATCTTGCAGTACGCACACCCTGAGGCCGAGTTCTACAGGAACGCCTGCTTTTCCTTTACTGATCCATTCCGTATGGCGTTCAAATAACGAAAAAACCTTCTCACTGTGCGGAATGGTTTCATGTTTCAGTACACGACGGATAATCATTTGACACTGGTAGTCTGCATCTTTTATCCAGCGCTCCAGCTCTTTCAGTCGTAAGTCTCCGGGTATCCGTGCCTTCAAGAGATTCAAGGTCATTTCAGCCTTGCGGATAAGCTTCTGGCTGTAGGCTACATACTCAGCATGGACAGTTTCGATACCATGCTGTCGTGCTTCACGGAGCGACTCATTGGACGACGTTGACCGTTTCAGGTTACGGGCTTTGTGAAAACGCTTTTTGTGCTGATCCTGCAAGTAGTTGCTCTGTCGCCACAGGCTTTCCTGCTGCTCTGACGACAGGCAGGCTGCCCACTCGATCATCTTGCGAACGGCATCCCGCAGCAGGTTAGTATCCGTTGGAAAGTGGGCATTGGTTTTTACGACAAACGAGTCAGCGCGGGCGCATATCCGCTCTTCTTTTTTTTTACCAGCTGGTGACCGGCATTGACCACAATCTGGTTGATCTCATCCAGTATTTCCGGGGTGAACAGGGCGATATTATCCTGCAAAGTCTGGATGTGATAAGAGTGGGTACAGTACGGTCCGTGTCCGAGCATTTGCCGCAATGTACCGTGTTCATTGGCCAGCTCCTGAAGGCGGTCGTAGTCGCAGTTGATGGTCAGACGCAGGGTGCCAAAAATCAGTATTTTCCAGAGATCCATACCAGGGCGGCCATTGTCACGGCTAGCGGGTATCATTCGCTCAAGGGCTTGAAAAACCTGCTCCCTCAGCTCTGGGGTGACCCAGATATGCTGAAAAGCCCGCAAGAGGCGGGGTATGTCGTCCCTGGATTTGGGGTTGAAGGTGATGGCAGAGATATCGACCTCGCCTAACTGCATTTGTGGCTTGATGGTTTGGCGCATGAGTGAGAAAACAGCCTGTCAGTGGAAATCTTCAATGATTAAGTTAGGTCACAGACTGCTGTTTTCAAGGGCTGATGGGTTTTCGGACAACCACTAACTACCGTAATGAGCCTGGCAAGCCGCAAGGTGAAATAAGAAGCCAGGTTTGCAACTGCGAGGAGTTTTAGCACTGATCCATAAATACCGCCATCCTGTATGGAAGATTAACGCTCAGTGACACTGGGCCAGGGTAACTCATTGGTTCTCACTTTCTCTTACGCTGTCTCTTAGTCACATCTCTACAGTCCTTGTTAGCCTTGTAGGTTTGGACACGGTCTTGCAGCTTTGCCCAACCTTCCCATACAGCGAGCCAACCGGGTATTCCTGTCCGCTTTGAGTCACACCAGCCTCCCAGCTTTGCAATAGTGTGAAACAGCCATGTCAGCGTCGGTACGTGTGTTGGCAAAGACTTGTCTTCGTAAGTGATCCAGGGCAATTTCCATTCCTCATCACTCACCACTCGGTTCGCTGACGCTGGCTCTTAATGGATTCCGGGGAGCTGCCAGAAATGCGGCTTTCCCGACGACAAAGATCGGGTATTTCAGCGTAAAACAGCTTCATGATAAAACGGTATGATCTCCTCGACAACGATAAGTGCTATGAATGCATACGTCAGATCCGCTGGCCTGATGGAGTGAGCTGCCCTCCCTGCACAAGTGATAACATTACCCGTCAAGAAGGATGAATCACAGCCTGAGGGGCAGCGTTACTTTTGCAAAGGCTGCCTGCGCCTGATGTCACTCAATGTGTCAAACCGCCAGATTGCTCAAGAGCTTGACCTGACTATCAGTGACGTCCAGAAAATGACTGAGCAGCTCAGGCAGGCAGTGCATGACAAACGTCCTGATGTTACCCTCCATGGCGAGGTGGAATGTGACGAAGTTTATAGAGTTGCAGGCCATAAAGGCCACCCGGAAGCCGTGAAAAAAAGGACGATCAGGGCGAGGAAACAGGCTGAGAGGAACCCGTGGACGAGGCTCTCTGGAAACAGAAAAGCCTCCAGTTTCTGGTATGATTCAGCGTGGTGGTCAGGTTGTGATTCCCATGATTGCCAATGTGAAGCAAGCTACCATCAAGCCACTTGTTACAGCAACCATGGAATCTGGCCCATTGGTGTACACCCATGAGTACGTTATCTACAACACACTCCCAGAGTGGGGTTATGGGCATAAGTCAGTTTGTCATGGAAACGGTCAGTATGCCCGTGATGAAGACGGCGATGGCTTTCATGTCGTTCATGTGAACACCATGGAGGGGCTTTGGTCGCTACTGCGCTCCTGGTTGTGCCCTCACCGGGGTATATCCCAATAAAAGTTACCGCTGTATTTGGGGTTCTTCGAATGTCTGCATAACATCAGAAGACGTGGCAAAGCGGCTCTATCCAGTCTTCTGGAGGTGTTGTCTGGATAACACCCCGGAATCCACCAAGAGCCTTTCCTTATTGAAACTCAATATTTAACGAACATTGTGAAATTCTCCATCCTCCATCCATAGCGGCATTGCGTAGCTTTGCCGTTTGGGTGGAGATGGATAGCAAACAACCCGCCAGGGTTGTCATTTCTTCGGCCTTTCTGTATATTGCCGCTTTAGCTGATTCGCTGGGACACAGCGGTTGTGTAAAGAGTCCCCCTGTAGAGAGTTCTGTCAGCGTAGATTCTACAGCGAAAGGTGCTGATATTTCTCAGTATGGGTCGCAAGAAGCCCCCACTATAGCCTCATCATCGGCTTAGTGGTGGGAGTATGTCACTTTCGCCATTTTCAAGGGTTAATGCATTGACGTTAGCCGCCTCAAACGGCGCTACATCCCGCGAGGCCACCCGAAACCCATGCGCGGAAGCAATAGCCGCAATATAACCATCGGGCACCGGAAAGCCTCGCCCCTTTTTTCTGGCCAGCACAGCTAAGTCTGCGTACTGCTCAGCAGCGGCCATATCAAAATCAAGGATGCGCCCCTTGAAGAGCGCGGCGTACCGATTCATGGCCTGACTTAATTGCTGTCTACGGCGATCATCAGGCAAAGCAAGAATGCCAAATAGCAACTCGGCCAGCGTCACACTAAAGG
>CBDDPF010000007.1:0-39157 GCA_965232215.1 Endozoicomonadaceae bacterium
CAATGAGTATGGACGCCATGAGGTGGACGTCGCCCCGTTCAAGGCCAGTGAATACTTAGTCAGTAATCAGGAATTCAAAGGGTTTATGGATGCAGGTGGTTATGATAATGAGCGCTGGTGGACCGACGAGGGCTGGGCCTGGGTCACTTTCAGCAAAACACGTCACCCTCCCTTCTGGGTTCCTGCCGACGACGGTTTTCGTTACCGTACCATGCTACAAGAGATTGATATGCCCTGGAACTGGCCAGTGGATGTAAACTGCCATGAAGCCCAGGCATTCTGCCGTTGGATGTCCGAAGTTACTGGCAAGCAGATTCAGCTACCCAGTGAGAATGAATGGTACTGCCTGCGGGAAGCCATTGATACTGACCAGCCATTATGGGATACAGCCCCCGGAAATATCAACCTGGAATACTGGTCTTCCTCCTGCCCGGTTGATCGTTTCCGAACCGGTGAGCTGTGCGACATTATCGGCAATGTCTGGCAGTGGACCAGTACCCCCATTGACAGTTATGAAGGATTCCGGGTCCACCCCTGTTACGATGATTTCTCAACCCCAACTTTCGATGGACGCCACAATCTCATCAAAGGCGGCTCCTGGATTTCCACCGGCAACTACGCCATTAAGGATTCCCGCTACGCCTTTCGCCGCCACTTCTTCCAACATGCCGGTTTCCGCTATGTTGAATCCAGCGCCGTTGCCAACACGCCGGACAACCCTTACGAAACGGATACGTTGGTAGCTCAATACCTGTCGTTCCATTTTGGCGAAACGTTCTTTGGTGTGCCTAACTATCCTGAAATATGTGCCCGCATCTGCCACGAAGTCAGCGGGAATACACAACGTTCCAGAGCTTTGGATCTGGGTTGTTCTGTGGGTCGCACCAGCTTTGAGCTGGCCCGCTGGTTCCAGCATGTGGACGGTATCGACTTCTCTGCCCGGTTTATTGTCGCTGCTGCAGTATTACAGGAGCAGGGAAAAATCCGCTATCACGTACCCAATGAAGGTGAGTTGGGTGAATACTTGATTGCAGACCTGGCAAAAATCGGACTGGATGATGTCGATACTAACCGCATTCGTTTTACTCAGGGAGATGCCTGCAATCTCAAGCCACTGTTTGACAATTACGATCTGGTATTTGCTGGTAACCTGATTGATCGACTGAATAATCCAGCACAATTTTTAGACAAGATTCATACGCGTATCCGCCCGGGGGGTGTATTGGTGATCACATCACCCTATACTTGGCTGGAAGAATTCACCCCTAAAGCCCACTGGCTTGGCGGAATCCGTGAAAATGGTGAAGTGATGGATACTTACACCGGCCTGCAACGTGTGCTGGGTAAACACTTTACAGAAGTCCGGCCTCCCTGTGACATACCGTTTGTAATCAGAGAAACTGCCCGGAAATATCAACACTCCGTTGCCCAGTGTACAATATGGCGGCGCAATGCCTAGAATTTATCGAAAACCGGGCGCAATCTCGCTTTTTTAAGGGCGAGTCCAGCCCGGGCTATGCTGATTGCATATTAGAAAAATAACAATTAATCTCTCAAGTTACGTACCGGCACAGGTGCGTAGCTCATTAGATGATGACTGAAGAGCCTTCATGTCAATTTTTGCTCGAAGCTGGAAATGGTTCATTTCCAGCGCTGAGGATAATACTTCCAGCCTGAAGACTGAGTAAATTGAGAGAAATATAGGATGACTTTGCGCTCTCACCGCATGCGACGGTGACCTCGCCATAGAAGCATTGGACTTTAACGTTTTGATGAAAGACCTAATGGTCTAATCATAAATGACAAATTCTGCCTCTGTCGATACTTAATTCTTACTTTGTCATGGTGGCGTCGCCCACTTAAACATCTTACCTGAAAGAGTGACTCTTCATGTTGTATGCCAGAACAGCATGAAGCCTCATGAAATTCAAACCATCTGTTACCCGGACTTTTGAAGAAACAGCTAAGGCTCAAGAACGTTGGGATTGTGCTTTTCAGTTGATTCTTCAACCTGAATTCCTCAGTTGAAATCACCACCTCCGCTGAAAGCCTTACGCAAGTTGACTTATAACTATTTACTACATTCACCTGAAAGGGGTGATATAAAAAGGCGCAAACACTACTACGGCAAGGTAAAGAAGCAATTTATGAAATTCAACTGCGGAATTCAGCTTCAATGGTCTTCAGATCAGCAGCTAAAAGGCAAAAAATCTGAGGATAAAAGCGATGAGAGTAGCTCTGTACGCCAGGGTCTCAACTCAGAGACAACAGCAAAGTCAAAACATTGAACAGCATTTGACCAAAACACAAAGCACTGATTTTGCTCGCGCCACTGCATTGCTCAATACAGCCCAATTCATGACGCAGGATATGAACTGCACAGGCCAAGATGGGGATGATAATCCGAAAACGTTATTTGCTCTGCTTTTGCAGGGGAAGCTGGGAAATGCAAGATAGCTGTTGGGTGTTGGGGACCACTTCAACGTAAGCGCCAAATAAACCAGCGTACTGGCTGCTATCCCCAAGATTTCTTATTCTTTGCCTGCCTTAACATTCCAGGGAAGAAGCTGTTCCAGTTTCTCAACGGTATCAGCGTAAGGCAGCTCTTTTAAAATATGGTTCAGGTAATCGAAAGGCTCCAAGCCATTCACCTTTGCGCTTTCAATCAGGCTGTAGAAAATGGCACTGGCTTGCGCCCCTTTTGGCGTGTCTGCAAACATCCAATTCTTACGGCCAATAGCGAAGGGACGGATAGTGTTTTCCGCTGCGGCATTACTGATGTCCAAGTGGCCGTTGTCACAGTAAACGACCAGTTTTGGCCATTGGTTCAATGCATAGCTCATGGCTTGGCGTGACAGGCTGCCCGGGTCTAGCTTGGTTATGTTTTTCTCCAGCCATACATGAAAGTCGTCCAGTAGCGGCTTACTCTTTTGCTGACGCAGGATGGCTTTTTCTGATGGAGGAAGATCTCTTATTTCTTTCTCAATGGCGTAAAGCTTACCGATTTTGCCTAAAGCGACATTCGCCTTGCTAACGCGGGTGTTTTTCACCTTTTTGCCCGGTTTGGCTTCGCCCTTTCTGGCATCCAGAAATTTCCTGCGAACGTGGTCGAAGCAACCCACCTGGGTGATGCCTTCTTGTTTGCATACAGCGTCGTAACTGGCATACCCGTCAGTTTGCAGGTAACCGCTGAACCCTTCGAACAGACGCAGGGGAACCTCCTTGCCTCTTGAGGGATCGTATTCAAACACTACCGATGTTTGTCCGGGTGGCCCACCAAGGCTGACCCACATATATTTGTCAGAGTTGATGGACTTACTGGTTTCCTTGATTACCTGAATTCGGGTTTCGTCAGCATGGATCACCGAACCGGTCTTTTGGTGATCTCTCATCAAATTGATGAGTGGTCGCAGTTCTGTAGACAACCGAATCAAAGAGTTGGCCATCGTCGTCCGGGTGACAGAGCCACCGTATCGCTTGAGGATATTCTCTTGCCTGTACAAAGGCAGTGCGTCGCAGTACTTGGAGACAATGATCCAGGCCAGTGTGCAAACAGAGAGTGAAGATTTGGGCAGTGGGTGTTTTGGCAGCTCTGCAACTTTAATGACCCGCTTCTCCTGTCCATGCTCATCGACTTCCGGAAAGACTGCTTTCTCTTGCAGAATTTCTTTCACCTGAACCCTGGCTGGTACGATATCAAGCTCTTCACGGACTTTGACAAAGAAGGTATCAATGGCTCCGGTTTTTTCTTCTTCACTGAGTTCAGAGCGTTCCTGCACTCTGGGCAGAGACTCTGAAAATGGCTTGCGCCCTGTTTTCTTTTTACGTGGTTTTGGAAGCTCTTGCTCTGGCTGATCTTTAGCTTCGTCTTGCTCTCCGGTACAGCCTTCCAGCTCCACCTCATTGAAAATGTCGCTCTGGCTGTTATTTTTTTCAGTGCTTCTTCCGTACAGGCGGGATCGGGAGAGCCTCAGGTACTCTTCCAGTTGCGCAATGCGTTTTTTTTGAGAATCGATAATCTCTGACTTCTTTTGAATAATGTCGTCTTTTTCAAGAAGGGCATTTTCTTTTTCAAGAATGACACTTTCCTGCGAATGGATCGCCTCAAACAAGGCGACCATTTCAGGGGTAGTCTCAGCCTGATGAAAGGGCAAACCCAGTGCGGATTTCGGCTGAAAAATCAGAGTGTCGGCGGTCGATTTCATGGTCGCTATTTTACCATAACATCCTGAAAAACAGGACTAAAAACAGCTCTCATAATGCCTTTTTTTATGGGGTTGCATGGCGTTGAGATTGTAGCCGTCCAGCAGCCAGTTTAATTGTTGCCCGGTTAAGGTAACCAGCTCTTCATCCGGTTTGGGCCAGTGGAATTTGTCCTCAGACAGGCTCTTGTAATAAAGCACAAAACCATTATCCTCCCAGAACAGGCACTTGATTTTATTACGCTGCCGGTTGGTAAACGCATATAAGTAGCCGTCAAAGGGGTTATGCCCCAGCTCTTGTTCAACCAACACAGCAAGCCCACGAAATGACTTGCGAAAGTCAATTGGCTCCCGGTAGAGAAACACCTTTGATAATACCGCTGACGGTCGCATAACCGGGGTGTTCATAGCATTTCCCTCACCAGCTGCTCACAAAGTGACAGGTTACTGTCATCAATACCGGACACTGTTACACCACTGGGCAGGGTGATGGAGAGTGGTGTTATTTGAGAAAACGCATCAGGTTCTGGTTGGGGTGTTACCTGAACAAAGCCAGAGTTGTTCGGGGTCGCTTTTACGCTGGGGGTTGTGTCGAGTTTACGCTTCCAGTATCCGAATTTGGATACCCTTATACCGTGCTGCTGGCACCACGCACTCTGAGTCAAACCTGAATCCCGCCATGACTGAACATGCTCCAGCCATTCACTGTCTGCGGGTAATTTCTTTGCCATATTAGCCTCCTTATATGGGGAGGCTAATTATTTCAAACGGTTTTTTGATTCTGAAGGACGTGGGTTTATTTGGCGTTTACGTTCATTCGGTTGCGACTGCCCGTCGTATTGATGACTTTATCAACACCTTTGCGTATCCAACCCGAGGTGATTTTGGTGGCTTGCGTTGGGTGAACTGCATCCATGAAAAGCACAACCTCACTCTCAGGCAGTGAGGCTTTCAACTCTTCGTAGTGCTCAATAAACTCTGCCTGCTTATTGGCATCCACCTTGTGCGGTACACCTTTTGGTTTTTTGTAGGTGAAGCCTTTTTGGTGCAACCACTTGTTGAGGCCTGACACGGTGTATTTGACAGCCCAGCGTTCAAAAATATACGACACAATTTCGTAGACATGGGCGTAAGTATGCTCTGAAATATGCACAATTAGCTGCTCACTTTGCTCGTCATTAAGATGACTCTCACTGCCACCGTTTTCAGGTTTCAGTTTGTCCTTTTTCAGGTAGTCATCAATGTGCCGGGCAATGGAAAATTCACTTTTTCTCAATGCTTGAGCAATGGCGGTTATTGACCAGCCTTCAGATCTCAGTAATACGGCTTTAATACGGTCACACTCCCGAGCATCCCGCGACGTTTTGTGTTGGGACTCCAAGGTTGATTTTTGCTGAGGTGTGAGCATAAATTTTGGCATCCGTTGAGATTGCTAAAAAAATGCAGAAAAATCAAGCATCTTCAACGGTCACGAGTATATAGTAAGGAACCACAGGACTTTAGAATATTTTCCATTGTCGTATAAAAGAAAGGCTTCCATATCAGCCTCTCTATAGTGGTTTTGTGCGGCAAGCCTTGTGAAACAAGCTATTCAGGCACTTTTCCTGTTGTCCTGCCTTCAGGAATTGTGATAAAGAGATAGCCGTAAACGACGGAGATTCCTACAATTAGACGGCAATGCCCTGCCGCAGCATATTCCTTACCAATAGCGGTATATGCCTTATTCGACAATCTGCTCTACCTTTCGGATTGTTGAAAAACACGGGCAGAAAGCGGAGGTATTTTACTTTTCCTGTCAGGTAGCGTAATCGCTGGAACGCCCGACAGAGGAATATTAGCAAAAGGGGCTTGCTCTACCCAAGCCAAGCTTACATCCCCTCACTCAGAGTAAGGGGTTTTACGCTCGTTCGATAATTTAGTAGTTGCCTGAGTTGTCAGGCTTTTTGTGATTTTGGCGTGATACTAAACCCAAGAGCCTGCATAACGTTCAGGATCGTTTTTAAGGTTGGGTTTCCATTTTCGCTGAATGATCGGTACAGCTGCTCCCTGGAAAGGCCGGTTTGCCGAGCAATGCTGCTCATACCCTCAGCCCGGGCAACAACCCCCAGTGCCTTGGCAATATAAGATGCATCTCCAGTTTCAAAAGCATCGGCGATAAATATCTCTCTGGCTTCCGGGCTATCCAGTGCCGCAGCGGGGTCATAATCGTATACGGGTTCAGTCATCATTTTTCCTCCATTCTTTTGCCAGTTGTTTAGCAACCTCTATATCTTTGCTCTGTGTGCTTTTGTTCCCTCCACACAACAGAAGAATGATTTCATCCCCCTGTTGGCGAAAGTACGCCCGGTAGCCAGGGCCATAATGAATTCTTAGCTCGCTGATACCCTGCCCAACCGGGGAAACATCACCGGGCAGGCCATTGGCCAGACGAAATACCCGAGCCGCTATCATGGCTTTTGCTCGGGAGTCCTTCAGCTTCCGTTCCCACTTACGGTAGGTTTCAGTTTCTTTAATGGTGATCATAAATAAAGTGTAGTGTATAAACTACGACTTGAAAAGACTAGGACTTACGCATTGATGACGCCGGCATATTTTGGTAGCAGGTAATCTTTGCCCTTTGCGAAGCTCTCAATGAAAGCACCAACCACCCCTTTAAACAGCTCGCGCTGGTGCTGATAAATATTGGTAAACTCCTGCGCTATCTGCATCTTCTGGAGATATACAAAACTCAGAATACTGGCAAAGATGTGATTTCTCACAGGCCGCTCATTACGCACCTGAAAATGCTCGATATGGCAAACTTGCTTGATCGCTCTGTGAAACTGTTCGATCTGCCAGTGCTGGTCATGTATCTGGATGAATTCATTGCGTTGAAAAGGTACATCTTCCGGCAAGTAAACCACGTAGTGACGACACTGGTCTTTTAGCGTCGTCCTGAAAAACCTGACATTGCCGAAATCCTTGAGCCAGACATTCAGACCATCGTCTGGTATCTCAAGGGTTTGAACCTGCTGCCACTTACCTTTTTCCAGTGATACCGTCCTATTTTTTTCAACCGCAAACATAAACCCAGTCTGATGGTTCTTAATCGTCTTCAGGTTTTTGACGCAGCTGTACCAGGAGTCACCGGTTACAAACGCTGGCTTCAGTCCCCACGCCAGCACTTCAATCAGCATTTCACGAAAATAGTCGTTTTTAGTCTTGCCTTCCGATTTGTCGCATATCCTGAAATTTACTGGCATATGGCGACCTGCCGGGTCTGTGTAATAGAGGGTGACGAGGTTAATTCCCTTGACTGCCCTGTGGTGTTTTCCAGACCAGAAATGGCTGACCAGAGCCACAGAATTGCTATAGGGTTTATCAAGAACAGTATCATCGACACTCAATGTGCCACCAACAAGACACAAGTCCTGAGCGGCCTCTTTGAACATATCTTTTGGCTGATAATGTTCGCGGTTAAGAAAACGATTAACGCTATCGTGAGAAATGCCGGTCACTTCTGCCAGCCTTGTGCATGTTGATGATTTTGGCTCACTGATCAGAAACCCCATGTATTGTGGGAGTGTGCATTGTGCAGTTGTTGGGCGAGTAGTACTTCTCACTTTCGTCCCTGAAAGGTAGTGATTTTTGGTAATTATCAAACTTTAGGATATGTTGTCAATGCGTAAGTCCTAAAGACTATCTATTCTGGTCTACATCACCCGGCTAGCAAGGGATGGGTGTTATTATCACTTAATTCGGGCAGAAAGGGCTGTTTACAGGCTATTCTCACTTAATTTGGGCACATTATCACTTAATGTGAGCATGATCATACTCTTATTCTCATTTAATTCGGGCACAAAAGTGCCCTTGTTTGCAGGCAGAGCAGATCTTGTTTGCAAGCAGCTACAAATATGGATAAATGGTTCTGGTGTTCACAGACCGTGTCCTGGGGTGAGTTCAACAACAGTTATCAGCCACTTTAAAAATACTCCTCGCTGTTTGCTATGGAATTTACTCTGATAGTTGCCCGATAATACCCACCCCGAAAAATGCATAGATTTTAGTAGTCATCCATGGACGGTAATCAGATATTCATGCCTGGTCTCGGCTTGCAGGCACCCTGGAAAATAATCGATTAGAACCTTGATATAAACACTGAGCCAAACGAATTAAAGATCAGTGTCGGGGTCGGGGCAAAGCGAGGTAGCCTCTATCCATGTCGTAAGTGCGGTAAAGCTTGTCTGGCTTAAGACTTTACAGAGCTGACCTGGCAGCATCTGCATTTCTTTCAGCACCACTGCTACATCAAAGCTAAAGTCTTCCTTCTTGCTGTAACCGTCATTCACCACCTCAATCAGGAATAAATTGATTGGTACGTAGGGCCTAAAATAAAAATGATGATCGACTGATTTTCTGAAATGCCAACCACGTGTTTTTCCGTCCCGTTGATAGTCCAAACATGAATACCCTCAAAACAATAGAAAACCCATCTGCCCGTTGGGTTCTGAACCGGCTTTTTCTTCATGTCCGAAAATGTTCGGCTCTGCCTCTTCAGCTCATAGCAGATTCGATGTTGGATAGCAGAGACCATCAGACAGAGAGTCATCACCATTAACAGAGCTTCAATGCGCTCTGGTTTTTTCAAATACAGCGACGACACCAGGAAATCAGGACTTTTCAGGAAGCGGAATCCCCTCTCGACCTGCTGTTGTGATTTATACGTCCTTAGCAGTTCAGCCGTGCCTGGCCGGTCTGTATTTGTATCGTTGGTGGCCAGTACAAAGCAGCCCAGCGAAGCTTCCGCATCCCGGCGAGTCTGCACTGCAACCGAGCAGCAACCTGTTACGTAATACTCAAGGTGATCAGGTTCTGCGCCGTTAGCGGGACGACCTTTACCTTTGTAACAAGGCTTACTGATAACCATGGGTTCAGCCTGACAGAGTTCGGATTGCTTCTGCCATTGTCTGAAGGCTTCCATGGCGTCAGCTTCACACCGAAAGGCCTTTTTACCTAGCTTTTCCAGTTTTTCGAATTCCTTCAGGGACTTTTTCTGCATGCGCCTTGTCAGCGCCTTCTGCTCTGTTTCCTGGCTCTGTTTGTTCCGAAACAACGCCCAGCGTTGCCTGACCTCTGCGTAATCAGACGACACCTCTACAGCTTCATAATGCTCAAATCCCTCAACAGCCCCCATGGCGTGTAAGGGCACACTCTGCACCAGCCCTTTGGCAGCACTGATACTGAGCGGAACACGGGAAATAAATAGCTGACCCTGCTGGTCGAGTTCTTGAATAGTCTCCCCCACGTATAGTGCCGCATCGCCGACAAAGTACCGGGATTCCAGTGCCGCCTTGAAACTCTTCAAGTGCTCTGAAACCACCTGTTTAAAACTGGTCTTGTCAGTCACATTGCCACTGGCAGCCGCCATAAACAGGGGAATGCCTGCCCGGTTTTCGGTCATCAGGAGCAAAATGGCCTGATTCAAGTCCGGGCGATGGTCACGGCTATAGCCTTGGCAAAGCCGGATACAGTTGAGGTCTTCGTCACTCTCTTCGCTGTCGCTGTTGTAGCGACCGTCAACGTGAAAGCTGGTGCCATCAAGGTTTAACGCCTCGCAAGGCAGCTTGAGATGTTTCACCACCTTGATAGCCAGCTCGAAATAGACTTTACTGACATCCAGCTCAAAGAGTTCATCCAGTGTCCTGCCCAGTGCTTTGTCGTTTATGTGCTCTGGTTCGATACCAGGCCTGATCAGCTTGTCGAGGGGTTTGTTGGCAAAGAACTGGGGAAACATATGCAGGGATCGTCCAGTAAAGCCTAAGCCATTGATAATCATGCCAACAACGGCTTCACCATGGGATATGTGCCAGTCATCGGATACTTTTGGTGCTCGCCGGTCGATATGCTCGGCGATTTTCAACTCTTTGCACATTCCAGCCACCAATCCGAGGTGATCCATGATCTGACTGCGGTATTGAACAGGAGGCATAAGTCGGTTTCCTGATATTTTCTTATCTGATAAATAGCAGAAATCAGGAAAATGTCAGGTGGGGTGGTGAATGTCGGCTGTAAAGAAAAACCAGGAAACACTGCACAACCATATTCAGGCAGGAGTTGAGGAGCACTGGAATAGCAACAGCAACCTGCAAGAACCAGTTTCAGATACATTTTTTGGGCATGAAAATATAAAGGTCATGGTCGTCATGAATATCGCTCCTGCTGGGTTTTTGATGACATTTCTGCTCTTTCAGCTGATGAATGGGCAGGAATAAAGCAATTTGGAGTGCATCACGCCAGCACTGGGAAGTGGAAAACAACCTGCATTGGATGTTGTCTTTGAAGATGCATGCCAAACCAAAGATGAATGTGCTGCTGAAAATCTGTCAACGCTACGCCGTATTGCCCTGAATATCCTTAAGGCTGACGCCACGAGTAAGAAGAGCATCAAGACAAAGCGTAAAAAGGCAGGATGGAGCAACAGGTATCTTTTTCAACTGCTGAAGTCATTTATTATCGGGGTTAAATGCAAATGATTATCTTCGTGCGTAAGCCCTGGTTTCATAGTGCTTTAGCACTTTTCCCTTATAGTTCCATTTTTGCTGATTAACAACAGGTTCTTTGTTGGGTGGTTCAAACAACGTGAGTAATTCTTGAGTTCCGAGTTTTCCGGCCTCATTCAGCGCTTGCTGCAACCCATTTTCAAGATTCAGCATATTGTCAGATTCAACAGGTACTTCAATTTGCAGCACAATGGTTTTTGATTGACGGGCAATGACAGATGCAGGCATGGTGGCAAACTACTACTACGAAAAGCGCTAATCCCCATACAATATCACACTTGCAATGGTCGGCCTTTGTAAGTCCACTTAAAAGGCTTGGCCATTTTCTCGTTGAAGAAGTCCATGAACTGATGAAGGCGTACCTTAAGATCTTCTGTTGACGTAAAGCTGTTTCGTTTCAGAAAGCGTCTCACCAAAATAGAAAACCATATCTCTATCTGGTTTAGCCACGATGCATGCTTCGGGGTATAGTGAAACACAATCTTGTGGGATATATCACTCAGGTAGGCTGCCCGTGTTTTCATATTCTTGAGGATGCCGGTTTTCCCTTTTAGACCCAGCTCTTTTTCCGTTGTACCCTCAACCCTGGCTACTGCCTTAACTGCGGCTTCTGACATATGGGTATTAAGGCGATCCATGACAAAATGCCAGCCCGTTGCGGCAGGGTCACTTTCCAGCGTATTATCAAGCCAGTCGGCGAAGTCCTGTTCTTTCCGTGTATCCCTTACAAGGGGAATGATCTTGCCTGTCACGACATCCATCCCAGCCAGCAGGGCCTGAGTTCCATGGCGCTTATACTCAAACTCACGTTTTTCAATATAGCCCGGCTTGACAGGCTTTCCCCCTGTCAATGGCTCTAATGCCTGCATGCCCGTTTTTTCATCAAAGGATATTGTACGAATTCCCTGCTCAGCACGTTCAATAGCTTGACGATAGGTGTCGCAGACGTCAGCGCTATGTATTTCGAAGTCTTCATCCCTTGGGGTGTCTACCCAGCCCTTCACTTTATCGGGACGAATATCGGCCTGATTTTAAAAAACGCCCCACCTGTCTCTGTGAGATTGATGGGACAATACCTTTATCCTGAGCCGCCATAGCCAGCGAGCTTTCTGACCAGTGACTGAATGGATAACCATGCTCTTCAGGCTTGTCACAGGACATAGCGACAATCAGGCAAATTTGCTCTTCGGTAAACTTGGGTTTTGCACCGGGGCGAGGCGCTTCTTTTAGTTTTTCCAAAACAGGCAGTTCATCACTACGTTCAACCCAATGCTTCCGCCAGCGTGTGACGGTTTCACGGTTACACTTGAGTTCTTTTGTTGTCCCGAGAAGACTTTTCCCTTCTGCACCAGCCAATATGATTTTAGCCCTGAGCACTATGGATTGAGCACTTTTCCGCTGGCGAACAAGAAGCTCCAGGTCACTACGTTCCTGCTCTGACAAAATGATCTGCTGGGTATGCTTTGATGGCATCCGTGCTACTGCTGTTAAAAAAAGGGGTGCGAATCAAAACATGTTTTTGCTTGTATGTATATCAGCGCTTTCCGGCACTAGTCAGTTCTTTTGAGTGCCTTTTCAGCCTCAATATAAGCTTGATTCTTGTCCCTTTTGCCTATGGCGAGAACAAGAATAACTATTTCTTCATCGACTGCTTTGTATATCAGCCTGTATCCTGAGCTGCGGAGTTTTATTTTGTAGCAGTTCGACAGTTCTCCCTTTAAAGAAGAACCTTCAATGTGAGGATTTACCACTATCTTTCTAAGTTTTCCTACAAACTGACTTCTTACCTGTGGATTTAGCTTATCGAATATTTTTTTAGCCTTTTTGTCGAATTTCAGCTTATAGGTCGTCAATATCAACCTCAACAAAATCGTTACGATCTAGTGCTTCTTTTGCCATTTCCATGAGTTCTATATTTTCAAGCTTGTCCACCATGAACTCAAACAGTTCAACTGGTACAGCGTAGAAAGCAGGTTTGTTTCTATTCAGAATAGCTACAGGAGCACCCTCTGCCTCTTCAACTACAGCCATGGGATTTGCCTTAAGCTGGGTGATGCCTGCGCTTATATCGGTTAGTATCTGGTGGGTAAGTGCCATAATATAGACTCTAAAAAGATTTTTAATAATTTTATTATAGTCTCTAACAAGAGGATTAGAAAGTTTAGGTACGTGAAAAAATAACGCATTAAAAGCCTTTTTCAACCCCATTATCTGCAAGCTCTTCAGGCGGCAGTCAGTCTTGCCTGTAGATTGGTCAGGCGATAGTCGATTTACGGATTCTAGCGGCCATTTTTACTGCTTTTGGCTGGCCGACTAAATAGCACCACTTGCTTGCCACGAGTCACTCCGGTGTACAGCAAATTACGCTCAGGCAAAGTGTCATTCTGCATCGCCACCAGGATTACGACACAGGGATGCTCCGAGCCTTGGCTTTCTTTTATAGTTAGTGCCTGTCCGAAAACCCTCAAATACTTGAAAATAGCGGCTTGTAGCCTAATTTAAGGAACAAAGATTTTTCACAAAAGACCGTTTCCGAACTTATGCACCAGACCATTAATCCACAAATGCAGCCTGGCGAGGTTGATATCTCTGCCATTACATTCAATCACAATCGTGCCGTTAAAAAGGCAGCCAAAGCCTGTTCTTATGCCAGGAAAAAAGATGAACATAAGAAGCATGACAAAAAACGGCTGCAACAGACCAGAAAATCTCAGAAAGCTCTTCTGGAAGCCATGGGCAAACTGAATGATATGAAGGCTCAGGAGGGTTGCTTATCCCCTGCCCATATTGACCCATGACAGACTGAAGCTGAACGCCTGATGAAGTGGTTGAAGTGTAAACGCCAAATAAACCCACGTCCTTCAGAATCAAAAAACCGTTTGAAATGATTAGCCTCCGGATATAAGGAGGCCAATATGGCAAAGAAATTACCCGCAGACAGTGAATGGCTGGAGCGTGTTCAGTCATGGCGGGATTCAGGTTTGACTCAGAGTGCGTGGTGCCAGCAGCACGGTATAAGGGTATCCAAATTCGGATACTGGAAGCGTAAACTCGACACAACCCCCAGCGTAAAAGCGACCCCGAACAATTCTGGCTTTGTTCAGGTAACACCCCAACCAGAACCTGATGCGTCTTCTCAGATAACACCACTCTCCATCACCCTGCCCAGTGGTGTAACAGTGTCCGGTATTGATGACAGTAACCTGTCACTTTGTGAGCAGCTGGTGAGGGAAATGCTATGAACACCCCGGTTATGCGACCGTCAGCGGTATTATCAAAGGTGTTTCTCTACCGGGAGCCAATTGACTTTCGCAAGTCATTTCGTGGGCTTGCTGTGTTGGTTGAACAAGAGCTGGGGCATAACCCCTTTGACGGCTACTTATATGCGTTTACCAACCGGCAGCGTAATAAAATCAAGTGCCTGTTCTGGGAGGATAATGGTTTTGTGCTTTATTACAAGAGCCTGTCTGAGGACAAATTCCACTGGCCCAAACCGGATGAAGAGCTGGTTACCTTAACCGGGCAACAATTAAACTGGCTGCTGGACGGCTACAATCTCAACGCCATGCAACCCCATAAAAAAAGACATTATGAGAGCTGTTTTTAGTCCTGTTTTTCAGGATGTTATGGTAAAATAGCGACCATGAAATCGACCGCCGACACTCTGATTTTTCAGCCGAAATCCGCACTGGGTTTGCCCTTTCATCAGGCTGAGACTACCCCTGAAATGGTCGCCTTGTTTGAGGCGATCCATTCGCAGGAAAGTGTCATTCTTGAAAAAGAAAATGCCCTTCTTGAAAAAGACGACATTATTCAAAAGAAGTCAGAGATTATCGATTCTCAAAAAAAACGCATTGCGCAACTGGAAGAGTACCTGAGGCTCTCCCGATCCCGCCTGTACGGAAGAAGCACTGAAAAAAATAACAGCCAGAGCGACATTTTCAATGAGGTGGAGCTGGAAGGCTGTACCGGAGAGCAAGACGAAGCTAAAGATCAGCCAGAGCAAGAGCTTCCAAAACCACGTAAAAAGAAAACAGGGCGCAAGCCATTTTCAGAGTCTCTGCCCAGAGTGCAGGAACGCTCTGAACTCAGTGAAGAAGAAAAAACCGGAGCCATTGATACCTTCTTTGTCAAAGTTCGTGAAGAGCTTGATATCGTACCGGCCAGGGTTCAGGTGAAAGAAATTCTGCAAGAGAAAGCAGTCTTTCCGGAAGTCGATGAGCATGGACAGGAGAAGCGGGTCATTAAAGTTGCAGAGCTGCCAAAACACCCACTGCCCAAATCTTCACTCTCTGTTTGCACACTGGCCTGGATCATTGTCTCCAAGTACTGCGACGCACTGCCTTTGTACAGGCAAGAGAATATCCTCAAGCGATACGGTGGCTCTGTCACCCGGACGACGATGGCCAACTCTTTGATTCGGTTGTCTACAGAACTGCGACCACTCATCAATTTGATGAGAGATCACCAAAAGACCGGTTCGGTGATCCATGCTGACGAAACCCGAATTCAGGTAATCAAGGAAACCAGTAAGTCCATCAACTCTGACAAATATATGTGGGTCAGCCTTGGTGGGCCACCCGGACAAACATCGGTAGTGTTTGAATACGATCCCTCAAGAGGCAAGGAGGTTCCCCTGCGTCTGTTCGAAGGGTTCAGCGGTTACCTGCAAACTGACGGGTATGCCAGTTACGACGCTGTATGCAAACAAGAAGGCATCACCCAGGTGGGTTGCTTCGACCACGTTCGCAGGAAATTTCTGGATGCCAGAAAGGGCGAAGCCAAACCGGGCAAAAAGGTGAAAAACACCCGCGTTAGCAAGGCGAATGTCGCTTTAGGCAAAATCGGTAAGCTTTACGCCATTGAGAAAGAAATAAGAGATCTTCCTCCATCAGAAAAAGCCATCCTGCGTCAGCAAAAGAGTAAGCCGCTACTGGACGACTTTCATGTATGGCTGGAGAAAAACATAACCAAGCTAGACCCGGGCAGCCTGTCACGCCAAGCCATGAGCTATGCATTGAACCAATGGCCAAAACTGGTCGTTTACTGTGACAACGGCCACTTGGACATCAGTAATGCCGCAGCGGAAAACACTATCCGTCCCTTCGCTATTGGCCGTAAGAATTGGATGTTTGCAGACACGCCAAAAGGGGCGCAAGCCAGTGCCATTTTCTACAGCCTGATTGAAAGCGCAAAGGTGAATGGCTTGGAGCCTTTCGATTACCTGAACCATATTTTAAAAGAGCTGCCTTACGCTGATACCGTTGAGAAACTGGAACAGCTTCTTCCCTGGAATGTTAAGGCAGGCAAAGAATAAGAAATCTTGGGGATAGCAGCCAGTACGCTGGTTTATTTGGCGCTTACACCGAATGAACATCGTCGGTGCGATAGAATTGAACAACTTGTCTGCTGCTATTTTTGATCAATTCGAGACGGTTAACGGGCTGGCTATCATTGAATTCTTCAGAAAAGTTAAGTCCGCTTATACATCAAAGAGTGTCATTCACATGGTGCTGGATGGAGCAGGTTATCACTATTCGAAGGAAGTCGTTGATGAGGCTGAAAAGCTGGGTATAAAACTGCATTACCTTCCGCCCTACAGCCCAAACCTGAACCCAATTGAGCGGTTATGGAAGGTAATGAATGAGTACGCTCGAAATAATCAATACTTTGCAAAACCGAAGGATTTCCGGAAAAATATACGTCATTTTCTGTATGTTACGCTACCAGAAATAGGTGCTTCGTTAGTGAGCAGGATTAATGACAATTTTCAGATACTGAATCCTGCATCTTGAATTCACTTGGGTATAGAGCCTGTATCAACCCTTTAATTTGACTATAATCGTTGTCGTTTATATGCGGGTTTCTGCGCTTTTAATTTCCCGCCGCTGAACCACAATTTATGGATGCACCCCCTGGTGTTAAAGGCTAGACAGGTTTTTTAGCATCTCAAGATTTGTGACTAAGTAAGCGTCCAAGCAGGGGGCAGACTCCCCCTACTTGTCGAGATCGGCTTTTAGTGGATTGACCCCGAATTTCTCTTTCCAGAGTCGTGGTATCAGTTCCCTGATATCACGGGCCGGGTGGAAGCTGATGCGTTGGAGAACATCAACCAGGTATTTATAGGGATCGATGCCCGCCAGCAGGCAGCTGGTGATCAGCGTCTGGAACACGGCAACATTGTCTGCGCCTTCTTCCGTCCAGCAGAACATCCAGTTCTTTCTGCCCATGGGAATGCAGCGAAGGCCACGCTCAAGATGATTGGTGTCTATCGCTACCGTTGGATCGTTCAGGTAAACCTGTAGCTCATTTTCCCGCTTGTGGACATAGCCCAGTGCCTTGCTCATAGGGTTACTGGGAACCAGATCAAGCCGTCGCAGCTGTTCCCGGTTCCACTCAAAGAACTGGTCAACCAGGGGCCTGGCTTTTTGTTGGCGATAATCACGCAGTGTATCGCCTTCCAACCCCTGACGACGGATGTCATCTTCAACCTTGTACAGTGCCCCGATCTGTTTCAGGGCTTCTTTGGTCCCTTCGGGTTCTGCTTTTTCTGATTTGACGAAATAACGTCGGCTGTGCGTCCAGCACTCGGCATGAGTGATCTGTGGGTATTTTGCGCAAAGGCTGGCGTAACCGGGGTAGCCATCCGTGAGTAATACCCCTTCAAATGCTTTCAGGTAAGGTTCAACCACATCACAGGAGCGGCTGTCGGAGTAGATAAAGGCGATTTCATCCCGGTCCCCATAAAAGCACCAGAAGTAGCCTTTTTTCATTTTACCCTTGCATTTCAACCCGGCTTTTGACGGTGTTTCATCCAGTGCCAGGGTGTGACTTTCAAGGCAGCTATTCAGTACTTCATGGGCAACAGGTTGTAACAACTGGCCAGCACGCTGCTCCAGATTGGTGAGCGTGCCACGACTCACGTTGACACCGCTGGCTTCCAGTCTCTGGTGTTGACGATAAAGCGGCAGGTGGTAGCGGTATTTCTCAACCAGCAGACCAGCAATAAAACTCACATCGGCAAAGCTGCGGTCAAACAGGCCGGTGGGGGCTGCCGCCGTGCTCAGGGTTTGGTCTGCCTTGTGGCGAACGACATCCCTCTGGTATTTCAGAATAACGTAACTGCCCGGTCGCTGCGCCAGACGATGGGTATATTTATGGTCAATGATGTCATACTGGTCGGCTTCTTCGCCCTGCATTTCAGGTGCCGGAATATGAATCAGCTCAACGGGTACACCTTCCGTGAAGCGCAATCCCTGATCGGTGACACAGTCATCCGGCCTGTGCTTCTTTTTGCGCTCACAGGTGATGGTTTCTGTTTCCGGAACCTCTGGAGACTCAATGCCCTTGAGGATTTCCCCGAGAGCCAGCTGGTCCGGGTTTACTATCAGTCTCTTTTCCGATTTTTCACCAAACAGCTGTTGTTTAAACCAGGCCAGCTGATGTTTGAGGGACTCGTTTTCCTGCTTCAGGTGTTTATTCGCGGATTTGTGCTCCTGCAACAGCACCTGCAACTGCTGGAGCAGCTGCAGATGAGAGGATTGATTGGCAGGAACAGGTAGATTCATAGCCCTTCAATGTAGCTGCTATTCAGGGGTTGTGCTGTTCGATGTATCAAGTTTTACATAACGTTTGTGATAGCGGATAGAACGGGTATCAATACCGTCAATGATCAGCTTCAGGTCTGTCAGTGCCAGCAGCCGTTTAACCGCCTGACCGGCGTGAGAGTGAAACTGACCCTGCTCCAGCCGTTTACTCCAGATGCAGTAACCGCTACGTTCAAAGTACAGCACCTTGCACTGGTTTCGGCGACGATTGATAAACCTAAATTCATCAGTTGAGCTGAACACCACCGCCTCGTAATGGACGGTGTTTGACGTATAAGGCTCAAGAGCTTTTTGGCTTTAGCTGGAGTTTAGAAGAACAAACGGCGTAATAACCTGACCTTTCTTTAAGAATTTCGATACTGACCTGGTTAAAATACGACACCAAATTTCATCTGAAGTTAACTGCGCCGCAATCTTTTTTATTGAATCGAAAAAAAAACAGAGTTCTCTCTGCATTTCCTTGATTTTATTCATTAGTGTATGCTGGCTTGTCAATGTTATTTTTTTTTGCCGACCACTTTCTGTTAACTTTCCAATCGCACTCATTAATAGTGGTCTGCTGGTGATAGATTCTTTGTGTGAATCTAGATTGCTCAATCTAACAAATAAAGTCCACCAGTTATAAGCCAATGCAACCATTCTTGATATGAGTCGGCAACGTTTAATATCTTGCGTCGTATAGCCACCCCAACCCCACTGATTTTTTATTTCATCAAAATTATTTTCACAGTCAGCCCGATCTCTGTAATGATCAATGATTGTAATCACACCATCATCAAGACTACTTACTAACACTGAGTACTCAAACAGTTTGATATTTTCAGGGCCTTCGAGAAAGGCTATTTCTTTCTGCTTTTTCTTATTTTCTTTTTCCAGTAACAAAGCATCTCCCGGCAATCTTCGACGAACGATAATGATTCGTCTGGGTTTCACCCAGCCATCCAGTTTTAATTCGGACTCCTTGCCTTCCCAGTATCTGTCGTAGCGCGTCCATCCTCCGCTACAGTGCGCATGGTAGAAGGCTTTCTTCACATTGGCTGTCTTTTTCATCTTGAATAGATAGTCGCATCCAGCCTGCTCAAGCTCTGTCATGACTCGATCGGTTCCCCAATCACAATCACCCCGAATAAATTCAGGCCAGCACGTTTTTGGAAGGCGTTCCAATAAGTTCATTAACCCCGGTAATGAATATTTACTATTCGTTTGGTTACCAAGTTGTACCTCAACTTCAAGGACTAATTTTAAATTAGCCATCATGTAAGTATGATAAGTATGATAAGTATGTGAAGGTCGTCCCCGTTTATGAGGATTATAGCCTTGTTCAGCCCCTTCTTGATTACCATAAATGGTTTTTATTGTAACATCGACATCCATTATCCAGGGTAGTTGTAATAAAGGTTCGTAGCATTCCTGCAAATGATGCTGCATCCATTTAACACCTTTTTTCTCATCTATTTTAAGTAGTCCTCGCCTGGCTGAATCATCACTGACTACTTTTGTCATACCCAGTAATTTCGGATTAACGCCATCACCGACCAGTGTTCCAATATTGGCATAACGTTTATGGCCTGAAAGAATTGAAAGAAACAGCGAACCCAATACATTCACTTTTTTGGGTGCATTATTACTTTTGTAAGTCAGAGGGCAATCATCAACCCATGGTTCAAATCGACAACCTGTCTTTAAAAACTGTATAAAAAAAGCAAGCTGTCCCATGGGTGTCACTGATGCGCCAGGTTCCCATTCAACCTGAACTTTACCTTCAAAAGTGTCCACTTCAAGCGTTGCTGTTGCGACCTGTTTACTGAGTTCGTTGCGTTCACCCTTTGGGTGAACCGGTTTTGGTGATAGAACCATGCTGTAACCCTCTCAACACAATGGGTTGTAGTTTAGCTGGTATTTTTAACTGAGGATTTTAGGATAAAGACGAACAACTGCCCACTCAACGGGTCTTCCTCAAGGGTATTTTTCACCAGGGCAACCAAGCCGTTGTATGACTTTCGCATATCGGTGGGGCGGTTATAAAGCCAGACCCGCACCTGTGATTCAGGAAAAAACATGATCAACGCCGCATACGCAGGGTTACACCACCGGGTAATTCCAGTTCAATTTCCCATGGAGGCAGGTCTGATGGTGTGTTATGAAAATCAGTTTTAAATTCGAACCAGTCAGGGTCTGGTTGATCAGGCCTTTCGGTTGCCTGCCTTAGTTTACGCTTCCACAATGTGAAGGTGGACAGGCAGATATTGCGCGAAAGGCAAAAAGCTTTCTGGCTGACGCCGCTTTCCCGCTGTTGATCGATGAGGGCTTGCCACTGTTGAGCAGTGCGGCAGTTAGGTTGTTTTTGATTCACGGCTCGCTCCTGTTTTTGAAACAGGGGTTAGCGTGGCAGACACATGATGGGTTTTGAATAGGTCCTTAACTAAGCGCTTACGTGACTAAGAGATAGCCTTTAGGACGGGGAGGATGTCAAGAACTCCCAGTAACCACCGTCATAGACAACGATATAACGTTTAGCTAAGTGATACACCAAGTTCTCAAATCTGATGAAATCCAGAGTTATGCTGGGTAAAAAAGCTGCAACGCTGATTAACAGGTACAATTGTTTTATTCATAGTTCTACTTTTTGCTAGGCGACAGGGATACCTGAAGCTAATCCGGACGTTCTGGCAAAGCCATGATAACGAGCATACCCGTGCTGTGAATGAATACCAGGCGAAAGCCGGGTAACCAGATGCAGTGTCAATCCACTACAGCTCCAGTATATCCAACATCACAGAGAAAAAAAGTAGGAAATGCTCACAAAACCTCAGTCCATACTGCCTCTTTTGTGGACTCGCAGCCTTTGCTTCGCCTCTGACTGTTTTTGCAAAATATGTGATATTTCTTGTGTTGGTCGGGGTATTTTCAAAGCAGTTCCACACATCCCCCCTACAGAGTAATAAGCATTTCTTCCTAACCAATACAGATCTTTATGTAACTCGTCAGGGGTCTTATAAACCACACTTTCAAAGTCTGCATATTCATCGGAAATCCCGTCATCGTAAAAATGTCCAATGACTTCTTTATTCATAATTACTCCATATTCTGGTTATATCAGCGATAAGTTTATTCTCGGCTGTTTCCAATAAACCTTCGGACTCTGATTATTTTGGCTCATTAAGGTGATCTCTAAAGTCATAATCAGATTCACACTGCAAATAACGCCCACCCACAAACTTTGTGAGCCACTCTTCAGCCAACGCCTTATTAGTAAACGTTTTTTCAAGATCCGCACCATCACCAGCAATGCTCATGAGGACAGCCTTATCTGAAAAACCGCTTACAGTGACGTCATGACCTGTGTGGCTATCCTGATTTTTCATCAGGATATAAATGGATTGCCATTCTAAATTGCCCATCATCTACCCTCTCCAAAAAAAATGGCCGGTGATAAACCGAAGCGCTTGCTCAACGCCTGAATGTGGTCAACCGTCAGGTTACGCTTGCCACTGAGTATCATTGATACAAGGCTTTTCTTGCCGATTTCATCCTCAAAATCTGACAGCGTTAACTCGTACTGGTCGATCAGCGTCTGCAAAACAGACACACCGTTATCCAATTGCTCAATGCGACGGTTAAACGCTGCAAAGGACTCACTTTCTTCTTCCCATCGTTCGATGGCTACAGAGAGCATCTCAATGAGAGGAAGCTGATTGTCGTAGTCTTCCACCAATTCATCCATCAGTGCCAGCGCCTGCTCATATTCAGCTTCAGAGGTAATCCGGCTGACAAAACCGGCGATGGCGAACAAGTCGGCTGCCTTAGCTTTGATAGTATCGAAGTTCTCCATTATTCCCTCTCCTTCCTGTATTTATCTGTCAGCTTGTCATACTCTACATGAGAGACGATGTGCTTGACGTACATGCGGTTATCACGAAACTCAATAAAAGCCATTAAACGCAAGTGATTGCCCGCCAGATCAATCACCCACCACTTTTTCTTGTACTTAAAGTTGTCCAGGCTTGGGAACACCGCCTTTAACTCTTCCGGTGTCTTGAACTGGCCATTACGAAGCACCTTGTAGGCCGCCTCAATAGCGCTGGCATGGCTACTGTACTTTTTAGCGGCTTCAGTAAATGGCCGTCGTGATATAACATGCATACTTTCTACTAATTGTTTACTATATGTGAACCATAGCTTATTATTTAACAGTTCACAACATGTAAACCATTAAATCCCAAAGGTCCTACACTTTTTAGTGTGTTGGTGCATATATGTGAAATGGACCCCAAAAATCAGACAGTGGTGTAAGCTCTGATCAATAGCAAATTGGATAGAGCCATCATGAGCAAAAAGCGCAAACAATACAGTTCAAATTTCAAGTCGAAGGTTGCCCTTGCAGCCATCAAAGGTGATCAAACAACCGCTGAGATTGCCGCACGTTTTGAGATCCACCCGACCATGGTAACGACCTGGAAACGCGAGCTTCTGGAGCGTGCCCCAGAACTGTTTCAGACCAGGGGAGCCAAGCCGGAAAAGGATCATCAATTTGAGGTTGATAACCTCTATCGACAGATAGGCCAGTTGACGGTAGAACGCGATTTTTTAGCACGAAAGCTCGATCATTGACGAAAGGAAAGAAAGGTCTTCGCCTTTCTCTGGTCGAGCGCAATAATCCAGACGTATCTATTGTCAATCAGTGTCGTTTACTCGGCGTGTCACGGTCAGCGGTCTACTACCAGCCACACAAAGATCTATCGGAGGATTTGTCGTTGATGCGCCTGATAGACGAGCAATACCTGAAAACCCCCTTTTATGGATCACGCAGGATGTGTACGTTTTTATGGGGTCTGGGATACAAAATCAACCGCAAACGGGTTCGCCGACTGATGCGGCAAATGGGGTTGGAAGCCATCTACCCCAAGCCCAGAACCAGTCTACCCGGCCAGGGTCACAAGGTTTATCCCTATCTGTTGAAAGGGCTGCACATCAGTCGCCCCAATCAGGTATGGGCAACGGATCTGACGTATATTCCCCTGGAGCGAGGGTTTATGTACCTGGTTGCCATTATGGACTGGCACAGTCGGCGGGTATTGGCTTGGCGATTGTCCAATACCATGGATGCAGATTTCTGCATAGATGCCCTTGAGGAGGCTCTGGATCGTTATGGAGCGCCAGAAATCTTTAACAGTGATCGGGGTAGCCAGTTCACCAGTGATGCTTTCACAGGTGTACTTAAGGAACAGGGCGTTCAGATCAGCATGGATGGCAAAGGATGTTACTGGGATAATATTTTTGTCGAGCGGCTCTGGCGTAGTGTAAAGTACGAATGTGTTTACCTGAAGGCATTTGACAATGCTTCTCAGTTGAAAGATGAGCTGAGAAAGTATTTTCAGTTGCATAATCTCGAGCGACCTCATCAGGGGTTGTTTGACAATACGCCCGACCAAGTCTATTTTAAGCAGGCAGCCTGAGCCTGACGAACGGTAGATCAGAGCTTAACTAACCACTCAGGTTGTTTGATTGTTGGGGACCACTTCACTTGTTTGCAAGCAGCTACACATATTCACTATGTATTCCTGAGTATCGGGCTTATTGGCGTTCTATGCCTGAAGGTGCTTTACCGTTTTTCACAACGCCATCTGCGGTATCACAGTGAACACATGAAACGTTAATGACTGCCATAAGAAATGGCAGGATACCAGTAAATCCAGTCTATTGAGTATACGCGATCAACGTATCTGATTCATGACCTATTTTTCTGTCCTACCACTCAAGATTGACTCAAATGACAGGATGGTTAACCATTATCGACCACTTACACAAACAGTTGACCGATCGATGGTTATCTGTGGTTATCAAATAGTGTCGGACGGAGTAGTAGTTAGAAAAGACGACTGGTATAGACTGGTCTAATAGCTCATTTATGCGAAAAAAATGGTCAGTCATGCCGTGGTTAAAAAATGGATTAGTATTATTTCACCATGTTTTATAAAACTCTGCTCTGCTCGCTTTTTTGTCGTGTACAGATGTAACATCTCATAACTTATTAATAAATAGTACATTTTTATGAAAATCGCCTCATTTAATGTCAACGGAATCCGCTCTCACCTCCACCAATTAAAGGCATTGGTCGAAAAACACGAGCCTGATGTCATTGGTTTACAGGAAACAAAGGTATCCGATGAGGATTTCCCTGTGAATGCTATTACTTCTTTAGGCTATCAGGTACACTACCACGGCCAGAAAACACACTACGGTGTTTCTCTACTGAGTAAAATAGCTCCTGAAAATATCTGCAAAGGGTTCCCAAGTGATGAAGCAGATGCACAGCGTCGGCTTATTATGGGTGACTATATTCTGCCTTCTGGTGATAAAATACGAATCATTAATGCTTATTTTCCTCAGGGTGAATCCAATAGCCATCCCACTAAATATCCCGCCAAACGCCGCTTTTATGAAGACCTGCAGGTATTGCTTGAAACCCAATGCCACAGAAGTATGCCTTTGATAGTGATGGGGGATTTTAATATTTCAGCAACAGACCATGACATTGGTATCGGATCAGAAAATGCCAAACGCTGGCTGCGTAAGGGTAAATGCAGCTTTCTGCCAGAAGAAAGAGAATGGTTCCAACGGCTGCTATCGTGGGGGCTAACCGACTGTTTTAGAGAACTTTATCCAACTACAAGTGACCGGTTTAGCTGGTTTGATTACCGCAGCCATGGTTTTGAAAGGGAGCCGAAACGCGGATTGCGAATAGATGGCATCCTGTCAACAAATGCTCTGTATGCCCAGTGTCAATCAGTGATTATTGATTATTCCATTAGAGGCATGAATAAACCCTCTGATCATGCTCCGGTGTTAACTGAATTTAAGCTGTAACTGGCATTTGCCTCGGCTTGCAAAACCAGAACCTGGTGCAGTGGGGGCATTTAAAAAGAAATTTACGGGTTCAGACGATATTTACTCTCGGCGATTTTTCTCGAGGTAGAAAAGATAGATATCCATCAGTCGTTAAGGCACTGGATCATCATATGACCAAAAAGAGCAAAATGATTCCTTTTGACATTCTCAACCGGGAGAACGACGTGCCTGGTGTATTATTTTCTACGTCAATGTCTATAAAATGCCTATAAAACCCGTGATGTTATCTGTCACGCCCTGTAACAATGGTGGTCGGGTGTCAAAGCAATCTACTAGCGGATAGACGAGCGGGTTATCTATTATGCAGACAATGGTTCTGAAAACATCATAGGGAAGTCTGCAAACCCGTTTATTTCGTTATTGGGAAAAACATAAGATAAGGGCATAAAGTGCTGTAAGTCTGGCCAGCCTGTATGGCCAGCCACTCATTGCATCAGTAAAGATCAGGGGGGAAATTGTCTCCTACAGAGGGACTA
Organism: Endozoicomonadaceae bacterium; assembly: GCA_965232215.1. GTDB lineage: Bacteria > Pseudomonadota > Gammaproteobacteria > Pseudomonadales > Endozoicomonadaceae > Endonucleibacter. The sequence continues at coordinate 25,734 of CBDDPF010000007.1, forward strand.
GCGTTTATACAAATTGAATGATATCTTCAACTTATTTAAAATAACGCGACTTCTGTTTGATTTTATCTACCAATTTTTTGCCTTTGGGAGACAGAGAAAGTTTGAAGTAGCGGCCATCGTCTTCATGTTGAACTTTTTTGATAAGTCCCAAGCCAGGACGGTCATGACGGCCCTCGCCTAAACGCTTTACACTGACGGCGATATCACTGGGTGTACCACACAGTAGTTTGTCTTCGTTTACCAGATAAGTAATAGTCTCACCTGGATTTTCGGCAACCACGAGAAGAATTTGCCATTGAATAACAGTAAGTGGATATTCCTGCATCAGTTGGGTAAGTTTGATTAAACCTTTCAAAGTCATGAGCTGCTAATTCCTGTTTTATCATTAATACCATAATTCTTTCTTAATAATTGGCGTCGTTTAGTTTTTATTGCAAACCCGCCAGCACCAAGAAATACAACAGTTGTAGCGACAACTATAGTAGGATAAATAGTAGACAGTTTTATACTGTTCTTGCAAATTCTTAAACGCGAGTTTTCTGTAATAAAACATATTGTAACGATATTGTTACATAATGAAACAAATAATACAGCTATCACTCACTAATTCATACCAACTGATATACGCTAAAAATATGATTCCCGGTGATTTTCAGGGAGCTGCCAGCAATGGTTTTTCCCGACTGCAAATACTGAATGCTTCAGCGTAAAATAGTCTTTTATGAAACGGCATGATCGCCTCAACGACAACAGATGCGACGAACACGTATGCCTATGGAGCAGCCAAATGGCTCAAGCGCTCGATCTGAATGGTAGTGATTGTTAAGACAATGACTCAATAGCTGACAGACAGTGTATGATAAACACTCTGATATGCCCCTCAATGGCAGCGAGGAGGAATGCCATGAAGTCTACATAATTTCAGATCACAGTTGCAGGTCAAAAAGGTCCACCTCGAAGGGCTAAAAAAGGGGGCCAGGGTGATGAAGCAGACTGAAAGCAGCGCGTGGACGTGGCACTCTGGAAAAAGAGAAGGCTCTTAATCAGCTCCGGGGGAGTCGGCACACATTCGGTTTTCACGACTACAGGTGACAAGTAATCCAGTGTAAAACAGCTTCACTATGAAACGGTATGATCTTATTGATAACGCCAAATACTAAGAACGAATTCGTGAACTCCTTTGACCTTACGGTGTCGTTTGCCCTTGTTGCAAAACGGGTGATATTACACGTCAAGGTAAAGATGAGTCACAGCCTGAACGTCTGCGTTATTTCTGCAAAAGCTGTAGTCGTACATTAGATGACCTCATCTTTGATATGGCAAGAGTTTTCTGGACACTTTTTTACGCTACCTCGGCAAGTTCCTGTTCATACTTGAACGGTGCCAGGTAGCCATGAGGATGTAATTTAATTTGTGTAAACGCTTGTCGTTAATACTCCAAAGAGGAGCATAACTATGAGCGTTGAAATCAATGAAAAATTGCTTGGCCAGGTGGTTGGGCAAATCAAAAATCAGGATGACCTTGCCGATCTTAGCCGCCAGCTGATCAAAGCGGCTGTTGAGCGTGTTATGGCCGTCGAGCTGGAAGAGCACCTTGGTTATGCCAAACACTCTACCGATGGGCATAACACGGGAAACAGTCGCAACGGTTCCAGCAAAAAGACCATCAAAGGTGACTTTGGTGAGCTGGAAATCAATACGCCCCGAGACCGTAATGGCGAATTTGAACCTCAGCTCATTACCAAAGGGTCGACACGAATCAACAAGCTTGATCAGCAAATTCTGTCCCTCTACTCACGAGGAATGACCACCCGTGATATTGCTGATACGCTTGAGGAAATGTATGGTGCTGACATCTCGCCAACCCTCATATCCAAGGTCACTGATGCTGTTCTTGATGAAGTAAAAGCCTGGCAGAACAGACCCTTGGAAAGCCTGTATCCAGTACTCTATCTTGATGGCATTGTGGTCAAGGTTCACAAAGATAAGCGGGTTATCAAGAAAACTGTTTTTGTCGCTCTGGGCGTTAATTTGGAAGGCCAGAAGGAGCTTTTAGGTCTTTGGCTTGCAGAAACAGAAGGCGCTACATTTTGGCTGTCGGTGTTAACAGAGCTTCAGAACCGAGGTGTTGAGGATGTGTTTATTGCCTGCGTGGATGGACTGTCAGGCTTTCCTGAAGCCATCAACACGGCTTTCCCAAAGGCTCAGGTGCAGCTTTGCATTGTCCACCAGGTAAGGAACTCTCTGAAATACGTGTCCTACAAGGAACGCAAAGCAGTCGCTAATGACCTGAAGAGGATATATCAGTCAGCAACCACTGAAGAAGCAGAAAGGGAGCTGAGCGCCTTTGAAGGCACGTGGGGAGAGAAGTTTCCTTCCATAGGCAAGTCATGGCGTAAAAACTGGGATAACCTGATTACCCTTTTTGACTATCCTAAGGAGGTCAGGAAGGCTATTTACACGACGAATGCTATAGAGTCGCTGAACAGCGTCATCCGAAAAGCTATAAAAAACCGGAAAATATTCCCAACGGATGATGCCGTTCTGAAGGTTATTTTCCTGGCGACAGAAAAGGCGTCGGCTAGATGGACTATGCCAATAAGAGACTGGAAGTCAGCCATGAACCGGTTTGAAATCATGTTTCCAGACCGGATCAAGGTGTAAACAAGTAATGGCGTTTACACAGAATTATTTACAGGCTCGGTAGCCATTGGTCGAGTGCTTTCTCTGACGATTGTAAAACACTTCGATGTACTCAAATTCAGCTTGCTGAGCCTCCTCCCTGGTATGAAAGTTCTCGTGGTGGATTAGCTCGGTCTTCAGTGTATAAAAGAAGCTTTCAGCCACGGCATTGACGCTCCTATGTCAAGTCGATGATAAAGATTCTAAATCCTTCAGGATAATTGGAAATACCTCCCGTGCAATATACCGCTTCAAGCAACGTTGGATTTCTCGTTCAGTACGGCCCTCAGAGGTTCTCTTTTCAACGTATTGGCGAGTTCTGGGATCACTGCGCATTCGTATAAGGCTTATTGTCCAGAGAGCATTATTAGCTTCCCTGGAGCCCCCCCGGTTAATCCTGTGGCGCACTGTTTTTCCCGATGAAGCCTCCTTAGGGCTAACTCCACAAAGAGCCGCAAAAGAAGCCTCACTTTTCAATCGTTCAGGGTTATCTCCGGCGGTTATCAGCAATGTAGCTGAGACCAGAGGGCCTACACCAAATTGCTCCAGAAGGTTGGGTGCAGCTTTTCCTGATAAAGCGTTAAGTCGTTTATCAAGCTGTTTGAGTTCTTCGTTGAACGCTTTCCAGCGTGATGCCAATAACTTTAACGACATAGTCAACGTTTCAAGAAGCGCAGTATCCCCCAAACTATCGACGGTTTCGCAGGCTTTAATGCATGCCCGGGCAGAGTTGTGGAGAAGCTGTTCTCGCACTTCATCGGGAGCTGTAACGAGCAGGGCGCGAATTTGGTTTATTGCTTGTGTTTTACCTTTTACGGCACTGCTGCGCCGTGTAACAACCAGATATCGGAGCGCCTCAACTATTCCGGTCTGTTTTTTGGGGATGGCCCGGGCCTCTCCAGAAAGAGCGGCTCGAGCGGCATTTTCGGCATCAAGAGTGTCAGTTTTGCCTTTTTGCCGTCTTTTGATTCGGTTGGGTCTGGTCACTTCAAAAACAGGGATGTTTTTCTGATCAAGATATCGGTAGAGTCCTGCACCATAAGTGCCTGTACCCTCTACACCAGCTTTTTGGAGTTCACCGAACGATTTACACCAGCGTAGCAGGTTCTGATAACCCTTACTGTTTGTTTCAAACTCACCGGTGCTGATGATTTGGCCCAAATTATTGATTAAAACTGAAACGTGTTTATCTAAATGGGTGTCCACCCCGAGAGTAAGCAGTTCCTCTGCGGCAACAGTCATAGCTTATCCTCCTGTAACCCAACAGAAGGACGGGACACTGAAGGTGCAGCACAAAGCTCCTATTAGGTCACAACTGCCAGGCAAATATCTTTAACTGAGAGCAGATAAGCGACAGGTCAATACAAAGACAGTTAGTCAATCCCAGCACGGGTCAACTTATTGCTCTCAGTAAAAGAATATTATGCTCAGTATCCCAGCAATTACCCTTTCGACTCATGCTACAGATGAAATGGTTAGGACTTACGCATTGATGACGCCGGCATATTTTGGTAGCAGGTAATCTTTGCCCTTTGCGAAGCTCTCAATGAAAGCACCAACCACCCCTTTAAACAGCTCGCGCTGGTGCTGATAAATATTGGTAAACTCCTGCGCTATCTGCATCTTCTGGAGATATACAAAACTCAGAATACTGGCAAAGATGTGATTTCTCACAGGCCGCTCATTACGCACCTGAAAATGCTCGATATGGCAAACTTGCTTGATCGCTCTGTGAAACTGTTCGATCTGCCAGTGCTGGTCATGTATCTGGATGAATTCATTGCGTTGAAAAGGTACATCTTCCGGCAAGTAAACCACGTAGTGACGACACTGGTCTTTTAGCGTCGTCCTGAACAACCTGACATTGCCGAAATCCTTGAGCCAGACATTCAGACCATCGTCTGGTATCTCAAGGGTTTGAACCTGCTGCCACTTACCTTTTTCCAGTGATACCGTCCTATTTTTTTCAACCGCAAACATAAACCCAGTCTGATGGTTCTTAATCGTCTTCAGGTTTTTGACGCAGCTGTACCAGGAGTCACCGGTTACAAACGCTGGCTTCAGTCCCCACGCCAGCACTTCAATCAGCATTTCACGAAAATAGTCGTTTTTAGTCTTGCCTTCCGATTTGTCGCATATCCTGAAATTTACTGGCATATGGCGACCTGCCGGGTCTGTGTAATAGAGGGTGACGAGGTTAATTCCCTTGACTGCCCTGTGGTGTTTTCCAGACCAGAAATGGCTGACCAGAGCCACAGAATTGCTATAGGGTTTATCAAGAACAGTATCATCGACACTCAATGTGCCACCAACAAGACACAAGTCCTGAGCGGCCTCTTTGAACATATCTTTTGGCTGATAATGTTCGCGGTTAAGAAAACGATTAACGCTATCGTGAGAAATGCCGGTCACTTCTGCCAGCCTTGTGCATGTTGATGATTTTGGCTCACTGATCAGAAACCCCATGTATTGTGGGAGTGTGCATTGTGCAGTTGTTGGGCGAGTAGTACTTCTCACTTTCGTCCCTGAAAGGTAGTGATTTTTGGTAATTATCAAACTTTAGGATATGTTGTCAATGCGTAAGTCCTAATGGTTATCCCTTAATAGCTTCTGGTATGGATCTGACACATACTGGCTGCCACGGTCACTGTGCACCAGCATGCCTGGCTCTGGCCTGCGTTTCCACATAGCCATTTCCAAAGAATCTGTTACCAGTGTGGCTGTCATCCTGCTTTCCATCGACCCGCCCACTACAGCTCTTGAACACAGGTCAATAAAGATCGAAAGATAGAGCCAGCCCTCTCTGGTTGGAATGTAGGTGATGTCACCTGCGTAAGCTTGATCCGGACTATCTCGATGAAAGTCACGGTTGAGCAGGTTCTATACGACGTTCCCCGTAAGTTTGGTGGCTTCTGTCATGAATATTTCTGATATCTGCCTTCAATGCCTGATCTTCCTGAGAGCGCCTGGAAGCAGGGCAAGAGAGCCATTCATAATACCCACTGCGAGATACCCACATAACCCGGCGCATGGCTGAAATGTTGAGGCTCCTGGTGATCACTGATAAATTGAAACTTCAGTGACACTCCCTGGCAAAGAAGGCGGCTGCCTTTTTTAATAGAGCTCGCTCTTCTTTTAACCTGGCGTTCTCTTTGCGTAAACGCTTGAGTTCGTCGTATAAATGTTCATCGTTCACCTGAGGATTGCTGGAAGCCTCAGGGCGGTGATACCTGGCAATCCAGGTATGCAGGGTGCCAGTATTCACCTCAAGCTCTCTGGCTGTTTCTGTCACCGGTTTATCAGACTTTACAGCCAATTTTACTGCAGATTCCCTGAACTCAGTTGTCTATGATTTCGTTTTCTTTGCTGACATTTCGACACACCTTAATGGGTTGCAATATTACCCGTGTTTGTGTGTCCGGAGAACTATAACCACTTCAAAAGATGGTGGTAACTATTCTGTCAGCAGTGGCCCAGGCGGAGCGTCAGCGTATTCTTGAGCGTACTAATGAGGGGCGACAGGAGGCTCAGGCCAAGGGTATCAAGTTTGGGCGTAAGCCTACGGTAAATAAGAAAAAGGTAGCTGAACTTAAGGCCCGGGGCATGGGAGCAACCGAAATTGCGCGTAAAATGCAGATTGGCCGATCAACTTTATACAAAACAAGGCTGAGAAACTGATGGATTTTCCCAAACTTGGCAGGTCAGGTCGTGTTGAAGGAACAAGGGAGTTGGTGGCTTGGGGAAACTACATCCTTGTTTACAAGGAGAGTGAAACCACTATCCGAATACTGCGTATTTTGCACGCTGCTCAGCAGTGGCCCCCTTCTGAATAGGGGCTTTCAGCCCTTAGCGTACGTTTTCGTTCCATTGGGCTTTAGACCCCTGTTAACGACAAGCGTTTACACAAATAATACCAGATTTCCCACCGTTCTTATTACCGGTAAGTTCAGTTACCGGTAGTAAGAAAGTGGTATTAATACTGTTAATACTGTTAATACTGGTATTAATATACTAGTATTAACAGTATCGTTGGTGCATGCCATGCAAAGGCCATTTCTATGGAAAATGACAAAGATATCCAAAAAAAAACGTATATTTTTCGCATTCTGGATGAACTGAAAGAGCGTGGAGAGAAAATTAATGCCGACAAGCTCGCTAAGCTGGCACAAATGGGAAAACAGACTGTACTTCCCTATTACAATCAATGGCGCTTTCTTGATAAAGCCCAGCAGCAGGGAAACGATGAGCTACCACAAGAACTTGTAATTAACCTGCGACGCTTACTGATTCAGTGGAAAAGTGACATCAGCAAAGAGCTTATAGATGTTCGAAGTCAGGCTGCCAATGAGCAAAGTCTATTGGAGGAAACTGTTCAGAAACTCACAGAAGAGAAGACGGCTGCTGAGCAACAAAATCAACAGTTGCAGGACAGTAATGATGTATTTGATGCGTCTCTACGTGAAAAAAATAAGCTAATCCAACAGTTAGAACAAAACATTTCAAATTTAACCCATGAAAAATCTCATCAGTCTCAACAGATTCAAGATTTACAAACAGCAGCAGAAATTCTAAAGACAGAACATACTGAAGTTTTATTGGCACAAGAAGTTAAGCTTGACCAACAGTATAGTCGTCAGATTGATCACTGGATAACATTGTTAGACGAAGAGCGTGCTCAAAAACAAGCTCTGCAAAAAGAGCTTCAATCACTCCATACGCAATTACTTAGCGTTGAAAAAGAAAAAAATGTGATGGAACACAAAATAACACTAAAAGCACAGGCATTGGAGGAAGCAAATAATGCAGCAAGTACGCTGCAGGAAGAGATTGACCGGATAAAGCCAGAACTGGTTGCATTTTCTCAGGTAAAAGAACTTTTACAAGTGAGTGCTAAGGACGTTATCTCGACGCTTTCAGCAGGTATTGAGCAAATTAAAGAATTATCTGTTGTTCAACAACAGCTAGAGAATAACCGCCAGTGCATGGAAAAGCTTGAGGCTTCGCTGTCCGAAAAAGACAAGAAAATCAGTGAGTCACAAAATGAGTCACAAATAGTAGCGCTGGAACTCGAAAAAAGTCGAGGCTATGCCCTTGCGATGGAAAAAGCATTGGCCCAGGCTGTTAAGTCAAAAGCGGAGTGAGGTGAATGGAGAGTCCATTGATTGATTTGATGACCTGGCAGCATAACCGCGTTCCTTCAGAACGGTACCATGAGCAAAGTAATCTTATTGGAGCCCGCGATGATAATGATGCACTCGTTTTATTTCTGAACAAGGCCGGCACTCGCTCCAACGAAACACGTCGTCGTTATGAGCGCGAAACCATAAGATTTACATTTTTTATTTATCAGGAGCTTGGCATTAATTATAAGGAGGTTCGCTTGAAGCACCTTCAAACCTATCTTCATTTTATTCAAAATCTGCCAGAAAGTTGGCTCAAGCCAGGTATTTTGCCTGGTAGCCCCGACAAAGTACTGTTTCGAGCATCGATAAAAATCGGGAAAAGCACCGATCAGGTTATTGATGTGCTATCAACCTTTTTCACTTTCCTGGAAAAAAATCGATATATCCTTGGCAACCCGGCAGCATCATTGGTGCGATCAGGCGAAAAGCAGGCAAAAGGTACCACAGTCATTCGTTATTTTCATGATAATGAGTGGGCACATCTCAAGAAATGCCTTGATAATATGCCGATGAAGACAAAGCTCCAACAAAAAGAAGCAGAAAGGACGCGTATTATGGTGGCTATCACCTACGCCTTAGGGCTGCGAGAATCTGAAATAACGGGGCACTCTTTTGCCGATATTCATCCAGACGGAGAAGGTAATTTATACCTTAGTGTGTTGGGAAAAGGCCGGAAAAGACGACACCTTCCAATTAGCTCCACACTTTATCATCAAATGTCAGTTTTTAAATCAGTCTATTTAGATGAGAAAAGTCATATATGCCCTTTGGCACCGAGACTTCGGAAGTCAAAAGAGGGGATTACTGCATTGTCTTCACGAGGTTTACGTTTTTGGTGGCAGACCTTTATGCATTACTGTGCTGGGCAAACGCCAGATATTTTCTTAGCCGAACGAATTAGAGTAATCCCTTTCCATGCTTTACGCCATACCGCTCTCACGCATTTAGCACGCAAGATGGATATTGAAGATTTGGCAATTTTTGCTGGTCATGACTCCATCAATACGACCAGTCAATACTATCATACTGAAACGAAGCGACTACGTGCATTGACGAAAGATCATGGGATATAATAAAAGAATCTGCTGACATCATGGATGGTATGGCTACCTGTAAACGCTGCAAGCAACAGATAACTGGTCATTATGTCAAAGCACTCGGAAAAGCTTGGCATTCCGAGTGTTTTTTGTGTGCAGGCTGTAAAAAATCCATTTCAGATCAGGAATTTCTATCATTCTCAGGATCACCTTATCACCCTCACTGTCTTAAATGTCGGGGGTGCGGTCTATCTATTACATCCAATTATGTTAAACATAATCATTTTCCATGGCATCCTCGCTGCTATAAACACCAGAGCCACCCTCCCTGCTCCGTATGTCGAAAACCATTAACCCGTCGTTATTTGGTAGATTTCTGGGGAAACGCCTACTGCCATACCCACAAAGACTTTGCCAAGTGTGCCAGCTGTAGTCGTATTGTTTGCGACCATCTTACCAGCGGAGGGATGCAATACCCTGACGGCCTGCTAATTTGTACGACATGCGGCTTGCATGGTGTAGCAACCGCTGAGAGGGCTAACAATATTGTCAATGAAATGCGCACAGCCCTGGCCTCCGTCGGTTTAAAGCTCAATCGTGCGCAAGTACCGATACATCTATGTAGCAGGGATGATCTTCGTAAATCAAGTCGGCATAATTTCCATAATGAGCGCCCAATTTTAGGCCTGTCCCGCTGGACAAACATAAGCTCTGGCAAGCGCATAGTAGAGCGCAAATTTAAAGACATCCTTATTCAAACCAATCTGCCAGAGGAACATTTTCGCACTGTCGCTATCCATGAACTGACGCACGCCTGGTTTTTTTATAACAACTACCAGAACTTACCACTAAAAGTCGAAGAAGGTATGTGTACGCTAATGGAGTATATCTGGCTAAGAAGCCAGAAGACACAAGATGCCAAATACCGGCGAACCATTTTGATGAAAAGTGCTGATCCTGTCTATGGTGAGGGTTTTCGGGAAGCTCGAGCAGCATTGAAATTGATGCCATTAACGGTGTTATTGGCGTTCTTGAAAGAGAAAAAGAAGTTTCCAACACGGTTGGCTGCATTTTTTTATGGCTAAAATGGATCATGTTTCAAACAGATTGATACCACGTTCTTGAGATAAACTCCCCAATGCCCTTGTCATGCCGTTCTTCTAAGGGAGAACAGCAAATGGTTTTACGGGTTAACCGCTTCAGGCGGGTGCGAAGTTTCAGGTTAGTCCTTTCCATACTTTACGTCAGCTTCTTGCTAACAATATGGATATCTATGGATATCTGCTGGAAGTTCTGAGCTGTAAGGCTTCCAGTTATCTGTGCAATAAAAACTGAATGTGTAGGGTTTGACTAACTTTATCTCAACCTGAAGCACCAGGCGTCAACAAGCTCAAGCTGGAGGTTTTGCTGACAGCTTCTACACAGGTAGCGTTGTATGCCTGAAGGTGCTTTACCGTTTTTCACAACGCCATTTGCGGTATCACAGTGAACACATGAAACGTTAATGACTGCCACAGGAAAAGTAAGCAAAGCCGGTCTAAAGCCGGTCTATTGAGTATGCGCGATCAACGTATCTGATTCATGACCATCAGTTAGGACTAGCTATGACGTTGGTTTTTTTATTGGCGCTTACTACCAATCTCTTTGTTCAGGGAGGTAGACCATTTCAAAGCCCTGAACAGACGCTGGTTTTACGAAAGGATAAAGGTGCCATCCTGAGAGTCTAGCTCGTAACATTAAGTCGGCAAAGTAGTCTCGCGCAAATTTAGCAAAATGCTCTCTGCGTTCAAACCATACTTCACCGGAGTTAGGTTCAAATAAGATGGCATCTGATTGTAGATCACCCAACCAGCAACATAGTGTGTGTCCTATTGGTACAAAAGTATCAACAGACTCCCCGATATCCATATCATAAATCGCAATAAATATGTAGCATAACTTATATTTTAATAACTGATTAACCATCAAGTGAGACTGGGTGCAAAAGTCTCCAACCACCATATCATTCATAACGTAGTCTTTATGTGCATAAATTATCTCATTAGTTACGGGGTGGAAAAGGGGGCGTAAACCGACTGACTCTAACCATGGCAAGATCTCATCAGAATTCTGCAAGGCGGCGATATTTCTAAGCTCGCGTGAATTGACAAAGCTTATTGTTTTAAAAAATATCTTTTTTTTAGTATACAGCTCAGTAGAAAGGTGGCGATCAGAGCTGTGGTATCTAATCCAATGGACGCAAAGAGAAGCACATAACCCCTCAGGATCAATATCCTTTTGATCAAAAAGCCAGGTTATTACTCCGTTGTTCCTGGCTGCATATATCTTGAACTCACGGCGCATCTCATCAGCCCCTTCTGGACTCTTTGATGGGTAATGGTCTTCCAGAGCAGCTGTCAGATAGTCAAACTCCGTCTTCCGGTTCTCAGAGTCAACCACTGTATGGATAGGGTAAAAGCCTCAGGCTGACCGAGCCGCTATAGCTTGCCAACTGGGGGAATTAATCATCAGCTGGTTTTCAATGCTGAAGTAAGAGGTAACCAATCACAGGTATTATGTTGATAATACCCAACACCTTGTCAGTGAGATTCTGACCGGTGGAAGTGTATCAGCCACAGACTGGAACCACCAACATTTTTTGTGATGCAATTAACAGTTAGGCTACCAATATACTATGTTCCATCAGTTACTTAAAGCGATTCTCAGGCATCAATTTCAAAAAGTGGTTAATTGAGACAATGATGATCACAGAGTAAGGACGCTAACTTGCTGGACCCTGTTTGTAGTCATGATGTTTGCCCAACTTGCTCAGCGCGTTTCTCTTCAAGAACTGATCGGCAAAAATGCCAGCGTTGACATCCTCCCTCATCCTAACTATCTCTTTATCACAAATCCAGGATAACAGGAAAAGTGCCTGAATAGACTGCGTCACAAGGCTTGCCGCACAAAAACACTATAGAGAGGCTGATATGGGAGTCTTTCTTTTATACGACAATGAAAAATATTCTAAAGTCCTGTGATTCCTTACTATAGAGCCTGTATTAACCCTTTAATCTGACTATAACCATTGTCGTTTATATGCGGGTTTCTGCGCTTTTAACTTCCCGCCGCTGAACCACAACTTATGGATGCATCCCTTGGTGTTAAAGGCTAGACAGGTTTTTTAGCATCTCAAGATTTGTGACTAAGAGATAGCTCATCCTAAAGGGAGTAATGGGATAATCCGCCCCACCTACCGGCTTCTATGAGCCAATATGAGCCAATATGAGCCAATATGAGCCAATATGAGCCAATATGAGCCAATATGGTGTGTATTAGTTAACACTAATGGAACGGATCACCATGTCTATTACAGTTGTTGGTATTGATATTGGCAAGAAAGAATTGTTTTCACCTGCATGCCTTACATGATGACGGTAAAAAAGTGACTCGGATGTAGAACAGGATCCTGCAAAACGGGGCGGATAATTTGCTCTACCTTGCGGATTGTTAAGAAATACGGGCAGAAAACAGGGGTGTTTTTGTTGATTTCCCTGTCAGGTAGCGTGATCGTTGGGAACACCTGACAGAGAAAGCATACTACAAGGGCTTGCTCTGCAAGCCTCGCTTATATCCCCGCACTGAAAGTACGGGGTTTTACCTGCTTTCGATAATTTTTTTCGCACGTTTTCGCACGATTGAACTTCGTTCTATAATGATACACGCTTGACAATGTATCTCTTAACTCTACTAACTACAGCTGGTTGCTGAGCACACTCAAACAAGACTCGGGAGAGAAAACGTGGCTGAAAATACTGTGAGTCAACCCGACTACTGTGTCAACCCAACTATCGCCCAAACTATCGCCCCAACTATCGCCCCTGACACACCAATGAAAAAAGTGAGTCGAACGCTGATTCTCAACAACGGTAATCCTGTGAGCAAGCGCCAAGAGATATTGAACTATTTCCAGCAGACTTTTGATCAGTATGAGCTACTGTTTGCAACGCTGGCCTGTGACGAGGCCTGGTTTGAAAAAGCTATTCCACTGCGCCATCCCCTGATCTTCTACTACGGACATACCGCTGTTTTTTTTGTCAATAAACTGATTACTGCAAAGCTCATCTCAAAGCGGATCGACCCCTGCATTGAGTCCGTAGTAGCCATTGGCGTTGATGAAATGTCCTGGGATGATCTGGATGATAACAACTACCAGTGGCCATCAGTGCAGCAGGTTCGCGATTACCGCCAGAAAGTTCGTTCGCTGGTTTCCCGCTTTATCCAGAATATGCCATTGGAGATTCCCATTACCTGGGAAAGCCCGGCCTGGATCATTCTGATGGGCATTGAGCATGAACGAATTCATCTGGAAACCACATCGGTTCTGATTCGCCAACTCCCCGTCGCTTATATCAAGCCGCACAGTTACTGGCAACACTGTACCGAGACGGGAACCGCCCCGGAAAACCGTCTGATCAAAATAGCAGGTCGTTTGCTTCGACTGGGCAAAGAATACGATGATCCCCTCTATGGCTGGGACAAT
>CBDDPF010000008.1:0-7032 GCA_965232215.1 Endozoicomonadaceae bacterium
ATTTGATTTTTTCTCAAAAAGGTTCACAAAAACATAAGAAACTCGGAAAAATCTATATGCTTCTCATGTTGGTCACTGCGATTACGTCGTTATTTATGAAAGCTCGTGTAGGACCCACTTTATTTGATCATTTTGGCTACATACATCTTCTGAGTATTTTAACTATATTCACGGTGCCAGTAGCCATTATTGCGGCAAAAAAGGGCAAAGTTAAAACACACCGGAATTGTATGCTGGGTCTTTATCTTGGTGGTATTTTAATTGCCGGAACTTTTGCAATGATGCCTGGCAGGTTGCTTCATAGCTGGTTATTTGTCAGTTAGTTGAAGTTACACCGTCACATAACCAATAAGGACAACTCAAGAGGGCCATTTGATGGTAAACAAGGATAAGCGTGAGTTACCATAAAATAACAATATATCCTCAACCCCCCGACAACCGGGAGTTTTAAGTTTATAAAACTGTCCGAAGTATTGCCAGACCTAATCTGACATTTCTTCTTCCCTCAGTATTAGCTACCGGGTCTTTTGCTGGTCAATATCTGTCAATAAAAGCTACCCTCAAAATCATCAAGCAACCCGGCCGCTTTTTCAAAGTCAAAGCTCAGTACGGCTTTGTTAAAGGCATTGAGTTGAGTCTGGTCCACTTTATCCCGTAGCCACTGAACCAGCTCAGGTAGGGCATCAACAACATCAGCATCCCCGTCTTGCAGTTTCATACGAATAGAATGGATCAATGCATTCACTGCCTTTACAACAACAGCTTCACCACACACATTATCTGACTGATCATCGGCCAGCACCTGCAAGCCGCCCATCACCTCATCCAATGCTTCCTCAAATGCTGTCAGCATCTCCTCAGCTGGCATGATGTTACTGGCTTTCAAGCTTTTATCAATCACATGGGCACACTCCCTGAGGTGATTTATCCCCAGATTACCGGCAACTCCCTTAATCGTATGAACAATAAACCGGGTATCATCCCAACGGCTGTCAACCAGTGCTTCACGAAGCTTCACCATATCGTGTTGGTGATCATGGTAAAAGTTCACCAGTAAGCGCTTATAAAGATCTTGATTGCCCATTAAGCGCCGCAGACCTTCTTCCACAACGATCCCTTTCAATAACAACGTGCCTTTTTCCGCTGCCAGTGGGTTATCATTATCCGGCATCACCACAGTATGTTCAGGAACAGGTGTTGTCTGGGTTTTCTGTAACCAATGCTCCAGTGTTTGCTTCAATGCGGCAGGGTCCAGGGGTTTGGCAAGGTGGTCATTCATCCCGGCCGCCAGGCAGCGCTCTTTATCTCCGGTCATGGCATGAGCCGTCATGGCAATAATGGGTAAATCCAGCTCTTTCAGTTCTTCACGGATAACGCCTGTTGCCTGGTAACCATCCATTTCCGGCATCTGGATATCCATGAACACCAGCTGGAACTGCTCTTTTTTCACCCACTCAACTGCTTCCCGACCATTCACTGCCAACTGAATGCTAAAACCCATACCTTCCAGCAACTCTCTGGCAACCTGGCGGTTGATCTCATTATCCTCCACCAGCAAAATCTTACCCTGACAGTCTGCCATTTTCTCAGAGACCCCCGGCAGCAGTGTCTCATCATTTTCAATCTGACTCACACGCAGGATTGTTTCAACCAATATGGAGTTCGTTACCGGTTTGATCAGAAAAGCATCAACATGCCCGGACGCCCGGGCGATGACTTCCTCCCGACCGTAAGCCGATACCATCACCAGTGCTGGCCTAACAGAAAGTCCTGAAGCGACGATTTTTTCCGCCAGCTCAATGCCATCCATGCCTGGCATACGCCAGTCAATGAGCACGACAGAAATACCTGGACCAGTACCAGAATTTCTCGCTTTTAATAATGGGAGGACACGGTGAGGGTTTTCGAAAGCAAAAACCCTGCAACCAAATGCTTCGAGCTGGCTAGAGAGAACCTGACGCGCTTCTGCGGTGTCATCAACAACAATTGCTTCCATGCCTGTCAAAGCCCTGTCCGCAATCTCATGCTGACTGGCAACGCCTAAATTCACGCTAAACCGAAATTCACTACCCTCATTCAACTGCGAATCAACAGTGATATCTCCTCCCATCATCTTGACCAGACTCTGGCTGATGGCCAGTCCCAGGCCTGTCCCACCAAATTTACGAGTGGTGGACCCGTCCACCTGTGAAAAGGATTCGAATAAACGTATTTGATCCTCAGGACTGATCCCAATGCCGGTATCTTTGACCGCAAACTCTATCTCGGCGCGATGATCACTGCAGATGAAACGCTTTAATCGCACTTCAATACTGACTTCACCCTTATGGGTAAATTTCAGGGCATTGTGGGTCAGATTAATCAGCACCTGTCCCAGTCGCAACGGGTCTCCCCTTAGCCTGCGAGGCACATCAGGACCAATATCATAAGTAAGGCAAATGCCTTTTTCTTCGGCTTTAATACTGGTCAGCCCGTATAAGTTGTCAAATACCTCACCCAGATCAAAATCAATGCTTTCCATATTCAGTTTGCCCGCTTCAATACGGGAAAAATCCAGAATATCATTGATAATTCCAAGTAGTGCATGGGCCGAAGACTTGATTTTATTGATATAATCCTTTTGCTTGGCCGTTAACTCTGTTTTCTTCACCAGGTAGCTCAGTCCAATGATCGCATTCATAGGCGTGCGAATTTCATGGCTCATATTGGCCAGGAAATGACTTTTTGCCTGGTTCGCCTGATCCGCAGCTTCTTTGGCCTTATGCAGGGCATCTTCCGCCTGTTTGCGGTCAGTAATATTCCGGCCACTGGCAAACAGATAGCCCTCCCCTTCGTATTCCATATAGTTTGCGGTGACCTCCACCGGGAAGACATGTCCTTCACGCGTTACCCTGAGGGTTTCATAGGTCATATCTTTCTGGCGAGTCAGCTTATCCCAGAGCCGTTTCCAGGAGGCGCTGGTCACCACTGGGTTAATGTCCATAATGTTCTTTTCAAGCAACTCATCCGGTGTATAACCCAGTGCCTTGCTGGCAGCTTCGTTGGCATACTTGTGGCTCCCATCTTTGCGGAACCAATGAACATAATCAGCCGCATTATCCAGTGAGAAGCGTGACAATGACAGTTCTCGCTCACGCTCACGCTGCTCGGTAATATCCACCAGTGTTCCCAAAGCACGTAATGGACGACGCTCACTATCACGCAACACTACTTTGCCCTTGGTTCTCACTGTTGCATAACTGCCGTTTCTGCGCCTGATGCGAAAGACACACTGAAAGGCTTCATCACTTGCCATAAACATCCGCTGGTAAAACATCACTGTATCCTGCTGATCCTCAGGGTGAAGCATCTCACGCCATGCATGGCTGGTACTGGAAAGCTCAACGGGGCGATAGCCAAGGATTGCCTGATAGCGGGGACTGAAGTAAATACGTTCCCTCGGAATATCCCAGTCCCATAAGCCATCAGAGGCAGCATCCATAGCCAGTTGGTAACGTTCTTCACTCTGACGAAGGGCATCATCCGATTGCTGGCGCGCACGGGCAACAGCCACCAGTTCTCCAACACGGCGCAACAGGTCAAGTTCATCATCACGAACATCCTCGTTATCAGGCCGGTTTAATAAACTGATGCCACCAACGGTATCGCTAAACAGCACCATAGGGGCATATATCGCATTGGCAATGCCCAGCTTTTTCATGGTGTCAACCTCTTTGACATGGCCGGTTGACTCCAGCCACTGCCGGGTAATCATCCCTCCCTGCTTTTTGCTGGCTTCAGCCACCTCCTTAATATCATGCTCTAAAATTGGCATAAGCAAATCCGGCGAAAAATCAGGTTTAGCGCTCCAGAAACCTTCGATGACAGGTTTCGTATCCCAAGATACGACAAAAGCCGTTTCTGCACCCATGGACTCCCCCAGCTCCTGTAAAAAGTGGCTGATTGCCTGATGAAAAGGGTTATCCATAAACTGCCGGGACAGATTACTGAGGAGTCTGTCGAACTCTGACCGGGACTTGAGCTCTTCCTCTGCTTTTTCCCGCTCAGCAATTTCCAGTGTCAAACGGCGATTCCAGTAGATAATCAGAATCAGAGTGACCAGCACCAGCAGCAACCCAATAAACAGTTCTTTATTAGGCTTCCAGCCACCAGACCTCACAGATACCCAATGGCTTTCAATTTTTTCCTTGTCTGCCGGTGTCAGACTATCAACCGTCTTATTCAGTATACTGGCCAATATCCGGGAATCATTGCGGCTGCCTATTCGCAGGTCATAGTTATAGTCGGCCTCACTCACCACCTGCAGGTTGGTAATCTTTAACCGATCAATTTCATGGCTGGCTGACGCCAGGTTCACAATCATGGCATCGAGGTTACCGCTGGATACTCGCTTAAGCCCACTGGAAATCCACAACATTTGCTTAAAACGAATGGACGGATACTTTTTACGAAATACATCATAAATCGCATGCCCGGCAATATAGCCCACTGTTTTTCCACGCAGACTCAGGGGGGAGCGAATACTCTTGTCAGAAGTACGGGCAATAATAACCAGGGGCACTTTAATCAATGGTTTGGTGAAATTGAGATAGTGGGAACGTTCTTCGGTCTTCTGCAATAAAGCAATAACATCAGCCTCATGTCGGTATGCCATACTCAGTGAATCGGTCCAGCTGTTTCCAATATCGATTTGAAAAGTCACCCCCAACCGTTCTTCGATCAACTTCAGGTACTCAATCGTAATCCCTTGAAGCTCTTTCTGATTATCAATAAATGAGAAAGGTGGAAAGTCTTTTTCAACAATGACTTTTATCACAGGGTTATTTGATAACCATTGATGCTCTTCCCTGGTCAGGTCAATGCCCTCAGCTGATTTCTTGAAATAACGCTCACCGCTGTTAACAATCCACCGCTCTTCCAGCTTTCTGTATTTCTCCTGTGTAATGGCCTTAAAACCCTGATTAATCAGCGGTATCAGTTCAGGCGCACGCTTGCTCAGTACACCTGCTCCAATGGATTCATTGAGGTCAAAGTACTTGCTGGCAAGCACTTCGCCAACCAACCCTAACCGGCTAAGAGCGGCGTGAACGACAACAGGCTTGCCCAGAAACGCATCAATCTCACCTTTAAATAAGGCCTGAATTAAAGAAGAAACATTTTCGCGCACCTGTACATTCATCCCAGGCAACCATTTCTTGACAAATGCCGCATGGGTTGAGTCGGCCACAACGCCCAGCCGTCTGCGGCCATCCATCGTCACGCCAGGATCATCCTTATCCTCTCCGGCACGGTAATAGATATGATTTGCCAGCCCGTAAAAGGGGTGTGATACCTGCACCCAGGGATAACTGCCTGTTGCAGACGACAAACCAGCGTGTATATCTGCCCTTCCCTCTTTCAGGGCCATCAGTGTTTCATCAAAATTACCGGCCCGAAAGTGTATGGGTCGCCCGGTTTCTTTTGACCACTGCTTCCAGATATCAACATAAAGACCTGCTGGCCTTCCCAATGCATTAATAAAGGATAAGGGAGCAGCAGATGTATCAAGGGCAATAACCAGATTTTTTCGATTTTCAGGGGTAAAACCCAACCATTTTTTAGTAATGGCAGAGAAATCAGAGGCATTCAGGCAATCCAGACCCTCCATGATCACCTTTTTCAGTGCGATGCGACTCGCATCAATGCCTGCCGCCATGGTCGTGGCAGGAAGCGACGTCTTCAGCATATCATAATCACTCAGGGTTCCCCTGCTTTGAAGGTAGTAATGCAGGGCATACTCGGCCCCCTCCAGGGCATCCAGGTTTTGGCTGGAGGCAGCATCAACCAGGGCACGGTAAGACCGAAAAGGGATAAGATCTGCATCAGGGTACTTCTTTTTCAGAATTCGCCCGGTGTCACTATCAGATAAGTACCCCAGTCGTACCGAGTTAACAATATCATCCAGGGTATTATTTTGATGTGCGATTTTCTTCTTAACAAACACCACCGATGGGCTTTTACTCAGTATAACGGAGGTGACGGGATAACTGGCCTGGTCGATCTCTGTACCAACCCTGGCAATAACATCAATGTCACCCATTTCAAGGCGGTCTAACGCCTGACTCGCCGTCATAGACAAAAAAAGGATAGGAATCCCTGTTTTCTCTGACCACTTGCGCCAGATATCCAGTATCAGACCATCGGCCTTCCCGGTATCATTGGTAAACATCCAGGGCACATCGTTGGGGTAATACGCAATCTTTAGCGGTTTAACCACTGTCTCACTTTTTATGTTAGACAGTTCTAATGAGTGAACACTTTGCTCCTGATCGGCAAAACTGTTACGCACACCTACCAGCAACAGAATCAGGAGGAGGAAAACAGATGTAAACGATAAACATGGCCCAAAGGCATTATTTTTAAAAGGGTACAGCATAGCAGCCCAGACAAAATCAACGGATAAAACCCAGAAGCCACCGGACGTACATAGCTCTTCTTATTCAGTAGGAAAGAACTGGTCAATCATTACCATGATCAGAAGGCTTCTCTGGCTAAATATATAAACTCCCTCATATTGTAACCATAAACAGACATCAGAAGCTCCTGTTATTCAACGATGGCGCAAAAACCCGCCTTCAATATCTGCTAGGCTCAAAGTAATCCCAATAGTTTCTTCTAACTACCGTAATGAGCATAGCAAGCAGAACAGCAGAAAAAGAAAAATGACGAGTAATAGCTTGCTATTAACAGGCATGTTAATGAAAACCTGCTGTTCAGATTACCAGCGCAATAGTCTGGTTAGAAAAGACCATGGGGGGAATACACTCACAAAGAGCAGCCACCATGCAAAAGGATATTGAGGATAAACTTCAGGAAGCCATTTCAGCCGGTGAACATACTACTGAGCAAGCCCGGTCGCTGATGGCGGCCATGAGCCAGCTGAAACACCTGCTACTTATTAAAGAAGGCGCCGGAAGGCGTTACCTGCAGCACGTCCAACCCAGCATGAAGCAACTTAAACAGGTTGAACAGGTGATACTCAGCCATTACAAC
>CBDDPF010000009.1:0-64625 GCA_965232215.1 Endozoicomonadaceae bacterium
CTCATGGACAGCACTGCCATCGAGTGAGCTGTCAAGGATCACCAGGTCACTGATGGTGCCGTCCGTGGCCGCATTATGAGACCAGTTACTCTGGCCCAACAGGTTGCTGGTACGTAATACCTCGGAAGGCGGCTGGCCGTCGGGGTTACTGGCCACCTCATCCCCGTTTTTATACAGCCGCATATGACCGTCGCCATCCACGGTAAAGGCCAGGTGGAAGGTCTCACCAGTGGTGTAGAAATTATCAAAACCAACTATGCCGACAACGGTGTCCCCCTGGAAAATATGGGCTTCTATACGACCCTCAGCAGGGCTGCCAATCACGATGTTGTCAGCCCGGGCACCGTTGCCCAGATCCACCATTCGAGCCCATGTGCCATGGCTGTTGAAGGTAAAGGTGCTGGCAATGGTGATATCACCGCCCAGGACAAGATCCCCCAGGCTGGCGCCGGCAGCATTGAGGCTAACGCCCCCATCTGTCCAGGTGGCACCATCACCAAGGCGGGCATCATGCCCCTGACCGGTGAGGTCACCGGCACTACTGCCGCTGCCCTCCCTGAAGGTCAGCAAAGCCACCCGTGACAAGTCTTCCATGTCGCCCACGGGTTCAAATACCGGCGCCTCATTCTCAGGCGCCAGGGCTCCCGGGGCCGCTACCTCAACCTCGGACTCAGGCACCGGTATCGAGACATCCATGGCTTCATTAATAGCTACCACGATGGTCTGCTCGGTGCTGCCTCCAGCACTGTCACTGACCCGTACGGTTAAGGCGTGGCTGCTGGCTGTTTCGTAATCCAGCGCACCGGCGACAGTCACCACGCCAGTGCCGGCATCAATGGTAAAACGTCCCTCGGCGTCATCGATCAGGCTGTAACTCAGGTCATCACCATCGGCATCACTGGCCTGTACCCTGCCCACCACGGTGCCTGGCCGGGCGTTTTCACTGACGGTATCCAGGCTGTCCAACACTACCTCAAGCTGGCCGGACTGGCTCAGTGTGTAAAGCTCATGGACAGCACTGCCATCGAGTGAGCTGTCAAGGATCACCAGGTCACTGATGGTGCCGTCCGTGGCCGCATTATGAGACCAGTTACTCTGGCCCAACAGGTTGCTGGTACGTAATACCTCGGAAGGCGGCTGGCCGTCGGGGTTACTGGCCACCTCATCCCCGTTTTTATACAGCCGCATATGACCGTCGCCATCCACGGTAAAGGCCAGGTGGAAGGTCTCACCAGTGGTGTAGAAATTATCAAAACCAACTATGCCAACAACGGTGTCCCCCTGGAAAATATGGGCTTCTATACGACCCTCAGCAGGGCTGCCAATCACGATGTTGTCAGCCCGGGCACCGTTGCCCAGATCCACCATTCGAGCCCATGTGCCATGGCTGTTGAAGGTAAAGGTGCTGGCAATGGTGATATCACCGCCCAGGACAAGATCCCCCAGGCTGGCGCCGGCAGCATTGAGGCTAACGCCCCCATCTGTCCAGGTGGCACCATCACCAAGGCGGGCATCATGCCCCTGACCGGTGAGGTCACCGGCACTACTGCCGCTGCCCTCCCTGAAGGTCAGCAAAGCCACCCGTGACAAGTCTTCCATGTCGCCCACGGGTTCAAATACCGGCGCCTCATTCTCAGGCGCCAGGGCTCCCGGGGCCGCTACCTCAACCTCGGACTCAGGCACCGGTATCGAGACATCCATGGCTTCATTAATAGCTACCACGATGGTCTGCTCGGTGCTGCCTCCAGCACTGTCACTGACCCGTACGGTTAAGGCATGGCTGCTGGCTGTTTCGTAATCCAGCGCACCGGCGACAGTCACCACGCCAGTGCCGGCATCAATGGTAAAACGTCCCTCGGCGTCATCGATCAGGCTGTAACTCAGGTCATCACCATCGGCATCACTGGCCTGTACCCTGCCCACCACGGTGCCTGGCCGGGCGTTTTCACTGACGGTATCCAGGCTGTCCAACACTACCTCAAGCTGGCCGGACTGGCTCAGTGTGTAAAGCTCATGGACAGCACTGCCATCGAGTGAGCTGTCAAGGATCACCAGGTCACTGATGGTGCCGTCCGTGGCCGCATTATGAGACCAGTTACTCTGGCCCAACAGGTTGCTGGTACGTAATACCTCGGAAGGCGGCTGGCCGTCGGGGTTACTGGCCACCTCATCCCCGTTTTTATACAGCCGCATATGACCGTCGCCATCCACGGTAAAGGCCAGGTGGAAGGTCTCACCAGTGGTGTAGAAATTATCAAAACCAACTATGCCAACAACGGTGTCCCCCTGGAAAATATGGGCTTCTATACGACCCTCAGCAGGGCTGCCAATCACGATGTTGTCAGCCCGGGCACCGTTGCCCAGATCCACCATTCGAGCCCATGTGCCATGGCTGTTGAAGGTAAAGGTGCTGGCAATGGTGATATCACCGCCCAGGACAAGATCCCCCAGGCTGGCGCCGGCAGCATTGAGGCTAACGCCCCCATCTGTCCAGGTGGCACCATCACCAAGGCGGGCATCATGCCCCTGACCGGTGAGGTCACCGGCACTACTGCCGCTGCCCTCCCTGAAGGTCAGCAAAGCCACCCGTGACAAGTCTTCCATGTCGCCCACGGGTTCAAATACCGGCGCCTCATTCTCAGGCGCCAGGGCTCCCGGGGCCGCTACCTCAACCTCGGACTCAGGCACCGGTATCGAGACATCCATGGCTTCATTAATAGCTACCACGATGGTCTGCTCGGTGCTGCCTCCAGCACTGTCACTGACCCGTACGGTTAAGGCGTGGCTGCTGGCTGTTTCGTAATCCAGCGCACCGGCGACAGTCACCACGCCAGTGCCGGCATCAATGGTAAAACGTCCCTCGGCGTCATCGATCAGGCTGTAACTCAGGTCATCACCATCGGCATCACTGGCCTGTACCCTGCCCACCACGGTGCCTGGCCGGGCGTTTTCACTGACGGTATCCAGGCTGTCCAACACTACCTCAAGCTGGCCGGACTGGCTCAGTGTGTAAAGCTCATGGACAGCACTGCCATCGAGTGAGCTGTCAAGGATCACCAGGTCACTGATGGTGCCGTCCGTGGCCGCATTATGAGACCAGTTACTCTGGCCCAACAGGTTGCTGGTACGTAATACCTCGGAAGGCGGCTGGCCGTCGGGGTTACTGGCCACCTCATCCCCGTTTTTATACAGCCGCATATGACCGTCGCCATCCACGGTAAAGGCCAGGTGGAAGGTCTCACCAGTGGTGTAGAAATTATCAAAACCAACTATGCCAACAACGGTGTCCCCCTGGAAAATATGGGCTTCTATACGACCCTCAGCAGGGCTGCCAATCACGATGTTGTCAGCCCGGGCACCGTTGCCCAGATCCACCATTCGAGCCCATGTGCCATGGCTGTTGAAGGTAAAGGTGCTGGCAATGGTGATATCACCGCCCAGGACAAGATCCCCCAGGCTGGCGCCGGCAGCATTGAGGCTAACGCCCCCATCTGTCCAGGTGGCACCATCACCAAGGCGGGCATCATGCCCCTGACCGGTGAGGTCACCGGCACTACTGCCGCTGCCCTCCCTGAAGGTCAGCAAAGCCACCCGTGACAAGTCTTCCATGTCGCCCACGGGTTCAAATACCGGCGCCTCATTCTCAGGCGCCAGGGCTCCCGGGGCCGCTACCTCAACCTCGGACTCAGGCACCGGTATCGAGACATCCATGGCTTCATTAATAGCTACCACGATGGTCTGCTCGGTGCTGCCTCCAGCACTGTCACTGACCCGTACGGTTAAGGCATGGCTGCTGGCTGTTTCGTAATCCAGCGCACCGGCGACAGTCACCACGCCAGTGCCGGCATCAATGGTAAAACGTCCCTCGGCGTCATCGATCAGGCTGTAACTCAGGTCATCACCATCGGCATCACTGGCCTGTACCCTGCCCACCACGGTGCCTGGCCGGGCGTTTTCACTGACGGTATCCAGGCTGTCCAACACTACCTCAAGCTGGCCGGACTGGCTCAGTGTGTAAAGCTCATGGACAGCACTGCCATCGAGTGAGCTGTCAAGGATCACCAGGTCACTGATGGTGCCGTCCGTGGCCGCATTATGAGACCAGTTACTC
The DNA here is from genome assembly GCA_965232215.1 of Endozoicomonadaceae bacterium. Classification (GTDB taxonomy): domain Bacteria; phylum Pseudomonadota; class Gammaproteobacteria; order Pseudomonadales; family Endozoicomonadaceae; genus Endonucleibacter. The sequence goes on from CBDDPF010000009.1 coordinate 4,112, forward strand.
TGGCCCAACAGGTTGCTGGTACGTAATACCTCGGAAGGCGGCTGGCCGTCGGGGTTACTGGCCACCTCATCCCCGTTTTTATACAGCCGCATATGACCGTCGCCATCCACGGTAAAGGCCAGGTGGAAGGTCTCACCAGTGGTGTAGAAATTATCAAAACCAACTATGCCAACAACGGTGTCCCCCTGGAAAATATGGGCTTCTATACGACCCTCAGCAGGGCTGCCAATCACGATGTTGTCAGCCCGGGCACCGTTGCCCAGATCCACCATTCGAGCCCATGTGCCATGGCTGTTGAAGGTAAAGGTGCTGGCAATGGTGATATCACCGCCCAGGACAAGATCCCCCAGGCTGGCGCCGGCAGCATTGAGGCTAACGCCCCCATCTGTCCAGGTGGCACCATCACCAAGGCGGGCATCATGCCCCTGACCGGTGAGGTCACCGGCACTACTGCCGCTGCCCTCCCTGAAGGTCAGCAAAGCCACCCGTGACAAGTCTTCCATGTCGCCCACGGGTTCAAATACCGGCGCCTCATTCTCAGGCGCCAGGGCTCCCGGGGCCGCTACCTCAACCTCGGACTCAGGCACCGGTATCGAGACATCCATGGCTTCATTAATAGCTACCACGATGGTCTGCTCGGTGCTGCCTCCAGCACTGTCACTGACCCGTACGGTTAAGGCATGGCTGCTGGCTGTTTCGTAATCCAGCGCACCGGCGACAGTCACCACGCCAGTGCCGGCATCAATGGTAAAACGTCCCTCGGCGTCATCGATCAGGCTGTAACTCAGGTCATCACCATCGGCATCACTGGCCTGTACCCTGCCCACCACGGTGCCTGGCCGGGCGTTTTCACTGACGGTATCCAGGCTGTCCAACACTACCTCAAGCTGGCCGGACTGGCTCAGTGTGTAAAGCTCATGGACAGCACTGCCATCGAGTGAGCTGTCAAGGATCACCAGGTCACTGATGGTGCCGTCCGTGGCCGCATTATGAGACCAGTTACTCTGGCCCAACAGGTTGCTGGTACGTAATACCTCGGAAGGCGGCTGGCCGTCGGGGTTACTGGCCACCTCATCCCCGTTTTTATACAGCCGCATATGACCGTCGCCATCCACGGTAAAGGCCAGGTGGAAGGTCTCACCAGTGGTGTAGAAATTATCAAAACCAACTATGCCAACAACGGTGTCCCCCTGGAAAATATGGGCTTCTATACGACCCTCAGCAGGGCTGCCAATCACGATGTTGTCAGCCCGGGCACCGTTGCCCAGATCCACCATTCGAGCCCATGTGCCATGGCTGTTGAAGGTAAAGGTGCTGGCAATGGTGATATCACCGCCCAGGACAAGATCCCCCAGGCTGGCGCCGGCAGCATTGAGGCTAACGCCCCCATCTGTCCAGGTGGCACCATCACCAAGGCGGGCATCATGCCCCTGACCGGTGAGGTCACCGGCACTACTGCCGCTGCCCTCCCTGAAGGTCAGCAAAGCCACCCGTGACAAGTCTTCCATGTCGCCCACGGGTTCAAATACCGGCGCCTCATTCTCAGGCGCCAGGGCTCCCGGGGCCGCTACCTCAACCTCGGACTCAGGCACCGGTATCGAGACATCCATGGCTTCATTAATAGCTACCACGATGGTCTGCTCGGTGCTGCCTCCAGCACTGTCACTGACCCGTACGGTTAAGGCATGGCTGCTGGCTGTTTCGTAATCCAGCGCACCGGCGACAGTCACCACGCCAGTGCCGGCATCAATGGTAAAACGTCCCTCGGCGTCATCGATCAGGCTGTAACTCAGGTCATCACCATCGGCATCACTGGCCTGTACCCTGCCCACCACGGTGCCTGGCCGGGCGTTTTCACTGACGGTATCCAGGCTGTCCAACACTACCTCAAGCTGGCCGGACTGGCTCAGTGTGTAAAGCTCATGGACAGCACTGCCATCGAGTGAGCTGTCAAGGATCACCAGGTCACTGATGGTGCCGTCCGTGGCCGCATTATGAGACCAGTTACTCTGGCCCAACAGGTTGCTGGTACGTAATACCTCGGAAGGCGGCTGGCCGTCGGGGTTACTGGCCACCTCATCCCCGTTTTTATACAGCCGCATATGACCGTCGCCATCCACGGTAAAGGCCAGGTGGAAGGTCTCACCAGTGGTGTAGAAATTATCAAAACCAACTATGCCAACAACGGTGTCCCCCTGGAAAATATGGGCTTCTATACGACCCTCAGCAGGGCTGCCAATCACGATGTTGTCAGCCCGGGCACCGTTGCCCAGATCCACCATTCGAGCCCATGTGCCATGGCTGTTGAAGGTAAAGGTGCTGGCAATGGTGATATCACCGCCCAGGACAAGATCCCCCAGGCTGGCGCCGGCAGCATTGAGGCTAACGCCCCCATCTGTCCAGGTGGCACCATCACCAAGGCGGGCATCATGCCCCTGACCGGTGAGGTCACCGGCACTACTGCCGCTGCCCTCCCTGAAGGTCAGCAAAGCCACCCGTGACAAGTCTTCCATGTCGCCCACGGGTTCAAATACCGGCGCCTCATTCTCAGGCGCCAGGGCTCCCGGGGCCGCTACCTCAACCTCGGACTCAGGCACCGGTATCGAGACATCCATGGCTTCATTAATAGCTACCACGATGGTCTGCTCGGTGCTGCCTCCAGCACTGTCACTGACCCGTACGGTTAAGGCATGGCTGCTGGCTGTTTCGTAATCCAGCGCACCGGCGACAGTCACCACGCCAGTGCCGGCATCAATGGTAAAACGTCCCTCGGCGTCATCGATCAGGCTGTAACTCAGGTCATCACCATCGGCATCACTGGCCTGTACCCTGCCCACCACGGTGCCTGGCCGGGCGTTTTCACTGACGGTATCCAGGCTGTCCAACACTACCTCAAGCTGGCCGGACTGGCTCAGTGTGTAAAGCTCATGGACAGCACTGCCATCGAGTGAGCTGTCAAGGATCACCAGGTCACTGATGGTGCCGTCCGTGGCCGCATTATGAGACCAGTTACTCTGGCCCAACAGGTTGCTGGTACGTAATACCTCGGAAGGCGGCTGGCCGTCGGGGTTACTGGCCACCTCATCCCCGTTTTTATACAGCCGCATATGACCGTCGCCATCCACGGTAAAGGCCAGGTGGAAGGTCTCACCAGTGGTGTAGAAATTATCAAAACCAACTATGCCAACAACGGTGTCCCCCTGGAAAATATGGGCTTCTATACGACCCTCAGCAGGGCTGCCAATCACGATGTTGTCAGCCCGGGCACCGTTGCCCAGATCCACCATTCGAGCCCATGTGCCATGGCTGTTGAAGGTAAAGGTGCTGGCAATGGTGATATCACCGCCCAGGACAAGATCCCCCAGGCTGGCGCCGGCAGCATTGAGGCTAACGCCCCCATCTGTCCAGGTGGCACCATCACCAAGGCGGGCATCATGCCCCTGACCGGTGAGGTCACCGGCACTACTGCCGCTGCCCTCCCTGAAGGTCAGCAAAGCCACCCGTGACAAGTCTTCCATGTCGCCCACGGGTTCAAATACCGGCGCCTCATTCTCAGGCGCCAGGGCTCCCGGGGCCGCTACCTCAACCTCGGACTCAGGCACCGGTATCGAGACATCCATGGCTTCATTAATAGCTACCACGATGGTCTGCTCGGTGCTGCCTCCAGCACTGTCACTGACCCGTACGGTTAAGGCATGGCTGCTGGCTGTTTCGTAATCCAGCGCACCGGCGACAGTCACCACGCCAGTGCCGGCATCAATGGTAAAACGTCCCTCGGCGTCATCGATCAGGCTGTAACTCAGGTCATCACCATCGGCATCACTGGCCTGTACCCTGCCCACCACGGTGCCTGGCCGGGCGTTTTCACTGACGGTATCCAGGCTGTCCAACACTACCTCAAGCTGGCCGGACTGGCTCAGTGTGTAAAGCTCATGGACAGCACTGCCATCGAGTGAGCTGTCAAGGATCACCAGGTCACTGATGGTGCCGTCCGTGGCCGCATTATGAGACCAGTTACTCTGGCCCAACAGGTTGCTGGTACGTAATACCTCGGAAGGCGGCTGGCCGTTGGGGTTACTGGCCACCTCATCCCCGTTTTTATACAGCCGCATATGACCGTCGCCATCCACGGTAAAGGCAAGGTGGAAGGTCTCACCGGTGGTGTAGAAATTATCAAAACCAACTATGCCAACAACGGTGTCCCCCTGGAAAATATGGGCTTCTATACGACCCTCAGCAGGGCTGCCAATCACGATGTTGTCAGCCCGGGCACCGTTGCCCAGATCCACCATTCGAGCCCATGTGCCATGGCTGTTGAAGGTAAAGGTGCTGGCAATGGTGATATCACCGCCCAGGACAAGATCCCCCAGGCTGGCGCCGGCAGCATTGAGGCTAACGCCCCCATCTGTCCAGGTGGCACCATCACCAAGGCGGGCATCATGCCCCTGACCGGTGAGGTCACCGGCACTACTGCCGCTGCCCTCCCTGAAGGTCAGCAAAGCCACCCGTGACAAGTCTTCCATGTCGCCCACGGGTTCAAATACCGGCGCCTCATTCTCAGGCGCCAGAGCTCCCGGGGCCGCTACCGCCACCATCACATTGTCGACCCTGAGGTCAACACCACTCGTCTCCGTGGAGGTGTCGGCAATGCGCAGGATGGCCTGTCCGCCAGCAACACCGGTAAAGCTCAGGGACAGGGGCTGGGGGGTACCGCTGCTGGTCTCGAAATCACTGCTGGCCAGTACCTCGCCCGTGGCAGCATCCACAATCTCGGCCCGTCCTGACTGGAGCACACCACTGCGGCCATAGGACGCGTAGTCCAGACCCAGGCTGTAGGTGGCACCGGCTTCCATGGCAAAGACCTGCTCGGCCACGCCGTCATTGGCACCATTGCCAGCGCTGAATTGCAACCGGCCGTTTTTGATATCCGCGGTACCGGTCATTGACCAGCCACTGCCTTGGTCATCGGCAAAGTCACCGTTGCTGATCAGGTTCGTGCCAGCCTCAGGTTCAACCTCGGACTCAGGCACCGGTATCGAGACATCCATGGCTTCATTAATAGCTACCACGATGGTCTGCTCGGTGCTGCCTCCAGCACTGTCACTGACCCGTACGGTTAAGGCGTGGCTGCTGGCTGTTTCGTAATCCAGCGCACCGGCGACAGTCACCACGCCAGTGCCGGCATCAATGGTAAAACGTCCCTCGGCGTCATCGATCAGGCTGTAACTCAGGTCATCACCATCGGCATCACTGGCCTGTACCCTGCCCACCACGGTGCCTGGCCGGGCGTTTTCACTGACGGTATCCAGGCTGTCCAACACTACCTCAAGCTGGCCGGACTGGCTCAGTGTGTAAAGCTCATGGACAGCACTGCCATCGAGTGAGCTGTCAAGGATCACCAGGTCACTGATGGTGCCGTCCGTGGCCGCATTATGAGACCAGTTACTCTGGCCCAACAGGTTGCTGGTACGTAATACCTCGGAAGGCGGCTGGCCGTTGGGGTTACTGGCCACTTCATCCCCGTTTTTATACAGGCGCATATGACCGTCGCCATCCACGGTAAAGGCAAGGTGGAAGGTCTCACCGGTGGTGTAGAAATTATCAAAACCAACTATGCCAACAACGGTGTCCCCCTGGAAAATATGGGCTTCTATACGACCCTCAGCAGGGCTGCCAATCACGATGTTGTCAGCCCGGGCACCGTTGCCCAGATCCACCATTCGAGCCCATGTGCCATGGCTGTTGAAGGTAAAGGTGCTGGCAATGGTGATATCACCGCCCAGGACAAGATCCCCCAGGCTGGCGCCGGCAGCATTGAGGCTAACGCCCCCATCTGTCCAGGTGGCACCATCACCAAGGCGGGCATCATGCCCCTGACCGGTGAGGTCACCGGCACTACTGCCGCTGCCCTCCCTGAAGGTCAGCAAAGCCACCCGTGACAAGTCTTCCATGTCGCCCACGGGTTCAAATACCGGCGCCTCATTCTCAGGCGCCAGAGCTCCCGGGGCCGCTACCGCCACCATCACATTGTCGACCCTGAGGTCAACACCGTTCGTCTCCGTGGAGGTGTCGGCAATGCGCAGGATGGCCTGTCCGCCAGCAACACCGGTAAAGCTCAGGGACAGGGGCTGGAAGTCACCGCTGCTGGTCTCGAAATCACTGCTGGCCAGTACCTCGTCCGTGGCAGCATCGACAATCTCGGCCCGTCCTGACTGGGGCACACCGCTGCGGCCCAGGGTGGCGTAGTTCAGGCTCAGGCTGTAGGTGGCACCGGCCTCCATGGCAAAGGCCTGCTCGGCCACGCCGTCGTTGGCACCATTGCCAGCGCTGAACTGCAACCGGCCGTTTTTGATAGCTGCGGTACCGGTCATTGACCAGCCGCTGCCCTGGTCATCGGCAAAGTCACCGTTGGCGATCAGGTTGGCACCGGCCTCAGGGGCAGGCACCGGTGCCTCATTGTCATTGCCTTCCTCGGCGGTCGGTTGCTCTGCAGCCCCTGCCTCAACCATGTCTTCCTGTTCAGTCAGCGTCTCCCTCGGTGAGTCTTCAATATCAGGTGTAATGGTATCAACCGATTCTAGTACTTTAGTATTTAAATTTGTTACCAAAGGTGTTGCAACCGAGGGAGTAACAGCTGTTACCTTCTCTGCTTCAGAAGGGGCTTCACTACTAACAGCTTGTATTTCAGCAGCCGTTGCTTCCGCAACAGAACGTATTTCATCAATGTCAGAGAGAATCTCCGCAACCGATTCTTCGTCCGCTGTGAGTGAATCAGGGATTTCACGCTCGACGATATTGTTTTCAAACGTGTTACTGCTATCAGGTAGTGATTCACTTGCAGACTCTTCCGGTACGCGTTCACCGGCTGCTGGCGCATCGAGTATTTGAGAAGGGTCTTCCCCTGCTAATAGAGCGTTCACCAGCGTGCTTTCGGCATCTCCCTCTTCAGCGACCTCCTCTTCTGACCTTTGTGCCAATAATCCTGCATTCATTGCCATAGACTGATTTGGCAAAACTGTCATCATCTGACCATTGGCCAATTGAATGTTCACCTGCCCGTCAGAGGATTGAATTTGGTCCCCTTCCAGTAAAACATCCCCAGGTTTTAATTGCTTAATTTCACCCTCAGCTGTTTTTACCGTAACAGTTCCTGTAACACCCTGAACAATACCGATACTGGCCATAAATTGATTACTCCCTGTAGTCAATAAACTAATGTAATTCTGTATGACAACTAAACAGATAATTTAAATAGAAAATCTGATCATTTACAATGTGATTAATTAATAGCTTTTAAGTACTAAACCTTTATCAAAATCTTATAGATGCAACTCACCTTACTTAAGCTTATTAATTAAATGTTAGCTGATTAAAAAAAATGCCCCATGATGAACGTTAAAAACAAATCAAGATGGATATAAAAAATAAAAAAGCCAAGACGTTGACAAAAAATAAAATTGAAAAATGTCAGCATAAAACCTATTTAAAAAATCACAAACGTTAATCTATAAAGTAGTAGGTGCTTAATGGATTCCGGAAGCTGCCAGCTATGGGATTACTCCGACTGCACATAATGAGGTGAGCGTTTACACAAATTAAATTACATCCTCCTTAAAAACTCTCGGCTGCCAAGGGATTGAGGATATATCGTTATTTTATGGTAACTCACGCTTATCCTTGAGTTACCATAAAATGGTTCTCTTGAGTTTCAATCCTTGCAGCATCAGACACCAGACTGTCTGAAACTGTCCGCAGTTCCGCAGTATTACTCCATAACCGGTCAGTTATTAGCTGCTTCTTCCCTTAGGAGTCACCATGAATGATGAAAAATCATGGACACTTATCAGCGATTCAGTAACTACGAAGCTATTGCTACATGAAAGTGTCCGCAGTATTGCCCTTGGTTCTATCAAAATAGACAACCACCGTCATATTGATCAGAAAACCCGGGCCAGTTGATAGCCAACAAAAACCCCTGAAACACATAAGACAACATTACCAATCATATAACCCAAGGCAATGGTGTACAATTCTGCCTGTAACAGCCGCAAGACATCCAGTGAAAATGTCGAAAAGGTCGTTAGTGCTCCTAAAAAACCTGTAATAACAAAGCTTTTCCACACTGGGGGCAACATAGCCTGCTCGACCAGATAATACCAGGCGACACCAATACATAACGAGCCAATCACATTCACAGTCAGCGTCGGCAATGCAAACAGTGATGGATGACCAGCGGTACCAAATCGGTTATAAATAAAAAAACGCACCGTGGCACCCAAAGCACCACCTAGCCCTACTGCGAGATAATTCAACATGTTACCTTCGTTTCTTAGAACTTGCCTGATCAAGCGTCATTAAATACTGCAGTTTGTCCTTGATTTTAATTTCAAGCCCACGCGCAGCGGTTGATAATATTTTTCAGGTAGCATCGCCTGCGGAAAATAGTCCTCCCCGGCGGCGTAGGCTTCAGGCTCATCATGGGCATAACGGTACTCCTTACCATAACCCAGCTTCCCCATTAACACTGTAGGGGCATTACGCAAATGAACAGGGACTTCGTAGGAAGGATTACCTCTGACATCCATCAGCGCTGCTTTCCAAGCCTTGTAAACGGCATTACTTTTGGGGGCACAGGCACAGTATACCGTAGCATGGGCCAATGCCAGCAGTCCTTCTGGATGACCAAGCCGCTCATAAGCCTGCCAGGCATTGAGAGTGATCTCCAATGCCCTTGGGTCTGCATTCCCGATATCTTCACTGGCAATCGCTACCAAACGCCGTATCACAGAAAGAGGATCAGCACCACCGTCTACCATACGAGCAGCCCAGTAAAGGGCTCCATCAGGGCTGGAGCCACGCACTGACTTATGAAATGCTGACAGCTGGTCATAAAAAACATCCCCCCCTTTATCAAAACGACGGCCAACGTCTGAAAGCACGGTTTGCAAGCTGTCATAGGTGATAACCCCACTTTCCTGAAAATCCGCAGCAACCTCCAGGGTATTCAGTAAACGCCGGGCATCGCCATCAGCATAACGAATGAGGCTTTCCTCAGCCTTTTCTTCCAGACGAAGCTTCTGTTTTCCAAGGCCTTTTTCCGGATCGGTCAGAGCCCGGCCCAGCACATGCTTCAACGCTGTTTTATCCAAAGGCTTTAGCAAATAGACCCGTGTACGGGATAGCAAGGCGTTATTCAGCTCAAAGGAGGGATTTTCGGTTGTTGCACCAACAAAAATAACAGTGCCTTCTTCCATATGTGGCAAGAAAGCATCCTGTTGTGACTTGTTAAACCGATGTACTTCATCAACAAACAACAGTGTTTTTTGTTCTGCTCTTTGTAAAGCCTCTTTAGCACGTGCCACAGCAGCACGAATATCCTTAACCCCGGAGAGAACTGCTGACAGCGTTTCAACGCGGGCATCACAGCTTTCAGCCAATAAGCGGGCAAGCGTTGTTTTCCCCACGCCCGGAGGTCCCCAAAAAATCATAGAATGCAAGTGCCCTTGAATGATCGCTTTTCTCAGGGGTTTACCGGCACCCAGTAAGTGAGCCTGTCCAAGGTAGTCATCCAGGCTGGCGGGTCGCATTCTGGCAGCAAGCGGCTGATAGCCCTGACCTTGCAATGTATCAAACAGAGAATTCATACTGCTGGCGTCACTGCTGTAGCCGATGCAGGTTGAGCAGCCGGGGTTGCCTCATCAATGACATCATAGTTTTTTGGGTAGTTAGCACGAAACTCACTGTCACTGATCATTCCGTTAACATTCACCTGCCGTAAATCGACCTGCCGCTTCCCTCCCAGGGAATCCATCAGGGCAAACCCCGTCAACTCACCGTCTTTGTTAAAATGAATATCCAGCTGATCAAATAGCGCGCCTCTACCGGAAGGTCTGAGGCTGTAAATGCTACTGCCCCTGAAGCGTTCAACAGTCACATAGTAATTTTTCAGGAACTCACGTGCATCACCACTGAGGAGCCTGGCCGGTGTATTTTCAGATTCACTATCCTGCTTTTGAATCACCACCTGCATCAGATCATGGTCGATGTTCCATACCTTGTTATCCCGGGTAATAATTTCCTGCTCGTAGGGTTGCGTGGTGTGCCATAAAAGCATGTTTGGGCGCTTCAGATAAAGCTTACCAGCGAGGGTTTGACGTCGACCATTATCGGCCACCATCTCCTGCTGAAAGCTCGCACTCAGCGTTTTAATGGCTTTCAGCTTTTTCACCAGCATATCCTCTGCCTTTGCATCACTTTGTCCATGTGTCGGTGCGTTGTTTTCAGGGGCTATTGCCGTATTTTTAGCAGCCCTTGCTGGAGACGATAGCGCGTCTTTATCAGTCACTACTTCATCGCCAGCAGCAGATAAGGACAGTATCATCAGGGTCATCGCAATAAATAATGGTTTCAACATAGCACCGTTCAATGTTTAGGAACTAATACGTCCCGGTTACCGTTTGACTGCATGGGGCTTATCACCTGCGCAGCCTCCATGGTATCAATGATCCGTGCTGCACGGTTATACCCTATTTTCAATCGGCGTTGAACCGCTGAAATGGAGGCTTTTCGAGAATCCAGTACAAACGCCACTGCTTCATCATACAAAGGGTCCTGCTCATCATCAGCACTTGAGGCACTGCCATCAACAGGGATGTAATCACTGCTGCTGAGAATATCATCGATATAACACGGCTGCCCTCTCTTCTGCCAGTCAGCAACCACCCGGTGCACATCATTATCACTGACAAAAGCACCGTGCACCCTGACCGGAACACTTGTACCCGGCGCTAAATATAACATATCACCGTGCCCAAGCAGTTGCTCTGCGCCCCCCTGGTCGATAATCGTACGTGAATCAATCTTGCTGGATACCTGAAAACTGATTCGAGTCGGTACATTGGCCTTAATCAAACCGGTAATCACATCAACAGACGGACGCTGGGTGGCAAGAATAAGGTGAATACCCGCAGCCCGTGCTTTTTGGGCAATCCTTGCAATCAGCGCCTCCACTTTCTTGCCAACAATCATAATCATGTCAGCAAACTCATCAACCACCACTACCAGAAATGGCAGCTGACCTAACTCAGGTACCGGATCACCCTCCCCTACAGCTTCAAAAAAAGGATCGATCAGCGGTTGACCCGCACTAATAGCTTCCTGAATTTTTGCATTATAACCCGCAATATTCCGCACTCCCATGGCTGCCATCAGTTTATAACGACGCTCCATTTCGGTCACACACCATCGAAGGGCATTGGCAGCCTCTTTCATATCAGTCACAACCGGAGCTAACAAGTGAGGAATTCCCTCATAAACAGACAGCTCCAGCATTTTCGGGTCGATTAATAACAAACGTACCTCAGCAGGACCTGATTTAAAGAGCAGCGATAACAGCATGGCATTGACCCCGACAGACTTTCCAGAGCCGGTCGTACCCGCCACCAGCAAGTGTGGCATTTTTGCCAGGTCCACCACTATGGGCTGGCCACCAGTATCATGCCCTAAAGCCAGACTCAGTGGTGAGGTCGCCGCCTCAAACACATGGGAGGCAATCAGTTCAATCAGAAAAACCGTTTTTCGGGTTTCATTGGGTATTTCAATACCCATCACCGATTTACCTGGAATCACTTCCACCACCCGCACACTGATCACGGCCAGAGAGCGAGCCAGATCTCTGGACAGGTTTGATATGCGACTGGCTTTCACGCCAGGAGCGGGCTGAATTTCATAACGAGTAATCACCGGCCCCGGGTGCACAGCCACTACGGTAACATCAACACCAAAATCCTGGAGTTTATCTTCCAGTGTCTTTGCCACTTGAGACAACATCACCTTATTGATGTCAGAAGCGGCGATCCTGGCTTCATCGAGCAGCTCAACAGCTGGCCTGGCGGGGATAGCCTGTTTGTTGGTTATATCACTGACAACCGTAGTCGCACAGAGCACGGTGGTAGTGGATGTGGCCTGTTTATGGGATACTGTTAGAAACTCGCTCTGCGGTGGCGAAAGAGGATCAGCAATACTTTTTTTAATACTTTTTTTAATACTTTTTTTAATATTTAGCCGCTTCTGCTTTCGTATTTTCTGAATATGTCCTGCCAACTGAACAGTAATCCAATGACTTTTATTGAATGCAGCTACTGCAAGGCGAGGAGCAATGCGCCGTATGAGAGTTGCCACGACGATAGTGAGTCTCCCCATCACATCCATGAGCCGAAACCATGACAACCCTGTGGCCAGCGTCACCCCCAACAAAAGCCCTGCCAGCAATAAAAGCGTAGTACCTGTCACATTAAGCAGTGGCACGCATAGCCCCACAATAACAGACCCGGTAATCCCACCACTTTCCGCCGGTAGCGCAGCACCAAGAAAATGGTAGTGAAGATAGACCAGCCCTGTGCCACAGCACAATAGCAGCAGGCTACCAGCTATACGACTGATTACCACCGCTGGCTGCCACCGCCAGGGAGCACCGCGTTGCCGAAATAAACATTGACTCAGATACAATAAAAGAACAGGTAAAGACCAGGCAAAATATCCCAGTAGAGATAGCAGCAGATCTGACAGCCAGGCACCAGCCTGACCGCCTTTATTGGCGATCAGGCCCACTGGGCCAACAAAAGACCACCCGGTATCCCGTGGATGATAACTCGCCAGAGCCATCACCAGAAAGCCTGTGAGAAACAACAGGAATATCACTGTACTTTCACGCAGACGCTGGGGCAGGCTTTCCGTCAGCAACCAGCTCTTTGCCTGGAGCAACCCCTTTAAAGACACCTTTTTAGTGTTAGTGTTAGTGCATTTTTTCTTTCCAGCACCGGCCATGATAATGTGCTCTTCAATAAGCAAATGGTCTATCTGTCACTATATCCCAGAGTTTGTGATATAAGCCATAGCCAATACTTTCAGCACCATGAATTACCGTCAAACCCTGTTAGCGGGTCATGTTTCAAAGAGGTTGATACCACATTCCTGAGATAAACTTCCCCATGACCTGGTCATGCCGTTCTTCTAGGGAAGAACAACAAATGATTTTACCGGTTAACCGCTTCAGGCGGGTGCGAAGTGTCAGGTTAGTCCTCTCGATACTTTGCGTCAGCTTCCTGCTAACAATAGGGATATCTGCTGGAAGTTCTGAGCTGTAGGGCTTCCCGTTATCTGTGCAGTAAAACCTGAACGTGTAGGATTTGACTAACTTTATCAGATTATTCAACGTTTCCTTTATTAGATATTAGAAGACCAAAGACGTTTGTAGTGACTTTTTTTTGTAACGAGTCTGTAGCGAGGTTCCCACCCATAGAATAGCCAGCGCTGATTCTATTTGTTGCCAACATACGACCACTGTTCATCCTTCTGGCAAAGGAGAACCCGCTCCTCATTGTCAAAAGTTCGGTGTAAGGGTAGCTGCATTTCAGAAAATACTAACAATCCGTCATTCATGCCTTCGTGGAGACGATAGTAATAGCGTTTTCATTGCCACAACCCTGACGCTACCGGTAGCGTTAACTCAAATATAAAGCATGAATCTGTTTGGCAATGGTCTTCGCTGAGTTCAGCTGCTTTTCTGAAAGCAGCTCTGTCAGTGTATTCACCAGTGCTTGAGCTTCTTTTTTCGTGGAGGAAGGCGTCTGCAAGCTCAACGTTGCCCAGATATAAGCACCAATCAGGTTTTTGTCAGTACCTTCGCCATAATAATAAGCCCTGGCCAGTTCGTATTTAGCATCACTATTTTTCCCTTCATTACCCGCCGCCCTTTCAAACAAAGAAAAAGCCCGTTTTGCGTCTTTCGGGGTACCGCTAAGGCCATCTCTGTAAATACGCCCTAACCATAACAGTGCAACACCATTTCCCTGTTTAGCATAAGCTTCCAGTGCGACAACAGCCTCTTGACCATCGTCTGTTGATGCCTTTACTGAGGCCACAGCTTGATCTATAGAAGTAGATGTGACAGTATCAGGACTGCTTGCCCAGCCAGGGCTTGCCATTAGGAGCACAGTCGTTAACACAAGCTTTTTGATTTTCATAAGCGATATATTCCAGTTTTTCGCAAAAAACCGCTATTATACGCCTAAGTGTTTTACAACGCCCGACAAGTTCTTATACATAATGACACTGTAAAGCTGTATATTATTGAGTTCTGCAGCGACAGTACCATCTATTTATCTGTCTGACATTGCCCGAAACTGATGATTCATACCTGATGCAAGAATTTGAAGAAATAAGACCCTACCACGATAGTGAAGTGCGCCCGACACTGGAAAAAATACTGCTTGATGATCACTTTCTGAATACACTTGCAAGATACAAATACCCCACGCTGACAAAGCATTGTGGTCAACTGATGGAGTGGCTGACCAGTATCATTGTGCGTTACAAGATGAGGGGTATCAATGATGTCAGTGGCTTTCAGAATGCCATTGAACCGTTCCTTTCAAAAGTCATCACCAAAACAACCTCGAAAGTCACCTTTTCCGGTCTGGAGAACTTGAAAAGAGGCACTTCCTACCTTTTTTTATCAAACCACCGCGATATTGTATTAGATCCTGCGTTTATCAATTACGGACTGTACCTCAATCACTTCGATACGCCACGCCTTGCCATTGGTGACAACCTGCTCAGTCACCCCTTTGTCAGTGACCTGATGCGATTGAACAAAAGCTTTATTGTAAAACGCTCTGTTCAGGGCCGTCGTGAGAAGCTTCAGGCTTATCACACTCTGTCTGCCTATATTCATCACTCCATTGATACCGGTCATTCTGTATGGATTGCACAAAGTGAAGGACGAGCCAAAGACGGTAACGACAAAACAGATACCGCCATCATCAAGATGATGCATATGAGCAAAAAGAGCAAAACCACCACTTTCTCGGACAGTATTCATTCATTAAATATCGTCCCCATTGCCATCTCTTTTGAATACGACCCCTGCGATGGGGATAAAGCGGCTGAGCTATACCATAAGGCAACACATGGTCATTATGAAAAACAAAAAGATGAAGATATGCGCAGCATTGCCAAGGGTATAGAAGGCTATAAGGGGCAGATTCATGTTGCCTTTGGTACGGCCCTGACAGGCACTTTTGACAATGCCACTGAAGTCGCTGCTGCAATCGACCAGCAAATACTCACCAACTACCGGTTGCATCCGTCAAATTTTTTTGCCTGGGACCTCATCAAAACCGAGCATCCCCACATCAAGGTGCCAGACCTGCATACGCTGTTTCCTGGTGCTGATCTGAAAAGTCAGCAAGAAAGATTTATGCAACGCTATCATCTTATCGATGACGCACACAAACCCTGGTTTATTGCCATGTATGCGAATCCCGTCATTAATCACTACAAAGGAAAGACTACAAAGGAAAGTAAAGTGCTATAAAATCATTGCACTAATCAGATATGATTAGAGAATCATGACAGGCGGGTAACAGGATGCTTGAGCTGATTAAAACGCGATTATCGAATCATCAACCCCGAGCGCTTCAATCCACATTGCCCCAGGCTGCAGTGCTGATCCCGGTGACACAAACAAAAGAGCCTGCGATTATCCTGACCCGTCGTTCCCCCCGTCTTTCCACACACAGTGGCGAGGTGGCCTTTCCAGGTGGCAAGCGAGACCCTGATGACAGCTCCCTTGAAAAAACAGCGCTACGTGAATCGTTTGAAGAAATTGGCCTTTGCTCTTCCTCAGTCACCCTGATTGGCAAGATTGATACGGTAGTATCGCTCTATGGTATTGCCGTCACCCCCTTTGTGGGGTTGGTTCCAGAATATATTGATCTGATCCCCAATACTGACGAACTCGATCGTATCTTTAAAGTTCCCCTCCTCTTTTTACTGGATCAAAACAATTTATCCATCACCAAACGCAAAGGCTCCACTCGCCCTTTTGCCATGCCATCGTACCAATACGGTGAATACACCATTTGGGGGCTGACAGCCATAATGATTGTTGATTTTTTAAATGTGACACTGGATGCGAAAATTCCATTTTCCATGCCACCGGTTGAAACATTGAAACAGGTCTGATGCCATGATACCCCTGTTAAATACACTTATTGACTATACTCTACACCTGTATAGCACCATCCCATACATACAGAAAGACAAGTGAACAGAGTGTATACAAGGATTACCACTTATCTGCGCTATCCTTCACTATCCTTCACTATCCTTCACTATTATCCTGCCTGAACAACCTTAACCGTTCGTATCCGATTATCTTTCACCTGCAATATCTCAAATCGGTACTCACCCACCTTCAGACAGACACTGAACTCAGGAATAAACTGCATTTCTTCGGTAATCAACCCACTCATTGTTCGCGCTTCGTCTACCGGTAGATTCCACCCAAGAGTACGGTTAATATCACGAACGGAAGCAGCGCCATCAATAATGTAACTACCATCTTCCTGCGGGGTAATATCCTGGCTGGAGTCCGAAACATCGGTGGTAAAGTCACCGACGATTTCCTCCAGAATATCTTCGAGGGTCAAAAGCCCCAGAATATCACCGTATTCGTCTACTACCAGCGCCACACGTTCTTTCACGCACTGAAAATTAAATAGCTGGGTGTGTAGCGGGGTACTTTCAGGAACGTAATACGGCTCAATGGTTTCCTCTAATAAGCTGGCTTTATTGATTTCTTCAAGGGACAGCAAGCGTGCGACTTTGCGCATATGCAGCATCCCTACAATATTATTAATATCACCCTTATAAACAGGCAGGCGAGTATGCTGACAATCCCGCAACTGGTCAAGAATCACATTGATATCTTCATCAATATCAAGGCCTGCGATTTCATTGCGCGGTACCATAATATCGTCAACACTGACCTTTTCAAGATCAAGAATCCCAAGCAGCATCCCACGACGCTTCTGGGGTAGTCTGCGACCGGACTCATTCACCAGCGTTCTTAACTCATCTGCATTAAGCTGGTCACTGCCCGTATCACCGGGCCTGATACCAAAAGGTCTCATAATCAGGCCGCAGATCCAGTTCAAAACCACCACCAGCGGATAGAATAATTTCAACAGAGGGACAAGAACAATAGAAGCTGGAAAGGCAATCCGTTCAGGGTATAAAGCGGCCATTGTTTTCGGGGTGACCTCACCAAAGATCAACACCAGTATTGTTAACGTGATCGTTCCAATGGCAATGGCATAACCATTATCACCCCATAACTGCAAAGCAATCATGGTTGTCAGCGATGACGCCAGAATGTTCACAAAGTTATTACCAACCAGAATCACGCCGATTAGCCGGTCGGGGCGGTCCAACAGCTTCGCTGTTCGCCTGGCCGCACGATGGCCTTTACGAGCCAGATGACGAAGCCGATACCGGTTAATGGCCATCATGCCAGTCTCAGCACTGGAAAAAAATGCTGACAACAGCAACAGTAAACACAATACGCCCATCAAAGCGCCAACAGATACCTGACTCAAAGATGCTCCCCAGCTTTATTTTACGTTCAGTAAATCAACCGTTAAACGCCAGCCAAAATACGATAATGCCAATAATAAAAATCCGGCAACAATCCAGCGCATAGCGGTCAGACCACGCCAGCCCCAAAGTCTGTGCCCCAGTAACAAACTTAAAAATACACACCAGGCGACAACGGAAAGCACCGTTTTGTGAACCAGCTGTTGGGCAAACATATTCTCAAGAAAAAGAAAGCCACTGAGCAACGACAGCGTTAGAAAAATCACCCCCACCAACAGAAACTCGAACATGAGCCGCTCCATGGTCTGCAATGAGGGCAGAGCCTGTAAAATCCGTTTTTGTCGGTGATTTCTTAGCTGATGCTCCTGATAAGACAACAATAACGACTGAAAAGCCGCTACCATCAGCAATCCATAAGCCAGCACTGAGATCAGTACATGCCCCACCATCATTGAAGGGGGGCGCCACATAACGTACTTAAAGGGTAATATCCAGGCGAACACGAAAGTTATCATCGTGACGGGTAAAATCAACAATAGCAAACTCTCAGCTGGCTTTCTAAGGCTGCTCAGCAATACCACCAGGGTGACCATCAGTGTAGTTAATGAAGCAATGTTCATTACTCCCAGATTGATACCCTGCGGTCTATGAATAGCCCCGTACAATGCCAGCGCATGAAAAATCGTCCCCAATGCTGTAAAACCTAACACTTGCGCACGAGTAGATGCCTTGCCACGAACACATGCAAACTGCCCTAGTACGCCTATCAAATAACACACTAGTACACCAACATTGACCAGCATAACATTCATTGACTCTGCTACACCCTTCCCAAACCCCGCTGATAAGGGCCTGAGTGTGTCATAAGCCGTCGCTGAACACCAGCACTGTTAGCATTTATAGTCGATAATCCGCAAGGGGTAAGCCTTGCCCTGTCAACGACTATCTGTTTTCTAAAAGAGTGCGCCCGCCGAAACAGGCGGGTGGTGAATTTCGTTTAACATGCTATTACTATTCCTTTTGTCTTTTGACCTACCCTCGGGCAGAGGTTAACAGGAAAGCTCCCCACGAAATCCACTGTAACGGTTTCGTCTTATCCACCACCGAAATGCTAACGGCCTGCGGCAGGCCTCACAGCCAGCGCAGCCGTTAACCGGAAGCGACTGTGTATATTTACCAAGTAGCCCCTCGCCGCAGCCCCTCCTAAAATAACCTGAAATGCGCCATTATTATCTACTGTGATCATCCCATTATCACCGTTCTACCGTGAGACAGTAGGCTAATTTTATTCATTCAGGAACAGATATACATGATCCGCCGGCTGCACTTGCGAAAAAAAAAACAAGCACCTGACGACCTTAAACTGGAAGAACGCGGTCTACGCTGGCTGGAAAAAGTTGCTCGTGCACCCCACCAGGAGCCTTGGCGCATCAC
Source organism: Endozoicomonadaceae bacterium (assembly GCA_965232215.1). Classification (GTDB taxonomy): domain Bacteria; phylum Pseudomonadota; class Gammaproteobacteria; order Pseudomonadales; family Endozoicomonadaceae; genus Endonucleibacter. Next base: position 22,985 of record CBDDPF010000009.1, read on the forward strand.
TATTGTACAATATGCCTGGACAGCCGGTCCGGTTTCATTAATTGCTGCGACCGGTGGCTGGTATATGAGCTACGGCACTGGCATGCCAATGGAAAAAACACTGTATTTTCTTGGCTACTCGGTCATCGCAACGATTCTGGGTCTGTCCACGAAGCTCATTTACAATATGACCCATGGCCGTCGGATGGAAAAAGACCGTATCAGCGTGCTTGATACCATTGACCGTATCCCCGAGCTGCTTTATATCGTCCGGGATCTGGCCCAAAGGAACCTGTCAGAAGACTCCCGCCGTATTCATTCTGCGGGTATCTTGCTGCGAAAGCTGGATCTGGGTCCTGAATGGGTATCCACCGCCATTGAAGATTTGACGGGCAACCCTACATTGGCAAAGCAGGCAGAACGCATTGAAATTTTCAGACGGGCAGGCCTGTATAACCGCATGCGAGATGTCATCGAAGAAGCCCGTGAGGATGTTGCAGCTGCCTGCCAGGTACTGAAAGAACACCATCCCAGAATCGCAGAGGCCATGCAGCAACGGATGAGTGGCATCGTTTCGGCCCCACACCATGGACAAAAGCGGGGTATCCTGTTCATTGAGCGGATTCTGACAGCCATCGAGCAGGATAATGAAGAATTAATGACCCTCCACGATGTCGAGGAAATGCTGATCTTATGTTTTGAGTTGATCTGTGGTCGCAAAATTGCCTATCTAAAAATAGAGTACACCGGCCAGTGGGATTTAGCCAAAGCCCTCGACAAACTCGAAGAAGAGCGTAACGACTATCGCATCAGCCGGGCTCGTGTCTACTCGCGCCTGAAAGCATTAACGAACTACCTTAACAGGACAGGTATCAATACCCGGATTGTTTCAGGACAGGGTATTAGTTTACATACCTTGCTTACTGCTACGGTTAAAGCTATGGATACCCTTAGCCACCAGGTACGTGAAGCCCGTGAGCTGGCTGCCCGTACAGACAAACACCTGATGGCGCTGAATATAAAGATCCAGCAACTGGGTAAAGCCCTTGGACTCTACGATGAGTGCCATAAGGCGTATCTCAAGCAGGGGCGGGACAGCCAGCGGTTCAAACGGGCACTGAAACACTGGCAGGAACGGGCCAATGAAGTACAGCAATCCAAAAAGGAAAGTTTAAAACGCAGCCTGACCATTTCAGAGCAAATCATTGAGCTTGATGACACCGCTAAAGTCGCTGTTGCCCGTCGGCTCAATACCTTCCTGGAAGAGGCCCGCCTGAGAAAAAACAGTGTACGCCAGGATGAGCCTCTCCCCATATCAGAAAAAGACGTGACTGAAACCCGGGCAAGGGAAGTTGCTATTGAAATAGCCACCATTCTTGATCCTTTCATTGCGCTGCACGACCCTCAAATCCAACGTGCTATTGAGAGCGCCAACGCCGCCAGCCTCGCCTCCCTGGAACCTGGAATGAGTGCAAAAACCAAAGCGGCCCTGGGCGAAGCCATGGCTAATGCTGTTGAAAAAGACCTGGCGGCCTCGGCAGAAAAACTCGCCCAGAATCTAATCCGCTATTATCGGGTACCCTTAAGTGAGAACACCATCGACTTTATGGTCAACATCTACAATGCCAATCGTGAACGACTGAACTTTATTGCCCGTTATGAAACCCCCCTCAGTGCAAAGTATTCTCTGGATAATGCCTCTTTGATTAAAGTCCCACCGGCTAAAACCAAATGGCAAATTGCCTTCTATAATGGGCATAGAATCATTAATCACTTCAAATAATCAACCACCATTAATCAACCACCATTAATTAACCACCATAGTTGCATCACTTGCGGCAGGCTCAGGGTGAACGTGGCAAAGAAAGCGTCAGAAAGCGACTCTGAATCTGTAGAGCAGTTATTGAAAATCAACCCAGGAGCGGGGTTGTTTCCTGAACCGGTTCGGTGGTAACAGGATAGTTATCAGCTCTTACTGTATGTGCCGGGAAACGTCTGGTTGGTCCACACAAAGGGACAATATTGTGATTTCCTCGTACAACCTTAACCCTGAAGGAATCAGGTAACTTAATAAGACCACATATCCAGCACCCTACACTGTTAAGACAATCTTGAAAGGGGCTAACCATCTGATGAGAACATGACGTATACAATGGCGGGGAGAAAACATCGTCGATATATCCTAAAACGAATCCAACTTGTATCAGATTAAGCACACAACACTCACGTACAAACCTGTCCAGAAAATCGCCACCACCCACTCTGCACCCTTTAAAAGAAATCAGCCCACACTGACGTAGCCCTGCCTCATGAAGAAGTACAATCAATCTATCGGGTATACATTCAAACCCACCTGCTCCATGTCCCACTAATATTACTTTTAAATGAGAGTCGTTAAATAATCTTAAGCAACCCGTTGTTAAAGGGTTCAGGTGATCCTTCTCAAACTTGTTCCTGGATTCCTCTTTAAGCGTCTCAAGATAAAAGGCTCTTTCTACTCCATATCTCGACAGGGCATAACTAAGGCTTGATTTGATGGCTCTATCGTGGTCAGAAATCACTATGAGAACAGTATTAGACCATTTATTAGACATGAATGACCTCTACTTTCAGTAGACACAACGGAATTTTACCGTCATCGAGCAGTTATTGAAAATCAACCCAGGAGCGGGGCTGTTTCATGAACCGGTTCGGTGGTAGCAGGATAGTTATCAGTTCTTACTGTATGTGCCGGGAAACGCCTGGTTGGCCCACACAAAGGGACAATATTGTGATTTCCTCGTACAACCTTGACCCTGAAGGAATCAGGTAGCTGAAAAGGACCACAAAAAAAACAGCCGAAGAAAAATACATAGTTAAGAAAATAGTGAAAACAACCAACCGTCTCATGGGAACACGGCGTATATATAAGTGGAGATGCAGAGTTCCCGGTATATCCTAAAACGAATCCAACTTGTATCAGATCAAGCTCAAAACACTTACGTACAAACCTGTCCAGAAAATCGCCACAACCAACACTGCACCCTTTAAAAGAAATGAGTCCACACTGGCGTAGTCCTGCCTGATGAAGAAGTACAATCAATCTCTCAGGGCTGGACTCAAATCCACCTGTTCCATGTCCTAATAATATTATTTTCAAATGAGAGTCGTTAAATGGTCTTAAGCAACCCGTTATCAAAGGATTCAGATGGTCCTTCTTAAACTTATTCCTGGACTCTTCTTCCAGAGTATCAAGATAAAAAGCACTTTCTACGCCGTATTTCAATACGATATGCTTAACGCTCAATTCGATTGCTATATCGCAGTCAGAAATCACTATAAGAACGGTATCAGACCATTTATTAGGCATAATTAACCTCCACTACCTTCTTTCAGATTACAATACTGCGGATCGCTAACAGAACAGCAGAAATCTTTAACAGTAATCATGACAGCGAGTTCACTAATGACGCTTTAACAGATCGACTTAAGGAACATAACTTCCAGGTTAGCATGAATAGCAAAGGACTTTACCGGGATAATAACCTTATCATGGGACTCTGCCATAGTGTAAAGTACGTATGCGTTTACCTGAAGGCACTCGACAATGCTTCTCAGTTGAAAATCCTATAGCAGGAACGGCCAGTCAAAACCAGGTAAGAGCGTTTTTACTTTCGTGAAGTTTCTCAGTGTCAGGTTAGCACCCCATGCTAACCTGTCAGAAACAAGCATCACAGGCTGACCGTCGGGCAACAAATCCTGTATAATAGTCTGAAACTGTGCAGAATCTACTGTTCACAAGGCGTACAGAATGTTTGAGAATTTAACCGAACGCCTGTCACATACGCTCAAAAGCGTGACAGGCAAAGCGAAACTGACCGAAGATAATATTAAAGATACTCTGCGTGAAGTGCGCATGGCATTGCTTGAAGCAGACGTATCCCTTCCTGTGGTTCGAGAGTTTGTTAACCGCATTAAAGAACGGGCTGTCGGTCAGGAAGTACAGGCCAGCCTTAGCCCTGGGCAGGCCTTCGTCAAGATTGTTCAGAACGAGCTGATTGACGTAATGGGTGCCTCTAATGACGCCCTGGACCTGGCAACGCAACCCCCTGCTGTTATTTTAATGGCCGGTTTGCAGGGGGCAGGTAAAACCACCTCTGTGGCCAAGCTGGGTAAATTCCTGAAAGAGCGCCACAAGAAGTCTGTCATGGTTGTCAGTGCTGACGTTTACCGTCCAGCTGCCATCAAGCAGTTGGAAACCCTTGCCAGCGAAACCGGGCTGCACTTCTTCCCTTCCAGCATCGATCAAAAGCCTGTTAACATTGCCAGTGCAGCCATTCAGGCGGCAAAAATCAAGCATGCGGATGTATTGATTGTTGATACTGCCGGCCGCCTGCATATTGATGAAGATATGATGGCTGAGATCAAAGCATTGCACAGTGCAATCACCCCCATTGAGACGTTGTTCGTGGTAGATGCCATGACCGGCCAGGATGCTGCAAATACCGCAAAGGCCTTCAATGAGGCATTACCTCTGACCGGCGTCATCCTCACTAAAGCCGATGGTGATGCCCGTGGGGGTGCAGCCCTTTCCGTTCGTCATATCACCGGTAAGCCAATCAAGTTTATGGGTGTGGGTGAAAAAACAGATGCCCTGGAACCTTTCCACCCTGACCGGATTGCCTCCCGTATTTTAGGCATGGGTGATGTGCTTTCCCTTATCGAAGAAGCGGAGATGAAGCTCGATAAGAAAAAAGCCGACCGTCTGGCCACCAAACTGAAAAAAGGCCGGGGCTTTGATCTGGAGGATTTTCGCGACCAGCTCCAGCAGATGAAAAAAATGGGCGGCATCACCAGCCTCATGGATAAACTGCCAGGCATGACGGGTATGAGTCAGAAAATGCCCAGCGAAATGGACAATAAAATGTTTATCCAGATGGAAGCCATCATCAATTCCATGACCCCGAAAGAACGAGCCAACCCCGATATTATGAACGGGTCTCGCAAAAGACGGATCGCCGCAGGCTCGGGCACACTGATTCAGGACATCAACCGACTCATCAAGCAGCATAAGCAAATGAGCAAGATGATGAAAAAAGTCACCAGAAAAGGGGGTATGTCGAAGCTGATGCGTGGTCTTGGCGGGATGAAAGGTCAGATGCCGGGTGGCGCCAGAGGTGTGGGCGCTATGTTGCCGCCAGGGGGAGGGAAAAAATTTCCTTTCTGACACTTTTCTGACACTTTCTGGTTCTGACACTTTCTGACACTTTCTGACACCCTGTTGTTTAATGGCTGTCAGTTGTCAGTAAACTAAAAAGCAGTAAAAGCATTTTGCGGTCGTATTCGCGTTGCAAGCTCTTTATACTCGCGCGCTGATTCTAAACTTCTTGTCAGGACAGGCACTATGATCAATGCCTACAGCGTGCACAATAGTCAGTTTTCCGTAGATCGAGTCGATACTTCATTCAGCCCCGCAAGCGGAACAATATGGCTGGATGTGGCAGAACCCAGCGCTGATGAGCATCACTGGCTGACACGTTATTACCCCGGTTGCATGCCTGATGAGGAAGAGCTTCATGAAATTGAAGTATCCTCCCGATTTTTCGAATCGGATGTGGGCATCCATATCCGATCATTATTTCCACACCGTTGCGGGCATGAACTGCGTAACGTCAATATTGCTTTTGAATTACGTGAAGACAAGCTGATCACCTTACAGGATGAACCCACAGCACTCTTTCGGCTGATGCGTAACTATCTGAAAAGTCAGCATGTAAAAGCAGACAAGCCGCTGGATATTATCCTGCACCTGTTCAGTGCCAAAGTGGAATATCTGGCCGATACGCTGGAAGAAGTCTATGAAGAGCTGGAAGCCGCCAGCCAGACAGCCCTTTCTGAAAACACCACAGATGCTGATGACCTGTTAAGAACTATCACCCTGCAGGAAGATCTCAATGGCAAAGTCCGATTAAACCTCCTCGATACCCAACGCTCCCTGCGTTACCTGCTACGCACCCGCTCCCGCCAGCTGAATGATGCTCAGCACGAAGAAATTCGGGATATGCTGCGTGATATTGACTCATTAACGCCTCATACTGCATTTTTGTTTGAGAAAATCAACTTTCTGATGGAAGCCACCATGGGTTTTATTAATCTTGAACAGAACAGCATCATCAAGATTTTCTCCGTGGCTGCGGTCATTTTCCTGCCCCCCACTCTGATTGCCAGTATTTACGGGATGAACTTTAACTATATGCCAGAGTTGCATACGCAATGGGGGTATCCAATCGCCTTGTTTTTGATGCTACTGAGTGCAGTGGGTACCTTTGCCTTTTTCAAACGAAAAAAGTGGTTGTAAGTTGTAAAAAGTGGTTGTAAAAAGTGGTTGTAAAAAGTGGTTGTAAAAAGTGGTTGTAGATTGGCACAGAGCTGTTAACTGCTCATGGAACAAAATGGCTACCATCATGGTTATGGAAAACGCGTAAGACCTCCACCGAAACAGAGGGTGTTGCAAAATACGCCCCCATGCTCTGCGCGGGAGTGTATACCCCTCTAAATACAAGGGCTGAAGGTATGATGGGATTCCCACGCAGAGCATGGGAACCGGATGGGGAAGGAGGTCACAATCTCCACACAGCAATTTTGGCACATTCCTGATGAATAAGGCCTGACTAATCAGGCACCTCACTTGACTTTACTGATATTCAACCTATTACTTAACGAGCCTTAATAATGGTACTATCAAAAATTCTGCATCCGAGACCGGGTGTTTTCTTAATGGCATAATATCGATAATTTTTCTATGGACCCAGTTGTCACCGCCTCCCACACTCCAATGATGCAACAATACCTCCGCATCAAACAGCAACATCGCGAACACATGGTGTTCTACCGTATGGGAGATTTTTATGAGCTCTTTTATGACGATGCCAAAAAGGCCGCACGCCTGCTGGATATTACCTTAACGGCCAGGGGAAAATCAGCCGGTGAACCCATTCCCATGGCAGGAATACCTTACCACTCGGTCGAGGGGTATTTGGCCAGGTTAGTTCGTGCAGGTGTTTCCGTCGCCATTTGCGAACAGACAGGTGACCCGGCAACAACAAAAGGGCCTGTTGAGCGCAAGGTCATGCGTATTTTGACGCCAGGCACCGTGAGCGATGAAGCCCTGCTGGATGAGCGCCGGGATAACCTTTTGATGGCACTGACCTGCCGACAAAGCACCTATGGCTTAGCCATACTGGATATTAACAGTGGCCAGTTTTCCGTCTTTGAGGTTGAAGGTGTGGAAGCACTGCTGTCAGAAATTGAACGTATCAACCCTGCTGAACTGTTATGCAATGATGATCATCAGTGGCCAGACAGTATCATCCACAGGTCAGGTGCCAGTAAACGCCCCCCCTGGGATTTTGATGAAGCCACAGCCATTGAGCAACTCACCCGACAATTCAACACCAATGACCTTAACGGGTTTGGATGCGGCCACCTGAATACAGCCATTGAAGCAGCCGGCTGTTTGATTCAATACGCTAAAGAAACCCAACGCACAGCACTGCCACATATTCGCAGCCTGTGTCAGGAAAACCGGGATGACAGCGTCATTATGGATGCGGCTACCCGTAAAAATCTGGAACTGACGGTAAACCTTAACGGTCAACGGGACAATACACTGGCTGATGTACTCGATAATACAGCCACGGCCATGGGGAGCCGACTGCTCGGACGCTGGCTTAACCGACCACTTCGCCACCTGCCAACCCTGATTGCTCGTCAGCAGGCGGTGGCTGCCATTAAAGCCGGTTTTCATTTCGAGGGCCTGTTCACTATTTTGAAAGGCATTGGTGATATGGAACGTATTCTGGCACGCGTGGCTTTGAAAACGGCCCGTCCGCGTGACCTTGCCCGACTTCGTGATGCACTGTTGCTGTTACCCGAACTCCAGCAACTCCTTGCGGCTATCGACAATACCCAAATTCAACAACTGGCACAAGGCATCAGTGAACATCCAGCGCTGTCGACACTACTCACACAGGCGATTGTTGACAACCCGCCAGTGGTTATTCGTGATGGCGGCGTCATAGCCCAGGGTTACGATGCCGAGCTTGATGAGTTACGCGCCCTGAGCCAAAACGCCGGTGACTACCTTGTACAACTGGAACAGCGCGAACGCGAGCGCACCGGGCTATCCACCTTGAAAGTCGGCTTTAACCGTATCCATGGTTATTACATTGAGCTCAGCCGACGTGAATCTGATGATGCCCCTGTGGACTATATACGCCGACAAACACTCAAAAATACTGAACGTTTTATTACCCCCGAACTCAAAGCATTTGAGGACAAAGCCCTGTCCGGTAAGAGCCGGTCCCTGGCACGGGAAAAGTCCCTCTATGATCATTTACTGGATACCCTCGTTGAGCAATTGGCTCCCCTGCAAGAGTGTGCACTGCATCTTGCAGAACTGGATGTACTGACAAACCTGGCTGAACGAGCAGAATCCTTAAACTTTTGTCAGCCTGAGCTGTTAGCGACACCTGGCATTCATATCGAAGAAGGTCGACACCCTGTGGTTGAAAAAGTGCTCACCGACCCCTTTGTTGCCAATAACACAGACTTACATGCCAATCGCCGAATGCTGGTAATAACCGGCCCTAACATGGGCGGTAAATCCACCTATATGCGCCAAACTGCATTGATTGTATTGATAGCGCATATTGGCAGCTTTGTTCCTGCCACACAGGCCACCATTGGGCTGGTTGATCGCATTTTCACCCGAACAGGCTCTTCCGATGACCTTGCCGGTGGCCGATCTACCTTTATGGTGGAAATGACCGAAACAGCCAATATCCTGAACAATGCCACAGCACAAAGCCTGGTATTAATGGACGAGATTGGACGGGGCACCAGCACCTTTGATGGACTCTCCCTCGCCTGGGCCAGTGCTTATTACCTGGCTGATACCCTCAAGGCTTTTACGCTGTTTGCAACACACTATTTTGAATTAACCCAACTGCCGGATCACAGTAACGGTGTTGTCAATGTGCATCTGAATGCTACTGAATATAATGAACGCATTGTCTTTCTTCACGCGGTACAGGAAGGCCCTGCCAGCCAAAGCTATGGCTTACAGGTAGCACAGTTAGCGGGTGTGCCAAAACATGTCATTCAACAGGCCCGTCAAAAACTGACCGATCTGGAAAACAGTGAAATGACGAACGCAAACAAACCTGAAACAGCTCTCCCCCGTGCTGCACAGCAGCAGCCCATCCAGGCGGATTTGTTGACAGCGCCTGCGCCACATCCTGCCATTAAGCAGCTGGAGCAGGTGCTACCGGATGATCTCACCCCCCGGCAGGCACTGGATATGTTATACCAACTTAAAGCACTGGTATAAGGCACGGTTGGTAAGTCTTTATTAAGCTGTTAGAATTCAGTCATTTTTTACCATGCTTAATATGGAGTAAGGCAAGTCATGACCTTCGTAGTCGGTGAAAACTGTATTAAATGTAAGCACACAGATTGTGTTGAAGTCTGTCCGGTAGACTGTTTTTATGAAGGACCTAATTTTCTGGTCATTCACCCTGATGAATGCATTGACTGTGCACTGTGCGAGCCTGAGTGTCCGGTTCAGGCTATTTTCTCAGAGGATGAACTCCCTGACGACCAGCAGCAGTTCATTGAACTCAATGCCGAACTGGCAGAAATCTGGGAAAATATCACAGAAATGAAAGACTCACTGCCTGATGCGGATAAGTGGGATGGTGTCAAAGGAAAGCTCAAATACCTGGAGCGCTAGGAAGCTGTCCTTGCAGGAAGCCATTCTTTGACAAACATTCATCTATAAAGCGCTGGGAGATTGAGACACTTTCCCAGATTTATGACTGTGATCTCATTGGATTTCATGGCGGTCTTTAAGTGACTGAGCATTCTATCGGTTTGACTGACCCATGCAGTGACCCTTTGGGTGACGGCTGTGTTGTCGTCTTTATCATATAGCAGGCCTGACAAGTGGGTCATAGAATATGCCAGCAAATGTTAACCCACTACACTGTTTTGCCCTGTCATTTTGCCCTGTCAAAATCTGTCAAGCTCTTCTTTCAGTTAAAAATTTAATAACCACATCTTTGGCATGATTAATTTTCACCATTTGTTCTTCATTACCTGGATTCCTGTCAGGATGAATTTTAACCGCCAATCTCCGATGATTTGCCCTTACCTGCTCTTCACTTAATGTGAAAATATCAGCATCCTTTAATTCAAGTATTTCTAAAGCGGGAGCGACATCTGAATAGCTGACACAAAATCGTACTCGTTCAAATGCAGGATTCAACTTAAGTCTATACATTTTAAAAAAACTTTTTAACTTGACTATATCAAAAAAATCTTCAGCATTATCAAAAACCAACGATGTTCCAGTAAAAGGAATGTAAACTGTATACCTTAGAGTATTCTCTCCTGTAGCTTCGACATTAAGAACGGGTTGCATAAATGGCATATCATCAATACCATTAAGTTGATAAAAACCATCTTCCAGATGACTTAATTTTTCAATGTTTAGCTCTTCAATTTCCTCACCTGTAAAACTCCATAATGCTTCTGGATTAAGGTCGTCTTGACCCACACTAACGGTTGATGGAAGTTCAGCATCTGGAAACATAGGCGTATAAGAAACTTCCCCAAGTTCAGCCGCGATAGATAATAATGTATCAAATTGGCCTTGTGTTAATCTAAAATTATTATCAGTCATCCAGGCCACAGAAAATAACAAAAGAACCCTTGAATTAAAAAATGAACCTGGTATTTTTTCCATTTTGGACCAGACTTCCTGATAATCACTAAACCCTACATTTTCTCCATAAATCTGCCTGATATTGGAATACTTTGTTCCAGCCCATTCATTAAGATAGCACAGGGCGTAACAAAATGATTTTGAATTTTTTTCATTCAATTTACCGATAAACCCGTCTGGCAATAATTTTAATAATTTTTTAAATCCATCACCATTATCTGGATCGTGAAGTTTTTTATTGATAACATCCAGTCTCGCTTTAAACCGATTAGCATTTTTGAATACACCTTTAGATAATTTCAGCAGCTCTTCAAACTCCTTAATAAAATCATCGACATCTATGGATAATTGATTCAGACCATCAACGGGATCATCATCACCAGCAGCAAAAGCCCTGTTAACGTTAATAAACAAGCTGTCAAGAAAGTTGCCTTTTATTGTCTGCAAAGTATAATAAACTCGTTCCATCGTTTCTTTTAGTAACAACGTTAAATAATATTTCTTCTGTGAAAAATAATTGAATCCTCGAGATTCATTCATATTTATCAGCGCCTTCACTGTAAGAGTTTCTCCCAGACCAAGTGGATTATCACTAACCAATGTGTAAAATTTATCATTGGGCAAAAGACTTTCTGCAATAGTATTTTTCAAAAAATAATTATCCACAGCTGGCAAGGGCATTAAAATCTCAACACTTGCATCTGATAATAAAACAGGCTTAATCAAAATCGCCAAAAGAAATAAAAATTTAAAAAGTAGAAGTTTATTATCAAAGCAAATATGTTTATAACACATTAGAGTACTCTCATAGTTTGTTATATCAAAATAATAAAAATAATGATTCACTGCCGCAACAAGCACTTCTAATTGCGGGGTGAAATAACTTTCTGCAAGGAATGTCAGCAATCATATGAAGATCATTCCCTATTTTGTTTTTTATAAGATAGCTGGTTTTGAAGTGACCGCCTCCTTTTCTCTGGCGACTGAATCAATCATAACCTTTGCTGTTACCGGAGGTCAGCCCAGGCGTCAGCTGATGGTGAATTTCTCACCCACCTTTGCCATTAAAAAAATGCCTGTATTTACTGGTGTAAGGAAAAATGCAGAATCACTCGTTCTTGAGGAACTGTCTGTGGTCAGAAAGATTTAATCTGACACTGTTGTTAAAGAGTTGTTAAAGAGTTGTTAGAGATCGCAGGATGAACTTGCCATTGATATGAATATGAATCAGTTTTACCGTAATAGTGTGATTACCGAGAATGACTGTCAGGTGAAATTTAAGCGACACACTTTTCCTTCCAGAGGACTTTTCCAGTTACCCATGTTTCCATGGGGCACCTCCCATTGCAGTACTTACCTTGATATTCTGAGTTCGGTATTTTAATCAATGGTCTGTTCTAACTACCGTGAAGTGAACATGGCAAATCAGGCAAACACAGAACAAGACAAAACGACCAGTCAAGCCTGCTATTGCAAGTGCGAGGCGTTTTAATGCAGGTTGGCGCTCAGTTTGCCCGCGTAAAGCGGAGTTAGAAAAGGCCATAGGTATTACTTATTGTGGTGAACATGGAAGACTGTTTTAATGAGGCTCCTGTTTAGCCCATATTTTACCCCGTGTAAGCGTGACTTCCCATGAATACTGCACAGAATCTCCTCCACATCCCCTGCGACTATGCTGCTGCCCCGGCACTACATCCCCAGTGGAAGACCATGTGCATGTACACTCGCTGGATACATCACACAAATTACCAATGCCCGATTTATACCTGGCTAGCCCAGGGGCAGGTCAGCTATAGGGACGAGAAGGCCTCTACCTGCTATTTCCTGTATATCGAATACCTCCGTTCCGGTGGTGAAAGCCACTACCAGGCCAGAGTCTTTGATACATTAGACGACGCTCTGACCTTCCAGGCACAAGGCGTTGCAAAAATGGTGTTACCAATGATCAGTCCTGATCAAACACGTAAAATCAAGATCTCTCGTGACAGATCATGCTGAAATCACTTAATTTGTCCCTGTATCAAACCTTCCAGCATTAATAATAAGGCTTTCTTTATGATTTGTCCGGCAAGATTAGTGGCATAGGCCAGAAAAGAGTTGACTATCGTAACAGCGTGGGACGCCTCGACGAACTAATAGCACTGCATAACCTGAGACAGTAAGTTTAATGGCTTTGCATCTCTTGCATGGACAGTCAGCAATATTTTTTGAGATTACTGATAGTTCGAAGGTCTAAATCAGGTGCAATGGACTACAAACGATGGAAGCGGTTTGCTGAAGGATGACAGAGCCTTAAGATGCCTGAGTATTCATGCAGCATATGCAACGACACTACCGATGTGATGCGGAGTTTCACCAGACACCTGAGAACCCACACTGAAGACAAACCTTTTATAACAGGGGTTATAGTACGGGGTTTTACGCGATTTCCATAAATAGCGGTTATCAAACCGGAAATTGCCTGTCGTATGACCTGACCAAATTCCAGATTTTTTTCCACCCGCCTGCCTTCTGCTCTGTCCCCGGGCATTTCTCCAGTCAATCAGAAATCGAGTATCTCCTTGTAATCTTGTAATATTGTTGCTTCGTAAACCCACCTGATAAAAGATCAACAATCCTGTCAATTGGTGGCCTATCAACCATACTTATTAATACACGGCACCAACAGTCTGTATAGAGACAGCTCCTCAAACATACAAAAGCGGCGTAAATTTAGACAACTATGGAAACTACAAAAAAAACCTCGACAGAGTTTATTGCTGGCAATGAGAAAACAGAAAAAACCGGCAAAGAATTGACATTGCCTGCTAACAACCTGCCTGATAAGTTATACCTGATTCCTGTATCCAATCGCCCCTTCTTTCCCTCACAGGTACAACCACTGGTGTTCAGTAAAACGCTGTGGGAAGAAACCCTCCAGCGTGTAGGACAGAGCGACCAAAAAGTAGTGGGACTCAGTTATGCAGGTGGTATCCCTGGAGGAGAAGCCACATTCGATGATTTTCCAAAAACAGGTTGTGTCGTCAAGGTGCACAATTTTGTGCTGGACGACGACCAGATTCAATTTATCTCTTTAGGTATTAAACGATTCCGTATCAAACAGTGGTTGCGCAAGACCCCTCCTTTTTTAGCACAAGTGGAATACCCGGAAACCAGCGCCGACGACGATAGTGATAGTGATAGTGATAGTGATAGTGATAGTGATAGTGTCAAAGCCTATGCTCTGGCACTGATCCAGGCCATTAAGGAGCTGATACCCCTTAATCCACTGTATAGCGAAGAACTGAAAAATTACCTCAATCGGTTCAGCTCAAAAGAACCTTCCCCTTTGGCCGACTTTGCAGCCGCTATTACCACAGCTCCGGGAGCTGAGCTACAGGATATACTGGAAACCCTTCCTGTCCAGCGCCGTATGGAAAAAGTGTTGATTCTCATCAGGAAAGAGCAGGAAGTCGCCCGTCTGCAGACAAAAATCAATGCTGAAGTTAACCAGAAAATCAGTAAGCACCAGCGTGAGTTCTTCCTGAAAGAGCAATTAAAAGTCATCCAGAAAGAGCTGGGGATTTCAAAAGATGACCGGACAGCTGAAATTGAACTATTTGAAGAGCGACTGAAAAAACTTGATGTTCCTGAGACCGCTAAAAAGAAAATTGATGATGAGCTCAAAAAACTGTCCATCCTGGAAACAGGCTCACCTGAGTTTGCCATCTGCCGTAATTATCTTGATTGGGCAACGTCGATTCCCTGGAACCATTTTTCAGACGACTTGTATGATTTAAAAAATGCCCGGGATATTTTGAATCAAGAGCACGACGGCCTTGATGATGTAAAAGACCGCATTATCGAATTTTTAGCAGTGGGTGCTTTCAAACAGGAAGCCTCTGGCTCCATTATGTTACTGATTGGTCCTCCCGGCGTGGGCAAAACCTCCATTGGGCGCTCAGTTGCTAAAACGCTGGGTCGCAAATTCTACCGTTTCAGTCTCGGTGGTATGCGCGATGAAGCGGAAATTAAAGGTCATCGACGTACGTATATTGGTGCATTACCTGGTAAATTAGTTCAGGCACTTAAAGAGGCTGAAGTCTCCAACCCTGTCATTATGCTGGACGAAATCGATAAAATTGGTGCCTCGTACCATGGTGACCCTGCTTCAGCTTTACTGGAAGTCCTGGACATTGAGCAAAACGGGGAATTCCTGGATCATTATCTTGACATGCGCATCGACCTCTCCAGGGTTCTGTTTATCTGCACTGCCAATCAAATGGACAGCATCCCCGGTCCACTGCTGGACAGAATGGATGTCATACGACTATCTGGGTATATTACAGAAGAAAAACTGGCTATTGCCAAAAATCACCTCTGGCCAAAGCAGTTAAAAGTAGCTGGCTTAACAAAATCACAACTGAAAATCTCCGATGCCTCCTTACGCAAAATCATTGAAGGTTATGCGCGAGAAGCAGGCGTTCGACATCTGGAAAAACTGCTTCAGAAAATCATCCGTAAAGTTGTGGTCAAACTGGTGAATAAAAAGGCCGAAAGGCTTTCCATTACCATCAAGGACCTGGAAGACTACCTGGGTTCCCCTTATTTCAAAAAAGAAAGGTTGTTTCAAGGTACTGGCGTCATCACGGGTCTGGCCTGGACATCAATGGGCGGTGCAACGTTACCCATAGAATCCAGCGTCGTGCATCATCAGCGCGCAGGTTTCAAGTTTACCGGGCAGTTAGGAGACGTCATGAAAGAGTCAGCTGAAATTGCCTTTAGTTACGTCTCCAGCCAGGCAACACGTTTTGGCATAGCCGCTGACTTTTTTGAAAAAGCATTTATTCATTTGCATGTTCCCGAAGGCGCAACCCCCAAAGACGGACCCAGTGCCGGAATTACCATGGCCAGCTCGCTCATTTCCATGGCCACAGGAATCCCTCCCCGTCCCATTGCCATGACCGGAGAGTTGACCCTCACCGGAAAAGTGCTGGCCGTAGGAGGTATTCGAGAAAAAGTCATTGCTGCCAGACGCCAGGGCATTAACGAGTTAATTATTCCTGAAGCCTGCCAGCGTGATTTTGAAGAGCTCCCTGACTATATAAAAGAAGGGATCAACGTCCACTTTGCCAGTCACTACGACGATGTTATCAGGCACGTACTCCCAACCAGAAGAGCAGGCACCTCTGGCCATACAAAAAATAATAAATAACTCAAATGCCGCAAAATCAGTTCAGTGCGTAACTTGAGTCAATAAAGAAGCCGCTTCCTTTCAATGGGCAGCGGCGTAGTATGAAGCGTTGATAACGGAGTCAACCCCCGTTTTAATTTTATTAAAAACTACCCATGTTTTAATAGACTGTTTTTTACTAAAATATTGTTATTTATGCATTTCTTCTGACATGACACGCTTCACTGTATCCACCACGGCCTGCGTCTGACTGTCAACCTCAAGATTAATACGGTCACCCACCTTTATCTCCCCAAACGTCGTCAACCGTAGCGTTTCGGGAATCAGATGCACACAGAACGTGTTATTTTCAACAACAGCGCCAATGGTCAAACTGGCACCATTAAGCGCAACGTAACCTTTAGGTAACAGATACTCAACGACATCATCTGACACATGAAAAAATACTGTAACGTTATTTTCTTTCTTACATACTTCAGTCACGCGGGCCATAGTATGAATATGTCCAGACAGTATATGCCCGCCAATTTCATCGCCAAATCGTGCAGCCCTTTCAATATTGACACGACGACCTTTGCATAAATCGCCGATGTTTGTCACTCGCAGGGTCTCCTGCATCACATCGAAAATAACCGTATACCTGTCAATGCCTGCCACCGTCAGACAGGTTCCGTTAACCGCAACACTGGCCCCCGTTTCCAACCCTTCTGTCAACTCGGGAGACAGTGTTACCGATAACCGGACAAAATCGTTAAGAATCTCAACGGCGGCTACGGGAAATACACCTTTCACAATGCCTGTAAACATTAACGCGCTCAACCTCGCTGTCTGATTGCCAGAAACCGTTTCAGGGCGACTAAACTGTCCGGTGTATAAAGCCGGTTAAAACGATTGGCCAAAATATCCCTGGGAAACTCCAGCAGCGTACCTGCAACTTCATCTGGCTGACAGGCAAACCCACCGTCATACTTGCAGCTATAAACCTTGCCCCAAACCTGACAATCTTCATTTTTGAAGAAGAAATGAAAATGCGGCGTTAGTATAACATCAGTGATCCCTAATTCTTCCTCTAATTCACGATAAGCGGCCTGATCATAATATTCACCTTCAGAAACGACCCCCCCGGTTGCTGGATCGAAATATCCCGGATAAATATCCTTTGTCAGTGTGCGCTCCTGTACGACTAACTGACCCTTACTGTTAAAAACAAACACATACGTGGCTCGATGACAGAGTTTGCTGATTCTCACCTGCTGGCGAGTAACCGAACCAAGCACATCATTGTGCTCATCAACCCAAATCACTCGCTCGTTCATCACCATCGTTAACTTCTCTCATACGTATTATTTAACAGCCATCATTTTGAAACGCATGGTAACGCAACAGGTTAGGTATTACTACGAATAACATCAATGATACCTGTTGGGGGGCTGTCAGGGAGAGGTACACTGCCCGTTGTGAACTCTGTGAGTCCATGTGAGTCTTGAGTTTTACTTGACCCCTGCAATTGATTGCATACACTTATTGGAATAAAAAACCATCTATGACTATCAGTATACTGGCCTGGTGGATCTTATGCCTTAGGGAAGTAGCAGACAAGTTCATTCCAATGTCATCCCCGCGAAGGCGGGGACCCACTGTTCGTGGTGGATTCCCACCTACGCGGGAATGACGGTAAGCCGGTATATTCTGCCCTGCCGCTTCCCTTAGCTGTCCGATAAAACTCAGGTCATAAAGCAACATCTAAAGCAATATCATATGGAAGATACTACCTCTCAACAGGAGTCCTTATGACAGCGATCTGTGTCTATTGCGGTTCAAGAAATGGTGATCACCCTGCCTATCTTGATGCTGCCCGTTTATTAGGTCAACTATTCGCAGACCAAAACATTACCTTAATCTACGGTGGTGCCAGCGTTGGCTTAATGGGCACACTGGCTGATACCATTCTTGACCATGGAGGTCAGATTATAGGCGTGATACCTGAGTGTTTAATGGAACGCGAAGTTGCCCACCCGCATTTAAGCAAGCTGATCACTGTGGATGCCATGCACACACGCAAATTAGCCATGATGGAACGTGCAGATGGTTTTATCACGCTGCCAGGTGGCACAGGTACACTGGATGAGTTGTTTGAAACACTGACTCTCTCTCATCTACAACAACACAATAAGCCATGCGGGCTTCTCAATATCAATGGTTACTACGACTCGTTAATTACCTTTCTTGAGCATACTGTCAACGCCGGTTTTGTGGTTTCCTCTAACCATCAACGATTATTGATAAGCGCAGAACCTGCTGAACTGGTAAAGCAAATTATCGAAAGCGCCTAAGCCCGCCACCAAAACAGAGGTTGTCGCAAAAGTGTCGCAAAAGTGTCGCAAAAGTGTCGCAAAAGTCTGATTCCCATACTCCGGGTCATACTCCTATACCTGCAACCCTTGTATTTAGAGCGGTATACAACACTACCACGCAAAGTATGGGAGCGAAGTTTCTGGGATTTTGCCATACCGCAACAAGTGGGTGAGGAGGTCAATAAAGCTTCAACATCCGTTAAAAAATCGCCCCTTTTCGCTATAATCCCAAAACTGACTGCGATCAATACTGCGGATAGTTTTAGACACTCTGGAGTCTGATGCTGCAAGGCCTACAACTCAAGGGAGCAATTCAAGGGAGCAACTCAAGGGAGCAATTTTATGATAACTCAAGGATAAGCGTGAGTTATCATAGAATAATGATATATCTTCAACCCCTTGGCAGCCGAGGGCTTTAAGTTTATAACTGAAGTTACGCACTTCGCTACCATGGACTACAACAGGTAGTCACCTGTCCAATGGGATAGACACTATATGTAGTAGCACCAATAGAGTAGCACCTATGTAATAGTACCTGCGGAGTAGTACCTATGGAGTAGCACTGTGTCACTTGAGTTTATAAAACTGTCCAAAATATTGAACATATAACACCTGATAAACACGACAATGAGCAAGCGGCTGAGGTAACAATTTGAAATCTGTTAAGTTGGGTATCTGCGGATTAGGCACTGTAGGGAGTGGCACATTTAACCTTCTGACTCGTAACCGGGACATTATTGCTGCGCGTGTCGGACACCCTGTTATTATTGAACAGGTGGGAGTCCGGCATGACAATCATGCCTGTGATATTTCCAGCACATTGGTCACTCGCGATATCTTCACCATTGCCCGAAATCCAGACATTGACATTGTCGTCGAACTTATTGGTGGCTGTGAAACAGCCAGACAGCTGATTTTAACCGCCATTGCACAGGGTAAGCACGTTGTTACCGCTAACAAGGCCCTGATCGCCGAACACGGCAATGAAATCTTCCAGGCTGCTAAAAAGCACCACGCCATCGTGGCTTTCGAAGCCGCCGTTGCCGGGGGTATTCCCATCATTAAATGCTTGCGTGAAGGATTAGCAGGTAATCGAATACATTGGCTGGCGGGCATTATCAATGGTACGGGTAATTATATACTGACTGAAATGGGTGACAAACAACGCCCGTTCAGTCATGTGCTGAAAGAAGCACAGGCACTGGGTTATGCTGAATCCGACCCAACCTTTGATATTGAAGGGATTGATGCCTGTCACAAACTCACCATTATGGCATCCATTGCATTTGGCATTCCCCTGCAGTTCAATAAAGCATACACCGAAGGAATCTCCCGCATTACACCCCTGGACATAACCTACGCAGAAGAATTGGGTTACCGTGTCAAACACCTGGGCATTGCCCGTCGCCAGAAAAAAGGCATTGAAATCCGGGTGCACCCCACACTGATTCCTGCCTCAAAGCCACTGGTCACTGTTAATGGTGTACTCAACGCCATTGTCGTTAGCAGTGATGCCCTTGGCCAGACCCTTTATACTGGCCCCGGAGCAGGATCTGAGGCCACTGCCTCTTCTGTTATCGCCGATATTATGGATATCGCTCGTACCATGCACTCATCTGGCGCTGCCGTACCCCCCCTTGGCTATACGGGAAAAGTCCCCTCCCCTTCAGAGCCTGTTTTGTCTATTGAGCAAATAGAAACGCCCTATTATCTGCGTATTCAGGCAAAAGACCATCCGGGTGCGATGAAGGCTGTCACTGAAATTCTCAGTACCCACGGTATCAATATTGCCGCCATCTCCCAAAAACCTGTGGCCAGTAAAGAGCAACACGCAGATATTGTTATCATAACCCGGCGCATCAATGAAGATATCATTAACCGGGCCATGGACAGTATAGCGTCACTGACGGATATCCAGGCGCCGGTTACTCGCATCCGTATAGAAACCATGGATTCTGAATAGGGATTTATCGTGAAATATATCAGCACCCGCGGAAAAAAAACCAACAGCAAGGGGTTTAAGGATGTATTACTCTCAGGCCTTGCTGACGATGGTGGCCTGTTTGTGCCTGAGGTACTGCCTCAGTTCTCCACGGAAAAAATCACCGCTCTTAAGACCCTCAACTATGCCGAACTGACCTATGAAATCATTCATCCTTTTGTCGATGGCGATATTCCCCGGGACGTACTAAAAACAGCGATCAATGACAGCTATGCCTCCTTTGATCACCCGGCAGTGGCGCCTCTGCACCAACTGGATACAAATTCCTGGGTTCTCGAGTTATTTCATGGCCCAACCCTGGCCTTCAAAGATTTTGCACTACAGCTGTTAGGCCGACTGCTCGACTATGTTCTGGAAGAAAACGGACAACGAGCCATTGTATTGGGCGCCACCTCAGGTGATACGGGAGCTGCCGCTATTGAAGGCTGCCGACACAGTAAGCATCTGG
This sequence comes from Endozoicomonadaceae bacterium, assembly GCA_965232215.1. Lineage (GTDB taxonomy): Bacteria > Pseudomonadota > Gammaproteobacteria > Pseudomonadales > Endozoicomonadaceae > Endonucleibacter. The sequence goes on from CBDDPF010000009.1 coordinate 43,706, forward strand.
ATATCTTCATTCTTCACCCTTACAACCGGGTATCAGACGTGCAACGTCGTCAGATGACAACCGTCCTTGCTCACAACGTCCATAATATTGCCATCGAAGGCAACTTCGATGACTGTCAGGCGCTGGTCAAGCAAAGCTTTTCTGATCAATCGTTTTTACCTGAGGGTCTGCAACTTGTTGCTGTCAACTCCATCAACTGGACGCGCATTATGGCACAGGTGGTCTACTACTTTTATGCGGCTATCCGGTTAGGAGCCCCTCATCAGGCCATTACCTTTTCTGTGCCTACGGGTAACTTTGGGGATGTTTATGCCGGTTTTGTTGCCAAAGGCATGGGGCTGCCTGTTGAGAAGCTGATTGTTGCTACTAACCAAAACGATATCCTGCACCGTTTTTTCCAGAATAACGACTATAGCCGAAAGACGTTGCAACCGACACTCTCTCCCAGCATGGATATCATGGTCTCCAGCAACTTTGAACGGCTACTGTTTGATTTGTATGATAAAAAGGGTGATATTATCAGCAAGCTAATGGCACAGTTTCAGGAAAACGGTCAACTGCCTGTTAATGATAAAATCTGGAAGCGCACTAAAAAACTATTTGCAAGCTATTCCAGCGATAACAACGCCATTTGTGAAACGATAAAAATACTGTATCAACGAACGGCCTATATGGCAGACCCACACACTGCAACAGGTTTTCGAGCATCCAGAGCAGTGAGCAGTACAAAAGTACCCACCGTGACACTTGCAACAGCCCATCCGGTTAAGTTCTCCCATGCGATCCTCCAGGCAGGGTTGCCTGTGCCAGCACTGCCTGAATCCATGAGTGACTTACTGACCCGCACAGAAAACTATCGCCTGTCAGGTAATAGCCTGCATGCTTTAAAAACAGATATCTGCTCTCATATCAAATAATAGTGATAACACTATGTTGGACTATGTTGGACTATGTTGGACTATGGTGGACTATGTTGGACTATGTTGGACTATGTTGGACTATGGTGGACTATGGTGGACTATGGTGGACATTGTCAGAGAGCCTTATGCCCGGTACCTCAAGGCTTGCTGTTCATGTACAATACACACTACCCACCCTTAATTTACCCTTATTTTTCATCCCCGCATCCTTCATTCAAAGTGGAACCTTATGTACGGTGTATTTCTTGATCAGTCAACCCTGAAGCCGCAGGACCTGGATCTTTCCCCACTGCAACGTTCACTGGACACGTTTTCTGCCTATGATCACACATCCATTGAGAATGTTCTGGAACATATCGGTACCGCTGAGGTTGTCATTACTAACAAAGTGGTGATCAACCGTAATACAATGCTTGCCTGCCAAAACCTGAAGTTGATTTGCGTCAGTGCCACCGGCACCGATAACATTGATCTGGACGCTGCCCGGGATCTGGGTATTTGCGTAAAAAACGTAACAGGGTATGCCACCCCTTCTGTGGTACAACATACCTTTGCCTTGCTGCTGGCGTTAACCACCCGCTGGCCTCAATACCATCGGGACGTAAAACAGGGTCACTGGTCTCGCAGCCCATTTTTTTGCCTGCTGGATTACCCCGCCTCGGAACTGGCAGGTAAACAGCTGGGCATTATCGGGTATGGGGAGCTGGGTCAGGGTGTCGCCCGAATCGCAGAAGCTTTTGATATGCAGGTTGCTGTTTGTGAGTCTTTACGCAGCGACGGCATACAAAAAAGTGGTCGTATACCTTTTGAGCAGTTGATTGCTGAATCGGACGTGATAACCCTGCACTGTCCGTTATCTGTCGAAACCCGTCATTTGATCAATGCCCATGTCTTTAAGGCAATGAAACCTTCTGCTTTCCTGATCAATGTCTCACGGGGCGATATAGTCAATGAACCCGATTTGCTGGCCGCACTGGAACGAGGGGAGATAGCTGGTGCAGCACTGGACGTCTTGAAAGAAGAGCCTCCTTCTCTGAATCATTCATTAACGACCGCTTCTCACCCCAATCTGATTATTACCCCCCACAGTGCATGGGTAACCAAAGAATGTCGTCAGCGGTTAGTGAAAGCTGTTGCTAAAAACATTAAACAATTTCGGTTAAATGCTTGACCCATAGATCAAGACTTATCAAGACGTTGGGTGGCTGATGGTGCTCTGAAAAGACAAAAAAAATAAAAGGGGGAAATCAGATCATCGTATTTTTGCTGCCAGTTTTTGCAAAAAATCTGCACGAATAATGCTGCCGGCCAGACTGTGACTGATTAAGGAGAAATATGTGTTCCAGTGGTGCGATTCATGACCTCCTCCGCCTGGTACAAGTCGCCAATATTACCGACGCCTCCGGTCTGTTCAGCAAATTCACAGCAGGCATCAACCTTTGGCCCCATTGAGCCTGCAGCAAAATCATAGCCTTTTATTTCAGCAACAGAAACATCTGAGAGGGCTCGCTCGTTGGGTTGACCCCAGTTGACACACACATGACTGCCATCGGTCAGTATCAGCAATTCAGCAGCACCCATTTCCTTCGCCAGCAAAGCAGCAGTGGCATCCTTATCAATCACCGCCTCAAAGCCTTCAATGTTCGAACGGTTTTTGATCACGGGCGCACCACCACCTCCGCCACAGATCACAATGTGATCTTTCTCCAGTAACGTTTTAATGGCATCTGATTCCATGATGCTGACCGGGGCTGGAGAGGGGACGACACGTCGCCAGTAGTCTCCATCGGCTTTGACTGTCCAGTTATATTTTACTGCCAGTTTCTGAGCGGTTTCCCTGTCGTAAACCGGGCCAATAAATTTCGAGGGGTTCCCAATGGCAGGATCATTGGCATCGACCATCACTTGAGTCAATACAGTAGTGACTGCTTTATCAGGAAGTTCTTTTTTAATCCCCTGTTCCATGAGGTAGCCAACCATGCCTTGTGTTTCGGCACCAAGAACATCCAGGGGATAGGGCGGGCAATCTTTATACGACAGATTTTGCAATGCCAGAAGTCCTACCTGAGGACCATTTCCGTGAACAATAACCAGTCGATAATTTTTATGAAGTTTAGCGAGTGAGCGTGCTGTGGCCTCAATGCTTTTCTTTTGATTATCGCAGCTCATGGACTCACCGCGCTGCAACAATGCGTTGCCACCAATGGCAACCACCAGAATTGGCTTCTCCATCAACAACCTCTCCAACTTTCAGTTTGAATATACTCATGAGATGTGTAGATAAAGCAGCCCGGTGGTCACACCGGGCTGCATGTTGAAACTCAGATGCGGTCTAAAAGTGCTTCAATGCGTCCCTTGTGGTAGGCAAGGGTTTCCTCAGAAGGTTTTTTGATATCTTTGTGCGTCAAATAAACCAGTAGAGCCATCTGTGCAGTCAGCCGGTTTTCAGCTTCGTCAAAGATAACGGAGCGTGGACCATCCATCACTTCGCGAGTGCATTCACGCTGGTCATTGGCTGGCAGGCAATGCATAAACAGGCTGTTTTCACCGGCTTTATCCATCATTTCTTTAGTAATAACGTACTCGGGCATAAAGGCCGCCAGGCGCTCTTCTTTTTCTGCTTCCTGTCCAAACCAGTAAAAACTGTCAGCCACAAGGACGTCGCAGCCTTTTACTTCATCAACGTTATCAGTCAGTGTCAGCTTGCCACCGGAAATTTTAATATTTTCGTTAGCAATGTCCTGCCACTCTTGTGGAGAAAGGTACTTCCTGGGACCAATATGTTTGAAGTGCATGCCAAATTTGGTGCAGACAAACATCAAAGAAGAACATACATTGGTGGCATCACCGACGAAGGCAACAGTCAGGTCTTCCAGTTCTTTGCCCTCTGGTAAATGTTCCTTCATGGTAAACAGATCCGCCAACATCTGTGTTGGATGCAGCCAGTCACACAAACCGTTGATAACAGGTACGGTAGAATTCTCAGCCAGAGTAGCCACGGTTTTATGATCCATGACCCGCCCTAAAAGCACATCACACATTCGTGATAGTACACGGCCAGTATCCTCCAAACTTTCTTTAGCACCCAGATGAATATCATTTGGCGACAGGAACAGTCCGTTACCACCAAGCAAAGTGGCTGCTGTCTGGAAGGAAACGCGAGTGCGGGTAGAGGGCTGCTCGAAAATCATGCCAATAGTTCTGCCAGCAAACAGCTTTGGAACAGCATTCGCCTTTCGCGCTTCCTTCAGTAGCCCCATCAGCTCAAGCATATCAGTCAGCTCTTGACGGGTATAATCCTGGGTTTTCAAAAAGTGCCGCAGCCCCGGCTTGTTCAGATTAGTAGCAGTGGAAGATGGGGTTTTCATAATGGTACTCCTAATTGCTATTTCAGTGCGTTGCTTGCTATGGATCGCACTATCATTAATAACCAGGCACTTCTACAGCTGCCTTCTTAAACGCATAAATACACATAGAGTCTGAAAGGAAAGACATCTGTTTTTGCGCTCCGTGGTGATCAGCAGACAGCAGGCATTATAGAAAGCAGATAATTAACGACATTGATCTATATCAATAATCGGTTTTTATCGATAAAAATTACGCTCATACCCCGTTTGGCGCTTTTTCCCAAAGACCGTAAAGCCCCCCCTAAACGACAGGGCATCTAAAAAAAGGAAAAAAGCCTGGCTATGCTCTAAAAATAGTCGCATTTTCAGTGAATCAGCAGGATCAGACCGGTATTTCACCGCCATAAAACCCCATCAGGAAACGCTTGCATCTTAAAAAAAAGCTCAATAAACCTGATGTGTGACTTTAAGCTGAAAGCATACCCTCAAACTGCATAGGCTCATGCCCAGACTGGATGTTCAAGTAAATTCCAACAGTGATGCCCAGCAGCTTTCGAGCTACACGACTTGTCAGGTGCCATTCATCCCTACTTCTCACACGCTCCAGCTCAAAGTACTCGGCCAATTGACCAATGACCGTCTCTATACGTCGCCGAATATTCATCAGCTTCCTGACAACTGATCTCAGTCGTTTATCTTTCATGTTTTTTCGCAGCGGCGTTTGCAAATCAATACCAAAACTTTCACAGTCTTGCTTCAGCTCAGGTCTGATATAGCCCTTGTCGCCAATCATTAATCCTTTAATGCCTTCAAGCAAGTCGTATATGCTGTCTCGCTCATCAATATTGGCAGCCGTCACTGTCATATCAACCGGAACGCCACGTGCATCTGTTAGCAAATGACCATGAAAGCCATAAAAAGATTTCTTCTTTGACGCACAATATCCATAGGCTGCCTGGCCTTTGTAGACCTTACTGCGGTTAGCCCTTGTTCTTACACAGACATCCATGGGGAAGCCATCAACCAAGTGAATATCTGACCTACCCGCCCCAAGCATTCGCACCAAATATTGATGCAGTTTCTGCTTAACAACCCAGAGGTTTGCTGCTTGGCGTACAAACTGAGTCCTGTGGGACAAGTTGGGGAACAAGTGTTCCCAATGTTTCTTGAAGTATTCGTAAATGCCCTTGTCGTGATGGTGACCGAGCCACTCGCCTGCAATTTCCATAGCGATGACTTCGCTATCAGAGAGTTTTGGTGGAGTACCACGTCTACGTAATGGGCTGGTGACAACAGTGTTGTACAAATCATCAATCAAACAAAAGATATTGGTGATAAACTCTTCTACAGGCATGACCGGCACCGTCTGATAGTGGGTTGCACTTCTATTTTAGACGGTGGTCATGCCTTTCTGACTGCATCATTAAAAGTCACACATCAGGTTCAATAAACAGACCAGAATACTGACGAACTAATGACACAGATCAATATGGATTTTTTTCCATTATTTATCATGCCTGCTAAATAACACCTGCCATTTATTAGATTTTTATCGACTTACATTTTATAAACGCAACTCCCGGCCCTTACCGCAAGAGCAGGGAGTTAGCCAATCATTTTGCCTCAGGATGAGAGCAACCATAGGAGCAGAGAAAATGACTACAGAAACAACGGGGAAAATGGGGCTATCCAGTCTGACCCTGTTCAGTGTATGTGCTGTACTGGTGGTGGACGGTCTTACCGCCAGCGCTTCAATTGGCCCCTCTTCTATTACCTGGTGGATAATCACGCTGGTGCTTTTCGTCATTCCTTATGGCTTGATTTCGTCGGAACTGGGTACCACCTACCCCGGTGAAGGCGGAATTTACGACTGGGTAAAGCGCGCTTTTGGCTTCAAATGGGCTGTACGTACAACCTGGTTTTACTGGGTAAACGTCGGTCTCTGGATGCCGGCGGTATACATTATGTTTGCCGGCATGTTTGCCGAGATGTTCTTCCCCGGTATGAATCTGTGGTTACAGATTGCCATCTGTATCGGCCTGACCTGGCTGACTATCTGGGTCTGTAATGTCTCTGTGGACGCCGGTGTATGGGTCACTAATCTGGGCGCACTGTTTAAGGTGGTGGTTATCGCTGTACTGGGAATTGGTGGTTTCTGGTATGCCAGCCGCAATGGTGTGGCTAATACCTTCACCTTCGCAAGCATGGTGCCTTCCATGGATTCTGGTCTTGGTTTTCTTCCCGTCATCATCTTTAACCTGATGGGTTTTGAGCTGATTGCCTGCATGGGCAATGAAATCAAAGACCCTCGTCGTGATATCCCAAAGTCCATTCTGATTTCTGCCCTGATTGTTACCTGCCTTTATGTTTTTGGTACCATTGGTATTCTGATGGCACTGCCAGTGGAGGAAATTGGTCTGGTGGCAGGTATCATTTCTACATTGCAAACGTTGTTTGGAGACAATGCTTTTGGTCAGTTTATGGTATACCTCATTGGTTCACTGGCTCTGCTGACCTTTATCGCCAACATGACCACCTGGACCATGGGAGCAAGCCGTGCCGCTATGGAAGCAGCCCAGGCAGGTGAGTTGCCAGAGGTTTTCGCCAGGGAGAACCCTGTTCACAGAACCCCTGTCGGTGCCAATATTATCACCGGTATTCTATCCACAGCCGTTATCCTGCTTTATGGCTTGAGTTCCGGTGAAAGCGATGAACTGTTCTGGTCCATTTTCGCCTTCTCTTCCTGTATATTCCTGCTGCCATACCTGTTCATGTTCCCGGCTTACCTGAAACTGCGCATTTCGAACCCGGACGTTGAACGTCCCTATAAAGTGCCCGGAGGCATGGGATTCCAGATTGCCATTAGCACTATCTGCTTCCTGTTTATTGTTCAGGCAGTGGCTTTGTTTATTTTCCCTGAAATTGGTGCCGGTACTGTGGACTGGAGCTACTCCACTCCCGTAGCTCTGGGCATTATTGCCACCGTTATTGTTGGCGAATGTATTCTGGCCAGGGCAACCAGACGACTGCAAGCCACTACAGTTTGACATTGAAAAATGAAGGATGAATAGCAATGAGTATTCCCGTTAAAAGCACGCCAAGAGAAGACGGTTTTCGTATGCCGGGTGAACATGATGCCCATGCTGAAATCTGGATGGCGTGGCCGGAACGTTCTGATAACTGGCGTTACGGTGGCAAGCCTGCCCAGCAGGTATTTGTCAATGTTGCAAAAGCCATCTCAGAAGCGACCCCGGTCACTATGGCCGTCTCGGCAGGCCAGTATGATAATGCCCGCAACATGCTGCCTGACACTATTCGCCTGGTGGAAATGTCAACGGATGATTCCTGGATGCGCGATATCGGCCCGAGTTACGTGGTTAATGACAAGGGCGAACGCCGTGGTGTTAACTGGAAGTTTAATGCCTGGGGCGGCCTCGTAGACGGTCTCTATTTTCCATGGAACCGCGATGACCAGGTGGCAGGTAAAATTTGTGAAATCCATCGAGACAGCTGCTATGATGCGCCTGTTGTGCTGGAAGGTGGCTCTATTCACGTGGATGGTGAAGGGACTTTGTATACGACAGAGGAGTGCCTTCTCCATGAAAGCCGGAACCCGGATCTTTCCCGTGAAGAGCTTGAAAAGATACTGGGCGATTATCTCAATATTGACAAGGTCATCTGGATTCCAAGAGGTCTTTACAACGACGAAACCAATGGTCATGTGGACAACCTGATTCATGTGGTTCGTCCTGGCGAAGTGATTTTGTCCTGGTGCAATGAAGAAAGTGATCCTCAGTATGCCATCTCCCAGGAAGCGTACAAGGTTTTAAGCGAAACAACAGACGCCCGTGGTCGCAAGCTGAAAATCCACAAAATGCACATCCCCGGTCCACTTTACATCCGTGAAGACGAAGCCGGTGGTATCGATGCCTGTGAGGGCATGGAGCGCTGTGCAGGTGAGCGATTAGCTGGCTCCTATGCCAACTTCCTGATTACCAACAAACGCATTATTTTGCCATTGCTGGACCCGGCCTATGACGAAGCCGCCAGGACTTTGCTGGAGGATGTGTACCCCGATTATGAAATCGTTGGTGTTAATGCCCGTGAAATTCTTCTGGGAGGCGGTAACATCCACTGTATTACCCAACAGGTACCTGCAATATAAGCCGTTATTTCTCTGTTAAATGAAATCACTGGCCGGAGACAGACAAGCGTACAACTCAACGTCTGACTCGCCGAGATATGACGCTATTGACTACCCGTGTCATTGTTACCCTTGATGACCTGTCGGCTCCAGCAGTGATGGGTGCTCAGTCTCTGAGCTGGTGACTTTTTCTCATTTATCGGTTCGGTATCTTCTGCTCTGATCAATGAAAAACCGGGGATCTACTGACCGTGGGGGCATTTGTTCACTGGGGAAAACGGGCTTTTGGTGCCAAATGGGCTACACATACCCGCGGGTTATACTGGATCAATACGACCTTACCAACGCCAGCCCCATTGATTATAATGGCTGGCACATCCAGTCAGGTATTTTGGCCTTCCATGTCAATGGATATGTATGGACTGAGCAGGAAAAACAGGCTGATTAATGAAAAATTAAACGACTATCCCGCTAGCTGAAGAGTTTGAAAACAAACCAATAATGCGCAATTTTAACGATCGACGCCTCCAGGCGAGAAGCCTGAAAAGACGCCAGAAAATAATGAATGCTGCTCGTGAATTAATCACGTCCCAGTCCATTTCCAGCCTGTCTTTATACGACATTGCCCGTAAAGCGGAGATACCGCCATCTTCTTTATATCACTTTTTCCCAAAAATGGCGCTATTACTGCAAGCCTGTGCAGAAGAGTCCTTTGATGCCTTTGATGCCTGCATCTCTGATCCCATACCCACTGAAACAGTCCAACAATGGAGCGACATCGGTTACACCCTGGAAACCCGAATGGTGCAGTATTATCAACAAAATGATATGGCACGGGCATTGATACTCGGACAGCATTTACACACTCATATTATGACGTCTGATCATAAGCATGACATTGAGATGGGCAAGCAGATAGAGCAGATTTATCGACTGTTTTTTCAGCTACCCCCTTTACCTCAGCATTATAATATTTTTGCTACTGCGCTTCAGATTGCCGATAAGGTGTATGCTATCTCACATCAGGAATATGGCAATATTACACCGACAATGGCAAGGGAGGGCTGGCTTGCAGCCCGTTCATACCTCAGTATTTACCTGCCCGGTCAACTACAGCGCACCAGGCACCCTGACCCACTGAACACCCCCAGTAAAGCGGGTAAAACAGCATTTTTACCCTCAGACAGACCCTCAGATATAGCCGTTTAAATGACAGCCAGTACCTTAATAATAACTGAACCCAAGACCTGCCAGCCTCAACGAAAGCCACAGGCAAGAAGCATTGAACGTCGTCAAGTGATCATGGACGCTGCTCGTGAGTTATTGAATACCACAGCCATCAACGAGCTTTCCCTTTATCAGGTAGCAGAAAAATCGAAACTACCTCCGTCGTCTGTTTATCACTTCTTTCCAAAGATAGATGCGCTTTTTGATGCATTGGTTAGAAAAATTTTTGCGACCTTTGAACGTATTATTGACCAGCCACTGGCATTGGAAAGTACTAACCATTGGACTGATATTATTCGACAAATAGAGACACGTTATATTGCTTATTATCGGGAGCATAAATACGTTCGTGATCTGATTCTCGGACAACATATTATCACCTCTGTTGGTCATACAGGTCATCAGCACGATGACCAACTGGGATGTCGAATTCGGCACTTTCATGAACAGCGCTATCACCTTCCACCTCTGCCGGAAGAATATAACATCTTTGCCATTGCCTTGCAGATAGCGGATAAGGTGTACGCCATTTCCCATCAGGAATTTGGCAATATTACTGATACCATGGCTCAGGAGGGTACTCACGCCTGCCTGGCTTATCTTAGACAATACCTGCCTGAAAACATGTGTCTCAAAAACAGTTAATACTGCCAGGGTTCACCCATAGGGTGTCCATGGGGATTACTCGCTATCCAGTGAACCCATTGCTGTCACATTAAACCCACAATCCACATGGGTGATTTCACCGGAGATTCCAGAGGCTAAGTCTGAGCACAGGAATGCTGCCACATTGCCCACTTCCAGTTGTGACACGTTGCGGCGCAGTGGTGCACGTTCTTCATTATGGGAAAGCATCTTACGGAAGCTGGCAATACCGGAAGCCGCCAGGGTCTTAATGGGACCGGCGGAGATACCATTTACCCGAATACCCTGTGGTCCCATGCTGGTGGCCAGATAGCGCACGCTGGCCTCCAGACTCGCTTTGGCCAGACCCATCACATTGTAATTTGGCATGGTACGTTCGGCGCCCAGGTAAGACAGGGTCAGCAATGCACCATTACGGCCTTCCATCATGGCCGCACCCGCCCTGGCCAGACCAATAAAGCTATAGGCACTGATATCATGCGCAATCTGGAAACCTTCACGGGTGGTAACTTTATGGAAGTCGCCACGGAGCTGATCGCCCGGGGCAAAGCCCACAGAGTGAATAATGCCATCCAGATTATCCCAGCCCCTGCCAAGCTCAGTAAAGACGGCTTCTATCTCTTCATCAGAGGTGACATCACAGGGGAAGCACAGGTCTTCAGACGAACCCCAGCTCTCGGCAAACTTGACTACGCGTGATTTCAGCCGCTCTGACTGGTAAGTAAAGGCCAGTTCAGCACCTTCGCGGTGCATGGCTTCGGCAATGCCGGCAGCAATGGAGTGTTTACTGGCAACGCCAACAATTAACATACGTTTTCCGCTCAAAAATCCCATAAGAGGCTACCTTTTTACTTTGTTTACCTTGTTACCTTTTGTACAATCATTTGTGCAATCATTCGCAGTGCGGGCAGTATAAGCCATGGGGGAGTGGATTTCGACACAGCGCTGTAGCATTCAGGGGAGCAGCAATAAAAACCCTGCCAGCGTCATCCATGGGAAGGCGGGGATTCACTGTGGTGGTGAAGGAAATCAAAGAAAAAGCCAGTACTTTAATCAGCACTGGTATTTTTTTCCTGGCACAGGTCAGGCCACGAGGACAAGGATAATCATTTACCCCCGGTTAGTTAAACTTATAAGCCAAACCAACCCTGAAGATCCAGGGGCTCAGGCTCATGCTTTTGCCTTCTAACTTCATATTATCGCCGTCAGACCACTTTATAGTGGTTTCTGACTGGTTATAAGTAGCCGCTGCATTGAGCAAAAGGTTGTCAGTCAGCTTAAAATCGGCACCCACCTGAGCGACGGCACCCCAGGTATTCTTGGTATTCACTTCACCGCCTAAACTATCATTACAATCGTTTTTTTCCGCTTTGTAGTATGTGTAGTTAATGCCAAAACCGACATAAGGCTGAAGAGGACTGTCATCCTCAAGCAGATAAGCTTGCAAAATCACATTGAAAGGCATAGCACTAATTGTGGCAACTTTGGCATTACGTGTTTCTTCATTAACCGTTATCGTTGCGTTCCAATCGTGCTTGTAGGGTGTTGAGGTAGACAGCTCAAGGCCAAACCGGTCGCTTACCATGTAGGTGAATGCGACTCCCGGATGAATATTATTTTTCGGTTTACTTATTTCGGAATAGGCTCCCATTCCATTTCTCAGTCCATTGTCTTCGTCTTCAGTAAAAGCCGTACCCCTGAAATCTTTATGGACACCGTAAACAAGAGCGAGTCCTGCCCGGCCTATCATATCTCCCCCCTGGTAGGCGTTAACCGCCGGTGCAACCACTGAGGCTACAGTAGCCGCGGCTAAAAGCAACTTTTTATTTTTCATACTCTACATCTCCAGCAAACAGTCAGTTCTGTGTTTGTAAACAATAGTCGGTCAATGGCAGACAGCGGGCAGACAAAAATTGCTTTGTCATCCCTGTCATCGTCACCCCTGTCACAATGGAGCCAGATGGCACAACTCTTGCTGACTCCAGATTTGCACTCCATACAAAGTAGACAGCAAATGTAAGCTTTGCCTAAGCAGACCTTTTTTTTACAAAACTTTTCTTTTTATTTACATTAGCTAGAGAAACTAAAGTACAATTATTACCGGTGATAAAAGGTAAAAATACTGGAAAAATCCAACACTTCCCCTGCCTCTGTGGCATGAAGCCGGTATAACTGACTGGCCAGTGCTCCCATGGGGGCAGGCGTCTTAGTGGCAGCGGCCGCCCCCATGGCCAGTCCAAGATCTTTTGCCATCAACCCCGTCATAAACCCCCCCTGATAGTGATGACTGGCCGGTGCTGTCGGCATCACCCCGGGAACCGGATTGTACTTTTCAAGCACCCAGTTCCCTCCCGAACTTTTTTTCATGATGTCAGACAGAACTGCCGGATCAAGCCCGTTATCCATCCCAAGCTTTAAAGCCTCTGACGTGCCGGTCATCAATACCGCCAGTAGCATGTTATTGCAGATTTTTGCCAACTGGCCTGCCCCGGCTGCACCGGCATGAAAAATGGTTTGTCCCATGGCGTCAAGATAAGGGCGGGCTTTTTCCAGGTGTTGTTCTGTCCCTCCCACCATGAAGGTCAGCGACCCGGCTTTTGCCCCGGCAATGCCACCGGATACGGGCGCATCAATCAATGCAATGCCGTGCCTCTGGGCTTCTGTTGCTACCTCTCGTGCAACAGAAGCCTCAATGGTGCTACAGTCAATAACAATGCCATGATCAGACATATGGGAGAGCAACCCCTGTTTTCCCAAATACAAGTCAGTCACATGTTTACCCGCCGGCAGCATACTGATTACCGCATCCACCTGGCCAACCCGTTCCTTTACGTCGTCACAGGTTTTTCCTCCCTCATTAACAAAGTGTTTTACGGATTCAGGCACAAGGTCATAGCCATACACCTCGAAGCCTCCTGATACCAGATTCACCGCCATGGGTAACCCCATATTACCCAGACCGATAAAAGCAACCTTTTTCATAGATGATCCTTGAATATTTCTTTCTGACAGTCAGACGACAACGCCTGTTTTTAGTGGTAGCCTTCCAATAATACCCCCAGGCAGCCATCTTGAACGTCGTGCTGCCACTGCGGTGGGGATCAACGGAACCCCAAAAAGCGGATTTTGTTGATTAAGTTTATTAAACAGTGGGATATTCACCCTTCAGCACTCCGTCTGGGTGCGCTCTCTTTTTAATAACCGATCCAGGCGGTCATTATCAATTGACCGTCGTAAATACAGCATAACGTTTTTGCCCAAAGGGGCTTATAGTTACCTTTTACTCACCGTCTAATCACCTTCTACTCAACTTCTACTCACCTTTGCCCTGAATGAGAAGCATAGGCTCGATCAAAAACATAAGTAGCACCTGGTATAACAGGAAGTTTTTTAACTGTCTTGCAATCGCTGGCTTTTGTCGTCAGCTCAAAGAATGCTGGTGTATGAGCCTGAGGTCGTACACGGTATGGGGCTTGGCGCCACCGTTGGTTTCGCTGTGAGCTATCTTCAAAGTTCGGTATGGCACCCGATTCAACAGGTGCTTCCATTTGCAGAACAGCTTTTTCAGGGGGGGGTAGGAAATAACAGGGGTAATCATCCCTTATTTGTTGCCAGCTTTTACTTTTTAATAAAGAAGCTAACCGGTTAGAAAAGCAGGCACTGGCACTCTCCATATTCTCGAAGGGTTGATAGGTATTCGCACTTTCCTGTACAGGGCAGACACAGAATCCATGTGCCCGGAAAACGGCAACTTATCAATAATAAAAATAGTTGTAGAGAACTTAATCGCCCTCGTAACTAAGTCGATTTATAGTCAACCTGTAAGAAGAACCAGTACTTTAATCAGCTACTGGCTTCTCTCTACTCTTTACAGGGTAGGACTCACGGCAAACCGGGGTTTTAAACCGACGGGTTAACAACGCTTAGAATTTGTAGCCCAGACCAACCTGGAAAGTCCAGGGGTCCAAGCTTACATTTTTTTCTTCAATACCGGCCGCAGTTTCCGGTTTCAGCGCCACCTTAATGTCCGTAGCAGACTGATTATAAGTGGCCGCTGCATTCAATAAAAGGTTTTCAGTCAGTTTATAGTCAGCACCTATTTGGGCAACACCCCCCCAGGTGTTGCTGGCGTCAAACTTGCTCAAGTGATTATCTTTATCACTCGTGCTGTAATTTGTGTAGTTAATACCTGCACCGACATAAGGCTGAAAAGGGCTATCACTCTTGAGCAGGTACGCTTGCAGAATCAGGTTGATAGGCATGGCCTTAATTGAGCCAACCTTCAAACTGCCACTATAATCAAAATCTGGAAGTCTGGTACCTTTAGAATGTATTGTGCCATCAAGTTTCATAGACTGCTTGTAAGGTGTTACACTGGAAAGCTCCAAGCCAAACTGATCGCTCACCATATAGGTCAGTGCTGCTCCCAATTTCGTAGCATTATCCGGTTTTTCTATATTCGTATTTCCAATAACAGCAAACTCTGCCTCTCCTTCTTTTTTTGCCACATAATATCCTGTTTCACTAAACTTATTAGGCACCACATAAGCGACTCCCGCCCTTAGTATGGTGTCCCCAGCCTGATAGGCGCTCACCATGGGTGCAATCACTGAGGCAGCAGTGGCTGCAACTAAAGACAACTTCTTCATACTAACGTCTCCAACAAACAGTCAATCCTGTATTTTTAAACGACATTTGACTAATTGTTTACAGCTAAATATTATGCCATTACACTGAATCCAGACGACGCAAAACATGCGGCTACCGAATCTCCTACTGAAAGTAGACAGCAAATGTGGACTCTGCCTTAATAGGCGCTTTTTTTTACAGACCCTTACTGACTGTTTATTGTTAAGAAATAAACTAAAGTACTAATAAACCCCTGCGGTAAACGATAAACATACAGGAGAGGTCCAACGCTTCGCCCTGCATCTGCGGTATGAAGTTTGTCTAAGGGAGGCAGCAATGAAAACCATTTCCGCGTCCTTCATCATCGACAGGATGGCCATCTGTCGTGGTGGATGGCTGCCTTCGCAGGAATAACAGACTGTGGATGTTTTTCGGGAAACAGCTTCCCGTATCTGTTGCCTGGCTTGCCTTGATAATCTTCGTATTGTTAGTTTCCAGTGAATTTTCCGTCAATTCCCAATGGTTTACAGTGTTAATTGTTCACAGAAGCATTCAGGTGATGAGCAGGCCTTTTCAATCAATCCTGAAAAGATACCTGCTGAATTTCCACATGACCTGCCATGGGCAATGACCAAAAAGTCATGGAATCAAAAGGGGGGAGCGGGTTGGAAAAGCAGGAACAGGCATTGCCCATGTTCTCGACGAGTGGGTGGATTACTCGTGTTTTCCTGTACAGGGCCAATACCGAATCTGTATGCCTGGAATTTGCGGCTACACCTTTTGCAGATTTGTAGAAACAACACTGACGCTCAGGCTGTGATTCACCTTTATCCTGACGTGTAATGTCGCCCGTTTTGCAGGGAGGGCAGACAACACCGTCAGGTCAGTGGGGCTTACAAAGTCGTTCGTCGTATTTGGCGTTATCAGGAAGATCATACAGTTTCATATTCTTAGTGAAGCTGTTTTACACTGGATGACTTATCACCTGTAGTCGCGAAAATAGTCGCGAAAATAGCCGCGAAAATAGTCGCGAAAATAGTCGCGAAATAGGCTAGTGCCCCTAAGCGCTAATCCCCATACAATATCACACTTGCAATGGTCGGCCTTTGTAAGTCCACTTAAAAGGCTTGGCCATTTTCTCGTTGAAGAAGTCCATGAACTGATGAAGGCGTACCTTAAGATCTTCTGTTGACGTAAAGCTGTTTCGTTTCAGAAAGCGTCTCACCAAAATAGAAAACCATATCTCTATCTGGTTTAGCCACGATGCATGCTTCGGGGTATAGTGAAACACAATCTTGTGGGATATATCACTCAGGTAGGCTGCCCGTGTTTTCATATTCTTGAGGATGCCGGTTTTCCCTTTTAGACCCAGCTCTTTTTCCGTTGTACCCTCAACCCTGGCTACTGCCTTAACTGCGGCTTCTGACATATGGGTATTAAGGCGATCCATGACAAAATGCCAGCCCGTTGCGGCAGGGTCACTTTCCAGCGTATTATCAAGCCAGTCGGCGAAGTCCTGTTCTTTCCGTGTATCCCTTACAAGGGGAATGATCTTGCCTGTCACGACATCCATCCCAGCCAGCAGGGCCTGAGTTCCATGGCGCTTATACTCAAACTCACGTTTTTCAATATAGCCCGGCTTGACAGGCTTTCCCCCTGTCAATGGCTCTAATGCCTGCATGCCCGTTTTTTCATCAAAGGATATTGTACGAATTCCCTGCTCAGCACGTTCAATAGCTTGACGATAGGTGTCGCAGACGTCAGCGCTATGTATTTCGAAGTCTTCATCCCTTGGGGTGTCTACCCAGCCCTTCACTTTATCGGGACGAATATCGGCCTGATTTTAAAAAACGCCCCACCTGTCTCTGTGAGATTGATGGGACAATACCTTTATCCTGAGCCGCCATAGCCAGCGAGCTTTCTGACCAGTGACTGAATGGATAACCATGCTCTTCAGGCTTGTCACAGGACATAGCGACAATCAGGCAAATTTGCTCTTCGGTAAACTTGGGTTTTGCACCGGGGCGAGGCGCTTCTTTTAGTTTTTCCAAAACAGGCAGTTCATCACTACGTTCAACCCAATGCTTCCGCCAGCGTGTGACGGTTTCACGGTTACACTTGAGTTCTTTTGTTGTCCCCAGAAGACTTTTCCCTTCTGCACCAGCCAATATGATTTTAGCCCTGAGCACTATGGATTGAGCACTTTTCCGCTGGCGAACAAGAAGCTCCAGGTCACTACGTTCCTGCTCTGACAAAATGATCTGCTGGGTATGCTTTGATGGCATCCGTGCTACTGCTGTTAAAAAAAGGGGTGCGAATCAAAACATGTTTTTGCTTGTATGTATATCAGCGCTTTCCGGCACTAGTATCCGAGTACCTGTAGCATGGTTTCTTGACTTTGCTCATCTGCAAACAGCGTAGTGTTTAATGACCCGTCTTCGCTGTGGTCTATTATAACATGGCGGGCGGCAGGTATTAGGCAATGCTGCAGGCCACCATACCCACCAATGCTTTCCTGGTAGGCTCCCGTGTGAAAGAATCCCAAGTACAAGGGCGCTTCTGGTGTGGCTTTCTGGGGCATAAAGAGTTCATAGGCATGGGCTTCACTATTGTAGTAGTCCATGCTGTCACAGGTAAGGCCTCCCAGTTTTACTTTATGGTATGGCTGGTCCCAATGGTTAATGGCCAGCATAATGTACTTTTGGTTTACTCCCCAGATATCTGGCAGCTGGGTAATAAAAGAACCATCAATCATATACCAAAGCTCCTTGTCGTTTTGGAGCTTGGTACCTGCTACACCATATAAGGTAGCACCACTTTCACCAACAGTATAGCTGCCGAATTCTGTGACTATATGGGGTACAGGCACGTCATTTTTTTCGCAATACCATTTAATGGTGCGTACTATCTCGTTTATCATGTACTCATAATCGTACTCAAAATGTACGTTGTACTTAATAGGAAAACCACCGCCAATGTCTATGGTGTCAAGCGTTGGGCATACCTTGCGCAGTTCACAGTATTTGGCCATGAAACGGCTTAGCTCGCTCCAATAGTAAGAGGTGTCTTTAATGCCTGTATTAATAAAGAAATGGAGCATTTTTAACGTCACCTGGCTGTCAGGCTCAATTTGCTCTGTATAGTAGCGCATAACATCACCATAGCGCACACCAAGGCGGCTGGTATAAAAGCCAAAGTTTGGTTCTTCATCGGCTGCCACCCGTATGCCCACCTGAAAAGGAACCGTCACGGCTTTGTTATATACCGCTAACTCCTCCAAATTATCCAACACAGGAATGCAGTTTTCAAAGCCCTCGTTCAGCAAATCAGTAATGCCTTCTGTGTATCGGGGCATTTTATACCCATTGCATATCACTAGGGTTTCTTTAGAGATTTTACCCCGTTGGTGAAGGTTACGAACAATGGCAATGTCATAACCACTGGACGTTTCCAGGTGTACATTGTTTTTGAGCACTTCATCTAGCACAAAACGGAAGTGTGAGGCCTTGGTGCAGTAAGCATACAAGTACTCAGCACCATAATTTTGTGCTTCTATGGCCTTATTAAACAAGGATTTAGCCTTTTGTATGTTTTGGCTAATCTTAGGCAGGTATGTAAGTTTCAAAGGAGTACCATACTGGGCAATTAGCTCGCGCAAGGGTACATTGTTAAAAAGGAGCTCGTTGTTTTCCAGTCTGAATTCTTGGGTAGGAAAATCAAACGTCTGTCCAATAAGGTCTTGGTAGCTCTTCATTATTCAAATATTGAAAATAGGCAGGCACAAAATTCAAAGAATTTTGTAATATGAGAAAAGTTAAATTACTGCAAGTCCCTTCCGAGATTTCTGCAGGCACCCGGGGTGCCAGCCTCGGTATTGGTGCCCTGAAAACGGCTAGCCTGGATAACAACCACCCGTATTTTGGCCGTTATGAGGCTGTAACGGTGCAAGAAGAAAACCGCTCGCTCTTTATGCCCAATAACTACCCTGCTGGCCCATATTAAAGATGCGCTGAAGAGCGAGCTGGCTGTTGAGGCTGAAGATAAACACCTGAAACTTCAGGCCACCCGTAAAGACTTTACGGGTACCTATACACTTGTGACCTTTCCATTCACCAAGGTTGCCCGTAAGAAACCTGAAGAAATTGGGCAGGTTGTGGGCGAGTATTTGGTAAATAAGGCTCCCGAGGCAGTGGGCTACAATACAGTAAAGGGTTTCTTGAACCTAGAGCTGGCAGATGGTGCCTGGGGCGATATGCTCAATGAAATTATTGGCCACGAACAATTTGGAACACATACCGCTACAATAGTCGCAAAAACCGAATGCGTGCCAGCTCCCCGGAACCCATTAAGAACCAAACCGTCAACGGCTCTGTTAACTTTCCTTCAACCTGTCAAACACTCCCCGGACAAAGCCGCAGACCCGTTTGATAAACGACAGTACAACCCACTATTGCAGAAAATCATAATCAGTCAATGGCACTGTCTTATCCCATAGGTTAAATCCTGCGTTGTCTTCTTCACTGACTAATCCCACCGTCATCAAACCTCCCCCATCATTCCCGCGTTTGGTAAACTTCAACCATCGGTTATTACCCCGTTATGGACTTTCGGAGAAAATGATGAAGATGAAAAAGTGTCTAATCATCGTCCTGGCGAGTTTGTCGTTTGCCGCCTCTGCTGAAGATAAGGTGATTATTGATTGCAATAACCCAATGAACACCCTTGAGATCAACCAGTGTGCTGCTATTGAATCACAGTCTGCTCAAGTTGAAATGGATAAGTATCTGAAAACAAGCTTTGAGCACAATGCTGACGACCCGGAATTGATTAATGCTATCAAGATTGCTCAAAAGGACTGGCAGGCTTATCTGTCTTCCCATTGTGATGCTGTGTATACCCAATGGCGTAACGGATCTGTTCGTGGCTTTAAGCATCTTTCCTGCCAATCCCGGTTAACCAGGCAAAGAACCCATGAAATCTGGAAGAGCTTCCTGACTTATGTGGACAGTACACCGCCGGTTTTACCGGAACCAAAGGTGGAGTAACGAGGCTCAGTTCTCCTTTCGGGCGAGGGTGTCGCAAAATCCCGACCACCTCGCTCCCATGCTCTGAATGGGAGTGTATACCAATGGCACTGACTTAAGACTCTGACCCCTGATAAATCAAGGCTTGCTCGGAAATAAAAACGACTATACGACGATAAAACTCTTGATAAGTCATTGCCATTGATATGTAGCGTCCTTACCTTTATTCCATGCTGAGCCTTTAACGGTTTTCCCATCAAGAGCAACTACCCCACTGTCAGAAAGGCTCAGACCAGAAGGAACATCTCGTATCCACCGGATGAAGATCTTATGAAACGCTTCCGGATCAAGTGATGCAAAAATACGGTTGAATCTAAATTCCTCAGTTGAAATCACTGCCTCTGCTGAAAGCCTGACTGCCGCAAGGTAAAGAAGCAATTTATGACATTCAACTGCGGAATTCAGATTGAATATGATAATGGCTACGGGAATGCTTCTTTATGCTCTGCTAACAGGCGAATACTGCTCCAGTCGTCAGTACCGCAAAGGGTAGCGCAAACTGACATAAAAATAGCCTCTGACAATATGACAATATATGTGTGGACTTCTTAGGGCCTCCCTTGTCAGTGAGGGATGAAAATTTGGAAAACAGGGCTTCTGCAGGCATAAGGTAATAACAAAAACACCGGATTATACAGTGTTATCAGAGTGCCTGCTGATCAAAGGTTGATCATGTTTTTGCCATGGCGTATTCTCATCAGTCTGAACCAATTAACAAAGACAATTATCAGCGAGGGGCAGGCATTCAGGTTTATACTTGTTCATAGATTGCTGACCGGGGTAAGTTTACAATCCATTGACTTTTATAGTCATTTCTTTTCCTGAACAGTTTCTGGTATTTCAGGCATTGCGTCTTAAGTCATCGCCACCATTGACGTAACAGCCAGTTTGCCGAGAATGGTTTTCTGCTCTTGTACTCTTGTA
>CBDDPF010000010.1:0-484109 GCA_965232215.1 Endozoicomonadaceae bacterium
AATTACTGAAAGCTGATTATAAAAACGGACATAAAAAGTATAAAAAGGGAGAGGTATCGGAATGAGTGATCTGAAGTCCAGAGCTATTTTTGCTGCTCAAATGAAAAAATACAGGGTGTTAAAAAAAATGACACTTGAACTGTTGAGGGATAAAACAGGTTTAAGTTACAACTACTTATCAGCGGTTGAGAATGGCAGAAATAATATCAGTATGGATAATGCTGAAAGAATAGCTAAGGCGCTCGAAGTGAGTTTAGCGGTTCTTCTGATACGTGATAATTTCTAAAAAAATGCTTTTTATACTACCGATATAATGGTATTGTATTAAGTGTATGGACACGATAAAAAATAAGATAAATGGATGAAAAACAACAGCGATTACAGCGCAAGTTAAAAAGCGAATTAGGTAATTTAATTCTTGATGCTTTAGAAGATAAAAGCGTATTTGAAATATTATTAAATCCTGATGGTTCTCTCTGGGTTGAAAGGCTTGGTGAAGAAATGAAGCGGGTTGGTAATATGACAGCAATCAATGCTGAGTCATTGATGAATACTATAGCTGACTCTCTCGGTACAGAAGTTTCAAGGGAAAAACCTGTTCTCGAAGGCGAGCTACCGATAGACGGCAGTCGTTTTGAGGGTTTATTGCCTCCTGTTGTTGCTAGGCCCACATTCACCATCCGTAAAGCTGCCAGTGTTGTTTTCACATTAGATGAATATGTTGAGCAAGGGGTGATGTCTTCCCATCAAAAGCAAATGATTCAGCAAGCTGTAGCAAGCAGAATGAATATTTTGGTTGTAGGCGGAACCGGATCAGGCAAAACAACGCTGACAAATGCAATTATCAAGTGTGTTACTGATACCCATGCCAATGATCGCCTGGTAATTATCGAGGATACGAGAGAAATACAGTGTTCTGCTGAGAATGCCGTACAGCTTAGAACAAGCCAAGAGGTTGATATGCTCAAGTTGCTGAGGGCGACTATGCGCTTGCGGCCTGATCGTATTTTGGTTGGTGAGGTGCGAGGGGCTGAGGCTTTATCTTTGCTAAAAGCATGGAATACAGGTCATCCGGGAGGGGTTGCCACGGTACACGCCAATGGTGCTGCTGCTGGCTTGGTGCGAATAGAACAGTTGGTTTCTGAAGCTGGCAATATTGCCGGGGTCAGTTCGTTAATTCATGAGGCGGTTGATTTAGTAATTGCTATCCAGAAATGCAAAGGGGGACGCACGATTAAAGAAATTCTGGATGTAAAAGGACGTTTAGACGTAAAAGCACATAAAACAAAAACCATAAAGGAACTTACAAGCCATGAAGCTGCTTAATTTAAACTCATTTTCTTATTTGGCGTTATTTTCAGTAATGATTTTGTTTTCGGTAGAGCCTGCGTTTGCTTCCACTGCTGCAAATATGCCCTGGGAATCACCACTTGAAAAAGTAATGAAATCCATTACTGGCCCTGTAGCAATGGTTATCTCTCTGCTGGGTGTTTCTGTTGCTGGCGGTATGCTGATCTTTGGCGGCGAGCTAGGAGAATTTACCCGGCGGATCGTAATGCTGGTGCTGGTTATCTCTTTGCTGGTGTCTGCGGCCTCTGTTCTGACTCAGTTGTTTGGTAGTGCGTCGGCTTTGGTGGGCTAACCGTCATGGCAGACGAGTTAAGAACTATTCGGATACATGGGGCGTTAAATCGCCCTGATTCTATTGCAGGCTGTGAACGTGAGTTAGTTTTGTTTTCTGGGTTGATTGCTATCACGTTGGTATTGGTTGTAAAAACATGGGCGGCGGTTGGACTCGGTATTGCTATTTGGTCTGTAGGTATCGGTGCTCTCAGAAAGATGGGCAAAAAAGATCCCGTTCTTTCAAAAGTTTATTTAAAGCACATCAAATACAAACAATATTATCCGGCCCATGCTACAGCTTTTGCGCCGGGTGCAAAGCATAGCAGGAGATAGCAATAATATGTATGCCCTGAAACAACACCGATCAACAGCCAAGGCGCTGCCTGATCTGCTTAATTGGGCTGCTGTTATTGATGATGGTGTAGTACTCAATAAAGACGGCAGTTTAATGGCGGGTTGGTACTATCGAGGCCAAGATTTAGCGATAGTAACCGCTGCTGAACGTAACCATATATCTGCCAAGATAAATGCAGCTCTGGCCAAGCTGGGGTCTGAGTGGATGATCCACCAAGATGCTATAAGAGTCGAAGCCAGTGTTTACCCTGACGCAAATAGAAGCGCTTTTCCTGATCCTGTAACTGGCTTGATTGAAGCAGAAAGAAGAGCACACTTCATGGCGAAGGGGCGGCACTATGAAAGCGCTTATGCTTTGATCGTTACCTTTTTACCTGAAAAAGCAAATCAATCTAAAGTGGTTGACCTGTTTTTTGAAGATAGCAACACCAGTAACGCCAAAAACAAAGCAAAGAAAAATACAGGTAATCAAATACTACGGCAGTTTAAGAATGCTCTTCAGGATATTGAAGATGGACTATCAGACTCCATCGAGCTAACCAGAATGATGGGTGTTAAGACGGTTGATGAAGATGGTCGAGAGCATATTGAAGAAACGCTATTACAGTACCTTCATTACTCACTAACTGGTTTGCCTCACCCTATTAATTTACCTCCATGCCCTATGTATCTTGATGCTGTTATAGGTGGACATGAGTTCTGGTCTGGTATCGTCCCAAAACTGGAAGATAAATTCATCCAGATCGTTGCTATTGATGGGTTCCCACAAGAAAGCTATCCCGGTATTTTGGCCGCACTGGATCAAGTGCCGATTAAATACCGTTGGAATACTCGCTTTATCTTTCAGGATACTGTTGATGCTATGGCTGGCCTGAAGGCTTACTGCCGTAAATGGCAACAAAAAGTTAGAGGTTTTTGGGATCAAGTTTTTCATAGCGAACAGACAGCAAAAGGGACTGTTGACCAAGACGCTCTACAAATGGTCAATGAAGCCGATGAAGCGCTTTCAGAGGCCAGTTCTGGGCTAATAAAATACGGCTATTACACCAGTACAGTGGTGCTCATGGATGAATCAAGAGAATATCTTGATAAGGCTGCAAGAGAGATAAAAAAACTGGTAAACAGCCTTGGTTTTAACGCCAGAATAGAAACGGTTAATACTGTTGAGGCATGGTTAGGTAGTTTGCCTGGTCATTCGGCCCCAAACATCAGACGGCCAATGCTTCACACCATGCACTTGGCTGATATGCTGCCGCTTTCGTCGATCTGGGCGGGTTCTGAGCAAGCTCCTTGCCCGATGTACCCTGAAAACAGTCCTTCTCTTTTCCATGCAGATACTCAGGGAAGCACACCATTCAGATTTAACCTACATATAGATGACCTTGGCCATACCTTGATAATGGGGCCAACAGGTTCGGGAAAAAGCGTTTTATTGGCGTTTATTGCTGCTCAGTCGTTTCGATATGAAAACATGAAGGTGTTTGCGTTCGATAAAGGCATGTCCTTGGAACCATTAGTAAGAGCATGTGCGGGTAAAGAATCTCATTTTAATATTGCTGGTGATTCAAAAGAATCAAATCTGTGTTTTGCTCCATTATCAAGTTTAAATGAACCCGGTGAGATTGGTTGGGCAAATGATTGGGTATGTACTCTTTTGGAGTTACAAGGACTAACACTGACTCCTGAGCAGAGAAATACTGTGCAACGGGCGCTAGTAGCTGTCCGTGATGGGGGTATGGAAAAAACCCTAACCAGCTTGCAGGTAGAAATACAGGATAGAGCGTTAAAAGATGCTCTGGAAACCTACACGGTATCTGGTGCTTATGGCGAGCTGTTGGATGCTGTAGAGGATGGTTTGAATGTCGGGCGCTTTGCCTGCTTTGAGATCGAGCAATTAATGAATAGGGATCAGCGTATCAGTTTGCCTGTTTTGCTCTATCTCTTTCATGTGCTTGAGCGTCGCATGAAAGGCCGGCCATGCCTGTTAATTCTTGATGAAGCCTGGTTGATGCTGGGTAATGATGTATTCCGGGCAAAAATCAGAGAATGGCTAAAGGTTTTGAGAAAGGCTAACTGCGCTGTGATCCTGGCGACTCAATCAATTAGTGATGCTGCTAACTCAGGTATCCTTGATGTGTTGTCAGAAAGCTGCCCTAGCAAGATATTTTTAGCCAATCCTGAAGCTGATAGCGAAGATAATATAGCGCTTTATAAGGCTATGGGATGCAATGCGGCTGAAGTTTTGACTATCAAGCACCTGACTAGGAAAAGAGAATACTTTGTACGTGGCGAAGGTCGTCGGCGGATCGAGCTGTCGTTAGGCCCAGTTGCTTTGTCATTTGTGGCGGCTGGCAGTAAAGATAATCTGGCCAGAATCAGAATGCTTGAGGCTGAGCATGGCAAGGATTGGCCCTACAAGTGGTTGGAAGAAAGGAAGGTTTCCTATGAGCATCTTTAGCAAGATAGAAGCGGCTTTAGGCTGCTTGGTTCTAACAGTTTTTTTGTTCCAGACTCCAAGTGCTAAAGCCGGTGGCTGCCCACAATGCGCTACTGAATTTACACAAATATTGAATAATGTTCAGCTCGCAATAAGCGCTGCTCAGGAAGCTAAAAACCTGGCAACAAATATCCAGCAATACCAGACAATGCTAAAGAGTGTTTCAAGGCTCCCTCAGCAAATACAACAGCAAGCCTTGGGAGATTTGCAGAAATTGGCCAGTATTGTTGCTCAAGGTCGGGCCGTTGCTTATAGCTCTGGCACTCTCGCTGAAGATTATGAGCGCCAACATAGAGATTTTTCTTATTATGAAAATCTTGGTAGTAAAACATCAGATAATCATGAGGCGTACAGTACACGCTACAGAGAGTGGGCTGAATCAAACCATGACAGCATAAGGGGTGCTCTTCAGGCTGCTGGCCTACAGGCACAACAATTTTCAACTGAAGCATCAGCGCTGAAAGCGATTGAACAACAAATTGGTAGTGCAGTTGGCCAGACTCAGGTTTTACAGGCTGGTGCTTCAATAGCGGCACTGCAATCTGAACAGTTAATGAAACTCAGACAACTCACTATGGCTCAAATGCAGATGCAGGCTGCTGACGCTGGCGGAAGGGTTGAAAAACAAGCTGAAGAAGATGCCATTATGCAAAGAGCAAGGCAGCCGCATAGCTATAACCCAGATAACATAAGTTCTATAACGGCAGACGATCTCTTTTAGAGGGGGCGAAATAAGATGGAAATTGGACAAATTAAAATTTTAGTGGCGATTCTTGCTGTAGTGACAGCTATTGGTGGGGCGGCTGCAATATGGAAATCTGATCATGAAAAAGAACAGGAAATAATGGATAAAGCAAAAGAGCCAGCTCACCAGTACGATCCTGAAAAGGTTAAATCAATTACTGCTGAGGACTTATTCTAAACATCCTCTTTTTATATCTATGAGTAACAGATAGTTGTCGTTACTCATTCAAGAGAATAAAAAAATGAAAAATATAAGTTTAACTGCTTTTTTTATTGCCTTTGTGTTTGTGAGTCCTGAATTATTAGCAGACGGAAATATAATTAACAGCCTTCAAAGAGAAATAAAAACCGTATCAAGAACATGGTTTGACCCAATAGAATCATTCTCTAAATGGCTTTTAATCACGCTAGCTACAATTAGTTATGCTTGGTCTGCGGGTTTGATGGTTTTGAGAAATGCCGACTTGCAAGAGTTCGTTGTAGAACTTGTAAAAATGATAATGTTTGTAGGGTTCTTTTGGTGGTTGATTGAAGGTGCTGAAGAGCTTTCAACTGCATTAATGAAGGGGTTTGTCTGGATTAGTGGGACAGCTACAAGTACTACCTTTGATATGAATGTTGGCTCTATTCTTGAGCGAGGCTTAACCTTGGCTTCAACAATTATTAGCAAAGGAAGCACGTTTTCATCAATTATCTGAGCCTGTAAATAATTCTGTGTAAACGCCATTACTTGTTTACACCTTGATCCGGTCTGGAAACATGATTTCAAACCGGTTCATGGCTGACTTCCAGTCTCTTATTGGCATAGTCCATCTAGCCGACGCCTTTTCTGTCGCCAGGAAAATAACCTTCAGAACGGCATCATCCGTTGGGAATATTTTCCGGTTTTTTATAGCTTTTCGGATGACGCTGTTCAGCGACTCTATAGCATTCGTCGTGTAAATAGCCTTCCTGACCTCCTTAGGATAGTCAAAAAGGGTAATCAGGTTATCCCAGTTTTTACGCCATGACTTGCCTATGGAAGGAAACTTCTCTCCCCACGTGCCTTCAAAGGCGCTCAGCTCCCTTTCTGCTTCTTCAGTGGTTGCTGACTGATATATCCTCTTCAGGTCATTAGCGACTGCTTTGCGTTCCTTGTAGGACACGTATTTCAGAGAGTTCCTTACCTGGTGGACAATGCAAAGCTGCACCTGAGCCTTTGGGAAAGCCGTGTTGATGGCTTCAGGAAAGCCTGACAGTCCATCCACGCAGGCAATAAACACATCCTCAACACCTCGGTTCTGAAGCTCTGTTAACACCGACAGCCAAAATGTAGCGCCTTCTGTTTCTGCAAGCCAAAGACCTAAAAGCTCCTTCTGGCCTTCCAAATTAACGCCCAGAGCGACAAAAACAGTTTTCTTGATAACCCGCTTATCTTTGTGAACCTTGACCACAATGCCATCAAGATAGAGTACTGGATACAGGCTTTCCAGGGGTCTGTTCTGCCAGGCTTTTACTTCATCAAGAACAGCATCAGTGACCTTGGATATGAGGGTTGGCGAGATGTCAGCACCATACATTTCCTCAAGCGTATCAGCAATATCACGGGTGGTCATTCCTCGTGAGTAGAGGGACAGAATTTGCTGATCAAGCTTGTTGATTCGTGTCGACCCTTTGGTAATGAGCTGAGGTTCAAATTCGCCATTACGGTCTCGGGGCGTATTGATTTCCAGCTCACCAAAGTCACCTTTGATGGTCTTTTTGCTGGAACCGTTGCGACTGTTTCCCGTGTTATGCCCATCGGTAGAGTGTTTGGCATAACCAAGGTGCTCTTCCAGCTCGACGGCCATAACACGCTCAACAGCCGCTTTGATCAGCTGGCGGCTAAGATCGGCAAGGTCATCCTGATTTTTGATTTGCCCAACCACCTGGCCAAGCAATTTTTCATTGATTTCAACGCTCATAGTTATGCTCCTCTTTGGAGTATTAACGACAAGCGTTTACACAAATTAAATTACATCCTCTCGCCAACGGCTTGAAGAACAAATTAGCTCTATCCTTGATGCCGCCCGTACAACCGCATTTTATACAACCCGGATAGTACTTACCTGTAAACAGTCTGAAAAATACACGACTGCTTTTCTTTCAATACTGCATACCCTTGCTCAACTCTGCCCTGACTCCATTTTACTGACAGAGAAAGACAAACATGGGCCTGTTATTCCACAAACAGCGGCTGAAAATGACCTGGCACATGTCAGGCTAATAGCTAACCCGTTACAGCATATGCTAATGCTTAAAGGGTACACTATGATTAGCAGCAATCCTCTGTGCTTTGTTTTGTAGTTTGCTGCTTTTGCTGCTATTTAACAGGGCATGAGTTTCTGAATTCATCCGTTGAAATTATGACAATCTGCTCTGCAGGAACCGCAATGGTGCCACTGCTGTGAGGCTGGATTGACTTCTTGCCAGCAAAGGCAAACCTCAGTGGATCAGGGAATGATATCCCGCTCAGCTCGGGACTCATAGTGTATCTGGCAACCATGATCAGATCGTTCTCACTTAAAAATAAGAATTATTACAGGAGTGGCCCTCGCCCCCTCCCCCCCTTCCCCCGCCTTCCGGCATATCTCAAGGCCATCAATTAATTCGGTAGAGTATCCGGTTTTGAGATGATGTTTAGTCAGGAATGTACAAAAAAACTACGTATAACTATTGATGACATTACGCGGATGCACCATTTACAAAAAACAACATTTTTTTTATTCTTGGTAAACATTATTGATTATTATTACCATCTCATCGTTCAGCGCTATTGCTGCAATATTTTTATAGTAGTACGTTGTTTCATTTCTAATGATACGACAGTGGATGTTTTTTTTGTAATAAATAAAACGACTTCTGATTTTTATACCCTGATTACCACTGAATACCTTTACATTGATACATTGAGTCTGCTGAACGATGACTTAACTGGACCATAATGTGAAAATCAATTCCATTACTGTGGCTTTACTGTGCATAGGGATACAGAGTGCTATTGCCGGTGGCTCTGCGCTGACAAACTCAACCGACTCTAAAAAAGCGCCTTCAGAAGATGCGGTTACCTTGCAAACCATTTCAGTGATTGCAGAAAAAACAGATGCAACCAATGTGGGGGCATCCACATTGGATCAGGACCAGATTTCTATTCGCCAGGCGACGACAGTCCAGACATTGCTGGATGCATTGCCCGGTGCTTCTGTAGAAGGCAGCCCGCGAGTGGGTGGGCAAACCATTAATATTCAGGGTTTTGGCAGTTTAAATACTGAGCATGTTCAGCTGATGCTCGATGGTGCACCCAAAAAATTCCGTAAATACCAACAGGGTTCCTTATTCCTTGAGCCGGAATTATTAAAAGCGGTAGAAGTAGAAAAAGGACCCCATTCCAGCAGAAATGGCAATGGTGGTTTTGGCGGTGTGGTCAATATGGAAACAAAAGATGCCAAAGATCTGCTGGAGGCCGGTCAAACCATCGGTGCTACGGTGAAAGCCGGGTTTCAAACCAATAATAATACTGAACTGTACTCAGGCACAGGGTATGCTGTGGGAGAAAACAGTCCGTTTGATATTCTGGTGAATATTACCAGGCGTCGTTCCGGTAATTTAACCGATGGCAATGGTGATACCTTTAATTATTCAGGCATGAACTTTTTATCCGGCATGGTCAAGCTGGGCTATGATTTTGACAATGGTCATAAAGTCAGTTTAACCCAGATTAATGGCACGGACGGCAGTCGTGTGCCCTGGGCAGCTAAAGGGGGGTTGTTTGATCCATCCGAATTTTCCGATGGGAATCTCTACCGTCGGACGGTATGGCGCGATACTCGTGATAGTAATACCATCTTTAAACACCAATATACCAGCCCGACACTGGACTGGTTGAATACTGATTTGACGTTTTCGTACACAGAAACCAAACAGCACGACACCCGACCTGAAAATGCCAGTAAATACTCAGGTTCTAATATGGGCAATGAGAGCTGGACTACCTATAAAAACTATTTTGCAGAGTTGACCAACAATCAGTTTGTGGATACTGACGTTTTCTCTCACGATATTACTTATGGTGTGCAGTATCTTCAGCAAAAGCAGGAAGCGTTGATGGTGGATTTAAGCAAAAAAGGTAAGCCAGACTATAACGATGGTCTGTTTCAGCCCTGGTATATGCCCTCAGGTACGCAAACGGCACTGTCTGCATTTGTGGACGATGCTATCAGCTTCGGAAAGTTGACCATTACCCCCTCGTTGCGTTACGACCATGTGTTAAATGAAGGGGTAGAGAATGTCGCGCCAATCTATAATGACCCTGAGGCAGGTCATGATTACAGTGATAAAGTGTACAGAGGGCTTTCACCTAAAATCAGTGCCTTTTTTCAGTGGACACCGAATACCGCTTTCTTTGCTGATTACTCTTACAGTATGAGAGCTCCCACGGTTAGAGAACTCTATGCCGTACAGAGTTGGAGATCAAAAGCCTCAGCAAGTAGTCGAAACCTGGTACCGGAAAAAGTGTTTGCGGCACGGGCCGGGGTAACCGCTCATTTCAATGACCTGCTTAGTGACCAGGATCGTTTACAGGTACGTGCTTCAGTATTTGATACCCGGGTGAAAGAGAATATTCACATACGGCTTGGTGAGTATTCAATCGATGATCCGAAGAAACAAACATTTCGCATTAATCAAAAGGGGTACACCATTAACGGTATAGAAGCTGAACTGTATTACGATACGTCCCGTATCTTCAGCTCCCTGAATCTGACATGGATGACCAGCAAGTACAAGGGCACCCCCCGTGATCCCAATGGCCCTGACGTGCCGGTCAATGAAGTGCCACCACCGGAAGTGAACATGAGTGTCGGCTACAAGCTGTATGAATACAATATGCGTGTTGGCTGGCAGGCAAAGTATGCCCACAAGATGGAAGAGACCGCAGAAGATCTTGATCCCAAGGCGCCCTTTTATACGTTGTACAAATATTCATCCAGCTATATGGTCAACAGCTTGTTTTGGGACTGGGAACCTGCACAGGTCAAAGGACTCAGGTTGCAGCTATTTGCTGAAAATATTTTTGACCGACAGTACAAATCCTATTTAAGTGAGGCGGTCCCTGGCATCGGAAGAAATGTAAAAGTCAGTGCCACAATGAAATTCTAATCGTTATCTTTTATAAATTTTTTTCTGGTGTATCAGAAAAGCGCCCCATGGGTTTTGGTTGAGAGTGCGTGCATTTGCCGGAAAAGAAAAACATAGAGAATAACCACTAGCGGTCGATAGCCTGTTCTAGTTGCTACAATCGGGTGAACGACTTGCTATGAAAATAAGGATATTGCCAACAGGAAAACGCTTGCCTGCCATGTCGACTGTTGTGTTCAGTGCTTTTTTATGGGGCACAGCTCATGCTGATGATAATCTGGGATCGACGGTTGATTTACTGG
The DNA here is from genome assembly GCA_965232215.1 of Endozoicomonadaceae bacterium. GTDB lineage: Bacteria > Pseudomonadota > Gammaproteobacteria > Pseudomonadales > Endozoicomonadaceae > Endonucleibacter. Next base: position 10,675 of record CBDDPF010000010.1, read on the forward strand.
ATTATAGTTTGCAGGAGCTGATGGTACTTCAGGTGACGTCTGTTTCCCGGCGGGTTCAGCGCCAGTTTGATGCAGCAGCAGCAATCTATACCATTACCCAGGATGACATCAGGAACCTGGGAATCACTTCCATTCCAGAAGCACTGCGTATGGTCCCTGGTATGCAGGTCGCCAAACTCAATGGCAGCACCTGGTCTCTCAGTGCCCGCGGTTTTAACTACGTTTTTGCCAATAAACTGCTGGTGCTGATTGATGGCCGCACCGTTTATACACCCCTGTTTTCAGGAGTGAACTGGGATGTGCAGAATGTCATGATGGATGACATTGACCGGATTGAGGTGATTCGGGGGCCGGGGGCTGCCCTATGGGGGTCCAATGCGGTGAACGGTGTTATTAATATTATGACCAGACACACGGAAGATACGCAGGGTGGACTTCTGCGGGGCAGCGTTGGCACAGAAGAAAAAACAGCAGGTGCGGTGCGGTACGGTGGTGAACTCAGCGATGATACGTTCTACCGGATTTATGCCCAGGGATTTGACCGGAACGCACAAAAGAACAAAGATGGCAGTGATGCTGATGATCAGTGGTTTATGCACCAGGCGGGGTTCCGGTTTGACCGCTATATATCAGACCGGGATGACTTTACCCTGCAGTCGGATATCTATGAAGGCTCAACCAGGCCACCGTATTATGTCTATGACCCTGATCAGCATAGCTTTAACACGATTAATCGTTTAGATCGTGCACAACGTGGGGGGAATATTCTGGCAAAATTCACCCGGTCGTTGGACGACGGTGAGGTGATGGTGAAAAGCTATGGTGAATATTACCAGAATGATGATGTGCGGCTGAATGAGAAGCGGAATACCTGGGATATTGAATTTCAACACAGTTTTTCGTGGTGGGATGATCATACCCTGGTCTGGGGCGGTAATTACCGGATAGACTGGTATAACCTTGACCCGCGTAACAGTCATTACATCACCTTGAAAGACAATAAATTTAATGAAAAACTGTGGAGTCTTTTTGTTCAGGATTCTTTCCGTTATACTCCGACGCTGGAATTTACCCTAAGTGCCCGGATGCAGCATAATGAAACCACAGGCAAGGAGTTTCAGCCTAATGCGCGTTTTTCCTGGACACCAAACAGGGAAACAACGGTCTGGGGGGCAGTATCGAGAGCAGTAAAAACACCGGCATTGTCTGAAACCAGCCTGGGCATTACCAATATCAGTTATATGGGGCTGCTAAATGAAGGCGGGGTTGATAACCACACGATGTTTGCCTTGAGTGGCAATCCTGATCTGGTATCTGAAAAGCTCACTGCGTTTGATCTCGGTTTCAGGAGGCAGGTAACACCGGATTTCAGTGTTGATATAGCGGGTTATCTGAACGTCTATAAAGATGTAACCAGTTACCAGTTTTCGGGAATTTGCCAGGAAGGTTTTATTTTTCCTTCCCAGGTGCCTCCTGCCGGTATTACTGGTGTTCCAGACGAGTTTTGCTTTGACCCATCTAATACACCTGCATTACTTGGGGGCAGTGGTCCGGTCGTTTTTCCAACCATTTTAGGAAACACTCTCAAAGTCTTTACCCATGGCGTGGAAATTGCCGCAGACTGGCAGGTAAAAGACGGGTGGCGATTACGCCTTAATTACTCTTATATAAATGTGGATGCCGATAGTCAGAGAAAAGATGATTATGGTCGACGCAATGAAGCGATTGTTGAAGGTATAGCTGCCAGGCATACAGCTAACCTGTTCTCCTCTATGCAATTACCTGATGACTGGACGTTAAACCTCTGGCTTAAATACATGAGCAAGTTGCGTTTAGATCCTCATTATGATGTGAATAATATTAAAGCCAATACCAATTTGGATGTGCGGATAGGGAAAGCGCTGAAACCAGGGCTGGAAGTCTCGCTGGTGGGACAGAATCTGCTGCATCATCGGCAATTGCAGTTTTATGAGGTATTTACGGGGCAAACGCAGACAGAAGTTGAACGTTCCGCTTATGTGCAACTGCGTTGGGAATTTTAAGGAATGGAGGCCGGTATGAAAACAATCACCTTTACCCTGTTCCTTCATGCAGCACTGGTTATCACAGGTTTCGCAGGAGGAATATCACCGACTCTGGCATCAAGCGCCAGCAGTAAGGTAAAAGCCGCCATTGTCTTTAAGTTGACTCGGTTTGTTCACTGGTCAGAGGAAAAACAGGCTGATAAACAGCTGGGTTTATGTGTTCTTGGTGATAATGCTTTGTATGATGCGTTGAAAACCACTGAGGGTAAAAAGTCCAAAGGCATGGCCATCAGTGTCGAACAAATCAATACGTTGTCGGGCACTGTGACAACCTGTGATTTGCTCTTTATTGGTAGCTCTGCAGATATTACCACTGGCGATATCACAAAAGTGCTGGGGGATCGACCAGTGTTGTCTGTCAGTGACCGTTCAGGATTTGCCAGAGAAGAGGGAATGGTACAACTCAGGGAGCGGGGCGGACGTATTCGCTTTACGGTGAACCTGACATCCGTCAGGGCTTCTGGTCTGGATATCAGCTCTCAGCTACTCGGTCTGGCTAAAGTGATTAAATAACGGTTGACGTGTTGCTCTCTGGCTTCAATAATCGTTGGTCAGAAACGTTTTTTAACGGGTTATGGGGTGGAGATAATCCACCATTAACTGCAAATTTTGTTGCCCCTGGAATTCATTAATATCCAGCTTGTAGACCGCCTCTATTGCTGTTACTGAAGGATTGGGCCATTGGGTAATATCAATATTAAAAGCAATGGCATCAAGCCAAATGTGTTGATTGGGTATTTGCAGTACCATTTTTAAATGTTTCTTTCCCACCAGTTTTTGCTGGGTAACCTGAAACTGTCCCTGAAAGACAGGCTCCGGAAAATGTTGTCCCCAGGGACCTCCCTCCCGAATACATTGTGCGGTTTCCAAGGTAATTTCTTCTGCTGACAGTGCTCCGTCGGTATGGATTTCCGCGTTAAGGTCGGCTTCATTAATCAACTCATGCACTTTATTGTCAAAAGCTGTTTTAAAGCGGGGAAGGTCTGGCTGCTTTAACGATAATCCTGCCGCCATGGCATGGCCGCCAAACTTGCTGATCAGTCCCGGATTTTCTGTTGCAATACTGTCGAGGGCATCTCGCATATGCAGTCCGGGAATGGAGCGTGCAGAGCCTTTGAGTTCATCATTATCACCTTTCGCAAAGGCAATGACCGGACGGTTCAGGCGGTCTTTAATGCGAGCAGCCAGAATGCCTATTACCCCCTGATGCCAGTCATCCTTGTACAGACACAGTCCCCAGGGGAGGGCTGGATTGTCGTTAAACTGCAGGTGCTCTAACGCCAACATGGCCTCGCGCTGCATGCTGGCCTCTATGGCTTTGCGCTCTTCATTCAGGCTATCGAGTTCAGCAGCCAGTGTTCGGGCCTGGTTAACAGACTCGGTAAGGAGCAGTTCAATCCCGGTGCTCATATCATCCAGTCGACCAGCAGCATTGAGTCTTGGCCCGACAGCAAAGCCCAGGTCAGAGGCGTTTAATTGTGTAATATCTCGCCGTGCGATATCAATCAGTGCTTTGATGCCAGGGCGACAGTGACCGGCACGAATACGGGCTAACCCCTGAAACACCAGAATGCGGTTGTTTTGATCCAGACTGACGACATCAGCCACCGTACCGAGGGCAACAAGGTCAAGATAATGGGCCATATTGGGTAAGGGGCGGTTATCAAACCAGCCGCGTGTTTTCAATTCCGCCCGTAAAGCACACATGACATAAAAAATAATGCCTACTCCGGCAGTGTTTTTGGCAGGAAAAGGGCACTCAGGCTGGTTAGGGTTAACGATAGCATCGGCATCAGGTAAGGTCTGACCTGCGAGGTGGTGGTCAGTAATAATAACTGTTAACCCTTTGGCTTTGGCAGCTTTGACACCTTCAATGCTGGAAATGCCATTATCCACCGTGACCAGAATATCCGGTTGGTACTTATCGGCAGCATGGACGATTGCGGGTGTGAGGCCATAGCCGTACTCAAAACGGTTAGGGACAAGGTAGTCTACCTGTGCGCCCATGGCCCGTAATGCCAGTATGCCGAGTGCACTGCTGGTGGCACCGTCACAGTCAAAGTCACCTACAATCAGAATATGCTGCTTTTGCATAATGCTATTTGCTAACAGTCTGGCTGCAGTGTCAATATCTTTGAGTGGGTGGTAGTCAAACAGGTTGCTTAGCTGTTTGTTAAGGGCATCATCATTATAGACGCCCCTGGCACTGTAAATACGAGCCATCAGTGGAGAGATACCGGGTGAAAACTGGCACTGTTCAAGTGCTACAGGGCGATTGATAATCTGTTTGTGCATGGTATTAAAGTGTCTGGCTGTTAAAAGCTTTAGAGTATGACAGAGCTATCAGGCAGATACCTAACTTTTCAGAGGGTTATAAAACGATGAAGCTGCTGATTATTTTATTGGGATTGCTGGTGGCGTTGATGATTGTGATATCGTTGGCAGAGCGCTTTGGCAAACCCATGAATGCAGCGAAGCAGTCAACGTTGTCACGAGTAGCAATGGTGCTGGTTTTTGTTTTGTTGATTGTTCAAATGATCCTCTACTGGGTGCGAAGCGGGGGGTGATGAGGAAAGCCTGACAAAAGTCTTTTGCGGCAGTCAGTCGCTTTATTGCAACCGGCAGGTTTATTGCCGCCGCCAGCAGTAAAAAGCCTGCAAATTGCCACTCATACGTTAACAACAATGACATTTTTCAATAGTGTACAGGTCAGAAGGATCAATTCACCTCACCACAATACCAGAGTTGATTCTGCCCAAAGGAATGTCCTGTTTGTTTAATGAATAACGAAAAATCAGAACATGTATTCTATCGGCTAAGTTACCGTTGTAAGTTACCGTTGTAAGTTACCGTTGGTGGTTGATTAGGACTATAATTTTCTTAGCTTTCTCGTCTGGAGGTTTTGTTATGCGACCTGATTTATTCCAGAGCTTTATTAATGCTATTTCGACATTAACCAAGTCACAAAAACAGACTCTTGATGAAGCCTTGCTCCAGACAGATCTCTTCTTTGCCACCCCAGAGTCAGGCGGCTAGATGTTAAGTACCGGCAGCTCTATTTCTGTTGAGTCCCTTAATCTTGAGGAGCAGATAGAAAAACAATTTGCTGAGCACCCTTTCTGCCCCTACTGCCATAATGATGGCAATATCAAACGCTGGGGTAAAAGGAAGGGACGACAACACTATAGCTGTTCTGGCAGCAATAGTACATTTAGCGCGTTTACCAATACCGTTATCTGGCCTGCGTCATCCCGAAAAATGAGACTCTTACCTCATAGGTATGCTCGAATCGCAAACGCTAAGAAGCGCTGCAAAGTCTTGCAATATTGATCTGAAAACATCTTTCCGCTGGCGGCACAGATTTCTTGAAGTGATTGAAAATAGACAACATAGACAACATAGACAACATAGGCCTATGAAAAGTCAAACTACATTGTCAGTAAGAGAGGAATTATCATGAAAAATATTATTGGTTTCACTGCTGTTATTTTCAGTTTGTCTACGAGTCATGCCTTTGCGTTCACATGTCCATCCAACGACGTCTTCATGCAAAGCCTGCAAAGTACGGCTGTCGATCAAAAAATCACGATGTCGGTTCCTTATGGTGATGGAACGTTGTCATCGGTGGATCCTGTTAGTCAGGAAGAAAAAATTGAGGCAGAGGCATATGGTCCGTATCAGTTTACCTGGGCATCGATTCAACTTATACTCGTGACCGTTGAAGATGCTTGATTTTTCTGCATTTTTTTAGCAATCTCAACGGATGCCAAAATTTATGCTCACACCTCAGCAAAAATCAACCTTGGAGTCCCAACACAAAACGTCGCGGGATGCTCGGGAGTGTGACCGTATTAAAGCCGTATTACTGAGATCTGAAGGCTGGTCAATAACCGCCATTGCTCAAGCATTGAGAAAAAGTGAATTTTCCATTGCCCGGCACATTGATGACTACCTGAAAAAGGACAAACTGAAACCTGAAAACGGTGGCAGTGAGAGTCATCTTAATGACGAGCAAAGTGAGCAGCTAATTGTGCATATTTCAGAGCATACTTACGCCCATGTCTACGAAATTGTGTCGTATATTTTTGAACGCTGGGCTGTCAAATACACCGTGTCAGGCCTCAACAAGTGGTTGCACCAAAAAGGCTTCACCTACAAAAAACCAAAAGGTGTACCGCACAAGGTGGATGCCAATAAGCAGGCAGAGTTTATTGAGCACTACGAAGAGTTGAAAGCCTCACTGCCTGAGAGTGAGGTTGTGCTTTTCATGGATGCAGTTCACCCAACGCAAGCCACCAAAATCACCTCGGGTTGGATACGCAAAGGTGTTGATAAAGTCATCAATACGACGGGCAGTCGCAACCGAATGAACATCGTCGGTGCGATAGAATTGAACAACTTGTCTGCTGCTATTTTTGATCAATTCGAGACGGTTAACGGGCTGGCTATCATTGAATTCTTCAGAAAAGTTAAGTCCGCTTATACATCAAAGAGTGTCATTCACATGGTGCTGGATGGAGCAGGTTATCACTATTCGAAGGAAGTCGTTGATGAGGCTGAAAAGCTGGGTATAAAACTGCATTACCTTCCGCCCTACAGCCCAAACCTGAACCCAATTGAGCGGTTATGGAAGGTAATGAATGAGTACGCTCGAAATAATCAATACTTTGCAAAACCGAAGGATTTCCGGAAAAATATACGTCATTTTCTGTATGTTACGCTACCAGAAATAGGTGCTTCGTTAGTGAGCAGGATTAATGACAATTTTCAGATACTGAATCCTGCATCTTGAATTCACTTGGGTATAAACACCTTGATGATCCTGATTTTCAGAAATTCCAATTTCATACGGCATGTGCCTACACTCTTCATGGTTCAAAATATTTACCGGATGAGGGTCTTATTGTCCTGGTGCAATATTCACCTGTAGCCTCGCAACTGATTATGAAACCAACCAGCCAGACAGCGTGGATTCCCACTAAAAATGGTGAGTTTGCTTATTGTGGATGGAGTGGGAAAAAATACACTAGCGAACAGTGCCAATTTACTGTGAAATAAACACAGGGACTATTAATTCAGGCTACTATTACCGGAAAACTGGAAACAGGTGCCTCATTAGCCGGTAGAATCAATGATAATTTTCAGATGCCAACATCAGCACCTTGAATTTAGCCGGGTATAATGAGCAGGCTATCTATTTACCCAGTAAAGATCGGTAGTTCTAAAAAACCTTTCAGAATAATGGCGTTGGCGATATCTATAAAAAAAGAGCCAATCAGAGGAATGACAAGAAACGCTTTGGGTGATGGGCCATAGCGATGGGTTAACGTATTCATATTAGCCATTCCCACAGGAGTGGCTCCCAGTCCCATGCCAATGAAACCCGCGGTTATTACACTGCTGTCGTAGTCTTTACCGGCAAAGCGGAATACAATGAACCAGGCAAACAGTGTAATTACGATAACCTGTACAATAGTTATGCCTGCCAGTACACCAGCAACACTGGAAAGGTATTGCAGTTTTATGGTCATCAAACTCATGGTAATAAACAATTTAAGGCAAATATCACCAAGGGCACTCAGCTCATCATGGTAAAGCCTGGTTTTAAACATATCAGAAAGGTTGGTGATGATGATGCCTGTAAATAATACCGGGACAAAATCAGGTAAAACAATGTTATAGGATTTGAGCAGGCTTTGAGCGCCATGTCCCAGAACGATACAGCTCGAGATAAGAAATATAGCCGGTAAAAGGCGTTCACTGCGCAGTTTGAAACGGGTGTATGTGTTTTTTTCTTCTTCTGTTTGACGTTGCTTTGGACAGTGGGGAGCATCTGACAATTGATACGTTGAGATCAATTTTCTTGCCACAGGCCCGCCCAGAAGGCCACCCAGTATCAATCCCAGGGTAGCTGCCACCAGACCAAACTCCATGACGCCCTGGTAGCCCTGTTGTTCCAGAAAATTGCCCCAGGTAATGGCTGTTCCATGCCCACCTGCAAAGGTGATAGTGCCCGCAAGCAATCCATAGATGGGGTTTTCTCCCATTGTCATGGCAGTGAGTACCCCGGCGGTGTTTTGTACGATCAGAAAAATAATGGCAACAACCATTAATGCAGCGATGGTTTTGCCCCCACTGATTAATAAACGAAATCGGGCCGATAAACCGATGGTGCTGAAAAAACCCAGCAATAGTATGTCCCGCAGTTGTAAGTCATAGTGGAACTGTGTGCCATAAAGCTCGGTGATGCCAGTTAGCCCAAGACTGAGGAGGAGTCCACCGGTCACGGGCGAAGGAATGTGACATTGCTTTAGAATATGAACTTTATTTGTTATGTAATGACCAATAAACAGACTGATGATGGCAAGGCAGAGTAAATGTATCCCTGATAGGTGTGTCATAGTTCAATGCACTCATAACGTTTCTATAAAAGATAGCAGCAAAAGAGATAAAAAGTGATTTTAGATAGTCTTTAGAAATAATTAAGATGGCAGCAGATAAAAAGGCTCATTATGGATATCAAGGCATTGAGACAACCTGCTTGTGGATTGGGACTTCGGAGATAAAATGATTTGTCATGGGGTGGGAGAGTCCGCGAGAGGTGAAGCGGGTGACGAGTGGCGAACCGTTCGCGTCAGCAAAATGGAAGGGGGGCTGCCCTTTGCTGCGTTCTTATCTTGTTTTCACAGAACTGTCTTACAGGAGAACTGGCCTGTTTATTCAGGCTTTTTGGCGTGTCTTCATAACATCAGGCAACGAGGAAAGGCCACTAAAGGCCACCATTGATGGACTAATGGTGATGTTGTCAGGCTAGCTCCCTGAAAGACAGAAGAAGCCTGAAAAAATGGTAATGGCTGAAAAATTAATAATTGCTGTTTTATGCCGATAAGAAAAGTCAACGACCCCTCTGTAGTGATGCAGGTTCCTTACAGAGCAGCATGGGAAAGGCGAATGAACCTAACAATGCGTATCTTGCGTTCCCGCAAAGATAAAAAGTTATCACAACAAGCGCTTGCTGGTCTTATTGGCGTATCTCGGAGTGCCCTGGCACAGTGGGAAACGGATATGAGCAGCCCAAGCCTTGGAAATTTACGAAAAATGGCAGAAGTGTTGGATGTGTCTTTTGAATGGCTGGCAACAGGACGGGGCAATCAGTTTCTTTCCCTGGCATCGGACAGTATCAATGACGATGATGTGGATCAGGAAATTATTCGAAGCTTATCTATTATGAATGTGAAGAAAAAGCGTGCTATTTTGAATGTTATGAAAGCAATGGCTTAGATCTTGTGGATGAGTGACAGGAAAAGTTGCTTGCGCAAAGCCCGTTGTCGATACAGACGTATCCATTTTTGCAAGACCTGCGTATTTTCGCGCAACTGAACCCTGCTCCCTGTTGTTCCGCATTGACATTCTCAGGTAGGTGAAACAGAGCCTGGAATTTTGAGCCGAACGTGTACACTCACCCGAAAAGCCTCGCCTTGAGCTGTTAAATATACGTCAACCAGCACACTGAAAATCAGAAAGACGAGGCTGACACAGGGATGTGCCTGGCATATAATTAACGACACTAGTCAATCATTCCTGAGTTTTACTGCATCTTTCAGTTTATTACCAGGCCTGAACTGGGGCTGCTTACAGGCAGGTATATGGATTTCCTCACCAGTTTGTGGGTTTCGACCTTTCCTTGCTGCTCTGTCGGCAACAGAGAAAGTACCAAAGCCAATCAGTTGTAAGTTGTCTCCTTTAGCGAGTGTTTCCTGGGTATTTGTGATAAATGCATTGACGACAATCTCAGCTTTGCTGTTATTAAGTCCGGTTAACTTGGCAATTCGTTCAACTAACTCTTTTTTGTTCATACACTGCCTCGGAAGCATAGGCCAGGGCATCAGAATGTTACAGTTCCCTGGTGTATTGGAATTAAGGCGATAACAGGCAATAATTTTCAGGGAGGAGTAGTGAATTAACCCGTGTATTTCACCAACATGTCTATGGATTCATTGAGACCTGGAGATTATGATATATTCGGGATAACGCCTAACACCTTGTTGACAGACATAAAGAAATTTAGACCTTGATAGCAATAGTGCAAGGTTTATCTGTCAGCAATGGGCAAGTGTGGCAGGGAAGTGAGAGAGCGTGGTGGTTTTTGTTTTTCCATCAGATTGTCCATTACGTCAGTGAATTTATCGTAAAACAAACCATCACGGGAAGGTGATTTTTAAAAAACATCTTTCGTCTAAGCATAGGCAATGACGAATGATGCTGCCTTATAGCTTCCCTTATAGCTTCCCTTATAGCTTCCCTTATAGCTTCCCTTATAGCTTCATAGCTTCAAAAAACCGAAGGCGGTCACCAACGACGACCACTTTCGGGGTGTGTCCATTGCTCTGAAAAAGGTTAACGAAGTACCATTTTTCCTACTTAAAGGAATGCATAAAGGAGTCTATAATCTTCTTATGATAACGCTTATGACATCCATACTTTCTTCTTCAGTGCGATTTTGGGCTGGCACCAACGGCAGTAAAGTCACTGTGCTCCCCGGATTACCCCTTATTTTATACGACAAAGAGGCATGCCCTCGCGCTCGTCTTGTTCGGGAAGCCTTGACCGAATTGAACCTGGATGTGGAAATTCGTCCCTGTCCCCTCGGCAGTATACGATTTATCAACGATGTCCCTACGGGTCGAACGCCTTACCTGCTGGATCCTAATACACAAAAAGCTTTCAGTACAACAGGACAAATACTCCAATACCTCTTTTATCACTATGCCGGTAAAAACGTGCCCGCCAAGCTCAAACCCAGCTTGATGAATCTGACGACTTCCAGCCTGGCCAGTACGGTGCGACTGAATGCAGGGAACAGGAAAAAGGCTGGCAAGCCTGCTGCCGAACTTCTCCGTCTTTACAGTTTTGAGTCCAGCCCCTATTCACGCCCTGTCAGGGAGTTGCTATCAGAGCTTGAGCTACCCTATTTGCTGATCAATATCGGTAAGCAGCAATGGTCCGATATGGGACCGGCAAACTTCCGCGTAAATTCAGGTCGGTACACACCTTTACCTGATACCAAGCGTAGTGCGTTCTTTGCCAGGCATGGGAACGTGCAGGTTCCTTATCTGGAAGACCCAAATACTGACAGGTACCTGTTTGAGTCTAAGGATATTATCCGGTACCTGAACAGGGAGTATGCAAGGCTGTAATCAGTGACAAGATGCTCTTACCCGCAGCAGGAGGCCCTTTCTGTTGCGGGTTACCTTCGAGAAGCTGCCTTTATGGCTTATACCGATGCTTACCTTTGTGCCTATTCCCAAAACGTTGTTTTGCAAGTGTTTTGCAAGTGTTTTGCAAAATAGGAGGTCTGTATGCCAAGAGATACAAGCTATGTCTGCAACGAGTGCGGCAAAAACTTTTACCTTAAATCTTTGTTAAATGAACACAAGCGAACAACCCATCCCGAGAAAATGCCCTATAAATGTCAACTCTGCCAGAGGAGGTTTTCACGAAATGATAACCTCGCCAGACATATCAAAACTGTTCACCAAAAAGAGCGCTCGTTTAAATGCCACTTATGTGGTTTATTTTTTGCCCATAAGCAAGGTGTCGATAAGCACCTGAAAAGCAAGCATAATAGTGATGATGCAAGTATCCACTGTTCTTTTTGTTCTGACTTTACCTGTGACAGCATGTTAAGTCTTAGGTGTCACATGAATTCAGTCCACCCTGGCCACTCCTTGCAGCAACCCGTCATTAGTACACAGAAAGTCGACGGTGGCACGGTCAGTTGTGTCACTCACGTCTCACCGTCGTCAGTCACGGGTACAGTCACCAAGGTATCGCGGATAACTTCTCCCACTGGCAGCGTCACTGTTATTGAAACGACAACGACAAATACAGGGACTAGCACAACGACCGCTCAACTGTGCCCTTTACAAACAACAACGGTTTCCCAAAGCTCAGGCGAATCTTTTTCCTATGCTGAGAACATTCAAGCTTTAAAACCAATACCCGGTCTGGCGCCAATACCCGGTCTGGCGCCAGAACCCAGTGTTGAAGAGCTTCTGCTAAGAGACTCCCCCTGGCTCGATGACTGGCCACTGGATGACCTGTGACATTTACGTTCAGGCAGGAGAACAGTCACTATCAGGCAGGAGAGTAGTGGCTATCCCGCCGGAGACAACGCATAATACCCGTCATCCTACATTCCGCAGTTGAATTTCATAAACTGCTTCTTTACCTTGCATCAGTGGTGCATGCGCCTTTTTATATCACCCCTTTCAGGTGACTGTAGTCAATAGTTATAACCGTCATTCACCACCTCAATCAGGAATAAATTGATTGGTACGTAGGGCCTAAAATAAAAATGATGATCGACTGACTTTCTGAAATGCCAACCACGTGTTTTTCCGTCCCGTTGATAGTCCAAACATGAATACCCTCAAAACAATAGAAAACCCATCTGCCCGTTGGGTTCTGAACCGGCTTTTTCTTCATGTCCGGAAATGTTCGGCTCTGCCTCTTCAGCTCATAGCGGATTCGATGTTGGATAGCAGCATAGACCATCAGACAGAGAGTCATCACCATTAACAGAGCTTCAATGCGCTCTGGTTTTTTCAAATACAGCGACGACACCAGGAAATCAGGACTTTTCAGGAAGCGGAATCCCCTCTCGACCTGCTGTTGTGATTTATACGTCCTTAGCAGTTCAGCCGTGCCTAGCCGGTCTGTATTTGTATCGTTGGTGGCCAGTACAAAGCAGCCCAGCGAAGCTTCCGCATCCCGGCGAGTCTGCACTGCAACCGAGCAGCAACCTGTTACGTAATACTCAAGGTGATCAGGTTCTGCGCCGTTAGCGGGACGACCTTTACCTTTGTAACAAGGCTTACTGATAACCATGGGTTCAGCCTGACAGAGTTCGGATTGCTTCTGCCATTGTCTGAAGGCTTCCATGGCGTCAGCTTCACACCGAAAGGCCTTTTTACCTAGCTTTTCCAGTTTTTCGAATTCCTTCAGGGACTTTTTCTGCATGCGCCTTGTCAGCGCCTTCTGCTCTGTTTCCTGGCTCTGTTTGTTCCGAAACAACGCCCAGCGTTGCCTGACCTCTGCGTAATCAGACGACACCTCTACAGCTTCATAATGCTCAAATCCCTCAACAGCCCCCATGGCGTGTAAGGGCACACTCTGCACCAGCCCTTTGGCAGCACTGATACTGAGCGGAACACGGGAAATAAATAGCTGACCCTGCTGGTCGAGTTCTTGAATAGTCTCCCCCACGTATAGTGCCGCATCGCCGACAAAGTACCGGGATTCCAGTGCCGCCTTGAAACTCTTCAAGTGCTCTGAAACCACCTGTTTAAAACTGGTCTTGTCAGTCACATTGCCACTGGCAGCCGCCATAAACAGGGGAATGCCTGCCCGGTTTTCGGTCATCAGGAGCAAAATGGCCTGATTCAAGTCCGGGCGATGGTCACGGCTATAGCCTTGGCAAAGCCGGATACAGTTGAGGTCTTCGTCACTCTCTTCGCTGTCGCTGTTGTAGCGACCGTCAACGTGAAAGCTGGTGCCATCAAGGTTTAACGCCTCGCAAGGCAGCTTGAGATGTTTCACCACCTTGATAGCCAGCTCGAAATAGACTTTACTGACATCCAGCTCAAAGAGTTCATCCAGTGTCCTGCCCAGTGCTTTGTCGTTTATGTGCTCCGGTTCGATACCAGGCCTGATCAGCTTGTCGAGGGGTTTGTTGGCAAAGAACTGGGGAAACATATGCAGGGATCGTCCAGTAAAGCCTAAGCCATTGATAATCATGCCAACAACGGCTTCACCATGGGATATGTGCCAGTCATCGGATACTTTTGGTGCTCGCCGGTCGATATGCTCGGCGATTTTCAACTCTTTGCACATTCCAGCCACCAATCCGAGGTGATCCATGATCTGACTGCGGTATTGAACAGGAGGCATAAGTCGGTTTCCTGATATTTTCTTATCTGATAAATAGCAGAAATCAGGAAAATGTCAGGTGGGGTGGTGAATGTCGGTTATAAGTTGACTTGCGTAAGGTTTTCAGTGGAGGTGGTGATTTTAACTGAGGGATTCAGGGGCATTCACCACCCGAATCAGGAATAAATTTTCTGGTACTTTAGACCTGAAATAAAGCCAGTCGCCGACTGCTATCTGTAAGGTCTACGACGTGCTTTTCCGTTCGGTTGACAGTCAATACATGAATACCCTTAAAGCAGGCTAATACCCATGGGCCCGTTGGATTCCGGGCAGCTTTTTTTGATGTCCTCAAAGGTTCTTTTGCCTTCTCAGCTCATGACGAATACGGTGCTGTATAGCAGCATAGACCATCAGGCACAAAGTTATCACCATTAGCCGTGCTTCAATGCGTTCCGGTTTCCTGAGATATAAAGACGACACCAAAAACTCAGGGCTTTTCAGCAAGCGGAAGCCTCTTTCTTCCTGCTGCTGTGATTTATACGTCTTCAGTAGTTCAGTTCAGTAGTATCCGGCTGGCTCGTGTCCTTGTCGTTGGTCGTCAGTAAAAAACAGCCGGGGAATGCTTCAGCCTTTTGATGAGCTTGCACAGTAACAAAGCAATGACCGGATACATAATATTCTAAATAGTCGGTTTCTGCGCCATCGGCAGGGTGGTCTTTGCTTTTGAAGCAGGGTTTTATGATGAACTCTGCCCCAGCCTCACAATAAACCAAAGTTTTCTGCCATTGTCTAAAAGTTGCTATTGCATCGACTTCACTCCGGAATAGTTTTTTACTCAGCTTATCCCGCTTTTCGCAATCCTTCAGAAATTTTTCCGTAATACGCTTTGCCAGTGTCTTCTGCTCTGATGCACGGCTTTGCTGATTGCGAAATAAAACCGGGCGTTGTGCTATACCGGCATAATCAGATGATACTTCAACAGTTTAGTAATAGCAGAACTCTTTCACTGCCACCATAACACCGGGTTCGCAGGCTTTGCAGGGATACTCCAGCATAAAGGTTTTGGTGGGATTGTGTGTTTTCACACAATAACGCTGAACGCCTTTACTGTTTAAACCCTGCCGTTTAACACTGTCAGTCTGTTTGCAGGAGGAGCATTTTACCAAACGAGCGTAAGGCCCCTTACTTTTAGTGAGGGGATGTAAGCTAGGCTTGCGTATAGCAAGCCCATCTGGTAACTTCTTTCGTGTCTTTGTAGACCTACCACTGGGCTAGTGGGATGTTAAGTCTGCGGAGTTCATGTGAGACTTGGGGGGTATGAGTTGGCTCATCACCGTAAAAACCCCTACAGCGGGAATTTACGCGATAACCAAGCTATCCCCTGAGCAATGAACTGTGAAACAGAAACCTGATTGGTGACGATTAGGAATCCTCGTCCTTCAGGGCTATCTCTTAGTCACATCTCCTAATCTTGGTTTATCCTTCTCTATGGTAAACCAAGATCATGATGCCACTACCACCTCAGCAATGGGCTGAAAGCATTTTTGGGGATGCACAGTTGGGAGATAAACGTCGTACAAAGCGATTAGTCCGTGTCGCTGCAAGCCTTTCTGCAAATACTGGTTCATCCATGGCCAGTGCTTGTAGCGGTCATCTTGCCGCTGTTGAAGGGGCTTACCGGCTTATTGAAAATGAGGCCGTCAAGCCTGAAGCCATTGCTGAGGCTGGTTTCCAGTCAGCAGCCCTTGCGGCAGAAGATTCTCACCTTCTATTAGCCATTGAAGACAGTACCGCTCTTAGCTATTCACATTCCGTCAGGTCAGAGCTGGGTGATATAGGTGAACCAGAGAAAAGCCGGTCTAAAGGGATTTGGGCGCATACAGTGATGCTGATTGACGCTGATACTGAGCGGACGGTTGGCTTAATTGATCAGCAACGCTGGATCAGGGATATTGAGGAGCGTGGCAAAAGACATGAACGCAAGCAGCGGCCTTACGAAGAAAAAGAAAGCTTTAAATGGCAGCGTTCATCAGAAAATATTGAGTCCAGGCTGGGTCTCCAGATGGGAAAGACTATCAGTGTTTGCGATCGTGAAGCGGATGTTTTTGAATATATCCGGTACAAGCAGCTTCATTGCCAAAGGTTTGTTGTCAGGGCGACGCAGAATCGGGTTTTGGTCGATGATGACAGGCTTCTTTTTTATGCAGTGAGCCAGGAAGCTGCTCTTGGAACTTATGTAGTGGACGTTCCTCAACGTGGAGGACGCAAAGCACGATCAGTAATGCTACAAGTAAAAAGGAAGACAGTGACCATTCAATCACCTCAAAGGCTCGGTGGTCGATTGGAACCAGTCACTGTGAATATTCTTATTGCCGAAGAGTTCAACAACGACACAAAGGAGTGTTTGCGTTGGATTTTATTGACATCTGAACCGGTTGATACATTTGATGATTGCCGTATGGTATTACGGTTTTATGAGCTGCGCTGGCGTATAGAAGAGTTCCACAAAGCCTGGAAAACCGGGGCGGGTGTTGAACGTTTGCGGCTTCTTTGTGCAGGCAATGTGCTTCGTTTAGCTGTAATACTCATGTTCGTCGCCGTCAGGCTGTTACAGATCAGGGAGGCCTTGATGCTCCCTTATGACAGAAGACACAAAGACGATAAAGCCTGGAACGAGAAAACGCCGGCTAGCCGTGTTGTAAGTAAAGAAGAGTGGAAAGTGCTGTGGCTTACTTACTACGAAGGAAAGTCGTTGCCTAAAGAAGAGCCAACATTGACCTGGCTTCTCCATACCATTGCAAAAGTAGGTGGCTGGTGTGACTCAAAACGCACCGGCATACCCGGATGGTTGGTCATTTGGGAAGGGTGGGCAAAGTTGCAAGATCGTCTCCACACCTACCGCATGACAAAAGGTGTGGAGATGTGACTAAGAGATAGCCTTCAGGGCGAGGAGGATGTCAATTTAACAACCTCATCTTTTACTCAATATCGCTAGAGCTCAAACCACCTGTCTGACCTGCTGCTATCATCATCTTACCCTGTATGGTCGGATTTTGCGCATTTCTCTCCGCTAGTATACGATGAACAAAATACATGCTTAACTATGAATCTCTATGGGAAGGATACCATGTCATTGCCACTTGGCGAGCGCATTCAGGCTTTCAAACAAACTTACTACAACTATCTGGATACATACCCTGATACCCGCCTGAAAAGGCTAAAAGCCTTTAACAAAGCCTGTGGCAGCTTTCGCACTCGAAAGGCCGCAGAATTCGACACTGCACAGAAATTGCCGTTGCCTCCAACACGGTCTGATGATGCAACTGCTCCAGACAAATCCCTTGCCCACCGCAAACCCTATGCATCAACTGTAATGTCATCCCTTATTAATACCTCTTCGTTACCTGATGAGAGCCACCCAGAATCCCCTTTGGATGCCAGCCAGGAAATACCTGTTCCACCAACAGAGGTACTGAGTAACTCGGTTGCCAAATACAAAAGAAACCTGAAATCGCCAAAAAACCACCCCATACCTTCTGCCCTTGCTAAAAGACAACGGATAAAGTCGCCGGAGGATAGCTCATTCCCCAACAAAGAAGCACTGTCCCAACCTGAAGAAAAAGCACTGTCCCAACCCAGCCAGGAAATACCTGTTCCACCAACAGAGGTACTGAGTAACTCGGCTGCCAAATACAAAAGAAACCTGAAATCGCCAAAAAATCACCCCACACCTTCTGCCCTTGTTAGAAGACAACGGATAAAATCGCCGGAGGATAGCTCATTCCCCAACAAAGAAGCACTGTCCCAGCCTGAAGAAAAAGCACTGTCCCAGCCTGAAGAAAAAGCACTGTCCCAGCCTGAAGAAAAAGCACTGTCCCAGCCTGAAGAAAAAGCACTGTCCCAGCCTGAAGAAAAAGCACTGTCCCAGCCTGAAGAAAAAGCACTGTCCCAACCTGAAGAAAAAGCACTGCCCGATGCACTTCAAACGATTGATGGCCTGTTGCTGTTTATGCAGAAGGGTATGGCGCCAGAGGATTATAACGCACTTAGAAAAGCCTATACGCACCCCAAAAAAGGCGTTTTACCACAAAAGCATCTTATGCGGTGCTGTATGAAGATTGTGGAAAAAAAAGAGAAAGAGATTAAACAAAAACATTTGTCGTTTTTGGCGCAGGCATGTAAGCTGCTCTCACAAGCTGAGCTGACGACACTTTATCAAAGTGTTCCGAAGACAGAAACCAGAGCATCAAAAGCTGTCGTGGAAGCCCTCAAACCTTTTCTGAACAAACAATATTTCTGGCAGGCAGCCCAACGCATTAAATCGACAATCAGGGAAAGTGAGGGTGTAATGAGGCTGGAGCCCAGCCCACGCCCTTATCAGCGACTTTTAGCAAACCCTGAAAGCATAAAAATCCACGATTTTTCGCGATTTTATAAAGATCACTTAAAGTCACAGACTATTTTCTCTGAAGATCGCTACCATCAAGTCCAGGATTTATACCGCAAAATAGACAGGAACCAACCTGAGCAGTGTCAACAATTTGCCAGTGAGGTATTGCGCATTTGTTCCTCCTATCAGCAGGCACTTCTGAAAAGTGCTGCTGAGATATATCACACCGTTGCCAAAGAAGGTCCCAGAGAACCCAGGTCCATGGACGCCAAAGGCGTGCTGATTGTTTTAACCCCTAATATATTGCAGCCCCCCGCCGAGATGCCAATTGCTGATATTTACAAAAACCAGCACCGCGACCAGCAGCTTCTTCAGACCCTGATGGAATATATCAATGATGCTTGACCTCCGCTCCCAGCTGATTCCGGGGGTGTCGCAAAATCCCAAAAACCTGGCTACCATGCTCTGTGTGGGCGTGTATACCTCTCTAAAGACAAGGGCTTCAGGTCACACAGAGCATGGGAATCAGACTGTTGCGACATCCTCTTTTTCGGCAGGGTCTTACGCGCTTTCGATGATCTGAACGCCAGCCCTGCGTTGAAACGCCTGGCAGTAGCAGGCTTTACTGGTTATTCACCTTGTTCTGGCGTACAGCTTCTCATGCTCATTACGGTCGTTAGTAAAGGCTATTGGTATTAATAAAAAAGCCATAAGCTCTCCAGTCCTGGTTGGCTATCCGCGTTTTATTAACTCGTCCCGCAATACGCTGATTTCATCCCGTACCTGCGCTGCGGCTTCAAACTCCAGCTCCTGAGCATGTTTCATCATTTTTGTTTCCAGTATTTTTATCTGTTTTGCAATGTCATCAGAACCCAGGGGTACAGGTCTACTAACAATCTCTGAGGCTGTGGTCGTTTTTTGCTGCCTTACACCCGGCTTTTTGCCAGGTGTTAAAGCCCCCTCAAGAATATCAGGCACGGATTTCTTGACTCCAACAGGGGTAATACTGTGCTGTTTGTTATAAGCCAGCTGCTTATCCCGTCGGCGTTGCGTCTCGTCCATGGCACGTTCCATGGAGCCGGTAACCTTGTCAGCGTATAAAATAGCGCGACCATTCAGATGTCGCGCTGCACGACCAATGGTTTGAATCAATGAGCGGTCAGAGCGCAGGAATCCTTCCTTGTCGGCGTCCAAAATGGCCACCAGCGCCACTTCCGGCATATCCAGCCCTTCCCGCAGTAAATTAATGCCCACCAGCACATCAAAGACACCAATACGCAGGTCGCGGATAATCTCCACACGTTCCACCGTATCAATATCTGAGTGCAAATAGCGTACTTTAATGTGGTGCTCATGGAGATAGTCTGCCAGATCTTCTGCCATCCGCTTGGTCAGCACAGTAGCCAGGACACGATCACCGGCTTCCACCGTTTTATGAATTTCTGATAGCAGGTCATCCACCTGCGTCGACGCTGGCCTGACATGAACAGCAGGGTCAACCAACCCTGTAGGTCGCACCAGCTGCTCAACCATCTGTCCCTGATGTTCCTGCTCGTATTTTCCAGGCGTCGCCGTGACAAAAATCGTCTGGGGGCTTTTGCGTTCCCACTCTTCAAACTTCATGGGGCGATTATCCAGTGCTGAGGGCAGGCGGAACCCGTACTCTACCAGTGTTTCCTTGCGTGAGCGGTCGCCCCTGTACATGGCTCCAATCTGGGGTATAGTGACATGGGATTCATCAATCACCAGTAACGCATGATCAGGGATATAGTCAAATAAGGTCGGTGGCGCTTCTCCGGGGGCATTGCCTGATAAATAGCGGGAATAGTTCTCAATGCCGGTACAGTAACCCAGCTCAAGCATCATTTCCATATCGTAGCGGGTGCGCTGCTCCAGCCGCTGGGCTTCCACGAGCTTGTTATTTTCACGCAACACCTGCAGTCGCTCACCCATTTCAACCTTAATATTTTCCACAGCGTCCAGAATAGTTTGCCGGGGTGTTACATAGTGTGTTTTAGGGTAAATGCTGATACGGGGTAACTGTTTAAGTACTTCACCTGTCAGCGGATCAAACAGACTGATATTTTCGAGTTCTTCGTCAAAAAAATCGAGCCGAATGGCTTCCCGCTCTGACTCTGCAGGGAAAATATCAATGACGTCCCCCCGTACACGGTAGGTGGCCCGTTTCAGTGTCGTGTCATTGCGGGTATATTGCAGTTCAGCCAGGCGTCTCAACAGGGTGCGTTGCTCAATCTGATCACCCCGGTCTAAATGCAACATCATTTTCAGGTAGGATTTCGGATCACCCAGTCCATAAATGGCTGATACGGTAGCCACAATGATGGCATCTTCCCGTTCCATCAGTGCTTTGGTGGCAGAAAGCCGCATTTGCTCAATATGCTCATTGATGGAGGCATCTTTTTCGATATAGGTATCCGAGGTGGGGACATAAGCTTCCGGCTGGTAATAATCATAATAGGAAACAAAGTACTCCACTGCATTGTCCGGAAAAAATGCCTTGAACTCCCCATAGAGCTGAGCAGCCAGTGTTTTATTGTGCGCCATGACAATCATGGGCCTTTGCAGTTGTTCAATCACATTGGCAACGGTGAAGGTTTTGCCAGAGCCAGTGACACCCAGCAATGTTTGATACGAAAGTCCTGCATTAACACCATTCGTTAGTTGTGCAATGGCTGCTGGCTGGTCGCCATTGGGCTTAAAGCAGGAGTTAACACGAAAAGTACGCCCCATAAAAAGTCATTCCTGTTTGTGAAAAGGAGGTTTATTCTGTTGGCACTGTTTGTGTATGATGCCTGGACTTATTCAAAAGTCTGTGACTACTTTCCGTCTTTTAAAACGATAAATGGATAACATTGTGAACGCTTGTCCTTCCCAACGTGTACAGATGGTCAAACCATCTCCAACCCTGGCCGTCACCAGCCGTGCTGCTGAACTACGTGCTGCCGGTCATGATATCATTGGTCTGGGTGCTGGCGAACCTGATTTCGATACCCCTGAGTCTATTAAGGCTGCAGCCTGCAAAGCGATTGCTGATGGCCAAACCCATTATACTGCGGTTGATGGAACTCCTGCGTTAAAAAAAGCCGTGATCGACAAATTTCATCGAGATAATGGCATCACCTTCGCCCCCAACCAGATTCTGGTATCCAGCGGTGGCAAGCAGAGCTTTTTTAACCTCTCACTGGCACTGCTGAATAAAGGGGATACCGTGGTGATTCCGGCACCTTACTGGGTATCTTATCCTGATATTGTTACTATTGCTGAAGCTAAACCGGTTATTATTGAAACCCGCATGAATGACCGTTTTAAAGTAACCCCTCAACAGCTGGACGAGGCTATCACGGACAAAACAAAGTTAGTGGTACTGAACAGCCCTTCTAACCCCAGTGGGACAGCTTACACCCGCAAAGAGCTGGAAGCACTGGGTGAAGTTCTGCTTGAATATCCCCATGTGCTGGTGGCTACTGACGATATGTATGAACATATTCTCTGGAGTGACGAGCCATTTTGCAATATTGTGATGGCCTGCCCCGAGCTGTATGAAAGAACTATCGTACTTAATGGTGTATCCAAGGCTTATGCCATGACAGGCTGGCGTATTGGCTATGCCGGCGGTCCGGAGTGGCTGATCAAAAATATGAAAAAGATCCAGTCACAAAGTACTTCTAATCCGTGTTCCATTGCACAGGCAGCAGCGGTTGAAGCCCTTAATGGCTCCCAGCAATGCATTGCCACTATGTTGGCATCTTTCAAAAAGCGCCACGACTATGTGGTGGATCGCCTGAATAAAATCTCTGGTGTAAGGGCCGTGGAAAGTGACGGCACTTTCTATTCCTTTCCGGATTTCAATGGGGCCATGAAAACCCTGGGTCTTGAAAAAGACACTGATATGGCCGAACTGCTGCTGGAAAAAGGGGTTGCCCTGGTACCAGGCTCTGCATTTGGTAGTCCGGGTCATTTACGTCTTTCTTATGCCGCCAGTGATGAAGCCCTTGAAAAAGCCCTGAACCGTCTGGACAAGGCGCTGTCTTAAGCGTCCTGACTCTCTCACCCATTGGCGTACTGTGGCTGAGATGCCTTTCCCCGATAGCTCAGTCGGTAGAGCAAATGACTGTTAATCATTGGGTCGCTGGTTCGAGTCCAGCTCGGGGAGTCATGACACGCCTTTACCGTCTTTTTTTTTCGTGATCCGCATCAAGATTCCCGCCGCCACACTTTGCCTGACAATGGCATCAGACAGTGCTATCGCATCAAGCCTGTCAATGCAAGGGGTATTTTTTGGTACACATATTTTTTGAAGCGGTTGTATGTTATCACTGGCAGGATGGTCGGACACCATTGAATCATTTGTTTTTTACTGTGGTTGACAAGACTCAGAAGGGTGAGCATTTATCCAATGGCGCAGGTAATGACTATTTATCTATGGCTATTATCAGTACAAAGCTATAAAAGTTTCTTTATACTAAAAACAAGAAAATTCTGATCAAGTTAATAGCCCGATTTGTGCGTTTGTTTTTAATAAGCCTCCAGTAAAAGCAATAAAAGGACCTTTATTTTCTCTGGTCTATCCTGGAAGTATTCAAGAACTTATTTTGATCAGAAGTCTTACATACTGGTAAAGACAGATGTCCAAACTTTTCACGAGGATGTAATTTAATTTGTGTAAACGCTTGTCGTTAATACTCCAAAGAGGAGCATAACTATGAGCGTTGAAATCAATGAAAAATTGCTTGGCCAGGTGGTTGGGCAAATCAAAAATCAGGATGACCTTGCCGATCTTAGCCGCCAGCTGATCAAAGCGGCTGTTGAGCGTGTTATGGCCGTCGAGCTGGAAGAGCACCTTGGTTATGCCAAACACTCTACCGATGGGCATAACACGGGAAACAGTCGCAACGGTTCCAGCAAAAAGACCATCAAAGGTGACTTTGGTGAGCTGGAAATCAATACGCCCCGAGACCGTAATGGCGAATTTGAACCTCAGCTCATTACCAAAGGGTCGACACGAATCAACAAGCTTGATCAGCAAATTCTGTCCCTCTACTCACGAGGAATGACCACCCGTGATATTGCTGATACGCTTGAGGAAATGTATGGTGCTGACATCTCGCCAACCCTCATATCCAAGGTCACTGATGCTGTTCTTGATGAAGTAAAAGCCTGGCAGAACAGACCCCTGGAAAGCCTGTATCCAGTACTCTATCTTGATGGCATTGTGGTCAAGGTTCACAAAGATAAGCGGGTTATCAAGAAAACTGTTTTTGTCGCTCTGGGCGTTAATTTGGAAGGCCAGAAGGAGCTTTTAGGTCTTTGGCTTGCAGAAACAGAAGGCGCTACATTTTGGCTGTCGGTGTTAACAGAGCTTCAGAACCGAGGTGTTGAGGATGTGTTTATTGCCTGCGTGGATGGACTGTCAGGCTTTCCTGAAGCCATCAACACGGCTTTCCCAAAGGCTCAGGTGCAGCTTTGCATTGTCCACCAGGTAAGGAACTCTCTGAAATACGTGTCCTACAAGGAACGCAAAGCAGTCGCTAATGACCTGAAGAGGATATATCAGTCAGCAACCACTGAAGAAGCAGAAAGGGAGCTGAGCGCCTTTGAAGGCACGTGGGGAGAGAAGTTTCCTTCCATAGGCAAGTCATGGCGTAAAAACTGGGATAACCTGATTACCCTTTTTGACTATCCTAAGGAGGTCAGGAAGGCTATTTACACGACGAATGCTATAGAGTCGCTGAACAGCGTCATCCGAAAAGCTATAAAAAACCGGAAAATATTCCCAACGGATGATGCCGTTCTGAAGGTTATTTTCCTGGCGACAGAAAAGGCGTCGGCTAGATGGACTATGCCAATAAGAGACTGGAAGTCAGCCATGAACCGGTTTGAAATCATGTTTCCAGACCGGATCAAGGTGTAAACAAGTAATGGCGTTTACACAGAATTATTTACAGGCTCCTTTTCACACTTATGCCTACAGGGCTTGACCAGCCTTGAGGAAATTGATTATCAAACCTGATGTGTGACTTTAAGCTGAAAGCATACCCTCAAACTGCATAGGCTCATGCCCAGACTGGATGTTCAAGTAAATTCCAACAGTGATGCCCAGCAGCTTTCGAGCTACACGACTTGTCAGGTGCCATTCATCCCTAGTTCTCACACGCTGTAGCTCAAAGTACTCGGCCAATTGACCAATGACCGTCTCTATACGTCGCCGAATATTCATCAGCTTCCTGACAACCGATCTTGGTCGTTTATCTTTCATGTTTTTTCGCAGTGGCGTTTGCAAATCAATACCAAAACTTTCACAGTCTTGCTTCAGCTCAGGTCTGATATAGCCCTTGTCGCCAATCA
Organism: Endozoicomonadaceae bacterium; assembly: GCA_965232215.1. Lineage (GTDB taxonomy): Bacteria > Pseudomonadota > Gammaproteobacteria > Pseudomonadales > Endozoicomonadaceae > Endonucleibacter. Next base: position 35,446 of record CBDDPF010000010.1, read on the forward strand.
TTAATCCTTTAATGCCTTCAAGCAAGTCGTATATGCTGTCTCGCTCATCAATATTGGCAGCTGTCACTGTCATATCAACCGCAACGCCCCGTGCATCTGTTAGCAAATGACCATGAAAGCCATAAAAAGATTTCTTCTTTGACGCACAATATCCATAGGCTGCCTGGCCTTTGTAGACCTTACTGCGGTTAGCCCTTGTTCTTACACAGACATCCATGGGGAAGCCATCAACCAAGTGAATATCTGACCTACCCGCCCCAAGCATTCGCACCAAATATTGATGCAGTTTCTGCTTAACAACCCAGAGGTTTGCTGCTTGGCGTACAAACTGAGTCCTGTGGGACAAGTTGGGGAACAAGTGTTCCCAATGTTTCTTGAAGTATTCGTAAATGCCCTTGTCGTGATGGTGACCGAGCCACTCGCCTGCAATTTCCATAGCGATGACTTCGCTATCAGAGAGTTTTGGTGGAGTACCACGTCTACGTAATGGGCTGGTGACAACAGTGTTGTACAAATCATCAATCAAACAAAAGATATTGGTGATAAACTCTTCTACAGGCATGACCAGCACCGTCTGATAGTGGGTTGCACTTCTATTTTAGACGGTGGTCATGCCTTTCTGACTGCATCATTAAAAGTCACACATCAGGTTATCAAGGTTGAAAAGGCTGAAAAATTCAAAGTCACACTTTTGATCCACTTTTGATCCACTTTTGATCCACTTTTGATCCATACTCGTTGAAACTATCAGATTGTATCAGTATTTACTATTAATTATGTACCATTGATAATAGGCGTTTAATTATTGCTTAATAAGACAATACTTCGAACAGTTTTATAAACGTAAAATTCTCGGTTGCCAGGGGGTTGAAGATGATATCATCATTTTATGGTAACTCACGTTTATCCTTGAGTTACCATAAAATTGCTCAATTAAATTACAGGCCTTGCAGCATCAGACATCAGACTGTCTAAAACTGTCCGTAGTATTGATAAGAAAAACATATCTTCTTAGAAATAAAAAAAATATTTCATATCAGTAAAAGATATTTAAATAAAATGTAAGCATTCAGTAATATAGCGGCTATCTTATTATTTTCATACCATTGATTTATCCATATGGTTTGATAATTATTTTTGTACTTATGTATAACTTTAAAGGGGTGGTCGCTATTTATTTTTCTAATGAAATTGCATAAGAAATAGTGCCAACTTCTGATGCCAATGTAATACACCGAGGTTTGAGCGTGATGGGTGATCGATTAGTAAAAGGTCGTCGTTTTAACAGAACACCTCTTTGTGGTGTGATAGCTGTTGCTATATTGGGAATGAGCAGCGTTGTCCAGGGGGCTCCCGGTGATGATGATTTACCCAGTGGTATAAAATTCTCCAGTTCGTTAGAACAGGCAACATTTCAATTGGGCCATGCTGGCTACAGAGCTGGAATAGTCGCAGCAAGGCTTGGCGAGCTAAAGGAAAGGTTGCGTGATGTCAGTGACCATCGTCAGGAGCTGGAAACGCGGATTAACAATGGGTCGGACAGAAACGGACAGCCGACAGATTCAACGCTTATTAATGAACTCCATGAGCTACAGCTTCAACGAGACAAAGCCCATGCTGAGGAGAACCGCCTGCGGCAAGAGCTTGGGCAGGTGGAAAAACAGCTCGGGGAGATAATTGAAAGTAGAAGCAGGTGGACTGAGTACATTGATGGGCAGTACCCCGGAGCTGTCACTGTTAATCTGATCGGTGCACATCTTGGTCATATTGAAAGTGAAAATATAGCGCGGATCAGGGCTGAAATTTTCAGGCATGAGACAGAGCTGGATCGGCTGAAGGTGGCTTCTGCTGAAGCTCAAGTTAAGCAAACCGAACATGAGAGAAAGTTCCGGGATGTATCAGATCGTCGTAATGCTTTGATGTCACAGGTGGAACGTCTTGAGAGTCAGGTGGCTGATCTTGAAGCACAAAAAGAAGCAGGGGCAACTATTGGGGAGCAAAATGATAGTCTGAGGCGTAAGAAACAAGAGCTGGTTGCTAATGTGGAAGCAATGATGAGAGTAGCTGAGCTTGATCAGGGATGTTTTAACCAGTATATACAGCGCATTCTAGCGGAGCCTGATGTCCGGCAGGTCGTATCTGATCTGGAGAACGCATTAGCCCAGGCACGCAGGGAAGCGGAGCATTTCGAACAGCTTGCCAGACAGAACTTATGTGATATGCAAGATGAACAAAGAGAAGTAGCTGAATTGCAGGATCGGCTGGATCAACTGGAAGAGGTTATTGCCGGGCAGCAAGCATTATTAGACGATGCCCAGGCAGTTATCAATGATTTGCGTCAACCTGTACCTACACTTGAGGAAAGACTTTTTCCAGGGGTTCAGGCGGCTTCAGTTAAAAAGGTGTTCGACGAACTATCGTCATTTGTTGCTGCAGGTATCAAGGCCAGTGTAAACGTTACCCGTGAATCTGATGCCAAGGTGATATTACGACTGACATCACCTGAGAAGGGGAACTTGTCAATGGCTTCCGGTATTGCCAGTGGTGATCATTTTAGCGGCTTTGATGGTGGTGGTTTCTGGAGCAGCTTTATCTACCGTGATGGCTCTCTTGATCGGGGTAAAGACGATAATTTCCTCAAATACAGGGATAAAATCAACGGGATTATTTTGGGTGTGGATGGTGATCTTAGTGACCAGTTCAAAGCAGGTTTTGCTTTTACTTATGCTAACACCGATGCAAAGCCTAAGGACTTTAATAATGGTTCACAAAGTGTGAAAGGCAACCATTATATAGGTACTTTTTATGGCGGCTGGACTGAAGGTCCCTGGTTTGCCAATGGACTGCTGAGTTATGCAGTGGGAAAAAATGATTACAAATATATGGGTAAGGAGGATATGCCACTGGATTGCAATGGGGTAGTGTTGAAAGGCAGTGGCGATACGAGTACCTGGAGTTTTACTTTAGGCGGCGGTTATAAGATGCCCGTAAATGAGCAGTGGGTTTTCCAGCCTAAGACGCAGTTTAACTATATGAACGTTGGTGTGGATGAGAATAAGCTTAAAAATGGACAATATTCTCTGGAATTTAAGGCAAAAAGCTTTCAGGTCGCTGAGGTTGGTGTGGGTTTCGGTATGATTGGTAACATCCCTGTGGTTCGGGGGGTGTTGAACCCTGAATTTAAGTTAATGGGCTTCTATGATTTTAAAGGTCAAAATTATAAATATGATTTTACGCCCCACTGCGCTGGTGCTGGTATAGTGCCCTCTATAAGCGTTGACGGTCGAAAACGTGACCAGAGTCGATGTATTGCAGGTGTAGGTATGAACTATGCCGCAAATGGAAGCCTGTCCTTGGGTTTAGGCTATGACTTTAACTTCAGTGAGCATTATACCGGTCATGCATTGAATGCAATGGTCAGTTATTCCTTCTAACGCGTGCTTTGGTAATGAATGACTGGTGTTATACTTCTTCAGGGAAGGGGGCAGAGCTGTGAGGGAATGTCTTCACCTGGAGTCCGTGATAATTTTCAGGAAGTAGTAACACTGGTTAATTAACTGAAGTTACGCACCTCGCTCCCATCGACTACAACAGGTAGTAACTTGTCCAACGTGATAGACACTATAGGTAGTAGCACTGCGTAACTTGAGTAATTAATAAAAAAGCACTGCAAACAACAACACTGATTGCAAACTTAAATCGCTTATCCACCCAGCTCAGCAGCCCTCCTCTCCTTTTCGGCTATCTCTTAGTCACAAATCTTGAGATGCTAAAAAACCTGTTTAGCCTTTAACACCAAGGGATGCACCCATAAATTGTGGTTCAGCGGCGGGAAGTTAAAAGCGCAGAAACCCGCATATAAACGACAATGGTTATAGCCAGATTAAAGGGTTGATACAGGCTCTATAGTAAGGAATCACAGGACTTTAGAATATTTCCCATTGTCGTATAAAAGAAAGACTTCCCTATCAGCCTCTCTATAGTGTTTTTGTGCGGCAAGCCTTGTGACACAGTCTATTCAGGCACTTTTCCTGTTATCCTGGATTTGTGATAAAGAGATAGCCTTTTCGGCGGGAGTAATCTTTCGATTCAGGGTAGCGTTTTTATTTTTCTTACCATGACGGCGTTTACTCAAACCATTAACTGTTATGACTAAAATGTCTTATTTTGCAGCTTTTTACCCGGGTTGAGAACTCTTAAGACTGCTTCCGGGAAACACTGTGGGTCATTGATAATAAGGAGATCACTAACCTGAATAATCAGGAAATGGTGGATTACGGAAAACCGCATTTGACGTAAGAGGCCGAAATCTCTATAGTTTCCATCCGTTGAACAAGCGCTCGTAGCTCAGCTGGATAGAGTACCTGGCTACGAACCAGGCGGTCGGAGGTTCGAATCCTCCTGAGCGCGCCAGTTTCAATCATCAATTTTATGCATCCGTAGCTCAGCTGGATAGAGTACCTGGCTACGAACCAGGCGGTCGGAGGTTCGAATCCTCCCGGATGCGCCATCATTGATCAATAGCATCTATATGCTGTTAATTCTGTATGCTGCGGTGAGGTGGCCGAGAGGCTGAAGGCGCTCCCCTGCTAAGGGAGTATACGGTTTGTAGCCGTATCGAGGGTTCGAATCCCTCCCTCACCGCCATGACCACCCGTTGATACTTTATCAATATCAATATCAATAGCAATGAAATTCAAGCCATTGGTTTTGGTTGGAACGCTTCGCTGCAGAGCCGCGTGTATGTTCTGATTAACGCCTGCAACCACCTGAATAGTGAATAAGCAAAAAGGTCTGAGCTGGCTGAAGGTTCAAGGGCCGTTAGCATCTTTGCTGCAACTGTTTCGTCACTTTTTGCTGGCAACAGCGGATATTGTTCCAGACCATCAGCGCTTCGGAGCAATGTTCGCTACTGTTGCTATGCTTTTCAGTTCTTCTGGTTTCTATGCTAGCCTGAATACTCGGCAATGCTGTCTTCTGTCCGGCGGCAACTCAACACTTTCCAACAAGAAGAAATGTTATGCCTCCTGTTTCTACCCTCTTTTCTTTTTTTATTGCCCTATGCTTTATGGTATTCCTGCCTGGTTGCCAATCATTACCTGAATCAGGTGTCACTGAGGCATTAAGCAAACGTCTGTCATACCACCCGTCCAGTGCCATAAGCGGTCTGCCTGTTTCCACATGGCTATATGAAGGCTCGAAAAAAAGCAGCGTGGTCAGGGTCTATATTGAGGGAGATGGACGAGCCTGGGTGCGGAAAAATCGCATGTCAACAAACCCTACACCAAAAAATCGACTTGTTCATGCATTGATGCTCAAGGATAAAAAAGTAGACATCGCCTATTTGGGAAGACCCTGCCACTTTCACCAGAACTCACTTTGCCGCCCCAGGGTATGGACGTTTGATCGCTATAACGAGGACACATTAAATACAATGAATAATGCGCTGTCAGTCATCAAAGAAAAACAGAATTACCAGACCATAGAGCTTGTCGGCTTTTCTGGCGGGGCGACTATCGCACTGCTTCTGGCTGGCCGGCGTGATGATATTTCTTCAGTGCGCACCATTGCCGGAAATCTTGATCCTGTCTTCACCAACTCCCTGCACAAAGTCACCCCTATGCCTTCAGCACTAAATCCTGCTGACCATATTGATACTCTGAAAAGTATCCCGCAGTATCATTTTGTCGGTGCTGATGATCCTGTCGTCAAGCCCGCCATTGTTAAGCACTATCTTTCCCTGTTTACAGATACGCACTGCATACAGTCCAAAATACTACCCGGTGTCACTCACCACGATGGCTGGGTGGATCACTGGGAACAACTACTCAAAGAGTCTCCTCAGTGTGTCCGAACAAGGCGCTAACTACCCCTCCTTAGCCCAATATCAACTGGCTTTTCTAACGGCATTATATCAAGCCTGGTGATGCAAAATCCTAGTGATGCAAAAAAGCTTTACCAGAGGGAGAAGCCAGAGAAAAAAGATAGTATTGGAACACTTTTTAATAGCTATGGTAAGTTTTGTGTGAACTGTTCATTATGGCCCGGACATAGTCAAAGCCTCTCATTCGTTCATGTTAACAGATCGGCTGACAGATCAGTTTCAGGCTGGCGGTTGCTGCGTTGCGAACCTGTCTCTTTACCTTGAAGAATGCAGAAAATGGGATGAGACAATATGTCAGCTATACTGTGACAGCCTGTTCTGGTCAGCATAAGGAATGGGCATTGCCGCCTCTTACTGAACACAGGGGCTTTATTTCTTATGGCGAGGCGCTATAATGTCCCACCCGTTTCCCTATTTGAGCGCCTATGTTTATGCAGGCCGGCTCGTGCGGTTTATTAGCCTGATCCGCTTTTCAGGGTGGCCAGTTAAAAACAGGAGGTTGTGAAAACAACTCCGTCAAGGCGAAGATTAAATGAAAACTTTTAGCGCAAAGCCAGAATCAGTCAAGCGCGACTGGTTCGTTATTGATGCACAAAACAAGACGCTGGGTCGTCTGGCTACTGAAATTGCTGCCCGCCTGCGCGGCAAGCACAAGCCGGAGTATACCCCTCACGTGGATACTGGCGATTACATCGTTGTTGTTAACGCTGAGAAAGTGCGTGTCACTGGGCGCAAGTCCACTGACAAAATGTATTACCGTCACACCGGTTTTCCTGGTGGCCTGCGTTCTGCCAGTTTCGACAAGCTGGTTGACCACAAGCCAGAAATGATTATCGAACTGGCGGTGAAAGGCATGCTGCCACGTAACCCTCTGGGTCGTGCGATGTTCAGCAAACTGAAAGTGTATGCCGGTAACGAGCATCCACATGCTGCTCAGCAGCCTCAGCCACTGGAACTTTAATCGGGAATGACTATGTCTGTGACTCAATACTACGGAACAGGACGCCGCAAGTCCTCTACTGCCCGGGTTTTTCTGCGCTCTGGCGCTGGCAGCATTACTGTTAATGGTCGTGCTCTTGACGAGTACTTTGGTCGTGAAACCGCTCGTATGGTCGTTCGTCAGCCTCTTGAGCTGACTGAACTGACTGAAAAGTTCGACATCAATATCACCGTTTCCGGTGGTGGTGGTTCCGGCCAGGCAGGCGCTATCCGTCACGGTATCACCCGTGCACTGATGCAGTATGATGAGACTCTGCGCACTCCTCTGCGTAAAGCCGGTTATGTTACTCGTGATGCCCGTGAAGTTGAGCGTAAGAAAGTGGGTCTGCGCAAAGCGCGTAAGCGTCCACAGTTCTCCAAGCGTTAATCGGTTGCGCCTGCGGGTGCATGCTGATGATGGATATAGAAAAAACCCGGATTTTGCCGGGTTTTTTGTTATAGTCGTAATGAACATGACAAGTTGGACGTCAGAACAGTAGAAACGACGAGTAAAGCCGACTATTGCCAGGCGTATCAATGCAGGCTGGCGTCAGATGGTCAGCGCAGTAGCGTAAACATCGATGGTATAACAGCAATGCATCTGCCCTGTCGTTACAGGGTATTTTACATGATAACTGTAATTCTCTGACTAACACCTCACATAGACTTTTTCAAACTAAGCAAAAGAAGTATCATTAACTCCTTTAGAAAGTCAGGTGATTTTGATGTGCGACAGGCCTGGATACTGATAAAAATCATCAAGATAGAAACAAATTAATAGAATGAACTCATTGGGGGAGTCATTAATGAGTGATAACGGCGTAAATACTAGCCGACGCCGCTTCCTCGTGGCAGCAACTTCAGTGGTTGGAGCCGCTGGAGCTGTAGGGGTGGCCACACCTTTTGTAAAATCCTGGAATCCAAGTGCCAAAGCGAAAGCTGCCGGCGCTCCAGTGAAGGTGAACGTCAGTAAGTTGGAACCTGGTCAGCAGGTTGTTTACGAGTGGCAGGGCAAGCCGGTCTTTGTGGTACGCAGAACACCCGAGATGTTGGCGACACTAAAAACACACGATGATCGTTTACGTGATCCGCAGTCTGAAAAGTCGACTCAGCCTGAGTTCGCGAAAAATCCGACGCGGGCATTAAAAGACGAATATCTGGTATTGTTGGGAATTTGTACGCACCTTGGGTGTTCACCCAAGTTTATGCCAGAAGTAAAGTCTATGGAGTTTGATGTCAATTGGCAGGGAGGGTATTTCTGTCCATGCCATGGTTCTCGTTTTGACCTGGCCGGGCGTGTGTATCAGGGCGTACCGGCTCCTATTAACCTGGAAGTCCCTCCCTATGTATTTGAGACGGATGATATTCTGATTATTGGTAGTGAGGGGGCAGCATAATGTCAGGGAAATTATTGGACTGGGTCAATGCCCGGCTGCCGGTGACCAAAGTCTGGGAAGATCATCTTAGTAAATACTACGCACCGAAGAACTTTAACTTCTTTTACTTTTTTGGTTCCCTGGCATTGCTGGTGCTGGTGAATCAGCTACTGACGGGTGTCTGGCTGACCATGAGCTATACACCCAGTGCTGAGCAGGCCTTTGCCTCGGTAGAATACATTATGCGAGATGTGGAATACGGTTGGCTCATCCGTTATTTGCACTCCACGGGTGCCTCCATGTTCTTTATTGTGGTGTACCTGCATATGTTCCGGGGTTTGATTTATGGTTCTTACCGTGCGCCGCGTGAGCTGGTGTGGATTTTTGGTATGGCGATTTATCTTGCGCTGATGGCAGAAGCCTTTATGGGCTATCTTCTACCCTGGGGACAGATGTCCTACTGGGGCGCACAGGTGATCATCTCCCTGTTTGGTGCAATTCCAGTAATAGGCCCGGATATTCAGCAATTTATCCGTGGTGATTTCCTGATTTCCGGCATTACCCTCAATCGTTTCTTTGCCCTGCATGTGATCGCACTGCCTATAGTCCTGTTAGGTCTGGTATTTCTTCACATTATTGCGTTACACGAAGTGGGTTCTAACAACCCGGACGGTATTGAAATCAAAAAAAACAAGGGGCCTGATGGTGTGCCACTGGATGGTATTCCTTTCCATCCCTACTACACCGTAAAAGACATTGTCGGTGTCGTTGTCTTCCTGTTTGTATTCTGTGGCGTAGTGTTCTTTTTGCCAGAGATGGGTGGCACGTTCCTTGAGCACGCTAACTTCGAACAGGCCAATGGTCTGAAGACGCCCGAGCATATCGCCCCTGTCTGGTATTTTGGTGCATTCTATTCCATCCTCAGAGCCATTACCTTTGATGTTGGCTTTATTGAAGCAAAGCTTGGTGGCGTTATTGCCATGGGGGGAGCCATAGCCATTTTGTTTGTGCTTCCCTGGCTGGACCGCAGCCCGGTGAAATCCTGGCGTTACAAAGGCTGGTTCAGCAAAACGGCCACGGTGATTTTTGCCATCGTCTTTATGACGCTGACTTACCTTGGCACCCAGTCTGCTACTGAAGGCAGAACCATGGTTGCGCAGTCGTGTACACTATTGTACTTCGCATTTTTCCTGTTGATGCCATTTTATACCCGATGGGAGAAGACTAAACCTGTACCGGAGAGAGTGACCGGATAATGAAACATGTATTTCTGACTCTGATGTTAACCCTCGTTTCGGCCATGGCTGTCGCTGCTGGTGGCAGTGGCTACCCGCTGGAACCCATCGAAACAGACCATTCTGACAAGGCTTCACTGCAACGTGGTGCAGCACTGTATCAGAACTATTGCTCAGGCTGTCACGCCACCGGCTTTCAGCGCTATGAGCGGGTAGCTGATGATCTGGGTATTCCCCATGAGCTGATGATGGACAACCTGGTCTTTAACAAGAGCGCCAAAATTGGCGATCTGATGACCAATAGCATGGATACAAAAGAAGCCAAGCAATGGTTTGGTGCTGCACCTCCAGATCTGACACTGGTTTCCCGCGTGCGTGGCGAAGCATGGTTGTACACCTATCTGCGTTCTTTCTATGAGGACCCCAAACGTCCCTGGGGCGTAAATAACAAGGTCTTTCCCGATGTGGGTATGCCTCACGTATTAATGGAACTTCAGGGGGTTCAGGTTGATACCTGCCAGCCGGGTCAAGATCCGGCAGCGCGAGACCCACTGTCAGGCAAAAGAATGTGTGGTCTGGTGGTGGACTCGAAGCGTAAAGGCAGCATGACACCGGAAGCGTTTGATGTGGCCATGTACGACCTGACCAACTTTCTGTCCTACTCTGCTGAACCCATGCGCACAGAGCGTCAACAGCTGGGCATTTATGTCTTCCTGTTTCTACTGGTATTTCTGGTATTTGCTTATTTGTTGAAGCGTGAATACTGGAAAGACGTGCATTAACGACTGTGTATAATACCGTTTCTTCACTGGGATAATGCGTAGCCCTGGGGCTACGCGCCCCATAGTAACGAACATACAGAACAGTGTTGGGCGGCTGTTGTAATGAGTTATCAAAAGCGCTTAAAACCCTGTACTTCCAGTACGCAGATGTAAGCGTTCATTTTCCCAATCCAGCGTGCTGTTAACCGTTGACCAGAAAATGTACAATAATGCTTGTTGCATAACCCAGAGCAACGGTCCAGCTCCAAGGCAGGTGACGCATAAAAGTGTATTTGCCTTTGGAGGCTCCCATTAAGGCAACCCTGACCTGCTGAAGAAAACCTTTGGCCTTGATCTCCTGAAGTGCACTCTGTGTCATTCTCAGATGTTCTTTGCAGGTATCACTCGTGGAAAGCCATAGTGGGAGTTGTACTAATACGCAAAGGAACTCGCTCCTGCGAAACCAATTCCCTGAGACACACGCCCTCGACCCGTCTGAAATCAGGCATTACAGCGGAAAACCCATGAGAAGAGCACTGTGGCAGAAATTTTTACTGGCTGGTTTGAAAGAACCTCCTGCCTGACGGCAAACTACTCAGCAGAGGGAAGGCAGAAAGGCTGCAATTTTGGTCGTTTGTTTTTTGTCTGAAAAACTTTTACAAATTCCTATGCGTAAATTTTCACGGCAAAGAGACCGTCGCAAAAGTCTGATTTCCACTCAGAGCATGATAGCGAGATTTTGGGATTTTGCGACAGCCTCTCAAAGTAAGGGGCTTTACGCGATTTCGGTAACGGGTTGGATACAAGAAGCTGTGAGAGTAAACTGATACTCTGATTTCGTCAGGGCAACCTCCGCCTGCAGTAACAACCTTGAGGAGAAAAATGTATGAAGTTGGTTTCGGCAATTATCAAGCCTTTCAAGTTGGATGATGTCCGTGAGTCGCTTTCTGATATGGGTGTGCAGGGCATCACTGTCACAGAAGTCAAAGGCTTTGGTCGTCAAAAAGGGCACACAGAGCTTTACCGCGGTGCAGAGTATGTGGTGGACTTCTTGCCTAAAATTAAAATTGAAGTGGCTATTGGTAATGATCTGTTGGACCAGGTGATCGAAACCATTACGAAAGCTGCCAATACCGGAAAAATCGGTGACGGTAAAATTTTTGTGACAGAATTGGAGCAAGTGATTCGAATCCGTACCGGTGAAACCGGTGAAGACGCCGTATAAGATAAGCAGGTACTGCTGTTGGGTTAATGGTATCAATCGACGCTTCTAACTGTGCTATTGCGCTGACATTCTGACCGCGCCAGCCCTCCGTCGAAATGCCTGGCAATAGCAGGCTTTACTCGTCATTTCGTTTTGTTCTGACGTCCAGCTTGCCATGCTCATTACGGTAGTTAGAAAAGGCTATTGGTATAATTCGGTGATGGAACGGCGCAACGGCGCTCTGTTCGTTTCAAGGGCGAAAGAACAGATTATCCTGTCTGCGATACCCAACCCTCAGTTGAGACGGATGTGACAGATTACATCCTGTTCTATATATCCATTAAACGTGAAGATACCCGTTTTTTCTCAATAGTAACTGTTAAAAATAAACGGCTGTCGCTGATTCGCTGATTTAAAACCTCGTATTGTGAAGTCGTTTGCGTATATACTGAAAATTTAACATTATTATGTAAAACCCGGTTTGTATGACAAGCTAAGTATGAATCTGTAGAAATAGACGTCACCTCACCTAATTCCGTACCATAAACTTGTAGACAACAACCAAGGCTCAGGGAGAAATGATTACCTATGACCGATATTTTAACGAAAGCGCGTGACCAACTGTTAGTGCCCGCAAATATTAGCGATAACGAATTGGGACGGGTACTGGATAGCATACTCGGTCATACGGTGGATGCAGCTGATTTATATTTCCAGTCTACCCGACATGAAGCCTGGGGACTGGAAGACAGCATTGTGAAAGACGGCAGTTTCAATGTGGATCGAGGTGTGGGTGTGCGGGCTGTGAGTGGAGAGAAAACCGGTTTTTCTTACTCTAATGAAATCATCATACCTGCTTTGGAAGAGGCCGCAGGAGCTGCACGCAGCATTGCCAGAGCGGGTCAGCAAAAACAGGTGCAGGCATGGCAGCGCAGGCATCAGCCATTAGCGTTGTACGGTGTTGATAATCCTCTGGACTCCCTGTCACCTGAGGATAAAGTGGCTTTGCTTCATGCCTGTGACCAGGAGGCGCGTAAAGCGGACTCGCGGGTAAAGCAGGTCAATGTCAGTTTAGCCGGTGTACACGAGACCATTTTGGTTGCGGCCTCTGATGGTACCCTGAGCGGCGATATTCGTCCCTTAGTGCGGTTAAACGTTAGTGTTATTGTAGAAAAAAATGGTCGTATCGAGCGAGGTACCGCTGGTGGCGGTGGCCGTGGGGACTACCGACAGTTTTTAGTGAATAACAAAGGTCTGGAATATGCTCGTAAAGCTGTTCGACAGGCGTTGGTGAACCTTGAGGCTGTGGATGCACCAGCGGGTACAATGCCTGTCGTATTAAGTTCCGGCTGGTCTGGTGTGTTGTTGCATGAAGCGGTGGGGCATGGGTTGGAAGGTGACTTTAATCGCAAGGGAAGTTCAGCTTATTCAGGCCGTATTGGCGAGCGGGTTGCCTCACCACTGTGTACTATTGTTGACGATGGTACGTTGGAAGGACGACGTGGTTCCCTTAATGTTGACGATGAGGGTGTTCCCAGTGAGTCAACCGTTTTGATTGAGAATGGTATCCTTAGAGGGTACATGCAAGACAAGCTGAATGCCCGGTTAATGGGGGTTTCTTCCACTGGCAATGGCAGGAGGGAATCCTACTCGCATTTGCCAATACCACGAATGACCAATACCTATATGCTGGCCGGTCACCATGATCCTGATGAAATTATTGCCAGTGTTGATAAAGGCATTTATGTTGAAAATATGGGGGGTGGTCAAGTTGATATTACATCTGGAAAATTTGTATTCTCCACCAGTGAGGCCTGGCTTATTGAAAAAGGAAAAAAAACGGTGCCAGTGAAAGGTGCTACCCTGATAGGAAATGGCCCGGATGTCATGAATAAAGTCTCCATGGTTGGTAACGACCTTGAGCTGGATACTGGCGTGGGGGTTTGTGGTAAAGATGGTCAGTCTTTACCTGTGGGCGTTGGTCAACCAACACTAAAGATTGACGAGATTACTGTCGGTGGTACTGCCTGAAAAATCATGGGCCGTTAACTACCAGCTACCCATTAAATTCAGGTTCCCTGTTGACAATACTGCGGACACTTTCATGCAGCAATAGCTCGGTAGTGACTGAATCGGTGATAAGTGTCCATGGTTTTTTCATCATTCATGGTAATCCTCAGGTCATCAAAAACGCTACACATCACGTGTTGGTTGAACTTACGGCGTTTCCAGCTGGCAATGGCTATCACTGTTTGATCATTTGTGCCCTTGCCTCTTCTGTCTTCCAGCGTCAATAGATCAAGGGCTGAAAATGAGGCGTTGACAGGCGTGTGGATTGCCTCTTTCGTACGAGACTGACAGTCCATCAATTCAGTTTATTGTTTGGCGTCACGGAAAATATATTCAATCTGGAAACGTGCCTGGTAATGGCTGACAAGTGTCATGGCATCCAGTGCCGTATGCGTTGAGTAAAGTAGAGCAATGCTCACTTTCCTCTTCCGCTGTACTCTCGGCATAACAACCAGGAATTCTGCTGTGGTAACTGGAGACACACATTTTTCTTTGAAGTAATAAGCGTCAACGGCAAGATAGCTAATGCCCACAGACAGGCGTTGTTCAGCCAGACCTGTGACTTCTATACCCTGACTGCCAGCCTCATGAGCTGGCGTTTCGTCAACGCTCACCACCACTACTTTTAATAGCACCCCTTGAGGCTATCTCTTAGTCACATCTCCTAATCTTGGTTTATCCTTCTCTATGGTAAACCAAGATCATGATGCCACTACCACCTCAGCAATGGGCTGAAAGCATTTTTGGGGATGCACAGTTGGGAGATAAACGTCGTACAAAGCGATTAGTCCGTGTCGCTGCAAGCCTTTCTGCAAATACTGGTTCATCCATGGCCAGTGCTTGTAGCGGTCATCTTGCCGCTGTTGAAGGGGCTTACCGGCTTATTGAAAATGAGGCCGTCAAGCCTGAAGCCATTGCTGAGGCTGGTTTCCAGTCAGCAGCCCTTGCGGCAGAAGATTCTCACCTTCTATTAGCCATTGAAGACAGTACCGCTCTTAGCTATTCACATTCCGTCAGGTCAGAGCTGGGTGATATAGGTGAACCAGAGAAAAGCCGGTCTAAAGGGATTTGGGCGCATACAGTGATGCTGATTGACGCTGATACTGAGCGGACGGTTGGCTTAATTGATCAGCAACGCTGGATCAGGGATATTGAGGAGCGTGGCAAAAGACATGAACGCAAGCAGCGGCCTTACGAAGAAAAAGAAAGCTTTAAATGGCAGCGTTCATCAGAAAATATTGAGTCCAGGCTGGGTCTCCAGATGGGAAAGACTATCAGTGTTTGCGATCGTGAAGCGGATGTTTTTGAATATATCCGGTACAAGCAGCTTCATTGCCAAAGGTTTGTTGTCAGGGCGACGCAGAATCGGGTTTTGGTCGATGATGACAGGCTTCTTTTTTATGCAGTGAGCCAGGAAGCTGCTCTTGGAACTTATGTAGTGGACGTTCCTCAACGTGGAGGACGCAAAGCACGATCAGTAATGCTACAAGTAAAAAGGAAGACAGTGACCATTCAATCACCTCAAAGGCTCGGTGGTCGATTGGAACCAGTCACTGTGAATATTCTTATTGCCGAAGAGTTCAACAACGACACAAAGGAGTGTTTGCGTTGGATTTTATTGACATCTGAACCGGTTGATACATTTGATGATTGCCGTATGGTATTACGGTTTTATGAGCTGCGCTGGCGTATAGAAGAGTTCCACAAAGCCTGGAAAACCGGGGCGGGTGTTGAACGTTTGCGGCTTCTTTGTGCAGGCAATGTGCTTCGTTTAGCTGTAATACTCATGTTCGTCGCCGTCAGGCTGTTACAGATCAGGGAGGCCTTGATGCTCCCTTATGACAGAAGACACAAAGACGATAAAGCCTGGAACGAGAAAACGCCGGCTAGCCGTGTTGTAAGTAAAGAAGAGTGGAAAGTGCTGTGGCTTACTTACTACGAAGGAAAGTCGTTGCCTAAAGAAGAGCCAACATTGACCTGGCTTCTCCATACCATTGCAAAAGTAGGTGGCTGGTGTGACTCAAAACGCACCGGCATACCCGGATGGTTGGTCATTTGGGAAGGGTGGGCAAAGTTGCAAGATCGTCTCCACACCTACCGCATGACAAAAGGTGTGGAGATGTGACTAAGAGATAGCCCTTGAGGGGGGGGTGGAGCCGGTTTTCCACAACAGACTTCGGTGGATCTACCATCATCTCTTCGTGAACTTTCCACAATTTAGCGACCTATCCTCAGGCTGCTAATTTGTGTGCCTGCGGCACACCTTCGATACGCTACCGTAGCTCATAAAACCGTAATGCAATACGACAATCGTCAAATGTATTAACCGGTTCAGATGTCAATAAAATCCAACGCAAACATTCCTTTTTACTGGCTTCAATCGAACACCTGGCCTTTCAGGCGATTGAATGGTCACTGTCTTCCTCTTGACTTGTATTCTTTTCATATATGACGCTGACTGTTGAGTTAATCCTTTAATTAAGATCAATGGCAAATGGTTTTAGCACTTCAAGGGGAATAACTTCCAGGGTTTTGATATGTGTGGAGCGTAGCAGAACCCCCGGTGCCTTGTTGTCTGCCCAGGCTTCTAACCATCGAAAGGCGCAGAGACACCAGCGGTTACCTGCTTTTAAGCCCGGAAAATCAAGATCAGGCTGGGGTGTGATCAGGTCATTCCCTTTGCTCAGTGAAAACTGCAGGAACTCATCGGTTAACTGGGCACAGACAGTATGCAGACTAGAATCCTGCTCAATGGTCTGACAATAGCCATCCCGAAAAAAACCAGTAATCGGGTTGATACAACATAATTCAAGGGGTTCGCCAAAAATATTGAGTGGGTTGATGTCTGGGTTAATCATAAAAAGTCTCTAAAAATGAAATATTCGGTGTCTCGTACAGGTAGCAAAAAGGAGCAAACTTCATACTTTTGCAGTCATCCCGAGGCGCCAGGTTGTGGAGCGCTCATTTGCCCGGATAAAAAACTTCCGCCGTTTATGAAAGAATGCCAGGCGTATACTGAACATATATGTTCAATTGACGCATTTAGCCTTCCTGGTAATCTTGTTTATAATATTATGAACAGCTTGTAAGTACTTATTTTACGCCTGTCATCGTATACTCTATAGCGTTTTGAGTATGATAAACAAAAACCATGGAAAACACTCAGCGATACTACCAGCAGAATGCTCAGGACTATTTTAGTAGTACTGCTTTTCTTGACACTTCACCCTTGTACGATCACTTTATCCCACTATTACCAGACAACGCTCACCTGTTAGATGCAGGGTGTGGATCTGGCAGAGATACCAAAGCTTTTCTAAAGCGCGGCTATAGAGTCACAGCTTTTGATGCTTGCCATGAGTTGGTAGCACTGGCAACAAAACACACAGGCATTGCTGTTCAGTACTCAACATTTACTGAGTTTACCAGCACAACTTTATTTGATGGCATCTGGGCCTGTGCTTCATTACTCCATGTCCCTCATAAAGAGATGATCAACACGCTCTGTCACCTTGGTCAGTTGTTAAAGGCAGGTAGTTATTTCTACTGTTCCTTTAAAACCTCAGGGCCAGAGCAAACCGAGGATGGCAGACGCTTTACCCATTTTAATCTGGGTGAGATGAAGACTTTACTGATTAGTACCCCATTCTCCCTGTTTCATGGCTGGCTTACTGAGGATGTCAGGAATGATAGTCAGCAACAGTGGTTAAATGTCATTTTAAAGAAGGACGGATAAACCATGGAAGCAAGACCACTCTACCCGGAAATTCACAATGCGGCTCTGCTAACCACCGGAGGTAAAGATGACCCGTTGTTACCCAGGTTGATTGAGGCAATCAACAGGGCCGTAGAAATTGAGATTACTGTCGCTTTTATTCGTAGCAGTGGCCTTAAACTTCTGTTTGGTGCCCTGGCTGATGCTGCACAGAGGCATACGGTACTAAAAGTTCTCACTTCTGATTATCTGGATGTGACTGACCCTGTGGCGCTGCGGGAGCTGATGTTGCTGAAAGAACGGGGAGCTGATGCACGTATTTATCAGTGTGATAATCAACATAGCTTCCATATGAAGTCTTATATCTTTATTCATACTAATACCGATGAATGGATAGAAGGCTGTGCTTATGTAGGTTCAAGTAATATCAGTAAAGCGGCCCTGACAACTGGGCATGAGTGGAATCTGAAGCTGGCCTGTGAAGGTAAGGCAGAGGATATTTATGTCAGGCAGTTTAACCATATCCGCCATGAGTTCAATAGTATTTTTAATCACAGGCTTGTAAAGCCCCTCTCTCATCAGTGGATAGATGCCTACCTGAAAAGACGTCAAAAAACACGGCTAGTGTCTGTTGATGAATCAATAGAACAATCAGTGACTCCTGCGCCTTCTGAAATACAGCTTAAAGCCCTTCAGGCACTGCAACAAACCCGGCTTAATGGCTTTCAACGGGGACTGGTTGTATTAGCTACCGGCCTGGGTAAAACCTGGCTTGCTGCGTTTGATGCGGTTCAATGCAAGGCAAAAAGAATTTTGTTTGTAGCCCACCGGGAAGAAATCCTTTTGCAGGCACAAAAGACATTCGTCAATATCCTGCCTGAAGCCCATTGCGGTTTTTATAATGGCAAGCAGCGGAACAGTGAGGCGAACTTACTGTTTGCTTCTGTACAAACATTGGGGCGAACCGAGCATTTAAGATTATTTGACAAGAAGCATTTTGATTATATTGTTATTGATGAGTTTCATCACGCCAAGGCGACAACTTACAGAAACCTGCTCAGCCATTTTACTCCCACCTTTTTACTGGGCCTGACGGCCACACCCAAACGAACTGACCAGGCTGATATTCTGGGTCTTTGTGATAATAATCTGGTGTTTGAACGCAACCTGATCCACGGCATCAATAACCAGCTGTTGGCACCGTTCTACTATTTTGGCATTAATGATAAATACGTTAATTACGACGAAATTCCATGGCGTAGCGGCAAATTTGCCATGCAGGAACTGGAAAATGCCTTTGCTTCCCATCAGCGAGCAAAGCATATTCTGGGTCACTGGCAAGAGAAAAAGCAAAAAAGAACGTTGGCTTTCTGTATTTCAAAAAATCACGCACGCTTTATGGCCACAGTTTTCCAAAATGCAGGCTACCAGTCAGCTGCAGTTTTTACAGGCTCAGACATTCAACGCCATGAGGCACTGAATAAGCTGGAACAGGGGCAGCTGGATATACTGTTTTCTGTAGATTTATTTAACGAAGGAACAGACCTGCCTGCCATTGATACTGTCTTGATGCTTCGCCCTACGGAATCGAAGATACTCTTTCTACAACAGCTGGGCAGAGGGTTGCGACTGCATAATGACAAATCACACCTGGTGGTTATTGATTTTATTGGCAACCATAAATCATTTCTAACCAAACCCGTTGCACTCCATGGCACTCACTCCATCAAGGAGATGAGTTGGCAACTTGAAGAGGAGTCACTGATCTTACCTGACGGTTGTTTTGTCAATTACGACCCTGAAGTGATTGCGTTTCTGAAACGCATTGCCCGCCAACAGAAAAATAGTATTGAGGATGAATATCAGTCCCTGAAAAGAATAAATAAAATAATAGAAGACCTACTGCTGCTGAGTTTTATCACTACCTGAATGAAATACAAATCCCTTTTAAACGAGTGCGCCAGCAACATAACAGCTGGTTTCAGTTTGTCGCCGACCAAAACGACCTGAGTCCTGTTGAGCGGGCTGTAGTGGAAGCTCAAGGAGACTTTTTGTTAAATGCAGTTGAAAGCACCGCCATGACTAAATGCTTCAAAATGGTACTACTAAAAGCCTTTTTGGAACTGGATGGCTTTACCAAACCACCAACAACGAATACACTGGCAGAAACCAGCTGGCGTTTACTCAAACGTCACCCCAACCTTTACGAAAAAGACCTGCCTGCAAGCAGAAAGCTATTAGCAGGAGGCTGTAACGAATGGCACACCTACTGGAAAGGCAACCCCATAAAGTTTTATTCCAATAAGAAAAACGCCCCATTCAGGCTTGATGGAAACCGTTTTGTCTGCCAGTCGCGGGTTAAACCTGAGTATTTGCTCACTTTTTCTCATATGGTTTACGAATTGGTTGAGCTGAGGCTGGAAGAATATAGCCTGAGATGATACGTCAATGATGACTGAAAAATGATGGATAGGCAGGCTTATGGATAATCCATATTTGACAAACTCACTGGTCAGTGTCCATGAGATAGACGATATTGTTAAGGTTGACATCCTCCTCGCCCTGAAGGACGAGGATTCCTAATCGTCACCAATCAGGTTTCTGTTTCACAGTTCATTGCTCAGGGGATAGCTTGGTTATCGCGTAAATTCCCGCTGTGGGGGTTTTTACGGTGATGAGCTAACTCATACCCCCCAAGTCTCACATGAACTCCGCAGACTTAACATCCCACTAGTGCCGGAAAGCGCTGATATACATACAAGCAAAAACATGTTTTGATTCGCACCCCTTTTTTTAACAGCAGTAGCACGGATGCCATCAAAGCATACCCAGCAGATCATTTTGTCAGAGCAGGAACGTAGTGACCTGGAGCTTCTTGTTCGCCAGCGGAAAAGTGCTCAATCCATAGTGCTCAGGGCTAAAATCATATTGGCTGGTGCAGAAGGGAAAAGTCTTCTCGGGACAACAAAAGAACTCAAGTGTAACCGTGAAACCGTCACACGCTGGCGGAAGCATTGGGTTGAACGTAGTGATGAACTGCCTGTTTTGGAAAAACTAAAAGAAGCGCCTCGCCCCGGTGCAAAACCCAAGTTTACCGAAGAGCAAATTTGCCTGATTGTCGCTATGTCCTGTGACAAGCCTGAAGAGCATGGTTATCCATTCAGTCACTGGTCAGAAAGCTCGCTGGCTATGGCGGCTCAGGATAAAGGTATTGTCCCATCAATCTCACAGAGACAGGCTATCTCTTAGTCACATCTCCTAATCTTGGTTTATCCTTCTCTATGGTAAACCAAGATCATGATGCCACTACCACCTCAGCAATGGGCTGAAAGCATTTTTGGGGATGCAGAGTTGGGAGATAAACGTCGTACAAAGCGATTAGTCCGTGTCGCTGCAAGCCTTTCTGCAAATACTGGTTCATCCATGGCCAGTGCTTGTAGCGGTCATCTTGCCGCTGTTGAAGGGGCTTACCGGCTTATTGAAAATGAGGCCGTCAAGCCTGAAGCCATTGCTGAGGCTGGTTTCCAGTCAGCAGCCCTTGCGGCAGAAGATTCTCACCTTCTATTAGCCATTGAAGACAGTACCGCTCTTAGCTATTCACATTCCGTCAGGTCAGAGCTGGGTGATATAGGTGAACCAGAGAAAAGCCGGTCTAAAGGGATTTGGGCGCATACAGTGATGCTGATTGACGCTGATACTGAGCGGACGGTTGGCTTAATTGATCAGCAACGCTGGATCAGGGATATTGAGGAGCGTGGCAAAAGACATGAACGCAAGCAGCGGCCTTACGAAGAAAAAGAAAGCTTTAAATGGCAGCGTTCATCAGAAAATATTGAGTCCAGGCTGGGTCTCCAGATGGGAAAGACTATCAGTGTTTGCGATCGTGAAGCGGATGTTTTTGAATATATCCGGTACAAGCAGCTTCATTGCCAAAGGTTTGTTGTCAGGGCGACGCAGAATCGGGTTTTGGTCGATGATGACAGGCTTCTTTTTTATGCAGTGAGCCAGGAAGCTGCTCTTGGAACTTATGTAGTGGACGTTCCTCAACGTGGAGGACGCAAAGCACGATCAGTAATGCTACAAGTAAAAAGGAAGACAGTGACCATTCAATCACCTCAAAGGCTCGGTGGTCGATTGGAACCAGTCACTGTGAATATTCTTATTGCCGAAGAGTTCAACAACGATACAAAGGATTGTTTTCGTTGGATTTTATTGACATCTGAACCGGTTGATACATTTGATGATTGCCGTATGGTATTACGGTTTTATGAGCTGCGCTGGCGTATAGAAGAGTTCCACAAAGCTTGGAAAACCGGGGCGGGTGTTGAACGTTTGCGGCTTCTTTGTGCAGGCAATGTGCTTCGTTTAGCTGTAATACTCATGTTCGTCGCCGTCAGGCTGTTACAGATCAGGGAGGCCTTGATGCTTCCTTATGACAGAAGACACAAAGACGATAAAGCCTGGAACGAGAAAACGCCGGCTAGCCGTGTTGTAAGTAAAGAAGAGTGGAAAGTGCTGTGGCTTACTTACTACGAAGGAAAGTCGTTGCCTAAAGAAGAGCCAACATTGACCTGGCTTCTCCATACCATTGCAAAAGTAGGTGGCTGGTGTGACTCAAAACGCACCGGCATACCCGGATGGTTGGTCATTTGGGAAGGGTGGGCAAAGTTGCAAGATCGTCTCCACACCTACCGCATGACAAAAGGTGTGGAGATGTGACTAAGAGATAGCAGAGACAGGTGGGGCGTTTTTTAAAATCAGGCCGATATTCGTCCCGATAAAGTGAAGGGCTGGGTAGACACCCCAAGGGATGAAGACTTCGAAATACATAGCGCTGACGTCTGCGACACCTATCGTCAAGCTATTGAACGTGCTGAGCAGGGAATTCGTACAATATCCTTTGATGAAAAAACGGGCATGCAGGCATTAGAGCCATTGACAGGGGGAAAGCCTGTCAAGCCGGGCTATATTGAAAAACGTGAGTTTGAGTATAAGCGCCATGGAACTCAGGCCCTGCTGGCTGGGATGGATGTCGTGACAGGCAAGATCATTCCCCTTGTAAGGGATACACGGAAAGAACAGGACTTCGCCGACTGGCTTGATAATACGCTGGAAAGTGACCCTGCCGCAACGGGCTGGCATTTTGTCATGGATCGCCTTAATACCCATATGTCAGAAGCCGCAGTTAAGGCAGTAGCCAGGGTTGAGGGTACAACGGAAAAAGAGCTGGGTCTAAAAGGGAAAACCGGCATCCTCAAGAATATGAAAACACGGGCAGCCTACCTGAGTGATATATCCCACAAGATTGTGTTTCACTATACCCCGAAGCATGCATCGTGGCTAAACCAGATAGAGATATGGTTTTCTATTTTGGTGAGACGCTTTCTGAAACGAAACAGCTTTACGTCAACAGAAGATCTTAAGGTACGCCTTCATCAGTTCATGGACTTCTTCAACGAGAAAATGGCCAAGCCTTTTAAGTGGACTTACAAAGGCCGACCATTGCAAGTGTGATATTGTATGGGGATTAGCGCTTAGGGGCACTAGGCGAGTAATATCCTGTTTCATGGGCATCAGGGTTATTCCACCGTCTTTTTCTAAAAACAGCACTTTATCCCCCGGTTCCAACCGGAATTTCTCCCGCAAAGCACTGGGGATGGTGACTTGTCCCTTGATAGTAATAGAGCTGCTGGCCATGACGGACTTCCCGAAACAGAGGTATTACTCAAAGTAATACTTGGGGTCAGCCTGTCAAAGGGATTAAGCCAGTGTTTTTGCGTTTCAAAACTGAACTAAAGTTTCAACACCACCGCCGCGCTCATGGCCACCTGGTAAACCACATCCATAATATCGCGGGTGTACTGCATGGTTTTATCATCTACCTGTGGCATCACCAGAATTTCATCGCCGGGCTTAACATCGTACTTTGCCAGCTTGCCGCCGGTTAGCTAACCATCGTTGTATTCAATCTGGGTAATGGTGTCATCGGTGTGCAGTGCCAGCACCTAGGATTTTTTGATAGTATAACAATACAGCTTTTATTCGCGTTTTCTGTAACGCTACCGCCCGTCAAATTAAGCCTGTCTACTTATAGTAAAATAGAAAGGCGACGCGTTTATCGAAGCAGCGTACGACAAAACCGAAATACTCACTACTACCGATTGCGCGGTTATACTCTGATGGGTTACCAGAATATCTGTAAATCATTTGGGTTTATCAGTAAATTTTCCAGTACTAATGTACATAAAAATGATGGGGTAAGAAAGCAAATGTACTGAAATGCGTGTGATTCACCACACAAAACAGCAATAAATTGAACATATATCATCAAACCACAGCACATCTGAATAAGGGGCGTAGCAGTAAAAAATAGACATCCGTTGTCCTCGTAACAGCGGAGATTCACTGTCGTGGTAGATTCCTGCCTTTGCAGGAATAACGGACGTCATCCTCGGGCTTCACCGTGTAGTTGTCGTCACTGAAGATTTTTCATGACCTGTTCAGCAAACAGCCTGGTCTCCTGCCCATGCTTTTCAATGACAGCTTTGAGAATGGCCATATTCAGTTTCTGGTACTCATGAACAGCAATATTCCTGAATCCCACCATCTTCATCATGCTCTCTGCCAGCGCTACAGATACATAACCATGGTCTGACAGTAGGGAAAACGACGCCCGACTTTCCTGAGGAATACCCAGCTGCTTTAAGCGAATCACCCTATTTGCCAGGTCTAGTGCTGCCTGTAGTGCACGCTGAATATTTAGAATAATGGCATCCTGACGGGTAAAATTGGTCGTCAATTCACCTTCATGCCCCACGTACTCTTCCTCAATACGGGTGAGGCATCGTTGAATAATGCTGTATTTGTTCAGAATCACATCATCCATTGTTAATCCTGCTTAGTAAGTCATTAATGATAGGACGACGATCGTCCTCAAGTTGCTGATATTTTGAAAAAACATGGGTTTCAAACAGGTCGCATGCCATTGCATCAATCTTCTCCAGCCAAACGCCATGCTGGCATACTTCTTTCTGAAGCACCGTCGTGGCGTCTTTCAAATCAATCAAATCAACATCTTTACCAAAGTGGCAGGCAAGCTCCTGTGCGGTATCCCACAAAAGCTGTTGAGAGGTTTTCCCGGAGATAAAGACCGCTAAATCAATATCGCTTCTGGCTGTAGCATACCCACTCGCCTGGCTGCCATACAAAACAATGCCGAGTAACGTTTCACCAAATGCGGCTTTCAGTGACTCCACAACATAGGAAACATCCAAATAAGAAACATCTATATTATTTGCTGGCATAGCGAACCCCTAAGCAGTCTGAATTCAGCAAGTCGTGAGGCTTTTCGGTCAAATGTCCATGTCGTCTTGCACTGTTTTTTATTGGTGTGACCTGTCATAGTATCGGTGAAATCGCAACCTCTGGAATAATCGTCCAGTGTCTTTAACGTGACCCAAAAACCGGGGTCAAAAAACCGGGGTTAAGTCTTGAATCTTGACATGCTTTGCAAAAAACCGCAAAAAAAACCGGAGTAAAAACCGGGGTCAAGTCTTGAATCTTGACATGCTTTACCTGATGTGTGACTTTAAGCTGAAAGCATACCCTCAAACTGCATAGGCTCATGCCCAGACTGGATGTTCAAGTAAATTCCAACAGTGATGCCCAGCAGCTTTCGAGCTACACGACTTGTCAGGTGCCATTCATCCCTAGTTCTCACACGCTGCTGCTCAAAGTACTCGGCCAATTGACCAATGACTGTCTCTATACGTCGCCGAATATTCATCAGCTTCCTGACAACCGATCTTGGTCGTTTATCTTTCATGTTTTTTCGCAGTGGCGTTTGCAAATCAATACCAAAACTTTCACAGTCTTGCTTCAGCTCAGGTCTGATATAGCCCTTGTCGCCAATCATTAATCCTTTAATGCCTTTAAGCAAGTCGTATATGCTGTCTCGCTCATCAATATTGGCAGCTGTCACTGTCATATCAACCGCAACGCCCCGTGCATCTGTTAGCAAATGACCATGAAAGCCATAAAAAGATTTCTTCTTTGACGCACAATATCCATAGGCTGCCTGGCCTTTGTAGACCTTACTGCGGTTAGCCCTTGTTCTTACACAGACATCCATGGGGAAGCCATCAACCAAGTGAATATCTGACCTACCCGCCCCAAGCATTCGCACCAAATATTGATGCAGTTTCTGCTTAACAACCCAGAGGTTTGCTGCTTGGCGTACAAACTGAGTCCTGTGGGACAAGTTGGGGAACAAGTGTTCCCAATGTTTCTTGAAGTATTCGTAAATGCCCTTGTCGTGATGGTGACCGAGCCACTCGCCTGCAATTTCCATAGCGATGACTTCGCTATCAGAGAGTTTTGGTGGAGTACCACGTCTACGTAATGGGCTGGTGACAACAGTGTTGTACAAATCATCAATCAAACAAAAGATATTGGTGATAAACTCTTCTACAGGCATGACCGGCACCGTCTGGTAGTGGGTTGCACTTCTATTTTAGACGGTGGTCATGCCTTTCTGACTGCATCATTAAAAGTCACACATCAGGTATGCTTTGTAAAGTACAACGGCAAAACTCAATACCCAACCAAAAAGCACGCTACCACCAGATCAGCGCTGACACGATACGGACATTGGCAATGAATGAGCAGTCAGGCTAGACTATTTTTGTGTAAAGCATTGTGTAGGAATTGATAATATGCCTTCAAACCTCGCTATCGACGATGACTTGATTGCCCAGGTCCAACAACTGGGTGGCTACAAAACCAAAAAAGCTGCCGTTAATGAAGCGCTTGTGGAATTTATACGTCATCGCAAGCAGCTGGAACTGCTGGATGATTTCGGAACCATTGACTTCGACGATCAAGCGTCAGTAAAAGAGGCCCGTAGAAAATAATGGTGCTTGTTGATACCTGTGTATGGTCGGCTGCACTCAGGCGCCGGAATCCAGAATCCCCACCAGAAGAAACGTTACTGCTGCAAAGACTCATCCGCCAGCATCGAGCCGTTATGATTGGCCCGATACTGCAAGAAGTATTAACCGGCATTAGACACCGGGAGCAATTCAATCGATTAAGCGAAAAGCTGAGTGCATTTGATCGGCTACCCATTGCAGAAACGGATTACATCAATGCCGCCTCACAAGCCAATATATGCCGCAGCAAGGGGGTTCAAGGTTCCCATACCGACTTTCTGATTGCTGCTATGGCAATCAAGTATCAGATACCGGTCCTGACAACGGATAAAGACTTTATTCACTACCGAAAACACATACCTGTTGTGCTGTATAGTTGAAACGTTAAACATTGAAAGCTTTTGTCAATCTTTAGACGCTTCAACGCTTGAACATCTGCTTAGTCAGATCCAAAGTTCAATGAATAGAAATCATTGTTACCAAGGTCGGTAAATTGCATTTCATTGGCAAGCAGCGTCTTTAACACCGTATCCTTCACCTGCCATTGTCCTGAATTGGACAGTTTGCCCATACGAAGCGCCATTTTGCGGGAGGCTGTTAACTGATTATGAAGTTCTGTTTGAAAAATATATTCGGACTCTTTCTTGCTATTCCAGGTGCCAGGTGTTTGATGACCAGAGGTGGTTCGGGGGTATCGGATCTGTTTATGCAAGGGTGGAGCATCGTAATAGTGATCCGGTACAACTCATGGCGTCCCAGATTTTCCTGATGTTTTCTAACAACCGACATTCACCACCCCACCTGACATTTTCCTGATTTCTGCTATTTATCAGATAAGAAAATATCAGGAAACCGACTTATGCCTCCTGTTCAATACCGCAGTCAGATCATGGATCACCTCGGATTGGTGGCTGGAATGTGCAAAGAGTTGAAAATCGCCGAGCATATCGACCGGCGAGCACCAAAAGTATCCGATGACTGGCACATATCCCATGGTGAAGCCGTTGTTGGCATGATTATCAATGGCTTAGGCTTTACTGGACGATCCCTGCATATGTTTCCCCAGTTCTTTGCCAACAAACCCCTCGACAAGCTGATTAGGCCTGGTATCGAACCAGAGCACATAAACGACAAAGCACTGGGCAGGACACTGGATGAACTCTTTGAGCTGGATGTCAGTAAAGTCTATTTCGAGCTGGCTATCAAGGTGGTGAAACATCTCAAGCTGCCTTGCGAGGCGTTAAACCTTGATGGCACCAGCTTTCACGTTGACGGTCGCTACAACAGCGACAGCGAAGAGAGTGACGAAGACCTCAACTGTATCCGGCTTTGCCAAGGCTATAGCCGTGACCATCGCCCGGACTTGAATCAGGCCATTTTGCTCCTGATGACCGAAAACCGGGCAGGCATTCCCCTGTTTATGGCGGCTGCCAGTGGCAATGTGACTGACAAGACCAGTTTTAAACAGGTGGTTTCAGAGCACTTGAAGAGTTTCAAGGCGGCACTGGAATCCCGGTACTTTGTCGGCGATGCGGCACTATACGTGGGGGAGACTATTCAAGAACTCGACCAGCAGGGTCAGCTATTTATTTCCCGTGTTCCGCTCAGTATCAGTGCTGCCAAAGGGCTGGTGCAGAGTGTGCCCTTACACGCCATGGGGGCTGTTGAGGGATTTGAGCATTATGAAGCTGTAGAGGTGTCGTCTGATTACGCAGAGGTCAGGCAACGCTGGGCGTTGTTTCGGAACAAACAGAGCCAGGAAACAGAGCAGAAGGCGCTGACAAGGCGCATGCAGAAAAAGTCCCTGAAGGAATTCGAAAAACTGGAAAAGCTAGGTAAAAAGGCCTTTCGGTGTGAAGCTGACGCCATGGAAGCCTTCAGACAATGGCAGAAGCAATCCGAACTCTGTCAGGCTGAACCCATGGTTATCAGTAAGCCTTGTTACAAAGGTAAAGGTCGTCCCGCTAACGGCGCAGAACCTGATCACCTTGAGTATTACGTAACAGGTTGCTGCTCGGTTGCAGTGCAGACTCGCCGGGATGCGGAAGCTTCGCTGGGCTGCTTTGTACTGGCCACCAACGATACAAATACAGACCGGCTAGGCACGGCTGAACTGCTAAGGACGTATAAATCACAACAGCAGGTCGAGAGGGGATTCCGCTTCCTGAAAAGTCCTGATTTCCTGGTGTCGTCGCTGTATTTGAAAAAACCAGAGCGCATTGAAGCTCTGTTAATGGTGATGACTCTCTGTCTGATGGTCTATGCTGCTATCCAACATCGAATCCGCTATGAGCTGAAGAGGCAGAGCCGAACATTTCCGGACATGAAGAAAAAGCCGGTTCAGAACCCAACGGGCAGATGGGTTTTCTATTGTTTTGAGGGTATTCATGTTTGGACTATCAACGGGACGGAAAAACACGTGGTTGGCATTTCAGAAAGTCAGTCGATCATCATTTTTATTTTAGGCCCTACGTACCAATCAATTTATTCCTGATTGAGGTGGTGAATGACGGTAACAAGGTTGTACATGACAGAAACACTATGCTGAGGTGTTAATACACAGGTTTGAAAGTGCCTCCGGTGGTAATACCTGATCCGTCGAACAAAATAGCCACCATCCACAAAAAAAGCGATCTTCTGCATTAACATCCCCTTAAACGCAAAAAACCTGCAACCGTGGCCATTCGCTACGTATTTGAATGAGCACCGTTGCAGGTCTGTGATTAGCTATATAGCAACTTATGCAGAGAAAGCAAGCTTGCAAAACCTGCCAGCTCCTTGCCTGATCAGCCATTTATTCATGACAGATCTGAAGCCCAGCTCCTTCAGGAAAGAACGTCAATAGACGTTAACAAGGGAAAAACCGGGGGTTTCCATCGTCCCATGCCTCACTGATCAATGGCATCAAATCACCCCCACAGAACGGGTTGACATGACAGCGACCTCATCAATGGGTATTACTCTGTAATACTCACGTCACTGCCTGTCAACATGGCACTTAAAGCCTCAAGACAACCGCAGCGCTCATGGCCACCTGATACACCACCTGCATAATATCGCTGGTGTACTGCATGGTTTTCTTGTCAACCTGGGGCATCACCAGAATTTCATCGCCGGGCTTCACTGCGTATTTCTCTAACGTGTTGCCGCTAAACCAACCGTCTTTGTGTTCAACACGGGTCATGGTGCCGTCTGCGTGCAGCACCAGAATGCGGGACTGGTCGGCTTTCTGGGAGTAGCCACCGGCACTGTTGACGTAATCATTAATGGTCTTGCCGTCGCTGAAGACCATGGCATTAGGAAACATGACTTCACCGTGCACCTGTACCAGCACCGTGTTATTGGGGATCACAATACGGTCTCTGTCTTTTAGCATAACATCCATACGGGCGCTGCTCTGGCCGAGCAATACCTGACCACGGGGCTTTACTTTTCGGGCACGTTCCACAAACTGCAAAATGGCTTCCGCATCGGTTTTTCGTAAACGGGCTTCACCCACGCTTTTACTGCGGGCAGAGAGGGCGGATTGTTCCAGTTGTTGCAAAGAGACATCCAGCATGGCCTTCTGGCGTTTGGCCACTGCTTCGCGGAAAAGCTGTATGGCGGCCATATTGGAATTGGGCGTTGCCTCAAGGCGTGCCATCAAGTCGTTGATGGTGCTACCGTAAGGCAAAACATACACAGCCTGACCGGCATGCTCACCTTCTACGGACACACTGATGGTGCCCGGCATTTTATCGGCCACAACGGACACGTCATCGCCATTTTGCAGGTAAATGCTCTTGGCCCCGGTTAACGGCAGGTATTCCACATTGCGCTTTCTGGTCTGACTGCGGGCAATGCGCACATGGGTAGCGCCCGGCATCAGACCCACCATATCCAGTGCCTGTTTCAGGGCAAGGCGCTCACCGGTGAACTCAATTTGCACCGGGTTTTCCACCAGCCCTGAAAACAGGGCGGTACTCTGGCGGGCGTTAACCACCAGCGTATCCCCATCCGCCAGCTGCACCTGGGTAATACGACCCGTCAGCAAAAATTCGTACAGATTAAAAGTGGCACGGTTTTTACCGTTACGCTTAAGGGTCACATTGAGATAACTGCCAGACTCGGGACGAATCCCCCCCGCCTTAGCCAGAAAAGCCAGTACCGAATCCGATGAAAAACCGCCGTATAAACCCGGTGAAGTGACAAAGCCGGTGACAAACAACTTCACCGGTTCCGCGGCATTGAGGCTGGCGTAGAGATTGACATTGTTCTGGTAAACACTACGCACCTTTTTCTCAATGACACTGTTCAGGTCTTTATTGGCCACACCCTGCAACTGCACCGGGCCCACCTGTGGAATAAACACATTGCCCTGGGCATCCACCGTCAGGTTCACGGCCACCTCGTAGGCACCCCACATCTGCAGGGTGATTTTATCGCCAATGGACAGACGGTACTCGGGATTAAACCCCTTGAATTGCGCCTGACGGAAACCACTGAACAGGTTCTGACCAAACACGGTGTGCTGCTGAACGGTTGTAACTAACTCAGGGCCGGTATTTTCAGCACTTTTTTCCGGTATGGCGCCCTGGGCAAAGGCCACAGACACCATCATGCTGCAAACCACCATCACCATCACCATCAGGCCAACGGTTAACCGGCCAGTGGCTTTCTTCATTTGTTGTAACATTTGACTATACGACATCATTTTTTGGTATTAATCCCGGTGTTCACGCACGGTGGCACGCATCATTCGTACCAGGGCAAAAATCATCAGCAGTACTAACAGAATATTGGTCAGGGTATATAAGACACTGGGATACTTAGCCTCCTCTGCCAGCTGCGGGCTGCTCACCACCACCAGTTGCTTGATCTTTCGACTGGCTTCGGTGCGTGCCGCCTCCAGTGCCGCCAACGTGGCAGAGTACGCCTGGGTGGCCAGATCCAGATCCAGTTGCAGGGATTGCTGCGTGGCCACCAGATCATTCACCGCCGTACCGTCTTTACCGGTCAGGCGCACCTGTTCACGCTTGATCTGCTTTTCCAGGGCGGCAATGCGTTGCTTAAGGGTCACAATGGGCGTGGCGTTCTCATTCAAATAGGAAGACTGGGTTTGCAGCTCTGTCTGTTTACGCACCAACTCAGCCTGAAGCTCATTCATAATACCGCTCAGGGCCGCCCCCTGTTCAGTGGCACTGAGCAAGCCATTAGCACTCTGAAAAGCCAGCAGTTCTGCCGTAATATCCCGCAGGCGTTGCTCCGCCAGGTTCACTTCTTTTTGCACAAAGGCCTGCTGCTCATTGGCCAGCTTGTGGCTGATTTCGTTGACAAAGGCTTCACTGCGCCCAAGAATCAGCCGGGTTAACTCTTGGGTGTACTCTGGATTAAACCCCTGCACCTCCAGGGTTAACAGGCCATTTTCCTGGTTAAACTTCACCGCGATATGGTCACGGTAATAGGCAAGAAAGTCTTCATCACTGGCATCAGGACTCAGGCGGGACAACCAGTCTGGCCCATTGCTGTAATGCTCACGCACATTCAGCTGGCTGTCCAGGTAGTTCAGCATATCGGGCGACTGAACAAAAGCCTCAACGATGCGCTGGTCATTGCCCACCTGAGGCATCACACCCAACAGGCTGATGCCGGACAAAGACGCACTGCCGTCGTTTTTTGCCACCATAAAGCTGGCTTCTGAAATATAGCGGTCGGAGGCAATAACCATAAAGTACAAGGCACACAGCAGCCAGGGCGCAACCACCATCCCCAAAAACCAGCGCCCCACCTGTCGGTACAACAGATGTTTTCTGGCCAGTCTGGTCCAGCGGTGCTGCCTGAGTCTGTTCACCCATGAGCCGGGACTGTTGGCAGGCATCCCCCGAAAGGACGGGTTGCCTTTGATTCTCTGTGAGGCACTGGCCTTCGTGACTGACGGCTCAGGCGTTACCACTTTTTTTTTCGGCGACTGAGCTACCGATTGAGTGTTGATCATTATGGGTCCGGTTATTGCTAAAGCTAAAAAGTATCTTGAATAAAAAGTTGTCAATAAGTTATCAATAAGTCGTCAATAAAAAGAAGCGTTATTTATTGTCGTTATCCTGCATTTTTCACAGGGCGTTATAGGCGGCTATGGCATCATCAATACTGTGATGGACGTGTATTTTGCCACCTTTGATAAAGATGCCAATATCGCACTGTCGCTTCAGCTCGTTCAGGTTATGGGAAACAAACAAAAAGTTGGCACGGCTTTTCTTCTCATTGAACACGGCATTGCACTTGTCCTTAAAGCGCTTGTCACCCACAGAGGTCAGCTCGTCGATGAGGTAATAGTCAAAGTCAAAAGCCATACTCACGGCAAAGGAAAACTTAGAGCGCATCCCGGAAGAATAGGTCTTCAGGGGCATTTCAAAGGCCTCACCAATTTCTGAAAAATCCTTGATAAACCTCAGTTTTTCCTTCACTTGAGCGTTGCTTTTACCGTATACCCGACAAATAAACGCAGCATTTTCCCGTCCGGTCATACTTCCCTGATAGCCTGATAACCCCAGGGGCCAGGAAACATTACCGGACACACGAATTCGTCCCTTATTGGGAAAATCAACACCCGCTAACAGGTTCATCAGGGCGGACTTACCACTGCCATTGGCACCAAAGACACCAATATTTTTATGACCGGGCAAGCTCAGGGTGACATCCTTCAGGATGTAATGCTTACCCTGGGGCGTGGGGAAGTACTTGGTGACATTCTCAAAAATAATCATACGGTGAGCATCTTCCGCCAGTTAGCCCGATACACCAGCATACCCAGGGTCATAACCACCAGTGTGCAGGCCATCAGATAGCCCATACTGACCAGGGTGGTGTTGTAGTGGGGCGAGAAGCACGAACGCAGCCATTCAAAGGCATGGAGTAAAGGATTCCACAAGAGCAATGGCTGCACGGAGGGAGGCATGTCATTAATGGAAAAAAATGTGCCCGAAATAAAAAATAACGGCCGCAATAGCGTGGGAATGAATTTCCCGATTTCAGGGTACAACGTCTTAAACACGGCGAAGACCAGTCCGCAGCCA
Organism: Endozoicomonadaceae bacterium; assembly: GCA_965232215.1. Taxonomy (GTDB): domain Bacteria; phylum Pseudomonadota; class Gammaproteobacteria; order Pseudomonadales; family Endozoicomonadaceae; genus Endonucleibacter. The sequence goes on from CBDDPF010000010.1 coordinate 68,651, forward strand.
AAACTGAAAAGACTCAGCAGGGCAAACACCCCTAAAAACTTGAGGGAATTCACCACAGTCACCGAATAACCCAGCCACCAGGTCCCGGTGATAAGTACCACCAGCACAATCAAAGTAATGACCGTTTCCAGCAAAAATCGACACAAAAATGTGTCAAATACCCGCACCTGACGGTAAATAAACAAATTCCGGTTAGCAGGTACTGCGCCCATACACTGGTTGATGACTTTTTTAAAGTAAAAGAACAGTGCCAGACCCGTGGCCAGAAAGACCGGCAACGCCAACCCACCGATCATGCTTTTTCCACGGAAATAGTAGAGCATCATAAACACCGTCATGGGCATCAACGATTCCAGTAATGCCCAGACAATACCCAGGCGATACTGACCAAAACGGGTTTTCAGCTCACGGATCAGCAAGGCATGGAGCACCGCTTTTTGTATTTGCCAGGGCGTTCGTTGCAACGTGGCTGTCACGGTTGTTGTCACGGTTGTTGTCGCTGGTGCTGTCATTGTCGTTTTATCAACCCCCTAAAAAACAAGGTGGTGTGGGAAGGCAGCCTGTAGAAAAACACTGAACCATAATCCCGTTTTTAATAAAAGGGGCACTTTATCGCAGACTTACCATAAAAAACATCCGTAAATTGGAAGGGATGCCGTGTTTTTCCGTAATAGCCTCAGGCAATCATTACTGAAAGACGGTTGGTGAAATTCACCGGCAAAGGGCCTTACCTTGGGTATCACCCCTTTTTTCTCAGAAACCGGCGGCAAAAAACAGACCACCGCCATTCCCCCATCAGCGGAGATTCACTGCCGCCATGGGTTCCTGCCTTCGCCGGAATGACGGTTTATCAGTAAGTTTTATAATGCCCCTACCCTTAGCCAATATTGACCTATACTTTCTGCCGTTGGCCGTGACTCACAGGGTTAACCTGACCCTGTTAATACAAGAACAAAAATAGAGCCTTTCACGTCAATTGTTCTGCAACGCACTGATGCTAAAACTGCGTTGTCTTTTCACACTGGAGTTCTGGTTATGCGATTCAATCAACAAGCAAAGGCAGTCACCCTGTTACTGACTTGCATGGTGTTATTTGGCTGCGCTGGCAACGGCGGATTAAAACGTTGGGGGCAATGTGCCCTTGGTGGTGCCGGTATTGGTGGCGGTGTCGGCGGTATTGTCGGCTCCAGCAACCATGGGGCCGGTGCCCTGGCGGGTGCTGCCGGAGGTGCGCTACTGGGCGCGTTAATTTGCGCCTTTACGGAAAAAGGACCAGAACCTGCCCCACGTGCCGCGGTCAAAGAAACTGCGCCCAAAAAAGACACACTGGTGTTGGTTGAACCGATTCCGGTACCCGTGCCAGTGGCAGAAAAACTGGAAACTGTGTATTTTGCAACCGGCTCTGACAAGCTCGATGCCAAAGCCAAACGCCTCCTTGAGGATCTTGCTACCAGGGCCAAAGCAAACAATATTCTTGATTTAACGGTGGTGGGCTACACCGATAATATGGGTGAGAGTAAAGGGTATGATAACCTGGCACTCTCCAAACGCCGGGCAGAGTCAGTGAGACAATATCTGGAGTCTCTGGGTGTCTCCGTCAAGCGGATGGGTAATCAACCCGGTGGGGTGATTCAGCAAGGCAATCACACCAGAGAAGGTCGGGCAGAAAACCGCAAGGCCGTTATTATCGGCACCCTGGCAAAGGAAAAGCCTGAAGGGCAGTAGGTGCTGCTGACAAACACATTCAAAAAAAACCGGGTCTGTTATGCAATACTTCGAGCAGTTTTATAAACTTGACATTTCCGGCTGCCAGGGGGGTGAAGATATATCGTTATTTTATGGTCACTCACGGTAATCCTTGAGTTACCATAAAATGGCTCCCTTGCGTTGCAGGCCTTGCAGCATCAGACACCCGAGTGTCTAAAACTGTCGGTCGTATTGTTATGGCAAGATGGGGTGGCACAAGAAGGCTTGCCCCTTTCAGACAACTGCGGCATCACCCTCGGTGAGCCTGGTTTTGCCTTTTTCAGTATGTCCGAAGCAACTCATCATTTTTAGTGACTTTTATCCGCGTGTCAGGCTCTGCTGATGGCGCATTTTTAGAGTTTTTCTGTGAAACGACGTAAACACAACAGCTTTCAGTTTAAACAATTCACCATCGAGCAGGGTGACTGTGCCATGAAGGTCACCACCGATGCCTGTCTGCTAGGTGCTATCATACCTGTGGATAAGGCCAGGAGTGTACTCGATATAGGTGCAGGCACCGGGCTACTTAGCCTGATGGTTGCTCAGCGCTGCGATGGGGATATTCTGGCTGTTGAGCTTGATGGCGCTGCCAGTGAGCAGGCTGCCCACAACTTTCTCCAAAGTCCCTGGTCAGAGCGATTACAGATTATCAATAGTGCCATCCAAACCGTTGTCACCTCGTCAGTCACCACGTTTGAGCGAATTATCTGCAACCCCCCTTTTTTCCAGAACTGTCTCGCACCCTCTGAACAAAAACGAGCTCAGGCACGCCATACAGACACACTCAGCTTTTCGGCCCTCGCCCATGCTATTGCTGCACTACTGAGTCAGGACGGCCAGGCCTGGGTACTGCTGCCGGTGAACTTTAGTGGTGTATTTTGCCAACAGACACTGAAACACGGATTACACCTGACACAAAGCATTAACGTGCGCTCATCAAACCAGCACCCGCCTCACCGGCATATTTTAGTGATTGAACACACAGAAAAACCCCTGGAAGAAAAAGTGATTGCACTGTACGACAGGCACCCCGGATACAGTAGTGCATTTACTGAATTGATGAAGCCTTACTATCTGTTTTTATAAGCAGGCCCGATACACGGAGAACCCATCCTTTGTCAGCAGGGTTTCACAGGCACCAAAAGTCCTCACAATAATGGGTTTGTAACGCAAAAAACCATTAGCGACAATGCGGAGCTCTCCACCCGGGTTCAAGTGTGTTCTGGACTGGGTTAAAAACTGTTCAGTGACGTCGTAGTCTGTTTTTATCCCCTGGTGAAAGGGCGGATTGGACACTATCAGGTCAAAAGTGCCTTTTACTGCCAGTAACCCATCACTGGGCAATACCTCAACGTTGTTCACACCATTGTCAGACAGGGTTTTCTCACTGCTAGTCAGGGCTAAAGCATCACTGTCAACCAGGGTAAAATGGGATTCTGGCTGCAACTGTCCTAACGCGGCACTGATGATACCGGCACCACAGCCAAAATCCAGTATCCGCTTTGCAGAAAAACGGTCAAAAGTGTCAAAGGTGTCAAAGGTTTCAAGAAATACCGCTGTCCCTCTATCCAAACGACCATGACTGAATACACCGGGCAGCGAATAACTGTTAACTGTTTTTCCACCAACGCTCACCGGGTAATGTTGCCAGTAGCTGTCTTGATGGAAAACAGGCACCCCTTCGTCGTGTCCGACCGCTTCGAGTAAACCACAGTGGCGAGCACTATCAAGGGATACGACTTCAGAGAAATGCCCCTTCAGTCGTTTACGCCATGACTTAATCCCCGCATTATTCTCACCCACCAGCCATACACGGGCATCAGGCGTCAGTAAGGTCAGCACATAATCCAGCCAGAAATCCATTAACGGCTTGCTTTTTTGCAGAAAAATCAGCACACCATCAAAACGCTGTTCTTCATCGGCGGATAAATCAGCGCCATACACCAGGCGCTGACGTTCCCCACCCCTTGCCCACAGGGAGCGCAAACAATGGTAGGCGGCATAATCCCGTGTCAACCCGACAACGGCTCTGGCACACCCCTGCTCTAACAGTGCTGCCCCGAGGGCATCTACGGGTGGGGCCAATACCAATAATCGCCCGGCCTCAATCACCCCGCTGTTGCGAAGTACAAGCTGAGAGGGGTCAGAGAAAACATGAGTGGTCATAGGCGCAGGCAGACTCCATTGAGGGAAATTGAGAAAAATTGAGAAAAATTGAGAAAAATTGAGAAAAAGATAGCCTTATACCGGAATCCCTGCCCGAATAAAAGCCCGACAACGTTCACAGGCACAGTGGCCTTATTGGGTGGTTATTGGGGGGTGCTACCTCTATACCGCTAATGGGTTACAGGACGCTGTCTCTCCGGGAATGCGTGTCAACAAAGTGCTATTCACAACGCAACGAAAAGCAAGCAAAACTACCGATTTACAATGGCTACCAGGGCTTCTAGCATTGCTCCCTGCAAAAGGCTCCCATGTCCGAACAACGCCTGCTACATGGCGATGATCCGTGGAAAAGCGCTGATAACCCGTATTCTCTGTGCCGTGAACGAGTAGTGATATGAAACAAAAGACGATTATTGTTGGCATTGCCGGCGCTTCTGCTTCTGGCAAGAGTCTGCTGGCCGAAACACTGATTGAAGAGCTGCAGTCCGAGCATGTATGTGTCATCTCGGAAGACGCCTATTACAGGGACCAGACAGCCCTGAGCATGGAACAACGGATACGGACCAATTATGATCACCCTGAATCCATGGATCATGCTCTGCTTCTTGAGCATATGCAAGCCCTGAAGGCAGGCCAGACGGTAAATGTGCCCATCTATGATTACAGCGTGCATAACCGCTCCAGGGAAACGCGCGAGGTTCAACCTGCCCGTGTCATTCTGGTTGAAGGTATTTTACTGTTCACCAATACACAGCTGCGCAATGCGTTTGACCTGCGCTTCTTTATGGACACACCACTGGATATTTGCCTGATTCGACGGATAAAGCGAGATATCCTCAGCCGTGGCCGCGATATTGAGTCTGTCATCAAACAATACCTTGAAACTGTCCGCCCTATGTTTCTTCAATTTATCGAGCCATCGCGCCAGCATGCGGATATGATTATTCCCCATGGGGGCAAAAACAGAATTGCCATTGATTTAATCAAGATCAAAATTCAGGATTTGATTGATTAACCACCCTGCTGTTCCAGTGGGCACAGATTATCCACCCGGCTTTGATGATCGCTAACGGCTTTGATGATCGCTAACGGCTTTGATGATCGCTAACGGCTTTGATGATCGCTAACGGCTTTGGTCATCCCTGGCCAGGTTCGGGCATCGCTTTTGAAAGCCCGGTTGCCCCCCCGCCCTTAATTAAGTACACTCTACCGGTATAAGCGTCAATTGCTCTGTGCAATTTTCGGGCAGACGCTTACAGGCTTTTTTCATCCTTCCTGCTGCCTGCCGCTTGTACACCCATAGCCATCACGGCCCGTCATCCTCTCCTGAAAAGATGACAGGCCGTGGTGACTGACGATAAATGCTTGCGAGAGTCTACGAGATCGTTATGCGCGTTGAAGCCGATATTAAGCTGGGTTTTAAAGATGTTCTGTTTAAACCTAAACGCTCAACATTGAAAAGCCGCTCCCAAGTGAGTTTGGAGCGCACTTTCTGCTTTATTCACACCGATACCCAATGGACTGGTGTTCCGGTCATTGCCGCCAATATGGATACCGTTGGCACCTTCTCCATGGCACTGGTGCTGGCCGGGCACAAGATGATCACCGCCATTCACAAGCACTACACGACTGATGAGTGGAAGGTATTTCTGGATAATGCACCAGAAGGCATTGAAGAACACATTATGGTGAGTTGTGGCACCTCTGACCGTGATTTTGAAAAGCTCAATGAGATTCTGGACATCAATAACAAACTACGCTTCATCTGCATTGATGTCGCCAATGGGTACACTGAACACTTTGTGGAGTACGTGGTCAAAGTACGCCAACACCACCCATCCAAGGTCATCATGGCCGGTAACGTCGTCACCGGTGATATGGTAGAAGAGCTGATTCTCAAAGGTGCCGATATGGTTAAAGTCGGCATTGGCCCGGGTTCTGTCTGTACTACCCGCGTAAAAACGGGTGTAGGCTACCCTCAGCTGTCTGCCGTCGTTGAATGTGCCGACGCCGCCCACGGTATCGGTGGTCAAATTATTTCTGATGGCGGCTGTACCTGCGCTGGTGATGTATCCAAGGCCTTTGGGGGTGGCGCTGACTTCGTGATGATCGGCGGCATGTTTGCTGGTCATGATGAAGCCGGGGGAGAAATTATTAAAGAAGATGGCAGGCAATTCCGTTTGTTTTACGGCATGAGTTCTGAAACGGCTATGGGCAAACATTCCGGGGGTGTGGCTAATTACCGCGCTTCCGAAGGCAAGACCGTTAAAGTCCCCCACCGTGGCCCCGTTACGGAAACGGTGCAGGATATTCTTGGGGGTGTGCGCTCAACCTGTACTTATGTCGGTGCCGCCAAACTGAAAGAACTCACCAAACGCACAACATTTATCCGGGTACAAGAGCAGGAAAACAAAGTGTTTGGCTAAAGTGTTTGGCTAAAGTGTTTGGCTAAAGCTTTATCAGGAAGGACACCTCATTCTCGCACCTGTCGCGGGAATGAGATCAAATGGGGATGGCTAATGCTAATGATACCAATGGCCTGTTCTAACCAGACTATTGCACTGACAATCTGAAGGTCAGCCCTGCGTTGAAGCACCTGCCAACAGCAGGTTTTGTTCGTCATTTCTGCTGTTCTGACGTCCCCCTTGCCATGCTTCATTACGGGAGTTAGAAAAGGCCATTGGTATCACCTGTATTTCATGCCCTGTTTGTATGAGAGGTATGTTGACAGTTTCGCAGTCCCATGCAGTCCCATAAAGATGCCGTCAATTCTGTAGATACAGCGTCCAGTGACCGTGTTGAGTAATCCGGCTGAACCGACGGCGCAAAGTGTCGGGCAGATGGTCAAAATCATCATCTTCTGCGGCAAGGTAGTAGTGTGTTTTCGGTTCATTGATGCGCTGCGTTAATGCTTCAGTGCTTTCAACATTGATTGCTTTGCCCCTGGAGTAGAAGCGTCCGGAGAAGGGAATTCCGTGCAAATAGAGAATACCGTTACAGGGAATAGATTGCTGATGCACATAATCGAGCAATGCTTTCTGAGAGTTAATCTGATTGATCATCAAATAAGGCATCACAGCGATAATCAGCACAGGGATAAATGCACTGCAGGCTACCAGCCACCTGGGTAAATGGCACCAGCGGTGCTTCCCCCTTTCTGCCAGCAAAAAAGCCATGGCAGGCACCACAGGAATAGCGTAGGTCCAGATTATATTACGGGCAAAACTAAAGAAAAGCAGGGGGCACAATAACCATAACAATAGAAAACACTGCCAGTTATTCAACGTGATACGTTTGTTTCGCCCACAGCTTTTTACCCATAAAATACCCTGAATCACCAGAACACATGACCAGGGGAGTGTCCCCCAAAGCCAGTACAGCCAGATCATCCCCACAGGTTCCCTATGGGCAGAACCGTACTTATCCCCTTGCCAGCCGCTTTCCAGATAACGGTCAAAATGCTCGCCAATGATAAAGTAGTTCAAAAAGCCCGGGGTTTTCAGCTCAGCGGCAATATACCAGGGAGCCGCTATCAGCAACGTCAACAACAGGCCTTTTACCCAGGGAAATTTTTGCCATAAAGTGATCAGCCGACGGTTTGGCAAACACCAGATAAAAACAGGCAAACCTGCCAGAGTCAGTGCCGCCAACCCTTTAGCCAGCAAGGCCACAGCACAACCAATAAAAAACAGGAACTGCCAGCGTCTGGCTTGTGGGGCATCCTGTGAATGCCAGCCTATCCAGAAACCGGAAAGGATCATGGTGATGGAAAGTAGCATGACCGGGTCTGACATCACCGTACCCGATAGCACCAGCAATATAAACGTGGTGGGTAATATCATCAGTACCAGAGCGGCAGCAAAACGCCCCATTTGGAACAGCGCTAACCGAACACTGAAGCCAACAATCCCCAGACTGACCAGCAAGGCAGGCAGACGAGCGGCAAATTCATTCAGACCAAAGAGTTTGAATGAGAGGGCTGACAGCCAGATAAACAGGGGGGGTTTACCCCAAAAAGGGACCCCCACATCAAACCAGACAGTGATCCAGTCATTAGTTGCTACCATCAGGCGTGCCATTTCAGCATAGCGGGCTTCAGAAGGGTCCAGCAGAGGGTATAACCCTATGGACAACAGGCGAACCAGAAACGCGGCCGAACAAATGGCAACGGCAACACCCCAGGAAGACCTGGTGCAAAATACTGGCTGAGTTAACCAGTGCTTATCAGACCGGGCGGTTCTGTCTGTGTCTGTGCGTCCGTTTTCACTGACGATATCTGCAGTTTTAGTGATTTTCATTGGCAGGGATGAATAACGCAAAAAATATTGAGTATAGTTGCTTTTGTGCAAACCGCTGCCCATGGTCTTCATCTTGCCACTAACAAGGCTGCCACAGGTTCCAGACTGTAGTAGCCTGGTACCAGGCTGAGAAAACCTGTAAATGTTTTACTCTCATCAACAAAAGCAGGTAAAAAACCTGCTTATCTCATAAAATCAATGGATTTCATTAATATATGACACTACCACTGTAAAAAATGACAATCCTGTGACAATTGCTCCACTTTGCCACGGTTATGATGACTTTTATTACAAAGCTTCTTATGCATAGCTCTCCTCAAGACAATCTGTCTGCGTGGATAGCATTGACGAAGAATAAGAAGCCGTCTTAAAAGTCATGCTTCTACTGTAGCCACGATAAATGGGACTTAAAAAAGGCTTTTGTTCGTTAAATAGCACCGCTATTTGCCTCACAATTTGCCTCACAAAAGCTGCTTTTCATCCTCCATTTCTCATAGTCCTCGGTACGGACAGACTTCTAAGACGGTTTCTAAGTAACCAGTTGAAGTGACGCACTTCGCTAACACCGACAACAACCGGTAGTGACTGGCCCAATGGGATAGACACTCTATGTGGTAGCGCTGCGTAACTTGAGTAACCAGTTAGGGGGACACTGTGACAACAGCAACCAACCAGACGGGCGATTGGCTCGGGCATCCTAAAGGGCTTTTTGTATTATTCGCCACCGAAATGTGGGAGCGCTTTTCCTACTACGGTATGCGTGCATTGCTGATTTTTTACTTAACCAAATATTTTTTATTCACTGATTCACAAGCCAGCCAGATTTATGGTTCTTATACTGCCCTTGTCTACGTCTTGCCAATTATTGGTGGTATCCTGGCTGATCGCTATTTAGGTGCAAAAAAATCCGTCACATTTGGCGCTATTCTGATTGCACTGGGACATATCACACTGGCCATTGAAGGCCCTGCTCATGTTGAGCAAACGGTATCCCCGAGTGACCCTTACCTTCAGCTTTTCTTCCTGGGACTGGCATTGATTTCCGCCGGTACCGGCTTCTTGAAAGCCAATATTTCAACCATTGTTGGTAGTCTCTATTCACCTGCTGACAGCCGTCGTGATGGCGGCTTTACCATCTTCTATATGGGCATTAACCTGGGCTCCGTTATGGCCACTCTTATCTGTGGCTATCTGGGTGAAACCTATGGATGGAACTATGGCTTTGGCGCTGCCGGCGCTGGCATGATTATTGGCCTGGTGGTTTTCCTGGCCGGACAAAAACACCTCAAAGGAATTTCTGACCCTGCTCAACCGGAATTACTGAAACAGAAGAAGGCCGGTATTTCAAAAGAATACTGGATTTATCTTGGTGGCCTGTTAATGGTGGCTGTTAGCTGGAAGCTCGTTCAACACCATGAGATTGTGGGAAGCCTGTTAACTGCAGCCATTGGCATCATGTCAATAATTATCATTTACTACGCATTGCGTAAGTGCAATAAGGTAGAACGTGATCGTTTATTTGCCGCCAGCATTATGATCTTTTTTTCCGTAGTGTTCTGGGCACTGTTTGAACAGGCTGGTTCATCCCTTAGCCTGTTAACAGACAGAGTCATTGAACGCACTGCATGGGGCGTTGAAATAAAGGCCAGTCAATTCCAGGCATTAAATCCAGCATTTATTATTTTCCTTGCACCACTGTTTTCTATCATGTGGGTATGGCTAAACAAACGCGGCTGGGAACCCAGTACACCGACCAAATTTGCACTGGCTATTTTTCAGGTTGGCTTAGGCTTTTTAATACTGGTATCGGGTATGCAGAACTCCCTGGATAACGAGCCTGTTGCCATGGTCTGGATAATACTTCTGTATTTAGTACATACGACGGGTGAACTGTGTTTAAGTCCTGTCGGTTTATCCATGATCACCAAGCTCTCTGTAGCACGCATTGCCGGAATGATGATGGGTGTATGGTTCCTGGCAAGCTCTACCGCACAGTATATCGCAGGCGCACTCTCCGCCTTAACCGGCAGTGGAGAATACACACCGGGTACATTAATCACACTGGCAGACACCAAAGCGGCTTATATTCCCATATACACTAAAATGGGCTGGGTTGCCGTTGGCATTGGTATGTTTTTATTGTTAATTGTGCCTTTGGTGAAAAAACTGATGCATAAAAATGAACCCATGATAGAAAAACAAGATAGGGGAACGGTCGCTACTGCTAATTAGTGGTTGTCCGAAAACCCATCAGCCCTTGAAAACAGCAGTCTGTGACCTAACTTAATCATTGAAGATTTCCACTGACAGGCTGTTTTCTCACTCATGCGCCAAACCATCAAGCCACAAATGCAGTTAGGCGAGGTCGATATCTCTGCCATCACCTTCAACCCCAAATCCAGGGACGACATACCCCGCCTCTTGCGGGCTTTTCAGCATATCTGGGTCACCCCAGAGCTGAGGGAGCAGGTTTTTCAAGCCCTTGAGCGAATGATACCCGCTAGCCGTGACAATGGCCGCCCTGGTATGGATCTCTGGAAAATACTGATTTTTGGCACCCTGCGTCTGACCATCAACTGCGACTACGACCGCCTTCAGGAGCTGGCCAATGAACACGGTACATTGCGGCAAATGCTCGGACACGGACCGTACTGTACCCACTCTTATCACATCCAGACTTTGCAGGATAATATCGCCCTGTTCACCCCGGAAATACTGGATGAGATCAACCAGATTGTGGTCAATGCCGGTCACCAGCTGGTAAAAAAAAAGAAGAGCGGATATGCGCCCGCGCTGACTCGTTTGTCGTAAAAACCAATGCCCACTTTCCAACGGATACTAACCTGCTGCGGGATGCCGTTCGCAAGATGATCGAGTGGGCAGCCTGCCTGTCGTCAGAGCAGCAGGAAAGCCTGTGGCGACAGAGCAGCTACTTGCAGGATCAGCACAAAAAGCGTTTTCACAAAGCCCGTAACCTGAAACGGTCAACGTCGTCCAATGAGTCGCTCCGTGAAGCACGACAGTATGGTATCGAAACTGTCCATGCTGAGTATGTAGCCTACAGCCAGAAGCTTATCCGCAAGGCTGAAATAACCTTGAATCTCTTGAAGGCACGGATACCCGGAGACTTACGACTGAAAGAGCTGGAGCGCTGGATAAAAGATGCAGACTACCAGTGTCAACTGATTATCCGTCGTGTACTGAAACATGAAACCATTCCGCACAGTGAGAAGGTTTTTTCGTTATTTGAACGCCATACGGAATGGATCAGTAAAGGAAAAGCAGGCGTTCCTGTAGAACTCGGCCTCAGGGTGTGCGTACTGCAAGATCAGTTTGGTTTCACCCTTCACCATTTGGTCATGGAAAAACAGACTGATGACCAGGTGACTGTAGCCATTGCTAAAGGCGCAAAGCAGCGGTTTTCTGAAGTATCGCAGGTCAGTTATGACCGGGGATTCTGGTCAAAAGAGAACCTTGAAAAGCTGGAAACATTTCTTGACCGAGCCGTCTTACCCAAAAAGGGGCGATGGTCTGAACAAGATCGGAAGCGTGAACGACACCCTGAGTTTGTCAGGGCAATGAAGAAGCATTCTGCGGTAGAGTCCGACATTAATGCACTTGAGCAGCACGGACTGGACCAATGTCCGGACTCAGGGATTGACGGTTATCGTCGGTATGTTGGCCTGGCGGTTTTAGGAACCAATCTGCACCGCTTGGGCTCTATACTGCAAAAGCAATCCAGTCAGGCTGTCAAAAAAGCAGCCTGAACGGAGAAGCGTACCAGAAAACAAACGATCATCGTTGGGTGAGGATTACGGACACCCGAAAAACGGGGAAATGATTAAGTTTTGATCAAAAAAAGAGGTGACTGGCATGAGCGGCCTGTTTTGTTTTCAAAAAAATTTTGTCAGTGCCTGTTGAGTCGGATTATTCATGGGTTTTCTGACAGACACTATGTAGCCAGTTCTTTTCCCTTGCTGTTTGTCTGACCAACTGGTCACGGCAGTGAGTCAATAAATGTCACTGTTTTTGCCCAGGGTGAGGCACAAGGCGTGGGCGAACCAGACCACAATACACAAGGCGGGCAAGCCACTGACTCTTTACAGCGCCTGAACTCGCTGGACTGTAAGCTGATTTCGTTTTTGGATGGGAACCAGTATGATAACCACCTGTTTATTTGATCACTGACAAGTACTGTTTCATGCCACTTTCTTCTAAACTGCCTGCCGCCCCTATATGGCGGAGACTGGCGGCTGTTATATACGACACTTTACTGGTTATTGCACTCTTTATTCTGGCAGCCTTTATTAACCTGATTATCCAGATGACCTACTACGGTGAGTCTCACCTGAAACAACTAACAGAAGGCGGCTACACGCTCGACAATAGCGGACTCTACCTTGCCCTTATCATCATTACTTATGGTTTCTTTACCTACTGCTGGTGCCGAAAAGGCCAGACGCTGGGCATGAAAGCCTGGCGCATTCGTCTGGTCACAACAGAAATGAAGCCTGTCACCCTGAAACAGGCAACAATCCGCTGGCTGGCAGCAATTCCTTCACTGTTACTGTGTTTTGCAGGCACGCTATGGATGCTGGTTGACCCCCAGACAAAGAGCTGGCAGGACCATGCATCTAAAACCATGGTTGTATTACTTCAGAATTAATGATCCGTAAGATTCAGCTGATATCCCCCTTTCCAGAGTTAGCCCAATACGCCTTAACCTGACAAAGCCGTGTGTCACTGACTATCATGGCACACCTCCTTTTTACCGTTGTCGGCACCGTATCAGGCTGCTCGCCTCAGAAAAACAGTTCCAATCACCAGACATGTCAGCGCCGGGATCAGCACTGAGAAAATGGGGGGGAATCCAAACACCAGACTTGAAGGACCCAGCAAATTTTGTACCAGCATAAAGACAACACCGGTAATCACGCCAGTAAATATTCGCAGTCCCATACTCACTGATCGTAACGGACCAAAAACAAAAGCGATACCCACAAGCACCAATGAAAAAATCGTTAACGGCTGCAAGACTTTTGTCCAGAAAGCTAAATCATACTCACCCGTTTCCAACCCCTGATGTTTAAGGTAACGAATATAGGTGATCAGCCCCGATATGGACAAGCCTTCCGGTTTAACTATCACCACTTTCAATAAGGTGGTGTTCAGCCTGGTATCCCAGCGTTCACTCTTCTTTTTCACAGTTTCAAACTGCCCGTCTTTAAAGCGGCTTCGTCTCAAGTCTTTAAGTAACCAATGATCGCCCTGATAAACCCCTTGCCTGGCGTATAATGACGACGTTAAACGCATGGAGTTATCAAAACTGAATAAACTCACTCCATAGATAACGTCATTGGTGGGTTCGACGGCATTGAAATACATAAATTCATTACCTTCCCGGTGCCAGAATCCTTCTCCGGTATAAGTTCCTTCTGATGAACGGGCTATGGTTCGCCGGGTTTCAGCGGCTTGCTCCGAGAACGGTCCCAGGTATTCTCCAATAGCAACACCGATCAATATCAGCACCAGTGCAGGCTTCATGGCACTGCCAACCATTCGCCACAATGAGATACCAGCAGCACGCATCACCACCAGCTCACTATTGCCTGCCATACTTCCCAGACCAGCCAGACAACCAATCAACGCAGATACGGGAATAAAAGCATAAATTTTCCTGGGTATCAGCAATACAACATAAAGAATGGCGTCAACGACCCCGTAGCTGGCACGAAGATCCTCTAACTGTGCCAGAAAGGCAAACAGAGACTCCAGCAGTACCAGGCCCACCAACACCACCAGCATGGCACCTAACACATTTCTGGCAATATATCGGTCCAGTTTACGCACCAGCGGCCCTCCTGCGCGCCAACGACAATTTTACCGGCTCATAACAATACAATGAGACAGCCAGCACAAAAAAAGCACCATGCACCCACCACATTCCCAGCCAGGGAGGGAGTTGGCCATCATTAATCGCCCCTCGAAAAGTAATCAGCAGCATAATATAAAACAGGTAGATCAGCAGCGTGGGTAATAACCTGGCATAGCGTCCCTGTCTTGGGTTAACCCGGGCCATTGGGATTCCCAGTAAAATAACGACAGGAATACTCAGCGGGAAGGACAGACGCCATTGCCGCTCGGCAATATACCCTGGCTTATGGGAGGAAAATAAAGCGGAGGTCGGCAGCGCTCTTTCTTCCCTGAGATCTTCTTTTACCTGACTTTCAGGCATCAACAACCCATAGGTAGCATAGTTAATCACCCGGGTTTCTGGTTTTCCCGGGGTCAGGTCATAACGCACACCGTCGTATAGCATCAGATAACGAACACCCTCTTCCCGTTTTGCCATTCTTGCATGATCGGCCAATACCAGTGTAATACCACCTGATAACCCTTTTTCACTACTGCGCTGGGCAATAAATACATTGTTCATGGTTTGCTTATCATCACTCAGCGATTCTGTATACGTCGCACGCTCACCATTACCCAATAGCTGAAAACGCCCCGGCACCAGAGTATCAAACTCTGTCAGTGAATCCTGGGTGGCCAGAATATGCTCCACTTTTTGAAGACCCACCGGCACCACAAGGAAACTCAATACTGCCACCACCACCATCACCAGAAGACCTGGTATCATCGTCATCTTTAATAACTGGTTCTGGCTCATACCGCAGGCACTGAGCACACTCATTTCATGATCTACGTACATGCGCCCATACCCCAGGATAATACCCAGCAACAAACCCAGGGGCAAAATCATGACCAAAAACTCAGGCATGCGGTATACCATAATGGCCAGCAGAAAATCCGCACGCAATGTACCACTGGCCGCCTGACTCAGATAATTAGCAAACCGGCCACTCATGATGATCAACAGCACAATGGAGGAGACAGCGAGCATCACCTGTAAGGTTTGCCGGAGCAGGTATGTAAAGATAATCAGGGGCATTCTGTCAGCGCCATCCGAAAAAATGTGGAAATCAACGACGAAACGCATGAAAAGCATTCACATCCGCGCCCGGCTCTGGTGAAATAGCAGCGTAAATGTAATGTTCATGGATTCTGCCTTGTCTTCAAGCCCTCAGGACAATGACCAGATACAGCCTCTTAGTACAGGCACTGTTGACGGTCAGCTTCTTAGCCGGGCAAGTAGACAGTCATCGTCAGAATCCCCTATTATCACTCAATCCGAACAGATTGTCCCCTTGGAGAAAGCATGGAATTCGTTGTAAAAAGTGTTACTGCTGACAAGCAAAAAACAGCCTGCCTTGTTGTCGGCATTCAAAAATCCGGTTTACTCCCTGCCGCTCAATCCATTGATACCATTACCAACGGCTTACTTACCACACTCCTTAAGCGTGGTGACCTATCTTATAAAGCGGGTGAAACCCTGCTGTTACACCATCTCCCGGAAACAAGCTGTGAGCGGTTACTCCTGGCCACCATCGGTGATGCTGACAAACCCATGTCAGAGGCTGTGTACAAAAAACTGATAGCAACGATCATCACAACGGCCAATGCTTCTAACCTGAAAGAGATATCTGTCGCTATTGATGAGCTGATAGTGGCAGACAAAGACACTGCCTGGGTCGCCCGCCAGTTCGCCGAAGTCGTTGAGCATAGACTTTATCGCTTTGACACCTGCAAAAGCAACGCATCCAGAAAAACTGCGCCAGCCCTTAAGAAAATCACCCTGCTCACCGCACGCAAAACTGCTAATGTCGTTAAGGAATCCGTTGCGCAAGGCTGTGCCATCGCCAAAGGTCGTAACGTTGCCCGAACCCTCGGCAACTTGCCGGGTAATATTTGCCACCCCACCTATCTTGCCAATGAAGCCAAAGCATTAGCCAAACAGCATGACAAACTGACCACCAAAGTACTGGGTGAGAAACAAATGGCTAACCTGGGCATGCATTCATTGCTATCTGTCAGTAAAGGCTCTGCTCAGGAAGCCAAGCTGATTTTGATGGAATTTAAAAATGGCAAAAAAAATGAAAAACCGCTAGTCCTTCTTGGTAAAGGTATTACCTTTGACAGCGGCGGCATTTCTCTGAAGCCTGGCGCTGGTATGGATGAAATGAAATTTGATATGTGTGGTGCTGCCAGTATTTTTGGGGTAATGAACACTATTATTGAGATGGATCTGCCATTGAATGTAATAGGCATGGTAGCCGCTGCTGAGAATATGCCTGGTAGCCAGGCTTCCCGTCCAGGTGATATTGTCACTTCCATGTCCGGTAAAACCATTGAAATCCTCAACACCGATGCCGAAGGCCGTCTGGTACTGTGCGATGCCCTGACATACGCCGAACGCTATAAACCTGAAGCTGTTATTGATGTGGCCACCCTGACCGGTGCCTGTGTTATCGCCCTTGGTCATCACACCACCGGCGTAATCAGTAACAACGATGCACTGGCCGACGCGTTATTAGTTGCCTCAAAAGAGGCCTCAGACAAAGCCTGGCAACTACCTATGGGAGAAGAGTACCAGAAACAGCTGGACAGTAACTTTGCCGATATGGCTAATATTGGCGGAAGGCCTGGTGGCACAATTACTGCCGGATGCTTTCTGTCCCGGTTCACTGAAAGCTATCCCTGGGCACACCTGGACATTGCCGGTACTGCCTGGACTTCCGGTAAACACAAAGGTGCCACAGGACGCCCTGTGCCTATGTTGACACAGTTTCTGTTGAACAAAGTAAAATAACCGTTGCTGGTACGGAGTCTTTATTTTCAAAGGCTCTGTCACCGCGTAATCTCGTCGGGTACAAATTTCACACGCTTATGCCTAACTCAGTGGAAGGGAGTGGAAGGGGTTAGATATAAAGGCTTGCCAGTACCCGGCGTTTTCCCCGAAAGTCAGCGACTTTAAAAATGCTATGCGTGCACTAATCTGGTCAATTATGGTAGTATTCACTGATGCCAAATGTGACCTTTTACCTTCTCATTGCCGAAAAGCACAATACCGAACAGTTTGTTTGTCGTCTTGTTGACAAAGCCTGGCGGCAAGGGTTCGCTGTTCACCTTCATTTACATGATGAGCATCACTGCCGTACAATGGATCAGCTACTCTGGCAGTGGCGTGAAGACAGTTTTATCCCTCACCACATTATCGAAAATATCGAAAATATCGAAAATATCGAAAATATTGAAAAAGTCGACAAAAGCAATGAAGACTCCGCCCCCGTCACTCTTGGCTGTCGTACTCCACAACACCTCCACGCACAACTGGTGATCAACCTCACTGATGATACCCCGGACTACTTCTATGGGTTTTCCAGAATCTGTGAAATTGTCAACCAAACCCCGGAATGCATTGCTTTCTCACGAGAAAAATTTAAACACTATCGGCAATCAGGTATAGAGCCGGTTGTTCACAAGTTCACATAATCTCTCTGCCGTATCAATACTTCGGACTTGGGACAGTTTTATACACTTAAAACTTCCGGTTACCAGGGGGTTGAAGATATATCGTTATTTTATGGTAACTCACACTTATCCTTGAGTTACCATAACATTGCCCCCCTTGAGTTGCAGGTCTTGCAGCATCAGACACCAGCCTGCCTGAAACTGTCCGCAGTATTTGACACTGGACATGGCATTCAGTGAGTTTTAACCAGGGTATCCATGAAAAGCATCTGGAGATAGTTGGTTACTTAAATCTTCCTGATTATGGTTGATGCTCTCTCATGGAGCTAGCTTGTAAAAACTGTCCGCAGTATTGTTAAAGGTACCTTAAATCAATACTGTGGACAGTTTTACTGAACTGACACCATTGTAGTATCACCCTCTTTGAAACATGACCCTGTCATTTATGGTTGACCAAATTCAGATAATGGCCAGCCCGGAGTTTAAGATAGCTCTGAAAAAATGATCGAGAGGCGTCAGAATACACTTCTGGAAATGCACAACGCAGATATTCTTATCCTGGCTAATTGAAAGCTGAGATGAGCTGTTCGAAACCCTTATAATCGGTATCAAATCAAGACGATTAGACACTGATACATCGTAAAAATAGTTTGTAACCAATTTTTTTCAGGGGACATGAGTTTTTGTAATTAAACTTTATTGGCAAAAGGGTGGCTTTGCTCTGCGGATTAACTGTTCAATTTTAAGAAAATTTACGACTCATTAATGTGAAAAGCCGGAATTGATGGTTTTATGAATCATTTCATAACAGATTGCATTGCTGATGAGTTCAGAAATCATACCTGATTACGATAATTTAAAATACTCAAGGCAAATAGTAACGTGCAAGGAACATACTCCATGAATCCTATCAATTCCACAGGGTCTGTGCCGACAGATCCATCTGTATCCAACCGCCGTTGTTCTGACGACAAACCGGAAAGCTCAGAGCAAATGTCAAAATCTGGTGATGGAGTTGATTTAACACAGAAACTCCCCATTAGCCTGAGGTCCGTGTCTGCTAATACTGGCTATCAACCTGTAACCTTCAATGAGGGACCCGTTAATTTATGCCAGGATAACATTGAAACCCACACGGATAAATATGAGTCCAGGCATATTTGTGGACCCACCGCAGTAGCCAACACATTGGCGCCGTTGTTGGGCAGAAAACTTCCTGATGATCAACATAAGCTGGTGTTGGAACTGGCCGAAGCGTTCGGTATGGATCAAAAAAAAGAGTTTGGTGCCGGGGCCATTGAAGTGATGGCTGGTATCCGTTCTTATCTGGAGGATCATGGTTATGGAACGCCTGGCATTTCTTACTATGGTTGGCGGGCAGAATACCCGTGTGCCAAAAAACGCTTTGATCACGTCAAAAGTAAAGATCCCCTGAGCCAGCAGGAAATACTCAATCACATCAAAGAATCAGACGGTGGCTGGCTTAACATCGGATTTTTTACATTTAACAAAGAAACCGAAGAATATACCCGCAAAGGAGGACATTGGGTAACCCTTGCGGGTTACTTTGACTCTACTAATGACCAGGGCGACGCGGGCCTGATCATACATGACCCAGCCAAAAGGGCTCATGTGCCAGGACAGGACAATCAATACCTGATAAACAGACTGCCCTCAGGAAAACTGAAAGACAGAGAGAGATCTCGCGACGCTGAAGGTTTCCTGTGTCTTGGGTCATCATTTAAGTTTCCAGAGGACGAGCGTAACATTAATACAGCCATCATTGATGCTGCTGTGTTCTTAAAATTCCCAAAGAATAAAGCAAGCAATGGCTGATCATTTTGTTATAAAAAACATTCTACTCCACTATTTCTTATGGTTCAGGGTGGCGTAAAACCGTCATTCACCACCTAACCTGACATCTTCCTGATTTCTGCTATATATCAAAAAAGCAAATATCAGGAAACTGCATTATGCCTTCTATTCAGTATCGCACTCAGATTCAGAACATAGACCACCTCGGTCTGGTAGCCGGTATGTGCAAAGAGTCAGGCATTGCCGGTCACAGCTAGCGTGCCATGCTCATTACCGTAGTTAGAAAAGGCCATGGGTATCAGTTGTTTTTTGCCAGCAGCCGATCCAGGTGATTAGCAAACTGCTGACGGTCACTATGGCTTAATGGGGACGATCCACCTGACTGAATACCACTGGCCCGCAATGTTTCCATAAAGTCTCTCATGGTGAGCCTGGCCCGGATAGTTTCTGACGAATATAACTCCCCACGCGGACTCAGTGCTGTTGCTCCTTTTCTCATCACTTCTGCTGCCAGGGGGATATCACCGGTAATCACCACATCACCGGCTTCCGCCCGTTTGACAATTTCATTATCCGCCACATCAAACCCGGAAGCGACCTGCAACATTCGAATAAAGCGTGATGTCGGCATTCTTAACGGTTGGTTCGCCACTAGCGTGAGCATCACCTGTTGACGTTCTGCCGCACGGAATAAAATGTTTTTGATAACGACAGGGCAGGCATCAGCATCAACCCATAACTTCATACTTCACTTTGCTCCCTATCGTCAATGGAAAGAGTACTCCCGCCGAAACAGGCTATCTCTTAGTCACATCTCCACACCTTTTGTCATGCGGTAGGTGTGGAGACGATCTTGCAACTTTGCCCACCCTTCCCAAATGACCAACCATCCGGGTATGCCGGTGCGTTTTGAGTCACACCAGCCACCTACTTTTGCAATGGTATGGAGAAGCCAGGTCAATGTTGGCTCTTCTTTAGGCAACGACTTTCCTTCGTAGTAAGTAAGCCACAGCACTTTCCACTCTTCTTTACTTACAACACGGCTAGCCGGCGTTTTCTCGTTCCAGGCTTTATCGTCTTTGTGTCTTCTGTCATAAGGAAGCATCAAGGCCTCCCTGATCTGTAACAGCCTGACGGCGACGAACATGAGTATTACAGCTAAACGAAGCACATTGCCTGCACAAAGAAGCCGCAAACGTTCAACACCCGCCCCGGTTTTCCAGGCTTTGTGGAACTCTTCTATACGCCAGCGCAGCTCATAAAACCGTAATACCATACGGCAATCATCAAATGTATCAACCGGTTCAGATGTCAATAAAATCCAACGCAAACACTCCTTTGTGTCGTTGTTGAACTCTTCGGCAATAAGAATATTCACAGTGACTGGTTCCAATCGACCACCGAGCCTTTGAGGTGATTGAATGGTCACTGTCTTCCTTTTTACTTGTAGCATTACTGATCGTGCTTTGCGTCCTCCACGTTGAGGAACGTCCACTACATAAGTTCCAAGAGCAGCTTCCTGGCTCACTGCATAAAAAAGAAGCCTGTCATCATCGACCAAAACCCGATTCTGCGTCGCCCTGACAACAAACCTTTGGCAATGAAGCTGCTTGTACCGGATATATTCAAAAACATCCGCTTCACGATCGCAAACACTGATAGTCTTTCCCATCTGGAGACCCAGCCTGGACTCAATATTTTCTGATGAACGCTGCCATTTAAAGCTTTCTTTTTCTTCGTAAGGCCGCTGCTTGCGTTCATGTCTTTTGCCACGCTCCTCAATATCCCTGATCCAGCGTTGCTGATCAATTAAGCCAACCGTCCGCTCAGTATCAGCGTCAATCAGCATCACTGTATGCGCCCAAATCCCTTTAGACCGGCTTTTCTCTGGTTCACCTATATCACCCAGCTCTGACCTGACGGAATGTGAATAGCTAAGAGCGGTACTGTCTTCAATGGCTAATAGAAGGTGAGAATCTTCTGCCGCAAGGGCTGCTGACTGGAAACCAGCCTCAGCAATGGCTTCAGGCTTGACGGCCTCATTTTCAATAAGCCGGTAAGCCCCTTCAACAGCGGCAAGATGACCGCTACAAGCACTGGCCATGGATGAACCAGTATTTGCAGAAAGGCTTGCAGCGACACGGACTAATCGCTTTGTACGACGTTTATCTCCCAACTGTGCATCCCCAAAAATGCTTTCAGCCCATTACTGAGGTGGTAGTGGCATCATGATCTTGGTTTACCATAGAGAAGGATAAACCAAGATTAGGAGATGTGACTAAGAGATAGCCGAAACAGGCGGGGGAAATGTCGTCTAACATTCTATTAATATACCTCTGTCTTTTGACCTGCCCTCGGGCAGAGGGAAAGTAAAGCCGGTGGCGTTAATGTCAGTCCCCTGAGACCGTCATCATGAAGCAGGAACCTGCGTGAACTCGTGAGAACGTCACGCCCCGGTAACGGGAATCCTCCAGCGACCTGGCTGGAAGAGGATGTCAATACATAATAACCATTAAATAAACCAGGCTATGGCAACACTGATAAACTGCCCGGAGCTGTCATTCTGGCACCGGGTGTTGGCCATTCTTCAGCCCACTTGCCCTGGTTCACCAGAATATCATCAGGAATAATGTGCCTGGTATTTTGTACCCTTTCCGGAAACAAAATACCGTTTAAATGGTCCATTTCGTGCTGAAAGACACGCGCCGAAAAACCATCCAGTGTTTTTGTTATCACCTGATGCTTTTCATTCATCCCCTGCACTGTGATCGTTGAAGGTCGCTCAATCCATCCTCGCAAGCCCGGTACCGACAAACAACCTTCCCATGCCCAGCACGTCTCAGAAGAAAAGTTGTCGATCTCAGGGTTAATCCATACCTCAAATGGAACAGCAGGCGCCTGAGGGTAGCGTGTTTTGGCTGCCTGTGTCAGCCCCAATAGCATCACCCGTGCTGACCAGCCAACTTGTGGGGCTGCGATACCAATGCCTCCGGCTTGCTCCTGTGCATACTTAAGGGCTAATACCTTCTGGCGGAATGTCTCTGTGCCAATCATCTCCATGGGCACTTCGGGCTGAGTCTCCGTCAGAATCATACTGCCCATCAGTACGATTTCTGGAGGGGATTGCTCCTCATACATGCAAAAATACCTCTACTGGCGAGTGTGTCGTTTCAGTGCTTTTGACCTTTGCAGAACCTGAAGGGTGACTCAAAAATCAGCCTTCTGATACCGTTGGTCAAATGCGCTAAACAGCGTGTCAGGTTGATGAAATACGATGATGTTTTAGAAATCCGGGTCTGAAATAAAAAGCAGTCTCAACTGATGTACTGTGTGGTCCTTCTGTGATCGTTATGACTGACTGCCGGGCAGCATCAAGGTCAGACACTGTCAGTACAAACGATGGAACTCAGGTTTTTTCAGCACCTTTTAGACCTATAAACCTGCCTGCAACAGTATAATAAATAACCTGTTAATGCCATGACCTACCCATTGATCATGGTATTTCAATTAATCAACGGTTGCTATCTAGTTCCGAAAGAGTACGCCCGCCGAACTAGGCGGGTGGTGAATTTCGTCTAACATTCTGTTAATATCCCTTTTGTCTTTTGACCTACCCTCGGGCAGAGGGAAAGTAAAGCCTGTGGAGTTAATGTAAGTCCCTTGTGGCCGTAACCATGAAGCAGGAACCTGTGTGAACTCGTGAGAAAGTAACACCTCAGTAATGGGAATCCTCCAGCGACTTAGCTGGAGGAGGATGTCAAAAAAGGCACTTTTGAAACAACACCTGCATTCTGAGCCCGATGACGCATAAAATGATCCATCAACACAATGGCCATCATGGCTTCAGCGATGGGTGTTGCACGAATACCTACGCAGGGGTCATGACGACCTTTGGTAACCACCTCCACAGGGTCACCATATACATTAATTGAACGTCCCGGTACAGTCATGCTGGAGGTTGGCTTCAGGGCAAGGTGAGCAATCAGGTTCTGTCCGGAGGTAATGCCGCCCAAAGTACCACCGGCATGGTTTGACAAAAAACCTTCGGGCGTCATTTCATCACGATGCTCCGTACCTTTTTGCACTACGCTGTTGAAACCATCGCCGATTTCAACACCTTTAACGGCATTGATACTCATTAGTCCATGGGCAAGGTCAGCATCAATGCGGTCAAAGACAGGCTCACCCAACCCGGGAGGTACACCGGTTGCCATGACAGAAATTTTTGCACCAACAGAGTTGCCTTCACGACGCAGGCTGTCAATGAGTTGCGCCATAGCAGGGACTTTATCAGCATCCGGTGAAAAGAATGGATTGTTATGGACTTCGTCCCAGTCCATTTTTTCAGCCTTAATGGTTCCGAGCTGCGATAAATATCCCCGGATGTTAATGCCTTGCGTTGCCAGGAACTTTTTGGCAATGGCACCAGCGGCAACGCGCATGGCAGTTTCCCGTGCAGAGGAGCGACCACCGCCACGGTAATCCCTGAATCCGTATTTATGCATATAGGTATAATCTGCATGTCCCGGGCGAAAGATATCTTTTATCGCCGAATAGTCCTTCGAGCGCTGATCGGTATTTTCAATGAATAAACCAATGGGTGTTCCTGTGGTTTGTCCCTCAAAGACACCCGAAAGAATTTTTACCTGGTCCGGCTCTTTTCGCTGCGTGGTGTATTTTGATGTGCCAGGCTTACGGCGATCCAGATCTTTTTGCAGATCAGCTTCTGTTAATGGAATACCCGGCGGGCAGCCATCGACAATACAACCCAGCGCAATTCCGTGGGACTCACCATAAGTGGTCACTTTGAACAATTGACCAATACTGTTTCCAGCCATAAATAACCTCAGGCGTGACGACTGTTTTTTATCCGGTGTCTAAACACTGTCTGATATTCACGGCAATCAGCGGCTGACAAAACCAGCACACCATGACCACCGGCTTCAAATTCTGGCCAGATAAACGGCACCTCCGGATAGGCCTCCTGCAATGCCCACTGGCTGTTTCCCACTTCCAGTACCAGTAAGCCACTCTCTGACAGATAATCTGCCGCCCTGGCAAGAATGACACGGGAAAAATCCAGCCCATCGTGACCCGCTGCCAACCCCAGGTGAGGCTCATAGTGAAACTCATCAGGCATGTCAGACATATCTTCATCGTCCACATACGGTGGATTACTGAGAATCAAGTCATAGCGGGGCTTTTCTGTGGTATTATCCAGAACATCAAACAGGTCAGAGCAGGCGGTTTGTACCCGCCCCCATAGTTCATGGCGGTCAATATTAATCATTGCCACCTCCAGGGCGTCCTGTGAGATGTCGAGCAGATCTACCGAGGCCTCCGGGAAGGCATGGGCAGCAGCCAGCCCTATGCACCCTGAGCCAGTGCATAAATCCAGGACGCGATGAACGGTAGTCTCTCCTAACCAGGGCTGAAACTCATGATTAATCAACTCTGCAATGGGTGAGCGGGGAATCAGAACCCGCTCATCAACGTAATAGGACTCACCACAGAACCAGGCCTGGTTCAATAAATAAGCCAGAGGTTTACGCTCACTGACACGCTGCTCAATCAGCTGTCCAACCTTTTCCCGTTCATCAATGGTCAGGCGGGCATTAAGATACTCATCAGGCAACTCCCAGGGAAGACTCAGTACCTGAAACACCAGATGAAGGCTTTCATCCAGGGCGTTATCGCTACCATGACCAAAAAACAGGCCCGCTTCACTGAAACGGCTTGCACCCCAGCGAATAAAGTCTTTAATGGTTTTCAACCCTTCACAGGGCTGTTTGGCGTCGGTCATTGTATTCGTCCGAAACAGGTAACAAAACAGGTTTTCTGTTCCCTTTATGTCAACAGAACCCGAGGCGGATTAAAATAGCATAATATTTCACTCAATTTCACTCATCTGGAGTATCTGCCCATTAATCTGTGCATTTACTTAGCAGACAGGTATACAAAAAATGCCAAACTCCGATAATGACAACGATGATCCATCCCGGCTATTTCGGGAGGCCATGGACGGTGTCAAGCCGTTAAAAGCTAAAAAAAAGCATCAGTGCTCCCCCAAAGAAAGGCCATTACCCGCTGCTACCTATCAGGCACGAAGAGAGGCGGCACAACGTACCCCACGGCCCGGTGGCGCGGCCCTTTCTGACGCCTGGATAGAACCTGTCGGTTCTGACCAGTCCATTGACTTTGCGCGGGCAGGTATACAACATACCCGACTAAAACAACTGAGACTAGGTGCTCTTCCAATACAATACCAGCTCGATCTCCATGGCTATAACATTGAAGAGGCTCGAGAGACTACCTCTGCGTTTCTTCATTTTTGCCAGCAGAAGGGTTTTAGATGTGTACGTATTATCCATGGTAAAGCTCATGGCAGCCCCGATCGAAGCACAACCATAAAAAGCTATATTAATCACTGGCTTAAACAGATACCTTCAGTCCTTGCCTTTTGCACAGCACCTGCATCAGAAGGGGGCACTGGCTCCGTCCTGGTTCTGGTTAAAAGGCGGTAGCCAGGTGTTCAGCAGCTTCTGGCCTCCGACGCTATTGTGAGGGGTTTCAATACAGGGTTGGCGTTCAGATTGCCAGTGTAAAACGGAGTGACAAGAACCCACTGGTATCAGATACTATTCCTGTAAGGACCAGTCAATGGGTTCAATGCCTTTGCTGACAAGATAGGCGTTAGCTTTCGAAAAAGGTTTACTACCAAAAAAACCACGATGGGCGGACAGTGGGGAAGGGTGCACAGATGTCAGCACACAATGACAATCTGTATCAATAAATCGTCCCTTCTTTTGCGCATAGCTTCCCCAGAGAATAAAGACGAGATGTTCACGTTTTTCATTCAGTTCTGCGATGATGCGGTCGGTGAACTGCTCCCAGCCAAGTCCCTGATGTGAAGCGGCTTTTTTATGCTCCACAGTCAGCACACTGTTGAGCAACAACACCCCCTGCTTTGCCCAGCTTTCCAGATAACCATGGCTGACCGGAGAAATCCTCAGATCGCTGTGTAATTCTTTATAGATATTTAACAGCGAAGGAGGAATACGCACACCGGGCAAAACAGAGAAGGATAAACCATGTGCCTGACCCGGGCCATGGTAGGGGTCCTGTCCAAGTATCACTATCTTGACCTTATCAAAGGGCGTTAGATCAAGGGCGTGAAAATACTCACTCCCTTTGGGGTACAGTATTTTTCCAGCGGCTTTTTCATTCAACAGGAATTGTTTGAGTGCCTGCATGTACTCTTTTGTAAATTCATCCTGAAGATGTACTTTCCAGGACGGTTCTAGCCTGATATTCGGCATGGGGGAGTCTCCTGTTACCTCAGCAGGATTATACCCCCTTCAACAATACTCAAAATACCCTCAGGATCAACAACCACTGAGCATCAGTTCAACCTGACGCCTTAAAATGTCTCTGGCTGCACCAATATCCATAGGTTTTTCCCTGACCAGGGCATCGTATTCTACCTGGTTGATGGTATTGGCGAACAGGCGCGCATCAATGACAGGTTGGGTAGAACCCACCTGTTCAAAAAAATTCTCCAGGCTTTCAAGTAAGCAGCGCTGGTGACGGTAGGCGATTGGGCGGAGGTTATCGTTACGGATACATTCTATTTGAAAGCAACGTTCAATAATAATCAAATCGCGATGATGCTCCAGCTGAGCCTTAACATAGCTTACCGCTAATTCTGTCATATCGTTAACAAAGGTTTCCCTGGCTTTATCGGTGTTATCCAGGTTATTGGCGGCAGCCTGTAGATGTGACTTTGACTCTTGCCAGAAGTCACTGAACGCTTCTACGCCCATTTCCACAAACATGGTAAATGCATCGCTAATCAGATCTGAAATATCCTTGAAGTAATACGTTGTTGCAGAGAGGGGGACTTCCGCCTCTTTGGCAACAGCACGATGGCGAACGCCTCTGACACCTTCACGCACGACAATTTTTAACGCAGCTTCTAAAATCCGGCGACGACGCTGCTCACTGTTTGCCCGGCGGGCTTCGCGGCCCTGGTATTTCAAATCTATCATTGCTGTAGAAGAAGAATCTTTTATTACTTCCATAAAAAGCGGCCTTTTGTCTAAAAATTATTTACGATGAGAGTTTTATTTTTTCAGCCAGAATATCAACCTACAAGTTAGCAGTTACTGGTCACTCTGCCAGTCAGTGAGGAGAAATTATAGAAATGGCTTTTGGCTTTTTTCGGCTTTATAGTAGCGTTAGCGTTATTTATAGTAGCGTTAGCGTTATAAGGTGGTGTTGAAAAAAACAGCAGGGGCTAAAAACAGTTCGCAGTAAACTATTATAATCTGAAACTATCTGATAAAATCTCAAGCATGGATAAGAGATTAGTGAAGATAGGTGAGGCCGCTCGTTTACTTGGTACAGACCCTGTAACACTGCGAAAATGGGAAAGTACAGGTGAGTTGCTTCCTGCCAGAAAGACCAAAGGTGGAACTCGTTACTACGACGTGTCTGAATTGATGGGCTTCAGTAACGAAGCTGCGCCTACTCTTTGCTATTGCAGGGTATCCAGTCACGACCAAAAGCCAGACTTAGACAGGCAGCAAGAGTTACTGGAAGCCTACTGTTCTGCAAAAGGTTGGCGAACTCAGGTTATACGTGATCTTGGTTCTGGCATGAACTACCGGAAAAAAGGACTTAATCAGCTACTTGAGTTAATAATGAAACGTCAGATTAAACGACTGGTGGTTTCACATAAAGACAGGCTGTTAAGGTTCGGCGCTGAATTGGTGTTCTCCCTATGTGAATTGCAGGGAATAGAAATAGTCATCGTACATAAAGGCGATCAGCCTTCGTTTGAAGAAGAACTCGCCAATGATGTATTGGAAATAATCACTGTATTCAGCGCAAGACTTTACGGCAGCCGAAGCAAGAAACACAAAAAGATGCTTGAGACTTTGAAATAATCGATGTTGTTAGCTCACAAGATTGAAGATGTTGTTAGCTCACAAGATTGAACTCAGACCGACAAAACAACAAGCCGATTATCTTGACAGGGCTTGTGGTTCTCGTCGTCATGCGTTCAATCAACTGTTAGCACATTTCAATCAAGAAGGCGTTAAGTGGTCAAAGAAGGCTGCGAATGAAAAATACAAAGAACTCAGGCTTGAGTTCCCCTGGTATGCCGAAGTCAGTCAACGTGTAACGAGAAATACAGTCGACGATCTTCATAACGCCTTTACTCATTTCTTTCGTCGGGTGAAGAAAGGAGAAAAAGCAGGTTACCCAAGATTCAAGAAGCGAGGCCTACACGATAGTTTTTCTCTGAGAGAAAAACCCAAGTTCCATGTTGACGGCAGAACACTTCGCATTGAGAAACTGAAAACCAAAATTAAAATGCGCCAGGAACTGAGATTCACGGGCACCCCCTGTCAGGTGACGATCAGTAAGCGAGCCGGAAAGTATTTCGCTTCTATTTTGGTAGACACTCAAGACTACGACCCAAAAGCACAAAGCAATGAGTCTGTAGGCGTTGATTTTGGCATCAAAAATTTAGCTATTTGTTCGAATGGCAAAACCTTTGCTGCTAATCAGAAACTGAAACACTCTCTGAAACGCCTTAACAGGAAACAGAGAGCGTTAAGCCGCAAAATAAAGAGAAGCAACCGTTACGCGAAAGCCAAGCGGGCAGTTGCAAAACTTCATTACCGGATCAGTAACCAGCGATCAGCCGTAATACATGAGGTAAGTGATTATTTGACGTCAAGATTCAAAATAATCACCATGGAAAACCTGAATGTAAAAGGCATGGTAAAAAACCGCAAACTGGCAAGAGCAATCAGTGACGCAGGTTTCGGCAAGCTGAGAGAGCTTGTCGAATACAAGGCAGAGCTGAGAGGATGCCAGATTGTGATTGCAGATCGGTTCTTTCCCAGCTCGAAAAAGTGTGCGGTTCATACTTGCAACTACATAAACGACAATATCGCTTTGTCCGATCGCCAGTGGCGATGTCCGAAATGTAAAACTTTGCATGATAGGGATTACAGTGCGAGTTTGAACCTTGATAATTATGGTCGAGACACGTTACAGCTCGACCCAAAACCCTACACAAGAGTGGAGTTAGACACGATTCGTCGTGCATTCATGTCGACGGCGTAGATAAGTCTGCATAATTACAGATTATGTTAGATTTTTAGTAGCGGCAATTAAAACTGCCAGTAAATCACCGGCAGCTACCGAATTGCGCGTAAGCCGAAAGGGATGATATTTCTTTGTTCAATCGGGTATCCCTGCTTCCGTCTTCAAAGACCTGACAGTGGGCCAGTCCATCATGTCAATGAGATTATCGGGTAGGGCTTTTTCAGTTTTACGCGAGCGTCTTCAGTGGTGAATCTCCAATCCATTTTTGCCTGTATTTGATGACGAGTAGCTACCCAACCGGCTACTTCTGCTTTCAGCGTTTTCTGGTCAGGTATTCGCCGGTCCAGACGCTGACAACTTAAGATGCTCAACGCTACACATGGCTGGCGAACTCTCTGGACGGTTTTTATAGCAATAACACAGACGACAGCAGTCTAAGATTCACTGGGTACAGGGCCATTTTCATGGAGAACAATAAGAACCTGTGAATGGGGACGCTTGTCTCTGGCCATTTTTTTTGGCACGGACTACTTGTTACACCGATGGCTGCTCTTCAGCGGATAAGCAAATGTGATACTTGATGGGCATGGATCGGAACATTAGAGATTATGCCAGAAGTGCGAGCAGCCGTTTATGATATAGGTCATAGTCACTGAAATCATGTACTGGCGGGGGTGTTAAGTCTGTGGAGTTCATGTGAGATTTGGGCGATACAGGTTGGTTTATCACCGTAAAAATCCCCACTCTCCCCACTCTCCCCACTCTCTCCACTATGGAACCTTTACGCCATAACCAGGCTATCCTCTGAGCAATGGACTGTGAAACAGAAGCCTGTTTGGTGACGAACGGTAATCCCCCACCGACATCAGGTAAGGGAGGATGTCAAGATAGAATCTACTCTTGTTTATACCTGAGGGCGCATATGTGGGAATAATAACACATCCCGAATGGACGGGGCATCTGTAAACAGCATGACAAGCCGGTCAATACCAATGCCTTCACCGGCAGTGGGCGGTAAGCCGTATTCCAGTGCATTGATATAATCGGCATCGAAGTGCATTGCTTCATCATCGCCGGCATCTTTCTCGGCCACTTGCTGATGGAAACGCTCTGCCTGGTCCTCAGGATCGTTCAACTCCGAGAAACCATTGGCAATTTCACGGCCAGCAACAAAAAACTCAAAACGCTCGGTTACAAACGGGTTCTCGTCATTACGGCGCGAAAGAGGGGATACTTCTGTGGGGTAATCTGTGATGAATGTTGGGTTCGTCAAACGGTGCTCAACCGTCTTTTCAAAGATCTCGATTTGAATTTTACCCAGACCCCAGGTGCCTGTCACCTCGATATCGAGTTTTTCAGCCACCTGACAGGCAGACTCAAGGTTATCGATATCCGCTGCTTCCAGGTCGGGGTTAAACTGCAAAATAGCCTCAAACACAGACATTCGGGCAAACGGCTTGCCAAAGTCAATGGCCTGTCCCTGGTACTCAAACGCCGTTTTACCCATTACATCGTCAGCCAGCGTTTTTAGCATAGCTTCGGTATGATCCATCATATCGTTATAGTCGGCGTAGGCCTGGTAAAATTCCAACATAGTGAACTCAGGGTTGTGGCGTGTGGAAAGTCCTTCATTACGGAAATTTCGGTTAATTTCGTACACACGTTCAAAGCCACCGACAACGACACGCTTCAGGTACAGTTCAGGGGCAATACGCAGGTACATATCAATATCCAGCGCATTGTGATGAGTAATAAACGGGCGTGCTGTAGCACCACCGGGAATGACCTGCAGCATGGGGGTTTCTACTTCCATGTAATCTTGCCTGCGGAAGTATGAACGAATGCCATCCACGATTTTTGAGCGGGTACGAAATACCTCCCGTGATTGCTCACTGGTTATCAGATCAACGTAGCGCTGGCGATAGCGCATTTCTGTATCCGTCAGGCCCTTGTGTTTTTCAGGCAGTGGACGCAATGATTTAGTCAGTAGCTGCGCATCCGTCATGTCCACGTACAGATCACCCTTGCCAGAGCGCTGAACCGTGCCTTCCACGCCGATAATGTCGCCCAGATCCCAGGTCTTGATAGCTTTTAACTGCGCTTTCGGCAAAACCTTACGGTTAACATAAAGCTGGATACGTCCGGACATATCCTGTATTTCCATAAAGGCTCCCCGGTTGAGCATAATGCGCCCTGCCACACTGACCCGGTGACCCCCTTCCAGCAGACTTTCCCTGCTGGCATTCTGGTAGAGGTTCTGCAAATCACCAGCCAGGGCACCACGGCGGAATTTATTGGGGAAAGCAACACCTTTAGAGCGAATTGCAGACAGCTTTTCCCGGCGCTGAGCTACCAGTCGGTTTTCTTCCTGAGTGTCAGTCACCGATGCTTGATCAGACATAAGTCCATCCATTGTTCATCAAAGTTCATAAAAGCTCATAACAGCTCATAAAAGCTCTTCAAAGCTCTTCAAGGTTTACCAATTGATCAAAAAATAAAAACAGGGGCCAGGCGCCTGTGGAACTTAACTCGAATCAGCATAACAATCGCCTCAAGCTACGGTCTTTTTTCTTGCTACGGCCAGTTAGCGCCAAGAAATTTCCTGGGGCTTCATAGCCCTTTTTTCAAGCTGGCTTCAATAAACTGGTCAAGTTCACCATCCAGTACCGCCTGTGTATTGCGAGTTTCAACACCGGTACGCAAATCTTTAATGCGGGCACTATCGAGCACATAAGAGCGAATCTGACTGCCCCAGCCAATGTCTGATTTACTGTCTTCCAGCGCCTGGGCTTCAGTACTGCGCTTTTTCATTTCCAGCTCATACAGTTTGGCTTTCAGCTGCTGCATGGCTTTGTCCTTGTTCTGATGCTGGGAGCGCTGATTCTGGCACTGTACCACAATCCCCGTAGGGTTGTGGGTGATTCGAATGGCTGAATCGGTGGTGTTGACATGCTGACCACCTGCACCACTGGAGCGGTAGGTATCAATCCGCAGATCAGCCGGGTTGATGTCCACCTCGATATTATCCTCAATCTCGGGCGATACAAAGACAGAGGCAAACGAGGTATGGCGGCGATTACCGGAATCAAAGGGTGATTTTCTCACCAGTCGGTGAACGCCCGTTTCCGTACGTAGCCAACCAAAGGCATATTCTCCGGAAAACTGCACCGTTGCTGACTTGATGCCTGCCACTTCACCGGCAGAGACTTCGATAATGTCAGACTTGAACCCCTTGGCTTCCCCCCAACGCAGGTACATTCGCAGTATCATATTGGCCCAGTCCTGGGCTTCTGTTCCTCCGGAGCCGGCCTGAATATCCAGATAGGCATTGTTCGGGTCCATCTCACCGGAGAACATACGGCGAAACTCCAGTACTTCCAGTCTGGCCGTCAGTCCGTCAAGCTCTTCTATAACGCCCTGAACGCCCTCTTCATCCGTTTCTTCTACGGACATAACCAGCAGTTCACTGGCATCCTGCAACCCTTCCGTCAGGGTATCAATGGTATGCACCACCGTTTCCAGCTGAGAGCGCTCCTTACCTAATGCCTGAGCATTGTCGGGGTTGTTCCAGATGGTCGGGTCTTCCAGCTCCCGCTCAACTTCCTGTAACCGCTCACACTTGTTAACATAGTCAAAGATACCCCCTAAGCACGTCGGTGCGTGCGCTCAGATCTTTGATCCGTTCCTTGACAGGATTGACTTCAAGCATTGCTTAATTAACCCATAAATGATAGTAATCGAGCCATTCTACCTGATAAATCAACTTGAGGGCAGTGCTCTTGATGCCTTCCCGTGGCGATCTAATCGTGTACTAACGTTCATACTTTGCATTAAGAGAGTCTTTTACCGGAGTGTTCGTTTGAATAAACTGTTTTTATCAGCTTCTTAGACCAATGGGACTGAATTGAATAAGCCTTGCGCTACCTTTTTTGCGTTATATTTGCGTTATATTTGCGTTATATTCGCGTTATATTTGCGTTATAACCCATTGTATTTATCCAACTCTGTTATCTTTTTATTGAATTCCTTTTATTAACGACTACGCTTTTGGAACTAAATACTCTGCTGGCCGGTCAAATAGCCAGAAAATCCGGTAAACCTCCGAATGAATAATAATGAGGATATGATATGAATACATCATTTTTAAGTACAATAGCCCGGCTGTTACTAACGGTACCCGTCATGGTTGCCAGCCTGAATAGCTATGCGGCTGAAGTTGGTGAATCAACAGAAAATGAAGAAAAACCTGCGTCAGAAGCCGCTGTTCCAGTGAGCTCTTTGCAACTGGCAGAAGAAAACACAGAGAATAAAGAGGATGACGAAGAGCCTGAAGCCTTTTTCAACGAGGTCAATCCAGGTATTGGTTGAAAGTGAAGCATCCAATAAAATGATAGTAGTGGGCTAACCCTGTGAATTTGCATGAATATCAACGCCAAACACGAGTTTATTGATTAACAGACCAGTGACGATATCATGCATTTTTTCCGGCGTTGAAAAACAAATAGTTTTACCTGCCCCATCGAAGTCACATCAATTAACGCCGCACGTCTTGTACCTGTTAGAGATCCTAAAGACAAACAGTGCGCTATTGGCAATAACCTATGACTCTCATTATATTGCGACTATTTCGACTATTTCGACTATTGCGACGGCGACTCTCAACCACTGGCAACGCTAATGATACAAAATCTTTTCTTCAGGTGGCTGCACAGAATAGTGCGCCATCAGCAATGCCTTACTCTCTGTCTGGGTAATATGTGCTACCTCATCATATTCCACAGGCTCAATACCTGTCACCTCGTCATAACAATGATACCACCGATCGTCATAGTTTTTGTTCATCAGCGCCGTTGCTGCTTCCCGATCTTCGGCAGTAATTCTGACATGGCCGGGGAAGTCACTATGACCGTACTTAAACGTGAAATAAAAATCGCGCATCACTCTTTACCGAATCGCCATGGAACTCAGGAATTATAGCACGTTCCTTTCAGAGGCTGATGTTAAATCACTCTTCTTCCCAAACAAAACTTGATTTCAATATAAGAGGGCGAAATTTTTTAATATCGTTCTTCTACCGCAAATGCTGGAATAGCGTCATGCTGACAGGGTTATTTTGTGATATTGATGACTTCTTACGCTATTGCGCTGGCAATCTGAACGCCAGCCCTGCGTTGAAACGCCTCGCAATAGAAGGTTTCACTCGTCGTTTCTACTATTCTGTCGTCCAGTCCGTCATGCGCCTGCAGTCGTTGGAAAAAACAATGGGTATTATGTTATAGCGGCTATGTGGAACTCAGGGGAGCAAATATTCAGATTTAATCTTATTACTTATGAGATTAAGTATTATTCGCACATAAACACACCTGTTTACACAGGGATCATCTTTATTTTCCCACAAAAATCAATAGCGATTGTAAGCGCTTTTTTGTATGATGCCCTCCAGCACGAGAGAGCTATGATTTTGCTATTCGATAAGTTACACAACAAACGGCTAATGACAAATAACGCCTGAAACCGAGATTGCCTGAACCGCAAAGTAACCTTTCATTTTTGAGCACTGTTGTCATCGGAATACTCGATAACCAATAGCACTTTATGTTTGGTGCTAAGGCTTCTATCAGCGTTATAAAAAGCCGTATCCAACAATTGCTTTCTCTCTAGACACACCAACACACAATTGAACATCATCAAGAGCATGGGATATGAGCACAACACCAATACAACCTGGCTCACAGGCTGTTAATTACAACCTTAAGGTTGTCCGTCAGTTTACGCTGATGACTGTTGTATGGGGTATCTTTGGGATGGCGATGGGGGTATTTATTGCCTTACAACTGGCCTTCCCTGCGTTAAATTTTGATTTACCATGGACCAGTTTTGGTCGACTCAGGCCATTACACACCAGCTTGGTTCTTTTCGCCTTTTGTTGTTGTGTGTTAATGGCGACCTCTTATTATGTGGTCCAGCGTACCTGTCATACCACACTGGCATTCCCTAAACTGGCCAGTTTTACTTTTTGGGGGTGGCAGCTGGTCATTGTCCTGTCAGTTATCAGCCTTCTTTTGGGTTACACCTCGTCCAAAGAGTATGCAGAATTTGAGTGGCCCATCGACATCTTACTGGTCATTGTCTGGGTTGCTTATGCTACCGTGTTCTTCGGGACAATTATGCGTCGTAATGTCAAACATATTTATGTGGCTAACTGGTTTTATGGGTCATTTATTGTCACTATTGCCATTTTGTATCTTGTCAACAATATCGCTATTCCTGTCTCCCTGACTAAATCCTACTCTGCATACTCCGGTGCTATCGATGCCATGATTCAGTGGTGGTACGGCCATAATGCGGTAGCCTTTTTGCTGACAACCCCCTTTCTGGGCATGATGTATTACTTCGTTCCCAAGCAGGCTAACCGCCCTGTCTATTCTTATCGCTTGTCCATCGTGCATTTCTGGGCGCTGATTGCCATTTATATCTGGGCCGGTCCTCACCATTTGCATTACACAGCATTGCCTGACTGGGCACAGAGCCTGGGCATGGTTATGTCGTTGATTTTGCTGGTACCGTCCTGGGGGGGCATGATCAATGGCATGATGACACTGTCCGGTGCCTGGCACAAACTGCGCACAGATCCTATCCTGCGATTCCTTGTGGTATCAATTTCTTTCTACGGGATGTCCACCTTTGAAGGACCAATGATGGCAATCAAAAACGTTAATGCTTTGTCTCACTATACCGACTGGACCATTGGTCATGTTCACTCCGGTGCCCTCGGCTGGGTAGCCATGGTGTCCTTTGGTGCATTGTATCACCTGGTTCCCAGGCTTTATGGCCTGAAAGAAATGTATAGCACCAGACTGGTTTATTTGCATTTCTGGTTGGCAACTATTGGTATTGTGTTGTATATCGTCTCCATGTGGGTCAACGGTATTATGCAAGGACTAATGTGGCGTGCGGTTAACGACGATGGAACTCTGACTTACAGTTTTATTGAAAGTGTCTCTGCCAGTCATGTTGGCTACATTGTGCGCGGGCTGGGTGGTGCAATGTTTTTAACCGGCATGCTAATGCTGGCGTATAACTTTTACCACACTCGTCGGCAAGCAAAAAACAGCGCTGAATTATTCGTCCCTTCTGCAGCAGTATAACAGGACGAGAGTAGCATTATGAAAAATCACAGCATTGTAGAAAAAAATATTGGCCTGATGATAGTACTTATGGTGCTAGCTATCAGCTTTGGCACCCTGGTTGAAATTGTTCCGATGTTTTTCTCGAAAGAAACGACTCAGCCGGTCAAGGGACTAAAACCCTATACAGCCTTGCAACTCGAAGGTCGAGACATTTTTATTCGTGAAGGTTGCGTGGGCTGTCACTCTCAGATGATTCGCCCGCTGCGTGCAGAAGTGGAACGTTATGGCCATTATTCTGTTGCCGGTGAGTCAGTGTACGACCATAACTTCCTGTGGGGTTCCAAGCGGACTGGCCCTGATCTGGCCCGTGTGGGTCAGCGTTACTCTGATGAATGGCACCGGGCACATCTGACAAACCCACGTGATGTTGTGCCTGAGTCCGTCATGCCATCTTATCCCTGGTTGGCCGAAAACAAGCTGGACGGTAAAATAGTGCCGACAAAAATGAAAGTATTGCGAACTCTGGGTGTACCTTATACTGACGAAGCTATTGATAATGCGACAAGTGACGTTAAAAACCATACAGAGATGGATGCTCTAATCAGCTATTTACAATCACTGGGCACAGCTATTAAGGAGAATCGCTGATGGATATCAATACATTACGCGGCCTGGCAACAGTATTCCTTGCCATTGCCTTTATCGGGATGGTGCTCTGGGTCTATAGCGGCCGTCGTAAAGCCGGTTATGATGAAGCGGAAAACCTGCCGTTTGCCGATGAGATTGAAGGAAAAAGAATGGAACAACACCCGTCAACCGGGGTTGGCCAGCGAGGAGCAGTTAAATCATGAGTAGCTTTTGGAGTGGTTGGATTATTGTTCTCACACTGAGCTGTCTCGCATTCGTTATCGCGGTTTTCTTTTTTACCTGGAGATCTCAGCGCGACGGACTCACTGAAGAAACCACCGGTCACAGCTTTGATGGCATTGAAGAGCTGGATAATCCCATGCCTAAATGGTGGTTGATTATGTTTGTTGGTCTTATGGTCTTTTTAGCCGCCTACCTCTTGATTTATCCAGGTCTCGGTAATTGGAAGGGACTGGCTGGCTGGACATCTGCTGGTGAATTGAAGCAGGCGCAATTAGAACACGAGCGTCGCTTTGCCCCGCAGTTTGCCCGCTATGCAGCAATGCCTTTTGACGAGCTGATTGAAGACTCGAGGGCTTTGCGCATGGGACAGCGGATTTTTATAAACAACTGTGCCGTGTGTCATACCAGTGATGCAAAAGGTCAACTTGGCTTCCCGAATCTGACAGACAATATATGGTTGTATGGTGGCACTCCAGAGGCCATTAAATCCACCATTATGCTTGGTCATCAGGGACAGATGCCAGCCTGGGGGGCTGTGATTGGAAATGAAGGAGTAACCAGTGTGGCGCAATATGTTCGTAGTATGGGGGGATTGGAAACCGGCGCTGACGAAAACACACTCGCGGCTGGGAAAACCATCTTTGACACTACCTGTGCAGTGTGTCATTCCAAAGATGGCACGGGTAATCATGCACTGGGGGCTCCCAACCTGACTGATAATGACTGGCTCTACGGCTCCAGTTTCAATCAGGTGGCTTATACCGTGCATAATGGCCGTAATGGCGTGATGCCTGCCTGGAAAGACATTCTGGGTGAAGAACAAGTGCACCTGGTTGCTGCTTATATCTACAGTCTGAACAAGAAGGGCGAGAAACCTCAGCAATAATCAGAAACACTCTGTATGTAGTGCCTGCCCTGGCAGGCACTGTTTCCTTCCACTTTCCTTCCACGTAAGAGACAATGCACGATAATGAGCAAATCCGGCAGCGCCCAGCTCACAACACCTTCCAGTCAGATTCCCCTGCACCCTGTCCAGGATAAAATCTATACCCGTAGTTTTAAAGGCTTTTACCGCAACCTTCGCCTTGCCGGTGGCACCATTCTCTTTTTGTTATTTTTTGGGACGGCCTGGATCAATCTCAATGGAAGGCAAGCGGTATTGTTTGATCTTTCTGCCCGGAAGTTTCATATTTTTGGCGCGACCTTCTGGCCCCAGGACTTTATTTTACTGTCCTGGCTACTGATTATCTGCGCTTTTGGCCTGTTTGCCATCACTGTTTTTGCAGGCCGCATCTGGTGCGGCTACACCTGCCCGCAAAGCGTTTTTACCTGGGTTTATATGTGGGCTGAAAAAATTACCGAAGGACAAAGAAATCAGCGTATAAAGCGCGATAAAGGCCCTTTAAATAAAGAAAAACTACTCAGGAAAGTGGCTAAGCACAGCCTTTGGCTGTTAATCGCCTTTGTGACTGCGTTGACCTTTGTCGGTTATTTTACACCGGTTCGCGGGCTAATCCCCGATCTCATCGCTTTGGAAGTCAGTACCTGGGGTGCTTTCTGGCTGCTCTTTTTTACCTTAGCCACCTACATCAACGCTGGCTGGACGCGTGAGATGGTGTGCCTGCATATGTGTCCTTATGCTCGTTTTCAGAGCGTGATGTTTGACAATGACACTCTGGTTGTCGCCTACGATAAATCCCGCGGCGAATCACGCGGCTCAAGAAAACGCAATACCGATCCTAAAGCTCAGGGCCTGGGTGACTGTATTGACTGTAAGGCGTGTGTACAGGTTTGCCCAACAGGTATAGACATTCGTAATGGACTGCAATACCAATGCATTGGTTGTGCTGCCTGTGTGGATGCCTGCAACGGCATAATGGATAAAATGGGTTACAAAAAAGGCCTGATTCGTTATACCACAGAGACAGAACTCTCTGGCGGAAAAAAACATTTACTTCGCCCCCGCCTGTTCGGTTATGGCGCCGTATTGCTGGTTATCACTGGTCTGTTTATGTGGTCTCTCAATACCCGCCCCTTGCTGGAAATGGATGTCATTCGTGACCGCAGCACGCTTTACCGGACAACAGCAGACAACCGCATTGAAAATATATATGTGATAAAAATTAGCAATAAAAGCCACGCACGACAAGCGCTGAGTCTGAAGGCGACAGGTATCAGGGATTTAACAATTTCTCAAAACACCCGGATTACTGTAAACCCCGGTGAAATAATTGACCACATAATTAAAGTACAGGCCTCCAAAGGGGCCGCTGCCCCTGGTAGTCAGGCTATTACCTTTACCCTTCAGCCTTTAGACCCGGCCTTACCTGCGGTGGTGACTGAAAGCCGCTTTATGATGCCCTTTACCCCTTAAAAAAACAGGTTGATGACCATGACAAACCATTCAGTCCTGCAATCAAGCCCCTGGTATAAAGAACCCTGGCCATGGGTCATTATCGGCATTATGGTAGTCACCGTATGCTGGGGCACCTTTATGGTCGTGATAACATTCCTTAATGCCGACAGTGTTGTGGTAGATGACTACTACAAAAAAGGTAAGGTCATTAACAGCGACCTGACCCGGGATGAAAATGCCAAAATACTGGGCATAGGGGCTGGCATCACTATCGATGACTTAATTGGAGAGGTACGCATCAAGGTTAGCGGCCCCAGAGACAGCTTGCCAGAGCAGTTAAAATTCAGCTTGTTGTCACCCGTATCTGAAAAAAAAGATAAGATAGTTACCCTTAATCGCTCCATTTCTGGCGAATATGTGGGGCAGCTCCCCGAGCAATCAATCGGTGTCTACTATATCCAGCTGGAAACCCTGGATAAACTCATTCCTGAAGTAGGTTACAAAACCGGCTGGCGTCTGGTCAGAAAAGTGACTATTTCACCCGGCGTATCCCTGACTCTTGGCGATAACGGATCTCAAACGCAATGACTGATATTCCCTGTTACCACTGTCGGCTCCCCATCAGTGGGAAGCCTTTGTTTTATGCCTGTGTTGATGGGGTTGAACAACCCATGTGCTGCCCTGGCTGTATGGCCGTAACAGAAGCCATTATTGCCGGTGGATTGGAAAAATATTATAAACATCGCACCGATAGTGCACGACAGGGAGAAGGTATTAGTGACACACTCAGAGATGAACTGTTAATTTATGACCGGGATGATCAACAGTCTGATTTTGTAAACCTCAAAGAAAATGGCTTCAAACAGGCCAACCTGTTAATTGAAGGTATCACCTGTGCTGCCTGTATCTGGTTATTGGAAAAACACCTGACACAGATCACTGGTGTGAAGTCTGTATACGTTAATTTAAGTACCCACGAAGCAGAAATTATCTGGTCACCCGATGCTCTGCCTTTAAGCGTTATAATGCTTAATATCTATCGCA
This sequence comes from Endozoicomonadaceae bacterium, assembly GCA_965232215.1. Classification (GTDB taxonomy): domain Bacteria; phylum Pseudomonadota; class Gammaproteobacteria; order Pseudomonadales; family Endozoicomonadaceae; genus Endonucleibacter. Next base: position 109,570 of record CBDDPF010000010.1, read on the forward strand.
TTGGCTATAAAGCTTATCCCTGGCGTGCTGACCGTCAGGAGGCTTTGTTCAAAAAAGAAAATCGTCGTTTTATTGGACGCCTGGCTGTGGCGGGTATTGGCACCATGCAGGTGATGATGTATGCCATTGCTCTCTATTCAGGCGCTATCAGTAATGACATGAGTGAGACCTATCGGGATTTTATTCGGTATTTCAGCGCCATTGTTGCTACTCCTGTCATTTTTTACGCAGCCATGCCATTTTTCAAAGCGGCCCTGCGCGATATTAAAACCCGCCATTTCAGCATGGATACGCCTGTTTCCATTGCCATCGGCGGCGCTTACATCGCCAGCTTGTGGGCGACCTGTACCGGCAGTGGTGAAGTTTATTTTGATTCTGTGTGCATGTTTACTTTTTTCCTGCTTACAGGACGCTATCTTGAATTAAAAGCACGGCATGCTACAGCTATTGCCTCACGTACACTGTCACAATCACTACCCGCAAGCTGCCTCAAATACAATGGTAACCAGTGGGTTCTCGTTCCCTTAAGCGACCTGAAAGTTAACGACAGGGTAAGAGTGCTTCCAGGTGATAGCATTCCTGCAGATGGTGTTATCGTTCAGGGTAGTAGTAGCATTGATGAATCAATGCTCTCAGGTGAGTTTATGCCGGTGGGGAAACAAACGGGCGATAAAGTCCTCGGCGGCAGTATTAACAAGGACAATACTATTGAAGTAACGGTGACACACATGGGTAATCAAACGCAAATGGCCAGCATTGTCTCCCTGCTTCAGCGAGCACGCCAGGAAAAACCCGTCATCGCTAAAATTGCTGACAGGGTCGCTGGCTGGTTTGTTTTCACAGTATTAGTGGTTGCCTGTGCCGTTTATGCTTATTACCGGGCAGGCAGCTCGCCGGAAGATGCCTTCTGGATTACTTTGTCTGTGCTGGTGGTTACCTGTCCTTGCGCACTATCACTGGCAACACCTATTGCACTCACAACAGCGACAGGAGCGCTGCATAAAGTCGGACTACTGATCACTCGTGGCCATGTGCTGGAAGGACTCAATAACATCAATCATATCATCTTTGATAAAACGGGTACCCTGACACAGGGTAAGCTTGCGTTGGCTGACACCCTTCCCTTCCCGACTATTCCCCATGACCAGCACACACTGACCTCATTAGCCGCTGCCCTGGAAGCTCATTCCGAGCACCCCATAGCCAAAGCTTTCAGTCATGCATTTTCTCATACCGCATTTAAGGCAGAACACATAACCAACCATACGGGCAAAGGTCTTGAAGGTATCATTGATGGCCGACGCTACCGTATGGGAAAACCGTCGTTTGCACTGCAACAGAAAATATTGCCAAACCCACCCAATGATGGTCAATGGTTGTTATTGAGCTGTGAAAACAGTCCCCTTTGCTGGTTCCGCATTACCGATAGCCTTAGGTCAGAAGCCAAAGTGACCATTGATGCCTTAAAAGCCACAGGTTGTAAAGTGTCACTCCTTAGCGGCGATCAGGAACTGGTGGTCGCCACCGTTGCTAAAGCGCTCGGTATTGAGCACTGGGTATCAGAAGCCAGCCCTGGCGATAAACTGGCATTTACACGCCAGTGTCAATCACAGGGCGAAAAGGTATTAATGGTAGGTGATGGCATTAATGATGTCCCTGTGCTGGCTGGTGCGGATATATCCCTTGCCATGGGTAATGCCTCTGATTTAGCTCGCACCAGTGCTGATGCAGTGTTGCTATCCATGGATTTACGACGTTTGCCAGAGGCCTTTGCGCTAACACGTAAAACCCGCATGATTATTCGGGAAAATCTGGGCTGGGCTTTGTTGTATAATCTGGTGGCACTGCCGCTGGCTTGCGCTGGTCTGATTGCTCCCTGGATGGCAGCAATAGGCATGGCAGTAAGTTCCCTGATGGTAGTCACCAATGCATTACGATTAAACCGGCCTGTTAGCAAGAAAGCAAAAACCCAGGCAGTCACGGTATAACATCAGCCATAATATTAGCCGTTAAAGGTTTCATAATGGAAAGTCTGGTTATTCTTATGCCACTGGCACTGATCATTGTTGCATTAGCCGTTCGTATTTTTTTCTGGGCTGTGAATAATGGTCAGTATGATGACCTGGAAGGACCCGCTCACAGTATTTTGTTTGATGATGATAGTGTAGAAACAAAAAAGGAAACTCATGATCAGTAATTTACCATTGATGATTTCTGCTTTGACACTGGGTTTGCTGGGCAGTGCGCATTGTATTGGCATGTGTGGGGGCATTACTTCAGCCCTTAGCCTGTCGATTCCCAAAGATACTCGCATACCGCCCTTATTGTTGATGGTTGGATACCATTTGGGTCGAATCAGTAGCTATGGTGTCGCCGGTTTGATACTGGGAGCAGCTGGCTGGTTTCTGGGCGACAGTAGTACAACGCTGAAAATGTCACTCCGTTTTATTGCTGGCGGAATGCTGATTGCCATGGGACTTTACCTGTCCGGACTTTGGCGCGGCCTGACTCGATTGGAAAAAGCGGGCAGCCTGTTATGGCGATATATACAACCCGTAGCGAATCGATTATTGCCTATTCGCAGTTTACCCCGCGCGATGGCTGTCGGCGTATTATGGGGTTGGCTACCTTGTGGTCTTGTTTACAGTACGCTGATTTGGTCTGCCAGCCAGGGGGAGGCACAAATTTCCGCACTGCTCATGCTATGTTTCGGGCTTGGCACAACACCTGCCGTTTTGCTCACCGGGCTACTTTCCAAACAGTTAAATGCCTTTATTCAATCACAATTTACCCGAAGCATTGCAGCAGTCATGATGGTGGTCTTTGGCCTATGGACAATGCCCGGACCGCATATGTCGCTATTAATGAATTTTTTACACCATTAGAGTACGCCATTAGAGTACGCCATTAGAGACTGTTAACCGTTTCATCGTACAACTCAATGCCTTATATGGCTTTCAAATACTCAAAAGCATGGAGAAACTGTAGTTGCTTCATACTGCAATTTGACCATCATGCTTTGGTAGCAGAAAGCTTGGAAACACTTTTCTCTTAACCTGTTTACCAGGACCTCATGGGGTTCGACACTTGTTGCTAATGGGCTTTGCCGGGAATTATTCGGCAGGCAACTACAAGCCATCAAATACGGCTTTGAATCCCTGGCAGAAAAGATGATGGTATCTCTGGTGTTGAATGGGGCAAGAACACGGGGCGAGGACCGCGAGAAATAGAGGATGAAAAGGGGCTTTTGTGAGGCTGATAGTGGCGCTGTTTAACGAACAAAAGCCGTTTTTCAGTCCCATTTATCGTGGCTGTAGTAGGCGCATGACTTTTAATATGGCGTCTGAGTCAAAGAGCGCTGGCAATTTCTGATAGTTTCTATCATGCTACCGGCTGCCACCAGTGCCTATACTGGGGCAGTAACAACTGTATTAACGTAAAATCAACAAGGCCTCCATCCGGATGAGAAAGCGCTGTACCCAGCTTGCGGCCGTATTGTTATGTGCTCAGAGTTTACACAGCTTCGCCGACATTATCGTACTGAGTAATGGTGATCAGATTACGGTCAGTATTACCGCTATTGAAAATGACACCGTAGCAGCCAAAAGCCCGATTTTCGGAAAACTGACGATTCCCGTATCCCGTATCCACAGTATTCAGTTTAAAAGTTCTTACTGGATACGCATGAAAGGGCAACACTATTTCCGGTTCATTGCCTTTGATGACCAGTCACCTTTCTATTTGTTTAATCACACCATAAACAACCATAAGGAAAAAGACCTTAGCGCTATCGCTGAGTTGAGAACCAGAAAACCTGTATTACCCACAAAGCCGAAGAAAGCCCCGAAGATGGCGGTGAAAATGCCTGAAACCGTTGTTAGCAGCGGCGTGGCAGGTGCTGTGAAAACCGGAGTCATTACTGCGGATGCCCTGGCTAAGGCACCTGAAAATGTCTGGCTGTATACAAACCATTTATCAGGCTATGCTAATCTGGAAGATATCGGCAAGCAAGATACCAGGAAGCTTACTCTGAGTGTATCAGGCGAACACCAGGCGCGTAATACCAAAAACCGGAATACAATCAAGTGGACAGCAAAGAATGCAAAGACCGATGAAAATACTGACGAAATCTATAAGTTGGATTACGGTTATAACTATTTCCGCACAGAAAAAATGTTCTATGCATTGAATGCATCCTATAACCACGATGATACAGTGACCCCTTACGAGTTAACCACTTTCAGTACCGGTATCGGTTATCAGTTCTATGACAGCGATGTTTTGTCACTGTCACTCGAAGTCGGTCCAGGTTACAGTATTGCCAACAGTCGAACGCAACCAGGCATCACTTCACCTTCTGTCTATACAAAGTTGAGCTATAACCAGAAAATTAACGACGTCCTTTCTTTTTATGACGACACTAACTTTCACTGGTTGAGTGAAGGCGGCTCTGTAAACATTGATGGTAAAGTCGGATTAAAATACCTGATTCGTAAAAGCCTTTGGCTGGAGCTGGCCCATAACTATACATGGACCAACATACCGGGTGATGGCTACAAAAAATACAATGGTAATATGAAGTTTGGTGTTGGTACTGACTGGTAAAAATATGAAGTACATGACCTTTGCATTATTAGTCGCTACCTGCGTTGCGCTGGGTGCCTATAGTCTGAACCTCAAAAAGCAGTTGGATACTTTTCAGTCTGTTACCATTAAACGCTTCGACTGCTCTAAACCCACTGAAGACCACCTGGTTAGCCTGTGGTGTCAACTGGATAAACACTATGCGGCCAGTCCCCTTGCTAATCCTGCCAATCTTGCCAATCTTGCCAATAAAGATACGCTAATATCACGTAATGACTATATCAATGGCTGGGTCTCTATTGTTCAGCAGCAGCTGTTATCAACGGGAAACCATAGTGACATCCTGCAGCCCAGTGCTGCAGGGCAGGCTGGACAGCAACAGGCTCGAACAGCCTTTCAACACTACCTTGATAACACCATTACTAAAACCTTTATCACTCCTTTTCAACAAAGCACATCCACAAAGCTGAGCCTGTGCATCAAAGAAGCCTTTGAAAAGACTAAACTCGACAATTATTCACCGAATGATGAATTACAGTTTACGTTTGGCTACCTGACTGGTCGGCTTGCTGCCTTTGAAAAACCGCAGCGCCTGGATATCCTGGCAAGCCCGGCAACAACCGTTGACACACTGAAGGCCATGAGCGCCACAGAGGCGCAAAAATCACAGACAGATGCCATGACGAAAAACTTTGTCAAAGGCCTTGAAGCAGGCATTTTTGACACAATGATACAACTACAGAGAAGTATCAAGGTTGGGCTTTGACATCCTCCTCCAGCTAGGTCGCTGGAGGATTCCTGTTACCAGGCAGCTACTTTCTCGCGATTTTGCTGAAGTTCCTGCTTCTTCAAAGACTCTAACGAACCCTCTCCACAGGCTAAAACGCTGTGTCCCAACGCTAGTATATTTTTTGCGGCCTGAATATCCGCATTCTCAGAATGACCACAAGCTACACACTCGAACTTTGCTTGAGTCTTTCTGTTTGCTTTCTCAGTATGGCCGCAAGCACTACAAGTTTGGCTGGTGTATACAGGATTGACAGCAACCACTTCACCGCCCAGCCACTCTTGCTTGTACTCAAGCTGCCTTCTGAATTCATGCCATCCCTGATCGAGAATGGACTTGTTAAGTCCAGACTTGGCTTTCACGTTTTTACCGTACTTCTCAACAGTGCCTTTTGCAGACTTGGACATATTGGATACCTTCAGATTCTCAATCACTATCATTGCGTGATTTTTGCTGATTTCAGTTGAGGTTTTGTGAAGGTAATCAGCCCGACAACTAGCTATTTTTCTGTGAATACGGTTAATACGCCGTTTTTGTTCCTTCCAGTTTTCAGAGAATTTTACTTTGCGAGAAAGCTTTCTTTGCTCCCCGGCAAGCTGGTCCTCATGTTTCCTGAAAGCATTAAGAGGCTTGTACTGCTCACCACTGGAAAGCGTGACAAACCTGGCAATACCCATATCCAGACCAACCGCTTTTTCAGAAGGGTGAACCAGCACGGGTAACTCTTGTTCGGTTTGGCAACTGATAAACCAATGGTCTGATTTGCGGGTAATGGTGCAATTCTTTATTTCACCATCAATATTGCGAGATTTTCGGAACTTTACCCATCCCAACTTACCTGGCAGTTTTACCCTGCGATTTTCGACCTTGCAGTACTTGGAGAACTGCATGATACGAATTGAGTTATGGTGATCTTTGTTGCGCTGCTTAAAACACGGTTTTTCGAACTTAACCTCTTTGATCTTTCCAGACTTTAGTTTTGCCAGATCATCAAAGTGTTTTTTCCATGCACCACCCAAATCCATTAGCTTTTGTTGCAAGGCAACAGCGTTACCTTGAGTTAGAAAACTGGTTTCTTCCTCTTTCTTCCAGATTGGCAACCATTTAGCCATTGTGTATGAGGACGGGATTTTTTCACCGGATTCCCACTTTTCATTGCAGATACTCAACGCTTTATTCCAGACAAAGCGAGCTGTACCACAAAGCTGCATGAGCCTTACATGCTGCTCTGGCGTCACCTCCAGTCTGAATTTATATGCCTTGAGAATCTTCATTTATACAATCAGTGTGCTAGTATTTTGTGTTTAAATTAAATGATTTAAGGCGTAACATCAAGTATTAGTATGCAAGAAATTAAGAAAGGTCGACACAGTGCTTATACTTTGCACTGCCACATTGTTTTTGTGACAAAGTACAGAAAAAAAGTACAGAAAAAAGGTGCTAGGCGAATTACATCTAACCAGATTGAAAGAAATATTTTCTGAGATATGCAGAAACTTTGAGGCAGAGCTAACAGACTGTAATGGAGAGGCCGACCATGTTCATCTATTGGTCGAGTACTCACCAAACACGCCAGCCATTGCGAAACTGATAAACAGCTTGAAAGCTGTTTCATCCAGACGGTTAAGACAAGAGTTTTGTGATATTGCCGGTGCGTATCGAAAGCCGGTTTTGTGGTCAAGATCGTACTTTGCTGGCAGTTGCGGAGGTGCGCCACTGGATGTAATTAAGGAGTATATTGAGAATCAAGATCAGCCCTAACGGGCTGAACGAAATTCACCTCCAGCCTAGCTCGGCGGGAGTACTCTTTCGGAACTAGATAGATACTCGCCTCAACCTTCTCTTCTTCCCACCCCGCTGACCCTGCTGCTGGCAGATTGAAAACAGGTTGTACTGCTCACCATTTGTTCAGTATCTTCTGATTGACATATGTCAAAGAAATAAAAACGACTTTTCCCTTACACTTTTATTTCTTTAGAGCTGTTGAGATAAAAACATAGCCTTAGTGATAAGAAAAGTGGTTTGCAGCAAGGCCGGTCAAGTATCCGCTTTATTCCGTCCACCACTGATTTTTCGTCGTTTGACATATTCCCGTATTTGACTTTCACTCAGGTTGTTGTGAAGTGGAAGGCCTGGATCTTCCGGGACTCGCAGCAACTCTGTTTTGGCTTAACTCTCTTTTGGCTTAACTCTGTTTTGGCTTTTTGTTGGGCGCTTCGCCAGATGTTTTTTTAAACGACGAATCTCGTCTTGTAATGTCTCAACAAGCCCTTGTCACTTTGCGATCTGTTCCTGCTGTTGAGCAATGAGCTTCAGGAATTTTTCAGGAGAGAGCGTATGCTCCTGATAGTTAGAAAGATGCGTGAGAAAAGGATAGACGCATAACAGGTTTTTGCATATATCCAGCAGTTATTGAGAACTTACGTGTTTTCTTATAATCTCAAGTTACGCAGTGCTACCACATATAGCGTCCATCACATTGGGTAAATGACTACCTGTTGTGGTGGATGGTAGTGAAGTGTGTAACTTCAGTTATAATGTCTATCCTGAAACAGTTGTTCTAATGCGTTGAAACGTCTTAGTCTGTAAGGAAAAAGCAGCCAAGGTCATGAATGAATCGTCCAAGTGCTATCCTTCGATAGCCAAGATTTTTCCGACTATCCCCGGCACACAGAGCATGAGGGCTACTTCACCTCCAGCATTGTCGATCACCACAACAGGGAATACACATCATTCAGTTCATCGAAGTCGCCAGGGGTTATCTCTGAATCTTTCTCTTTCCTGCTGTCGCTACATAGACGGACGGTGCACTGTGCACAAACTACCCAGCCTCTGCAGACAAAGAGCATACAACAAGCTTCAAAATATGCAGAATAAAATGAGCTTTCAGGGGAAATACTTTAAAAGGCAATACTTTAATCAACTTTATATCTGCGGGTCAGGAATAAAATGGCTGGATTCAGGGGCAATGGCGGAGCTTGTTCGCAACGCAAAATCACACTTTTTATTTTTTCAGATGCCACAAACAGAGTATACCATTGAGATAACTCCACAGGATACTGACTGGGCACGCATTGCTTTCCTCGGCGAGCTTGGGTTTAATGCCCTGATCATCAATGCCCATATACAGGACGCTGTACTGAAGCATACCCATACTCGCCAACGAGCCTGTAAATAATTCTGTGTAAACGCCATTACTTGTTTACACCTTGATCCGGTCTGGAAACATGATTTCAAACCGGTTCATGGCTGACTTCCAGTCTCTTATTGGCATAGTCCATCTAGCCGACGCCTTTTCTGTCGCCAGGAAAATAACCTTCAGAACGGCATCATCCGTTGGGAATATTTTCCGGTTTTTTATAGCTTTTCGGATGACGCTGTTCAGCGACTCTATAGCATTCGTCGTGTAAATAGCCTTCCTGACCTCCTTAGGATAGTCAAAAAGGGTAATCAGGTTATCCCAGTTTTTACGCCATGACTTGCCTATGGAAGGAAACTTCTCTCCCCACGTGCCTTCAAAGGCGCTCAGCTCCCTTTCTGCTTCTTCAGTGGTTGCTGACTGATATATCCTCTTCAGGTCATTAGCGACTGCTTTGCGTTCCTTGTAGGACACGTATTTCAGAGAGTTCCTTACCTGGTGGACAATGCAAAGCTGCACCTGAGCCTTTGGGAAAGCCGTGTTGATGGCTTCAGGAAAGCCTGACAGTCCATCCACGCAGGCAATAAACACATCCTCAACACCTCGGTTCTGAAGCTCTGTTAACACCGACAGCCAAAATGTAGCGCCTTCTGTTTCTGCAAGCCAAAGACCTAAAAGCTCCTTCTGGCCTTCCAAATTAACGCCCAGAGCGACAAAAACAGTTTTCTTGATAACCCGCTTATCTTTGTGAACCTTGACCACAATGCCATCAAGATAGAGTACTGGATACAGGCTTTCCAGGGGTCTGTTCTGCCAGGCTTTTACTTCATCAAGAACAGCATCAGTGACCTTGGATATGAGGGTTGGCGAGATGTCAGCACCATACATTTCCTCAAGCGTATCAGCAATATCACGGGTGGTCATTCCTCGTGAGTAGAGGGACAGAATTTGCTGATCAAGCTTGTTGATTCGTGTCGACCCTTTGGTAATGAGCTGAGGTTCAAATTCGCCATTACGGTCTCGGGGCGTATTGATTTCCAGCTCACCAAAGTCACCTTTGATGGTCTTTTTGCTGGAACCGTTGCGACTGTTTCCCGTGTTATGCCCATCGGTAGAGTGTTTGGCATAACCAAGGTGCTCTTCCAGCTCGACGGCCATAACACGCTCAACAGCCGCTTTGATCAGCTGGCGGCTAAGATCGGCAAGGTCATCCTGATTTTTGATTTGCCCAACCACCTGGCCAAGCAATTTTTCATTGATTTCAACGCTCATAGTTATGCTCCTCTTTGGAGTATTAACGACAAGCGTTTACACAAATTAAATTACATCCTCACCATAAAATAACGATATATCTTCAACCCCATGGCGGTCGGGAGTTTTAAATTTATAAAAACTGTCCAAAGTATTGAATACCAATCAACGCTTCTAACGACACTTTACGCTGGCAAACTGAACACCAACCTGCGTTGACACTCCTCCCAATAGCACAGGTTATTACTCGTCGTTTAGTCTTGTTCTATCTTTACTACCATTTACTACGTTTTACCTGACGACACATTTGACCTACTACCCAATGCGGACGTTATTTTCAAATAAATCCCAAGTGGCTGCCAGGCTAAGCATCAATGGTATCTGCATTAATAAATGCCTTTCTTAACGAGACATTTCCCACAGCTCGGTCTATTCTTGACATGTTCTGAAATAATCTGAAAGAAACTGTTGACGTTGATACCCGGAATCTCTGTGCGGGTCATCCGGTCACTATCACCAGGTTGTTCTGTCAGGTGTTAACTTTCATAGAGTTTTACGTTACTGTTCATGATATTGGGGCTTTTCTTAAAATATGGTCAAATTTTTTATTTTCAAAAAATGGATTGTATTTATTGGTTGTCTATTTTTCATAGTTCCACAATTAACCTTTTCCTATGAATGTCAACTCATTTATGAAACCTGTCTTCATTCATCCGATGTTGTGTCTATTGAAATTGATCAAAAGGATTGTTTTCAACTATCGTTAAAAGATCTGAGTACTGATGAACCGGATGAAATATTAAAGGTTGTATTATTAGATCATTTCTACACAGACTATAATAGGTATTATCTACTTTTTGAGTCTAGCTGTCATCGCTTTCTTATTCCTGTAAGCCGTCTTTTCGGTTTTATGACAGCCTATGCACGAGGGGTTTTATTATCTGTAATCACCAAAAACCACGGAAAGGTCGTTTATTCCTTTATCCTTCCTGAGAAGACCTATCTACGGGAAGACTACTATTATGTTCTGGGTTGGTCGTATGAGCTTGGTAAAAAGCTCAATTCCCTTGAATATCAATAATCAGTTATTGGGGACTCTCTCTGATTGATTGAAACCAGAGTTCACTTCAGTTCCTTCAGGATTCACGGCAAAATTTTCATCAGCGCTTTTGCCGGGCTACCGGGCTGGTGACGCCTTTGCTACCGGTTGTCAAAAGTTCGCTTACTGACACCGATCAGTAATGCAAATTTCCCCTGACTTAAACCCGCCGTAAACGCCAAATAAACCCACGCCCTTCAGAATCAAAAAACCGTTTGAAATAATTAGCCTCCCCATATAAGGAGGCTAATATGACAAAGAAATTACCCGCAGACAGTGAATGGCTGGAGCGTGTTCAGTCATGGCGGGATTCAGGTTTGACGCAGAGTGCGTGGTGCCAGCAGCACGGTATAAGGGTATCCAAATTCGGATACTGGAAGCGTAAACTCGACACAATCCCCAGCGTAAAAGCGACCCCGAACAACTCTGGCTTTGTTCAGGTAACACCCCAACCAGAACCTGATGCGTCTTCTCGAATAACACCACTCTCCATCACCCTGCCCAGTGGTGTAACAGTGTCCGGTATTGATGACAGTAACCTGTCACTTTGTGAGCAGCTGGTGAGGGATATGCTATGAACACCCCGGTTATGCGACCGTCAGCGGTATTATCAAAGGTGTTTCTCTACCGGGAGCCAATTGACTTTCGCAAGTCATTTCGTGGGCTTGCTGTGTTGGTTGAACAAGAGCTGGGACATAACCCCTTTGACGGCTACTTATATGCGTTTACCAACCGGCAGCGTAATAAAATCAAGTGCCTGTTCTGGGAGGATAATGGTTTTGTGCTTTATTACAAGAGCCTGTCTGAGGACAAATTCCACTGGCCCAAACCGGATGAAGAGCTGGTTACCTTAACCGGGCAACAATTAAACTGGCTGCTGGACGGCTACAATCTCAACGCCATGCAACCCCATAAAAAAAGACATTATGAGAGCTGTTTTTAGTCCTGTTTTTCAGGATGTTATGGTAAAATAGCGACCATGAAATCGACCGCCGACACTCTGATTTTTCAGCCGAAATCCGCACTGGGTTTGCCCTTTCATCAGGCTGAGACTACCCCTGAAATGGTCGCCTTGTTTGAGGCGATCCATTCGCAGGAAAGTGTCATTCTTGAAAAAGAAAATGCCCTTCTTGAAAAAGACGACATTATTCAAAAGAAGTCAGAGATTATCGATTCTCAAAAAAAACGCATTGCGCAACTGGAAGAGTACCTGAGGCTCTCCCGATCCCGCCTGTACGGAAGAAGCACTGAAAAAAATAATAGCCAGAGCGACATTTTCAATGAGGTGGAGCTGGAAGGCTGTACCGGAGAGCAAGACGAAGCTAAAGATCAGCCAGAGCAAGAGCTTCCAAAACCACGTAAAAAGAAAACAGGGCGCAAGCCATTTTCAGAGGCTCTGCCCAGAGTGCAGGAACGCTCTGAACTCAGTGAAGAAGAAAAAACCGGAGCCATTGATACCTTCTTTGTCAAAGTTCGTGAAGAGCTTGATATCGTACCAGCCAGGGTTCAGGTGAAAGAAATTCTGCAAGAGAAAGCAGTCTTTCCGGAAGTCGATGAGCATGGACAGAAGAAGCGGGTCATTAAAGTTGCAGAGCTGCCAAAACACCCACTGCCCAAATCTTCACTCTCTGTTTGCACACTGGCCTGGATCATTGTCTCCAAGTACTGCGACGCACTGCCTTTGTACAGGCAAGAGAATATCCTCAAGCGATACGGTGGCTCTGTCACCCGGACGACGATGGCCAACTCTTTGATTCGGCTTTCTACAGAACTGCGGCCACTCATCAATTTGATGAGAGATCATCAAAAAACCGGTTCGGTGATCCATGCTGACGAAACCCGAATTCAGGTAATCAAGGAAACCAGTAAGTCCATCAACTCTGACAAATATATGTGGGTCAGCCTTGGTGGGCCGCCCGGACAAACATCGGTAGTGTTTGAATACGATCCCTCAAGAGGCAGGGAGGTTCCCCTGCGTCTGTTCGAAGGGTTCAGCGGTTACCTGCAAACTGACGGGTATACCAGTTACGACGCTGTATGCAAACAAGAAGGTATCACCCAGGTGGGTTGCTTCGACCACGTTCGCAGGAAATTTCTGGATGCCAGAAAGGGCGAAGCCAAACCGGGCAAAAAGGTGAAAAACACCCGCGTTAGCAAGGCGAATGTCGCTTTAGGCAAAATCGGTAAGCTTTACGCCATTGAGAAAGAAATAAGAGATCTTCCTCCATCAGAAAAAGCTATCCTGCGTCAGCAAAAGAGTAAGCCGCTACTGGACGACTTTCATGTATGGCTGGAGAAAAACATCACCAAGCTAGACCCGGGCAGCCTGTCACGCCAAGCCATGAGCTATGCATTGAACCAATGGCCAAAACTGGTCGTTTACTGTGACAACGGCCACTTGGACATCAGTAATGCCGCAGCGGAAAACACTATCCGTCCCTTCGCTATTGGCCGTAAGAATTGGATGTTTGCAGACACGCCAAAAGGGGCGCAGGCCAGTGCCATTTTCTATAGCCTGATTGAAAGCGCAAAGGTGAATGGCCTGGAGCCTTTCGATTACCTGAACCGTATTTTAAAAGAGCTGCCTTACGCTGATACCGTTGAGAAACTGGAACAGCTTCTTCCCTGGAATGTTAAGGCAGGCAAATAATAAGAAATCCTGGGGATAGCAGCCAGTACGCTGGTTTATTTGGCGCTTACTTTAGGTTCACTGCCGCACAGGCAGCTTAGAAAAACGGCCTCCTGTGTTCCAAAGGCACTGGATAGTTCACTGCCGCACAGGCAGCTTAGAAATGTTCTGCGAACTCGTCGCGGATTTCAGACAGGTTCACTGCCGCACAGGCAGCTTAGAAATGATAGTTGGTTGCTTTCAGGCGTGAGGACGCGTTCACTGCCGCACAGGCAGCTTAGAAAAATCAGCCGAAAGGTTTCCTCTCTTATGAGATGTTCACTGCCGCACAGGCAGCTTAGAAATGCATGGCCGATGGTCAGGTTTTCGATAATCCGTTCACTGCCGCACAGGCAGCTTAGAAATTGCGCTGCTATTTGTTGAAGCATTGCATCAGGTTCACTGCCGCACAGGCAGCTTAGAAACGCCACGGGAAAACCGAAACCTATCAGGTCAACGTTCACTGCCGCACAGGCAGCTTAGAAACGATAATCCCGGAGAGTTCCTGCAAGGCTGAACGTTCACTGCCGCACAGGCAGCTTAGAAATTTAAAGTAACGGTCGGGGGCGATGATATCACGTTCACTGCCGCACAGGCAGCTTAGAAATTGTCGTAGGTGATCCGAGTCCCGTCGCTGTAGTTCACTGCCGCACAGGCAGCTTAGAAAAGATCAATCCATGCCAGCGCCTGGGCCTGGGTGTTCACTGCCGCACAGGCAGCTTAGAAAGGCCAATATCAAACAGGCCTGCACCGCAGAAAGTTCACTGTAACCCTCTCAACACAATGGGTTACAGTTTAGCTGGTATTTTTAACTGAGGATTTTAGAATAAAATATCAATGTCCGAGACAGAGTTAAACACATGGTTAGGGGTAAAAGGTACCTTTTCTATATCGGCTTCACTGCTTACGCCAGACAACACCAGAATAGTCTCCAAACCAGCCTGGAACCCGGCCAGGATATCCGTGCGCAGGTTATCACCAATAATTACCGTATTGTCAGAATGAGCACCCATGCGGTTGAGTGCAGCGCGAATAATCCAGGCGCTGGGTTTGCCCACATAAAACGGTTTTTTACCGGTAATACGTTCAATCGGGGCGCACAGGGCCCCACAGGCAGGTGTCCAGTTGGGGCCATGCGTATCAGGATTAGTGGCAATAAAGCGAGCACCTGTTGCCACGAACCTCGCTGCCGTATGTATCATATTCCAGTTATAGTTGCGGGTTTCTCCGACAACAACAAAGTCAGGATTAATATCCGTTACTGCGAAGCCTGCATTGTACAGTTCATGCACCAGAGCACCCTCGCCAACAATATAGGCTTTGTGCCCTTCCTGACGCTTTAAAAACTCGGCCGTCGCCATAGCTGAGGTAAAAAAGCATTGCTCGGGAATATTGATACCCGCAGCAGCAAAACGGTTTTGCAGGTCTTTAGGGGTTTGCGATGGGTAATTAGTGAGCATGATCAGGGGGACATCATTGTCGAGCAAACCATGCAGGAAGGTATCCGCCCCCGGAACCAGATTGTTGTCATGCAGAATTACACCGTCGATATCACAAATGACACTTTTGGTCATGCGTTTATCCTTGCATAAGGTTAATAGAAAATGGAGGATTCATTGTCCTGGTAACTATATTAACAAATAGGGTCTGCCGCGCTGTAGAACAATGCAAAATAGCGAGTAAAATTGTAAGCTACTATAAGGGATTTTAATACAGGATTGCCTTGATGATGCTTTCAGTCATCCCTTTCGGAACCATTCAATACATGGGCAGCTCCACGCCCGGATATGTTTTCACCCGACAGTAAAAGGTCAGCCATGCTGTGTCGGGTCAATTATCTCCCATACCTTCAGAATATGAGTACACTTAGCCCGGATAACCTCAAAACAGTCTGATTTACCTGCCCATTGAAATCACCCGGTTTGCTCACTGTTTCGTTTTGTTCCGGCGGTCGGCATCTGGCGAACAATGGTCATGAAAGACAGGCAGTATTACATTACTATTACATTACTATGTCCACCATTGATCAGACGGACGATAACTGAAATGAACACTCTTGATGATATTGAGATATACGCAAAAAATCTGACACTGGACACGATCATCCACTGGCTGTCTGACCACTTTTCCCATGTCATCATTATCAAACAGGGCCATCGGGTGCACGATCTGCATGTACGCTATGGCAGGGAGAATACTCCGGTGATGATCGTGGAGCATGCTGCGGGTAAGGCCTGGAGCAGTATCTGGTTTAAAACCACCAACACCCCCTGGGAGGGTGACCAGCAGTGTGCCGAATCCCTTAACAACGTTGTTCACTGCTGCGTTCGCTTTAATGCTATCCCATGGCAGCAGGGCGCTGAGCCTGATCAGTGGCAACAGTTGGATGAGCAGGGGCAATTATCGACGGTACAATGGTAGACGACCTGGAAACCACTGCAAAGTGACTGATCTGGTGCACCGGTTTGCGGTTACCGAATGTTTGGCGATTTGTTCAGGGTCATGCCAGCAGGGATTAAGCGGGTTTGCCAATACAACGGTTTTTTCAATATTGAGATTGAGATTGAGATTGAGATTGAGAGCTTGAAAACCGTTTTAAACGTCGTGCTGCTACTGCGATAAACGGGGTTAAACGATGACTTTCTTTGTCGAATAGCAGGCTATTGCCTCTCGAAATCAACTTTTTATCCTCCGCTTCTCTTGATCTTCCCTGCACACAGACTTTTAAGGCAGGTTTTTCACTGATTTTTTGACAGCGGTAAAAGGGCAAATTCATTGCCAGGGTTGTTACTGAAGTTTTAGCTTTGGTGAGATTGGGGGGAAGGTGCTTTTCCTTTTTTATTCTATTCTATTCTGTTCATTATTGATGTTGTCCAAAAGCGAAGGACGCTGCATGAAGATCATCGTTGTAAAAAATGATCACTCCTATACTCGAAGCTTTAATCTTGGCGGATTACGGCTGATTCTGTTTACCGGGAGTCTGATATTGACCATTGCCGGTATTAGTGGTGCTGGTATGTACGTCTGGCTAAGCACTGTTGATAACAGGTTACTCACGGAAGAAGGGGTGATGAACTGGAAAACAGAGCTCACCAACCATAAGCAAGGGTTGTTGTCTGTGCGCCAGGAAATGGAACGCCAGCTGGATGGCTTGGCACTGCGCCTGGCTCAGTTACAGGGGCGAATCATGCGTCTGGATGCACTGGGTGAACGACTGGTTTCTCAGGCAGGTCTTGATGATGGGGAGTTTGATTTCAGTGAAGCACCGGCGTCAGGAGGGCCTTCGGAGCCTGATGATATTGCCAGTATATACGCAAAACCCGCATTAATTGATGCCATTGATGCACTAACGTCGCAAATCGACAGCCGTGAACAGCAACTGGACCTGCTCGATTCCCTGTTAACCAACAGGACACGTTTCAAGGAGGCTTTTGTGGCCGGTAAGCCTGTGGAAAAGGGCTGGTTGTCGTCACGCTTTGGCCGTCGTACTGACCCGTTTACCGGCAAGGCCGCCTGGCACAATGGTATTGATTTTGCCGGTAAGGGGGGAACGCCTGTTTTAGCCATGGCTGCAGGGGTTGTGACTACTGCCAGCAACCGCAGTGGTTACGGAATGTTGGTGGAAGTTAACCATGGTAATGGTTATGTAACACGTTATGCCCATAATGCATCCGTCAGCGTTAAAGTGGGTGATATTGTCAAACGGGGGCAGAACATTGCTAAAATGGGCAGCACCGGACGCTCAACGGGCAATCATGTGCATATTGAAGTGCTAAAGCATGGCAAGCAGGTTGATCCCTCAAAGTACATCTATCGATCCTGCAAGTAACAGCTATTACCATACACCGCTCTGACAGTCGGTTTACCCGTTTGCAGCAGGGTTTTTTCCAGTCGAATGTTTTACAACAGTGGTTTCTATACTTACGATAAAGTCATCATCCATTCCGTATTATTGCCCATCTGAACTAATATGGATGAGACTTTTTTGTGATTATCATAGAATACCAAACTATTGTGTGCGTGTCTGCCCCGACGTCCCAGGTGAGTCGGCAGGAGAGACGGCCTGGAAACTGATTGTGGGACTATATCCAATCTATGTTTGCTTCGTTAGTTAAAAAAATTGTTGGCAGCCGTAACGATCGGCAGCTGAAAAGAATGGGAAAGCTGGTCAAAGCGATCAATGCCCTTGAGGAAGAAACAGCAACACTCAGTGATGATGCGCTAAAAGACAAGACGCAGGCATTCAGGGATCGCTTTGCTGACGGGGAGTCAATGGAAGCGCTCCTGCCAGAGGCGTTTGCTGTTGTTCGTGAGGCGGGTAAACGGGTCATGGGTATGCGTCACTTTGATGTCCAGATGATCGGCGGTATCACCTTGTATGAAGGTCGCATTGCCGAGATGCGTACCGGTGAAGGTAAAACCCTGGTGGCTACTCTGGCCGCCTACCTCGCAGCAATTGCTGGTAAAGGCGTGCATGTTGTGACGGTCAATGACTATCTGGCCCGCCGGGATGCCAACTGGATGCGCCCGCTTTACGAGTTTCTTGATATGACTGTCGGAGTTGTGGTTCCCCAGCAGAATCCAGACGAAAAGCGTGAAGCCTACAAGGCAGATATTACCTACGGTACTAACAACGAATTCGGCTTTGATTACCTGCGTGACAATATGGCATTTCGCAAGGAAGAGAAATTCCAGCGCGAGCTGTATTTTGCCATTGTTGATGAAGTGGACTCCATCCTTATTGATGAAGCCCGTACACCACTGATCATTTCGGGACCGGCAGAAGACTCTTCAGAACTGTACCGTGAAATAAACAAGCTGGTGCCTAATCTCACCCGCCAGATGGAAGAAGCTGACGGCGAAGTGAAAACATCCGGCCATTATACCGTCGATGAAAAGAGTCGACAGGTAGAGCTGACAGAAATCGGGCACCAGTATATTGAAGAATTGCTGAAGAAGGCAGGCAAGCTGCCTGAAGGCGAGAGCCTGTACTCTGCCAGCAATCTGAATCTCCTGCATCATGTGAATGCTGCCCTGAAGGCACGTGTCCTGTTTAACCGTAATGTTGAGTATATTGTACAAGGCAGTGAAGTGTTACTGGTGGATGAACACACCGGTCGTACCATGCCAGGGCGTCGCCTGTCTGAGGGGCTGCATCAGGCGCTGGAAGCAAAAGAAGAGCTGGAGATTCAGTCAGAAAGCCAGACACTGGCATCGACCACATTCCAGAATTATTTCAGAAACTACACTACCCTCTCCGGGATGACGGGCACTGCCGATACAGAAGCGTTTGAATTCCGGCAGATTTATGGTCTGGATGTGATGGTGATCCCCACACATAAACCCATGGCACGTAACGACATGAACGATCTGGTTTATCTGACCATTTTGGAAAAGTACGATGCCATTATTGAGGATATTAAAGAGACGACGGCTAAAGGTCGCCCGGTATTAGTGGGTACGGCTTCAATTGAGTCCTCGGAACATCTCTCCAAAGCATTGAACCAGGCAGGTCTGAAGCATCAGGTCCTTAATGCCAAGTACCACGAGAAAGAGGCGGAAATCATTGCCCAGGCAGGTAAGCCAGGGAAGATTACCCTGGCCACCAATATGGCCGGTCGTGGTACTGATATCAAGCTTGGGGGTAACTGGGAAGCTGAAATTGCACTACTCGGTGACGCTTCACAGGCTGATATCGATCGGGTAAAGGCTGATTGGCAGCAAAATCATAAAGCGGTGCTCGATGCTGGCGGTCTGCATATCATTGCTACCGAGCGCCATGAATCCCGCCGTATTGACAACCAGTTGCGTGGCCGTTCCGGTCGTCAGGGTGACCCCGGTTCTTCCCGCTTTTACCTGTCTCTGGAAGATAATCTGATGCGTATCTTTGCCTCTGAACGGGTGAAGAATTTTATGAAAGCGCTGGGGATGGAAAAAGGTGAAGCCATTGAGCATCGCATGGTTAGTAATGCCATTGAAAAGGCACAACGTAAAGTGGAGGGGCGTAATTTCGATATTCGTAAGCAGCTATTGGAATACGATGATGTTGCCAATGACCAGCGTAAAGTGATTTACAATCAGCGCAATGAACTACTGGATGCCGATGAGGTGTCTTCCAGTATCGAAGCCATGCGTGAAGATGTGGTTAATGCCTTGATCAGTGAGCATATTCCACCCCATAGCATTGAAGAGCAGTGGGATGTAAAAGGCCTGGAAGAACATATTGCCAGTGAATTAAGCCAGGAAATGCCAGTACAGCAATGGCTGGATGATGATGACCGCCTTGATGAAGAGGCGCTGCGCCAGAAAATTCTTGACCAGGTAGTGGAGGCATACCGTAATAAAGAATCACAGGCAGGCAGTGAGGTTTTGCGTAACTTTGAGAAACATATTCTGCTGCGTATTCTCGATGATAAATGGAAAGAGCATTTGGCAACCATGGATCATCTGCGCCAGGGCATTCATTTGAGGGGGTATGCGCAAAAAAATCCCAAACAAGAGTACAAGCGCGAAGCCTTTGAGCTGTTTCAGCAAATGCTGGAGGACATTAAGCACGATACCATTCGAGTATTGTCCCACGTACAAGTGCAGCAGGATGATCAAACAGAAGAAGCAGAGCGCCGTCGCCGGGAAGAGCTTGCCCGCCGAATGCAGTTTCAGCACGCTGAAGCACAGGCCACGGGAGCTTCTGAGAGTAAAGAAGGCGCTGGTGGAGAAAGTGCTGAACCCGCTGCGGCACCCGCGCAACCTTTTATTCGTGAAGGTCGTAAAATAGGACGCAACGACCCTTGCCCTTGTGGTTCAGGCAAAAAATACAAGCAGTGCCATGGCAAGATAGTGTAATCACTGCGGTGATGATTGTGGGTTGAAACAAACGGGTCATTGCAGGCCCGTTTTTTTTACGCGCTTTTTGCAGGAATTTGCAGGAATTTGCAGGAATTTGCAGGAAAAAGAGATGACGAAGGTAGAGCATGTTGCTGTTGGTGTTATAAAAAACGCAGAAGGCCGTATTCTGGTGGCAAAACGCCCCAAAAATACCCATATGGGGGGCTTGTGGGAGTTTCCGGGTGGAAAAGTCGAAGGAGGTGAAACCGTCGAGGAAGCGCTGGTCAGGGAACTCACAGAAGAAGTCGGTATAGGGTTTAAGCACTGTCAGCCATTGATCCAGGTAACCCATGACTACCCCGACAAAACCGTTCTGCTTGATACCCTTGTGGTGTCAGGGTTAAAGGGTAAGGCTTATGGGTGCGAGGGACAGGCCATCAAGTGGGTTATGCCTGATGAACTCGATACACTGACCTTCCCGAAAGCCAACAAACCCATTATCAGAGCAGCCCAACTGCCGGAGCGTTATATGATTACAGGGCAGTTCTCCCGGTTTGATGATCTGCTTGATAACGTATGCAATCAACTTGAGCGTGGCATTCGCTTGATCCAGTTTCGGGCGCCGTGGTTAAGTAAACAGGAATACCTACTGTCAGCTCAGCAATTACAGGCTACGGTGGCAAGGTCGGGGGGTAAACTTCTGGTGAAAGGGGAGAAATCAATGCTGGCACAGCCCTGGTGTCAGGGCATTCATTTGCGGGCATCACAATTGTATGAATCTGGATGCTGGTCAGACTTCCGGCGTCAGGGACAACTGTTAGCGGCCTCTTGTCATAATGAAAAAGAACTGAACCTTGCTGTCGGTCATGATGTTGATTTTGCCACACTCTCTCCGGTCAGGCACACACAGACCCACCCTGAAAAGGAACCGCTGGGAACACAACAGGCGCGGTGGTTAACACGGCGGTCAATGGGACCTGTTTACTGGTTGGGTGGATTGGATGAAACAGATATAGGTGCAGCCAGGGCCTCAGGTTCTCAGGGTGTTGCAGCAATAGGCGCATACTGGACGCAGCGTTGACACAGAGGATACCCCTCAACTGTTCTGATTTACGCTACCGGGCTGATAATCTGAGTGCCAGCCCTGCGTTGAAACAAACAGCTGGCAATAGCCGACTTTACGGGTCTCTTCTACTGTTCTGACCGCCAGTTTGCCATACTCACTACGGTAGTTAGAAAAGACCATCGGCAGAACCGGTCTCAGCCCCTCATTGAGGTCGTCCATTGTGAGAACGTGTCAATCTTTCCAGAAGGTAGCAGTAAACAAGACTAAAACGGTGGTAATTTCCAAACGTCCCATTAGCATGCTGCCACTGAGCAGCCATTTGGCGCCGTCGGGCAGAGATTTAAAGTTACCAGCCGGGCCAATAATATCACCCAGCCCCGGTCCAACATTGGCAATAGCTGTCAGAGCGCCACTCATGCTGGTGATCAGATCAAGTCCCATCAAGCACAGCAGCAGAGTGATGAGGATGGAAAGAAGCCCAAAGAAAAAACCAAAGCCAATCAGGGAACGCAGGATATCCTCAGTAATTTGTTGTCCGTTATAGGTCTGAACAAAACAGGCGCGGGGATGAGAAAGCAGGCGTAGCTGAATACCCAGCAGACGAGCACCAATCTGAAAACGAAAGATTTTAATACCACCAGCGGTGGAGCCTGAGCAGCCGCCAATAACCGTAAGAAACAGAAAGAGTGCGGCTGCGAAGCCACCCCATAAGGTGTAGTCTGTCAGGGCAAAGCCGGTGGTGGTGATGACGGAAGTAGTGTTAAATGCTACCAGGGTCAATGCCTGCCATAGATTATAGTGGGAGTTTACTACCAGCCACAGGGAAAAAAAGACCCAGATAGTCAGCAGAAATCCAATAAAAGCACGCACCTGACGGTCTTTAAACAGGCACTGGGTGTCTCCTTTAAAAAACCTCACAAACAATACAAAGGGCAAACTGCCCAAAAGCATAAAAATAGTGGACACCCAGTGGATATACGGATTGGTGAAATTTGCCATGGAGCTATCAGAGGTAGAGTACCCGCCAGTGGAAACGGTAGTCATGGCATGATTAATGGCTTCGAACCCGGTCATCCCTCCCAGGAAATAGAAGTAAGCACAGGCAATGGTCAGACCGGAATAAATAATCACAATATGTTTGGCTATGCTGCCGGAACGGGGCATGATCTTCTCAGACCAGTCAGATGATTCGCTTTGGAACAGACGCATACCGCCCACCTTAAGGAAAGGTAACACCGCCACTGCCATGACAATAAAACCGATACCACCTAACCATTGCAGCAGTGAGCGCCAGAGCAGCACGCCTTCTTCAATATTATCGAGCCCACTGAGGACAGTAGACCCGGTGGTGGTAATGCCTGACATGGTTTCAAAAAATGCGTCGGTATAGGAAAGTTGCAGTTCCAGCATAAAGGGAATAGCCGCATAAGTACTGAGCACCAACCAGCTGACATTGGTGAGCAAAAATGCCTCGCGGGGTTTTAGGACAAAGTGATCAGGCTTGGTGCTTAAAAACAGAGCACCGCCACTACCTCCTGTGATGCCTGCAGATAGCAGGAAAGACATGGCACCTTCTTTGTCAGTGATTAGGTGGTAAAAGGCAGGCAACAGCATCAATACTGCAAGCACAGTAAGAAGTAAGCCGACAACATAGAAAACCGGGCGAACGCTCATGATGAGAATAATATAATAAAGACCGTAATCGCGAATTATCACACTGTGTTATAGCAGGGTATTTAGTGGGATATACGCTTTTTTACGCCTTGAGCGATATAACTGACGCGTTTTGGTCGTACTTTTTTCGGACTTTGGTCGGACTCAGTACCGCCGTATTTTACGTAAGACACATTGTCTATCTGATTTCTGAAAGAGTACGCCTGCCGAAACAGGCGGGAGGTGAATTTCTTCTAACATTCTTCTAACATTCTGTTAATATTTTTCTGTCTTTTCAGCTGCCCTCGGGCAAAGGGAAAGTAAAGCCTGTGGCGTTAATGTAAGTCCCTTGTGGCCGTCATCATGAAGCAGGAACCTGCGCGAACTCGTGAGAAAGTAACGCCCCGGTAACGGGAATCCTACAGCGACCTGACTGGAGGGGGATGTCAATTGAGTAGGCTTTCCCATGAGGGTAGTATTTATTTCACTGGCTAATTGATAAAACCAATGACGAATGCTTATCAAACCCTGAATGATATTGACTGGTACCACTGGGTTGCCAAAGATACTGCAACACTGACCTTTATTGTGAAAAATCAGCAGATTTTACTGATCCGAAAAAAACGGGGTCTGGGTGCGGGAAAAATCAATGGCCCAGGCGGGAAGCGGGAAGCGGGTGAAACTCTCCTCGAGTGTGCAATCCGGGAAGTACAGGAGGAGTTGTGTATTACTCCCATTAACCCGGAACACCTGGGCGAAAGCAGGTTCCAGTTTGTGGATGGCTATTCCATTCATGTCCACATCTATATTGCCACAGACTATACAGGTACGCCTGCTGAAACCGATGAAGCCATTCCTCTTTGGTTTGCTCTGAGTGATATTCCCTATGATGACATGTGGCAAGACGATCGTTTATGGTTACCACGGCTTCTGCGCGGTGAACGTTTTTCAGGTCGCTATTTGTTTGACCATGATCGTATGCTCGATGACGACATTACAACCACCACCAGGCAAAAACAGTAAAGAACAGTAGAGAACAGTAGAGAACAGTAGAGAACAGTAAATAGTGATTTTTCTTATTGGCCGGGTTGGAAAACAAAAATTTGCCCCTATATAGATGAATGTCAATGGCTCAAATCACTGAACGATATTATCAGAGAGCATTGATATTGACAGGTCTGTTCCTTAGGAAAGGCCATACGTTTTTATTGCTCATTAGAGGATATAATCATGCGTACTATCGATTTTGACTTCAGCCCCCTGTACCGTTCTGCCATTGGCTTTGACCGTGTTGCTCACATGCTGCAAAATATTAAAGCAAGCACTAACCAAAACGGCTATCCTCCCTACAATATCGAACTACTGGAAGATAACCATTACCGTATTTCAATGGCCGTGGCAGGCTTTAGTGAAAACGAGCTGGAGATCGAAACGCGCGAAAATGTGCTGACTATCCAGGGGAAAAAAACGCAGGAAGATGCTGAGCGTCAGTACCTGTATCAAGGCATTGCCGAGCGCAACTTTGAACGTCACTTCCAGCTGGAAGACTATGTTAAAGTGATCGGTGCTACCATTACTAATGGTTTGCTTCATATAGAGCTGGAACGTGAAATCCCCGAAGCCATCAAGCCGCATAAAATCACCATCAGCGGCGGTAGCAATAGTGCACTGGAAGACAAAAAAGATAAAAAAAAGCTCACAGCTGCCTGATATAAACAGCGTGATACCCAATAAAAAAGGTGGCTAACAGCCACCTTTTTTATTGCACGACGCTTTCCTGGCGCTTTCCTGGCGCTTTCCTGGTACTTTCCTGGCACTTTCTCCCTCCACAATCTCTCCACATGGACACGCTGTCAGTGATCGGCTACGGCTTTTAAACGCAACTCCTTAGGGATTGTAAAGGTAATACTCTCCTGTATGCCATCGAGTTCATTGACCGCATCAGCGCCTTGCATCCTCAGGTAATCAATCACTTCTTTCACCAGCACTTCGGGAGCAGAAGCGCCTGCCGTTACACCAATAGATGATTTACCATCCAGCCAGTGCTTTTCAATATGGGCGGCATTATCCACCAGATACGCTTCACACCCTTCTCGCTCTGCCAACTCTCGCAGGCGGTTGGAGTTGGAACTATTTACGGAGCCGACCACAAGGACTAAATCACAGGCTTTGGCCAGCATGCACACAGCATCCTGGCGGTTTTGTGTGGCATAACAGATATCATTTTTACGCGGCCCCTGAATCTCGGGAAAGCGTGCGCGCAATGACTGGATGACACGCGCTGTATCGTCCATAGATAAGGTGGTTTGCGTGACATAGGACAAGTGCGAAGGGTCTTTCACTACCAGGCGACTGACATCTGCTTCATTTTCCACCAGATACATACAACCGCCATTGCTATCATCGTACTGCCCCATAGTACCAATGACTTCCGGGTGGCCTTCATGACCAATCAGGATACACTCCCGCCCTTCACGCGAATAGCGCACCACTTCCATATGGACTTTTTTGACGAGGGGGCAGGACGCATCAAAAACTTTAAGACCGCGGCGCAGAGCTTCCTGCTCAACAGCTTTGGAGACGCCATGGGCACTGAAGATCACAATCTTGTCATCGGGAACTTCATCCAGCTCGTCCACAAAAACAGCGCCCCGCTTCTTCAGGCTTTCCACGACAAATTTGTTATGCACGACCTCATGCCGGACATAAATCGGTGGTCCCAGCACATCCAGTGCACGATTGACAATCTCAATCGCCCTGTCGACACCCGCACAAAAACCTCTGGGATTGGCTAGCTTTACTTTCATTATTTACCGTTACTAAAAATCTTAC
This sequence comes from Endozoicomonadaceae bacterium, assembly GCA_965232215.1. Lineage (GTDB taxonomy): Bacteria > Pseudomonadota > Gammaproteobacteria > Pseudomonadales > Endozoicomonadaceae > Endonucleibacter. The sequence continues at coordinate 135,474 of CBDDPF010000010.1, forward strand.
ATAATCTGTAATTATGCAGACTTGTCTACGCCGTCTACATGGATGCACAGCGAGCTGTGTCTGACTCCACTCTTTAGTAGGGTTTTAGGTCGAGCTGTAACGTGTCTGCGACCATGCTTATGAATCAAAAAAATGGTAACTGTTAGCTTGGTTTTCGCGTAACCGTTTACCACCTTTGATTCATGATCGAAATTATATCAGATAGTTACAGATTATAATAGTTTACAGCTAACTGTTTTTAACCCTAAACACCGAATACTGGCAGGTGGTGTCGCTTAATCACCTGTACTGCTCATACTGAGAGATCAGTTAACCGTCACTACATCCAGAATTTGCACATCAAATTGTAAAGCATGCCCCGCCAACGGATGATTAAAGTCAATTTCAACGGTTTCATCATCAAAGTATCGCACCACACCGGGTAGCTCGGTATTATGGGCATCAGCAAAAGACACCACCAGCCCTTCTTCCAGCACCATATCTACACCAAATGCGCTGCGTACAATGGTTTGTACGTTATTGGGGTTTGGCATACCAAAAGCGTTTTCTGGTGGAATAATCACGCTTTTTTTATCGTTGGCAGCCAGTCCCATGAGCTGTTTTTCAAAGCCAACAGGGAGATTCCCATCGCCAATAATCAGGCTGGCCGGCTGTTCCTGAAAGTTACTGTCCACAACTGTGCCGTCTTCCAGCTTCAGGGAAAAGTGAAGGGTGACTTTACTGCCTGTGGTAATCATAACGTTAGACACTGCATGATTCCTGTATTTAAACCTGCTTGCCCGTACGCCTCCCTCGGTGGAACATGTCAAGAATCAGCGTAGCTGCCCCAATGGTAATTCCACAATCTGCCAGGTTGAACGCCGGGAAATAAAAACGGTCATAGTGTAACAGAATAAAGTCTGTGACCTGACCATGAATAATACGATCATAGAGGTTGCCAACGGCTCCACCGAGTATCAGTGCCAGTGAAAAAGCCTGCCGGGTTTCCCCCTTTTCCAGGCGTGCCAGCCAGCTGATCAACATCCCGCTCACAACAATAGCCACCCCGATCAGGAACCAGCGCTGCCAGCCAGACCCGTTACTGAGAAAGCTAAACGCGGCACCCGTATTATAGGCCAGGGTGAATGAGAATACAGGTAACAGCTGGAACTGTTCGTGCAGATGAAAGGTTTGTACGGCAACCCACTTTGTCACCAGGTCCAAAGCCAGCAACAACCCGCTAAGCCAGAGCCAGCCGAGCATCCCCCTCTCAACGCTGTTATTTGAATCTGTCATTTCTGTGAAAAACCCTTTTCATGTAAAAACAATAAAGTGACTTTTAGTGGCTCTTATACGTGCCTGCCTTGTCATTCAATTTTCTGGTTCATGTTATACTATAGTTTTTCATAGTTTTTCATAGTTTTTCATAGTTTTTCATAGTTTTTCAGTTTTTCGCCATTACCAATTCAGAAATTTCATGCTGCATGAGACAGCTATCCTTCATATTTATCATATTTTCTTTTAGCACATGGTCATCTGAAAATAGTCATCTGAAAATGCATGATTTCCCGGCTCCCTACCCTGAACAGACAGCTGTATAGTCAAAACTGGAACCCCCCCATAGCGAGGCATTTCAACGCAGGGTTGGCGGTTCGGATTGCCAGCGCAATCGTGTCGTCAGGAGAGCCGATGGGTATTTATTTAACCCTGTGTTAATCACCTCAGGCTCTGTTGGTATTCTTATACCAACAGAGCCTGAGAAACTGTCTGACTTTAACACGGACCTCTTTCTAACAAGGCTGGTTAAACATCCCCCAGACTCCCGGAGTGCCGACTTTACGGTAGTATTGACAAGCGTTAAGCAAACTGTCGTCCCTCGCCATCTCCTTCAATATTATCGACACAACGACCACACAACGCTTTATGCGCCTCATGTCGACCAATATCTTCACGGCGATGCCAGCAGCGTGGGCATTTTTCGTGACTGGATTTCACCACGGACACTTTTAGTCCTTCCATATCAGTGTCAACAGCATTCACCCCTTCGGACAACGGTTTCACCGTCGCACCGGAGGTGATCAGCACAAAGCGAAGCTCTTCACCGAGTTTCAACAGATTCTCTTGCAGGGTATCTTCTGCATACAATATCACTTCTGCGTCAAGACCCGCACCAATGCTGCCAGCATTGCGTACCGCCTCCATGGCTTTATTGGCAGCGGTTTTCACGGCCATGATCGTTTCCCAATATTCGCGCCCCAGTCTGTCATCAGCCAGCGGCTCCAGCGCCTCATACCAGGTTTCCAGAAAAACAGACTTCCCACGCTCGCCCGGCATGGCCTGCCACAACTCATCGGCAGTAAAGCTCAGTATCGGCGCAATCCAGCGAATCATGGCTTCAAGTACCTGGTACATAGCAGTTTGACAACTGCGGCGCGCCACACTGTCTGCCTTGGTGGTATACTGGCGATCTTTGATGATGTCAAGGTAGAAACTGCCCATATCCAGCGCACAGAAGTTATGCACCTTCTGGTAAACATTCAGAAAACTGTAACGGTCGTAAGACTCAATGACTTCTTGTTGCAACACCAGCGCTCGATCCACTGCCCAGCGATCTAACGACAGCATGTCGCCTGAAGCAACGCTGTCCGTCTCAGGGTTAAAGCCGTTGATGTTCGACAGAAGGAAACGCGCCGTATTACGGATACGCCGATAGCTGTCTGCCGTACGCTTCAGAATATCGTCAGACACCGTCAGCTCACCACTGTAATCCGTGGCCGCTACCCATAAACGCAGGATGTCGGCCCCCAGGCTATTAAAAACTTTCTGTGGTGCAATAATGTTACCCAGGGACTTGGACATTTTACGACCATTGGCATCTACCGCAAAACCGTGGGTCAGTAAGTGCTTATAGGGTGGCTTATTGTTAATGGCAATACCGGTTTTCAGGGATGACTGGAACCAGCCACGGTGCTGGTCGGAGCCTTCCACATACAAATCTGCAGGATAGTTCAGCTCTTCACGGCAACCAATCACAGAGTAATGCGTCACACCTGAGTCAAACCATACGTCGAGTGTATCAGTCACTTTACTATAGTGCTCAGCATCCTCAGCTCCCAGGAGTTCTGCTGGCTCAAGATCAAACCAGGCATCAATGCCTTCCTTCTCCACCTTCCGGGCAACAACTTCAATCAACGCTGGTGTATTGGGGTGCAGCTCTTCCGTCTCTTGATGGATAAACAGCGCAATGGGCACACCCCAGGTGCGCTGACGGGAAATACACCAGTCCGGGCTTTGACTCAACATAGACGACATACGACTTTTACCCCAGCCTGGCGTAAACTGCACATTTTCAAGGGAAGACATGGCGCTATCGAGCAACCCTCCCTTATCCATGGAGATAAACCATTGTGGTGTCGCACGAAAAATGAGTGGGGTTTTAGTACGCCAGCAGTGTGGATAGCTGTGATGAAACTTGTCTTTTGCCAGCAGACGACCTTTTTCTTCCAGAACAGCAACGACTTTTGGATCTACCTTGTAGACATGCTCACCGGCAAACAACTCAACGTTACTGCGGAACACACCATTGTCATCCAGATAGTTCAATGTACCAATGCCATTGGCACGTCCAATAGTAAAGTCATCCACACCGTGGTCAGGTGCCGTGTGTACGCAACCGGTACCGGCATCGACAGTCACGTGATCCCCCAACAGTAAAGGCAACGCCTTATTGTAGAACGGGTGAATCACTGAAAAGTTCTTCAGGGCATTACCTTTAGCGCGACCAATCACACGGTAGTCTTCTAAACCGAACCGGCCCATGGCCTCGTTAATCAGCGCTTCTGCCAGAATCAAACGAGTCGGCGCGTTATTGACAGTACACTGCACCAACACATAATCAATTTCAGCCCCCAGAGAAACTGCCTGGGAAGAGGGTAATGTCCAGGGTGTCGTCGTCCAGATCACCACCGCTACTTCACCGGTACCGGCAGTCCCTGCCTGCTCCAGGGTAAAAGCATGGGTTATTCCTTCCTGGTCTTTTACCCCATAGCGCACATCAATTTGTGTAGAGATTTTATCGTAGTATTCCACTTCGGCTTCCGCTAGCGCAGAGCCGCCGACAACACTCCAATAGACAGGCTTATAGCCTTTCACCAGATGACCATTGTCAGCGATTTTCCCCAACGCACGAATAATGTCTGCTTCAGTCTGGAAGTTCATGGTCAGGTAAGGGTTATCCCAGTCACCCAACACGCCCATTCGCTTGAAGCCTTCTTTCTGCCCCGCGACTTGCTCTGCAGCGTACTCACGGCACTTGTTGCGAAAGGTTTTAAAGTCCACCTTATCGCCGGCCTTGCCGATCATTCCTTCCACCTTGTGCTCAATGGGCAGACCGTGGCAGTCCCAGCCCGGGACATACGGTGCGTCAAAACCGCTCAGTCCTTTGGACTTCACAATCATATCTTTAATGATTTTATTGACAGAGTGACCAATGTGAATATCGCCATTGGCGTAGGGAGGTCCGTCATGGAGAATAAATTTGTCCCGCCCTTTCTGTACAGATCGAATTTCTTCGTAGAGATTTATGTCGTACCAGTGTTTGAGCATGCCTGGCTCGCGCCTGGCCAGATTGCCCCGCATAGGGAAATCGGTATGGGGCAGGTTAAGGGTATGCTTATAGTCAGACATATCAGACATAGTTGTTACCAGAATCACTTACTCTCATTTGGCGTAAAGTGTAGGGTTAATCAGACGGCGAGCATTTAGCACATCACCAACAATGGCTTCTTTCAAGGCAGGCAGGGAATCAAATTTTTTTTCATCCCTGAGTTTTTCCATAAACTCTACCCGAAGCAACTGACCATAAAGGTCACCGGTAAAATCCAGCAAATGCACCTCCAGCCACGGTTTGTCCCTTGATACCGTTGGGCGTGTACCAAGATTCGCCACGGCTCCATGCCAGCGCCCCCCATGGTATACCCGAACAACATAGACACCACTGACGGGCAAATGATGACGGCCAGCACAGATGTTAGCTGTGGGAAAACCCAGCTGGCGCCCCAGACGCTGCCCCCGGCGCACTTTTCCCATCATTATGAGTGGGTGTCCCAGCAACCGGTTGGCCTCCATGAAGGCACCCCTGGCCAGAGCCTGACGAATGCGGGTGCTGCTAATCCGCTCCTGAGCCTGGGTGACCGTCGGGGTATTACTGACAGTAAAGCCGTATTGTTGTCCACACTTTACCAGGTGCTGGTAGCTGCCCCGTCGGCCATACCCAAAGCGAAAGTCGTCGCCAACGATTAAATAGCGAATATGCAGACCATTAACAAGGATGTTGGTGACAAAATCATCGGCAGAAATAGTGCTGAGACGGTGGTCAAAAGGTAAACACAATACCTGATCCACCTGGCACTGCTCAAGCAGGAACAGCTTTTCTCGCAAAGTGGTTAATCGGGCAGGTGCGGTTTCCTGATGAAAATGTTCCCTTGGCAAAGGCTCAAAAGTAATCACGCACGTCCGTGTATTGTGCTTGCAGGCCTGAGCATGCAACGATTGTAAGATGGCCCTGTGCCCACAATGAACACCGTCAAAATTACCAATGGTAGCAACACATCCCTGATGTGCCGGTTTAATATTTTGCAATCCACGGATCAATTGCATCGGGCGTCCTGATAATGCCTCACAAAAGAAGAGAGTATATCGCAGGCAGTCAGAGAGGTCATGTGGAAGCAAAATCAGGAGTAGTATCATCCCCAAACAGCGGGGATTCTCTGTGGTGATGGATGCCTGTCTTCGCAGGAATAACAGTTTACTGGTAAGTTTATAATGCCGCTACGTTAGCAGTGGCGTCAGCAGCGGCTATTGACTCTGCCTGCCATGCTGCTACCGTCTGTGCATCACAGGAATAAATGGGAGCCTTTGATGACAACGAAAATAACCATTGATCATCTGATCACCGCCAGCTGGGTAATACCGGTTATTCCGGAAAAAACCATTTACCCCGATTATGCCATTGCTGTTCATAATGGCCGTATTGCCGGGCTGTGCCCCATCACTGAAGCAGAAGCACTGTACACCTGCCGTCACCGGACCGACCTACCCAACCAGGCAATTATTCCCGGGCTGATTAATGCCCATGGCCATGCCAGCATGTCACTGCTACGGGGGTTTGCCGATGATTACCCATTGCAAACCTGGCTGCAGGATTACATATGGCCTGCTGAGGGCAAGTGGGTCAGTGACGAGTTTGTCCATGATGGCACTGAGCTGGCCATGGGTGAGATGCTGTTGTCCGGCACCACCTGTTTTCACGACATGTATTTCTTTCCGGAGAAAGTAGGGCGTCTGGCGGAACGTATTGGTATGCGTTCATTGATTACCCCCTCCATTTTTGATTTTCCCTGTGCCTGGGGCAGCGGTGCTGATGACTACCTGCAAAAAACGCAACAGACCATCGACGAGTTTACAGGCAGCGAGCTGGTTAAAATCGGTATTGGCCCCCATGCGCCCTATACCGTTTCTGACCCTGTGCTGGAAAAAGTCATTGCCAAAGCCTCTGACAATGATTTGATCATTCAGATGCATGTCCATGAGACTGAAGGTGAAGTGAGCGATGCTGTTCGTGACCACGGCCTGCGCCCCCTGAAGCGCCTGGCTAACCTGGGAATGCTGAATGACCGCTTCCAGTTAGTCCACATGACGGCCCTTAACGATGAGGATATTCAGTTGCTTGAAGGCAGTGGCAGTCATGTCATTCACTGTCCCGACTCCAACCTGAAGCTGGCCAGTGGTTTTTGCCCGGTACAAAAATTGATGAATGCCGGCATTAATGTGGCACTGGGTACTGACGGCGCTGCCAGCAATAACGACCTCAATCTGTTGAGCGAAGCACAAACCGCTGCTCTGCTGGCCAAAGCCGTGGCGGGCGATGCCACTGCCGTGTCTGCTCACAAAGCGCTGGCCATGGCGACCATCCACGGCGCTAAAGCCATGGGAATGGAAAAAGAAACCGGGTCACTTGAAACCGGAAAATCGGCTGACCTGGTGGCTGTTGATTTGTCAGGGCTGGCCTTCCAGCCAGTCTATGAGCCTGTCTCTCAGATTGTGTATACCGCTGCCAGTCAACAGGTCAGCCATGTCTGGATCAGGGGCAGGTGCCAGGTAAAAGAAAGGGAACTCCAAACCCTCGATACTGAAAAGCTCATGGGTCTTGCCCGACGCTGGAAAGGTAAGATCGCCCTGTCTGCTGATGGTTAACAGGGGCTTTTGCTCAGACAGTGGCCGTTTTCACCACAACCGGGTTTCCGTCGTCTGTGTGGGAACCCGTACCTGAAAGTTCAGAGAGGTTATCTTGGCTTTTTGTTGATAGTTATTTTTCACTTTCTTTGCATTGTCAATCTTCTTTTGGCCGGTGTTTTGTGTATTATTTATAGTTCAGTCATCTCTTCATATGTGAGATATGAATCTAAAAGTGGTGACGCTTGTTGTTAGCCAGAAGCCTGATCCTGCATAGTCCTGAAGCAGTCAGGGCATGGGGTGGCGTGTAATAAAATGCATAACATTCATACCCACACAGATAACAAAGCCTGCTATTGGAATAATCGTTTTGTTAAAAAGCTCTGGAGTGTGATCTAATATGAATATGTTTTTGATAGCTTAAGATTTCATCTTATCATCAACATTAAAAGCACAAGCCTTGTAAGGAGTTTTATTATGAATACCACAGTAGAGCCTAAGCCCATTCCCTATGACGTATTAAAAAAATTCGAGACACTATTTAATCAAAGAAAATATAAAGAAAAACCTAAATATCACGATTTAGAACAAATGCTGGCAATAAGGGCATCATCTACTCCCGTTAAAAATAAATTCACTCGACTACAGTGCATTCCAAAAAATATCTACTCAATACATAAAGAAGCTGATTCCAGTTTATTCTATTTTGTGCGACATAATAATAACAGTAAAATCACACCTACAGGAAAGTTTGTTTTTATTATTGCTGTTAATAATCCGGGTACTTTAGTCTGTACTGAGTGGATGCCCAGTGGATGGGTTGGACATACTTCTCTTGCGAAAAATGTCTATAATTCAGACTCCCCTGACTGGCTGTCAAAAAAATATATTCTGGATAGGGTAAGAACGACAAATCTGGGTGGAATAGTAAAAAAAAATCCCCTGGGTATGACCTATGTTGAAGATGTGTATTTTGCTGGAGAAATATTTTTTAATGATGGTTGTTTAGTTATGTGGAATAATATGTCCGGCCATTACCGAGCCAGACCTTTCTTGTCTTTGTATAATATAATGCCACATTTAAGAAATGTTTTGCCATTGGATAAATATATAGGTGAGTTTTGGCAGAATCCTGTCAATTGCTCTACGTGAACGACTCGCGCCTAAACGCAAGCTTCCAATGGTGAAGGCGATAAAAGCCTTTCATGGTGGCGTAGAACACATTGGGACTTTTAGCAGGGAATAGTCCTTTGCCAGAGCAGGGTGTTAATCTTCGAAACGTTCAAGGTTGTATATTCACAACTACCATGCAACAATGCTCAGGTTTGCACCAGAGTTACGCCTTTCACCGGGTGTTCCCCTATAACTCAAACCACTTAGCTTCACAATAGTCTATGGAGTCTATGGCAATGACAATCAGTAATCCAGGCTTCTTTGCGTTGAAAAATATTGCTCTATTAGCGACGATGGTTTTCTGGAGTGCGTCTGCGCTTTCCCATGAAAAAGTTGAAGTCCATACTTATACCAGCACGAAAGGTTACACATTCAGGAACTTCAGTTTCACCCTGACACCAGAAAATACTCTTCTAGCATCCGACACTTGTCTTAAGACAAAAGGTTGTTCCCGTCACGCCTCAAATTACCGGCATGAAATATTGGATGAAAAAAGTGTCAATTTTACTGAATATGGACAGTTTGAGGTCTTCATACCACAGGAAAAGTTTCCGCTACAACACAAAGCAAGCTCGTTTATCATCGCAAGAATGCCTCAAACAGATCCAAAAACTCCCGGATTTAAAGAAAAACTTATCAAAAAACAACAGCTCTATAAAAAAATAGCCCAGATGGTTAAGACAAAAAAAGGATCAGTAAGCGTTGTGTTTGAATTCCCCTACCCTAATTCAGAAAAAATAGATGCCAATATATTTTTCAGAACATACAAGGGTGAGTATATTGACAGAGTTGGAAAATTATAATGTTGCACCGTTAGCATCAGGCTTTGAGAAATCAGTATTGTCAACACAGTCAAGTCTGTTTTTTATACCTGTGTAAATAAAACAGAGGTGTTTATATGAGATTTAAAAGCAACGTGGCAGTGGTAACAGGCGGAAGCTCTGGTATTGGCCTTGCCACAGTGAAGTTACTTTGTGAAGAAGGGGCAAAAGTCTACAACCTGGATATCTGCGAAAGTAACCATAAGGGGAGTCACTTTATCAGGTGTGATGTTTCCCAATACCTTGAGGTCAAAAATGCCATTAAGGATGTAATGACCATTGATAACAATATACATATCCTTTTTGCTAATGCAGGCATTCATAAGTTTGCAAACATCGAAGAAACAAGCGTAGAAGATTATCACCGGATTATATCAATTAACTGCGGCGGTATTTTCTACCTGTTAAAAACCGTTTTACCCATCATGAAAAGCCAGCAGGGTGGCCGTATATTATTAATGGGGTCTGACCAGTCAATCATCGGTAAAGAAAGCAGTGCTGTATACGGAATGAGCAAAGGGGCTATAGCCCAGTTAACCAAAAGTACGGCCATAGACTATGCTGCTTACCATATAAAAGTTAACTGTATATGCCCGGGAACATGCAACACCCCTCTTTTAGATAAAGCCGTTAGTGAATTAAAATCAAAAACAACATTGAGTGATAAGGATATACTCACTATGCTTGAACAGGCTCAGCCAGTAAAAAGACTCTCAGAACCTGCAGAAGTAGCCCGCTTAGCGTGTTTTTTAATGTCATCAGAGAATAGTTATATGACCGGGAGTCTTATTTCTGTCGATGGTGGCTATACCTGCCAGTAACAATCCCCAATGCATTGTTCGTTACGTGTTTCTCTTACCAGCGTCATGCTTTTCAGGCTTTGTGTGGAAGCGGCTGGTTGTATTGAGAGTATCGTCCTTTCATTAAAGAGGGGGCAGAGCAATAAATACGATACCAGCGTCATTCCTGCGAAGGCAGGGATTCACTGTCGTGGTGGATGCCTGTATTTGCAGGAATGACAGACTGCTGATATTTTCTGAAATGCAGCGGCTCTAACAACGCATCTGACTTATTACCTGATCACTGTATGCTACCCTGAAGATTCAAGGTATCACCTGATAATCACCTTCGTCTACTTTCATCACAGGAATACGGGTAATGAATGCAAAGGTAATGACTCATCAGCAAAAAAGTCAATTTTTCAGCGATGCACTAGAGAATGTTTTAGCAAAACATGATACGGCTAAAGTTGCTGATTACTTTACAGATGACGCAGTAAGAATGATTAATGAAAAACGCCTGGAGGGCATCCAGCAAATTTGCGAACGGTTACAATGGATAAAGGAACATACCAATAGTGTCGATATTTTTGTGCAACGCGTTTTTTTCGACGGTGACCGTGGGTTTGACCACCATCTATCCAGAGTAACATCCCATGAGGGTAATACCGCCCTTTTTAAAATATTTGGCTATATATAAATGCGCAATGATAAAATTTCACTGTATGAAGATGTGACCATTCAAATTGAAGGTGAAGAAGCCATGTATTTAGCGACATCTGTTCAACAATAGTTCACAGGGATGACCAGGCACTCATAAACCGTTCTGAAAGTCTGCACGTAGTCAGGATTAGCAGTAGCAGAGGATAAAAAGTCGCTGCCGCTATTCCAGTTGCTCTTTCATCGGGAATATCATAAGGGAAACTTCCATTATATTCGCGGTTCTCCGAGTGTTTGAATAACATCAAAAAACGTGGTAAACCGGCTCTTTCTGAGCGCCTGAAGGCGCTGTCTGGATAACGACCAAGCCCCCCAGTTAAAAGAGCCAAAATAAAAAAGAGGTGAACTATTGTGGAAGATATTTGGTTAAAGTATGCAAAAAGGCTTCAGGCACTGGCATCCACGGGACTTTCTTATACAAGCGAGGTCTATGACAAAGAACGCTATGACGAAATATTAACGATTGCTTTGGAGATGATATCACGACTTGGTGATGTCCCGATTGAACGCGTAGAAGCCTTGCTGACCAAGCATTCCAGAGGTTATGTGACACCGAAGATTGATGTTCGTGGTGCCGTATTCCAGAATGGAAAGATTCTTCTTGTGCAAGAAAAATCCGATAACTTATGGGCGCTCCCAGGAGGGTTTGCCGACGTTGGCTTGTCTGCTGGCCAGAATATAGAAAAGGAGATTAAAGAAGAAGCGAATATTCAGGTAAAAGCTACAAAGTTATTCGCTGTCAGATATAAGTCCATAGGCAAGTATCAAAATGATGCACATGACTTTTATAAACTCTTTTTTCTTTGTGAGCAAACACATGCTGGCAACGTGTCAGAGGGCCTGGAAACATCTGATGCCAGGTATTTTAGCCAACATGAAATTCCACCACTATCCACTGGCAGGGTGCTAAAAGATGACTTATTACTGGCTTGGCATCACATACAAAACCCTTTAACGCCGACAAGTTTTGATTAATACAACCGACGTTCACCAGCTAATACCAATGGACTCTTCTAACTACGCTACTGCGCTGGCAACCTGAACAGCAGGGCTCAGGTTTACCCTTGCAGTGCTCATACAGGTTCACTTGCTCAGGGAAAAGCAGGGAAGATCAGCAACACGAAAACATGCCTTTTCCTGTCCTGCGTATCTCTGGTACATCCTCCAGCAAGCTAACTACCGTGGTGGCCTCCATCCCACAATAGCCACCATCAATCACCAGATCCAACTGATGTTCCAGTATTTGACGTATCTCATAGGGGTCAAGCAAAGGCGTTTCATCACCAGGCAAGGCAAGTGTCGTGCTGATCAATGGTGCATCCAGTTCAGAGAGCAGGGCCTGGGTGATAATACAGTCGGGTACACGTATACCAATGGTTTTACGTTTAGGGTGCATTAAACGCCGGGGGACTTCCCGTGTACCTTTCAGAATAAAAGTGTAGGCTCCGGGAGTATGAGCCTTAAGTAACCGGTACTGGCTGTTATTAACCTGGGCATAAACAGCCAGCTCTGAAAGGTCACGGCAGACGAGGGTGAAATTATGCTTGTCATTCAGGCAGCGTATCTGTCGAAGTCGATCAACACTTTTTTTCTCACCAATTGAGCAACCCAGAGCGTAGGCGGAGTCTGTGGGGTAGGCGATGACACCACCTGAACGGATGATATCCACTGCATGGCGTATAAGCCTTGGCTGTGGATTTTCTCTATGGATCTGAAAGAACTGGCTCATTGGGCTGAATATTTCGTACTGGCAATATTTGAGGCGAGTCTATGCCCTGTTGACATAAGAATGCAAACTCAGCATAACCAGACTCTGTTGAATAATGAGATACATTTCTAAGCTACCTGTGTAACAGTAAACGATATAAAGCTAGACGAATAGTAGACTGAAGTGGTCCCCAACAATCAAACAACCTGAGTGGTTAGTTAAGCTCTGATCTACCGTTCGTCAGGCTCAGGCTGCCTGCTTAAAATAGACTTGGTCGGGCGTATTGTCACCCAACCCCTGATGAGGTCGCTCGAGATTATACAACTGAAAATACTTTCTCAGCTCATCTTTCAACTGAGAATCATTGTCAAATGCCTTCAGGTAAACACATTCGTACTTTACACTACGCCAGAGCCGCTCGACAAAAATATTATCCCAGTAACATCCTTTGCCATCCATGCTGATCTGAACGCCCTGTTCCTTAAGTACACCTGTGAAATCATCACTGGTGAACTGGCTACCCCGATCACTGTTAAAGATTTCTGGCGCTCCATAACGATCCAGAGCCTCCTCAAGGGCATCTATGCAGAAATCTGCATCCATGGTATTGGACAATCGCCAAGCCAATACCCGCCGACTGTGCCAGTCCATAATGGCAACCAGGTACATAAACCCTCGCTCCAGGGGAATATACGTCAGATCCGTTGCCCATACCTGATTGGGGCGACTGATGTGCAGCCCTTTCAACAGATAGGGATAAACCTTGTGACCCTGGCCGGGTAGACTGGTTCTGGGCTTGGGGTAGATGGCTTCCAACCCCATTTGCCGCATCAGTCGGCGAACCCGTTTGCGGTTGATTTTGTATCCCAGACCACATAAAAACGTACACATCCTGCATGATCCATAAAAGGGGGTTTTCAGGTATTGCTCGTCTATCAGGCGCATCAACGACAAATCCTCCGATAAATCTTTGTGTGGCTGGTAGTAGACCGCTGGCCGTGACACGCCGAGTAAACGACACTGATTGACAATAGATACGTCTGGATTATTGCGCTCGACCAGAGAAAGGCGAAGACCTTTCTTCAATGATCGAGCTTTCGTGCTAAAAAATCGCGCTCTACCGTCAACTGGCCTATCTGTCGATAGAGGTTATCAACCTCAAATTGATGATCCTTTTCCGGCTTGGCTCCCCTGGTCTGAAACAGTTCTGGGGCACGCTCCAGAAGCTCGCGTTTCCAGGTCGTTACCATGGTCGGGTGGATCTCAAAACGTGCGGCAATCTCAGCGGTTGTCTGATCACCTTTGATGGCTGCAAGGGCAACCTTCGACTTGAAATTTGAACTGTATTGTTTGCGCTTTTTGCTCATGATGGCTCTATCCAATTTGCTATTGATCAGAGCTTACATCACTGTCTGATTTTTGGGGTCCATTTCAATTTTGACACCACACTCAATATACTATTGTTTCTAAGCTGCCTGTGCGGCAGTGAACGCGCATAATGCGAAAACGAGGCAGCAGTGTAATTTCTAAGCTGCCTGTGCGGCAGTGAACATAGAGCTGCGGGCACAAAAAAAGAATATCTATTTCTAAGCTGCCTGTGCGGCAGTGAACGAATTACTGGTGGCTGCCAACGCCGCATCATTTTCTAAGCTGCCTGTGCGGCAGTGAACATGTATTAATTGGTATGCACTTATTCCCCGGGTTTCTAAGCTGCCTGTGCGGCAGTGAACTTGAAAGAATTGTTACCTGGTTGCGTACTGTTTTTCTAAGCTGCCTGTGCGGCAGTGAACAGTAATGCTTGAAACAGATAGCGTTTACGCGTTTTCTAAGCTGCCTGTGCGGCAGTGAACAGGTACCTGGAGCAGTGTCTGCGGCCCCAATTTTTCTAAGCTGCCTGTGCGGCAGTGAACCCGTAGAAGCAGGTTGTGAGCGGGATTACAACTTTCTAAGCTGCCTGTGCGGCAGTGAACGGCAAATTGGCTGCATGGTTCAGACTATTTTTTTTCTAAGCTGCCTGTGCGGCAGTGAACTAGTCTCCCAAGGGGTGCAGCGATTTCGTGTATTTCTAAGCTGCCTGTGCGGCAGTGAACAAGATGAGTCGAGACAAACAGCAGGTGATGTTTTTCTAAGCTGCCTGTGCGGCAGTGAACTGTAAGCGCCAAATAAACCAGCGTACTGGCTGCTATCCCCAAGATTTCTTATTCTTTGCCTGCCTTAACATTCCAGGGAAGAAGCTGTTCCAGTTTCTCAACGGTATCAGCGTAAGGCAGCTCTTTTAAAATATGGTTCAGGTAATCGAAAGGCTCCAAGCCATTCACCTTTGCGCTTTCAATCAGGCTGTAGAAAATGGCACTGGCTTGCGCCCCTTTTGGCGTGTCTGCAAACATCCAATTCTTACGGCCAATAGCGAAGGGACGGATAGTGTTTTCCGCTGCGGCATTACTGATGTCCAAGTGGCCGTTGTCACAGTAAACGACCAGTTTTGGCCATTGGTTCAATGCATAGCTCATGGCTTGGCGTGACAGGCTGCCCGGGTCTAGCTTGGTTATGTTTTTCTCCAGCCATACATGAAAGTCGTCCAGTAGCGGCTTACTCTTTTGCTGACGCAGGATGGCTTTTTCTGATGGAGGAAGATCTCTTATTTCTTTCTCAATGGCGTAAAGCTTACCGATTTTGCCTAAAGCGACATTCGCCTTGCTAACGCGGGTGTTTTTCACCTTTTTGCCCGGTTTGGCTTCGCCCTTTCTGGCATCCAGAAATTTCCTGCGAACGTGGTCGAAGCAACCCACCTGGGTGATGCCTTCTTGTTTGCATACAGCGTCGTAACTGGCATACCCGTCAGTTTGCAGGTAACCGCTGAACCCTTCGAACAGACGCAGGGGAACCTCCTTGCCTCTTGAGGGATCGTATTCAAACACTACCGATGTTTGTCCGGGTGGCCCACCAAGGCTGACCCACATATATTTGTCAGAGTTGATGGACTTACTGGTTTCCTTGATTACCTGAATTCGGGTTTCGTCAGCATGGATCACCGAACCGGTCTTTTGGTGATCTCTCATCAAATTGATGAGTGGTCGCAGTTCTGTAGACAACCGAATCAAAGAGTTGGCCATCGTCGTCCGGGTGACAGAGCCACCGTATCGCTTGAGGATATTCTCTTGCCTGTACAAAGGCAGTGCGTCGCAGTACTTGGAGACAATGATCCAGGCCAGTGTGCAAACAGAGAGTGAAGATTTGGGCAGTGGGTGTTTTGGCAGCTCTGCAACTTTAATGACCCGCTTCTCCTGTCCATGCTCATCGACTTCCGGAAAGACTGCTTTCTCTTGCAGAATTTCTTTCACCTGAACCCTGGCTGGTACGATATCAAGCTCTTCACGGACTTTGACAAAGAAGGTATCAATGGCTCCGGTTTTTTCTTCTTCACTGAGTTCAGAGCGTTCCTGCACTCTGGGCAGAGACTCTGAAAATGGCTTGCGCCCTGTTTTCTTTTTACGTGGTTTTGGAAGCTCTTGCTCTGGCTGATCTTTAGCTTCGTCTTGCTCTCCGGTACAGCCTTCCAGCTCCACCTCATTGAAAATGTCGCTCTGGCTGTTATTTTTTTCAGTGCTTCTTCCGTACAGGCGGGATCGGGAGAGCCTCAGGTACTCTTCCAGTTGCGCAATGCGTTTTTTTTGAGAATCGATAATCTCTGACTTCTTTTGAATAATGTCGTCTTTTTCAAGAAGGGCATTTTCTTTTTCAAGAATGACACTTTCCTGCGAATGGATCGCCTCAAACAAGGCGACCATTTCAGGGGTAGTCTCAGCCTGATGAAAGGGCAAACCCAGTGCGGATTTCGGCTGAAAAATCAGAGTGTCGGCGGTCGATTTCATGGTCGCTATTTTACCATAACATCCTGAAAAACAGGACTAAAAACAGCTCTCATAATGCCTTTTTTTATGGGGTTGCATGGCGTTGAGATTGTAGCCGTCCAGCAGCCAGTTTAATTGTTGCCCGGTTAAGGTAACCAGCTCTTCATCCGGTTTGGGCCAGTGGAATTTGTCCTCAGACAGGCTCTTGTAATAAAGCACAAAACCATTATCCTCCCAGAACAGGCACTTGATTTTATTACGCTGCCGGTTGGTAAACGCATATAAGTAGCCGTCAAAGGGGTTATGCCCCAGCTCTTGTTCAACCAACACAGCAAGCCCACGAAATGACTTGCGAAAGTCAATTGGCTCCCGGTAGAGAAACACCTTTGATAATACCGCTGACGGTCGCATAACCGGGGTGTTCATAGCATTTCCCTCACCAGCTGCTCACAAAGTGACAGGTTACTGTCATCAATACCGGACACTGTTACACCACTGGGCAGGGTGATGGAGAGTGGTGTTATTTGAGAAAACGCATCAGGTTCTGGTTGGGGTGTTACCTGAACAAAGCCAGAGTTGTTCGGGGTCGCTTTTACGCTGGGGGTTGTGTCGAGTTTACGCTTCCAGTATCCGAATTTGGATACCCTTATACCGTGCTGCTGGCACCACGCACTCTGAGTCAAACCTGAATCCCGCCATGACTGAACATGCTCCAGCCATTCACTGTCTGCGGGTAATTTCTTTGCCATATTAGCCTCCTTATATGGGGAGGCTAATTATTTCAAACGGTTTTTTGATTCTGAAGGACGTGGGTTTATTTGGCGTTTACAGTGAACAATCTAAGCTGCCTGTGCGGCAGCGGGATTACAACAAACGGGATTCTGACGTGGGTTTATTTGGCGTTTACAGTGAACTACAATCCAGACGGTGAATATACAGTTCAACCTAAATTCCGCAGTTGAATGTCATAAATTGCTTCTTTACCTTCCGGTACTCCGGCTTTCGTCTTTTCATAACCTCCCTTTTGGGTGACTGTAGTCAATAGTTATAAGTCAACTTGCGTAAGGCTTTCAGCGGAGGCAGTGATTTCAACTGAGGAATTTAGGTTCAATTTTTCTAAGCTGCCTGTGCGGCAGTGAACACGTAAAATCATCATCTGACTTGAATAAAATATTTCTAAGCTGCCTGTGCGGCAGTGAACGCGGATTATGTATTGAACTGGCTTGCTCACATTTTCTAAGCTGCCTGTGCGGCAGTGAACACACGAGAGACAATATATTTCCATTTCCACCTTTTCTAAGCTGCCTGTGCGGCAGTGAACAAATCTTGGTTAGGAATAATCAGTTTCGGTTGTTTCTAAGCTGCCTGTGCGGCAGTGAACAGCAGATTTAGCGGATGAAGATGGCATATGCTTTTCTAAGCTGCCTGTGCGGCAGTGAACAAATGCACCACTAGCTAGAGGGAGTCGTGTAATTTCTAAGCTGCCTGTGCGGCAGTGAACTGACCAGTATATCTATCTTTTATAATTCGTAATTTCTAAGCTGCCTGTGCGGCAGTGAACACATCGTGAAGGGAGAGTTCAGGCACTGTATGTTTCTAAGCTGCCTGTGCGGCAGTGAACTCTGCACCCCATGCGTGAGCATAAAATAGCGATTTCTAAGCTGCCTGTGCGGCAGTGAACGTATTTCGACTCATTACGAACAGACAGATACATTTCTAAGCTGCCTGTGCGGCAGTGAACAAGCATACGAACAGATAAAAGCGATACAGTCATTTCTAAGCTGCCTGTGCGGCAGTGAACTTCACTCAGTAATCTTGATAATATTTGTGTTTTTTCTAAGCTGCCTGTGCGGCAGTGAACTCCCCAAGATTTGAAAAAGTACGCAGCAACATTTTCTAAGCTGCCTGTGCGGCAGTGAACCACAATTCCCGATCGGGGTTCAACAAATAATATTTCTAAGCTGCCTGTGCGGCAGTGAACTTTAGTAATGATTTCTGTAACATTGCCCATTGTTTCTAAGCTGCCTGTGCGGCAGTGAACCTCTCATCTCAGCTGTGCAAGGAATTTCGTGCTTTCTAAGCTGCCTGTGCGGCAGTGAACGCACTAGGAAGTTGAACACGATTTTCGTTAAATTTCTAAGCTGCCTGTGCGGCAGTGAACCACGAATGCGCAACCGGTCAGCTCTGGTTAATTTCTAAGCTGCCTGTGCGGCAGTGAACATTTTATTTACCTATCAAATCATGCTGTCACATTTCTAAGCTGCCTGTGCGGCAGTGAACATCTTGTGCTTAATTGATGTGCTCATACTAACTTTCTAAGCTGCCTGTGCGGCAGTGAACAGAAACCCTTACAGTTAGGGGCCTACAGCATATTTCTAAGCTGCCTGTGCGGCAGTGAACTAAAAGTAAGCGCCAAATAAACCAGCGTACTGGCTGCCATCCCCAAGATTTCTTATTCTTTGCCTGCCTTAACATTCCAGGGAAGAAGCTGTTCCAGTTTCTCAACGGTATCAGCGTAAGGCAGCTCTTTTAAAATATGGTTCAGGTAATCGAAAGGCTCCAGGCCATTCACCTTTGCGCTTTCAATCAGGCTGTAGAAAATGGCACTGGCTTGCGCCCCTTTTGGCGTGTCTGCAAACATCCAATTCTTACGGCCAATAGCGAAGGGACGGATAGTGTTTTCCGCTGCGGCATTACTGATGTCCAAGTGGCCGTTGTCACAGTAAACGACCAGTTTTGGCCATTGGTTCAATGCATAGCTCATGGCTTGGCGTGACAGGCTGCCCGGGTCTAGCTTGGTTATGTTTTTCTCCAGCCATACATGAAAGTCGTCCAGTAGCGGCTTACTCTTTTGCTGACGCAGGATGGCTTTTTCTGATGGAGGAAGATCTCTTATTTCTTTCTCAATGGCGTAAAGCTTACCGATTTTGCCTAAAGCGACATTCGCCTTGCTAACGCGGGTGTTTTTCACCTTTTTGCCCGGTTTGGCTTCGCCCTTTCTGGCATCCAGAAATTTCCTGCGAACGTGGTCGAAGCAACCCACCTGGGTGATGCCTTCTTGTTTGCATACAGCGTCGTAACTGGCATACCCGTCAGTTTGCAGGTAACCGCTGAACCCTTCGAACAGACGCAGGGGAACCTCCTTGCCTCTTGAGGGATCGTATTCAAACACTACCGATGTTTGTCCGGGTGGCCCACCAAGGCTGACCCACATATATTTGTCAGAGTTGATGGACTTACTGGTTTCCTTGATTACCTGAATTCGGGTTTCGTCAGCATGGATCACCGAACCGGTTTTTTGATGATCTCTCATCAAATTGATGAGTGGCCGCAGTTCTGTAGAAAGCCGAATCAAAGAGTTGGCCATCGTCGTCCGGGTGACAGAGCCACCGTATCGCTTGAGGATATTCTCTTGCCTGTACAAAGGCAGTGCGTCGCAGTACTTGGAGACAATGATCCAGGCCAGTGTGCAAACAGAGAGTGAAGATTTGGGCAGTGGGTGTTTTGGCAGCTCTGCAACTTTAATGACCCGCTTCTTCTGTCCATGCTCATCGACTTCCGGAAAGACTGCTTTCTCTTGCAGAATTTCTTTCACCTGAACCCTGGCCGGTACGATATCAAGCTCTTCACGAACTTTGACAAAGAAGGTATCAATGGCTCCGGTTTTTTCTTCTTCACTGAGTTCAGAGCGTTCCTGCACTCTGGGCAGAGACTCTGAAAATGGCTTGCGCCCTGTTTTCTTTTTACGTGGTTTTGGAAGCTCTTGCTCTGGCTGATCTTTAGCGTCGTCTTGCTCTCCGGTACAGCCTTCCAGCTCCACCTCATTGAAAATGTCGCTCTGGCTGTTATTTTTTTCAGTGCTTCTTCCGTACAGGCGGGATCGGGAGAGCCTCAGGTACTCTTCCAGTTGCGCAATGCGTTTTTTTTGAGAATCGATAATCTCTGACTTCTTTTGAATAATGTCGTCTTTTTCAAGAAGGGCATTTTCTTTTTCAAGAATGACACTTTCCTGCGAATGGATCGCCTCAAACAAGGCGACCATTTCAGGGGTAGTCTCAGCCTGATGAAAGGGCAAACCCAGTGCGGATTTCGGCTGAAAAATCAGAGTGTCGGCGGTCGATTTCATGGTCGCTATTTTACCATAACATCCTGAAAAACAGGACTAAAAACAGCTCTCATAATGCCTTTTTTTATGGGGTTGCATGGCGTTGAGATTGTAGCCGTCCAGCAGCCAGTTTAATTGTTGCCCGGTTAAGGTAACCAGCTCTTCATCCGGTTTGGGCCAGTGGAATTTGTCCTCAGACAGGCTCTTGTAATAAAGCACAAAACCATTATCTTCCCAGAACAGGCACTTGATTTTATTACGCTGCCGGTTGGTAAACGCATATAAATAGCCGTCAAAGGGGTTATGCCCCAGCTCTTGTTCAACCAACACAGCAAGCCCACGAAATGACTTGCGAAAGTCAATCGGCTCCCGGTAGAGAAACACCTTTGATAATACCGCTGACGGTCGCATAACCGGGGTGTTCATAGCATATCCCTCACCAGCTGCTCACAAAGTGACAGGTTACTGTCATCAATACCGGACACTGTTACACCACTGGGCAGGGTGATGGAGAGTGGTGTTATCTGAGAAGACGCATCAGGTTCTGGTTGGGGTGTTACCTGAACAAAGCCAGAGTTGTTCGGGGTCGCTTTTACGCTGGGGGTTGTGTCGAGTTTACGCTTCCAGTATCCGAATTTGGATACCCTTATACCGTGCTGCTGGCACCACGCACTCTGAGTCAAACCTGAATCCCGCCATGACTGAACACGCTCCAGCCATTCACTGTCTGCGGGTAATTTCTTTGCCATATTAGCCTCCTTATATGGGGAGGCTAATTATTTCAAACGGTTTTTTGATTCTGAAGGACGTGGGTTTATTTGGCGTTTACAACTAAAATGCTTACTGCCGGTAACCCGTTTTACCTTTCTAAGCTGCCTGTGCGGCAGTGAACACGTCTCTCTGAAACTATCTTTAAGCGAGAATTTTCTAAGCTGCCTGTGCGGCAGTGAACAAACAACTAAGAAAAACCTTGGCGGCAGGCTATTTCTAAGCTGCCTGTGCGGCAGTGAACGTCTGCCCAGCCTGCACAATATCCAATTTTTCGTTTCTAAGCTGCCTGTGCGGCAGTGAACATTCCTATCTTCCTTTTCGCATTATTAAAAAATTTCTAAGCTGCCTGTGCGGCAGTGAACTTCTAGGAGGGTTCTAGGAGGGTTATAAAAGTATTTCTAAGCTGCCTGTGCGGCAGTGAACATGCTGTCGTGTTCGTCTACATCTTCCCTATGCTTTCTAAGCTGCCTGTGCGGCAGTGAACATATTAAAGTTGAAATAGAAGCTGTAAAGAAATTTCTAAGCTGCCTGTGCGGCAGTGAACAGCCTGCCGGTCTACCTCTAAAGAAGTCATCTTTTCTAAGCTGCCTGTGCGGCAGTGAACTTAGAGTTCATATTTTCTGAAGTACTAAGACATTTCTAAGCTGCCTGTGCGGCAGTGAACATTTCAAAAAAATAAGTAATAAAAGTTATGGTATTTCTAAGCTGCCTGTGCGGCAGTGAACAGCGAAGAAGACAAAGAAGACGAAGGATTGTTTTTCTAAGCTGCCTGTGCGGCAGTGAACCTGGCTTGTATTTGAACAATGCCTCGTCTAGATTTCTAAGCTGCCTGTGCGGCAGTGAACGCAAAGTGCGCAAAGCCAGGTGAGACAAGGCAATTTCTAAGCTGCCTGTGCGGCAGTGAACGTCACGGCAGCTGAAGTTCGCTTTATGGCGCATTTCTAAGCTGCCTGTGCGGCAGTGAACATCCTTCCTGCTTTATATATAACAGAGAGACATTTCTAAGCTGCCTGTGCGGCAGTGAACAAAAAATACTAAAAAGTTGACTGCCGCACAGGTTTCTAAGCTGCCTGTGCGGCAGTGAACAGAGATTTTCAGCGAAAAAACGAGATGCACCAATGGTTTCAAGCTGAAAGGTTAAAAATACCTTTTTTTGAACCTATTTTGCAACCCCTTGATTTTAAATATGTTTTTAAAGAGTGAAAAAAAAGGGTATTTTAGGGCTGCACTAAAAAACCATAGTTACAACCGAGAGCCTTAGAAGCCATCTGAAAAGTCTGCTCGTAGGGAGGGCCAAAAGAAATGGAGGATGAAAAGGGGCTTTTGTGGGCTAATAGTGGCACTATTTAGCGAACAAAATCCGTTTTTCAGTCCCATTTATCGTGGCCACAGTGGCTGCCGCAGTAGGCGCATAACTTTTCAGTCGGCTTCTTAGAGAAACAGCCGAAGAGCCTGGCCGTACTCAGCCTGTCTGACTGAACCGGCTGTGGCAAAGAAAAGACCCAGTCTGGCTTTTTTGCCAGGGGTCAGTGTTTGAGGCGGAGCTGATTTTGGGGCAAATATTGCGGATTATGTTATGGTTTTTTTGACAGTGTACCTGAAGCGATACCTGCTATCTTGCAGCACTGTGGTGGGTATCCTGCGCACTGATTGTCATAAGCATCTCTTGCTGAAGCTGTTTCAGCCTGGGCATAAACTGTTCGGTGACATGCTTGACAGCCTTCATGGTTGTTTCCCGCATTTGTGGCTGATGTTTGAGAATGTCCTGGCCTGCCTTGGACATAAAAAAGCGGGTGGCATCTTTCATGGTTTTTTCGCTGTAGGTATTGACATAAGCATCAATAATAGGGGGTGTCAGTGTAGACCAGTTAATTTCAGCAGCCAGAGCTTCCCGAATACGGTGAGTAAACTGGTCAATCACCGCTTTTTTTTCTGCGGGTAACTGAAGCTGGATTAACTGGTTAGCAATGATCTGCTCAATCTTTTCATGGGTTTTTTCCAATATCTGCTCAGTACCATTGACCCGCAGGAGCTTTTCAGCTGTTACCCGCTGACTTTTTTCACCAGCACTGCAAAAGGTGGACAACAACAATAGCAGAAGCCCTGTAAAGCCTTTCATCATAATCTCATCCTTCATAGGAACCTTCATATATAGAAAAAGGACGAGTATAGGTCAGTTTTTTTCGGATTTCCGAAATGCTGGTCAATGGTAGCCAGTTTTTCCTGAGTGAATGCAATAAAATGTCTGACAGAAAATGAAGTAAACTGTTTTTGTGGGTAGAGGACATACACCTCGACATTTTCCATCGTCCATTCGGGTAAGAGTTGAACAATCCCGCCTTGATCAAGGGCCTCCTGGCACAGGAAATTGGGAAGGCAGCCAACACCAATACCGGCAATAATGGTGTCAAGGCAACAGCTCAGGTTGTTAACTGAGAACCGACCATTTGGGGTATGTTGATAGGTTGCCGTCCCATTTTTGAGAGTCCATTGTTTATGAGTCTGTGTGGTATATAAATTAATGCCGGGCAAGTCACTCAGCTGTTTTGGGTGAATAACGGGGTTGTATTGCTTCAGCAGTGCCGGGCTGGCAAACAGGGAGCGCTCTGTGGAAAATAGCTTACGGGCAACGAGTGACGGGTTATGGGGTTCACCAATGCGAAAGGCAATATCGAGGCCCTCTTCAATAAATCGAGGCTCACGTGTGCTGAGTTCCGCCTCAATAGAGACCTTGGGATAAAGGGATAAAAACTCATTGATAATATGAATCATCAACCGTTGTCCGAGGTCGATAGGCATGAGGATGCGCATGCTGCCAGAGGGTTCGTTGCGAACGTTGCTCAGTGCATGTTCGGCTTCCTGCCAGGCCTGAATAATGGCTTTACAGCGTCGGTAATGGGCCTGGCCTGTTTCAGTCAGCGTCAGACTACGGGTGGTGCGTGAAAGCAGACGTATTTCTAAACGTGATTCCATTGACGCCAGCTTTCTGCTAACGGTGGACTTTTGCAACCCCAGCCGTTCGGCAGCCCCTGTAATGCTGCCACACTCCACAATAGTGGTGAAAAAAAGCACCTCATTAAGGTCAGCATTCCGTGACATTGGCTCTATTGTTCCCATAAAACAACAGTGTTTTTAAATTATAGGGACTAATCACTCTACTGCAACAAGGGTATAGTATTTATTCAAACGAGCAACCTTTTGTTGCTCTGATTTTTTCGTCGCTTAAAAAAGACCCGATATTATTCAAAGCAATGATAACTTTGCATCTTTACATCCTTGCATCTTTACATCCTTGCATCTTTGAATAATATCTTGTTGCTCGTTGCCAGGTAGCTATGTTCAAGCAATTATCAATAAAAACGATTATCGCAAGCCTCCTTATCCTGTTAGTCATTGGGTGTGGCGGATACTGGTGGTTTTCTAAAGGCCAGTATATTCAGTCAACGGATAATGCGTACATTCATGCTGATAAAACAACGATCAGTTCAAAATTGCCAGGTTTTTTAGACGCTGGCTGGATCAGGGATAACCAACAGGTTATTGAAGGGGCTGAGTTGGCACGTATTGATCCTGATGACTATACTGCCAACCTGAAGTTAGCCCAGTCGCAAACGGCTGCTGCCCAGGCTGAAATGATGCGTGTGCGTGCGCAACTGGTGTTGCAGGATTCACTGATTCAGGAAGCCAGAGCGGTTATTGCCGCAGACCAGGCATCATTAAAGCAAAGCATGGATGATGTCAGTCGGTATCAGCATTTGTCCGGTGCCGGCTACAGTGCCAGGCGTAAGCTGGAGTCTGCTATTGTGGCAAAAGAAGCGGCTCAGGCCAAACTGACCCAGGCCCAGGCGGAGCTTGATAGTCAGCAGAAACAAAAGCAAGTGTTACAGGCTCTGCTGCAGCAGGCCGTTGCCACAATAAATGCGAAAGAAGCTTCACTGGAAAAAGCACAAGCCGATATGGATAAGGTCGTCATTCGTGCGCCGGACAATGGTATCATTGCCCAGCGGCTTGCACAAAATGGTGAGTATGTCGGGGCAGGTACACCTCTGTTTACTCTGATGGACATGAGCAATATCTGGGTTGTCGCAAACTTTAAGGAAACCCAGATCAGCAATATCAAACCCGGCCAGCCGGTATCTGTTGATGTGGACAGCTTTTCCGGGCAACCATTGACAGGTTATGTGCAAAGCCTGTCGCCAGGCAGTGGTGCTGAATTCAGTGTGTTACCCCCACAGAATGCCACAGGCAACTTTACCAAGATTGTTCAGCGTATTCCTGTAAAAATCATCATTCCAGGCCATCAGGCGCTGGCCGGGAAGCTGAGGCCGGGGATGTCTGTCACAGTGTCCATCAATACACAAGATGAATCCGTGGATTTATCCATGCTAACTACCACAAATAATAATGTTGCCGCTATCCCCGGTGAGGTCCATCATGGCTGAGACAAACACCCGGCCGACGACTTCACAGTCATGGCTGGCCGTTGTTGGTGGTGCGATTGCTGCGTTTATGGCGGTACTGGATATTCAGATTACTAATGCCTCATTGCAAAACATTCAGGGCGCACTGTCAGCGAGTCCGGAAGAAATCTCATGGGTTTCTACGGCATACCTGGTAGCGGAAGTCGTGATTATTCCAATGACAGGCTGGTTGTCACGGGTTTTCAGTATTCGTCGGTATATTTTAGCTTCGGTGATCCTGTTTCTGTTTTTTTCCATTCTATGTGGTTTTTCATGGAGTTTGTCATCCATGATTGTGTTCCGTGGTTTTCAGGGGTTGTTTGGTGGCGCTTTAATCCCACTGTCGTTTACTCTGATCATGACACTGCTTCCTGAAAAAGAATGGTCAAAAGGCATGGCTTTATTTGCCCTGTCAGCTGTTTGTGCGCCGGCCTTTGGACCAGCCCTTGGTGGGTGGCTGACGGATACCTGGAGCTGGCAAATGATTTTCTTTATTAATGTCGTGCCGGGAGGGTTGATGTTTTACCTCCTGTACCGGGGATTACCTCGTCAGACAATGAACCTGTCGTTGTTAAAGCAGGGTGATTGGTTCGGGATTATAACCATGGCTATTGGTCTTGCCAGTTTGCAGATTGTGCTTGAAGAAGGGAATCTGAAAGACTGGTTTGAGTCTTCCTATATCGTATTGATGTCATTGATTTCTGGCATTGCCTTAACGGTGTTTCTGGTACGTGAACTCAATTGCCAGCACCCACTGATTAACCTTCGCCTTTTTGCAAGCCCCCGTTTTGCTTTTGGTTCACTGGCGAATATGGCGGTCGGTTTTTGCCTGTATTCAGCCGTGTATTTATTGCCTGTCTACCTGGCGAGAATTCATAATTATACACCGACGCAGATTGGTTTTGTCATTATGTGGATGGGGTTGCCACAATTATTGATTGTCCCTTTAGTACCCAAACTGGTGGAGCGTTTTGGCAGTATACACGTAACCCTGACAGGCATGATTATTTTTGCCATTGGCTTTTGGTTGTCGACGGATTTAAGCCCTGATTTTGCCGGTCCGCAGTTTCATCTTATACAACTGATTCGTGCCGTTGGTTTACCCCTGGCAATGACACCATTAATGATTTCAACCACTGCAGGCATACCTGCCAGGTATGCAGCAGATGCATCAAGCCTGTTTAATATTGTCAGAAACCTCGGTGGAGCCATTGGCATGGCATTGATGGCAACGATGTTGACGAACCGCACCTATTTGCACGATGCCCGCATACGGGAAGCTCTCCCTGATACCGCCGATAAAATCTATCAGGCTTATTCTGGAGCAGTCCACCTTGATCATCAAAGTGCCCTGGCCCTTTTTTCTATGGAAATCAACAAGCAGGCATCCATTATGGCCTTTGCTGATGATTTTCTGATACTGACTGTGTTGATGGTTGTAGCAGGTCTGCTGGTGTGGTTTTCTGGTCGAAGCCTGCAACGGGTTTTCTGAGAACGTTGCTGACTGGCTTTTTCCTGATGCGGATGTGTGGATTTGTGGATTTGTGGATTAAAAAGAGGCTTGCTCTCAAATAAAAATTATTTGTCGTTTATTGTACTGACCAGTAAGAATGACTCAATAGGGACTCAATAAGGACTCAATAAGGGTTAAAAACAGTTAGCTGTAAACTATTATAATTTGTAACTATCTGATATAATTTCGATCATGAATCAAAGGTGGTAAACGGTTACGCGAAAACCAAGCTAACAGTTACCATTTTTTTGATTCATAAGCATGGTCGCAGACACGTTACAGCTCGACCTAAAACCCTACGAAAGAGTGGAGTCAGACACAGCTCGCTGTGCATCCATGTAGACGGCGTAGATAAGTCTGCATAATTACAGATTATGTAAGATTTTTAGTAACGGCAAAGAGAGGGGGCTATCCAGGCAGGCATCGAGGCAGTAGTCGTCAATATCCGGTCATTTGCCCGTAAAGCCTGTTGTGAAAGCTGTTTAGTGATCAGGGGGGATAGATTCATCGTATGTGCGACACGTTGTAATACCAATAACATTTCTAACTACGCTATTGCGCTGAAAATCTGAACAGCAGCAGTCCGTTGAAACGCCTCACCACAGCAGGCCTTAATACCCATCGTTTTTTCTAACTCCCGGCGGCGCCTTATCATGCAAAGATCCCGGTCAGCGTCAGAAGATAAAACGGGTATTAACGCTACGGAGGGTCCTGCCAAAAAATAATAAGGGCAGTGTCAGGCACCAGCAGAATAACACCTGAGGTCATGTTCAACATAGATCATGGTGTAGGAATCGTTCCTTTGAGAGAATGACTCTGACCGCTTGAACTATCCTGATAAAGAGAAAATTTCTTCCCGTCTTCTTTCAGGACGTTCACATGATTTCTTCTTGGAAAAAGCTGTCTCTGACCACCAAAATTCTTACAGGCATGGTACTGGGTTTATTAACGGGACTGCTGTTGCGCACACTATTTCCAGAAAGTACCTTTGTGACACACTATCTGATCAATGGTCTGTTTCATATTTTTGGCCAGATTTTTATCACTTCGCTGAAGATGCTGGTAGTCCCTCTCATCTTTATATCCATTATTTGTGGCACCTGTTCCCTGAGTGACGCAGCAACTCTCGGGCGGCTGAGCGTCAAAACAATCGGCCTGTACCTGGTCACAACCGTCATTGCTATTACCCTGGCCATTGTGGCAGCCATAACCTTTCAGCCAGGCGTCGGTGCGCATCTGGACAGTGCAGCGACGTTTTCTGTTACAGAAACTCCGGGGATCGATGATGTGTTAATCAAGTTGTTTCCGTCCAATCCGGTAAAAGCGCTGGCATCTGGAAATACCCTGCAAATCATCGTTTTTGCTATACTTTTTGGCATTTCTATTGCCACAGCAGGAGAAGCCGGTGAGCGTGTCGCGCGTATTTTCGACTCACTCAATGAGGTAATGATGAAGCTGGTAGAGCTGATGATGAAGTATGCACCGTACGGGGTATTTTGTTTAATGGCTAAACTTTTTAATACCATTGAATTATCAGCCATACTCAGTTTAATCAAATACTTTTTAGTCTTGCTGGGGGTGCTGATTCTGCATGTTTTCCTCACATACTTTTCATTGCTGAAAATTTTTGCGGGGTTGAGTGTGCGGAGATTTTTTACAAAAATGGAAGATGTCGTTATGTTTGCCTTCAGTACGGCATCCAGTAATGCCACTATCCCTGTGACTATGGAAACAGCAACTCATCGCCTTGGTGTGTCTAACCGCATTGCCTCTTTTACCATTCCCCTGGGCAGTACCATCAATATGGACGGGACGGCCATAATGCAGGGTGTTGCTACCGTCTTTATTTCACAGGCTTTTGGTGTTCATCTGAACCTGTCGGATTATTTAACGGTTATTTTAATGGCAACACTCGCGTCTGTTGGCACTGCCGGTATACCGAGTGTAGGGCTGGTGATGCTGGCTATGGTCTTGCAGCAGGTAGGGCTGCCAGTGGAAGGCATTGCCCTGATTATGGGTGTCGACCGGCTGCTGGATATGGCCAGAACAGCTGTGAATGTGACCGGTGACAGTGTCGTGACGTGCTTTGTTGCAAAAACGGAAGATGCCCTTGACGAAACGGTCTATAACAATCCTGACGCAGGCAAAGTCGAAGAAAAAATTGATGATTAACTCAAGTTACGCACTGAACTGATTTTGCGGCATGATAGTCAGTATGAATCAAGATGGGTGTAGTTCGCTCGCTACGACTTAGCCCCACTGATGACCAGATCTCCGTAATTCCCGGAGGCAGATTGAGAGCGATGATAATTCCAATACTTATCCCAGTGACCACTGGAATTTATCGAACGCCGTTTCAGAATGGCTTCGATCCCTTGCACACTCCATCGTGCCCCGGTGATGTCCATCCGGTCATTGATCAAGTGCCGGCAGGCTCCTTCTATAACACCTATAACACCGCTGGCAATGGGCAACCCTTCTGCCAATGCTATGTTATACCGAAGACGTGACTGGTTTTTCTGAAGGTAACCTGCACACCTGTCCATGGCTTCTCGCTTTTTCAGCTGCCTTTTGCTGGCACTTTGTCTTATGCCTCTGGCCACTCCTGCGGATTCTCCCCTGAGCACTGGTAAAGCTCCCTCACATACCCAGCTTTCTGCGGCCTCACTGCCTTTTTCATACAGGCAATAAGTCGCTTTCCACAGGTATTCCAGAACATGAATGAAGTCCATGATAATCATCCCATTCACCCTTTTTCCTGCCATGACTTTTTCTATGGGACTGAGCTGGTGTGGGTGACCATCAACAACAATTATCCATTGACGTTTATTATCCGGGTCTCTTTTCAAGGCTTCATCAAATGCCTCTTCAACCTGGCAGGCTTTACTGGTCATTTCTACTGTTCTGACGTCCAGTTTGCCATGCTCATCATTACGGTAGTTAGAAAAGGCATTGGTATTACCTGTTGTATTCCATAGTGACTGTTCTCCTGCCTGAACGTAAACGTCATTGTTTATCCTGTTGCCAGTCAGAGAGCCAGGAGGAGTCTTTATCCAGCAGCTCTTCAAGAGTGGGTATTGGTTCTAACCTTTGAATGTTCTCAGCATAGGAAAAAGATTCGCCTGAGCTTTGGGAAACCGTTGTTATTTGTACAGGGTACAGTTGCGCGGGCGTTGTGGTTGTCCCTGTACTTGTGCTTGTACTTGTACTTGTGCTTGTGCTTGTGCTTGTCATTGTCGTTTCAATAACAGTGGCACTGCCAGTGGGAGAAGTTATACGCGATACCTCGGTGACTGTACCCGTGACTGACGTTGAGGTATAAGTAACGCAACTGACCGTGCCAACACCGGGGACTTTCTTTATTCTAATGACTGGTTGCGTCAAAGGGGAATGGCCAGGGTGGTCCGTCTTCATGTGCCGCTTGAAAGCTGTTATGTTGCGAAAATCAAAGTCAACACAGATAGGACAATATATAGTATGACAATGCTTTTTTTTCAGGTGCGAATTGAGAGCATACCTGTCAATAAAAACTGAACTGCATAAGTGGCATTTAAACGGGCGTTCATTTTTGTGAACCATTGTGATATGTCTGGCAAGGTGATATTGTCTTTTAAAAGCCGTGTTGCAGATTTTACATTTATGAAGCCTTTCCCCATTATGTTCTCGCTCGTGGTTCTCTAACCAGGATTTAAATTTAAAATTTTTGCCGCAAACGTCGCAGATATGGGTTGGCATACAGACCTCCTGTTTTAGGGTATTCTCTCTGACTGATTGAAACTAAGGTACGCCCGGTAAAGACTATAATGAAGACAACTTTTCGTAGTAGTCGTTTGCCACCATGCCTGCATCTGTCATTGCCCGTCAATCAAAAACCATTGTGCTGCAAATTGTGCTGCAAATTGTGCTGCAAATTGTGCTGAAAATTGAAGTACCTGTTCAGTCTGACAATAGGCTGAATCTTGAAAATGGGTTGCAGCGAGCGCTGAATGAGGCCGAAAAACTCGGAACTCAGGAGTTGCTCACGTTGTTTGAACCACCCAACAACGAACCTTTTGTCGTTAATCAGCAAAAATGGCGCTATAAGGGAAAAGTGCTAAAGCACTATGAAACGCCTTATGGGCGCGTCCCCATGGAGCGTTCTGTTTATCAGGGTGTCAGAGGTGGAGTCGCTATGGCACCCCTTGATTATCGCGCTGCCATTGTTGGCTCTGTTACGCCCTGGTTTGCAAAAACGCTCGCCTGGAAGTATAGCCAAATACCAGCTCCTGCGGTGAAAAAGGATTTTGAAACCAACCACCAAAGAACATTGTCAAACTCGTCTATCAAACATTTATCCGACAGAGTCGGTTCATTAATCGAAGATCAGAAAGACACTCGCTATGAATTAACGCCTCTGCCAGAGTCGGTCGAAACCATTGCTACAGGGTTGGATGGTAACCTGGATGGTAACCTGTATGTTGCTTTGCGAAGAGGGCTGGCGGGAAGCTATGTGTGGCACATTAAGTCTTTACTCAGCTAATGGTGACAGACTGTACACCATTTATACCGCTAATATACCGCCAACTCACCTGAATAGGGTAAACAACGTTTTATGAGCACGCTTAACGAGGAAATTGCAGAACTCAAGGGGATCTATCCGCAAGCGACGTATGTAGCCGACGGAGCAAAAGAAAACGGGTGTTACCTGAAGCAGCATACTTCAGCTCAGATACTTGATTTTTATCACGCCCCGGAATATCTGGCCGGAGCAGCAGAAGCCTTGTTTCCGGGCAGTAAAACCAGGAGAAAGCTCTGGCTGGAAGACAGGCTCCATAGCCTGAAAAACAAGCGAGGTGCGGCCAGGAAAATACTGGAGGAAATTGAATCTACAGAACTCCCGAAAAAAACCGTTGCACTGACAGAAAAGCGTTACAAGGCGGTGACGTACTTTACGAACAATCATCACTTAATGAAATATCAGCAGGCTCTGAAGCACAACTGGCCGACAGGCTCTGGAGTGATAGAAGTGGCATGCAAGACACTGGTCAAACAACGGTTGTACAGTTCAGGCATGAGATGGAAATCGGCAGGCGCAGAAGTTCTGTTGAAAACAAGGTCCCTGATCCAGAGTAAAGGGCGCTGGGAACAACTCTGGTCTGGCTTCATGTCAGGCAAGGTACTGATTGACACTTGAATCAGCTATCAAATTGAGAGAGTACCCGTGTTATTGAGGTTTCATTGTGTTTAGATAAACGATGATGAGCAATTATTTATGCCATCAGGTTCTTACCTTGTCAGGTGAATACAAATGAAAAAGATACTGATAACCGGCGGTACCGGGTTTATTGGTTCAGCACTGATTAAGGCACTGCTGCAAAAAGAGGTAGCGATCACTGTCTTGAGTCGTCAAAACGCACAAGCTATTCAGAAGAAATGGGCGCATCCTGTCAATGTGGTTTCATCGTTATCAGCTATTCCGGCATCTGAAGCTTTTGATAGCATTGTTAATATGGCGGGTGAAGGAATTATGGATAAGCGCTGGACGCCCTGGCGCAAGCAGGCTCTGAAGGATAGCCGCATTAAACTGACCCGGTCATTAGTTTGCTGGATGAAGACCCGGACAACAATGCCAAAAGTGCTGATCAGTGGCTCAGCCATTGGTTATTACGGCTCGCAGCCCCCGGAAAAACAGTTGACTGAAAATGACACCGCAGGCACCGGGTTTGCTGCACAGTTGTGTGTTGACTGGGAACAAGAAGCCCAACAGGCAGAAAAACTGGGAGTGAGAACATGTATTGTGCGTACAGGCATCGTTCTTCATCCCTCCGGTGGCGCCTTGAAGAAAATGTTGCCCCCTTTTCATTTGGGGCTGGGGGGAATGATAAGCTCAGGTCAGCAGGTAATGTCCTGGATACACCTTGACGACATGGTACATTTATTAATATTTTTGCTGGAACATCAGCAGTGCCATGGCGTCTATAATGCCGTTGCCCCTCAGCCTGTGAGTAACAAAAGCTTTACCAGGGCGCTGGGAAGTGCATTAAAGCGACCCACCCTCGTCCCTATGCCCGCCAGGTTATTAAGGATACTTTTAGGTGAATCATCTGCCCTGCTCACAGAGGGACAGTACGTTGTCCCTGAAAAAATTGTGCAGGCAGGGTTTGGCTATGGGCATCAGAATTTGCAGCAGGCTTTTTTCCAATGGTTTAGTTAAGTGTCGGTTTTAGCGCCTCAGTGACTTACTCCCACCACTAAATCGGCAAGCCGATTATAGTGGGGGCTTCTGACAGGGAGTTACATGCGACCCGCAATGCCATACAGACAAAGCCTCTCGCTGCCATATGAGCCGCTGAACCATGACAGGGGAACACTTTACACATACGCTCAGTCCGAGCGTTTCAGCAAATAGAAGCCTGAAAACTGTTTCATGTTTTCTTGATTTGTTTCTCGTGTTATCCAGCAACGGTGGCGCTTGAGTATCTATCCAGAGGCTTATCTGTCTGTTGAGAGGCTGTTGTCTCAGCCATTACACCCATTATGCAGGGTTTCGCGTGCTATTGAGAGTATATCATGGGCTTGCTCCACGCAAGCCTTGCTATCCATCTCCACCCAAACGGCAAAGCTACGCAATGCCGCTCTCTATGGGTCTATCTCTTAGTCACAAATCTTGAGATGCTAAAAAACCTGTCTAGCCTTTAACACCAGGGGGTGCATCCATAAATTGTGGTTCAGCGGCGGGAAATTAAAAGCGCAGAAACCCGCATATAATCTTGGTTTACCATAGAGAAGGATAAACCAAGATTAGGAGATGTGACTAAGAGATAGCTCTTCTTCGGTGGGGGTCTTACGCGGAATTCAATAAATAACCCGAGGAAACCACTATGCCTTTAAAATACTCCGGTGATATCCGTGAACTGTGTTACCCCTTTATTTACGAGTACTCTCCCCTGTGCGATTACGAGATCATCACCGATGAGCTGTGCACCACCGATGAGCTGTGCACCACTGTGGGTGGGGTGATTTCTGAACTGGAAGGTGATGACCACTTTAGCGATATTGTTGACTTTCTCGTATTACTTCAGCCTGAAATCTTCCACCTCAATGCTTCTATCCGTGGTAAACAAGCCGTGTTCGAAGACGATATCCGATGGCTGGCAGAGCATTTTGATCGCTATCAAAAAGAGATTGACGGTCAGGTCACAGGTTTTATTCTTCCAAGGGGCGGGCGAGCGGTTCAATTGCTTCACAGCTGTCGTTCGCAATCCAAAAAGGCCATCCGCTTTTTGGTCTTTATCCACAAGGAAGGTAACCATGACGTACCTCATGTGTTACACCGTAAACGCCAAATAAACCCACGTCCTTCAGAATCAAAAAACCGTTTGAAATAATTAGCCTCCCCATATAAGGAGGCTAATATGGCAAAGAAATTACCCGCAGACAGTGAATGGCTGGAGCATGTTCAGTCATGGCGGGATTCAGGTTTGACTCAGAGTGCGTGGTGCCAGCAGCACGGTATAAGGGTATCCAAATTCGGATACTGGAAGCGTAAACTCGACACAACCCCCAGCGTAAAAGCGACCCCGAACAACTCTGGCTTTGTTCAGGTAACACCCCAACCAGAACCTGATGCGTTTTCTCAAATAACACCACTCTCCATCACCCTGCCCAGTGGTGTAACAGTGTCCGGTATTGATGACAGTAACCTGTCACTTTGTGAGCAGCTGGTGAGGGAAATGCTATGAACACCCCGGTTATGCGACCGTCAGCGGTATTATCAAAGGTGTTTCTCTACCGGGAGCCAATTGACTTTCGCAAGTCATTTCGTGGGCTTGCTGTGTTGGTTGAACAAGAGCTGGGGCATAACCCCTTTGACGGCTACTTATATGCGTTTACCAACCGGCAGCGTAATAAAATCAAGTGCCTGTTCTGGGAGGATAATGGTTTTGTGCTTTATTACAAGAGCCTGTCTGAGGACAAATTCCACTGGCCCAAACCGGATGAAGAGCTGGTTACCTTAACCGGGCAACAATTAAACTGGCTGCTGGACGGCTACAATCTCAACGCCATGCAACCCCATAAAAAAAGGCATTATGAGAGCTGTTTTTAGTCCTGTTTTTCAGGATGTTATGGTAAAATAGCGACCATGAAATCGACCGCCGACACTCTGATTTTTCAGCCGAAATCCGCACTGGGTTTGCCCTTTCATCAGGCTGAGACTACCCCTGAAATGGTCGCCTTGTTTGAGGCGATCCATTCGCAGGAAAGTGTCATTCTTGAAAAAGAAAATGCCCTTCTTGAAAAAGACGACATTATTCAAAAGAAGTCAGAGATTATCGATTCTCAAAAAAAACGCATTGCGCAACTGGAAGAGTACCTGAGGCTCTCCCGATCCCGCCTGTACGGAAGAAGCACTGAAAAAAATAACAGCCAGAGCGACATTTTCAATGAGGTGGAGCTGGAAGGCTGTACCGGAGAGCAAGACGAAGCTAAAGATCAGCCAGAGCAAGAGCTTCCAAAACCACGTAAAAAGAAAACAGGGCGCAAGCCATTTTCAGAGTCTCTGCCCAGAGTGCAGGAACGCTCTGAACTCAGTGAAGAAGAAAAAACCGGAGCCATTGATACCTTCTTTGTCAAAGTCCGTGAAGAGCTTGATATCGTACCAGCCAGGGTTCAGGTGAAAGAAATTCTGCAAGAGAAAGCAGTCTTTCCGGAAGTCGATGAGCATGGACAGGAGAAGCGGGTCATTAAAGTTGCAGAGCTGCCAAAACACCCACTGCCCAAATCTTCACTCTCTGTTTGCACACTGGCCTGGATCATTGTCTCCAAGTACTGCGACGCACTGCCTTTGTACAGGCAAGAGAATATCCTCAAGCGATACGGTGGCTCTGTCACCCGGACGACGATGGCCAACTCTTTGATTCGGTTGTCTACAGAACTGCGACCACTCATCAATTTGATGAGAGATCACCAAAAGACCGGTTCGGTGATCCATGCTGACGAAACCCGAATTCAGGTAATCAAGGAAACCAGTAAGTCCATCAACTCTGACAAATATATGTGGGTCAGCCTTGGTGGGCCACCCGGACAAACATCGGTAGTGTTTGAATACGATCCCTCAAGAGGCAAGGAGGTTCCCCTGCGTCTGTTCGAAGGGTTCAGCGGTTACCTGCAAACTGACGGGTATGCCAGTTACGACGCTGTATGCAAACAAGAAGGCATCACCCAGGTGGGTTGCTTCGACCACGTTCGCAGGAAATTTCTGGATGCCAGAAAGGGCGAAGCCAAACCGGGCAAAAAGGTGAAAAACACCCGCGTTAGCAAGGCGAATGTCGCTTTAGGCAAAATCGGTAAGCTTTACGCCATTGAGAAAGAAATAAGAGATCTTCCTCCATCAGAAAAAGCCATCCTGCGTCAGCAAAAGAGTAAGCCGCTACTGGACGACTTTCATGTATGGCTGGAGAAAAACATAACCAAGCTAGACCCGGGCAGCCTGTCACGCCAAGCCATGAGCTATGCATTGAACCAATGGCCAAAACTGGTCGTTTACTGTGACAACGGCCACTTGGACATCAGTAATGCCGCAGCGGAAAACACTATCCGTCCCTTCGCTATTGGCCGTAAGAATTGGATGTTTGCAGACACGCCAAAAGGGGCGCAAGCCAGTGCCATTTTCTACAGCCTGATTGAAAGCGCAAAGGTGAATGGCTTGGAGCCTTTCGATTACCTGAACCATATTTTAAAAGAGCTGCCTTACGCTGATACCGTTGAGAAACTGGAACAGCTTCTTCCCTGGAATGTTAAGGCAGGCAAAGAATAAGAAATCTTGGGGATAGCAGCCAGTACGCTGGTTTATTTGGCGCTTACGTTACACCGGTTCGCAAATATGCTCTGTAACCTGTTTTTCCAGTTAACTGTTGTGATCAATCGTCGTTCAGGCATTATTGAACCCGGTTACACCAGTAAAAGCTATGGCAAGGGAATTGACTAATGAGTCATCATAAAGAACATAACCGCCTGTCTGAAATTTATACCCGTACCGGCGACAAAGGCACCACCAGCCTTGGCGGAGGTACCCGTGTTTCCAAAACCCATCCCCGCATTGAAGCCATTGGTGCAGTGGATGAGCTCAATAGCTGGATGGGTATGCTGGTGCAGGAACTCAAAGATACTCACCGTTACTAAAAATCTTACATAATCTGTAATTATGCAGACTTATCTACGCCGTCTATACCCAAGTGAATTCAAGATGCAGGATTCAGTATCTGAAAATTGTCATTAATCCTGCTCACTAACGAAGCACCTATTTCTGGTAGCGTAACATACAGAAAATGACGTATATTTTTCCGGAAATCCTTCGGTTTTGCAAAGTATTGATTATTTCGAGCGTACTCATTCATTACCTTCCATAACCGCTCAATTGGGTTCAGGTTTGGGCTGTAGGGCGGAAGGTAATGCAGTTTTATACCCAGCTTTTCAGCCTCATCAACGACTTCCTTCGAATAGTGATAACCTGCTCCATCCAGCACCATGTGAATGACACTCTTTGATGTATAAGCGGACTTAACTTTTCTGAAGAATTCAATGATAGCCAGCCCGTTAACCGTCTCGAATTGATCAAAAATAGCAGCAGACAAGTTGTTCAATTCTATCGCACCGACGATGTTCATTCGGTTGCGACTGCCCGTCGTATTGATGACTTTATCAACACCTTTGCGTATCCAACCCGAGGTGATTTTGGTGGCTTGCGTTGGGTGAACTGCATCCATGAAAAGCACAACCTCACTCTCAGGCAGTGAGGCTTTCAACTCTTCGTAGTGCTCAATAAACTCTGCCTGCTTGTTGGCATCCACCTTGTGCGGTACACCTTTTGGTTTTTTGTAGGTGAAGCCTTTTTGGTGCAACCACTTGTTGAGGCCTGACACGGTGTATTTGACAGCCCAGCGTTCAAAAATATACGACACAATTTCGTAGACATGGGCGTAAGTATGCTCTGAAATATGCACAATTAGCTGCTCACTTTGCTCGTCATTAAGATGACTCTCACTGCCACCGTTTTCAGGTTTCAGTTTGTCCTTTTTCAGGTAGTCATCAATGTGCCGGGCAATGGAAAATTCACTTTTTCTCAATGCTTGAGCAATGGCGGTTATTGACCAGCCTTCAGATCTCAGTAATACGGCTTTAATACGGTCACACTCCCGAGCATCCCGCGACGTTTTGTGTTGGGACTCCAAGGTTGATTTTTGCTGAGGTGTGAGCATAAATTTTGGCATCCGTTGAGATTGCTAAAAAAATGCAGAAAAATCAAGCATCTTCAACGGTCACGAGTATACATGGATGCACAGCGAGCTGTGTCTGACTCCACTCTTTCGTAGGGTTTTAGGTCGAGCTGTAACGTGTCTGCGACCATGCTTATGAATCAAAAAAATGGTAACTGTTAGCTTGGTTTTCGCGTAACCGTTTACCACCTTTGATTCATGATCGAAATTATATCAGATAGTTACAGATTATAATAGTTTACAGCTAACTGTTTTTAACCCTGTGGACAAGACGCTGCTTGAACCCGTCCAGACAATACAGCATCGCCTCTTTGATGTGGGTGGTGAGCTGGCTATGCCTGACTACCAGTTAATTCAAGGGCATTTTGTTACTGAATTGGAAACCACCCTCGATGCCTTTAATACAGACCTGCCACCCTTAAAAAACTTTGTCCTGCCTGGCGGCTCACGTTTGGCGTGCTATTGTCATATGTGCCGCACCGTTTCCCGTCGCGCTGAACGACAGGTGATTGCTGCCAAAGAAGCGGGTGAAACGATCAATGCACTATTATTACAGTTTCTTAACCGGCTTTCTGATTTACTGTTTGTGCTAGCCAGACTCGCTGCAAGGCCTATCTCTTAGTCACATCTCCTAATCTTGGTTTATCCTTCTCTATGGTAAACCAAGATTATATGCGGGTTTCTGCGCTTTTAATTTCCGCCGCTGAACCACAATTTATGGATGCACCCCCTGGTGTTAAAGGCTAGACAGGTTTTTTAGCATCTCAAGATTTGTGACTAAGAGATAGCACTAAAAGTAAGGAGCCTTACGCTCGTTTGGTAAATCGAAAAGTAAATCGAAAAGTAAATCGAAAAGTAAATCGAAAGAGTACTCCCGCCGAAACAGGCTATCTCTTAGTCACATCTCCACACCTTTTGTCATGCGGTAGGTTTGGAGACGATCTTGCAACTTTGCCCACCCTTCCCAAATGACCAACCATCCGGGTATGCCGGTGCGTTTTGAGTCACACCAGCCACCTACTTTTGCAATGGTATGGAGAAGCCAGGTCAATGTTGGCTCTTCTTTAGGCAACGACTTTCCTTCGTAGTAACCGACATTCACCACCCCACCTGACATTTTCCTGATTTCTGCTATTTATCAGATAAGAAAATATCAGGAAACCGACTTATGCCTCCTGTTCAATACCGCAGTCAGATCATGGATTACCTCGGATTGGTGGCTGGAATGTGCAAAGAGTTGAAAATCGCCGAGCATATCGACCGGCGAGCACCAAAAGTATCCGATGACTGGCACATATCCCATGGTGAAGCCGTTGTTGGCATGATTATCAATGGCTTAGGCTTAACTGGACGATCCCTGCATATGTTTCCCCAGTTCTTTGCCAACAAACCCCTCGACAAGCTGATCAGGCCTGGTATCGAACCAGAGCACATAAACGACAAAGCACTGGGCAGGACACTGGATGAACTCTTTGAGCTGGATGTCAGTAAAGTCTATTTCGAGCTGGCTATCAAGGTGGTGAAACATCTCAAGCTGCCTTGCGAGGCGTTAAACCTTGATGGCACCAGCTTTCACGTTGACGGTCGCTACAACAGCGACAGCGAAGAGAGTGACGAAGACCTCAACTGTATCCGGCTTTGCCAAGGCTATAGCCGTGACCATCGCCCGGACTTGAATCAGGCCATTTTGCTCCTGATGACCGAAAACCGGGCAGACATTCCCCTGTTTATGGCGGCTGCCAGTGGCAATGTGACTGACAAGACCAGTTTTAAACAGGTGGTTTCAGAGCACTTGAAGAGTTTCAAGGCGGCACTGGAATCCCGGTACTTTGTCGGCGATGCGGCACTATACGTGGGGGAGACTATTCAAGAACTCGACCAGCAGGGTCAGCTATTTATTTCCCGTGTTCCGCTCAGTATCAGTGCTGCCAAAGGGCTGGTGCAGAGTGTGCCCTTACACGCCATGGGGGCTGTTGAGGGATTTGAGTATTATGAAGCTGTAGAGGTGTCGTCTGATTACGCAGAGGTCAGGCAACGCTGGGCGTTGTTTCGGAACAAACAGAGCCAGGAAACAGAGCAGAAGGCGCTGACAAGGCGCATGCAGAAAAAGTCCCTGAAGGAATTCGAAAAACTGGAAAAGCTAGGTAAAAAGGCCTTTCGGTGTGAAGCTGACGCCATGGAAGCCTTCAGACAATGGCAGAAGCAATCCGAACTCTGTCAGGCTGAACCCATGGTTATCAGTAAGCCTTGTTACAAAGGTAAAGGTCGTCCCGCTAACGGCGCAGAACCTGATCACCTTGAGTATTACGTAACAGGTTGCTGCTCGGTTGCAGTGCAGACTCGCCGGGATGCGGAAGCTTCGCTGGGCTGCTTTGTACTGGCCACCAACGATACAAATACAGACCGGCTAGGCACGGCTGAACTGCTAAGGACGTATAAATCACAACAGCAGGTCGAGAGGGGATTCCGCTTCCTGAAAAGTCCTGATTTCCTGGTGTCGTCGCTGTATTTGAAGAAACCAGAGCGCATTGAAGCTCTGTTAATGGTGATGACTCTCTGTCTGATGGTCTATGCTGCTATCCAACATCGAATCCGCTATGAGCTGAAGAGGCAGAGCCGAACATTTCCGGACATGAAGAAAAAGCCGGTTCAGAACCCAACGGGCAGATGGGTTTTCTATTGTTTTGAGGGTATTCAT
The DNA here is from genome assembly GCA_965232215.1 of Endozoicomonadaceae bacterium. Classification (GTDB taxonomy): domain Bacteria; phylum Pseudomonadota; class Gammaproteobacteria; order Pseudomonadales; family Endozoicomonadaceae; genus Endonucleibacter. The sequence goes on from CBDDPF010000010.1 coordinate 176,540, forward strand.
GTTTGGACTATCAACGGGACGGAAAAACACGTGGTTGGCATTTCAGAAAATCAGTCGATCATCATTTTTATTTTAGGCCCTACGTACCAATCAATTTATTCCTGATTGAGGTGGTGAATGACGGTAGTAAGTAAGCCACAGCACTTTCCACTCTTCTTTACTTACAACACGGCTAGCCGGCGTTTTCTCGTTCCAGGCTTTATCGTCTTTGTGTCTTCTGTCATAAGGGAGCATCAAGGCCTCCCTGATCTGTAACAGCCTGACGGCGACGAACATGAGTATTACAGCTAAACGAAGCACATTGCCTGCACAAAGAAGCCGCAAACGTTCAACACCCGCCCCGGTTTTCCAGGCTTTGTGGAACTCTTCTATACGCCAGCGCAGCTCATAAAACCGTAATACCATACGGCAATCATCAAATGTATCAACCGGTTCAGATGTCAATAAAATCCAACGCAAACACTCCTTTGTGTCGTTGTTGAACTCTTCGGCAATAAGAATATTCACAGTGACTGGTTCCAATCGACCACCGAGCCTTTGAGGTGATTGAATGGTCACTGTCTTCCTTTTTACTTGTAGCATTACTGATCGTGCTTTGCGTCCTCCACGTTGAGGAACGTCCACTACATAAGTTCCAAGAGCAGCTTCCTGGCTCACTGCATAAAAAAGAAGCCTGTCATCATCGACCAAAACCCGATTCTGCGTCGCCCTGACAACAAACCTTTGGCAATGAAGCTGCTTGTACCGGATATATTCAAAAACATCCGCTTCACGATCGCAAACACTGATAGTCTTTCCCATCTGGAGACCCAGCCTGGACTCAATATTTTCTGATGAACGCTGCCATTTAAAGCTTTCTTTTTCTTCGTAAGGCCGCTGCTTGCGTTCATGTCTTTTGCCACGCTCCTCAATATCCCTGATCCAGCGTTGCTGATCAATTAAGCCAACCGTCCGCTCAGTATCAGCGTCAATCAGCATCACTGTATGCGCCCAAATCCCTTTAGACCGGCTTTTCTCTGGTTCACCTATATCACCCAGCTCTGACCTGACGGAATGTGAATAGCTAAGAGCGGTACTGTCTTCAATGGCTAATAGAAGGTGAGAATCTTCTGCCGCAAGGGCTGCTGACTGGAAACCAGCCTCAGCAATGGCTTCAGGCTTGACGGCCTCATTTTCAATAAGCCGGTAAGCCCCTTCAACAGCGGCAAGATGACCGCTACAAGCACTGGCCATGGATGAACCAGTATTTGCAGAAAGGCTTGCAGCGACACGGACTAATCGCTTTGTACGACGTTTATCTCCCAACTGTGCATCCCCAAAAATGCTTTCAGCCCATTGCTGAGGTGGTAGTGGCATCATGATCTTGGTTTACCATAGAGAAGGATAAACCAAGATTAGGAGATGTGACTAAGAGATAGCTCTATGGGTAGAGGGTGGAGAATTTCGCAATGTTCGTTAAACGCCATAAAACGCCATAGTGACAATTTTTCAGTGTTTTTAACGACTTTGTCTCTTGTTGCTCCTTTGCCTGCACCTGCAATAGGCTCAATTCGCGAATTAAGGTGTAGAATCTGCACTGACAGAACAATCTACAGGGGAACGCTTTACATCATTGCTGTGTCCTGGCAAATTAGCTAAAGCCAAATCCCTTATGTTTATGTGTTCATGGCGGTATTTATGTCTCTATCTGTGCCGCTACTAAAAATCTAACATAATCTGTAATTATGCAGACTTATCTACGCCGTCCACATGAATGCACGACGAATCGTGTCTAACTCCACGCTTGTGTAGGGTTTTGGGTCGAGCTGTAACGTGTCTCGACCATAATTATCAAGGTTCAAACTCGCACTGTAATCCCTATCATGCAAAGTTTTACATTTCGGACATCGCCACTGGCGATCGGACAAAGCGATATTGTCGTTTATGTAGTTGCAAGTATGAACCGCACACTTTTTCGAGCTGGGAAAGAACCGATCTGCAATCACAATCTGGCATCCTCTCAGCTCTGCCTTGTATTCGACAAGCTCTCTCAGCTTGCCGAAACCTGCGTCACTGATTGCTCTTGCCAGTTTGCGGTTTTTTACCATGCCTTTTACATTCAGGTTTTCCATGGTGATTATTTTGAATCTTGACGTCAAATAATCACTTACCTCATGTATTACGGCTGATCGCTGGTTACTGATCCGGTAATGAAGTTTTGCAATTGCCCGCTTGGCTTTCGCGTAACGGTTGCTTCTCTTTATTTTGCGGCTTAACGCTCTCTGTTTCCTGTTAAGGCGTTTCAGAGAGTGTTTCAGTTTCTGATTAGCAGCAAAGGTTTTGCCATTCGAACAAATAGCTGAATTTTTGATGCCAAAATCAACGCCTACAGACTCATTGCTTTGTGCTTTTGGGTCGTAGTCTTGAGTGTCTACCAAAATAGAAGCGAAATACTTTCCGGCTCGCTTACTGATCGTCACCTGACAGGGTGTGCCCGTGAATCTCAGTTCCTGGCGCATTTTAATTTTGGTTTTCAGTTTCTCAATGCGAAGTGTTCTGCCGTCAACATGGAACTTGGGTTTTTCTCTCAGAGAAAAACTATCGTGTAGGCCTCGCTTCTTGAATCTTGGGTAACCTGCTTTTTCTCCTTTCTTCACCCGACGAAAGAAATGAGTAAAGGCGTTATGAAGATCGTCGACTGTATTTCTCGTTACACGTTGACTGACTTCGGCATACCAGGGGAACTCAAGCCTGAGTTCTTTGTATTTTTCATTCGCAGCCTTCTTTGACCACTTAACGCCTTCTTGATTGAAATGTGCTAACAGTTGATTGAACGCATGACGACGAGAACCACAAGCCCTGTCAAGATAATCGGCTTGTTGTTTTGTCGGTCTGAGTTCAATCTTGTGAGCTAACAACATCTTGCAAAGTCTCAAGCATCTTTTTGTGTTTCTTGCTTCGGCTGCCGTAAAGTCCTGCGCTGAATACAGTGATTATTTCCAATACATCATTGGCGAGTTCTTCTTCAAACGAAGGCTGATCGCCTTTATGTACGATGACTATTTCTATTCCCTGCAATTCACATAGGGAGAACACCAATTCAGCGCCGAACCTTAACAGCCTGTCTTTATGTGAAACCACCAGTCGTTTAATCTGACGTTTCATTATTAACTCAAGTAGCTGATTAAGTCCTTTTTTCCGGTAGTTCATGCCAGAACCAAGATCACGTATAACCTGAGTTCGCCAACCTTTTGCAGAACAGTAGGCTTCCAGTAACTCTTGCTGCCTGTCTAAGTCTGGCTTTTGGTCGTGACTGGATACCCTGCAATAGCAAAGAGTAGGCGCAGCTTCGTTACTGAAGCCCATCAATTCAGACACGTCGTAGTAACGAGTTCCACCTTTGGTCTTTCTGGCAGGAAGCAACTCACCTGTACTTTCCCATTTTCGCAGTGTTACAGGGTCTGTACCAAGTAAACGAGCGGCCTCACCTATCTTCACTAATCTCTTATCCATGCTTGAGATTTTATCAGATAGTTTCAGATTATAATAGTTTACTGCGAACTGTTTTTAGCCCTGAAAAAAATGCCTGGTTCTGGCTTGCACTCTGAGAATGCCGATATTCAGGCGGCAAAAAACAGACTAGCGTTGGGACACAACGTTTTAACCTGTGGAGAGGGTTTGTCAGAGCCTTTGAAAAAGCAGGAGCCTCGATGAAATCGTGAGAAAGTAGCCGTCTGACAGGGATACTCCAGCAACCTGGCTGGAGGAGAATGCCAACAAAACCAATAGACCAGGTGCCTCTGGATCAAGCATTTCGGAATTAAGAGAAGCAGAGGTAAACAGTACAGACATGGCGTCATTTCTTTGCACTACCACTTTTGCCAGAGTGTAGCGTAAAGGTGTTGGTACTGTTCAAGGGCACAGATGCGACATTGTGGAAATTGTGGAAATTGTGGAAATTGTGGAAATTGTGGAAATTGTGGAAATTGTGGAAATTGTGGAAATTGTGGAAATTGTGGAAAAAGATAAATCAATGATGTACTGACCTTTGGTATAATTGCGCGTGATGAAGACAATGGTAGTTTTCATGAAAATGGTGGTTTTCATGGGGTTTATATAAACACGACGGAGAGCGTTTTATCGCTGCTGTGATCCGGGGTATTTTACAGGATAAACTCCCGCTATATTCTGGTTTCTTCCCCTGTTCGAACGGTATCAATAAATGTGGGACAGAGGTTCTACCCTGTCTTCTGAGGAGCTGTTCGGGTAACTGCCCGGAATACATTAAGGAAGGGCCTGGAAAATAATTGTCTGGTAACAGCCATTGTTTGTTGGCAAGATGACTGAAAATTTCTGTACAACACTAAATCCTCAGTGAATGTTTCTGAGGTCATAATTTTGTCAATCAAATATGAACAGTCGCTATCTGATACAGGGAGGGTGCAACAATGACAACCCAGGCACTAACGATTAACAATCTGCGAAAAACTTATGAGGGCGGTATGGAAGCCCTGAAAGGGATCAGCCTTTTAGTGGCTGAGGGTGATTTTTTTGCCTTACTTGGTCCAAATGGAGCAGGGAAGTCAACGACAATAGGTATTATTTCATCGCTGGTAAAAAAAACATCAGGTGACGTTTGTATTTTTGACTACAACATTGATAAAGATCTGGTCAGTGCCAAGCAGGCGCTGGGTGTTGTACCACAGGAATTTAACTTTAATCAGTTTGAAAAAGTAGAGGATATTCTGATCACCCAGGCGGGCTATTACGGCATTACGGCAGCTCAGGCTCGTCCTCGTGTCCATCATTATCTGAAAAAACTGGGCTTATGGGATAAACGCAGAATCATTGCGCGCATGCTATCAGGAGGGATGAAGCGCCGCTTAATGATTGCCCGTGCACTCATCCATGAGCCAAGCCTGCTGATTCTGGATGAGCCAACAGCAGGTGTTGATATTGAGCTTCGACGGAGTTTATGGGAATTCCTTGAAGAAATTAATGCGCAGGGTACAACGATTATTCTGACAACCCATTATCTGGAAGAAGCTGAGCAGTTATGCCGTAATATCGCCATTATTGATAAGGGGGAAATCGTGCAAAACTGCTCCATGAAGGAGCTGCTCAGAACCTTGAAAAAAGAAAGTTTTATTCTGGACTTAAAGCAACCCATGGATATAGCACCGACATTTGCCGGGTACAGGGTTAAAAAAGTGGATACTCGCAGCCTGGAAGTGGAAGTGGATAAGTCCGTTGGCGTCAATAATCTGTTCAGGCAGCTAAACAACTATAATATTGAAGTGGCCAGTATGCGCAATAAGGCTAACCGCCTGGAAGAGCTGTTTGTCACACTGACCCAGGGGGAGCAAAACTAATGGCATCGCAATGGGTGGCATTTCAGACGATTTTTTTTCGTGAAATCCGGCGCTTTATGCGTATCTGGCCTCAGACACTGTTGCCACCGGTAATTACCATGTCACTGTACTTTCTGATATTCGGCAACGTGATTGGTTCACGTATTGGCACTATGGGTGGCTTTGATTATATGACCTATGTTGTCCCGGGCCTGGTGATGATGGCAGTGATTACCAGCAGCTTTACCAATGTCGCATTCAGTTTTTTCAGCACCAAGTTTCAGAAAAGTGTTGAAGAGCTGCTGATCTCTCCAGTGGCTAACTGGGTGATTCTGGCGGGCTATGTTTTGGGAGGGACTGCACGCGGGCTGATTTCAGGGGCTATTGTGATGGCATTGAGCCTTTTTTTCGTGAAGTTCGAGATTCATAGTCTGCTGATCACGGTGATGGCGGTGACCATGACCGCCCTCCTGTTTGCTCTGGTGGGCTTTATCAATGGCGTGTACGCGAAAAAATTTGATGATGTGTCCATTATACCCACCTTTGTACTGACGCCATTAACCTATTTAGGCGGGGTGTTTTATTCAGTGGATGTCCTCCCGGCACTGTGGCGAGAACTGTCATTCTTAAACCCTGTATTATACCAGGTCAATGCCTTCCGCTACGGTATTATCGGCCAGGCCAGCGGCATTAATGTGACTATGGCCTTTTCAGTGATGGCATTGGCTATTGCGGGACTAACCGCTTATAGTATTTACCTTTTGAAAACGGGCAAAGGGCTGAGAACTTAGCCCGGATATTTCAGGGTCTCGCTTGCTACTTGTGGTTATGATTGTGGTTATGAGAAAGTTTTGCTCAGTGGACCGTACACACCATCAGTGCGGCGCTCCTTCGCAAAATACCCTGGGATTATGCTGTTTAGGGTGATCTTCAGGGCAGTTTATGAAATATCCCGGCGACTGAACTGACATGCTTTCAGGCTCTGTTTGCCCTCAGTCTGAAAGGAGTGTTTCAATGACTAAACCACTGGATCAATCCCCCCTCGGTAAAACCAGTGCCTACGAAACCCGGTATAACCCGGGCCTTCTGTTTCCTGTTTCTCGTGCCAGCAAGCGGGATGAACTGGGGATTGATGAGCATGATCTGCCATTTTATGGCCGTGACCTCTGGTACGGCTATGAAGTTTCCTGGCTCAATCTCCAGGGCAAGCCGGTGGTGCGGGTTGCTGCGTTTACCCTGCCTTGTGAATCCCCTAATCTGATTGAATCCAAGTCATTCAAGCTGTACCTGAACTCACTGAATCAGTCCCGTTTTGAGCATGATAAGGCCGTTCAGGCTCTGTTAACGCAGGATCTCAGTGAACACGCTGGTGCACCGGTCACCGTTCACCTTATGACCATTGCTGATTTTGAGGCACAAGGTATACAACCTGCCCCGGGTCTGTGTCTGGACGCATTGCCGGTTACGGTTGATCAGTACCACTACAACCCGGCATTGCTTCAGTCAGATAATGAATACCGCTCTGAAGTGTTGTTCACACACCTGCTAAAGTCTAACTGCCTGGTAACCGGTCAGCCCGACTGGGGAACACTGGTTGTTGAGTATAGTGGTGAAGGGATTAATCATGACGCCCTGCTGCGCTATGTCTGTTCATTTCGTGAGCACCATGAGTTTCATGAGCAGTGTGTCGAGCGTATTTTTATGGACCTTAGTACCTTTTTTGAACTTGAGCATCTAACCGTCTACGCCCAGTACCTGCGCCGTGGTGGGCTGGATATTAATCCCTGGCGCAGCATGAAAGATCACCTGCCAGCTCCCCTGCGCTTTATCAGGCAATGACAGCTTCCAGGGCAGGCTGGTGCAGACGTAGCGTAGCTATATGTAGCTATATTCTGTAGCTATCTTCGCCAAATCTTGCCTGATGCAATCAGAAAGCCATTTTTCCTGTCTGTTACCTCAATGGCAAAGGCCAGAGCCACTGTAGACGTCGTTGCCCCCAGGTGGAATCCATGACCTTGTGCATAATCATTGCGCCTTTCCACAGCGGCTCAGGGGGTATTGGATTTGCCTTCTTATGTCAACAAACCTGACAGGCAGGTTAGTCTTTATGACCAGCAAGGAACCATCATCCATTCCAGAGGCTCTTATAGAATACGAAAAGACTATTTAATCCATGCACTAATCAGGACGATCTCATTTAGCGCTCACTAGCGCTTAAGCAAGGCCTCAGTATAGATAAACGTCTACTGTCATTTCCTGCCAAGGGAGGAATCCATGAACGTAGCGCAAGTATTACCAGGCCTGAAAGCCAGTACCCAATGAGATCGCACTGATGCACTGATCAAGAGGAATGAATGATGATACCAACAAGCAATGGAACCCCGAAGGCAACGCCTGATCTAAATCCAGCAGCCACATCTTCAAACAGCCATTCAGGCTATGCGTTTGGTCGCCCTGTAACGCCACCGAGCGGGCGTTTAGCCTTCTCACCTGGAGGCACCAGGACTCCCGATTTTTTTGGCGATGACAGGCGTGGCATAACCTCGGGCGAACGATCAGTCGTCTCTAATACACCTCGGACTTCTTCGCTTCGACCAAGCCTCGATATTGATCCTTTGCCTCAAAATGCTACCGAAGAACAAATCATTAAGTATTTAGACACTATATTACAACAAATAGATAAAAATCCCGAATTGAAAGACATGATCATCAAGGCCGTATCGCATGAAGCAATGCTTTTCTTAACCAAGGAAGTACGTGACCCAAACAAGAAACGCGATCTCGAAAAAAAGACCACCGAATCGGTACAGCTTCTTTTTACGTTTCTGGTTAATCGTGGGGTTGCCAGCATTGACGATTTTGAATTTCCGGACGGTTATGATGATTTGGGTAGTAATATATTCAAGCAGCTAGTGCGCATATTGTCTCAACAAATGGTTTTAGATAAGTCGAGCCTGGAACAGGCAAGCAGTTATTTCGTTGATGCTGACAGTGAAGCAAGAGCTGAGTATGACGCAAACTTGCAAAGTCTGGCTGCTCAATTGGATGACCTTGTAAAGGCGAGGGATGAAGATGAGATACTATTTAGTAAGTTGAAGCAAGAGTATGAATCCAGCATTTCATTAAGTGCCGGTGCTCACTCCTCATCAAGTGCCAGTGCTTACTCCTCACCAAGTGCCGGTGCTTACTCCTCATCAAGGGCCGGTGCTTACTCCTCACCAAGTGCCAGTGCTTGCTTGCTGAGTTCGTCGTTCCGGACTGCAGGTGATTTTATGCCAATATCTGCCAGCCGTGTCGAAAAAAAGCCTTTGACGACTTTTAGCCGTCCCGATGCAGCCACCGCTTCAGTATCATGGAGTACGACCCAAACGGCTCAATCGCGACCAGGCGCTGGTGTTAATCCCTTGCCTGACGGGGCTACCGATGATGAAATCATTGCGTATTTAAATCAGTTATTAAAAAAATATAAAAATGATAAAAAAACGCAAGATCATATTGTGGATAACGTATCACACGATGCAGGTGTGTTAGCCTCCAGGGGAATAGAGTCTCTTCAGGATGCAAGTGCAATCTATGATAAAGCATCCAGCCACACAAGGGAAAATTGCCGGAAGGGACTTGAGCGCGTGTTTAGGACCGATGACGTAAGGGCATTACTCAATGACATGGAGATAACGGATAAGCAGGGCAAGCAGGATTTCGATTTGTTAATAAAGGCAGTCTCTGGTTTTGATGAAGACAAGTCAAGCCTGCAACAGGTAAACGCTTTTCTCTTGGAAAAACTAACGAAAAAACTATCGGATACAAAAGCAGCGCGGACGGAGTGGAGTGATGATTCTGTCACAATGTTTACGGCACCTGTTACTGGAAGGACGGCTAATGCTTTTGTTCCAATACGTGTCAGCAACCCATTACCTAAGGCTCACCCTTTTGTCTCTAGTAGGGCAAGTGGGATACAAGGCCAAAATTCAGCCTCCAGTGGTTATCCTCCTTTGCCAGGCTATACTGGATTGCGTCCATCAACTGATAATGGCACTGCTACCAGAACTACGCAAAGCCGCAGACCTGTAGCCCCACGTGTTTCAACACAGCCTATGGCTCCGGGTTTTCAGTCAAGGACACCACAGGCAGCCCAAAGGCCTTTTGTTGCACAACAGGGGGTTGAATTTCCCAAAGCTCCCAAAGCAACTAAAAACTCCACTGGTGCTGTGAAAAACAGAGTACGTAGAGGAAAGCGCTAGCCCCTGGATAAAAAGTGAATACGTTGTCACTGTGTTTGCAGACTTTTGCATACCGATCAGGGTGCAAAAGCTCTGACCTGTCAGGGCGACAAGGTAAATTGCACTATTGATTGAGAGAGGGTGATTGAAAGAGGATGATTGAAAGATGGCACCCTTAATGACAGTGATCATACACTGTCATTAAGGGTGTTTTTTTATGGGGTATGTGTCGTTTAACCGTTGTTTACAGTACACGCATACCGGGTTCGGCACCGTCATGGGGTTCCAGAATCCAGAGATCATTATTACCGGGACCGGCGGCCAGCACCATGCCTTCACTAACGCCGAATTTCATTTTTCGAGGCTGAAGGTTGGCAACCACAACAGTGAGTTTACCGATTAATGCTTTCGGGCTGTATGCCCCTTTAATCCCTGAGAAGACCTGACGGGTGTCTCCGCCAAGATCCAGTGTCAGCTTCAGTAGTTTTCTGGCACCTTCCACGTGCTCCGCATTCACAATTCGGGCAATGCGCAGATCCACTTTGACAAAATCATCAAAGGTGATTTCATCGGCGATGGGGTCTTTGGTCAACCAATTGTCTTCAGTGGACACAGTGGCCCCTTCGACCGGCGGTTTTGCAGCGACCCGCACTTTTTTGCTGGCTTCTTTGCTGGCTTCGGTCATGGCTGTGACTTTATCGGCATCCACACGGGTCATCAGTGGTTTGAACGGATTAACGCCATGATCCAGCAGCAGGGTCTGGCTGTCTTGCCAGGTCAGTGGTTGCACATTCAGAAACGCCTCGGCTTTTTTGGCCATGGCCGGAAGTACTGGCTTGAGGTAAATCATCAGCAGGCGGAACAGGTTAATGCCGGCAGAACAAATGGCATGCAGTTGGTCATCTTTACCCTTTTCTTTGGCAATCACCCACGGCTTGCTTTCATCAATCCAGGCATTGGCCTGATCGGCCAGTGCCATAATCTCACGCATGGCTTTGCTGAATTCACGGTTTTCATACAATCCGGCAAGGGTGTGGCTGGCCTGCTGGAACCTTGCCGTCAGCTCAGGTGCGCCGTCAGTAGCTGACAGTTGCCCGTTAAAGCGCTTGTTAATAAAACCGGCACAGCGGCTGGCAATATTCACCAGTTTACCCACCAGGTCGGAATTGACGCGCTGGACAAAGTCATCAGTATTAAAGTCCAGGTCATCAATTCGGTTAGACAGCTTGGCGGCATAGTAATAACGGAGATACTCCGGGTTGAGGTGGTCAAGATAGTTTCGGGCGGTAATAAACGTGCCGCGGGACTTGGACATTTTTTCCCCGTTTACGCCCACGTAACCATGCACATTGACGCGGGTGGGTGTGCGGTAGTTTGCACCATGGAGCATAGCTGGCCAGAACAGGCAGTGGAAGTTAACGATGTCTTTGCCGATAAAATGGTGGACTTCACAGTCACTGTCTTTTTTCCAGTACTCGTCAAAGTCCAGGTCATCCCGCCGGTCACAAAGGTGTTTGAAGCTGGCCATGTAACCAATAGGGGCATCCAGCCAGACATAGAAGTATTTGCCAGACTCTCCGGGAATGTCAAAACCAAAGTAAGGTGCATCGCGGGAAATATCCCAGTCCTGCAAACCCATGTCGAACCATTCGGCCAGTTTGTTAGCAATTTCATCTTCAATAGTGCCGGAGCGGGTCCACTCTTTCAGAAATGCGTCAAAATTCGACAGTTTGAAAAAGAGGTGTTCACTGTCTTTGTCAACGGGGGTTGTACCGGAGATCGTTGAGCGGGCATTTTTCAGTTCAGCCGGGGAGTAAGTCGCACCGCATTGTTCACAATTGTCACCGTACTGGTCGTCAGCGCCACATTTTGGGCAGATGCCTTTTATATAGCGGTCTGCCAGAAACATCTGCTTTACAGGGTCAAAGGCCTGAACAATAGAACGATTGACAATATGTCCTTTTTCTTTTAAAGCCAGATAAATACTTTCAGAAAGTGTTCGATTTTCTTCAGAGTGAGTAGAATGATAGTTATCGAAATGAATGTGGAAATCACCAAAATCCCTCAGGCGTTCCTGATGGATGTTTGCCACATAAGCCTCCGGGGTCATGCCCTGCTTTTCAGCGTCCAGGCTGATGGCTGTGCCATGGGCATCGTCAGCGCAGATATAGCTACAGGTGTGACCGGACAGCTTCTGGAAGCGTGACCAGATATCGGTTTGTATGGATTCCAGCAGGTGGCCCAGATGCAGTGGCCCATTGGCGTAAGGCAGGGCGCTGGTTACCAGTATCTTGCGTTGACTCATGTGCTGTGTTTCGACTCCGGTGAAAAGTCTGTCATTATACTGAAAATCGTAGATTTACACAGGGGGCTTTACCATTGCCGATACCCTTTGCAGATGGGTTTGCAGATGGGTTTGCAGATGGGTTTGCAGATGGGTTTGCAGATGGGTTTGCAAAAGCTGCGTCTATTAGCGCTGGTATGTTGTGGTGATCAGTGCGTACAATGAGAAGTTCGCAAGCGTGTCCTGAACGCATTGTATTGTGTGCGGGAGCTGCACACTTTTTAGCCCATTTTTGGCGCGCTCCCTGGGCGCGTCGCCGTATATAGACCAAAACCGGGAAGGCAGGTATTGTTGACTTTATGACAGACAAGGATCAAAAACGGTACATTCGTCAGCTCAATGCCGGCGCGTTGCCCTGGGAAATTGAGAAGACTGAGTTGCCCGGTGTTGAGCATCCTATCTTTCAGCAGAAACAGTCTGCTGAGGTAGCCAGCCGCACACAGGGTGCCCGGGTACAGCCATTGCCGCAGGATTTTGCGCCAGACCCGACCTATGTGGAATTTCTTGAGCAACACCACGGTATTCCCACAGAATTTACCCTTGGGCAGCTGGCGGATTTTAAGCTGTACTGGCTGGAAACAGGCGAAGCCAGAAAGGCGTGGCAAAACAAGTTTAAGAACCATGTGATTTACCAATGGAAACGCAAGCAAAGTGAAAAAGGGCAACGATCTCATCGAACAACGGCTGAAAAGCTTACGGACACCAGCTGGGCAGACGACGACTGGTTCGAGCAGCTTGACGACTGAACCGCGTCCTCGTTCCCGGGACAATGCAGCACCGCCTGCTGCCAGGGAGTTGGAGCAGGCCATCAACTCATTGTTTACCCTTCTGGAAGATGCGTACCCTCTTAAGTTCAAGCGTGCCTATCCCACGGATGAAGACCAGATTCGTGCCAAGCGGGTATGGAAGAATTCCCTCAAAGAATTCAGTCCCCGTCGTATTTGGATGGCCGGTAAAAAAGCACTGGATACTTCCAGGTTTTTTCCAGATCTCAGTGAGATTCGAGAACTGTGCAAACTACGTTACGATGAAATGGGGTTGAAAGAACCTTTACAGGCCTATTATGAAGCCTGCCGGGCACCGGTGCAGACGCGGGAATATCCCTGGTCACATCTGGCTGTGTATCTGGCTGCTCGGGAAACTGGCTGGCTGACACTGTCCAGTCAGGAGCAGCGTATTGCTTATCCGATCTTTGAGCGCAATTACAGTATTATCTGCAATCGTGTCCTTGATGGTGAAGATCTGGAGGCCACCATTGCCCAGGGGATTGAAGACAGCCGAACCAAAGCACTGTTTCGCCAGGCTGATGAAGCAGCCGATCAGTCACAACGGCAGCTCATGGCTGAGCAGGGCATCGATCCTGATAATGGCAAAGCTGCACGTGAAAAGCTCAAGTGTGCCTTGAAAACCTGATCGACAGTCGTACAATCCCCCTGACACTTTGAATTAATGCGCGCTCACAATGGGCGCTGTTGCGCAGGAGTTCCCTGAATGAACCAGCCCAGCCGTTCAGCCATTGAAGCCGCTGTTCGATTGTATAAGGACCCTTATCTGCAACAGGATTTACTGGCGGCAGGGTGTGTTCAGCAGTTAGTGGTAGAGGGCAGCAAGGTCAGCTTGTCTATCACGTTGGGTTATCCGGCAGAAGGACTCTGCCCGGGCATCGCTGAGCTATTGCGTTTTAAGCTGGAAGCTGTAGAAGGGGTAGAGCAGGCTACAATAGAGGTGGACTGGCAAGTCACCTCAGGCACCGTTCAGGGCAACCTCGAAGCCATGGCGTCGGTGAAAAACGTGATTGCTGTGGCCTCTGGAAAAGGCGGTGTGGGTAAGTCCACCACAGCAGCAAACCTGGCACTGGCACTGGCAGCAGAAGGGGCGCGAGTGGGTATTTTGGATGCCGATATTTATGGCCCAAGCATGGGACAGATGTTTGGCATCCCTGAAGGCCAATGGCCAGATGTGAAAGATGAGAAGTTCTTTTTGCCCCTGAAAGTCCACGGCATTCAGCTTATGTCCATGGCGTTTCTTTTGACAAAAGACACGCCAGCAGTCTGGCGAGGCCCCATGGTCAGTAGTGCTTTAATGCAGTTGCTGACTCAGACCCTTTGGGATGCCCTTGATTATCTGGTGATTGACTTGCCACCGGGTACAGGGGATATACAATTAACACTGGCACAAAAGGTACCAGTGACAGGTAGCGTCATTGTGACCACACCACAGGATCTGGCATTGATTGATGCAAAAAAAGGCATTGAGATGTTTCACAAGGTGGATATTCCCGTTTTGGGGATTATTGAAAATATGGCCATGCATGTGTGTTCCCAATGTGGTCACAGCGAACCTGTTTTCGGTGAAGGCGGTGGCACAAAGATGGCTCAGGAATATGGCGTAGAACTGCTGGGATCACTGCCGCTTTCGTTGATGATTCGTGAACAGGCTGATGGTGGTAAACCCACCGTTACTGCTGAGCCTGAATCACAAATCACCATGATCTATCGTGATATGGCACGTCACCTGTCAGCAGCCCTGTTCCTGCGCAATCAGCATGCTCCCGCTGCACCGACGATTTCTGTCAGTGACGATTAGACGATTAAAGGCTGTTTTAAAATTGCTGTACAGCCTTTTTTATTTTTTTAAGAAAGGCCTTTCGCTGTAGCTGTGTAGCCTTGTCCATACTGTACATAGCCAGCCATTGTATCCGGGCTTTGGTACAACATTTAAGAGACAGTGACAGCATTCTTTTCGGCGGATTACCTATCATCATCATGCGCAACCATGAACTGCCCTGGGTGGTCACCACCATAATTTTTTTAATAGTGGTCAGTCCGGCTTTCAGTTTCCCTTCACCGTAGTTGGCTGCAACGCCCGGCAGCCAGATGCGATCAAACCAGCCTTTTAAAATGGCTGGTGGCCCCATCCACCAGGTAGGATAGATCAGTATCAATGCTTCGGCCCATTGCAGTTGCTCGATATAGGGCTCTTTCCCTACCCCATTGTTTTTGGTCATATACGCTATCCACTCTTGCTGTGACAGACAGGGATTGAAGTTATCGTTGTAAAGGTCCAGGCAATCCACCCGATCACCTTTCTGACGGAATTCTGTGCATACTAACTGGTAAAGGCTGGAAGAAAAACTGGTGGGGTTGGGGTGGGCATAAACCACAAGTACGTTCATGAACAATGGTTGTCCTGTTTCAGTGGCACCGATAGAATGGCCTGATTCTCTGTGATGTCATCCGATTTTCCTCCATCTAACCGGAATTTGCCATGAGACTGTGTGACCGCGATATTGAAAAGAGCCTGGATTCAGGTGCTATTGTCATTGAGCCCCGCCCTGACGCCAGCCGAATTAGCGGTATCAGTGTTGATTTAACGCTGGGGAACAGCTTTCGGGCCTTTAATGATCATGCAGCCCCTTATGTGGATGTCAGTGGTTCCCGTGAGAGTATCAATAAAGTTCTTGATTCCATCATGAGCAAAGAGATTGTTCTGGCCTCCGGTGAGGCGTTTTTCCTTCATCCGGGCGAGTTGGCACTGGCTGTCACACGAGAAACCATCACCCTGCCCGATGATCTTGTGGGCTGGCTGGATGGTCGTTCTTCTCTGGCGCGTTTAGGTTTGATGGTTCATGTGACCGCCCACCGGATTGACCCAGGTTGGAGTGGACAGATTGTTCTGGAGTTCTTTAACGGGGGTAAACTTCCCATCGCCCTGCGGCCCGGCATGTGCATTGGGGCCATTAACTTTGAAACCATGACCGGGGCAGCTGAGCGTCCTTATAATAAGCGGGTGGATGCGAAGTATAAAGATCAAAGCAGTGCCGTTGCCAGCCGAATAGCGGAAGATTGTTAGGGGTTGTCTGGAAAGTGGAATGGTCCCCAAAAATCAGACAGTGGTGTAGGCGCTAACCCATAACACATTGGATAGATAGCGCCATTATCGGCAAAAGATGCGGCCTGTTTTTTTCTTATTCTGTTCTTCTTTGATAAAGTCGATAAAGTCGATAAAGTCGATAAAGTCTTTATTCAAATTTAATCCCTTAGCTTTTATCTGATAGTTGAGTCAATCAATTCTTTAGGGTTTCGGTTCATTTTTTCTTTAGGTTTATATACTGAAACAACCTGTCTAAACGATTAGGAGTAGGTTTAATAGCTTGCACAGTATGCCCCTCTTCAGTTGTTCCGGTAATTTTTAAACGATATGCATTCATAACTTCTTTAACAGAACGGTAGTAAGTACCCACATCACTTATTTGGTGGCTCCCCGGGGTAATAGCTATAGTCATGGTTCGTTCTCTACCTAATGCAAGAATCATAGAGTTTGCGAATGTATTCATGTAAGGTACACCATCAGGAGAAAGGCAATCAAATTGCATTTTTCCCAGACATTTACCATGGGTATCGTAAAATATAGCCCAACATGTGCAATTATCATGGTATTCCATTTTTATACTCACAACGTTAGCACCTAATTCCATAGCATAACAAAATAGTTTTGATGAAGATAAAGAATCAGATTCCTCATCCATTTCATTAACAAAAAACCGGTGGAATATTTTTCGTTTGAAATGTTCTATTTGACTAAGCATTCTTATTGTTTTTCTATATTCATGTCCAACAAGAACTCTTTCTCCTAAATAATGTTCAACCATTTCAAACAAATGATAACTTTGCCTTGACAATAACAAACTTTCAGAATAATAGTCTAGTTTACGATAATTAAGTCTGTCTTTTTTATAAGATTCAATAAAATAGTTAAGGCTGTTTTTAAAAGTTGTTAATAATGGCTCTTCTTTTGCTCTCTGTGAGAAGGGACGAAGATCTCTTTCTAAGCCAGTTGCTACTCTCAGTTTGTTTTTAAAATGAATAGAAAAATTTGCGAGTGCTTCTTCAGTTGACAGGAAATCTTCAATAAATTCCTTAACATCCTCATCTGACCAATATTTATTCTCTAACATTCGGTTAAATGCTGGCGATTTTAGTTTTGCCGGCCTCCTGAAATCCAGTATTGCCTGAATGAATAATTTAAGCATACGTGACTCTTTTTCGTGTAGAGTCTGCATGGCAATATCAGCCATCGTATTGTCGTCAAAATAGTTTATGATCAGCTCAAATGCCTCTTCAATATCACAAAGGGGAACTTCTCCGGCCAACGATAAGTTTCCACTTTTTACTTCACTGATGCAACGACAAAGTCTGTTTGCCACCTTATAAAATTTTGACTTTTCAACTATATTTTCAGCTATAGAGGAAGAGTCAGTCCTTCTTTTTTTTGTTTTTATTTTTTTAATATTTGTTACTATGGCTGCCAGACTTAACTTTTTTTCAGCCGTTGGTAAATGACTTGCTTTTTCAACTTCAAATTGATAACTGCCATGAATCCATGACTTAAGTGTTGCTGCCTGATCTGATATATCAAAAAAATCATCTTTTGCCAGGTGTGTTTCAAATATCGATAAATAGCTTCTTCCCTTTTCAGAACATCCTTTAATTAGCTGAAGAATTTCGTTATTAAAATCATCAAACACGCCGGGCATATTTAGTTCCGGACTTTGTCTTTCGTTATAATTACGATTCTTTAAATCAATTGTCATGTTTTCAAGCCTTGTTTCTACCAGGCTAATGAAGGTGCTTATGAAACACTTTATGACATCTTCAGGATAATCATTATCACATGGACAGCTACTTTCTATTTCGTTCATTTTTTTTTGTACTTCATTAAAAAATTTTTTATTATCTATGTAGATAGAGTCTATATACATAAAGCGTTCATATTCATCATTGATTTTTTTAGCCGCTTGCAACGTTTCCTTATACGTCACAGGCCTGTTCTTGAAATGTTGTCGCAATTCCTCTACACGCAGATCCCAAAAAGGAAGGGTAATATCTAACGTTTTTTCCTGATGGGGTAAAAATGGATCATCTTCAGGTATATTCAAGGCACCGTGACGTCTGTTTGCCAAGGTGGAATCCATTGTCTCTGATTTTTCAGGATATCTTGGTTTTTTACTTCGATCGATGGTTGGCATTCCTGGAGCAGGCAACCCCGCACTCCCCGCACTCATGGAGCGGGTTACTTTTGGCCCTTCTTTCGGCGGCCGATTTCGGGGATGTGCCTCTTTATAATAATGAGCATCACCAGGCCATAAGGGATATGCAGCTGCCTCATTGTATAGTGCGTTACCAGCGGCAGGGAATAAGTTTTCAAAAGATGACCTTTCTGGCTGTTCAGCTAAAAATTTAACAACGCTTGTATTACATGCTTTACCAAAATCTCTTTTTTCATTATCTGCAATAAAAAGCACGGGTATATGTATAACTGCCCAACCCTCATCCTTCAGGCAGCCAAGGAAAGTACAATGACCAGTACCTGTATCATCTGGTACATAAAAAGCCTGTTTGGATGAAAAAAATAATTGTTGTTGTTTAATCCCTTTGATAAAATCACAAGCACTCTCATTGGGTAAAAAAATTTTACCCAACCATTGATTATCTGACTTGGCAATCAAATATAAGTTAGTAAGTCCCATAAAAAGATAGGATAGATTTTCTATGGTCATATGTTTTTTCAATAAAAAGCCTTTGTTAAAGTCATTATAAATGCAAAACACATTGGCTGATGATTCTGAAGTAAATTCCAGAATCATAACATCTTTGTTTAAACTAAGTCCTAATAGAATATGAGGATTAAGTTCATCCATTAAATGTAAATATGAAATCGTACCTCCAAAGGGTAAAAAAGCATTAATTTTTTCTTGTAACTGGAGAGAGCCAGCTAGCATAGGCCTATACTTTTTTCTAAATCCATTGACATGATGACTATAATCCTGCTCGGTTCCTACCATTTGTGCAAGCAGCAGGGTTGGATTATCTGCCAGGTAAACGTTTGGATATTTGCAATCACTCAGAAAAAAGTGACCAAAGCAACTTTCACAGATCAAACAAATAATGAAGAGCAGCGTTTGCTTTTTTATCATCATACTATACAGATAAATTAAAGTACTGAAGTCCATAAAATAATCTTTCTATGAACCGTCTGACGACGGCAGCAATTTAATGAATTGACGTTCAATAAAAATAGCATTTTTTACCGTCCACATACTTATAGTCTATTTTTCTTGACAGTGGTTGAGAAAAATCAAAGTTGATTTAAAAAAAATCTGGGGAGTGGGTTAGATCTGTGTTTTTGCATGAGGATTTACCGCAAAATTGTACTTTGTTAATCAACAGGCCAATGGTGATAATGGTGATAATGGTGAGCAAGGCAGTTGATCAATTACCTCAGTACGAAAAAGGTGACAACCATTCTTGATAGACACTAGAACCCGGTAAAACGCGGGTATATTGATCAGCCGGAACACTGGCGCCATGAATGATTAGAGATTTAGCCACTATCAAAAAAGCCGCTAAATTAGCGGCTTTTTTGATAAGTACCCGTTGTTCAGTCCATTAACATAATCTCAACGCGGCGGTTTTTCTTACGGTTGGCTTCAGAAGAATTGGGCAGTAGTGGTTTCTTTTCACCCTCACCTTTCACCGTAATCTGGCCAGGATCGATACCTTTTTTTAGTAGATACGTCATGACAGCATCGGCACGTTTTTCAGAGAGATGCTGATTAAAGGTTTCAGGGCCGAGGTCACAGGTATGCCCAACGATACTGAAGTTGGAATCCATCCTGCCTTCCAGAAACGTGTCCAGTGCAGCGTTGCTGGTACTGTTGAGAACTGCAGAATTGATTTTAAAGCGGGCAACGGTTGTGCCTTCACGACCATGGGCAGGTAATACATCAGAGCTTGAATCAGCCGTATCCTTGCTGGCAGTTGCACAGGCAGCGCCTGAGAGCAGAGCGCCTGCTGCCATTGATACACCACCGGTTGCCAGCCCGTGAACAGCACCGGGGATACCCCAGACAGCACCGCCAGCGACGGCACATTTACCCCAGCTATTGGTGTTATTGCTGAATGACCCTGTGGTGGAACAACCGGTGATAAGAAGAGAGAAAACTAATACAGTAAGCGTTAACATCCTTGAGTGCATGGTGAATCTCCATCCATGGGAAAAATGACTGATAGCTTGTGGCTGAAGACGGGTTACTGTGGTTTTCCACTTGCAGTTTCCTGTACAGCATCAGATACAAGCGACTTCAGACTCAGTATAGACAGGAGTGAAGACCCCTTACTCAGGCAAAGGTTGATGACGAATTGTTGACAGACCGGTGCTTCAAATCTTTCCATAACATTCTGGCAACAATTGCAGCCAGAATAATATTCGACACTGGCAGAGAAATCCAGACACCCGTCACACCTAACCATACTGGCAGTGTCAGTAAAATAGGGATCTGTACCAGCATATTGCCCATGGTAATCCAGGTGGCAATTTTATGACGAGCCAGTGCCTGAAAGTAAGCAGCAACAACAATGATAAAGCCATCCAGATACATAGAGAATAAATGCAGCTTTAAGCCCATAGCCGTTTTATCAATAAGGGCAGTATTACTATGATTAAAAATAGTGGCTACCTCTTTGGGCCACAGATAAATAAACGACACAAAAATAATACCGGCAGCCAGTACTGTGCCAACTGAGAGCCTGATAGCAGTTCTGATATTCTGGTTGTTCCCAGCACCCCTGTTATAACTGACAATAGGCTGGATACCATTAGCCACCCCTTCAGCCGCCATGTAATACACAGCTTGTATATAACCGACAATGGTAAAAGCGGCGAGAGATAACGAAGAGCCGTAGTAAAGAAATAAGCGATTATGGATGGCTATCACAAAACTGAAATAAATAAACATACCAAAATTAGGTAATCCAGTGGCCAGTATGTTTTTAAAATGGTTAGCGCCGCAGGTTAAGTGCCGTAAAGAAAGCTTCAGGCCAGATTGGGCGCTGAATAAATACCCAAGACTCCATATAACAGTGGCGGCCTCAGCCAGAAGTGTCGCCATTGCTGCCCCGTTGATACCCCATCTGAAAATAATGATAAACAGGTAGTCGAAGATAATATTAAGGGCGGCACCTGTGACAATTATGGCGGTTGCTAATCGTGGCCGCTCATTATTTCTGACCATAAGTGGCAAGGCGGCTGCACCAATGACAATCAATGTTCCCGCGCTGATGATTTCCAGGTAGTTATCCGCTTGTGTGAGCAGCGGACCTTTTGCGCCCATCATCCATAACAAACGGCCACTGGTAAAATAGAGCGTGGGAGTCAGTACTGCGCTGATAATCACAATAAGCACTAAGGCGCTACCGATCAATTCTCGTGCTTTTTTATGGGTCTGCTCGCCTCTGGCAATGGAGAAAAGGGTAGCTGCTCCCATACCTGCCATCATGCCAATACCAGCAATCAGACCAAACAGAGGCCAGGCAAGGTTAATAGCAGCCAGTCCACTGGCGCCTGATACCTGCCCTATAAAAACGCCATCAATGATTGAATAAAGCCCATTGACCAGCATGGCGGCGATAGCAGGCAAAGTGTAGCGCCAAAAAAGCCTGCTGACAGGGTGTTCGGATAAAGCATCCTTATTTCTGGAAACTGTTGCATTCATTGTTTATAGAACTTACGAGGTATTATCAAGGACTGTGTCGTCAATACCAGGAGTTACTACAAAAAGATTCAATGCGCGTTTTGCTTCTATAAAAAAGACTATGGACTTGTAATCTTCCGTGTTCATAAAAATAATAAATCTGTCGTTAGATACCTTGTCTACTCGCCCTGGCCCTGGCCCTGGCCCTGTGCAGGTGGCTGATGAGGCTGATCCTGGTTCAGTGATCATAAAGACTACATGGATAAACTTTAGACCACTCTGTCAATGCGTAAGTCTTGGTATTTACTTGCCTGCTGTGATTGATTATAAAAAGCTATTAAAATATTCCATAAAGCATTATAAACGTTTACAGGCATCAAAAGGAATGCAGGATTATAGTAAATTAGGAAAAGAACCCATTGATAAACTTCTGTTAGGCATGGCGCTGTCAGCATGTACAGGGATGCTGACGATTATGCTCTATAGCACCATTGATACTATCTTTATTGGTCATTTCGTTGGTAGCCAGGGCATTGCTGCCACAACAATTTCATACCCTGTTAATATGCTGTTGCCGACGTTTGGAATGGCTGTTGGTGCAGGTGCTGGCTCACTTATTGCCCGCAATCTAGGCAAACAGAATGTGCAACAGGCACGTTTTGTCTTTGGTAATGCTTTTACACTGGCACTGACTTTGTGCCTGCTGTTCACTGGACTTTGTTACTTACTGAAGGACAGAGTTTTAAGCGCCTTTGGTGCCACTGATGAAACACTGGCCATGGCAACCAGCTATTATCAGATTACGCTAATCGGTATTCCTTTTCTCGGTAGTTGGATGAGCATGAACCAAATGCTCCGTGGGGAAGGGCTGGCCAGGTTATCCATGAACAGTATGCTGCTGTCGTCGTTACTCAATATTGTTTTGGATGCGTTGTTTATTGCCTGGTTTGGCATGGGTATTGAGGGCGCAGCATTGGCAACGGTGATTGCTCAGATCATAGGCTGGGGCTTCAGTGTTTCCATCTATCTGAGAAAGCAGAGTGCATTGAGGATGAGAGTGGAATACTTTATCTGGAAAAAGCCACTGTTGTCTGAAACGGTGGCGCTCGGTAGTGCAACATTTGGTCGGCAGGCAAGTGAGGCCGTATTACTGATTCTATTGAACAAGGTGTTATTACTCCATGGTGGCCCGATGATGTTAGCCGCCTATGGAATAATCACCCGCATGCAGGCACTGATGATGGTACCTATCATTGGTCTGAACCAGAGTTTTATTCCTATTGCTGCTTATAACTATGGAGCAAAAAGGTATGATCGTGTGATTACTGCTTTTATCAAAGCCATTGTCTATGGTTTGGTTAGTTCGTATGCACTCGTTGTTATTGTATGGGCTTTTCCTGAGTTTTTTGTGGGATGGTTTACTCAAGAGAAGGACTTGATTGATGTGTCAGCCAACGGTTTGATCTTTGTTATCGCATGCCTGCCTTTTGTGGTTTTTCAACTGGTGGGGACAGCCTACTTCCAGGCACTGGGTAAATCGCTTTCGGGGCTGTTAATGACCGTTAGTCGCCAAATGGTATTATTGATACCCTTACTGTTGATATTGCCACCTGTTTATGGCCTGGACGGTGTTTGGTTGTCATTTCCCCTTGCTAATGGTCTGATAGCACTGTTCACCGTTGGTTTGTTTATTCGTATTTTAAAAGCACTTGGTCGCAGACAGGCTGCCATACCCTTACATGGTAGTTAATAATGACAAGATAAGAGAGTAGGCCAGGGGCAGTGACACCCATAAAATCTACCAGTAAATTCCAGCAAATTGCCATTCCTGCGAAGGCAGGAATTGATCACAATTGATCATGATAATGGATTATCCGAATCGAAGGGACGGACACTGGTCTATTTTTTATGTCGCTGTCACGGTCACTGCCCTGACTCAATTACGCACTATAGTTTTTCTCTGCAAATTCCCAATTGACCAGGGTCCAAAAGGCTTTCAGGTAATCGGGGCGAACGTTGCGGTAATCAATGTAGTATGCATGTTCCCATACATCACAGGTCAGCAGCGGGGTTTGCTCAGGGTTGGTCACGGGTGTTGCGGCATTGCTGGTATTGACAATGTCCACAGATCCGTCTTGATTTTTCACCAGCCATGTCCAGCCAGAACCAAAGTTATTCACGGCCATCTCGGTAAATTTGGCGGTAAACGCTTCGTAGGAACCAAACGCCTTGTCAATGGCATCCGCCAATGCTCCCGTTGGTTTGTTACCACCTTCAGGACTCAGACAGTGCCAGTAAAAGGTGTGGTTCCAGACCTGGGCCGCGTTATTGAACACGCCACCTTCAGCGTTTTTAATAATCGTTTCCAGACTCTCACTGGCATACTCTGTGCCTTCAATGAGGCCATTGAGCTTAACAACATAGGTATTGTGATGCTTGCCGTAATGGTAGTTGAGGGTTTCTTTGGAAATATGAGGCTCAAGGGCATCACGGGCATAAGGTAGAGCTGGCAGTTCAAAAGCCATGGTGTGTCTCCACTTGGTTGAAATGTAAGGCTGACGTTTTGGATAGGAATTATATCAGCCACTGCCGGACGCAGGTTCAGCAGATTGTAGAGGGTGATCATATCACCGGGCGTCTTGCGAATCCAAGTATGAGGGACAGACGGGAAATTTCAAGGTCTGGTAGCACAAAGGCACTAGAATCTACGCTACTATACCCTGTATACCATGAGCGGATTCTTCTTACTGTGCACAATCGTCAGTTGCGGGATGGGTTATGTTTCAACGAGGTGATACCACATTCTTGAGATAAACTTCCCGATGACCTTGTCATGCCGTTCTTTTAAGGGAGAATAGCCAATGGTTTTACGGGTTAACCGCTTCAGGCGGGTGCGAAGTATCAGGTTAGTCCTCTCGATACTTTGCGCCAGCTTCCTGCTAACAACATGGATACATAGTGAACACATGACACGTTAATGACTACCACAGGAAAAACGGGCAGGGTGCCAGTAAAGCCGGTCTATTAAGTATACGCGATCAACGTATCTGATTCATGACCCATGAATGGATTTTTCTCTCTGTGCAGAATCGTTAACAGAACTTTGAGCAGACATCCACCGTCTTTACGAGGTCTCATCCCATGAATCAAGTACCTGCCCTGTCAACGCTTTGCACGGATTATATTGTCAATAATGGCCAGAATTTCTTTAGTCCGCTTTGTTCAAATACCATATTACAGAAGATATACCTGCGACAAAGGATGGTTGATTTTTTTGGGGGAACCCCGTTCGGTAAAGATGACCGTGATTTTATTCCGGTAGAAAATCAGGATTCAGTTCCAAATCAGATGATGATCAAAGAGTTAACAAAGTTGCTTGGTCAGCATAAACCTATCCCCTTTCCCTATCCCGAATTGAAAGATAAAACATTATACATCCATGCACTGGGAGAGTTTGGTTATCTTGAAGACTTAAATGATCCCGATGGAGATGTTGTCAATTGTTGTTATCTGGCTTTAGGTACACAGGAAAGGATGTTGTATGCACTGGTTAGTGATCAGCGAAGGACTGCTCAATCCTGTGGTTTAGATCTGGGTTGTAATTATAATGTCTTTAGTCTATCGGACTATAAAAGCCCAGAATTATTTGCGCAAAACACTACCCTGAATGTTTCTCATGCAGGACCTCTTGCCTGCCTGATAATCAATGGCTTCCCCTGTCATGCTAATATACATTGGCATGATTGTGCGTTAACATTCTCCTAGTACATCATTTCAATGAGATCGTCGAGATTGTCGGGTGGGGCTTTTTCAGTTTTACCCGAGGGTCTTCAGTCGTGAACCTTCAATCCATTTTTGCCTGTATTTGATGACGAGTAGCCACCCAACCGGCTACTATGCTAATATACATTGGCATGATTGTGCGTTAACATTCTCCTAGTACATCATTTCAATGAGATCGTCGAGATTGTCGAGTGGGGCTTTTTCAGTTTTACCCGAGGGTCTTCAGTCGTGAACCTCCAACCCATTTTTGCCTGTATTTGATGACGAGTAGCTACCCAACCGGCTACTTCTGCTTTCACCGTTTTCTGGTTAGGTATTGTTAGCAGTGGAATGGTTGAGGGAGCATCTTTCACCTGGTTTTTTATGAGGCCATATCCCCATGAATGAAGTGCCTGCTCTGTCAACGCTTTGCACGGATTATATTGTCAATAATGGCCAGAATTACTTTAGTCCACTTTGTGCAAATTCGATATTACAGAAGATTTATATACGACGAAAAATTTTTAATTTTTTTGGAGGATACGAGGTCGGTGATACTTTTAGTGCAGAAGAAGATTCAGTGCCAAATATGATGATCATTGAACAGTTAAAAACGCTGCTTAAAAAGGGTAAGCCTATCCCCTTTCCCTATCCTGAACTGAAAGATAAAACGTTGTACATTCATGCACTGGGGGATTTTGGTTATGATGGAGACTTAACATTAAAGGATGATGTCGAATGTAAAGAAGCTGAGTTTATATATTGTCATTATCTGGTTCTGGGTACGCAGAAATTGGCGTTGTATGCCCTGGTTAGTGATCAGACAAGGAGGCCATCGGACAGCACCCCTGACTTGTTAGGTTGCAATTACGATATCTATCGTCTATCAGACTATGGTGCCCCTGAAGCAGAGGCACTGAGTAAAGAGACTGTTATAGATAGATATGTTGCGGGGCAACTTGCCTGCCTGATAATCAATGGTTTCCCCTGTCATGCTAATATAGACTGGCATGATTGCACGTTAACAGTCGCCTAGTATGTTGCTGCATTTACAATCAGTTATGGGCTATGCCTGCCAGGGTAGCGGTCTGCGGTCACTGTAGTATTCCGCCTTTGCGCAGATGAAGAAGATAACATCCAAATTGTCTGTGGATCTGTTATGGGTGTTTTGTGCACCTCTAACCACGCTGTTGCCCTCTGAGTCTGGAAACCAGCCTGGTGTTGAAACGCATTGGAGGAGGTGACGTCGTTTCACCTTGTTCTGAGGTTCTGCTTGCCATGCTTATTATGGTGGTTAGAAAAGGCTATGGGTATAAGCACTTGGAGGAACAGCCGGAGTATTTTATCATAGTGTGTCAGTCATGCTTTTCAGGGCGGATAAAAAGAGGATAAGACCATTTCAAACGAATTTCAGGATATTTCCATTGCTGCCGACGAACGCCCGAATCGTCGAAAAGGTGCAAAAGGTGCAAAAGGTGCAAAAGGTGCCGCCAAAGATTACAATGGGCAGCCGCCTGAAAAAACAGCTGACAGCAAAAAGGGAAGCAGGGGTGCGGTTATTCTGGTTTGGCTTCTTTGTCTGGTATTGGCCGGTATTGCCGGTGTGCATTTCTGGCAAATTGATACGTTGCAAGACTCTTTGGCGCAAACACGTGCCGAGCTGATGGCAGCAAAACAGGTATTAAGCCAGGTCACGGGCGATATTTCTGCTACCGGGGAAAGCGTCAGTCAGAATGAGTCGGCACTGCGCAAAGAACTGGAGGTTATCAACAGTGAAATCAGAAAGCTTTGGGATGTCTCTAATAAACGTAACAAGCGTGCTATCAATGATAATGAGAAAAGTATTGAACGGCTGAATCAGCAAGCTGATAACGCTATCGCAGTGGCAAACAGCGCTCAATCCATGGCAAAAAAAACGGTATCACAACTGACTGACCTGGAAAAACGGGTAAAAGCCATTATGTCTGAGCAGGTTTCGTCTCATTCCATGGTCAGTGAGTCCATTGCTCAGCTCAAAGACCAGTTGAACCAGCTACAAACCCTGCTTAATAAGCAAAAGCAAAGGGAAACCGGGCTGCAAAAGTCTCTGGATGACTACCGGACACAGGTGAACCGTCAATTATTGCAGCTGGAAAACTCTTTGCGGGCGCTGGCATCAAAGAATCAGCAGGGGCTTTAAAGCTGGATTTTAACAGACGCTTTGTTAAAAGCGCTGTTGACAATACCCGTGGCTCTCCATAAAATTCCGTCAGCTTTTGAGGAAAGCCAGGAAAAGTGTCTGATTTTCTGGCAGTGTGGGGCCATAGCTCAGCTGGGAGAGCGCAACACTGGCAGTGTTGAGGTCAGCGGTTCGATCCCGCTTGGCTCCACCAACATGGAAGGGTTAAAAACAGTTGGCTGTAAACTATTATAATCTGTAACTATCTGATATAATTTCGATCATGAATCAAAGGTGGTAAACGGTTACGCGAAAACCAAGCTAACAGTTACCATTTTTTTGATTCATAAGCATGGTCGCAGACACGTTACAGCTCGACCTAAAACCCTACGAAAGAGAGGAGTCAGACACAGCTCGCTGTGCATCCATGTAGACGGCGTAGATAAGTCTGCATAATTACAGATTATGTAAGATTTTTAGTAACGGCTTGTGTCCCCTTCGTCTAGTGGCCTAGGACACCGCCCTTTCACGGCGGTAACAGGGGTTCGAGTCCCCTAGGGGACGCCATTATTGATGAAAAATTGATGAAAAATTGATGAAAAATTGATGAAAAAGCCGACTGATTCAGCCGGTTTTTTGTGTCTGTTTAACGAACATTGCGAAATTCTCCATCCATAGCGGCATTGCGTAGCTTTGCCGTTTAGGTGGAGATGGATAGCAAGGCTTGCGTGGAGCAAGCCCATGATATACTCTCAATAGCACGCGAAACCCTGCATAATGGGTGTAATGGCTGAGACAACAGCCTCTCAACAGACAGATAAGCCTCTGGATAGATACTCAAGCGCCACCGTTGCTGGATAACACGAGAAACAAATCAAGAAAACATGAAACAGTTTTCAGGCTTCTATTTGCTGAAACGCTCGGACTGAGCGTATGTGTAAAGTGTTCCCCTGTCATGGTTCAGCGGCTCATATGGCAGCGAGAGGCTTTGTCTGTATGGCATTGCGGGTCGCATGTAACTCCCTGTCAGAAGCCCCCACTATAATCGGCTTGCCGATTTAGTGGTGGGAGTAAGTCACTGTTTGTGTCGGTTTAACATTGCGGCTCCTCGAACGCCACCGGCATCACCAAAGACCGCTTTGCGAATAGCGGGTAAGGTTCCTGTCTTTATTGTGTACTTTTTCAATAAAGGTGGAACCTGAGTATACACTTCATCCACATTCGATACACCGCCTCCCAGAACAATAACACCAGGGTCAAGGGTATTAATGATGCCACTTAAGCCGCTGGCCAGCAGTTCCATGTAGAGTGTCACTGATTTTCGTGCATTAGCATCACCGCTACGGTACTGCTGTATAATTTCAGCACCTGAGTGAGTCCGTCTTGTCTGGTGTTTATAGATGAGTTCCAGCCCTCGGCCAGACAGGTAGTTATCCAGACAGCCCCGCAGTCCGCAACCGCACTCAACAATGGGGAAGTCTGTCCCGGCCCACTCAAAGATCGAGTATGGCAAAGGGGTATGCCCCCACTCACCGGCCGAATGATTGCGTCCGGTGTACAATTGCTGACCAATGGACAGCCCGCCACCACATCCGGTACCGAGGATAACACCCCATACAGCATCCACCCCTTCTCCTGCACCTCCCACAGCTTCAGATAAAACAAAGCAGTTAGCATCGTTTTCAATAACCACTTTTCTGTCGAGGGCTGCTTCAATATCCAGCTGAAGGGGTTTGTGATTGGCGCAGGGAATGTTAGCACAGTGGCTAAGCCCAGTGGCAGGATTGATAAAACCGGGTATCCCTATACCGACCCTGCCCCGGCACGACAGGGCCTGATCTGCCTCTGAAACAAGCTTAACGATAGCCGCCTGAAAAGATGCGTAATCAGAAGCCGGTGTCGGTACTCTTTTTGTCAGTACAGGTTTTGTCAGTACAGGTTTTGTCAATACAGAGGTATCACTTTCAAATGCACTAAACGCTATTTTAGTACCGCCAATATCGAATCCGTAGAGCATATTTTTCACCATATTACAGAGTGAGAGAATGTATCCAAATGTATCCATTGTGCCATCAATACCCATGGCAGCCTGAGTGATGATCGACGTGAGAGAAAGACCAGGTTCAGGCCATTTTCATGCTGAGCTGGAATCAATAGCCGTGCTCTTGAGCAAGTAACAACAGAAAAAATGATCAAATCCCACTTTTCGCCGTAAGTTCGTACTGAACTCAACAGGCTGCCGGGCAATAGTGTATTATTTCAATGCATCAGTATTGCTGTTACCGCTTTTGGTATAATTTTTGACGGCTAAAACCTGCTTTGCACCGTTGAAATGACCCTATAAGTCGCCTTGTTTGAGCATCTTCTCGAAATACAGGAAGTCAATAATGTCTGAAAAGCCCGTTACTACAGAGACTCATGCCCCTCTGCGTGAGAATATTCACCTGCTGGGTAGCTTACTGGGTAAGACCATTAAGGCGGATAAAGATAACTGTTTTTTCGATAAAATTGAAATCATACGACAACTTTCCAAAGCGGCTCGTGCAGGCTCTCTGGAGAACCACCAGCGTTTACTTGACGTTCTACACGACTTATCCGATGACGAGTTAGTGCCTGTAGCCCGTGCTTTCACCCAGTTTCTGAACCTTTCCAATATTGCCGAGCAGTTTCACACCGTCTCCAGACATTGTGAAGATAACTTCTGTGAACCCGATCATCTGGATAACCTGATCAGCCGTTTGCAGGAAAAAGGGATAACAGATACACAAATTGCAGATGATATCAGCAACTTGCGTATTGAAGTCGTATTAACCGCCCATCCCACAGAGATCACCCGACGTACCGTCATTCAAAAATACGAGCACATGTTTGAGTGTCTGCAAACCCTTGAGCAAGGTGCCCTCAGCGACCGGGAAAGAACCCGGCAAAAAAATCGTTTACAGCAGTTAATCAGTCAGACATGGCATACCTTTGAGTTTCGTACCCAGCGTCCGACACCGGTTGATGAAGCCAAATGGGGATTCGCCACCATTGAGCATTCACTCTGGGAAGCAGTACCAAAGTATGTACGCAGTATTGATGAACGGTTGCAGGTGCGTACCGGTCTCTCCCTGCCTGTGGATGCGGTGCCCATACGGTTTTCTTCCTGGATGGGGGGCGACAGAGATGGCAACCCGTTCGTCACCGCTCAGGTAACCCGTGAAGTGTTAATGCTCAGCCGCTGGATGGCTGCTGATTTATACCTGCGCGACTTGAAGCCGTTGATGGGTGAGTTGTCCATGAGTAGCTGCAACAATGAGCTTCGCGCCATGGTCGGTCACTGTCGCGAACCCTATCGAGCTCTCCTGAAACAATTACGGGAGCGGTTACGCCACACCCGTAGCTGGTGTGAGCATAAACTAATTAATGATAATGCCCACGGCATCTTGAAAGACGTAAATGAGTTATTGCACCCTTTGAAGGTTTGTTACCGTTCTCTTCATGAAACCGGCCTGGGCATCATTGCCGATGGGCCACTGCTGGATATGATCCGTCGGGCACATTGCTTTGGCCTGACCCTGAGCAAACTGGATATTCGCCAGGAATCGAGTCGGCATACGGAGACGCTGAGCGAAATGACCAAAGCCCTGGGTATGGGTGATTATGCCCACTGGAATGAATCTCAGCGCCAAACCTTTCTTCTGAATGAACTTCAAAACCCCAGACCCCTGTTGCCCCGGCACTGGGAGCCATCAGCGCCGGTAAAAGAGGTCATTGATACCTGCAAGGCTATTGCCTGTGAAGGCCCTGGTGCGCTCGGACCTTATATTATTTCCATGGCAACCCATCCATCGGACATACTGGCTGTCGCACTGCTGCTGAAAGAGTGTGGTGTCACCTTTGATATGCCCATTGCCCCCTTGTTTGAAACACTCGGCGATCTGGATAATGCAGAAAACTGTATAGAGACGTTGCTGTCATTCCCGTGGTACCGGGGTTATTGCCGTAACCAGCAAATGGTGATGATTGGGTATTCTGATTCTGCCAAAGACGCCGGATGGATTGCTGCCGCATGGGCGCAGTACCGCGCCATGGAATCGTTGACAGCAGTGTGTGAGAAAAATGAGGTTAATCTGACATTATTTCACGGTCGGGGCGGGACTATTGGTCGGGGAGGTGGTCCTGCTCATGGGGCAATCCTCTCCCAGCCCCCCGGTTCCGTCAATGGGTGTTTACGTGTCACCGAACAGGGTGAAATGATTCGCTTCAAGTTTGGCTTCCCCCGGGTTGCCGTACAAAGCCTGCTGCTGTACTCCAGTGCGGCACTGGAGGCAACACTGCTGCCACCACCGGCACCCAGAAAACAATGGCGTGAGGTGATGGGGCAATTAGCGGATGATTCACTGACTGTTTATCGGGGCATTGTTCGTGACGACCCCGATTTTGTGCCTTACTTCAGAGCGGTAACGCCTGTACAGGAGCTTGCCAAGCTACCGTTGGGTTCTCGCCCTGCCAAACGCCGGCAGGAGGGTGGCATCGAAAGCCTGAGAGCGATTCCCTGGATCTTTGCCTGGACGCAGAACCGACTGATGTTGCCCACATGGTTAGGCTGCGGTGTTGCACTGCAAAAAGCTCTGAACAATCATCAACGCACTGTATTAAAGGACATGATGTCGCGATGGCCGTTTTTTCGGGCACGCATGGAAATGCTGGAAATGGTCTTTATGAAAGCGGAGCCTCAGCTGGTGAAGTTTTATGAAGAGCGACTTGTCCCTGAAACCTTCTATCCTCTGGGCGAAAAATTGCGGAGCATGCTAAACGATACCATAAAAGTGATGCTTGATCTGAAAGAAGGCAAGCCCTTAATGTCAGACCAGCCCCGCTCAAGGGAAGCCATAAGGCTGCGCAACCCTTATACAGACCCTTTGAACTTCCTGCAGGCTGAGCTTCTTCAGCGTGTGAGAAAACAGCGACAAGGTGGGACAGGCGCAGACCTGGAGCAGGCACTGATGATTACCATGGCCGGTATCGCAGCAGGCATGCGAAATACCGGGTAGCGCCTGATGAGTCTATTTGTATGGCGTTGGGTATAATTATCGAAAAGTGCCCCTGGACGTCGTGTTGCTATTGCCTTTGCGGTAGCAGCACAACGTTTAAAATGGCTTCTAAGGACGTTTTTATGTTATCTGTAATACCATCAGTATTATTTTTTAAAACATAATTTGTACTTATGACTGATTTTTTTAACTCGATAGCTTTGGGACAGTGGTGGCGACGGCTATCAAACGCTGAGAAAGGAACGGTTGCCCTTTGGGCATTAATGGCCATCTTGATGGTGGTCAAAAGTTATACCAGCCCAACCAGTAGTACTGTATCGAATGAGTATACATTAGGTGCTGCCCGCTGGTTGGCCGGGGATAATTTATATGCAGGTGCCAATGGTTTTTTATATTTGCCGCAGTTTGCCTTTTTATACAGTATTTTTTCGCTTTTCCCCTTTTGGGTTTCGGAAGCATTATGGCGCCTGACACAATTGGCGGTCATGCTCTGTGGTCTGGTTGCTTTTGCTCGCCTGATGCAGGCCCCCCATGAAAAAAGCTTTATGCCATTATTATCGCTGGCCATAGTGTTTATCAGTACGGCCAGTTTTCGTAATGGACAGGCGAATATCATGCTGCTGGGCCTGTTGTTACTCAGTATGGTGGCCCTGGCACGCTACCGCTGGAATACTGCTGCTGTTTTGATGACCTTTGGGCTTATTGCCAAGCCAACGTTTATTGTTTTTTATCTGTTAGCAGGCGTCCTCAACCGGCCTTTATACTGGCGCTTACCCTTGGGCATTTTTGTGGCCATCGTCACTCCCATGCTGTTCAAAGGTGCTGGCTATGTGTGGGAGCAGCATATCAACTTTGTAGTGATGTTGCAGGAGGCCATTGCCTATGGCGAAGCAGGACCTAAACTGACCTGGGGGCATCTCTTTGCTATTTTTCCACAGGTTGCAGGCTTTAGTGTTTCGCCGGAAATTCAACAAGTCACCCGCCTGGTGGTGGCACCGTTGACACTGGCAGCTGCCTGGTATGCCGGTCAGCGTTATTCCAGAGAAATGGCGTGTTACTACGTTTATGCCCTGGCAACCTGTTACCTGATGCTCTTTAATCCGCGCAATGAAACCAATGATTATGCACTGTTGTCCGTGGCTATTGGCTACTGGCTGGCGGTATCAAAGCATCGCTTTCATGCTATGAAATACCATGCATTTTGTTGGTCTTTTGTGCTGGGCTTTGTGGCATCGAAATATATTGTGCTGTTAACACCGTGTATGTGGGCCTGGTGGAAACCGGTGATGGGCGTACTGTTTACTGTCTTTTTATTGCAACGCCTGTTTAGCCAGGCTCGGGTGACATGGAATAAGAACCCTTAGCATTTTTCCGTAAGCCCCCTGACTTCCAGGCTATCTCTTTATCACAATTCCTGAAGGCAGGACAACAGGAAAAGTGCCTGAATAGCTTGTTTCACAAGGCTTGCCGCACAAAACCACTATAGAGAGGCTGATATGGAAGCCTTTCTTTTATACGACAATGGAAAATATTCTAAAGTCCTGTGGTTCCTTACTATAGAGCCTGTATCAACCCTTTAATTTGACTATAATCGTTGTCGTTTATATGCGGGTTTCTGCGCTTTTAATTTCCCGCCGCTGAACCACAATTTATGGATGCACCCCCTGGTTAAAGGCTAGACAGGTTTTTTAGCATCTCAAGATTTGTGACTAAGAGATAGGACTTCCAGGCAGGGGATATAAAGAAGGCGTCTGAAAGACTCCCATTACTCTGGTCTGGTGTTAAAGGCTAGACAGGTTTTTTAGCATCTCAAGATTTGTGACTAAGAGATAGGACTTCCAGGCAGGGGATATAAAGAAGGCGTCTGAAAGACTCCCATTACTCTGGTCGTGCCTGATTCTCTCTGGCACAAGAAGCATTCACCCGCTAAATTGCCCTGTTCAATAGCAATGGAATATGACTTTGCCGAGAGACTCTGTTCAGGTAGGCTGCAACAGCACCAGGGTAGTGGACATCTTTGACACCGGACAACCCATGTAGGGCAGCAAACAAATGAAAGTCCGTTTCCGACAGATGGTTTTCCAACCATTGATCGCCATTGATCATGGCGTCTAACATGTCAAGTGCTGTATTCACCTCTTTGATATAGACGCTGGAGTTATCCATCAGTGGCTGAAAATCCCCCAGAAACTCAGTTTTTGCCCGGGTATAAAAAGCACGTGCACCTTCTGTGGCAAATGTAGAAAAATCTTGCTGTACTGCACGAGGTATGATCAGCAGTTGCATAACCGGCTGATGATTTTCCAGCCACTGCGTCACCGGTTGATGGGTGCCACCGGTCACTAACGGTTGTTGATCCAACTGATCCACATAATGAATAATATCGAGGCTTTCCGCCATGTAGCTGCCATCATCCTTCTGCAGAATGGGCACCATTTTTTTACCAATCATGGCGGTGGGGGTTTCAATATCATCATTGAGCAATACTTCCAGATCATAAGTCTGTTGCTTGAAGCCAAAAATCATCATGGCTTTGATGCAAAAGGGGCAATGGTCGTACACATACAGCTTCATAAGTTTCCTCAGTTATAATCGGCAGCGCCGCAGTTGCTCACCGTATTCACTGGCACGCCATGCCACTTTGGCAGCCTTTTTCCGTAACCAGGATTTCGACTTCCAGGTGCCCCGGCGATATCCGCCCCAGCCCTCATGGTAATTCAGGTAAAGCAAGTCTGCCCGCCAGAGGGAGACTTTGTTAATTTTTCGGGATTTATGGTTATACCAGCCAATAAAGTCGATGGCATCTTCAAAGTCATCACGGTCAGAAAACCAGCTACCCGCCTCTTCCACATATTCACCCCAGACCCCGTCCAGTGCCTGTGCATAGCCAAAAGCCGAGGTGGGCCTGCCCAAAGGAATAAACAAAAACCACTCCCAGGCAGGCCGTGCGTCATGCTGAAAGGATGACTCATGATACATTATCGCCATCATCACCTGTATAGGCGTGCCCCAGCGTTTCTTGGATTTTTTTGCTGCTTTATACCAGCCGGATTTTTCCTTAAAGATGCTGCACAGGTTATGGGGATTGCTTGGCGGTGTTGTGGTGGCACAGCCTGCTAACACCCCAGCTATCACCAGTGGGACTAATGACCGTATTATCACTCAGGAATTTCCCCCGTTTTTAATAACATTTTGAATTGATCTTCAGAGAGTACGACAACGGCCTGGTTTCTCGCTTTTTCAATTTTTTTTGGTCCTCACAGTCAATAAAATATTTTTCTTTAGCCGTCACGTTTTTAGTTTCCCCCCTTTTTAAAGCCGTTTTAGCGGGTTCTCGTCTTCATGATGAGTGTTCTCGAACAGGCTTTCCCTTTGATTTTTCCTTTGATCCGAGCTTTGCCCTGCTGCCACCATCTCATGAAACTGGTCTAAACCGATAATGGGTATATCCAGTGCCTCAGCTTTTTGTTTTTTACTGCCAGCCTTCTCACCAGCCAGGAGAAAATCGGTATTTTTACTGACAGAACCCGCAATAACGCCATCGTACTCCCTCACAAGGGCTTTCACCTCATCACGAGAAACACCCTCAAACTTGCCAGTGATCACAAATTTTTTTCCTTTCAGGGCACCCCTGTTTTTTTTGGCCGTAGTAGCACCGGCCACCGTCTGTCTGTTTCGCCAATGAAGCCCCTCCTCAAGAAGATAGGCTTCTAAAGAGATAAGCCTGTCTTTCTGCGCTGGAAGTACCTTTAATAAGTGATCAAAGGCTCTCTGGTTTTTTACTGTTGCTTTCAACTGGTCATTGGCGAGTGCGTATAACTCCGAAAAATCCTGACATTGACTGGCAATCCG
Organism: Endozoicomonadaceae bacterium; assembly: GCA_965232215.1. Taxonomy (GTDB): domain Bacteria; phylum Pseudomonadota; class Gammaproteobacteria; order Pseudomonadales; family Endozoicomonadaceae; genus Endonucleibacter. The sequence continues at coordinate 212,774 of CBDDPF010000010.1, forward strand.
CCTGGCAATACCTGACCCTACGCCATAGACGGGTATATTTTTGATCAGCCTGTCAAAGGCTATTTTTAACGCAAAATCTGATGAATAGTGATCAGAGCCAGTAGCCTGAATCTGATGTTTATTCATCATTTTATCCAGTACCTGTCTATTATGTTTGTCAGCAAAGTAGTCTTGAATACAGCCAGCTCCGGTTTCACCAATACCTTCAATAAGCTGAATGATCTCCCTGCGTGCTATGGCTAACTTTTCAACAGAACCAAAGGTCTCTGCCAGCAGCCGTGCTGTTTCTTCTCCGACTTCAGGTATTCCCAGCCCAAAAATAAAGCGTTGTAACGTGGTGTTCTTAGACTGCTTAATAGCGGCAATAAGGTTGCTGGCGGATAATTCAGCAAAGCCTTCCATGGCCAGAATATCGTCATAAGACAGTGCAAATAAATCTGCCGGGGACGCCACTAATCCTTCAGACACCATAAGAGCGACAGTTTCACTACCGAGTCCCTCAATATCCAGTGCTTTTCGTGATGAAAAGTGGATGATCGCCTGCTCCAGCTGAGCCTGACATGTCAAACGACCCACACAAACCAGGGCTGTACCTTCTTTTTCAGCGTTCCCCACTTTAATGGTGACCTTATCCACCTTGGCGCCACAGACAGGACACGCTTGTGGGGGTTCGATGGTTTTTGCATCCTTCGGGCTGGCTATTTTATCCGCACGCTTGACAATTTTGGGAATAACATCCCCTGCACGCTGTACAATAACGGTATCACCAATGCTTATACCCAGGCGCCCAATTTCATCCATATTATGCAAGGTGGCGTTACTGACCACCACCCCGCCAACAGGGACAGGTGCTAAACGCGCCACAGGGGTAATGACACCCGTTCTCCCCACTTGAAATTCAACGGCTTTTAATACAGTCCTTGCTTCCTGTGCAGGGAACTTACGGGCTATGGCCCAGCGAGGGGCACGTGCAACGGCGCCCAGTTTTTGCTGTAGCGTCAGGTGGTTTACTTTATAGACAATGCCATCAATATCGTAGCCTAAGATTTCCCGACGTTCTTCGAGTGTCTGGTAATAGTCTTCACAGGCATTGATGCCCTCAACCACTTGTACTTCAGGATTAATACGCAGCCCCCACTCACCCAGCTGGTTTAACATACGGCTGTGGGTTTCAGGGGCATTATCACCGTCATAGACACCAATACCATAGCAATACATGGTTAAGGGGCGTGATACGGTCACGTTGGCATCCAGTTGCCGTAAACTGCCTGCCGCTGCGTTACGTGGATTGGCAAAGACCTTTTCACCCCGTTTTTCTGCTCGCTCATTCAGTTGATTAAACCCCTTGCGTGGCATATAGATCTCGCCCCTTACCTCCAGACGGCGAGGCCAACCAGTACCTTGCAGCTTTAAGGGAATAGCGGCAATGGTGCGTATATTTCGAGTGATATCCTCTCCCGTTGTACCATCGCCTCGGGTAGCTCCTGTGATGAGTATGCCCTGATCATACATCAGACTTACAGCAATGCCGTCAAGTTTAGGTTCACAGATATACTCAACCGTTGACGTATCCTTTAAGCCTAAGCGCTCATTCACCCGGCGGTTAAAATCGGTCATATCTTCCGATGAAAAGGCATTGTCCAGGGATAACATTGGCACTTCGTGGTGTACGTGCCCGAAGCTTTTTAATGGTGTACCACCGACCCGCTGTGTGGGTGAGTCAGGTGTTATGCTCCACGGGTGTTCTGCTTCCAACTGCTTCAGTTGATTCATCAGTTGATCATAATCACCGTCAGGTATTTCCGGATCATCCAGTACATGATAACGATGGTTATGATAATGGAGCTGCTCACGCAGTTGTCGGATCTTGTCTTCAATAAACGAAGAAGCGTTATGTGGCATAGTAGAGGTAACAAAGATAAGAGGCTCACGCCCGCAGCATGAGCCGTGGAGATTAGCTGGGCAGCCGATGTGCCAGCTGCTTACGTTCGTAATCAATAATGCGCTGGCGACTGTGCTCAATGGTTTGCTGGGTTATCACACTAAACTGCTCATCCTTGAGTTCTCCTCCCAGATCAAGGGCAAGCTGGCGTGCGGCTTCAACCATTTTGGTAAATGCCTTGAGGGGCTCACGAGGTCCGGGCATCCCCATAAAGAAACTGACTGCCTGCGTCTTTGTGTCTTCTATTTTGTCGATACTGAAAATGCCGGGTTCAACGCCGTTAGCCATACTGAATAAAATTTGCCCGGTGCCATTATCGTTGGAGTATCGGTGAAATATTGACATATCACCAAATTTCATATCTGACGACAATACACTTTCCAGAAGTTTAGCGCCATCAAAAAGCTGATCCCCTTTGGCCACGACATTCATCACTACCACTTCTTTGGCCGGTGGTCGATCACTGAGCTTTTCTGTTCCTTCACGGCCTCTCTCTTGTTTACTACCCGTTACTGGCTTGCCCTTGGTCACGGACTCTGCGCCTTTTCTCCGGGAGATGCTTTTAGTAGGCGTCATTTCACCCATTGCTCTTTCTTTTTGACGAGATGCGTCTCCTCGCTCTGCTATTTTTTTGTGGGCACTTTTTTTGTGGGCACTTTCATATTCACCATATTCACCGCCATGGGAATGAGATGCGTCCTGTCCCTGAGGGGACTTGGTAACCCCCCTGGCTCGACTCACAGAACCACCGTCATTATCTGTAAGGCCAACATCCTCACCGGGGTCATCAAACCCCATACCCCCTAAACCCGGTTCAATCCGGCCATGGCCTGAAGCCCGTTCAGTGTCTATAGCGTCGTCCGAACTTTCGCTACGCAAAAAGCGAGAACGTGCACCACCATTGGGTAGCTCGCTGCTAAAGTGATCCGCTGCCTCTCCTTTGACTTCTTCCAGGCCAAAACTCAGCTCGCTGGCTCGTTTTTTTGCCAGACGCATACGACGATACCCATCAATCAGTACAACGGCAATTATCATGATCCCAATCAAAACGAGCCATTCACGCAAACTCATATCCATGGTGCCTTTTATACCCTCAATCCAGCCCTCAGGCTGTGCATTGTATTTTTACCTGTTGTGCTCTCTCTTTGTGCTCTTTGCTGACTATTAAACGGCACAACATGTTTATCCAGTCTTTGTTGAATAAGAGTACACACTCCACAAGGCTAAGAGCCACTGCGGCAAGATGTGGTTGTTCAGGATACTGACGTCTCTCAAGTGACCGCCACAACGTCCACAGCGAACCCGAGTCTGCCCTTTGAGTACACAAGGCATCTTTCCCATTGCGGTAGGCAGAGTCTGACGTATATAGCTATGCCTGCATCTGCCTGCCTGGCAGAAAACCGCTTTTCCTGCCATTGAGATTGCACTCTTATTCAACAGAGCTTGACTAAATATATTATCGAATATATATCCATAGTTTAACCTTAATCCTGATCATTATAGAAATCACCGTTAGTTTAAAGTGCTATAACAGTTATTGTGAAAACAAGCGGGTTTACATCTCAGCCATAGCGGTCGCCTGTTCAATATCCACAGAGACCGGACGGGAAACCCCGGGTTCATGCATTGTTACACCCACCAGTTGATTAGCTGCCTGCATCGCAATCTTGTTATGGGTAATGTAAACAAACTGTACCCGGTCACTCATCTCTTTTACCATTTTTGCATACCGGCCAACATTTGCATCATCCAGTGGCGCATCGACCTCATCAAGCATACAAAATGGCGACGGATTTAACTGGAAAATAGCAAAGACCAGTGCAATGGCTGTCAACGCTTTTTCACCACCTGACAGCAAATGAATGGTGCTGTTTTTCTTGCCCGGTGGCTGAGCCATAATAGCCACCCCTGTATCCAGCAAATCTTCCCCGGTGAGAGCCAGGTGAGCCTGTCCTCCGCCAAAGACGCGGGGAAACAACGCCTGCAAACCGGCATTGACTTTTTCAAAAGTCACTTTAAAACGCTGGCGGGTTTCGCGATCAATTTTACGAATAGCACTTTCCAGTGTTTCAAGGGCTGATTCCAGATCCTCATTTTGTGCATCCAGATAACGTTTACGTTCTGACTGTGTTTCGTATTCTTCAATGGCGGCAAGGTTAATGGCACCGAGACGTTCAATCTTTGCCTGAAGTCGTTCCAGTTCTCCCTCCCAGGCAGTATCCGTGGCATGATCTGGCAGATTATCTAACACGGTTTTCAAGTCAAACTGTTCTTCTTGTAATTGCTCAACAAGGGATGTTCGGCGGATCTCCATGGCCTGCCAGTCCATACGCAGTTTTTCCAGTTGGCCACGATAGCGTTCAGCCTGCTGCTCGGCTGTCTGTCGCCGTTTTTCAGCGTCCCGAATACGTTGCTCTACCTCTTCCAGAGCCATACGTGCTTTCTGCATGGCCTCTTCTTCCTCAAGGCGGCGAGCCAGCAGTTCTTCTAACTGCTCCTGTAAATCAGACTCCGGTGAGTTGGCCTGATGCAGCGAGTCTGTCAAAAATGAACGACGTTCTCTCAGTTTGGTCGCCTGCTGGGTCAATCGCTCAATTGCCGCCCTTATGGAGCCAAGCCGGGCATTGATGGTCTGCTGGCGAACGGTCAGTTGGTGAGTGCGCTCTTTATCAATACGAGACTGTTGTCGTACCTGGTCAAGTCGGCCTCTCAGGGATTCCCGCTGTTGTTGAAGCTGCTCTTTCTGGTCAATATCCTGCTCCATACTATCGAGAGCTTCCTGGAGATGCAGCCGGGACTTGCTGATGATTTCCTGCTCAACCTGGTACTGTTCCTGACAGTCATGTAACTCCTGTTGCATATGGTCACGGCGTGCAGAGAACTGCTCGATTTTCACCTGCCGGGCATTCAGATCACCTTTCACCTCACCATACTGGCTGTTGAGATCCACCAGCTGCCGTTGCCCGGCTTCTTTTTTTGACTCCAGCGTTTGCAGCTCACCTTGCAAATTCTCTTGCTGCTGCTGTTGATCGGTAACCGACTGCTCCAGCTCCGCAATTTTTCTGTTCAGTGACTCCAGCTCTTTTTGACGCGCCAGCACCCCGGAGCTGTTGTCTATGGAACGGTTCACCCGAATCCAGTTCAGGGATAACCATTCACCATCACGGGTGACAATAGACTCGCCCGGCTGCAACTGTGAGCGAAAGCTCAGGGCTTCTGTCAGTGTGGCCGCTGCATAGACGCCCTGCAGCATGGCATTGCCTGAAAGCCCGGCCTGCACTTTTTCTGCCAGCAGGGGCAAACCTGAAAGCGTGGCTGGCAATATTGAATGACTGGCCTGGCTGTCCATTAATACCAGCGCCCCCTGCTCGAGACGATCCAGTAAGCCGGCAACAGAATCAAACTGATCCACACAAACGGCTTGCAGTGCGTCACCCAAGGCTGTTTCCACGGCTGTTTCCCAGCCACTGTCTACCTTCAGCCCATCGGCAAGACGCGGGTTTTCCATCAGATGATGGTCTTCAATCCAGTTCAGTGTGCCGGTATCCTGACCGATGGCAGCCTGCTTCAGTGCCTCCAGTGATGCTTGACGACCACGGGCAGTATTGAGCTCGGTTTTACCGAGATCGAGTTCACGGAGTGAAGACTGTAACTCACGTCTGTGGACTTCAATACTTCCAGTCACATCATCCAGACGATCTTCCACCATTTCCCGTGTCATTTCCAGTTCTGTCAGTCGCTCAGACAGTATTTCCAGGGCTTCCTGGTCGTCACCGTCCCCGAGGGTACCCAATTCTTCTTTTAGCCGTGTCTCACGCTCAAGGAGGCGTCCGAGCACCTGTTCGGCATGCTGAATACGGGATTGTTCCACTTCGGCCACACGCCGCGGTTCCTGGGAACGCTGGTTAAAATGATCCCATTCCTGCTGCCATTGGTGCATGGCCTCTTCTGCCTGTGCCAGAGAATCCCCTGAGGTATCTTCCTGCACCTGTAGTAGCGCCAGCTCCGGCTCAATCTCAATGAGCTCTTCATGAAGTATTTCCAGTTGCTGTTGATCCTCCGCGAGCTGCTCCTTTGCTTCCTGCCAGCTCTGCTCAACCTGCTCAAGATCACTGGATAGCTCCCTTGCGCGCTCTTCCTGATGGCGCAGGGTTTCTTCAAGGCGCGTAACGTCATTCCCGGTACCGTAGTATTTTGACTGCGTTTCGTGAAAGGCGTCACTGAGAGCCGTCTGCAACAGGCGATCCTCTTCCACCCTGGCATCAGCTGCCCGCTGCTCACTGACAGCCGCTTCAAACCTGACCTCCAGCTCACGGATGGTCTGTTCCTGAGACTGGGCTCCCTGATCAATGGCTTTCCAGCGTAAGGCCGATAACTGGGCTTTTTTAAGGCGCTCCTCTTCCCGATACATTTTGTATTTTTCGGCAGCTTCCGCCTGGCGTTGTAAGTGACCAAGCTGGCGTCCTAATTCATCCCGAAGGTCTGTTAAACGCTCAAGGTTTTCGTTGGTTCGACGGATGCGGTTTTCCGTTTCTCGCCGGCGCTCCTTGTATTTGGAGATGCCGGCGGCTTCTTCAATAAACACACGAAGCTCTTCAGGCTTGGACTCAATCAGGTTGGAAACAATGCCCTGGCTGATGATGGCATAGCTGCGTGGTCCAAGCCCTGTACCCAGGAAAATATCCATAATATCTCGACGGCGACATTTATTCCCATTCAGGTAATAGGTGTTTTTTGCATCGGAAGTCAGCTTTCGCTTGATGGAGATCTCACTGTAGGCAGCGTATTCACCGGTCACTTTGCCTTCATTATTATCAAACATCAATTCAACCGTGGCCTGCCCGGCAGGCTTGCGGTTATTAGAACCTTTGAAAATAACGTCCGTCATGGACTCACCGCGCAGGTGTTTGGCAGAGGACTCTCCCATTACCCAGCGTGCGGCATCAATAATATTGGATTTGCCACACCCGTTAGGACCAACTACCCCGCACATATTGGATGGGAAGTCTACGGTTGTCGGATCGACAAAAGATTTGAATCCAGCCAGTTTTATGGATTTTAGGCGCATTGTTTCCTTAAGCTCATCTCATCGCATTGCTGGTGAACGAATGATCGTACCCACCGCTTACTCTGTAAAAGTGGTGGCACCCTGTTCCGTTGCTTGACTGGCCAGCGGCTTTACGTGAAACCTCCTTCGCAATCGCCATGCTACGTCGTGCCCGGGGAATAACCCCCAACCCTTACGAGTTTACACAGGATTTGGGGTAATAGAAAAGCCGTCGTTTCCGAAACAATCCCCGATGGATCAATCTGTGCAACCTGTTCAATCCATCAATGCATGGATAATGGTATGGATAATGCGTGAATAAACAGGACAATCTGCCATTGTTTGATGGCTTTTAATCGCATTATTTTCTTATAAGCCTTTTGAATACGTATTGCAGAGACCTGTGCTGATAATCAGCATGTAGATTCAACAAAAATCTCGACAAACATAAGAATAAGATAAACATAAGATAAATATAAACAGTAGTCTGCACTTTTGGAGGGTAAGGCAATTCACCTACAGAAAATGGTTGGTTCTACTGACCCATCGGTTAGTGATAATATCCTGATCAGAGCCTACCTTTGGGAAGATTTTCAAAATGCCAGAGGTGATCGTGAAATTTATAAGGCCTGTTGTCCTTTTTTTCCTACTGATTATGTTGCCCTGTCAAACACTGCTCGCACGCCGCATTTTTCCTGCTAATCAGGAAGTGCCTGGAGCAACCCCGGTGACCTATGGTGATATCATGAGGGAGTTTGATCATTATATCACCGCACTTAGCCATATTGAGTGGCAGGAAAGTTACCTCCTGGCACAACAGGGACTCATGGGATACCCTGATTATGCTTCAAACACCCTTGATGCTTTACACCGCGAGCGAGAGTCCCTGCTACAACGGTTAACCTGTATGCAACAGGCCCTGGATAGGTCATGTTGATATTGTCATGTTGATATTGCAACTGGCTTGATGGGGTCCCGGACAGGTTACGATCGGGAAGGAAACCCTTTACCCGAACAGGCAAAAATACCGGCTGCCGAACAAAAAAACCGTCAAAAGGCTTTAGATGACGATGATGATGACGACGCCAGTTACCTGTATGCCGATGGTTTTTTTGCACCCCGCAGGTCTGATGGCTCCTGCAATCGCCGTTCGAGCAGAAGGCAGTTAAAAACCACAAAAGCGCTGCTTAATCACAGTGAATCCCTGACACTGGAGCAAGTTCGCATGGCATCCGATCTGGGAGCAATTGGCTCAGGTTGTCGGCAGAATCAATTCAGGCCACATTTTCGCAATACTTCTACACAACTATTACGCCCCCATGTACGCCCCCATGTACGCCCCCATGTCCACGGCCATCATTGATAGCTATGAGCTTTTGATGATGCAGCATAATAATCACTGTCAGGTGCTACCAAAAATCGGACAACTTCTAAAGGGGGCCTAAATGCAACGGCACTGAACTTAAGCTCATTTCCCCTGGTATTCCTTGAGCCTGCGTGCCTGTGATCTCCGCTGTTGGCGTTTTTTATGAGGTTTTGGTCGCTTCTTAACGGCTCCTGGTTCCGATCTGCCTGGTCGATTCCCAACAATCTGTTGGCCGATGATATCCAACCTGGTAATAATTTTTTGTTCCAGCCAATTACCCGATGCTCCCAGTAGCGTCTAAAGAAACGATACCAGTGTTTCCCGGGTCATGAATCAGATACGTTGATTGCGTATACTCAATAGACCGGCTGTACTGCTATCCTGTCCATTTTTCCTATGGCTGTCATTAACGTTTCATGTGTTCACTGTGATACCGCCGATGGCGTTGTGAAAAACGGTAAAACACCTTCAGAGGCACACACAGAAGCACACAACGCTATCTGTGCAGAAGCTGTAAGCAAAGCTTCCATTAAAGGTCATTAAGGGTAATCAGGTCAGTCATTGATGTATCCTGTTCTGCTGGTAAGTAAACGGGAGTGTATTGGAAATTTGCCGGTGATGAGCAGGCGGTACTTATATCGGTGGGCATGGGGCTGGATGAGTCGTTACCTTTGGTACTGAGAATTAAAAAAATACTGATTGAACAGAATTGCAGCGATTTCGCCAAACTCACCAGGCAATATTTGAATGCTGAAATTGCTGATGAAGTTCGCCGGATTGTTGCTGATTTTAGTGCATAATAAGGAATGTAGATGCAAGGCGTTTTATCAATTCAGTCACATGTCGTTTTTGGTCATGCTGGCAATAGTTCTGCTGTTTTTCCTTTGCAGCGTATGGGGTTTGAAGTCTGGCCGTTACATACGGTCCAGTTTTCAAACCACACTCAGTACTCTCAGGGGTGGAGAGGAAGTGCATTTAAGGCAGAGACCATTTCGGATCTGGTCAGTGGACTCGACGCAATTCATGTACTCAAGGGTTGTCAGGCTGTCATTTCTGGCTATCTGGGCAATGCTGACCAATGTCAGGCAGTGATGGATACAGTGTCTTTGGTGAAACAGAAAAACCCTGAAGCACTTTATGTTTGCGATCCTGTGATGGGCTCTCCTGAAAAGGGGTGTATTGTGTCTGCTGGCGTTGCAGAAGCTTTAATCCATAAAGCTATGCCATTAGCTGATGTTATAGTGCCTAACCAGTTTGAGCTGAGCCAATTTACAGGTGTGGTTATTGATTCTCTGGAAGATGCTATACATGCCTGCAAGGTTGCTTTAAGCAAAGGGCCTGACATGGTTCTGGTTAAGCATCTGCACAGCCTTTCGTCATCCAGTTTTTCCATGATGCTTGCGGTTGGTGAAAACTACTATCTGGCCCAACGTCCACATCTGGAATTTGTCCGACAGCCTGTAGGTGTCGGAGACCTTATTTCAGCATTATTTACCGGAGGTTTGCTAAAGGGCTGGACTCCCATGGATGCATTTCAGCATTGCAACAATGCTTGTTATGGCATTCTGAAAGAAACGCTGCATCGAAACGAATGGGAGCTTCAGACAATCGCTGCTCAAGAAGAAATCATCTCACCTGTCAGTCGTTTTTCAGTGACATGCCTCAATTAGTGGGTAAGTGTATTTTAAGGACAGACTCATAATACCAATGGTCCAATGGTCTTTTTTAACTGCCGTAATGAGCATGGCAACGGGGACGTCAGAATAGTAGAAATGACCAATAAAACCCGCTATTGTCAAGCGTTTCAGCGCAGGTCTGGCGTTCAGATTGCCAGCGCAGTAGTGTCGTTAGAATGTCGTTAGAATGTCGTTAGAATAGGCAATGGTGGGTATCAGGTTAGCAGAACGACGATGGTATTATTGCATGTCAGACAGTGCTGAATGAAGGGATTGAAAGCGAGTTTGAAGTTCGTCAAAAAGTGCTTGATATCCGCTGTTGGCCTGCTCCATGCAATGTGCCTGTTCGTGCAGATGGGTTGCACCTATGGCAGCAGCTGCGCCTTTTATTCTGTGAGCTAAACTGGCTATGATTACCGGGTTATTACTGTTGATTGCCTGTTGCAGGCGCCTCAAGTCTTCAGTAGTAATTATAATGAATTCAGAGAAAATACTCTGTGTCAGTTTGGTATTGCCGCCTGTGATTTCCTCCAGTTTTTTGGGGTTAAACATGGGTTTTTATCCTCAATAGATGCTGATTGTCAGTAACGTAAGAATTTATTGATGACATTTTGTAGTGCGCGATCAAACAGTGGGCTGTCATCTAAAATTTTTAATGTGCCTTTTTCAAAGTCTGCTTGTAACTCTTCGCTGCTTTTTTCAGTGACTTTCATACCCGAGCTGTTAATAAATGTGTAGCGGTTATGCAAGGTATCAATGTCAGAGAGCTTACAACGAAGGGATTTATCTGATTCACCGATAAACTCTACCCATTGATTTTCAGCCAGGCCAGCAACAGGTTGAAACGTTTTTATGTTGATTTCATCTGAGTCAGGTAATGGAAAAGGCTCAAGCTTTCTGGTGCCACTCTCAAGAATAATTTCTTCAAGGGTGTGGTTAGTATCACTGATCATAGTCAGGGTTGACGTATCTTCTGCTGGTGGCTGGACCTTCCCGAGTAAGTTTTTACTTTTGTCATCCTGGGCTTTGAAAACTGTTACTTCAGGCGATGCCCTGTGGGGAAGTGGTTTGTTACTGGCGGTATTGAGTGCCTTTAGCTCATTACGAAAACGATCCAGAGATAGAGTGAAGATATTGTCATCATTAGCGTAGGAGATAATCATTCTTACTGTGTGATCGATTAGCTGCATAAGTGTTTTATCCTGCAATGTTTCACCACTATAAGCCATACCGGCAGCTATCATTTCGTTGAGTAGATCCCTGGCAGGATGGTGTCTGTCAGATAAAAAAGTCGTGTCAAAAATAGCCAGTTTCAGTAACGGTATCTGTAGCAGGGCAATGAGCTTGCGAATGTCATTATGCAGCTGATGATCGTCGAGAATAAACTCAAATAGCATGCCTACAAGATTTATCAGATCCTGGTGACGTCTGGATAATTTTTGATGAACACCCTGGTGCTCCAGTGAAGTCTTGATTGATTCAGAAAGATCTTCAATAGAGTCAAGTTTTGTCAATAGTTCAACTTGTATAATGGATAGTGTTATTTCTAAATCAGCAGGCGTTAGCAAGGGGGAGTTATTGTCTGAATACATATTTTGGTTAGCAAGACCATACCTGGATTTCTCTATAACTTTATTTGTGAGATTATCCAGCAATTTATTCTCATTAATTTCATCCCCATATGCCTTTATTTCATCTTTAGCGGCGGTGGCTAAAATCGGGAATCCGGAATTTTCAAGGAATTTATCGGCATTTTCATAGAGTGTTACTATATGTGGTTGCATGGAATGACTAAATGCTTGAAGGCATATATCTTCCATCTCTGTGGATAGGGATAAATCAGAAATGGTTTTTTCGAAACAGGAGCATATATGAACAGGGCAAATAAGTTGGTATAAATTATGATGATATTTCAGGCGATTACTTATAACTTCAAGTAATGATAATGACCGTGAGTCAGTTAATGCTTTTGAGGCGTTATGTGTAATTATTTGCCTTTCTAAATCTTTGTTTTCTAATAGTTGCAATGGACCTTCTTTTTTTTCTTGAGATATATCTTCCAGATTTTTTTTGAAGGATTTTTCGATAAATGTTGTTCTTTCTTTTAATAACAGTCGTACCTCGGATAACAGTAATTCCTGATTATTGTTAGTCGCTTGACTGGATAGTTTTAATAGTCTTTTTTGAATATCAATCAGTGATGCCGAAATGTTATTTAAAATGTGTTCTTCCATCAGGTTAATAAGGAATGACTGAGCTTTATTGAGATTTGTATTATTGAGGTTTGTATAGGTTGCTGTGTGTAAAGGGGTGATATTGTTGGGTCGATCCATAGCTGCTTTACACCTTTTATCTTTTATCTTTTATCTTTTATCTTTTATCTTTTATTTTTAGAGAGTGTTATGACACTTTTCAAGAATAGTTCGATTTAAGTGTCATAATTATAGCGATTTTTGTATGGATGATATTGCGGTGATATTTTCTATAATGTGTCGTTTTTCTTACTCTTTCATCTCTTTTGTCATTTCTCTTGCTCGTTCAATGGTTTTATTGAAGCTTGTCCGAAAGATTGTGTCAATAAACCGTTGTTGGATATCAGCAAGTGTTGGCTCTTCTTCAGTACTTTTATCCAGCTTGCTTTCAGAAGCTGCTGCATCTTCAGGGTTAACAAGCTGAGAAAACCGGTCGGCAGCCATTGCATCAACTGCCTCAGGGGCTTTTACTGGCGATAGCGTTGAAGAGGAAGGCTCAAGGTTTTCAGTATTTTTGGCAGTGATCAGACTCATTTTTGATTTCCTTATCTATAGTCTTTTTTATTCTAGTGGGGAGGACTGGGTTATTCCAATAAAGAGCCTTATGACGTCGCCGACAACAGAGTAAGGAGAATGGAGAGATAGCCATGAGTGGTGAACATTTTACGCTGACTATTAGCCAAAGTACAACGGATCCTGGAGATTTTGCTATCCATATGAAAGAAGATGGGCATCAGGAACAACTTTTGGTTCACCTGCGTTTTATGCCCATTGGTATGCTCGATGAGTCTTATCTTGATGATTTAGTCGGGGTAATGGCTCGTAAGCTGGCAAAGCGGATTATTGAGTGGCGAGTTGCGCCTGATGAAGACCCCAAAATGATGAAGGAGTGTCAGGATCAGGCTAAAGCTGTCGTGCAAGAGGCCATGGATAAAATGAAAAAAGGGTCATAATTAATTTTGACAACGGAGTATCAGGAAGGCGTTATGCGTTTTGAGTTGGGTAATGGCTATTGTCTACGATCTTTCTTATATGGTGATGCAATCGCTATTGCTAGGCATGCAGATAATAAAAATATTGAAAAAAACCTTCGTGACAGTTTTCCTCATCCCTACACTTTAGAGCATGCACGTGTTTGGATTCAGTATGTAAAAGAGCATGAACCAAAAACCCGCTTTGTTATTGCTTTCCATGATGAAGCAGTTGGAGAGATCGGGTTTGTATATCAGACAGATGTCTACCGGTTTACAGCAGAAATAGGTTACTGGTTGTCAGAAGATCACTGGGGAAAAGGTGTTATGTCAAAGGCATTGAAATTTGTAACGGAGTATGCCTTTGAGAATTTTGATTTGGTAAGGATTTATGCTGACGTTGTTGAGTACAATAAAGGCTCCTGTGCTGTTTTAGAGAAATGTGGTTTTAAATTGGAGGGCATTCTTCATAAGCACTGTTATAAGGATGGTCGGTTTTTTGATCAGTATTTGTATGCTCTTGTACAATAGGTATATCTGAACAACTTCCACATAAAGTGTATTATTGTCAGTTGCGCTTTGACATCCTCCTCGCCCTAAAGGACGAGGATTCCTAATCGTCACCAATCAGGTTTCCTGTTTCAACACGCCTTCCCTGGATGGTTGCTTACGCAGCCATCCCCGTTCCAGTCGCTCCACAGGCTAACCCCGCCAGCCCAGCGGTTTTGATATTCAATGCTGCTGCCATGTCTCTGTCCCAATGGGTATTGCACTCTGGACAGTCCCATTCACGGATTGATAGCGGCATACTTTCGTTGATATATCCGCAGCCAGGACAACGCTTTGAACTTGGGAAGAATCGGTCTATCTGAACGACCTGCCTCCGCGCCCATTCAGCCTTGTACTGCAACTGTCGGACAAATTCACCCCAGTTAGCATCGGCTATATGCTTTGCCAGCTTTGGGTTTTTGATCATGTTTTTCACAGCCAAATCTTCGACACAAACAACTTGGTTTTCGTTAATGAGTTTGCGGGATGCTTTGTGGGTAGCATCCATCCGGCAATTAGCTATTTTTGCGTGCAGGCGTGCAACGTTGAGCCTTGCTTTATCTCGGTTGTTGTTCCCTTTCTGCTTTTTAGCCAGCCTACGCTGAAAGTAGGCGAGCTTTTGCTCGTAGCGTTTGGTATGCCTTGGATTACCGGATTTTTCGCCGTCTGACGTGATGAACAAGTCTTTCAAACCTAAATCAATACCCACTGTTTTATTACTAATGGGCATTGGTTTAGCTTCAAACTCGCACAGCATGGATACAAAGTACCGGCCTGCACGATCCTTGCTGATCGTGATACTGTAAGGTGCTGATGAGAGTTTTCTGCTCCACTTAATGGACAGTGGCTCCCTGCTTTTGGCGATGAACAACTGCCTGTCTTTCATGCTGAATGCAGACTTTGTTAATCGAATACTTTGCCTTGCATTCCTCTTCTTGAATTTTGGGTATTTGGCTCTGCCAGCCCAGAAATTCTTGAATGCTTCCTGTTGATCTCGCAGACACTGCTGAAGAACCACACTAGTGCCCCTAAGCGCTAATCCCCATACAATATCACACTTGCAATGGTCGGCCTTTGTAAGTCCACTTAAAAGGCTTGGCCATTTTCTCGTTGAAGAAGTCCATGAACTGATGAAGGCGTACCTTAAGATCTTCTGTTGACGTAAAGCTGTTTCGTTTCAGAAAGCGTCTCACCAAAATAGAAAACCATATCTCTATCTGGTTTAGCCACGATGCATGCTTCGGGGTATAGTGAAACACAATCTTGTGGGATATATCACTCAGGTAGGCTGCCCGTGTTTTCATATTCTTGAGGATGCCGGTTTTCCCTTTTAGACCCAGCTCTTTTTCCGTTGTACCCTCAACCCTGGCTACTGCCTTAACTGCGGCTTCTGACATATGGGTATTAAGGCGATCCATGACAAAATGCCAGCCCGTTGCGGCAGGGTCACTTTCCAGCGTATTATCAAGCCAGTCGGCGAAGTCCTGTTCTTTCCGTGTATCCCTTACAAGGGGAATGATCTTGCCTGTCACGACATCCATCCCAGCCAGCAGGGCCTGAGTTCCATGGCGCTTATACTCAAACTCACGTTTTTCAATATAGCCCGGCTTGACAGGCTTTCCCCCTGTCAATGGCTCTAATGCCTGCATGCCCGTTTTTTCATCAAAGGATATTGTACGAATTCCCTGCTCAGCACGTTCAATAGCTTGACGATAGGTGTCGCAGACGTCAGCGCTATGTATTTCGAAGTCTTCATCCCTTGGGGTGTCTACCCAGCCCTTCACTTTATCGGGACGAATATCGGCCTGATTTTAAAAAACGCCCCACCTGTCTCTGTGAGATTGATGGGACAATACCTTTATCCTGAGCCGCCATAGCCAGCGAGCTTTCTGACCAGTGACTGAATGGATAACCATGCTCTTCAGGCTTGTCACAGGACATAGCGACAATCAGGCAAATTTGCTCTTCGGTAAACTTGGGTTTTGCACCGGGGCGAGGCGCTTCTTTTAGTTTTTCCAAAACAGGCAGTTCATCACTACGTTCAACCCAATGCTTCCGCCAGCGTGTGACGGTTTCACGGTTACACTTGAGTTCTTTTGTTGTCCCGAGAAGACTTTTCCCTTCTGCACCAGCCAATATGATTTTAGCCCTGAGCACTATGGATTGAGCACTTTTCCGCTGGCGAACAAGAAGCTCCAGGTCACTACGTTCCTGCTCTGACAAAATGATCTGCTGGGTATGCTTTGATGGCATCCGTGCTACTGCTGTTAAAAAAAGGGGTGCGAATCAAAACATGTTTTTGCTTGTATGTATATCAGCGCTTTCCGGCACTAGACACATCTTTCAGAAAAGGAAATTCTTTCTTAAGAGAAACCAGCCGCTTTTCAGCTTTTGAATGAGAGATGCTTTCACCATCATTGTAGTAGGCATCTGTGCGAAAGCGCAGTGTGTTGTTGTATACAAATCGTGCACATCCGAATGACTGAGCGAGGAGTGTCTTCTGCTCTGCACTTGGATAGACTCTGTATTTATAGGCACGTTTCGTATTCATACCAACATTTTACAGAAACAGTTTCACACAGTAAAGACAAATGTACCGAGTACTGCCAGCCTGAAGGCTGGTGTGCTATTAATCCCCGCACTAAAAGTACGGGGCTTTCCGCACTTTTGGTAAAGAGGCACAATTCTGCGTTTAGTCTTTATAAAATAATCATTTACAGTCATTGTTTCTTTTTGGCAAATTATAAGGGCAGAGCCGTTATGGTCAGACTTGAGACGGTCAGCATAATAGCGTCGTTAGAAGAGGCGATGAGTTTTACTACTTGTTATAGCGGATAGCCATGGAAGAAAAATATATTGGTTTGATGTCTGGCACCAGCCTGGATGCTATGGATGGGGCTCTGGTCTCTTTTGACAAAGACAGTCCCCGCCTGCTGGCACATCACTCTGTCCCCATAGATGATAATCTTCGTCGCAGCATACTGGGCCTTTGCAGTCCGTCGGATAATGAAATTGAGTCGCTGGCCTTCGTCGACAAAGGGGTTGCAGAACTGTCTGCCAAAGTTGTCAATGAGCTTTTGGTCATGTCGGGAGAAAAGCCCAAAGGGATACGTGCCATAGGCAGCCATGGTCAGACTGTCAGACATTTACCGGACAGCGGTTATACCTTGCAGGTGGGAGACCCTAACCTTATTTCAGAGTTAACGCAGATTACCGTGGTGGCAGACTTTCGTCGCAGGGATATGGCGGCAGGGGGGCAAGGTGCGCCGTTGGTTCCGGCTTTTCATCAAGCGGTCTTTTCCAGTACCAGTGAATCTCGCACCATTGTGAATATTGGAGGAATAAGCAATATTTCCATATTGCCCGGTGGCTGTAAAAAAACGGTAACAGGCTTTGATACCGGGCCTGGGAATGTGTTGCTGGATTATTGGTGCCATAAGCATAAGGGGATGCCGTTCGATCGTGGAGGGTTGTGGGCAGCATCAGGACATAGCCATCATAAGCTGCTGAACATTATGATGGGTGAGTCTTTCTTTCAGGCTGCACCACCGAAAAGTACAGGGCGCGAGCTATTTAACCCAGACTGGCTGGCACGTCAGCTGAAACATTTTCCGGACCTCAGACCTGTTGATGTACAAGCAACCTTATGTCAGTTGACGGCAGAGACTATTGCCAGAGCTGTCAGGGAGTACGCCTCACATACACAGAGCCTCTACATTTGTGGTGGAGGCGCTCATAATAAGGCATTAATGGAGGGGTTGGCTACTGCGCTGAAGGAAATCCCTGTCAGTACCTCTCAGGCACTGGGCATTGAACCTGAATGGGTCGAGGCTGTTGCATTTGCATGGTTGGCAAAACAAGGCTTATACAGGCAGCCAGGGAATCTGCCAGCGGTGACCGGTGCGAAGGGAGAGAGAGTCCTGGGTGGCATTTATCCGGTATAAACGGGGCTTGTGAACGCTGGTGGGGCCTAAAGGAGGCCCCCTTGTCGTGGGTATAGCCTCCTGATACCAATCGGCTTTTCTAACTGCGATATTGCGTTGGCAGTCTGAACGCTAACCTGGCGCGTTGAAACGCCTCACAATAGCAGGCTTTACTCATCATTTCTACTGTTCTGTGGTCAGTTTGTCATGCTCACTACGGTGGTTAGAAAAGACCATGGGTATGACTCTTTAGCTTTAAAGGGAAAATGAAGACCCACACCCACAGGTTGATTTGGCATTGGGGTTTTTCACCAGAAAACGGGACCCCTGAAGGCCTTCTTCGTAGTCGATTTGTGCCCCTGCCAGATACTGGTAGCTCAGAGAGTCGACAACCAGTTGGGCCCCATCATTGCTGATCACAGTATCGTCCTCAGCGACATTATCATCGAAGGTAAAACCATATTGAAAACCTGAGCAACCACCGCCAGTAACATAGACACGTAGCTTAAGGTGACGGCTTTCTTTTTCTTCTTTTTCCTCTTTTTCTTCTTTTTCTTTTTCTTCTTTTTCTTTTTCTTCTTTTTCTTCTTCTTCAATAAGCGACTTTACTTTTGCTGCAGCATTATCTGTCAACAGTATAGGGGTAGGGGTTACAGTTTCTACAGTACTCATTGATTCTCCCGCGCTGACAAGGCGTGACACTGTGGTATTTATCAGCCCGATTAATGATTAAAAAATGGGGCAGTGGGCTGAATTTGTGATTTTGAATTTTACATCCACTGGGAAAAAATGAATGTAGCAGGGTATGAGCCACAGATTTAGTCCTCTACCAGAAATATTAACCGTTATCATACCAGTCAAGGGCAAAGAGGAGAACTCCACCTGGTTATTTATTCTGCGATGTTGACCTCCTTCCTCACCTGATTCCGGTGGAGGACTCTGTTAGTCACCCAACAGGCTCTCCTGCTTCATCACGCTTTCCCTGGATAGTGATCAGGCCGCCATTCCCGTTCCGGTGGCTCCACAGGCTAGCCCCCCGCCAGCCCGGCGGTTTTGATATTCATTGCTGCTATATTTCTATCCCAGTGGGTTTCCCGGAGAGCTGGCACTTTGAAAATGCCTGGCGTAAACCCCTGATTATCACCAGGGGCGTTGGTCAAGATTAAAGGACATCTACAGCATTCAGGTCAGTAAAAGCCTGTTCAAGGCGGGCACTCATGCTATTTTGACCAGCACGCAACCACGCGCGTGGGTCATAGAATTTCTTGTTAGGCTGATCTTCCCCTTTTGGGTTGCCAATTTGCCCCTGCAGGTAATCCTGGTGACGGGTGTAGTAGTTGCGTACACCGTTCCAGGTGGCCCACTGGGTGTCAGTGTCGATGTTCATTTTGATGACGCCGTAGTCAACGGACTCACGGATTTCTTCCAGAGTGGAGCCGGAACCGCCATGGAACACAAAATTCAGGGATTTAGCCGGCAGGTTGAATTTTTCGGACACATATTTCTGGGAGTTATCCAGAATCTTCGGGGTTAGTACGACATTGCCGGGCTTATAAACACCGTGCACGTTACCAAAGGAAGCGGCAATAGTAAACCGATGACTGATGGCACTGAGTTTCTCGTAGGCGAAGGCCACATCTTCAGGTTGTGTATACAGCAGAGAGGAATCCATATTGGTATTATCAATACCGTCTTCCTCGCCTCCTGTACAGCCCAGTTCAATTTCCAGGGTCATATTGATGCGTGCCATTCGCTTCAGATAGGTGGCACAGGTATCAATATTTTCTGTCAAAGGCTCTTCAGATAAATCAATCATATGGGAGCTGAATAAAGGTTTGCCAGTCTGTTCAAAGAAGCGCTCGCCTTCATCAAGCAGGCCGTCAATCCAGGGGAGTAGTTTCCTGGCTGCGTGATCCGTGTGCAGAATCACCGGTATACCGTATGTCTCGGCAACAGCATGAACGTATTTAGCACCCGCGATGGCCCCGATAATCTGGCTTTGCTGGCCGTCGAGCTTCAGACCTTTCCCGGAGAAAAAGCCGGCGCCGCCATTGGAAAACTGAATGATAATCGGGGCTTTAACCTTGGCAGCGGCTTCGAGGGCGGCATTGACGGAGTCGGTATTAATACAGTTAACCGCAGGCAATGCAAACTGATTTTCTTTGGCTATTTCAAAGACTTTTTGAACATCATCACCGGAAATTACACCGGGCTTTACAGCATGGAGGATCTTTCCAGACATAAGGCACATCCTGTTTTCAGTGCTATCAAAATCGATAGTCGGCAATAAATAATGGTGATCCTCAAGAATAAGAACACCCTACCATTGCCGTGATTGTTTGGTGAGAGGAGTTTATACACCATTTACATGGAGAGGCAATAAGGGTTTTTCAAGACGGAAGGCAAAGGGATACCCATCAGGAAGGAGTGCCATTCAACGTGCTTTGAGCATACAGGCAAATCCGGGAGCAAGGTGTCCGGACATTCTCCATGAAAATAAGTGAACAACGTTGGCATGAGTGGGTTTCAGCGTCTGTCTCCCTTGTTGTCATTCCCCTCTTTCCGGGAGTGACGGACTGCTGGTATTTTCTGAAATGCCGCTACCCTGAGTCCTGGAAACCGTCTTAAAATCCTGCTCCTGCTGTATTGTGCGATAAATGGATCTTAGAGACTGATTTTGTCTTATGAAAGGCACTTAACGGGTTCCGGGGAGCTGGCACGTATTCGGTTTTCACGACTACAGGTAGCAGGTAATCCAGTGTAAAACAGCTTAACTATTATGAAGCTTTCTGCAAAAGGTGTAGCCGTGAATTCCATGACCTTACCCTCTGCGTCTTTGCTGGTTATCACCAACCACTAAAAATTCGGATCAGATGTCTGTATCTGATGTCACTGACTATATGGAACAGCCAGATTGCACAAGAGCTTGATCTGAATCTCAGGGATGTTCAGAACATGACTCAACAACTATCTCTGGTTATCTTTGGTATGATCCAGTGCAGTGGACAGGTCGTTATTCCCATGCTTGTCAATGTGAAACAAGTCACAATAAAGCTGCTCATCACATCAACCATAGCGCCGGACACATGGGTGTACACCGATGAGTACGTCATTGACAGTAAACTGAAAGAGTGGGGCTGTGGGCATAAGTCTGTCTGTCACAGCAGTGGAGAGTCTGCTCGGGATGAAGACGACGATGGCTTCCACGACGTTCATGTGAATACGATGGAGGGGTCTGGTCACAGCTTCGCTCATGGTTACGTCATCACCGGGGCCTGTCTCAAGAGGAACTCTCGCTGTATTCAGGGTGCTTTGAATGTTTGCATAACATTGGAAAGCGTGGCAAAGCTGCCTTATCCGGTCTTTTGGAGATTAGCTCCCCGGAATCCATTAAGAGACTTCTGAAATAGGCTATTGCGTGAAACCGGGGTAGATTTAGTGTAAAAATACCGCGTTTTTCGTTCAGAAAATAGACGATTATTCCGGTCCAGTGTGTTTTTGTCCACAGGTTACACTGGATTATTACTGACACTTTTTAATGGGTAAAAGTATGTTTTCAGGCATTATTGCATCCTCTGGCGTAGCCATTGGCAAAGCCTTTGTTCTGAATGAGGTAGACATTCATATTAGTGATGGAGTGCTTGACTCATCAGAAGTTGAGTCGGAAATTGCGCGCTTTGAAGTCGCCAGAAGCCAGTCGGTCGAACAGCTCGAGGCAATTCGGGATAAAGCAGTAAT
This sequence comes from Endozoicomonadaceae bacterium, assembly GCA_965232215.1. GTDB lineage: Bacteria > Pseudomonadota > Gammaproteobacteria > Pseudomonadales > Endozoicomonadaceae > Endonucleibacter. The sequence continues at coordinate 234,238 of CBDDPF010000010.1, forward strand.
AAAACTGGGTAAAGAAGAAGCAGAGGTTTTTGAAGGCCATATTCTCGTGGCGACCGATGAGGAGCTGGAAGAGGAAGTTCTGGCAGCCATTCGTAATCTCAAACCGGCCGATGCAGCATTGAATGCTGTGATCAATACCAATGTGGCTATGCTTGAAGAACTTAATGATCCGTATCTTCGAGAACGGGTTGCAGACATTAAAGATGTGGGGCGTCGATTGCTGAAAAACCTGCTGGGGATTGCCATGGTGTCGCTGGAAGATGTGACCAAAGGCACGATTATTGTGGCTGATGACCTGACACCTTCTGAAACCTCACAAATTGACCTTGATAAGGTGGAGGGATTTGTTACCAATACTGGAGGTCGTACGTCCCATTCAGCGATTATGGCGCGTTCCCTTGAGCTGCCGGCGATTGTCGGTGCGAAGATGGCTACGGATCGCATTGTTAATGGTGATCACATTGTGCTGGATGCGGTGAATAACAAAGTACTGGTGAATCCCGATGCACAAACGCTTGAGCAATATCATCGCTTGCAGGTGGATTTGGAAGCAGAAAAGAAAGCCCTCGCCCAGTTGAAAACACTGCCTTGTGAAACCACTGACGGTAAGCGATTTGCGGTTTGTGCAAATATCGGTACGTTGAAAGATGTTGAAGGCGCTGTCCGTCATGGTGCAGAAGGTGTTGGGTTATACCGGACTGAGTTTCTGTTTATGGATCGTGCGCAGATGCCGACGGAAGCTGAGCAGTTTCAGGCATACAAGGGCGTTGCCGAAGCCATAGGTGATAAGCAGCCGGTGATTATTCGTACGCTGGATATTGGTGGAGATAAAGACCTGCCTTATCTGAATTTGCCCCAGGAGCTAAACCCTTTCCTGGGCTACCGTGCCATTCGAATGTGTTTTGACAAGCCTGAGATTTTAAACACCCAGCTGCGCGCTATTTTGCGTGCCAGTCATTACGGCAATCTGAAAATCATGTTCCCTATGGTGATCTCTGTTGAAGAGGTGCGTCGACTAAAAAGCATTCTGACAGAGGTAAAATCAGATCTTAAAGCCGGTAACCACCCCTTTGATGATACTATTGACATTGGTGTGATGATTGAAACGCCGGCGGCAGTGATGATTGCTGATTTGCTCATCGACGAGTTGGATTTTTTCAGTATTGGTACTAATGATTTAACGCAGTATGTGCTGGCTGTTGATCGCGGCAATGAAATGATTGCTGATTTGTACGACTACTATTCACCGAGTGTCATTCGTGCCATCAAACGGGTGATTGACTGCTCTCACGAAGCGGGCAAATGGACGGGTATGTGTGGCGAGATGGCTGGTGATGAGCGGGCAGCGCTGCTGCTGGCAGGTCTCGGACTGGACGAGTTCAGTATGAGTGCTTCGTCTGTCCCCCGCGTGAAAAAAATGCTCCGGGGCCAGAATCAGAAAACACTGGAAATACTCACAGATAAAGTCCTGTCTATGGCGACGGCAGATGAAATTAAAGGGCTGCTGAATACGTTTGTTGAATAGTCTTTTTTGAAAGTGTTTGCCAGTCAGGAAGGTGTTTGCCGGTAAAGGGCTTTTCCCGAGTATACTGCTCTCATGTTTATGGTGCTCCTCTGGCACTCCCTTGCGCTTATGAGAGGCTTTCAGTATTGTCGAACAGCCTTAACGGTGCTTCTGTGGCCATTCCTGTAGAGGCAGGAAGCCATTACGATAATGTACGACAATGTATTGCCGTCTTTGCGGGGATGACCACGGGGTTGATTGATTCTTATTGCAAAACCTGAAGATCAGTAACCAGGGAGATCGTACTGATAGATCTTGCCGGTTACCGGTAAAATCAAGGCCTGTTTAATACCGCGGGTGGATCGGCTATTTGTGGCCTTAAGTTAACGTTAATAATCTGCGATTTCAGGTGGTGGGTTTTGGTTTATAGTGAAACTGGGTTGTTTCTTTGAGTACTTTTTTGTTCTGTATCAAGATTTTTTTCCCCTGAAGTGGTAGAGTTCGCCTTGTTCTGTAACCGCTTTCAGTCAATGGTTGTGCTCAGTATGAATGAACATTCGAAAAGTTAAAGCCAAAGCTGAATCATGCTGAGAAAAACTGCAACAGAGCAGCTTGTACACACAGTTAAGGAGTCCTTCGAGTGAATGTATTAGGTTATATGCAGAGATTGGGCAAAGCGCTTATGCTGCCCATTGCTATCTTGCCTGTAGCGGCACTGCTGTTACGGTTGGGGCTGCCTGATCTTCTGGGCATCCCATTTATTGCTGAAGCGGGAAATGCAATTTTTAACAATCTGCCTTTGCTGTTTGCTATGGGGATAGCGCTCGGTTTAGCCAAAGGTGACAGTGGTGCCGCAGCAATGTCGGGTGCGGTTGGCTACTTCGTGCTGACAGCGGCAGCAGGCACCATTAATCCTGATATTAACATGTCATTCTTTGGCGGTATTGTGGCGGGGATTATTGCAGGACATGCTTATAATCGTTTCCATTCAGTTGAACTTCCTGCTTTCCTGGCGTTCTTTGGTGGTAAGCGCCTTGTGCCCATTATGACAGGACTTCTGGCGTTAATTGCTGCTGTCATTGCCGGTTATGTCTGGCCGGTCATTCAAAATGGCATTAATGCTTTTGGTCATGCTGTTTCCAATTCAGGTGCCATTGGTCAGTTCAGCTACGGTGTTTTGAACCGGGCGTTGATTCCTGTTGGTCTGCACCATGTGTTGAACTCTATTTTCTGGTTTGGGCTAGGTCAGTTCACCAACAGCGCAGGGGAGCTGGTCACAGGTGATATTGCTCGCTTCTTCGCAGGTGACCCCACCGCGGGTACTTTCATGGCCGGCTTCTACCCAGTCATGATGTTTGGCCTGCCAGCAGCAGCGTTTGCCATGTACCTGGCTGCACCGAAAAATAAACGGATGAAAGTGGCAGGTGTTCTGTTGTCTCTGGGTTTAACCACCTTTTTGACCGGGGTGACTGAACCCATAGAGTTTACCTTTATGTTCCTGGCTCCTGCTCTGTATGGTATCCACGCCGTGCTGACAGGACTCTCTCTGGTGGTAACAAACTGGGTTGGCGCTCTGCATGGCTTTGGTTTTTCAGGAGGGGCCATTGACTTTGTGTTGAACTGGGGGCTGGCAACACATCCAGAGCGCATTATCTTTGTTGGTCTTGTCTTTGCTGCTGTTTACTTTTGTGTCTTCTACTTTTCTATCAAAGCTTTCAACCTGAAAACACCCGGCCGTGAAGATGATGATCTGGAAGTTGATGATACGGCAAAGGTCAAAGGCAGTGAGCGGGCTGCACGCTATATTGCGTTGCTCGGCGGTGCTGAGAACCTGGTGACTGTTGAAGCCTGCATTACCCGTTTACGTCTGACACTGGCCAATGGCGATCTTGTGGATGAGCAGGGCTTGAAGGCAATGGGGGCTAAGGGGGTTGTCCGTCTCGGTGACAATAACCTGCAGGTTATTCTTGGCCCTCAGGCTGAGATTATAGCCGGTGAAATTAATGGGGTTAAAGCGCTTTGATGCACTGAGCTGGAGAGGATACCGGTCTTATAAGAAGCAGTCTCAAAGGTTGCTTCTTATCTTATTAACAAGGGTAGCTGCATGTCAGAAAATACCAACAGTCCGTCATTTCTGCGAAGGCAGGCATCCACCACGATGGTCGAAACGTGAGCTCGCGGGGATGATGCTGATGCTGCTGACGCTGGTATAGTTTTCATTGTAGCTTTCCTAAGATGTTATCTGGAAAATGCTTTTGTTAAATGCTTTTATTGATCATTTTTCAGGTTCAAACAGGAGTACTGCATGTTTAAGAAAGATGTTGTGATTACCGCAGAAAATGGTCTGCATACCCGTCCGGCAGCACAATTTGTCAAGGAAGCAAAAGGCTTCGAGTGTGATATCAAGCTGGAGGCAGGTGGCAAGCAGGCCAGCGCCAAAAGTCTGTTTAAGTTGCTGACCCTGGGGCTGGTGCAGGGTGCGACAGTCAGCATTATTGGTGAAGGTGAAGATGCTGAACAGGCTGTAGCGCATCTTGCAGCGTTTATTAACACGCTGAAATAAGTGGTAATACCAGTCGGCCTTTCAAACTACGGTATAACACCCGGCAACGCCTTATAGCCCATGGGTTTTTGCCAGAGTTAGAAAATGCGATTGGTATAAGCTGCTGCAGTTGTTGCTGGAAGCTGTCCATGGTGGCGGCTTTTTTCCTGCGTCCCCGTTATTATCCCATCACTGTTCTCATGGAACATGAGTTCGACACGAGAAGGCACAGTTTTTTAGACCAATGGTCTTTTCTAATACCAATCATCTTTTCTAACGACGGTATAACGCTAAGCTAAGCCTTATGATGCAATGATTTTTGCCAGAGTGAGAAGATACAATGGGTATAACAACCATAATGAGCCTGGCAGGCAGGACGTCAGAACAATGGAAATGATGAGTAAAGTCGGCTGTTGCGAGGCAGGGCTGGCGTTCAGATTGCCAGCCCAGTAGCGTAGTTAGAACAGGCAATGGGTATCAGGTCATAGACTTTTATTGCCATTTTTTTCTGGACAAGGGGCTAGCCAAGCATTGCCTGCCCCAGAAACTGGCTGAACACTCCCAGGGCGAGGATAGTCACTGCCAGCCAAAACATCAGGCGCAGTGGGCGGAAGGGCTTTCGCTCTACAGCATTGATACCTTCGTGAGTAAAGCGATCAACGCGCTGTTGGTCTTCAGGGTAAAGGCGAGGGGTTTTATCGGTCATTATTGATACTCCTTGCAGCCTGTCAGGTGTTTATCCACCAGCATAAAGCCTGGCTGATGGGATAGCTAAGATTGTACATTAATAAACTGGAGAAGATCAGGGTAGTCGGGGGGGGAGGAAGGAGAGAATGCATATCAATGGATTGATGTCATTTATTCGCCTGATGGTGCGTGTCAGGCTACACGGTGTTTTTGAGTTATATCAGGTATTGAAACGATACGGACGATATACTCGGTTCATGCTTCCCTGGTGTTGGCTCAGATTGTGTTATTTGCTGGATAGTCCCTATCGGTGCAGTCGTCGCTATGCTAAGGGGCAAACTAACGACTCAGCATTGCTTTACGGCGAAACGCCACTGACGACACTGGAGGGTATTATGCACACCGCTGGTGTGACTGCCGATGACCATGTGTTTGAGTTCGGCGGTGGAAGTGGCTATACCAGCTTGTGGCTACAGGGCGTTCTGGGATGCAGGGTGACGGCTGTAGAGCTTGTGCCTGTTTTTTGCTGGCGGCTGGTTCGAACTGCGAAAAGGTTTGGTCTGAACGCGGTGAATGTGCGGTGTGAGTCTTTTCTGTTGACAGATGTTAAGGGAGCCACTGTTATTTTTTTATACGGTTCGGCGCTTGATGAAAAAAGTATTCACATGCTGGCTGAAAAAATAGTCGCTTGCCGCCGTGTAAAAGTGATCAGCGTCAGCTTTTCTTTAGGGGATTATATGCCAGAAGGTGCTTGTCAGAAGCAGTATAAAAAAAAATTTTCCTTCGATTGGGGAGAAACAGACGTTTTTTTTCTAACTTTTTCTAACTTTTTGGCTGGTGGAGAAAGTGATCCTGACAGGAGGGCTGTATAGCGTCATCCCCTGGTCTTTGTCGTGTTGTTTTTACTGCATTTTTGCTGTTGATACACACCTTCATGAGGCCAGGAGGGCTTCTGAATAAGAGCAAGACAGGCTTTTTAAGGGATAGATGTTTACGGTAGTGTGATTTATACATAATTATAATTTATTTAACAATTTGATATACTGATTTTTTCTATAAAGATCATTTTACAGGCAGGGATAGTGGCTTGCTCAATGTTGTAGATATAGAGGCTGAGCGAGATGACAGAGTGCTTTTCGCTAATCTCACTTTTGATCTAAATCCGGGCGAAACGCTTCAAATTAAAGGGGCAAACGGTGCGGGGAAAACCACACTGTTAAAAGTCCTGGCCGGGCTTTCTCATGACTTTTCCGGAAAGATTCACTGGCGTGGTACGCTATTACCTCAGGGTGTTGCAGAGTTTCGCCTGGCAACAACCTTTCTCGGCCATAACAGTGGTATAAAGCCAGAACTGACCCCCCTGGAAAACTTAACCTGGCGGCACCATCTGTCGGGTAAACACGCATTATTGTCGTACAGTGAAGCCCTTGCCAGATCCGGCCTGCAAGGTTATGAAACGCTCCCTTGTTATCACTTGTCTGCTGGCCAACGGCGTCGGGTAGCGCTGGCGAGCCTGTTGGTCAGTGATGCCATGTTATGGATTTTGGATGAGCCTTTTACTGCGCTGGATATTGATGGCGTTGCCTGGCTGGAAATGTTGATTTCAGATCATGCCAGACAGCAGGGAATGACACTGCTGACCAGCCATCAACCTTTGACCTTGTCTGCGTTAAAAATACTGCAACTGGAGGAATTTTCCGGGGATAGTGGTTATGACAACTGAGCAACGTCTACCTGGGTCCTTTAGCCTTCGCCGGGCGTTTTTTGAGCTGTTAAAAAAAGAGCTGAAAGGTGTCATAAGATCGCCCGGACAGGCCATCAATCCCCTGTTTTTTTTTCTGATGGTTGCAACGCTGTTCCCCTTAGGCATTAGCCCGGAAAGCCATACGCTGTCTCTTATTTCGGGGGGTGTTATCTGGGTCGGTGCTTTGCTTTCAGTACTGTTATCGCTGGACGGGTTATTTAAAAGCGATCAGCGGGATGGTTCTCTTGAGCAGTTGCTGCTCTCACCTCACTCTCTGCCGGTGCTGGTGCTGGCAAAAGTGCTGGCGCACTGGTTAACGACAGGATTTTTGTTGACGCTGGTAGCACCATTGTCAGGCATTATGCTGTTTTTGCCCCCTGAAGCACTAGGGGTAATGGTATTCAGCTTATTGCTGGGTACGCCGCTGCTCAGTTTGGCGGGAGCGATCAGTGCAGCTTTAACCGTCAGGATACAACAGGGTGGCGTACTGATGACGCTCATCTCTTTACCCCTGTACATTCCGGTATTGATTTTTGGTACAGGCAGTATTCAGGCAGCTGCTGATGGCTTGCCTTATAATGGCCACCTGCTGTGGCTAACGACTTTTCTTGTGCTGGGGCTTTGTCTGGCACCTCTGGCAATAGCAGGGGCATTAAGACTGGTGGTCGATTGAAAAAAATACAGCAAAAAAAATACGACGAATTTAAGCGTGTGGGCACAGTAAACAGTTGACGTTTTTAAGAGCCCATGTTGGGTATCAGGGTTGAAGGCAAAACAATGCGATGGACATTTTTTCATAGGTTAGGATCACCCAGATGGTTCTACGACATCAGTGGGAAATGGATGCCCTGGCTTGCTGTAGCCACAGTCGTCTTTTTAATGACGGGGCTGGTATGGGGTCTGGCTTTTGCACCCCCTGATTATTTACAGGGAAATAGTTACCGAATCATCTTTATTCATGTTCCTTCTGCTTTTCTGGCGCAGGCTATTTATGTGATGATTGCCGTGGCCGCGGCAATCCAGTTGATATGGAAAATGAAACTGGCGGATATGGCGCAGGTTGTATTGGCTCCCATTGGGGCTTCATTTACCGCACTCGCCCTGTTTACCGGTGCCGTTTGGGGTAAACCTACATGGGGCACCTGGTGGGTATGGGATGCTCGGCTGACATCCATGCTGATCCTGCTGTTTTTATATATAGGTTTGATGGCTCTGCGCAGTGCAATGGGCCGTCAGGCAGCAGCAAAGGCCTGTGCCATTCTTGCATTGGTAGGCGTCGTGAATATTCCCATTATTAAATACTCTGTGCAATGGTGGAATACATTGCACCAGGGGGCCACGTTAACCCTGACAGAAAAGCCTTCCATGGCGCTGGAAATGCTGATACCACTGCTGCTCTCTATAGTCGGGTTTTACCTGTTTTTTGTGGTGGTTTTTTTAAAACGTCTCCGGGTAGAAATTTTATCCCGTGAACGGCGTACCGAATGGGTACGTCAGTTGGTGAGTCAGTAGCGGAGGGGGGGAGAGCCTGAATTCAAGGGTTCGGTATGGTTATGGTTTTTAATACGTTATCAGACTTTATCATCATGGAAGGTCATGGCGTCTATGTGTGGTCTGCCTACGGGGTGGCGTTATTGGTTGTTTTATATAACTTATTGACACCTGTGATTGTCCGAAAAAAACTGGTTGTGCAACTACAGCGTCAAGCTATGCTGGATGCCCGCAAAAAACGGAAAGTAAAAGCCACTTGTAATGGGCAGAAAAGCAGGCAGAAAAACAGGCCGGAAAGTGTGCAAAAACCAGGGGTGGTTGAGCAGGCAGGGTATTAACGATGAATGCGATTAGAAAACAACGATTGATGTTAGTACTACTGCTGGTGGCAGGTGTGGCTACTGCTGTTACGTTAGCCTTATTTACCCTTGGTGAAAACATCAATCATTACTACTCACCAACACAGATAGCGCAGGGAGAAGCGCCCATTGCGAAAAAAATTCGTGGGGGAGGGCTGATTGTGCCGGGATCGGTTAAACGTGATCCTGACAGCCTGAAAGTACAGTTTACCATTACCGACGGTCCCGCCCAGGTCAATGTTCATTACGACGGTATCTTGCCAGACTTGTTTAAGGAGGGGCAGGGCGTTATTGCTTTAGGTCAGTTGAATCAGCAGGGAGATTTTGTTGCAGAACAGATTTTAGCGAAACACGACGAAAATTATATGCCACCAGAGGTTCAAAAAGCCATTGATGACGCCCATGCCGGAGGGGGGGCAAGTGGAGTGATGGAAAAAACGCAGGAGTACGGAAGATGATAGCGGAGTCGGGATTAATTGCATTGATACTGGCCTTATGTCTGTCCGTGCTACTATCGTTCATGCCACTGGTGGGAAGTTATACCGGTAACATCCGCTGGATGAAGCAAGCTCGCCCGTTAGCGTATGGTCACTTTTTAATGATTTTTTATGCCTTTGCCTGTCTGGTCTGGGCGTTTTTGAATGATGATTTTTCCCTGGCCTATGTGGCGCAGAACGCTAACAGCTTGCTACCTGTTCAGTATAAGTTCAGTGCTACCTGGGGTGGGCATGAAGGCTCGCTGCTGTTGTGGGTGTTAATTCTTGCTGGATGGATGGTAGCTGTTGCAGTAAAAAGTCATCAATTACCCCTGGTGCTGTCATCCCGAGTGCTGACAGTGATGGGCATGGTGTCTGTGGGGTTTCTGCTATTTATGCTACTGACCTCCAACCCCTTTGCACGATTATTGCCGTTTCCACCGAAAGAAGGGGTTGACCTGAATCCCTTGCTGCAGGATTTTGGTCTGATTGTGCATCCGCCTATGCTGTATATGGGGTATGTGGGCTTTGCTGTGGCTTTTGCCTTTGCTATTGCTGCACTACTGGGTGGGCAACTCGACAGTGCCTGGGCACGCTGGGCTCGTCCATGGACGACCATTGCCTGGTGCTTTCTGACGCTGGGTATTGCATTGGGTAGCTGGTGGGCCTATTACGAGCTTGGCTGGGGTGGCTGGTGGTTTTGGGACCCGGTTGAAAATGCGTCGTTGATTCCCTGGCTGGCTGGCACAGCATTAATGCACTCACTGGCTGTTACGGAAAAACGTGGATTATTCAAGAGCTGGACTCTGTTGCTGGCTATCTTTACGTTTTCCCTCAGCCTGCTGGGTACCTTCCTGGTACGCTCTGGCGTATTAACCTCGGTGCATGCTTTTGCCAATGATCCTGAGCGTGGTCTTTTTATTCTGATTTACCTGCTCGTTGTTATCGGTTGTTCATTAACGTTGTTCGCTTTCAGGGCACCAGTCGTTAAAGGGCGTGTCAGCTTTAACGGGTTGTCAAAAGAAACACTGTTACTGTTGAACAATATTCTGTTGGTCGTCAGTGCGGCGACGATACTGCTTGGTACTCTTTTCCCCTTGTTGCTTGAATCCCTGGATATGGGGATGATTTCCGTAGGTCCACCGTACTTTAACGCGCTGTTTGTGCCTATGGCCATGCTGTTAGCATTCGCACTAGGTATCGGTGTTCTGGTGAACTGGAAAAGTGGCTCAATGCGTTGGCTGACCGGTCAGGTTCGCTGGGTACTATTGGCAAGTATTGTGGCAGGGGTAGCCTTTAGCTTTTTTTATGGCGATAGCTTTATCATCAGTGAAGCCCTGGCCATAGGTTTGGTCGCCTGGATAGCACTGACCATGGTGCGTGATGTTGTTAACAAAACACGCAATACCACCTTGATAAAGGGCCTCAGGCGTTTGAATCCTGCCTACTATGGTATGCACCTTGCCCACCTGGGGCTGGCGGTTACCTTTGTCGGTGTTGCCATTAGCACAGGATACAGTGAGCAGAAGGATGTTCGTGTCAGTGCGGGTGATACCGTTGTTTCAGGCCAGTACACTTTCCGCTTTGAAGGTGTGCAACAGAAAAAGGGACCTAACTATTATTCGAATTACGGTACGGTAACCGCGTTTAAAGGTGATCAACGTGTTGCTGTTATGCACCCTGAAAAAAGAATCTTCCAGGCGCAGGGAATGCCTATGACAGAGTCTGCAATAGACGCCGGTTTTACCCGGGATCTCTACGTAGCACTGGGTGAAAAGCTGGATGGCTCAGGCAGCTGGGCATTACGTGTGTACGTCAAGCCCTTTGTTCGGTGGATTTGGTTAGGGGCGATATTTATGGCACTCGGTGGCTTGCTGGCTATAACAGATAAACGCTACCGGATAAAAGTGAAACAACGTCTAACTCACGGGTGCAAATCATCGAATGGGGTATCAAAGGCTATTACAGGAGAAAGCGTATGAAGCGCTGGCAGTTATTTGTACCGTTGATACTGTTTCTGGGGCTAAGTGTCCTGCTGTACGCAGGGCTATTTCGAGACAAAACGGATGCACTGCCTTCCCCATTACTGGACAAATCATTGCCTGAGTTCACTCTGGCGACACTTAAAAACCCTGAAAGTATGGTCACAGCTGAGGATCTGAAAGGGAAAGTGGCATTGATAAATGTCTGGGCAACCTGGTGTATCAGCTGTAAGGCAGAGCATCCCTTCCTGATGAAGTTGGCCGACCAGGGGGTCCCTGTTTATGGGATAAACTACAGGGATGACCGTGACCAGGCCCTCAAGTGGTTAAAAGCACTGGGTGATCCATACCCGTTCAGTATTAACGACAGTGAAGGTACCCTGGGGATTAACCTGGGTGTCTATGGTGCGCCAGAAACCTTCCTGATGGACAGTAATGGAGTCATTCGTTATAAGCATACGGGTATTGTTGATGATAAAGTCTGGAACAATGACCTGAAGCCCCGCTATCAGCAATTACAGCGTGAACAGCGAGGTAGCAGGTGAGCTTATGAAGTCTTTCTATCCTTCATTGGTTGCCCTGTTGTTTGCACTGCTAACCACTTCCGCTTTTGCAGTGATCGATAGCTATACCTTTGATACACAAGACCAGGAAACCCGTTTTTTTAAACTGACCAATGGGCTGCGTTGTCCAAAATGTCAGAATCAGTCAATTGCTGACTCCAACGCGCCCATTGCCCGGGACCTTCGGCGGGAAGTACACCGCATGCTGCTGGCCGGTTACAATGACCAGCAGGTGATTGATTTTATGCTGGCCCGTTACGGTGATTTTGTTTTATACAAGCCCCGTCTTGATAAAAAGACAGTAGTCTTATGGTTTGGCCCGGCTGTGCTTCTGTTTCTGGGACTACTGGTTCTGGGCATGATCATCAGGGGTCACCGACAGATTGCTCGAAAGCAAGCGGTAACGGCACCGTTAACGCCAGAAGAGCAACAAGCACTGGATAGTCTTTTAAACAAAGACAAAAACAAAGGGAGGCAATAACCATGACAGGATGGGTGTTAGTAACGGGGTTGGTTGTCATTGCCGTTGCTGTGGTGGTATTGCCTCTGTTCTCTCGTATTGATAAGAAGCAGGTGGAAGCGGCCAAACTGGATAATCAAAAACAGGAAAATGTAGACAGCTATCGTGAGCAGCTGGTGGCTATCGAACAGTGTGTCGCCAGTGGGGTTTTGCTTGAAGCTGAAGCTGAAGAGCAGAAAGCGGAACTGAAGCGAAAACTGCTGGGAGACACCGGATTCGGAGTGTCTGAACATGTAAAAAGGCCAGCATTTGCCAGCTCAGGATGGGCCGTTGCACTGTGTTTAGCCGCCCTTATTCCTGTAGTGACGTTCATCCTGTATAACCAGTTGGGAGCGAAAACAGAGTTGGGAATCGTTCAGTTACTGCAAAACCCCGATGCCTCCTATGAGGCTGTGGAAGCAGGCATTGAGCAGTGGGTAGAGGAAGAGCCTGACAATGATCAGGCATTGTATTTGCTGGGCAGTCATTATCTGTCAGCCGGCAGACTGAATGACGCTGTCACTGCTTATGGAAAGCTTTATGAAATGACCGGTCCCCATGCACAAATATCGGCTCAGTTAGCCCAGGTGGTTTTTCTGAAGAATGATCGTACAGTGAATGCAGAGGTTCGCCGTCTTTATAATGAATCTTTGGAATCTGACCCTGAAAATACCACAGCCCTGGGTCTGAAAGGCATTGATGCGTTTGAGCAACAGCAATACACTGAGGCAGTGAAAGCCTGGCAAGCCGCGTTGGCCAATGAGCAGGCCCCACAGGCGCGTCAGGCGCTGGTATCGGGAATTTATCAGGCCCGCAAAATGCGTGGCGATAACTTGCCGCAAATTACTGTCCAGGTGGATGTTGCACCTGAGCTGAAATCGTTACCCTCTGAAACCCGGGTGATTGTCTTTGCCCGTGAAAGCGGTACCAATAATACGCCGCCACTAGCTGCTGTGCCAACCACGCTGGGTGCCCTGCCAGAAGAGATTGTGCTTGATGATATGTCCACTATGATGGGCGGGCGTTCTTTGAGTGATGTTTCGTCCGTGGATATTGCAGCACTGATGACCTTAAAAGGGGATGCCCTGAAGGCAGATTATAAGGCCGAAGTAAAAGGGGTTGCCCTGAATACCAAAGAACCTGTGGCTTTGAAAATTCTGCCTGATGCATAATTCCTGCTATTTGTGCGCCTTGATGCAGAAGACGTGCTCTGCTGGTCATGTATTTTACTCAGGGGTCCAGGGCGGTCTCCTTGGTTACAACTACTGTATGCCTGTCACTGGATTTTGAGGTTAGATGGCTGGCTTTTCTTTTTCTCTTTTTTAAGAGCACCTCTACCGCAGCCTCCTTTTAAACGGTTTGGATGCGGTGCTTTTGCTACGACATGGTAGTCCTTATGGATCAAGTAACGTATCGATCAAAAACAATGAAAAAAGAGCTGTTCTGTGGTGACATAACGCTCACATATACTCGTGACCGTTGAAGATGCTTGATTTTTCTGCATTTTTTTAGCAATCTCAACGGATGCCAAAATTTATGCTCACACCTCAGCAAAAATCAACCTTGGAGTCCCAACACAAAACGTCGCGGGATGCTCGGGAGTGTGACCGTATTAAAGCCGTATTACTGAGATCTGAAGGCTGGTCAATAACCGCCATTGCTCAAGCATTGAGAAAAAGTGAATTTTCCATTGCCCGGCACATTGATGACTACCTGAAAAAGGACAAACTGAAACCTGAAAACGGTGGCAGTGAGAGTCATCTTAATGACGAGCAAAGTGAGCAGCTAATTGTGCATATTTCAGAGCATACTTACGCCCATGTCTACGAAATTGTGTCGTATATTTTTGAACGCTGGGCTGTCAAATACACCGTGTCAGGCCTCAACAAGTGGTTGCACCAAAAAGGCTTCACCTACAAAAAACCAAAAGGTGTACCGCACAAGGTGGATGCCAATAAGCAGGCAGAGTTTATTGAGCACTACGAAGAGTTGAAAGCCTCACTGCCTGAGAGTGAGGTTGTGCTTTTCATGGATGCAGTTCACCCAACGCAAGCCACCAAAATCACCTCGGGTTGGATACGCAAAGGTGTTGATAAAGTCATCAATACGACGGGCAGTCGCAACCGAATGAACATCGTCGGTGCGATAGAATTGAACAACTTGTCTGCTGCTATTTTTGATCAATTCGAGACGGTTAACGGGCTGGCTATCATTGAATTCTTCAGAAAAGTTAAGTCCGCTTATACATCAAAGAGTGTCATTCACATGGTGCTGGATGGAGCAGGTTATCACTATTCGAAGGAAGTCGTTGATGAGGCTGAAAAGCTGGGTATAAAACTGCATTACCTTCCGCCCTACAGCCCAAACCTGAACCCAATTGAGCGGTTATGGAAGGTAATGAATGAGTACGCTCGAAATAATCAATACTTTGCAAAACCGAAGGATTTCCGGAAAAATATACGTCATTTTCTGTATGTTACGCTACCAGAAATAGGTGCTTCGTTAGTGAGCAGGATTAATGACAATTTTCAGATACTGAATCCTGCATCTTGAATTCACTTGGGTATAAACAGCGCGACGCAAGGAGCGTCCGGCCACCGAAGGGAGCGAATTTGATGTGTTTGTTATGCGCTGGATTATATGCGTGAAGCTTGAACTAATGCACTTGAAATCCATTGGTTAATACTTTGTCCACTCACTTGAGCTGCGGTAGCAATAGTTGCGTGTAATTCTGGAGGAATTCTGAGCATGAGTTTTCCAGAATATGGTTTCTGAGGCTCTTTGCCAACAGCAGAACAAGTTTCGAGATAATCCTCGACAGCTTCATGAAAAGATTCCTTAAGCTCTGCTACCGACTCGCCATGAAAACCAACTCGGTCTTTAATGCCTGCAATATGACCAATAAAGCATTCATCGTCATTGCTGTATTCTATGCTGGCGGCATAACCTTTATATGTCATTGTGTTCATGGCTTCACTCCAATCCTGATTAAAAAATCGCGTGCATCTTTCACCTGATACGGCTTTGTCTCTTTCTTTGGGTGTGGTCTATGAAACGTTCCGATTTCACCACTTTTATGGAACCTTACACGCGATCCCCGCCCTTCGATAACCTCAGCTCCAGAAGCAATAAGGAGAGCCTCGATTGCTTTCCATTCCAACTGCTTCGGAGTTGGCTCTTTGAATATCGCTAATAGCGTTTTTCGGTGTTTAGTATTCATAGAAGATACTATAGATCATAGTATCATAAAATGGTATCAGAATTTAAGTTTACTTGGATTTGAAGCGCATAACGCCTGCTTCAGCCGCCGAGCATCAGCGAGGTCGGAGCTTGAAGCATTTGTTAGCTGCGTTGTCTGAGATGTCTCTACGATCACTCATGCATTGCTGTTTCGTAAACGCCAAATAAACCCACGCCCTTCAGAATCAAAAAACCGTTTGAAATGATTAGCCTCCCCATATAAGGAGGCCAATATGACAAAGAAATTACCCGCAGACAGTGAATGGCTGGAGCGTGTTCAGTCATGGCGGGATTCAGGTTTGACTCAGAGTGCGTGGTGCCAGCAGCACGGTATAAGGGTATCCAAATTCGGATACTGGAAGCGTAAACTCGACACAACCCCCAGCGTAAAAGCGACCCCGAACAACTCTGGCTTTGTTCAGGTAACACCCCAACCAGAACCTGATGCGTCTTCTCAGATAACACCACTCTCCATCACCCTGCCCAGTGGTGTAACAGTGTCCGGTATTGATGACAGTAACCTGTCACTTTGTGAGCAGCTGGTGAGGGATATGCTATGAACACCCCAGTTATGCGACCGTCAGCGGTATTATCAAAGGTGTTTCTCTACCGGGAGCCAATTGACTTTCGCAAGTCATTTCATGGGCTTGCTGTGTTGGTTGAACAAGAGCTGGGGCATAACCCCTTTGACGGCTACTTGTATGCGTTTACCAACCGGCAGCGTAATAAAATCAAGTGCCTGTTCTGGGAAGATAATGGTTTTGTGCTTTATTACAAGAGCCTGTCTGAGGACAAATTCCACTGGCCCAAACCGGATGAAGAGCTGGTTACCTTAACCGGGCAACAATTAAACTGGCTCCTGGACGGCTACAATCTCAACGCCATGCAACCCCATAAAAAAAGGCATTATGAGAGCTGTTTTTAGTCCTGTTTTTCAGGATGTTATGGTAAAATAGCGACCATGAAATCGACCGCCGACACTCTGATTTTTCAGCCGAAATCCGCACTGGGTTTGCCCTTTCATCAGGCTGAGACTACCCCTGAAATGGTCGCCTTGTTTGAGGCGATCCATTCGCAGGAAAGTGTCATTCTTGAAAAAGAAAATGCCCTTCTTGAAAAAGACGACATTATTCAAAAGAAGTCAGAGATTATCGATTCTCAAAAAAAACGCATTGCGCAACTGGAAGAGTACCTGAGGCTCTCCCGATCCCGCCTGTACGGAAGAAGCACTGAAAAAAATAACAGCCAGAGCGACATTTTCAATGAGGTGGAGCTGGAAGGCTGTACCGGAGAGCAAGACGAAGCTAAAGATCAGCCAGAGCAAGAGCTTCCAAAACCACGTAAAAAGAAAACAGGGCGCAAGCCATTTTCAGAGGCTCTGCCCAGAGTGCAGGAACGCTCTGCCCAGAGTGCAGGAACGCTCTGAACTCAGTGAAGAAGAAAAAACCGGAGCCATTGATACCTTCTTTGTCAAAGTTCGTGAAGAGCTTGATATCGTACCAGCCAGGGTTCAGGTGAAAGAAATTCTGCAAGAGAAAGCAGTCTTTCCGGAAGTCGATGAGCATGGACAGAAGAAGCGGGTCATTAAAGTTGCAGAGCTGCCAAAACACCCACTGCCCAAATCTTCACTCTCTGTTTGCACACTGGCCTGGATCATTGTCTCCAAGTACTGCGACGCACTGCCTTTGTACAGGCAAGAGAATATCCTCAAGCGATACGGTGGCTCTGTCACCCGGACGACGATGGCCAACTCTTTGATTCGGCTGTCTACAGAACTGCGGCCACTCATCAATTTGATGAGAGATCATCAAAAGACCGGTTCGGTGATCCATGCTGACGAAACCCGAATTCAGGTAATCAAGGAAACCAGTAAGTCCATCAACTCTGACAAATATATGTGGGTCAGCCTTGGTGGGCCACCCGGACAAACATCGGTAGTGTTTGAATACGATCCCTCAAGGGGCAAGGAGGTTCCCCTGCGTCTGTTCGAAGGGTTCAGCGGTTACCTGCAAACTGACGGGTATGCCAGTTACGACGCTGTATGCAAACAAGAAGGTATCACCCAGGTGGGTTGCTTCGACCACGTTCGCAGGAAATTTCTGGATGCCAGAAAGGGCGAAGCCAAACCGGGCAAAAAGGTGAAAAACACCCGCGTTAGCAAGGCGAATGTCGCTTTAGGCAAAATCGGTAAGCTTTACGCCATTGAGAAAGAAATAAGAGATCTTCCTCCATCAGAAAAAGCCATCCTGCGTCAGCAAAAGAGTAAGCCGCTACTGGACGACTTTCATGTATGGCTGGAGAAAAACATCACCAAGCTAGAACCGGGCAGCCTTTCACACCAAGCCATGAGCTATGCATTGAACCAATGGCCGAAACTGGTGGTTTACTGTGACAACGGCCACCTGGACATCAGTAATGCCGCAGCGGAAAACACCATCCGTCCCTTCGCTATTGGCCGCAAGAATTGGATGTTTGCAGACACGCCAAAAGGGGCGCAGGCCAGTGCCATTTTCTATAGCCTGATTGAAAGCGCAAAGGTGAATGGCCTGGAGCCTTTCGATTACCTGAACCGTATTTTAAAAGAGCTGCCTTACGCTGATACCGTTGAGAAACTGGAACAGCTTCTTCCCTGGAATGTTAAGGCAGGCAAATAATAAGAAATCCTGGGGATGGCAGCCAGTACGCTGGTTTATTTGGCGCTTACAATGCTTCTATGTATATAAGTTCTATTTATTGTATGGAAAATATCAATGCGAGTTGTGGTTAGCGATAAATGCTACAAATTCTTAAGAGTTTTTACGACTTAAGAGCACGATGTGTAAGGCCTAACGCTCACATAAACGGCGCGAGCTTGCCAGCGTCCGGCGATTTATGCCTAAC
Organism: Endozoicomonadaceae bacterium; assembly: GCA_965232215.1. GTDB lineage: Bacteria > Pseudomonadota > Gammaproteobacteria > Pseudomonadales > Endozoicomonadaceae > Endonucleibacter. The sequence continues at coordinate 252,205 of CBDDPF010000010.1, forward strand.
GCTTGGTTCAGGTGCGCCGAAGGCATCACCTGGATGCACTTGGTATGCGTGTACTCGTTTTAAAATGTTTTTTTAGGAGCAGAACCGCTGAGTTTAAGGATTTTATCGTTTTTGTCATAAGTGATATAAAGCATTCTTGTATTACCTTGAAATCCTTCGATTGGCGTTCCTACAACCTCCCAAAGGCCAAGAGTCATAAAATCCATAATTCCATGACCAATAGCACGACTAGAACTTGATTCATTACCGATTTCATATTCATAAATGTCGAGCCTGGTTCCGTTGTCGTTAAAGTTAGATGTGGCTGGCGGTCCTAAATGAAGTTCTACTTCCCCACGGCTAGCGCCAATTTTTATTGCACCTAAGTTTGGGGATTCTTTCCCAGACAGAGCCATCCCAACCGAACAACCATAGAGAGAGAGTAATAATGGAATCAGGGCGATTATTTTCTTCACAAAAAGCCTTTAGGAAAATTGGTAGTCTACTTAATTTTACTTTCACGATATATGTGGCATTGACTACAAATTTACAAATAGTGAGGTTTGTAGTGGCTTTATATAACTAAAAGTATAAGTAGTTTCACAAATATGAAACTTCTCCATAATACAAAGTTCTGCGATAATGCGGAATGAGTGTTTAACGCATAACGCCTCGTATAAGCGGCACATTGATGCGAGCGGAGCGAGCAGTAATGTGTCCGACTGCATGCGCTTGTTATGTGGCACTGACACGTTTTGCAATTGCTATTTGATTTGAACAACTATTTTCTTGCATTCAGTCAATTCCTTTCATTGATTTCTGATATGCAAGCGCTGACAGCGCCAGATCTCCCATAGCATGACCTCGAAATATAAAAGCGTTCCGATCGCTGTCTTGACTCCGACCTTTAGTTTTTCCCAATACCAGTCCAGATAAATCTCCTGTAACAGAGTCCGGTGGCGCAAGTTTATTGGGTAGTGCTGCTTCTTGCTTAACATCGTCGATAATTACTTGATCAAGCGCAGTAAAACTTTCCTTTTTCCAGGGCGCAGCCAAATCCGTAATTGCCGAGAAGGAACCCGGTTTAAGCCAGTTAGCGTCAAGAAAAGGATCTAAATTCACGGAATACGTTACGGAACTTATAACGAGGTCTGCACCCGTGACAGCTTCCTCTCCAGAACTGCAAACTACAGGAATCATTGACCGACTAGCAACATCTTCGCAAAGACTATCAATGTTAGATTGCCCCCTTCCGAACAATCGTATTTCCTTGAGCGGGAAAAGATCTACAAAGGCTTGAAAGTGACTCTTAGCTTGAACCCCGCAGCCTATAAATGCAGCTATTGATGAGTCCTTTCTTGCCATATGTTTAGCAGCTGTTGCGCTCAAACACGCAGTGCGCACGGCAGTAATCCAATTTCCATCAAGAATGGCAACCGGTAGTCCGCTACTGCTATCAAGCATAGTTACCAGGCCATTGATTTGTGGAAGACCACGCTCTGGGTTACGAGGATTTAGAACCACGGTTTTTACTGCGAGCAAAGGTGGGTCGTCAGCGGCAGCTAATGCCGCCATCATATAGCGTCCATCTTCCGGCAAAATTGCAGCTTTTGGTGCACTCCACGCTGTTTGATTTTCGAATTTCGAAATCAACGATTCAATACTATCGATAATTTCCCTTGTAGTAATACCTAACCCAATAAGTTGCTCTTCAGAAATATATGGGATTGTTTCGTTTGTAGTCATTTCTGGTTTTCTCTAAGTGCCACATAACGCCGTTTTAAGCAGCTCTGCCGCAGGCTGCGTCCGGTGGAGGGCGCAAGCCCTGAACGAACTTGAAAACTTTGTTATGCGCTTTGTTGACACTATATGTTGAGTTTACGAACACCACGACAAAGCTGTTTCAGTGGGATCAAGATCTTTATTTTGGTTTAGCTTGCCAGCAAATGAGTCACAATCATTACTACCGCAAGCTACACCTATACCACTTGTTACTTCACCATATTCTAGAATCAAACCAACTGTGCGCCCATCTCTAATGTAAATACGATCATAGTATTTCCCTGTAGGAGCCATTAAGGGAACTGGAACAACGCCAATAAATGCACCAGCACCACTCCAGGCAATACCATCATCATAATAACCGTCATTCACCACCCCAATCAGGAATAAATTGATTGGTATGTTGGCCCCAATATAAACAGGATTGTTTCCTGACTTTCCCATATGCCAATCACATGCCTCTCCGTGCTACTGGGCGTCAAGAGATAAATGCCTTCAAAGCAGAGGAAAACCCATCTACCTGTTGGGTTTTGGGCTGGTTTTTTCTTCATGTCCAGGAACGTTCGACTCTGCTTCTTCAGTTCATAGCGGATTCCATGTTGAATAGCAGCATAGACCATCAGGCAGAGAGTCATCACCATTAACAGTGCCTCAATACGTTCCGGCTTCTTGAGATAGAGTGACGACACCAGAAAGTCCGGGCTTTTCAGAAAGGGAAAACCCCTCTCAACCTGCTGCTGAGATTTATACGTCTTCAGTAGTTCAGTCGTGTCCAGCCGATCTGTGTCTGTGTCGTTGGTTGCCAGTATAAAACAACCCAGCGACGCTTCAGCGTCCTGACGAGTTTGTACCGGGACTGAGCAGCAGCCGACCACATAATAGTCATAGTGGTCAGGGACAGCCCCATCAGTGGGGCGGCCTTTGGTTTTATAACAGGGCTTGCTGATCACCTGCACCTCGGCCTGACAAAGTTCAGATTGTTTTTGCCACTGGCTGAAAGCCTTCATCCCATCGCTTTCACACCGGAACACTTTGTTGCCCAGCTTTTGAAATTGCCTGTGCTCTTTCAGAGACTTTTTCTGCATACGCCTTGTCAGTGTCTTTTGTTGTGTTTCCCGGGCAACGTACAGAGCGGCATCGCCGACAAAATAACGGGCGTCCAGCGCTGCTTTAAAGCTCTTCAGGTGCTGGGAGATCACTTGTTTACAACTGGTTTTATCTGTCACATTACCACTGGCTGCTTTCATAAACAGCGGAATGCCCGCGCGGTTTTCAGTCATCAGAAGCAATATGGCCTGATTCAAATCCGGGCGATGATCCCCACTGTAACCTTTGCAAAGCCTGATGCAGTTGAGGTCTTCATCATTTTCCTCATCATCACAATTATAACGACCATGGACGTGAAACCCAGTGCCATCAAGGTTTAGCCCATCGCACGGTAATTTGAGGTGTGTTACCACCTTGATGGCCAGCTCGGAACAGACTTTACTGACATCCTGTTCGAAGAGTTCGTCCAGTGTTCTTCCCAGAACTTTATCGTTCATGTGCTCTGGTTTAATACCTTCCCGTATCAGTTTATCGAGAGGCTTATTGGAAAAGAAGTGGGGAAACATATGGAGAGACTGCCCTGTAAACCCAGGGCCATTGATGATCATTCCGACAACAGACTCGCCGTGGGAAACATTCCAGTCGTCGGATACTTTTGGAGTAAGCCGGTCAATGTGATCGGCAATGCCTGACTCTTTGCACATACCGGCTACCAGACCGAGGTGGTCTATGTTCTGAATCTGAGTGCGATACTGAATAGGAGGCATAATGCAGTTTCCTGATATTTGCTTTTTTGATAAATAGCAGAAATCAGGAAAATGTCAGGTTAGGTGGTGAATGACGGGAGTAAGTTCTTTGACACCGTTAATCACCATGTATTGATGTCCAGAATCCCTCGTAAGATTCGGGACAAACGCCTCCTTAAATTGATCGGCTCTTACCTGCGGGCAGGTGTCGTTAACAATGGATACTGCTACCCAACGACAGTAGGCGTACCTCAGGGCGGCCCTCTGTCTCCGATATTGTCAAACATACTCCTTGATGATCTGGACAGGGAACTGGAAAAGCGTGGCCACCGGTTTACACGATACGCCGATGACTTTGTCATCCTCACAGGCAGCGAACGAGCAGGCGTCAGGGTGATGGAAAGCATCAGCCGATTCCTCGAGCGCAAGCTGAAACTGAAGGTAAACACAGAGAAAAGCAAGGTGGTCAAAGCCTCTGAATGGGAATTTCTGGAGTTCACCTTCACAGGGAAGAAAATCCGGTGGTCTGACAAAACCCTGCACCGATTTAAGCATAAGATACTGGCCCTGACTGGTCGCAGTTGGGGCGTGTCCATGCCCTATCGGTTAAGAAAGCTGGCGGAGTATCTCCGTGGCTGGATGGGTTACTACCAACTGTCTGAATACTACACCCCTGTCCCGTTGTTGGATCAATGGATACGCTGCCGAATCCGCTGTTGTTTTATCAAACAGTGGCGAAAGTGGAAAACCAAAATTGCTAATCTGATCAAGTTAGGCGTTGACGTGCTCAGGGCCACCTGTATCGGTAGCAGCAACAAGGGGTATTACCGGTTATCAAGAACATATGCTGTCCAACTCGGATTAAGTGACAAATATCTTGCAGATATAGGGCTTGTTTCCCTGAAAGATTTATGGATCAGGTTTCACCATCATCGGTGAACCGCCCGGTGCGGATCCGAATGCCGGGTGGTGTGGGGAGAGCTGGAGAGAAGCCAGCTCTTACCCGATTTATGCGCTTACTCTAAGGTTGACTCACGAGCTAGATATACCATAATCAGGTATATATTGGTAAAAGCTAGAAATAAGTGACTGAACATGGCCAAAAATACAAGTATTACCTTAGGTGAACACTTTGACTGGTTTATTTCCAGTCAGGTTGAAAGCGGTCGCTACGGCTCTGCCAGCGAAGTTATTCGTGCCGCCCTGCGTCTTTTAGAAAGCAAAGAAACCAAAATCAATACGCTGCGGAACCTACTCATCGAAGGCGAAGAAAGCGGCATGGCTGAATATGACTATGACACTTTCATTAACGAGCTTGATGGCGAAACTAACAACTAACAAATGAAGCCTTTTGCATTAACCCAGAAAGCCAAGACTGATTTAAAAGAAATTGCAAAATTCACCATGAAACGCTGGGGTAGAGAAAAACGAAACCTCTACCTCAAAGAATTTGATCAAGCATTCTTTCTTTTGGCTGAACGCCCATCTATTGGGAAATCATGCGATGAAATCAGAGAAGGCTATCGTAAATTTCCGCAAGGCAGTCACATCATTTTCTACAAGCAGATTGATAATTCTCGAGGATGTAATTTAATTTGTGTAAACGCTTGTCGTTAATACTCCAAAGAGGAGCATAACTATGAGCGTTGAAATCAATGAAAAATTGCTTGGCCAGGTGGTTGGGCAAATCAAAAATCAGGATGACCTTGCCGATCTTAGCCGCCAGCTGATCAAAGCGGCTGTTGAGCGTGTTATGGCCGTCGAGCTGGAAGAGCACCTTGGTTATGCCAAACACTCTACCGATGGGCATAACACGGGAAACAGTCGCAACGGTTCCAGCAAAAAGACCATCAAAGGTGACTTTGGTGAGCTGGAAATCAATACGCCCCGAGACCGTAATGGCGAATTTGAACCTCAGCTCATTACCAAAGGGTCGACACGAATCAACAAGCTTGATCAGCAAATTCTGTCCCTCTACTCACGAGGAATGACCACCCGTGATATTGCTGATACGCTTGAGGAAATGTATGGTGCTGACATCTCGCCAACCCTCATATCCAAGGTCACTGATGCTGTTCTTGATGAAGTAAAAGCCTGGCAGAACAGACCCCTGGAAAGCCTGTATCCAGTACTCTATCTTGATGGCATTGTGGTCAAGGTTCACAAAGATAAGCGGGTTATCAAGAAAACTGTTTTTGTCGCTCTGGGCGTTAATTTGGAAGGCCAGAAGGAGCTTTTAGGTCTTTGGCTTGCAGAAACAGAAGGCGCTACATTTTGGCTGTCGGTGTTAACAGAGCTTCAGAACCGAGGTGTTGAGGATGTGTTTATTGCCTGCGTGGATGGACTGTCAGGCTTTCCTGAAGCCATCAACACGGCTTTCCCAAAGGCTCAGGTGCAGCTTTGCATTGTCCACCAGGTAAGGAACTCTCTGAAATACGTGTCCTACAAGGAACGCAAAGCAGTCGCTAATGACCTGAAGAGGATATATCAGTCAGCAACCACTGAAGAAGCAGAAAGGGAGCTGAGCGCCTTTGAAGGCACGTGGGGAGAGAAGTTTCCTTCCATAGGCAAGTCATGGCGTAAAAACTGGGATAACCTGATTACCCTTTTTGACTATCCTAAGGAGGTCAGGAAGGCTATTTACACGACGAATGCTATAGAGTCGCTGAACAGCGTCATCCGAAAAGCTATAAAAAACCGGAAAATATTCCCAACGGATGATGCCGTTCTGAAGGTTATTTTCCTGGCGACAGAAAAGGCGTCGGCTAGATGGACTATGCCAATAAGAGACTGGAAGTCAGCCATGAACCGGTTTGAAATCATGTTTCCAGACCGGATCAAGGTGTAAACAAGTAATGGCGTTTACACAGAATTATTTACAGGCTCTAATTCTCGGATAAACATCATCAGAATCCTACACAAGAGTATGGACGTTGATATTCACTTTGGCGCATAACGCCTGGTTCAGCCGCCACCGAAGGCGGTCGGGTGGAGGGGCGAAGCCCCGGAACGAACTGGAACCATTTGTTATGTTTCGGTTCTATGGATGCCGTAAATAGCATGATTAAGAACTCTATCGCCAACTTTTTCTCGATTGGTGATTATTCCTTCTAACCGCATACCAAGACGTTCACACACTGCTCTGCTCGGATGATTATCCTCTGCTGCTGCAATTTGTACTTTTTCAATATCGAGTTTTGAAAATGCATAATCTATGAGGTAGCGGCATACACGAGTAATGACCCCATTGCCTTGATATTGTTTTCCTATCCAGTATCCAATTTCAACCGTTTTAAGGTTATGATTGATAGAGTTAAAAGCACAGTTACCAACTATTTGTTTACGATACTCTATAGCGCAACTCATAGCCTTTCCATCAGCGTATTTATGGAGAGAGCCTTTTACAAATTCTTCGAAGTCATTTTTGGTTTTACAGTGCCTTGGCCATCCCAGCCATTCTGAAAGATGCTCATTACTTTCTTCTACCAACTCCAAATATCTTTCGGCGAAAGCTTTATTTTCGAGATACAAGGTAATTTCATCATCGACAACTAGTTTGAACATCAACTATTCCTTTTTATAACTGCTTATAATTTGTAATCAAATTTTGTAACCAACTGGCTACAGCTGGTGAAATCAAAGATACGTCTTTTCAAAATGTAAATTTTTGTTTGAAAAAATGAGAAATACCCTTTTTTCTTGTTTTGTTACAGATTGGTAGAGAAACATAACGCCTGCATCAAGGGCGCCGAAGGCGTCCCTTGGATGCACTTGGTACGCCCGGCATGGGCATGAACTAATGGGGTGAAAGTCCCCTGTGGGTAAACCAGCATTGGATCTGGAGCCACCCTATCCACGGATTTCGTACGAAATCTGTGGATAAAGGAAGCCCACCGATGATAACCACTAGCTTAAGGCAAGTGCAGCCCCGCGAGGGGTTGTGCGGAGGCAGTCTGACTGCAAAGGTACGAGCCGACGAACAGAAATCGCATACAAGGCCGAGTCCCGTGGGCGAGTGAGCCAGGCAGCACAAAGCCCTCTGGTTTGAGGGATACGGTAAATGCGGCGGTTGTGTGCCGAAAGTTCATGTCCTTATCCGGGGAGGTCTGTCCAACAGGCGACCGTGACATTATCCAGCTTGGCCGCTGGTTTAACAGGCCCGGCACTCCGGCCTCATCAACCCGAGTGAGCAAACGCGATGAAACACGGTAGCGCACTCAGGGGTAACCCTGTCTGTGTTTGGGCAGAAGTCAGCAGAGGCCATAGTAGTTATTCGACAGTAGTCGTTAATTAAGGGCCGAATACCAATGACAAAGAGGAGACTGATTCCCCCAGGGCGATGCAACAGTCCCGTGAAACACCGTTCCTGGCGACAGAATCTTTAACCAGCTTTGAACCATGATCTATTAAACAGCGCACTGGAACCGGCCAACCTGTCGAAGGCATGGAAACAGGTCAGAAGCAACAAGGGTGCTCCGGGTATTGATGGAGTCACCATTGAGGCTTACCCGGACTTTGCCAGAAAACAGTGTAAACGCCAAATAAACCCACGTCCTTCAGAATCAAAAAACCGTTTGAAATAATTAGCCTCCCCATATAAGGAGGCTAATATGGCAAAGAAATTACCCGCAGACAGTGAATGGCTGGAGCATGTTCAGTCATGGCGGGATTCAGGTTTGACTCAGAGTGCGTGGTGCCAGCAGCACGGTATAAGGGTATCCAAATTCGGATACTGGAAGCGTAAACTCGACACAACCCCCAGCGTAAAAGCGACCCCGAACAACTCTGGCTTTGTTCAGGTAACACCCCAACCAGAACCTGATGCGTTTTCTCAAATAACACCACTCTCCATCACCCTGCCCAGTGGTGTAACAGTGTCCGGTATTGATGACAGTAACCTGTCACTTTGTGAGCAGCTGGTGAGGGAAATGCTATGAACACCCCGGTTATGCGACCGTCAGCGGTATTATCAAAGGTGTTTCTCTACCGGGAGCCAATTGACTTTCGCAAGTCATTTCGTGGGCTTGCTGTGTTGGTTGAACAAGAGCTGGGGCATAACCCCTTTGACGGCTACTTATATGCGTTTACCAACCGGCAGCGTAATAAAATCAAGTGCCTGTTCTGGGAGGATAATGGTTTTGTGCTTTATTACAAGAGCCTGTCTGAGGACAAATTCCACTGGCCCAAACCGGATGAAGAGCTGGTTACCTTAACCGGGCAACAATTAAACTGGCTGCTGGACGGCTACAATCTCAACGCCATGCAACCCCATAAAAAAAGGCATTATGAGAGCTGTTTTTAGTCCTGTTTTTCAGGATGTTATGGTAAAATAGCGACCATGAAATCGACCGCCGACACTCTGATTTTTCAGCCGAAATCCGCACTGGGTTTGCCCTTTCATCAGGCTGAGACTACCCCTGAAATGGTCGCCTTGTTTGAGGCGATCCATTCGCAGGAAAGTGTCATTCTTGAAAAAGAAAATGCCCTTCTTGAAAAAGACGACATTATTCAAAAGAAGTCAGAGATTATCGATTCTCAAAAAAAACGCATTGCGCAACTGGAAGAGTACCTGAGGCTCTCCCGATCCCGCCTGTACGGAAGAAGCACTGAAAAAAATAACAGCCAGAGCGACATTTTCAATGAGGTGGAGCTGGAAGGCTGTACCGGAGAGCAAGACGAAGCTAAAGATCAGCCAGAGCAAGAGCTTCCAAAACCACGTAAAAAGAAAACAGGGCGCAAGCCATTTTCAGAGTCTCTGCCCAGAGTGCAGGAACGCTCTGAACTCAGTGAAGAAGAAAAAACCGGAGCCATTGATACCTTCTTTGTCAAAGTTCGTGAAGAGCTTGATATCGTACCAGCCAGGGTTCAGGTGAAAGAAATTCTGCAAGAGAAAGCAGTCTTTCCGGAAGTCGATGAGCATGGACAGGAGAAGCGGGTCATTAAAGTTGCAGAGCTGCCAAAACACCCACTGCCCAAATCTTCACTCTCTGTTTGCACACTGGCCTGGATCATTGTCTCCAAGTACTGCGACGCACTGCCTTTGTACAGGCAAGAGAATATCCTCAAGCGATACGGTGGCTCTGTCACCCGGACGACGATGGCCAACTCTTTGATTCGGTTGTCTACAGAACTGCGGCCACTCATCAATTTGATGAGAGATCATCAAAAGACCGGTTCGGTGATCCATGCTGACGAAACCCGAATTCAGGTAATCAAGGAAACCAGTAAGTCCATCAACTCTGACAAATATATGTGGGTCAGCCTTGGTGGGCCACCCGGACAAACATCGGTAGTGTTTGAATACGATCCCTCAAGAGGCAAGGAGGTTCCCCTGCGTCTGTTCGAAGGGTTCAGCGGTTACCTGCAAACTGACGGGTATGCCAGTTACGACGCTGTATGCAAACAAGAAGGCATCACCCAGGTGGGTTGCTTCGACCACGTTCGCAGGAAATTTCTGGATGCCAGAAAGGGCGAAGCCAAACCGGGCAAAAAGGTGAAAAACACCCGCGTTAGCAAGGCGAATGTCGCTTTAGGCAAAATCGGTAAGCTTTACGCCATTGAGAAAGAAATAAGAGATCTTCCTCCATCAGAAAAAGCCATCCTGCGTCAGCAAAAGAGTAAGCCGCTACTGGACGACTTTCATGTATGGCTGGAGAAAAACATAACCAAGCTAGACCCGGGCAGCCTGTCACGCCAAGCCATGAGCTATGCATTGAACCAATGGCCAAAACTGGTCGTTTACTGTGACAACGGCCACTTGGACATCAGTAATGCCGCAGCGGAAAACACTATCCGTCCCTTCGCTATTGGCCGTAAGAATTGGATGTTTGCAGACACGCCAAAAGGGGCGCAAGCCAGTGCCATTTTCTACAGCCTGATTGAAAGCGCAAAGGTGAATGGCTTGGAGCCTTTCGATTACCTGAACCATATTTTAAAAGAGCTGCCTTACGCTGATACCGTTGAGAAACTGGAACAGCTTCTTCCCTGGAATGTTAAGGCAGGCAAAGAATAAGAAATCTTGGGGATAGCAGCCAGTACGCTGGTTTATTTGGCGCTTACAAAACAGTGGTCAACTGTGCGCCAAGCCTTATTGGACGGAACCTGCAAACCGTCCCCGGATCTCCGAAAGGCTATTGAAAAGCCAGACGGCGGAGAGCGGTTGTTGGGTATTCCAACGGTTCAGGATCGGGTAATCCAACAAGCCATAGCGCAAGTGCTGACGCTCATCTTCGACTCGGGATTCTCGCAAAACAGCGTCGGCTTCAGGCCGGGACGATCTGCACACGACGGAGTCCGACAGGTGAAGCAAGCAATCAAGCAATAAGGGATGGCTACCGGTATGCCGTGGATGTGGATCTGAGTAAGTTCTTTGACACCGTTAATCACCATGTATTGATGTCCAGAATCCCTCGTAAGATTCGGGACAAACGCCTCCTTAAATTGATTGGCTCTTACCTGCGGGCAGGTGTCGTTAACAATGGATACTGCTACCCAACGACAGTAGGCGTACCTCAGGGCGGCCCTCTGTCTCCGATATTGTCAAACATACTCCTTGATGATCTGGACAGGGAACTGGAAAAGCGTGGCCACCGGTTTGCACGATACGCCGATGACTTTGTCATCCTCACAGGCAGCGAACGAGCAGGCGTCAGGGTGATGGAAAGCATCAGCCGATTCCTCGAGCGCAAGCTGAAACTGAAGGTAAACACAGAGAAAAGCAAGGTGGTCAGAGCCACTGAATGCGAATTTCTGGGGTTCACCTTCACAGGGAAGAAAATCCGGTGGTCTGACAAAACCCTGCACCGATTTAAGCATAAGATACTGGCCCTGACTGGTGGCAGTTGGAGCGTGTCCATGCCCTATCGGTTAAGAAAGCTGGCGGAGTATCTCCGTGGCTGGATGGGTTACTACCAACTGTCCGAATACTACACCCCTGTCCCGTTGCTGGATCAATGGATACGCCGCCGAATCCGCTGTTGTTTTATCAAACAGTGACGAAAGTGGAAAACCAAAATCGCTAATCTGATCAAGTCAGGCGTTGACGTGCTCAGGGCCACCTGTATCGGTAGCAGCAACAAGGGGTATTACCGGTTATCAAGAACATATGCTGTCCAACTCGGATTAAGTGACAAATATCTTGCAGATATAGGGCTTGTTTCCCTGAAAGATTTATGGATCAGGTTTCACCATCATCGGTGAACCGCCCGGTGCGGATCCGCATGCCGGGTGGTGTGGGGAGAGCTGGAGAGAAGCCAGCTCTTACCCGATTTAGGTGTTTACTTTAAAGAGATGCACATCAATAAATTATATTATTCTTAAAATGCCTAAATCAGGCTCTTAGCTTACGTCACCTAATTTAAGCATTTAACTTCATATGCAATGCTGGTTTTAAAAATCACTTATACGAAGAACGAGATTTCGTTGAAGTATAAGGTTTGTAATTAGGCTGTGTGCCCGCCTTGCCAGTATGAGGATTTGTGTTACCAATCGTGGACCAGTTATCGCTGGTTGTGCCATTTGGTGCACTTCTTGTATGAGGTGCAACATAAGTACCGTTACTTTTATAATAACCTTTTACAGCCACATCTTTTGCAAAAATCGCAGTTGAAAAGAGAGAAGCAACAATTAAGGCAGTAATCTTTTTCACTTTATAACTCAACATAAAAAAGAGTTATTTTTACACTAACATAGCTAGGCAACATTGATCTAAATCAAAAAAAATACCTTTTTATAAATCCTCATATTTCTGGGATGACAAAAAAAAGAATCCACTTCTTCACTCTTTTCTATAGGCTGAAAGAAAGATATCTCTAATAAAAATCAATATCGTACATACCTCTCAAAGTAACCGAAACACCTAACAGATGCTTATACGTAACTTTTACGCATAAGTAATTATATGTACGATATGTGAATATTCTTGAAAGTCTTGCACAGCAATCCTTTCGGTTAATATGTAAATGAAAGTACTCATAGCCTCGCCTATGCATTTCACGTTCTGCATATTTTTCGCTTAAGCAAATACTCATGCTCCAAACCTTGCTTTCTATCCCGAAACTCTGGATAGCCATAAAGTTTATTGCATAATCGTTTATACCAACTATAAATACTGTATAAAATAACAGTAGTAAGAAAATTATGCGTCTACAGCAGCAATTTCAGATGGTCATCAGGACGGCTAACTACGCTCTTTCAACCGAGCGGTCTTATTGGAACTGGATTAAAGACTTTATCAAGTTTCATAAGATGCAGCATCCAAAGAACCTTACAGGCGATGATATCGGCAAGTTTCTCAGCCATCTTGTGATGAAGAAACACGTTTCTGTAAGCACGCAGCAGCAGGCTCTTAGTGCGCTGGTATTTCTTTATAAAAAAGTACTGGGTCGTGACAACATTACCATTTCCGATTGGCTTAATGCACGCAAGCCGAAAAAGTTACCGGTCGTTTTCTCTGAGGCAGAAGTTGACAGGGTGCTTTCTCATCTTAATGGCACACCATTACTTGCTGCTCAGTTGATGTATGGTGCCGGCTTGCGCCTTAAAGAAGCTCTCCGCATGCGAGTTAAAGATGTGGACTTTGACCGAAAAGAGATTTTTGTCCGCGATGGCAAGGGCGGTAAAGACCGTGTCACGTTAATGCCCAAAGTAGCCATTGAGAGTCTCTGCCAGCACATTGATAAAACCCGGCTGTTGCATCTCGAAGCTATGGAAGCGGGTATAATGTTTGTCCATCTTCCGGGCACGTTGGCGAGAAAATACCCCAATGCAGCAAAAGAACTTGCCTGGCAGTATCTATTCGCCAGCTCACAAATGAGTACTGATCCTCGCACTGGAAAGCAAGGCCGACACCACATCCACGAGCGCGGTATTCAATCGGCAGTGAAACGAGCCATTAAAATGGCTGGTGTTAATAAGCACGGCAGTTGTCATACCCTACGACACAGTTTTGCAACCCACCTGCTCGAGGGAGGTTACGATATCAGAACCGTTCAGGAGCTTCTGGGACATGCCAATGTGAATACCACCATGATTTACACTCATGTTTTGAATCGGGGTGGACGTGCAGTTCTAAGCCCCGCAGATCGCTGACGGGGTGAGTTTCTAGCAGAGCAAAACTAAGGACTAAGGGAGGTCGGTGAAATGGCTGTCACCTCACCCCTTAAGAAGCCTGCCTTCGACACGGTTTACCGTTTAGTGGCAAAAAATCTTATCAGGCATCGGATATGACACCTCTGTTGGCACATCAGACCTACCCTTGCGAATCGGGATTATATGCACCCCGATTATTTTATTGAAAACACGCTACCGCCCTTAGCTTAACCATTGTCTTTTATTGATACAGAGAGCATGAAGCCAAATAGCTCAAATTGGAATTTTGGATAATCTGGTGATCTTATAGCAGCCATTCCCGCAAAAAAAACGCCTTTAGTCGTTTACATTCTTCAGCTAATGCATCAAATTTTAAAGATAAACCATACCGTCTACCTTGTGGCAGGTTAATGAGTCCAACCTGATAACACTCTCTTACACTGACTTAGGGTGGTGGTTCCTTAACCTGTATCCCGAATGAGACTTCGGATACTCTTTCCGTGACCATGACCTTCGGTAATGACCTTAACTATTGAGTGCCAGCTATCAATAATAAACCAGTCAAACAGACTTCGGATTGAAAACCATAGCTTTACCTTCGTTCTTTCATCAGTGAATAGTTGCTACATGCTGAGAAATAATATTGATAAGCTCATCTGCAAGGGCAACCGACCTGGAAGTAGCCACAATTAAAACCTGTCAGACGAACGAAAGTATTCTTAAAAATAGCTGAAAGTATGGGAATGGTATTAAAACTGAAGGGTCGAAAACCTCTGGTATGACTGACTTTTATTTATTTACTGAAGTTACGCACTTCGCTACCATCGACTACACTAACGGGATAGACACGATTGAACGTTCCTGGACAAACAGGTATCAAGCCAGATAGGATTCCGGCTCAAACGGAACATGATCCATTGGCTACCTGGCAGGATTTGAAAGTTCAGAACATGGTCGGAACTGCATGTTACAGTGTTGTGATCGGATTCAGGTCTGCGCGTCAGACCAGGCGTGATTCTTCTGCGGTTTTATGAGTGCGTTTTTCTTGTATCCAGGGAGTATGTAAGTATGAGTCATCTATCCAGGTATTTTAAAATTTCCCGCATGATGATGATCCTGGTCTTCATGTGTTCGGGCGCGGCTTTGGCTTATCCTCCTGTTCAGGCTTATCCCCCTGTTCATATAGTCAATCACAGTGACTCGCCTGTATGGGGTGCAGTTGATTATGCAGCTATGGGAGTTTGCGGAGGGGATCGTTACGGCGCTATTCCGGTAGGTGGTAGCTGGACTGCATCAAGTCGAGGCATTTGTCTTGTAACGGAAATTACGGTGGGTGACGAGCACGGCCTGGGAACGTCTTATTATTCCACCGGAACGTCTTACAGTAAGTTTGAAGCTGTAAGGATAAAAGGTGTGTTGACGATGCGAAGAGAGAGGTAATACCGGCGATCAGCCTTTTGCAGGATGACGCTATATTATTTATTTAGTAGCACTGCGTAACTTGAGTTATTTTGTCCAACTCAGGTTGCTTGAGTGTATAAAAGAGGATTGTTACAATACACCACACTATCTAACACTGTCGTTTAAAAATACGAAGATAATATCCTCTTGTGATCATGCCCGATAAGAAGTGCCTGGCAGTGTCCACAGCACAAAAGACAATAGAATGGTTCCTGTCAACAATTCGTGCGGGGAGCCGTGGTCTGATGCAAATACCTAAAGGATATAAGCCCCGGATTCAGGGGCTTTTTTTTGGCTGAATAAACGCTCGCTTACTACAATACTAATCACTAAAGGAGGACGTTATGAGCAACCGGTTATTTAAAAGAGATATCATTTCTATCTCCGATCTCTGCCGGGAGGATATTGAGCTGATATTGGCCACCGCAGCCACGCTCAAGTACTCACCTGACACCACACTGCTAAAAGGAAAAGTCATCGCCAGCTGCTTTTTTGAAGCATCTACCCGTACGCGGCTGTCGTTTGAAACGGCTATTCAACGGCTGGGGGGAACCTCTATCGGCTTTGCTGATGGGGGTAATACATCCCTTGCTAAAAAGGGGGAAACTCTCTCAGATTCTATCAAGGTCATCAGCTCCTATACCGATGCTATTGTCATGCGCCACCCTCAGGAAGGTGCTGCACGGCTGGCCTCTGAGTTTTCAACCGTACCCATTGTCAATGGGGGGGATGGCGCCAATCAGCACCCGACACAAACGTTGCTCGATCTATTCAGTATTAAGGAATGTCAGGGCAGGCTGGACAACCTGAAGGTCGCTTGTGTGGGAGATTTGAAATACGGACGCACAGTACACTCTTTGGCCCAGGCATTATCATTATTTAATGCTGAATTTACTTTTTTGGCACCTAACGCCCTGAGCATGCCCGAGCACATCCTTGAAGGACTGGACGCCAGACAGTGTCGCTATAAACAAGCCAGCACCCTCGAAGAAATTGCACCTGAAGCAGATATTATTTACATGACCCGAATTCAGAAAGAGCGCTTTGACGAAACTGAATTCAAACATATTGCTGCACGTTATATCCTGACCGAAGAATCGCTGAGGGGGGCACAGGAGCATTTGAGGGTTCTGCATCCTTTACCCCGGGTAGATGAAATCACCCCCGACGTTGATCACACCCCCTATGCCTATTATTTCCAACAGGCTCAAAACGGGGTTTATGCCCGCCAGGCCCTTCTATCGTTGATTCTTAACCAGCAACTGTAATGGAGCTGAACCATGATTGATAATAAACTGCTGGTTGAAGCCATCTGCAAAGGCACAGTCATTGACCATATTCCCGCAGGTCAGGGCGTCAAGATACTTGATCGTCTTCACCTGCTCGACAGTGATGCCCGCATTACCGTCGGCTTTAATCTGCCCAGTAAACTACAGGGCAAGAAAGACATTATTAAAGTGACCGATCGCCTGTTCTCCGAAGAAGAAGCCAATGAACTGGCTATCTTTGCCCCCACGGCCACGATCAATGTGATTAATGATTATCAGGTCGTTGGCAAGTTTGCCATGACCATACCTGAACATCTGATCGGTGTTTTTTCCTGCCCTAACTCCAACTGCATTTCCCATAGCGAGCCAGTTAGCAGCCATTTTCAACTGAGTCAGAAAACCAATGGTATCCAGCTACGCTGTCATTATTGTGAGAAAAGCTTCAGTAAAAATATTGTGGCGTAGTAGCGTAGCGGGCGTGGCGTAGTAGCGTAGCGGGTGTGGCGTAGTAGCGTAGCGGGTGTGGCGTAGTAGCGCAGCGGCGTAACAAAAGGCAATGAGCCAATCTGTGATTTTGCATGGATAGCAACGCCGCGCCGGACCAGGGCAATCTCATGGAACGACAGAGGGGCTTTCAGTATTGTTGAAAAGCCGGGTATCGTACAATGAGAACTATCCGCATCATCCTCATCTTTGCAGGGATGACGCCGGGACATAACTGTGGTTTTACTGATGGCAGGTACCCTGCTGAATCAACTCGATTTTGTATCCATCAGGGTCTTCAACAAAAGCGATTTCCGTTGTGCCACCTTTAACAGGGCCAGGATCGCGGGTAATTGTCGCACCATCTTTACGAAGAGCCTCACAGGTTTGATAGAGGTTATCAACACCAATGGCAATATGGCCAAATGCTGTGCCCAACTGGTAACTATCGGTATCCCAGTTATGGGTGAGTTCAATCACAGCCTGCTCAGATTCGTCAGCATAGCCGACAAAGGCTAACGTATATCTATATTGGCTATTTTCACGCTTGCGCAGCAGGGTCATACCCAGCAGATTCGTGTAAAAAGCAATGGAACGGTCAAGATCACTGACACGTAGCATGGTATGTAACAAACGCATGGATAGACTCCCGGTGGAACATTTAGTATCAGGATGTGGACGACCCACGTTGACAGGCTCAGTGCGGACAGTGGAATAAATCAGGTTACCGCGCCCCTGAAAACAGTAAGGCATCTCGTAAGAGATGCCAGACAGCAAAAATTACATCAGGAGGCATGATCAGGTTGAAGAATCTTTGATGCCCTCAATAGGCTTGCCGTCAATACTCGCATTTTTAATCTCGACAGTGTATTCAGAAGAGCCTTCCTTTTGCAAAAGCTTCACAAAGAAATAATCCCAGTCCTTGGCAAACCAGATATAAGTCTCTCGTTTATCGTTGTCCCTGTTCACCTTTATTTTTACTGTATTGAGCTTTCCGGCTTCAGTATGGACGACTTCTTCTCCGACAATGGAAAACTCGCGTTCATACACTTCATCATCATCGGCAATCAGATACTTCAGGTCTGTTTTACCGGCAGCAAGGTCCATCCTCAGCTGGGTCTGGTAAGACAGGTTATCAAGGGCGCCGCTTTTTAGCGCAATAGCCCATTGCTTGTCTTGTTTGCTCCATTTAACCAGGGACTTGTCCCAGTCAAATTCTGCACTTTCTTCTTTTTGACCACCAATAAAGCCTGAGCGTTTAAACTGGTAAGCACCTGGCTGAATATGCCCTTTGGCATCCACATGAAAACTACTGCTTTCCTTGATATCAAAAATACCAGCATCCGCATCAAAGACCAGCTCCCACTCACCGGCGCTGTTTTTTTGCAAAGTCCGACTGCCCGACGCCTTCATGGGCAAACCTCTGATGCTGCCTTTTAGTTCGGCTATATAGGGTTTGAGCAAAGAGGACTCCGCCTGCTTTCCCCCGGCTGTCAGCTTCTGAGTAGCCGAAGCAGTATTTTGAGGCTGCACAGCCGCTTTTGCCGACAGGGGCAGTGCAAGGCTCACAAAGAGAAACAATGGAGATAAGGCTGAATGCCAGCGTCTCGACGACGTTTGTACAACAACGTCCATAGTGTGTAACTCGGTCATGGGCTTGCCAATAATTGTTGTTCGTTCACTTGATATCCTTTCTGGTCAAGGGGATGACTGTCAAGCCGGAGCTGATCATTGGCGAAAGTCAGCCTGCCACTGGTCAGCAAATCTACGGCCATGGGGTAAATCCGGTGCTCCATGGCCTGTACGCGCTGACAAAGGGAGGCTTCCGTATCATTTGCCTCAATCGTCAACGATGCCTGAACAATAATAGCACCATTATCCAACTCTTCAGTCACAAAATGCACGCTTGCCCCATGTTTATCCCTGCCATCGTCCAAAACACGCTGATGCGTATGCAACCCTTTATAATCTGGCAGTAAAGAGGGATGAATATTGATTAGGCGCTGCCCATAGTGCGCGACAAAATCCGAACTGAGAATCCGCATATAACCGGCCAATACCACCCAGTCAGGCTCAAACGGATCAATATGTTCAATCAGAGCCACATCAAAAGCTTCCCGGGAAGGTGCTGCTTTATGATCTAAAGCAATAGCAGGGATATTTGCCGCTCTGGCTCTGTTCAGACCGTAGGCATCGGGACGATTACTGATCACACACACAATGTCATAACTGTAGCCAGGCTGCTGATCCAGAAAAGCCTGCAAATTACTGCCATTACCAGAGAGGAGCACAGCAACACGATTTTTGGCGTTCACAAAAAAGGTCCATTTATTCAGATGTTTCCCCCTTGCTGAGAGCGTCTGATGGCTGACAGGGGATTGATATCCTCCTCCAGCCAGATCCGCTGGAGGATTCACGTTACCGGGGCGTTACTTTCTCACGAGTTCACGCAGGTTCCTGCTTCATGATGACGGCCTCAAGGGACTTACACTAACTCCACAGGCTTTACTTTCCCTCTGCCCGGGGGGTAGGTCAAAAGGGCTGTCTCTTAGTCACATCTCTACAGTCCTTGTTAGTCTATAGGTTTGGACACGGTCTTGCAGCTTTGCCCAACCTTCCCATAAAGCGAGCCAGTCAGGTATTCCTGTCCGCTATGAGTCATACCAACCTCCCAGCCTGGCAATAGTGTGAAACAGCCATGTCAGCGTCGGTACGTGTGTTGGCAAAGACATGTCTTCGTCAGTGATCCAAAGCCATTTTCACTGCTCATCACTCACCACCCGGTTCAGGCGCTTTTTGAGGCGCTTTTTGAGGCACTTTTTGAGGCACTTTCACTGTATAGGTTCCCAGTTCCTGCTCTTGTGGCCAGCGTATGGAAAAGAAGTTGATTCTCATCAACGAGCACCCGGTTCTGTGTCGCCCTGACAACAAATCTCTGATGATTGGTCTGTTGGTAATGAACATACTCAAAGATATCCGCCTCTCCATGGCAGACACTGATCGTTTTTGCCATTTGAGTACCGAGGTGGCACGTTTTGGTTTCTGATGATTGTTGCCACTTGAAACTTTCAGCCCACGGTTGAGGAGGAGGCATCATGATTCTGACCTACCGCTAACAAGGATCAGTCAAGTCTGGTATTGGTGACTAAGAGACAGGTCAAAAGACAGAGGTATATTAACAGAATGTTAGACGAAATTAACCCCCGCTTATTTTGGCGGGAGTACTCTTTCGACTGACCATAGTAAAAGCAATCAGCGGAAAACAACAGGTTCGGCGTTATCCATGCCTGTGGCAATGTCACCGATCACCATGGCATGCTCACCGAGTCTCTCGAGGTGCTCAACGGCTTGATCCACGCAGGGCGCAGGCACACATACGATCATACCAATACCACAGTTAAAGGTCCGAAGCAGTTCACTGTCTTCAATGTTACCTTTGTCCTGCAACCAGTGAAAAACAGGTGGGATGTTCCAGCTTTGTGTATCAATTACCGCCTGGCAGCCTTCAGGTAGTGCACGGGGCAGATTCTCAAAAAAACCACCACCGGTAATATGCGCCATCCCATGAACAGGGAGTATTTTGCACAAAGAGAGCAGGGTTTTAACGTAAATACGTGTAGGTGCCAGTAGTGCGTCTGCCAGGGACACTTCACCCATGGGCTGATCCAATGGCTCGCCAGTCACTTTCAGTACTTTGCGTATAAGGGAGTAACCGTTGGCATGGGGACCACTGGAGGCCAAACCGATCAGCTTATGACCTGCCTTTATATGAGAACCATCAATAATACCGGACCTCTCAACCACGCCGACGCAGAAACCGGCAAGATCATAGTCTTCCCCTTGGTACATGCCGGGCATTTCAGCTGTTTCACCACCAGTGAGGGCACAGCCAGCTAGCTCACACCCTTTTCCAATACCTGTAACCACCCGTTCAGCAACCTCAACATTGAGTTTGCCCGTCGCAAAGTAGTCAAGGAAAAACAGAGGCTCAGCGCCACATACAATCAAGTCGTTCACGCACATTGCCACCAGATCAATACCGATGTGATCGTGGCGGTCAAGATCCATAGCCAGCTTGAGCTTGGTACCGACCCCATCCGTACCAGAGACCAGCACAGGCTCTTTATAACCTGAAGGAATCTGGCACAGCGCACCAAAGCCGCCAATTCCTCCCATGACTTCGGAGCGAGCAGTCCTTTTGGCCACTTTTTTTATACGGTCCACCAACATATTGCCGGCGTCAATATCAACGCCTGCATCTTTATAGCTCAGGGAGGGTTTTGACGTATTGCTCTGAGTATTGTTCATGGCGTTGAATTCGCACCATAAAGTCCAGGAAGGTGGCTATTCTAGGCATTGTTGTGGCAAGAATGCAAACACCTCCCTGAGTAACAGGACAGTCCGTGCGTAACTGGGGCTTGTGGATGACAGGGTGTCACTGGCAAAATGATGGACTGGTACATATACAGGACTCTTGGCATGTCTGTGGTTGTCAGGCGAAAGTGGGTAAACAACAAAACAGGGCGTTCTCTGCCGTGGGGAGGATCAGTGGCTCCTCTGATCATCACCTTATGCTGTGCTTTGCTGGTGAGCGCTGCCATGGTGTATCCAGTATCCGTACTGGCAGCACCGGTCACTGGTTTGTACAAAACAGAAGTACCTGTTAGCTCGCAGGACTATGCTGAACAAACCAGAGCAATGGGTGAAGCCCTGGCTAAGGTGCTGCTGAAAGTCACAGGAGACCCTCGTACACTGACCAACCCACAATTGCAGCAAGCAATGACAGCTGCAAAACAGTATGTCAACGGCTTCAGTTATCGACGGGAAAGTACTGAAAATCCTGGTAATCAGGCACCCTACTATTTGCAGGTCTCTTTTGTTGACACCGCGGTGAATAAACTACTGAGAAATGCCGGCATGGCAATATGGGGAGCTAATCGCCCCACAACGCTGGCATGGCTTGCCATTGATGACAGTTATGGGCGGAAAATACAAGGGGATAATCCAGAAAACCCACGGGTTCACAGTATTGACCGACAGTTCAAAGAACGGGCTTTACCCGTTATTTTCCCCGCGATGGACTTGGAAGACAGTACGGCGTTGTCCGCCGTCGATGTATGGGGAATATTTAGTGATAAAATAGAAAAAGCCTCCGCTCGTTACGCTGCCGATGCCATACTGGTTGGACGACTGACCCTGAGCAATGGTCGCTATAATGGCCGTCTGACACTCCTGTTTCGCCAGCAGCGCCAGGACGTTCAGGTGACTGATCTCGACAATGATCAGCTGGCAAAGGCCGCTGCTGACCTGGTAGGCAGCACACTGGCCAGTCACTATGCAGTGGCATCGCTGGCATCCAGTGAGCAAGTTGCTATGCGTGTTGAGCAAGTGACATCGTTACAGGACTACAGCGCCCTCCTGAACTACCTGGCAAAGCTGACAGCAGTAAAGTCCGTGCAGGTGTATCGCGTCAATGGTACGTCCATTGATATCCTGTTAACCATTGATGGTTACAGCAGTCAGTTAGTGGATGCTATCGCCTTAGGGCGATCATTAAGACGATTACCAGATAATGACCCGGTCCCACAGTCAGAGACACCGTCATCTCCAGTGTTACTTTATCGCTGGGTACGGTAGTGGCGAACGGCGCTCAGTAGCGAACCTGCCGGGTTTCTTAGCGGTTGTCTTAACAGTCTCTACCCGTAGTGAAGATCGTGAGCAGGATAAAAGGAGGATAAAAGGAGGATAAAAGGAGGATAAAAGGAGGATAAAAGGAGGATAAAAAACGGCTTTTGTGGTTACATAGCGGGTGATTAACGAATAAAAGCAACTTTATAGACGCTTTTAGAAATAGACGCATTTAGAAGCCGTCTGAAAAGTCATGCTCCTACTGTAGCCACGATAAACGGGACTGAAAAACGGCTTTTGTTCATTAAGGCTTTTGTTCGTTAAATAGCGCCACTATTAGCCTTACAAAATAGCCTCACAAAAGCCCCCTTTTCATCCTCCATTTCTTTGTGGCCCTCGCCGCGGGCAGACTTTTCAGACGGCTTCCTATCATCACCAGAGCAGGAATATGACATTTAAGACAGCCTCTCATAGCAGCGAAGAACGGCGTGCACATATGACCAGCCAACAGCGATGGATGTTGTTAGCTATTGTTGTTTTTGCCGGGTTAATCGTGCACTTTATTGGCCCGGTTTTAGCGCCCTTTGCCATCAGCATAGTGCTTGCTTACCTTGGTGATCCCCTTACTGACCGGCTTGAAAAACTCGGATTGTCCCGCGGGCTGTCAGTCACCACGGTTTTTATGATGGTTTTTGTGATTTTTGTTTTGATGATATTAGTTGTGGTTCCGCTACTGTTTCAACAAATCAAGGCAGTTATCCAATTACTCCCTCTCTGGGAAGTCTGGTTGAGAAATAATATCTGGCCCTGGGTACAGCACACTTTTAATATTGACCCCAGGTTGTTTGACTTTAGTGAAATCGCCAAAAGTCTTGCCAGTGAGTGGCAGCAAACCAGCAGTACCCTGGCAAAACTCGGTGGATCATTTACCCGCTCATCCATTGCCCTGGCAGAATTTATCGCCAACCTGTTTCTGATACCCGTTGTGACATTCTACTTATTGAGAGACTGGGACACGATAGTAGACAGTCTGCGAACAATGTTACCACGAAACATTGAACCTGTCGTTGTCACCCTGTCGAGAGAGTGTGATGTTGTGCTGGCAGCTTTCCTCAAAGGTCAATTGATGGTTATGCTGGCGCTGGGTATTATCTACAGTGCCGGTTTATCCTTCATTGGCCTGAAATTCGCCGTACTGATTGGCTTACTGGCGGGACTTTCCAGTATCATACCTTACATGGGCTTTATTATTGGTTTCAGTGCCGCACTGCTGGTTGCGTTGTTTCAGTTTGGTATTGGCTGGACAATGGGCCTGGTCGCGCTGGTATTTGTTATTGGTCAGGTACTTGAAGGTTGGGTATTAACGCCTTATCTGGTAGGTGACCGCATTGGCCTTCACCCTGTTGCTGTTATTTTTGCATTAATGGCAGGGGGACAGCTCTTTGGTTTTGTAGGAATGCTAATTGCGCTGCCATTAGCAGCTATTATTATGGTACTCTTGCGTCACCTTCACCGGAACTATCGGGAAAGCACACTTTATCGTGCGGATTAAATGTCGTATATGAGTCTGCCTGTACAATTACCGCTTGGCGTCCAGCTACGAGATGACGCTACATTTGCCAACTTCTACAGTGAGCCAAATATAACGCTAGTCAGCTTACTGAACAGGGAGGAGTCAACGACTGATATGGAGCAGTTTATCTATATTTATGGCACTAGCGGTGCTGGCTGCAGCCACTTGCTCCAGGCTGCCTGTAACCAGGTAGATCAGGGCGGGGGGCGAAGTATTTACCTGCCGATGACAGAGATGGTCTACTATTCTCCGAGTTTACTGGATGGTATTGAACGCCTGCAGCTGGTCTGTGTCGATAATATCGACAAAATCAGAGGCATCCCTGAATGGGAAGAGGCGGTGTTTGATCTGTTCAACCGCCTTCGTGACTCAAATACACGGCTGCTGATTGCCGCTGAAGTACCTCCAAAATCTCTGGGCATTCAACTGCCCGATCTGGTTTCCAGACTTACCTGGGGATTAGTGTTTCAGGTTCAACCTCTTAATGATAAAGACAAAGTGGCAGCACTACAGTTGAGAGCTCATATGCGTGGTTTTGATCTTAGCGAAGAGGTCGCTCGATTTATTATTTACCGGAACAATCGGGATACTGGTGCACTCTTTCGGGTGTTGCACAAACTCGATAGCGCCTCATTACGAGCAAAGCGGAAGCTCACGATCCCTTTTGTCAAAGAAGTCATGAAATGGTAACGCAAAGCTTATGTTCCGAATAAAATGGCTGATGCATGAAAACAAAAAGCATTGTTAAGGTATTGTTAAGGCATTGTTAAGGCATTGTTGCATGTTAGTTATAAAGTTGATCCTGCATTAATCAATTTTAATCCATTGATTTTGTGACAGGCCAGATCGCCTTGAGAGCATTGTCTCTATGAAAATTGTCGTGTATAGAGACTATAATGATTTATAAATGATTTATAAATGATTTATAAGCCCAGCAGGAAGCGGCCTTTTATTCAGATAGTAAAGCATTATTACAGTCAATAAAAAGGCGGGCTATTGCTGATGGAGCATCATTGATGGTTAAGGATAAAACCTTTGAAAGAGACTAAAGCAGGTCAAAAAAGTAGCATTGATTATTTGCTGGCAGGGGAAACGGTAAAAACCGTAAGAAACATGTCTGATCATCAGTTAAATGCTATATATGCAGTGGCTTACAGTCATTTTTCTGCGGGGCACTATCAGGATGCTCTCAATGTGTTTCGTTATTTATCACTATTGGATCACCAGAGTTACTTGTACTTACTGGGTTTTGGCGCAACATTGAAAGAAGTTGCGAAGTATACACAGGCCATTGAGGTGTTGAGGTGTGCCAACATGCGGAATAAAGCAGACCCGAGAGCCAGTGTTTGTATGGCTTACTGTTTGATCGCACTTGGACGCAGGGAAGCAGCTAAAGAGGCATTACAGGACGCCAGGCACCGAGGCGTAAATAGTGACAAGTGGCATGAGTTGCACCCGCAGATCAAACAAATGGATGTGTTATTGGCTTAACAGGAGAAATACGACATGACTGATTCTGTCAACAAAATAGAGCAGGTGACTCTTAATTCAGGATTACCCCTTGACAGGCGTTATGCAACTGAGCAGGCAGATAAAGTCAATTTAAGTTACAGTGGAAAAGTGTCTTCTGAGAAGGTCAGTCAGTCAACAACAGCATTTGATGCCATTGATCTCCCCATACCCCTTGACGCTCCCCTTGCCCATAGCGTTGAAGCGCAGGAAGAGGTTGTGAGCTTTGCCAGCAATGCTCAGCTCAGTGGGTTAAAAGAAGTTGTCGCTTATTTTAACCGCGCTTTCGATTTGGATGCCCTTGATATGGCTGATACAGCATCGGTGCTGCTGATGGTTAAGGGTATGTTGTCTGATATGAAGGCGTTATCCGGTGCTGAAAATGTAGATTCAGAACTGAAAGCACAGGAAACAACCCTTGCATTGCTGGTCACTCAGGCCAGGGATTTGGTATTGAACAAAGTGAGTATCCTGTCTGCTAATGCGAATAAAGAACAGGCTATTGCTGACCGGCATGAGAAAATTACGTTGCGTGATCTTCATCAGGTTACTTATGATGCAGATCCTGAGGCTGAGGGAGCGGCTGATTTGCTGTTGGTTATAGAGGGGATTCAGGCAGAGATTGATCAGCTGAATACGGATATTAGCAATTATACGACAGAAATAGCCACCCTGACTGCAACCATAAATCTGATGAGCTACCAACTTCAACAGGATATAACGACAACACTGGATCGTACCTTTTCCATCAATCAGAAAATCAGGCAGCGTTATGATGGATCAGCTGTAAGAACCGGAGAAAATGAACGGACAGAAACGGCGATCCTTAACAAAGAAGAAGCTTTATTGCATGAATCACTGGGGCGCAAGCAAGGTGAAATGAAACAGGCGCTGTATAATCAGGATAAAGATCAGGTTGATGCCCAAGTGAAAAGAGAGGTCAATAGTGAAAATCAAAAGCGGACAAAAGTCAGCCTGGCTCCGGCCCAGGTAGCTTTGCCATTGGGTATACAAACGTTGCTGACATCGTTAGAAAAAACAGAATTGGGTGACGATAAAAAAGCGGATAAAAAAGAGAAAAAACCTGGTACCCTGGAGCCTGTTACCTTGCCATCGCTTAATAAAGAAAACTTGTCAGTGATAACTCAACTGTTTGAAACTTTGCTGTCAGGTCTTGATGAAGCGCTTATGACCGATGAAGTTCAGGCGATAAAAGCACTGGAAGAAACATTGCAGGGAGCGGAGTTTCAGACAGGTGAAGAATCCGTTGATGTTGATAAAGCCCCTGAAGACGTCAGACAGACGTTTGATGGCATACTCAAAAGTCAGACTGATAAGCGTGCCAGGATAGATGCACTCTACCTTGAATCCCACGTACTGGCAATGGTAGCGCAAGCGGAAAAAGATCGGCAGGCAGCAGAAGGTCGTATTAGTAAAAATTCACTGGTCTGAATCATCAGCCTGAAAATGAAAGCTGCTCAAACGAGTAGTTTTTTTATTGCCTGTTAAAGCCGAAGGGCTTGGCAAAGCACTTTAGAAAATACTCACTGTGTAGTCTACGTATAAACGCAGATCCCTGGTTTTAGTATCTTCGTGGTTGTTGCTGAACTGAGCTGTGTACCAGGCATGCTGCAGCTTAACAGACAGACCTTTAAGGGCAACCTGCTGGAAGGCATAACTCACCTCTACATCTGTTTCATGCTCTTTATCCATAACCTGCCCACTAGCAGCTGCTGTGTCATCTTCAATACCGGTACCTTTGGTGTAGGCCAGGGTGGTTTTTAAGCCAGATGCATCCATCTCATCAAAGCTGTAGCCAGCGGCCAACTGCCATACGCTTTCACCGTTGTACATAAAGTCGGAGATCTGGCGTGAAACGTAAGAAGGGCTAGAGCCATAGTCATTATTTGCGAAACTGTACTGAAACTGACCCAGCCCCCCGGCTTTGTCTGCTTTGGTTTTAGCGTAGGAGAGTGTGATATCCAGAGTGTTAACAGAGAAGGTGGTGTTCAGGTTGTAATGCTCTGCCTTGTCATCAAATGCGCCATCCCACAGTTTGCCATTTTCCCTGGCTTTCTGATAAATGCCGGCAATAAAAAGCGCCATGTTTTCGTTAACAGGCAGTTTGTAACCTAAGTTTACCAGGTTTTGTTTCTGGTAATCTTTGGAATTGAGGTAGGCAACTTCTGCACAGACGCTGTTGGCGTTGTACTTACCACCAAACTGGTAAGCATTATCAATTTTTTCACCAGTGGTGTTAATAAGGTCATCGTAACCACTGGAGGTACGCAAACTAATTTGATCAACATAACTGCTGAAAACCTTAAGGTCGTGAATGTTCACTTCGCTGTAAAAACCACGGAAAGAACTCGGTGTAGTATGAGTTCCTGAGTTCGCCATCAAGCCGGTGTCTAAACCCATCAGACCTGCCTGACCATAAAAATTCAGGGTTTCATCACCGAGCCTGGCTTTCAGATAAGCCTGACCAATTTTGCTGTAACCTTTGTTGCCTTTGTCACCCCCTAACAGGCTATCTTTTTTGTCAGCACCGGTGTGATCAAGCTTTAAAGCACCGTAGTATGAGGCATCGAAACCGATGACATCTCCCATGTAGCCAGATTTGACGTTGGCTTCAATACCTTGAGCCCACTGACGATAATTACTGTCATCATTGGAGGCGTCATAGTCGAAAACAACATTACGCAATTTGATATGGAAGGTACTGTCTTCAACAAATTCAGCGTGAGCTACGGATGCAGCTAATACGGTAGTACCGAGAATGGATAATTTGAACAGCTTCATAGAAAGCAAACTCCTGATTATGTGTTAGGTTAGCATATATATTTTTTTATGCGCAGGTTGTACCTGGTTTTGTATTCACGCGCTCAAAAAACAACACTGTGGACAGTTTTAGACGCTCTGGTGTCTGATGCTGCAAGACCTGCAACTCAAGGGGAGATTTTATGGTAACTCAAGAATAAGCATGAGTTACCATAGAATAACGATATATCTTCAACTCCCTGGTAGCCCGGAATTTTAAGTTTATAAAACTGTCCGACGTTATTGTGCAAGGTAAGGGTATTTAATCGTCGAAGGGGAGAGAAAAAAGCAGGCAGCCTGTAAACAGGCTGTCTTAACGTTTAAAAAATAGTGACTGTGTAGTCAATATAGGCGCGAAGGGCATTATTCCTTTCTGTATCCTTGTTTTGGTATTCCGTTTGCCCCCAGCCCTTCTGTAATTTAAAAGAGAGTCCCTTCAGGGGTGAGCTTTCGGCAAAAGCATAGTTCAGTTCTGCAAATACTTCTTTTTCTGTCTCCATATTATCCAGTTTATTCGGTTCGGGGTTGTTCATCCC
Organism: Endozoicomonadaceae bacterium; assembly: GCA_965232215.1. GTDB lineage: Bacteria > Pseudomonadota > Gammaproteobacteria > Pseudomonadales > Endozoicomonadaceae > Endonucleibacter. The sequence goes on from CBDDPF010000010.1 coordinate 281,126, forward strand.
TGAGCCGTATATATAGCCGACTTTAGTAGTAAATCCGTCCAGACCCACCTTGCCAAAATCGTAGCGAGCTTCTGCTTGCCAGACTTTTTCACCGTCGTACTTGAAGGAACCTACCAGGTAACTGATACGGCTTGGAGAGCTACCATAGCTGTTATAGGAAGCGCCATCAAATATATTTCCCAAGGTACCGTCTTTTTCAGCTTTGGTGGAACCGTATATCAGTGTCCCCGTAAAGCCATTGCAGGTTAACTCAGTGGTCAACGTGTACTGACTGGCTTTATCGTCAAACCCCTGTTTGTCCCATTTGTCACCATTTTCGCTGAGTCCGTAATACATACCTTCTAACATCAGGGTTGTATCATCACTCAGGGTAAAGATGTAAGCCAGGGTGCCAGAAAACTGCCTGCTATAAGCTTCAGACTCCAGATAAAAGCCTTCAGCACGCCAGTTATTGCTGTTATACACAGAACCTACCTGCCAGACGTAATCAATTTTTTCTTTTGATTCTGTTAACAGGTGATCCCAGCTGCCTTCCGATTGCAAAGAAACGCGATCGTAATAATCGCCATGCACCATCCAGCCATCCATCAGGTACCCTTCAACCAGTACCCCACGGTAACCGGAATGGATGCTTCGTGAGCTGGAACCTGCAAGACCACCATTTTTTCCATTCATATACCCGATCTGGGCATAGATCCCCCTGCTTTGATCACCGGTTTTTAATTTAACAAGGGCCTGGCCCAATTTTTGGAAGCCTGAGTAATCTTTCGTGAGTAGCTGGCCACCTTCAGATGTTTCGTTGTACGGATCCTTACCTGAGTGATCCAGAGCAATGGCACCGTAATAAGAGGCATCAAAACCAACAGTGTCAGCAACATAGCCAGATTTATAGTTTAGCTCAATACCCTCTGCTGTCTGATGCCAACTATCACCAGCATTATCAGCATTGACGTTGAAGTGAACAGTACGTAGTTTAATATCTAAGTTACTATCATCGATAAAAGTAGCATGAGTTGCGCTGGAAGTAGCAGCAACCATCACCGTGCTTATTGCAGTCAAGGCAAATGGCTTCATTGTGTTCTCCAGTAGCATCATTGTCGGCGGCATCCTTTCCCCTTACCGCCTTGTTCTCCAAGTGTCGTGTTGCCAGCTGATTTCGTTAAGAAGCCGTCTTAAAACTAGGCCTGTACAAAGGTGCAATAAATGGAGGATGAAAAGCGGCTTTTGTGAATAGGAACTAACGAATAGTGGTACTATTTAACGAACTAACGAACTAACGAACTAACGAACTAACGAACTAACGAACTAACGAACTAACGAACAAAAGCCTTTTTCAGCTCTATTTATCGTGGCCACAGTAGGAGCATGACTTTTAAGACAGCTTCTGACAATCTTAAAATGCAGCAAAAGTTTTTCATAAAAAAAATGATAAGTAAATGAGGTATTGTACAAGCGGTAGCCATATCACTTGTGACAAAAGTCACAAATATCCTCTATACTACTGATCCCATCTTGAAGATGGGGAGATACATGGCGATAATCAGGCCACCAACCAGCACACCAAGCACAGACATAATGATAGGTTCCATCAGGCTAGTCATACCATCAACCATATTATCCACTTCATCTTCATAAAAGCTTGCGACTTTATCCAGCATTTCATCCAGAGCGCCGGATTCTTCGCCAATGGCTACCATTTGTATCGCCATAGGTGGAAAAGAATTGGTATTTCTCATGGCAAACTGCAGCTGCTGGCCGTTGGAGACTTGTTCTTTAATTTTTTCAGTGGCGTTACGGTAGACGACATTGCCTGCTGCGCCTGACACGGAGTCCAGAGCATCCACCAGAGGGACTCCAGCAGAAAACGTGGTAGCCAGTGTCCGGGCAAAACGCGCCACAGCGGATTTATCGAGAATTGGACCGATAACAGGAATTTTCAGCAGCAGTCGATCACGTTTATCGCGTGCTTTTTGTGATTTTTTCAGTATATGCTTTAGCGCAAAGACTCCCCCGATAATTCCACCGAACATAAATAGCCAATTCGCCTGAATAAAGCGTGACATATTCACGACCATTTGTGTAAATGCGGGTAGTTCTGCACCAAAACCAGCAAAGACTTCTTCAAATTGTGGCACTACTTTAATTAATAGAATACCGGTTACAATCATGGCCACGACGACAACGCCAATAGGGTAGTTCAGAGCCTTCTTGATTTTTGCTTTCAACGTTTCCGTTTTTTCCTTGTAAGTGGCAATGCGGTCAAGCAGGGTTTCCAGTGCACCGGATTGCTCACCAGACTCAATAAGATTGCAGTACAGATCATCAAAATACAGGGGGTGCTTGCGTAAAGCGTCGGCCAGACTGGAGCCACCAGCAACATCATTTTTTACTTTGGTCAGTAACTCTTTCAGTTTTGGTTTATCGACACCTTCTGAAGTGATATCAAAGGCGCTGAGTAAAGGGACACCGGCTTTAGTCATAGTGGCCAGTTGACGGGTAAAAAGGGCAATATCAACAGGTTTAATTTTACCGCCTTTACTTCCCAGGGTAATACCTTTCTTTTTGATCTTGGCGGAGAGAATGCCCTGCTTACGCAACTGAGCTTTAAGCAGGGCAATGTTCTGGGCACTGATTTCACCGCTTACCTCTTGTCCCTGCTTGTTTTTTCCTTTCCAGAGATAAGTGGTCAGTTTGGCATTTTTCCTGGCCATAAGCCACGCTGTCCATTGCTGATATCTGTACGATTATATCGGCAGGAAGTGCAAAATTTTCAGCTTACCGCTGGCTTTTTACGTGGGTTCGCTCAAAGGTTTTCAGATTCATAGCCGTCAGATATTTTCCCCATACACATCCAGTGTCGAGTGCATGAACATTGGGAAGTCCTGTTTCTCCTGCCAGTGCGGCCCAATGGCCAAAGAGCAGCGTTCTTCCTGCCACAGGCGCATGATCATAGTTATACCATGGCGCATATCCCTTATTGGGGCGGTCAGATTTATTATCAAGATCCAGGCGACCGTACTCATCACAAAATCGCATACGGGTGAAATACGTTGCGGCAAGTTGCAGTTTCTTTTTTCGATCCGACGCCTCTTCCCAGTCAACAGGTTTTTTGACGTTAAACAGCGTTTTCAACAGCTTGTGATAGTTGTTTCTCTGTAGCCCCCTTTCGAGCTTGCGGGCATAGAAGCTGGCCTTTTTCAGTGTCCATATGGGGGGAATACCGGCATGGACCATAGTAATGTCTTTTTTCTTGCTGTGATGAAGAAAGGGACGAAAACGCAGCCATTCAATAAGCGCTTCTCTATCCGGTGCCATTAGAATCTGATTGAGTGTGTCACCTTTACCAGGCTTTCTCAAACCTGCATCGACGGCGAGTAAATGCAAGTCGTGGTTGCCTAAAACAGCAACACAGGCATTTCCCAGGCTTTTTAAAAAACGCAGTGTTGCCAGTGAGTCAGGCCCTCGGTTCACCATATCCCCAGTAACCCAGAGCCTGTCTTTACCAGGATCAAAACTGATTTTATCCATTAAGCGCCTGAACGGGTCATAGCATCCGTGTATATCACCCACTGCATAAGTTGTCATTGCTTCCTTTCCCACTCTTTCTACTCTTTCTTTCTACTCTTTCTACTCTTTCTACTCTTTTTAACTTGCGTTGTTATCAAGATAATCCACAATTTTTACGAAATCGGCAAGGTGTAATTGCTCAGGGCGTGAGCCGGAGGCAATACCCAAACTTTCAATGGCCTCTGCACTGATATGGGACTTCAGTATATTTCTCAGAGTCTTCCGTCGTTGACTAAAGGCATCACGTACAACGGCTTCCAGCCTGGCTACATTTTTACAGGGGCAGGGTAATACTTTGTGGGGAGTCAATCGAACAATAGCAGAATCAACCTTTGGCGCAGGTCTGAAAGAATCCGGACCGACAGTAAACAGGTAATCCACCTGACAGTAGTATTGTGTCATGATACCGAGTCGGCCATAGTTTTTTTCAGCTGGCATGGCTGCCAGCCGTTGTACGACTTCCTTTTGCAACATAAAATGCATATCACTAATCAGTCCATGGAAGCTTAGCAAATGAAAAATCAATGGGGTGGAAATATTATAGGGCAGATTGCCCGTTAAGCGCAGTGGTCGATCATCGGTTTTAAGAGCGCTGAAATCAAACTTCAGAGCATTGGCCTGGTGAATACGGAAATCCGGGTTGAGACCAAACCGCAGCTTCAGGGTAGGAATCAGATCCCGATCCAGCTCAACCACATCCAGTGCACCGGCACCTGCCAGCAACCCTTCTGTTAATGCTCCCTGCCCAGGCCCAATCTCCACCAGTTTCTCCCCTTTTTTTGGATTAATGGACAGAACGATACGCTCAATGACTCCCTGATCATGGAGGAAGTTCTGACCAAAACGTTTACGCGCTTTATGGAATGGGAGATATGACTGGGGCATGGATGTTTTCTGTTCGTCAGGGAGTTGAAGAGGGGCGTATCATAAACAATGTAAAAGCCAGGCAAAAGACTTCTGTACTCACCGATACCGATACGGTTAAAAAATAATCAATTTTTATAAGTGCCCTGTTTATCGGCAGATTTATTTTCATCCAGAATTTATGCAAAGAGTTATCCACATCTTTAGTGGACAAACCGGAAAAACCTATATATGGCAAGCAGTTAATTGATCTATATTTTCAGTGAAAGCCTTGGTGATACTATAGACAAGACCTCGTACTTTGCTCACAACCTGATACTCGACGCTCACGTTTTTGATGAACGAGTGTGCAATATTTAGGTAACCTGGCGTATAGTATTGTCAAAGTGGTCAGCTCTTCAGAAAATGACCTGCATTTTCAGCTTCATATCCGGAAGCCTTGCTCAGGGATGTGGCGGATAAAGCCCTCAATAAATTCCCCGGTACTCAGCTTCATCAGGGTTTTGTTTGCCGGTGTTATGGTTGAGGGACTCAAAGATAACTGTGCTGCCATCGTAGTGTTTCAGCCGTGACATGGCCATGGGTGGGCGCTTCAGATAACGACCGAGATATTCATCGGACGATTGTGAAGACCCGATCGCTGTTTGGCTATGTGCAGGTTTACGCAACGTTGGCTGGAAACCCTCCGTTGGCACGGAACAGAAAGCCGCCGCAAAGCGGCCTGGGTTCATTGCATCAATCAAATCACTGAATAATCTGACTTGGTAATCGGATTTTACTATACAAATCAGGGCTGAAAGGATTGCCTCTTTTACCTGGCATCACATCAAAGGTGACCTGATACCCTTTACTATTATATTGAAGCTCTATATGTCCTCTGCGTTCCCACTGAATACAGCTGAATACAAAATGTAACCATGCCCATTCCCCTTCGTAGGTTTGCTGATCTACTGATATCGTATTATTCGTTAAACTTAACACCACTTGCTCGGAAGGTTGTTTCGGCCATTGTCGCTTCTGCCATAACTGAGGCCCATGGCTATAAGTAAATCGACCATTACTATCCCTCAATGAAAGTTCGGTAACATCTGGCGACAATTCCAGTGCCCGCATTCGATAATGTACGATAAGTGTACTATCAGCTGTATAGAGTAACCGCTGTAATTTATAAACCCTGACGATTTGTTGTCGCAATGATTCTTTCAAAGGCAATTGAAGCCCTTCTGCACTGGTTAAAGAAAAAGTAACACCTTCTGGTGATTCAAGCATAAACGGCTTCAGAGTATTCTCGTAAAACTTGTCAAAAATTCCTGAAGGTTTGAAAAACTCAGAAAATGCTGACATTTGAGTATCCTGCATTGACAGGATGGACAGGGGAAAATAGCCATTAAGGTTTTTCACCCAAAAAGGATGTACCGTATTACTCCACACCTTTTGTATATGGCTGCCAGCTCCCACAACCACCCTATGCCAGAGTTCACTCATTAGCTGATTGAGCCATTGCCTCATGATTGTTTTCTCATTGGCTTCCTGCTGCCACAAGGGAGCCAGAATATTCTGCTTATTCGTAAACACTTGTACAGCCAAATTGTACAGTCCGGCATCGGGATCATTGCTATTGACAATTTCCTGTAACCCATTTTTTAGATTATGCAGCAGGGGTGAAAGGTCTTTGACGAAAGCCGTACTGTAATTTTGATAAGGCTGGAACGCATTATTGACTATCATAGGGTTATCACTACTGACCACCCCTTCATTGAAGAAATTTTCATTATTATTGATAAGTTTTTCTGCTTCGGGTGATGTTTTTTTCAATGCTTTTTTGGCCAACACTTCTGCTTTGCCTACCGTTGTGTCAGCCAGCATCGTTTCATTGGCGATGGTGTTATAAACTGCAGTTAAAATACCATTGTCATTATTATTGATCATCTCTATTTGATGGATCTGCTCTTTTAAGCTGCTTGCTTTGCACAGAAACAACTGATTAATAAAGCTATGCCAGACCTGGATATAATCCTGAAAATAATAAGTTCGAATTTTTGCACTAATATCTGCCAGTTGGATTGCAGATATATCCAGGTTTTTATTTTTAATATTATAGATTTTATTCAGTCCCGATCTTAACATGGGGGAGGTATCTGAAAGATCCAGTGACTGATACACAGACTTGGTATAAAAACGAGGTATAAGAGTAGTATTAGCCTCATCATTTTTACTCATCATTAATTGTGTAGCACTATCACCAAACAAATTAGTAATAGACAGATATCCTTTATTTTCAGGTAGCGTCTTGATATAAGAATACAATAATTGCTCATCCAATGAGTTATTCAGTATTTGACGAGCCTTTGCAACTAAGGCTTTATCCTTTAATTCGCTGAAATCAAGGGAAACAACATCTGATAGCAAGCTAAAAAGCATTGTACGCTTTTCTTCCGGGAGGGTCTTCTCATAGTTAACGATCGTTTCGTAAAGCTGAGCGGTCAATATATTATTATCCCGTTGTTTTTTATCAATGAACGTCAGATAGAACTGCAAGTCATCGAACACTTGTTCCTCAACAGGGTGCTTAACGGACTGTTCCAGGTTCGTACGTAATATTGCCTCCACTGGCTTCACAAGTAAGCGTTTTAACTGTGTCTGGTAAACCTGGTGTACATGGGCAACAACTTGCGTATCTCTTATTCCTGCATAGTAGTACCATTCTTTTGAACGCTGGTATGCATCATCCAACTGTTGTAAACTATCAAGTAAGGGAATAATCTGGGAGAATGAGGGGGTTGATCCCAGGCTCTGCAATGACCGGTTATATTCACTTATTGTCATTCTCTGAAACTTTAATAATTTTGCGTTTTGCTGATCCTGATCCCATAGAAAGTAAAACCCGCCAAACAGCAAAAGTGCAGCTGACATTCTTGTCATTGTTTTCTTAAATAGCCCAATTCGCCGATACTTGGGGCTTTCCCCAGTACTGCCGATGTCGTTAAGCAACACATGTTGAGAAAACTGCTGATTAAAATAGCTCTGGTTATCCGGTATCTGAGGTTGCTCCAGTAACACGCTCAGGTCATGCTGCTTTGCAAGCTCCACTGCCAGAAAGTTAATTGAGCTGCTGCTTTGTCCGTTGGCACTGAACCATACACCTTTTAATCCCCGTAACGGGACATTATTCAAAGGTTTGAAACACTCTTCACAAAAAAAGCACAGACACTCTCCCAGCAATGAAAATTGCAGAACGAACCTGAACTGTGCCTGACGAGCATTCACTTCTTTCTCATGATGAATACAATCAAGCAATGAAGCTACCAGCTCTTGATGGCACTGTTCAAAACGATATTTAAAATCCTGTGTATTGTAACCTTCTTTTAGAAAAATTCCCCACGGTTCTACCTGTTTCTTACTGCTCTGCCTCCGAAACAGCTCAACAAAACCATTCAACCGATCAAATTGGGTCACAAGCATCCAGACAGGTAATTGCAAATCGGTATGGTTATTTAAATCAACTAAGCAGCTTCGACGCATATAGGCCTGCTGTAATAAGCCTGAGGGTCCTTTTTGAACCAGCTCACTGACAGAAATTGACATGACGACACCCGATAAGGGTTGTCGTGGCCGTTTCTTTATCAGCATCTTCAACAGGTCAAGCCACAGGGTTTCATGGATGGTGTCTTTTTCCCTGGTACAGTAATCACTGGCAAGTTCAATAACAACCGCATTCTCACTCAACCAGAAAGTGATGCCCAATACATCATGGCGACTGCTTTTCTCATATCCTGCATTTACAAGCCAATCCGTTTTTTCTTCACCATCGGAACCCAACACCATTAACCAGGGTAAACCATAGGCCGTACTTATTTTTCGTTTCGAAATCGTCTGCCACAGACCCTGCCAGTCCTCAATTAATAATTGCTTCTTTTTTTGCTGGTCAATGATCTCAGCAGTATTCACCAACTGTGTATGCTTGTTCCTTTGATAAAGATACCAGCCTGTTCCCCCTGCACAGGCCATTACGATCAGTGATGTCAGTAATAGTTGTTCCCGGAACCCCAGCCAGTGATCAAAGCCATGGAAGAACAGCGGTAATAACCAGGTAAGCAATAGCAGCGTAATGCCGGTTATCAGGGTAATGATCAGTGTTGAAAGCTTCATGGCTTTTTTATCGTCACTTGCGCTGTATAAGGTTCATAAGATTTATAATGTAGTGAAGACATCAGAGGCTGTAATTGATCAGCATAAATTCTGTTATGACGACTGATCCATAAGTGCGTTCCAAGCCCCCCCATGAATAACATCATGACCACGATGACGATTAATCGCAATAAGCGGCTTTCTTTCAGTGGTTTCCAGGGCTTTGACAGCATCAGATGTGGCCGAAATTCAACGACTTTGCGATGTTCGGAAATATCAAGATACAGGGCATTCATTAGCTCAACCAGCTCTCTTTGGCCACTGTCGTGATAATGACCACAAAACCCTAACCTGAGAATCAGATACTGCAACTCCACCAGGTCTACCATCCGTGACACATGCTTGCGCGCCTGGTGCAATAAGGTAAAAAAAACCTCACCAGCATTGCGCTGCTGAAACAATTGTGCCACTAAACAGTGGTTTTCCCAACAACCGGCCTGCCCCCAGACCGTATTCATAATTTCTTCATCAAAGGCCGCACATAATGCATAGCAAGCCTTTTCCATAACACGTGGGGAATAATCCAACTGCAAGCCTCTGTCATGAAATTGTTTTATTTGATTGAGCAGGTATTGCTGAAACTCTGGGAGCTTCATTGGGCTTTTCTGTTGTGATAACGTCACCAGAATCGCCAAAAGCTCAGCAGATAAATTAATCAGTGGATTACCAAATGCAGAAAAATCATGGAGAAGTGTTTTTATATCACGATAACCTGCTGTGTCTGTTATCAGCTGTTTATCCATAATGGTCACCGAATAACAAATAAGTGGATGATAGTATCATCAGGCATTTGCTGATCAACATGTAACGCAATGGCATCCTGTGTTTTAATCAATTCCTGCCATAGTTTGTCGCTGGTATCAATTTCAAAATAAGCAGTGTTGGATTTTACTTTTAATTCGTACGGTGGAGCCGCCAATGATGTCATTGGCACCGCTGATGTTGCATTTCTTACGCGCTCAACAATACGATTCTGGCCACATAATTTTGCAGCACCCAAAAAAGCCACTTTTGTTTTTTCCTGCCCAAGGCTTGATGACACAGTTATGATAAAGCGTCCATCATTGAAAAGTGTTCTATCAACAATTTGCACCCTGAGCAGCCGGCGCTTTTTATATAACCGGTCATCCCACTCAATCGCCACTACCTTCTCTTTGCTAGCCTGGCGAAGATTCAGTAACAAGGAGGTAATGACCGGTGCAAATGATTCATAAACAGCCCCTTCATCAAAGACAGGAAACTCAGGTGCCAGCGTTGTAGTAAAGGTTGCCAGCTCTGCTGCCATAACACTGAGCTCCCTGTAAAGCTGGGAAGCGGAAATGCCTTTTTGCCGGGTAATATGTTTCAGCAAAGCGGTGTAGCGGTTCAGTGCCTGCAACCACATATAGGCAATCTGCATGGTTTGAAAACTTTTCTGTTCACCTTCTACACCGATTTGTGCCGCAATCACTGCTGCTCTTTGCTGCATCATTACCTTCAGATTCAGTACTTGATCCTCCAGATATTTTGACGCTCTGTAATCAAGGCAGCGAGGAATAAACGAATGGTCAAGTACCAGTTCGCCATCCTGGTGGCATTCCTGAATACGGGCAATAGTGAGCGTTGTGTACTCATCCAGTGCCTCTCCTTCGGTCAGGATGCAGGGATTCAATGTTGACAGAACCATCTCAACAGGCTCGTTGTCAGCATTGGTACAATCATAGACTGTTTGCTCAGAACTCACATACCTGACTGTTTTAAGGTTGATGGTGCTGTCCTCTGCCACAGTATCCACGGTTCCTGAGCGTATCAGAGGTAAGGCAAGATATAATCTGTCTCCTGGAGTAATATGTGTCATATTACGACATAGCACACCATGGCTATCAAAGGGTGTGCCGCCAGGGAAGATACCCTTTGCCTCACGCAGAAACACTTTCCCCACTTTCAAGTGTTCCGGATCAATAACCAACGATGCAAACCCGGCACTACCGGGCGCAAACATTTCACAGATCTGCTGGCTGTAGTGCTCCAGATACCGCTCCTGTTGCTGGAAGTGCTGAGGACTTAAAAACATGCCTTCCAGCCATACCGTTTTATGATAGCTGTGATCCATAGTCATGCCTGTTCATAATGACTTGTTGGCCTTTTATTTCAAAACTCACCATTACAATAAAATACCTGCAGAACCTGGTGCTGCCTTACCATCAACATGCCGTTCTTTTGGGCTATTTTTTCATGATGACTTATTGGCAGAAGCCATTTGTAACGAGTCACCGTTAATGAGAACTTTAAGGTTGTTGTCATCGCCTGGTGTGACTTTATACAGCACACTGGGCACCGCTGAAATGTAATCTTCAAATTCACCAAGCAAAGCAATATAGCGTGTTGCCTTATTGAGCGTATATTTTTTGACTACCTTATCGCCGGGGTGAATAGCAGGCAGGCATTGTTTTTTTACCAGTGAATGCTGTAGAACCGTTGTATCCTGCAAATAAAGCGCTAAAAAGTCAGCCGACTGAAACAGATCCGGAGATTTCAATTCATAAAAACGGATCACTAAAGGTGATGCTATTTCTAAACGTGATTTGTTGATGTCGTTGCCCGCACAGAGTACCAGGTTGAATATCGTATCACGGTTTGCAAACCAGTTGTAGGGATTAAGTTTGGATGCACCGCAAGCTGTCAACACAAGGGCAGCAAGAGCAATAAGAGCAACCGGTTTGCAGCTACTCCTCATGACTTTTCTCCTTAGCTGACAGTGCCTGTTGAAAATACTCTATAAAGAGTAGCCGATATTTTTGTTCATGCATGAGGTCACGATAAACTACCTGATAATATCGCCAGTAACGGGATTGTTGACGCTGTGAAGTATCAGAGCCAAACGAAAAAAAAGGCCGACCAGTCAATGAGCCTGGTCTTTGTTGTAGTGCCTTTTTCATCGTATCAGGAGATAGCGTTTCCAACACCGATTTCAGCGCATATAACATTGCCTGGTGTATGCGACTCTCTTGTTGCTTCCCTTGTATTAAGGTTGCTCTGTCCTTCGACTCATTCGATGTCTGCAAGTCAGATAATTCAGGTAACGGACGACTGTAGTCCTGCACTGACACTTTATTATCATTATTATCCTGCCCCCACAAATGACGATTAATGACCCATTCATCATCTTTGTCGGGATCGTTGGCCAGCACATCAATCAGGGAGAATGCGTTATTATTTTGCAACAACAGGCCTTTGTCCGACAGCTCCCTCTCTTCGCTAAACAGCGCAGGCAAATCCGTATTATCAACTTCTGTCTTCTCGCTCCCTTGCAATATTGCATGATCAAAAGGATCGTATAAATCCATCACCTCAGGTATCACTGATGGGTAAACAGAACTCTTGCCAGTCAGTGAGTCCTCATCACCCGGGGCTGGCATCCTTGCATATTGTTCACTGGTTCCCTTGGGGGGCAGGTAGCTGAACATCAGCCGGTAGCCTCCACAGGTAATAATATCCCCATCGTTGAGCAGAATCTGATGAGACTCCTTGGCGATAATATCCTGATAATTCACCTGCACTAATTTTGATGAAATATTCTCCAGATACCATTTTGTATCTTCAAGAAACAGCCTGACGTGACGCCCCTCCAACTCTTTCTGCTGACGATCAGGTAACTGAATTTGACAATCAGAACCGCGACCAATAACGACCTCATTGGCATCTACAGTATGAGTTAAACTCGCAGCCTGCTCACCAGGAGGTAAGCTAATGATGAGAATTTGCATAGTGTCTTGAATAATAGCAGCTAACAGCAAAAGCAAACGAGTTCTTCGCCTTAAAGCACATAACAGGAGAATAATATAGGAGAATAATATAGGAGAATAATCCTGAATTTCTCAATTGAAATAATCACCTCCTGTGAAAGCCTTACGTAAATTGACTTATAACTATTGACTACAGTCACCCAAAAGGAGTCACCCAAAAGGGAGGGAGGAAATTCAACTGTATGAAAAGACGAAAGCCCTACTACCGGAAGGTAAAGAAGCAATTTATGAAATTCAACCTGCGAAATTCAACTGCGGAATTCAGGATAATAAGTATCATGGTAACTCCGAGTCATAAATGACGGAGTTATTGTGACTATCAAATACCATGTGCGGCTCAGTGATTCAGTGATAATGAATGCTCAATGCTCGAAAAGCTCATTAAGCAGGAAAAGCCAGGAGTTGCTCAATACAAGAAAGGTAATGTTGGTATTCTTCTGGCTGGCTATGGACGAAAACAATGACCCACTGACGCATAATCAAGTGGCCAAAGCTTTCCGTGTCAGACCACTCACCATTACTGCCTTCGACAACGATTTGTTGAAGACGGCCTTGATATAGCCGTTAATGGTAAACGCAGTCATCACGAGGCTCCTTTCAAACTTGATGATGGCAGTGAAGCTCACCTTATTGTCCACTTTGCAGCCAGGACACAGCACTTTTAACGAACATTGCGGAATTCTCCATCCATAGCGGATTTGTTGAAGACGGCCTTGATATAGCCGTTAATGGTAAACGCAGTCATCACGAGGCTCCTTTCAAACTTGATGATGGCAGTGAAGCTCACCTTATTGTCCACTTTGCAGCCAGGACACAGCACTTTTAACGAACATTGCGGAATTCTCCATCCATAGCGGCATTGCGTAGCTTTGCCGTTTGGATGGAGATGGATAGCAAACAGCCCGTAGAGGGCTGTCATTACTCTGGCTTCTCCTGTTTTTGTATATATTCTGCTAATACTGACAATGGCGCACCTTCAGCAGTTATAAGGCAGTAGGCTCTTGTCCAAAGTACAGGCTTCCAGTAGTAACCTTTGAGGTGATCTGAGAACTCTTTTCTTATCAGCCTGCTGGTGACAGTTTTCAAATTATTGATGAATTTACTTAGCATGATATTGGGATGCATATCGAGCAACAGGTGTATGTGGTCAGCTTCACCGCCAAACTCATCAAGCTCTATTTCCCACTTTCGGCAAAGCTCACGACAGATTGCTTCCAGCCTTTCGAGCATTTCAGCAGTAAAGCATCTTCGACGATATTTTGTGACTAACACTAAATGGTATTTTAGCTTATATACGCAATGATAATATGATTTCATACCCTTACACTAAGTTGTTTTATGTGTTAGTGTAAGGGTATGAGAGCATACAAGTACAGACTTTATCCGAACCAGGAACAACGGGTGTTGATTGAAAAACACTTCGGATGCTCTCGTCATATCTACAACTGGGCGCTCAGTGAAAAAGAGGCACACTACAAGGAAACAGGAAAGAGCCTTTCCAGGCGTGACCTTCAAGACAAACTGGTAGCCAGCAAAAAAGCTGATAAGCCCTGGCTGAAAGAGGTCAATAGTCAGAGCTTACTGGCATCCCTGGCTAATCTTGACAAGGCGTTTTCCAATTTCTTCAAAGGTCTGGCAAAGTTCCCACGATTCAAAAAGAAATATACTGGCTGGCAGTCTTATCAATGCCCTCAGCATGTATCGGTTGGCTTTGATAGCGGTACTGTTAGCCTTCCCAGGATAAAAGACATAAAGGCAAAACTGCACCGACCTTTTTCTGGAAAGATAAAAACCGTCACTATCAAGCGCTCGCCTTCTGGTAAGTATTTCGCCAGCGTTCTTGTTGATGACGGCATTAGTGATCCAGTGCCAACTGTCATTGAGACAGAAAATACAGTGGGTCTTGATGTTGGCTTGAACCACATGCTGATTGATAGCCGAGGTAAAAAAATAGATAACCCACGGTTTTTGAAAAACTCACTACATCGACTGGCAATAGAGCAAAAAAAACTGTCCAGAAAGCAGAAAGGCTCTACTGGCAGAGCAAAACAAAAACGCAAAGTGGCAATCGTGCATGAGCGCATAGCCAACCGTCGTTATGACTTCATTCAGAAAGAAACAGCAAAGCTGGCTATCAAAAGTCACGTAACCACCTTTGCTGTTGAAGACTTGAATATCAAGGGTATGGTCAAAAACCGTAAGCTATCGAGAGCGATTCAGGATGTGAGTTGGGGTACATTTCTTTCCGTGCTTAATTATAAGTGCCGTTGGAATGGTAAAAACCTGATTCGCATTGGTCGTTTTCAGCCAGGCTCCAAGGTTTGCAATGGCTGTGGCTATAAAGCTGAATCAATGCCCTTGTCTGTTCGTGAGTGGGAATGTCCTTCTTGTCATGCGCTGGCAGATAGAGACATCAATGCCGCCATGAACATAAGAGATTTCGCTTTAGCTGATTCGCTGGGACACAGCGATTGTGTAAAGAGTTCCCCTGTAGAAAGTTCTGTCAGCGCAGATTCTACAGCGAAAGGTGCTGATATTTCTCAGTACGGGTCGCAGGAAGCCCCCACTATAGCCGCCTCAGCGGCTTAGTGGTGGGAGTATGTCACGATAGCCTCTTACAAAAAAAGCCACGGTAAATGCCGTGGCTTTTTTTGTCGTTAACAAAGGCTGCGGCTATAAAGCCAGGAATAACCCTGCCATGGTAGCACTCATCAGGTTGGATAAGGTACCGGCTGCAATCGCCTTAATTCCCATGCGGGCAATATCCGGGCGACGACTTGGTGCCATCATGCCCAAACCACCGAGCATCATAGCCACAGAGGTGAAGTTAGCAAAGCCACACAAGGCAAAGGTAATAATCGCCTGGCTATGCTCAGAAACAAGCTGAACCCCTGCCGCAGCAGCCTTTTCCGCATCAATATAGTTGGCAAAATCCATAAAGGCGACAAATTCGTTAAGGATCAGTTTCTGACCAATAAAGCTACCGGCGGTGACTGCCTCATTCCAGGGAATACCAATCAGAAAAGCCAATGGGCTGAAAATATAACCAAGGATCATTTGCATTGTCAGTTCAGGGTACCCAAACCAGCCACCAGCCCAACCAATAATGCCGTTAAGCATGCTAATAAGGGCGATAAAGGCCAGCAACATGGCACCAATATTAACTGCTAGTTTCAGACCGGAAGAGGCACCGTTGGCAGTGGCATCAATCAAATTAGCTGGTTTTTCTTCTCCTTCGTCATCGATGCTTTTCTCTGTGGGTTCTTCTGTTTCAGGCTTCATGATTTTCGCCATCAACAAACCACCCGGTGCTGCCATAAAGCTGGCAGCAATCAAAAATTTCAGGTCAACACCCATGGCAGCGTAACCTGCCAGAACAGAACCGGCAACAGAGGCCAGTCCGCCAACCATGACCGCAAACAGTTCGGACTTCGTCATGTTTTTAATGTACGGACGAACGACCAGCGGCGCTTCGGTCATACCCACAAAGACATTCGCTGTGGCTGACAGGGATTCCGTACGACTGGTGCCTAACACTTTCTGAAGTGCTCCACCTAAAGTGGCAACAACTACCTGCATAATACCGAGATAATAAAGTAAGGCGACCAGTGCGGAGAAAAAGATAATCACCGGAAGTACATGAATCGCAAACACAAAACTATTACTCAGGTCACCAAACACGAATGCAATCCCTGCATTGGCATAATTGATCACCCCGCCGACAAAATTAGAGGTTTTGCCTAATATTTCCTGCCCCACTGGCACGTAAAGAATAAATGCACCAAGAAAAAACTGTATGGCGAAAGCCCCCCCGACTGTTCGCAGACGAATAGCCTTGCGATTGTCTGACAGTAACACGGCTATAGCCAGCAGGGTGGCAATCCCCACAAGACTCATTAAAATTTTCATGAGAAATAGTTACCTAAGAAATTATAGCTGGCACATTATAAGTATATCTCATGCTATGTACCAGCATAGTCGTGTAACTGATCAAATGATGAACGAACAGCGTTTATCATTAATAGCTTTTATCATTAATCCTGAACACCGCAATTGAATTTTATAAATTGTTTCTTTATCTTACAGCAGTAGTGCTTGTGCTTTTTTATATCGCCCCTTTCGGGTGACTCTAGTAAATAGTTATAAGTCAACTGACGTAAGGCTTTCAGCAGAGGTAGTGGTTTTAACTGAGGAATTTAGGTTAATTAATCTATTGAAATTATAAAAGTAGCCGTATGTCTTACAATACTGCGGACAGTTTTAGACAGTTTGGTGTCTGATGCTGCAAGGCCTGCAAACTCAAGGGGGCAATGTTATGGTAACTTAAGGATAAACGTGAGTTACCGTAAAAAGTACCGGGCTTATTGGCGTTGTCAACAAACTCAAGTTGGAATCTTTGCTTACCGCTTCTACACAGGTAGCGTTGTATGCCTGAAAGTGCTTTACCGTTTTTCACAACGCCATCTGCGATATCACAGTGAGAACATGAAACGTTAATGACTGCATAGGAAAAACGGGCAGTATCCCAGTAAAGCCGGTCTGTTGAGTATACGCGATCAAGGTATCTGATTCATGACCGTATAATTACACCATCGGGGTATCCATACACTGTTCTGAGCATTGCTCAGAACTTGAGCAGACAAACATTGATAGCGCTTTTTCCATCTGGCCAGAATCTTTTGTAAACGGCATCAACATTAGCCCATCACTTTGTCGCTAAAAGCAACGAACAAGTGACAACAGAAGCGTATTTATAAAATAGCCACACTGGAAAAGCCCCAATACAATTTATAAATAGTTATAGTTACAGGACTAATTTCCTCTTGCAAGTCACACATCACCTGAATAGCTATGATTTCATTCTTGATTCTTCAGGGCATACAAGCAACCGGGCAGGTAATTTAAGACCGCTAATGACAGAAGAACAGTGAAAAAAATCACCATTATTTTTAATGGAGCATTCTGTTACTGATCCATTTTTATAGTCAACTACAAAGGCTTTTTTTAATCCATAAAGAGTAATCCCGCTTGGTCCTTTTAGTCCACTTACCGCAACTGAGCACTGAGAAATCGTTCCGTTCGGGTTAATATTGCATTTTTTAACACTGCCTTTTAAGTATTCAGTGACAAACATTTTATCACCTGCTTTATTTAATGCGATACCGTCTGGACCTGAAATATTCTTGACGGCAGAAAAACACTCAGAAAACGTTCCTTCCCTGTCAACGCTGCATTCTACCACGCTATTTTCTCTGAAATTTGTTATAAATACTTTATTTTCAGGGTTGTTAAGAACAATATCAAAGGGGTTTTTCAGCCCTTTGAGAACAGCCATGCAATTAGAAAATAATCCACTATGATTCACATCACACTTGATAACTTCACCACCTGTATACTCAGTAATAAATGCTTTGTCACCTACTTTATCAAATGTAATACTATCAGGCCCTGAAAGATTTTTAATGGCAGCTGAGCAATGAGAAAGCTGTCCTTTTTTATCAAGATTACACTTTACAACACTCCCGGCAAAATAGTCAGTAATATAAACCTGATTGATAGCCTTGTTTATATTGATGCCATCGGGTCGTTGAAATTTATCAATGGAATTTGTGCAGGAAGACAGTTTTTTATCATTCTTGATATGACAGCGAGTCACTGTTTTTTTGTAGTTTTCCGTTACTAATACGGTGACTTCTGAAGAAGAATGATTAAAATTACTTGCATTACAATAAGCTATTGAGAATATAGACTTGAAAATAAATGCAGTTAATGTGGCTTTACCAATTAATTTCATAACAATGCCCAATACTGAATTTGTCAAAAGTTTATCCTGGTTTATCCTGGTTTCTCCTGATAGTATGTAGAATCTGACGGTTTTCTACATGAGGACTAATGCTGTCTTTAATGACTGCACCAAGGGGCAGTCATCAATTTACAACGATAAAGTTTGCCCAGAACGGTCCTGAGGGACCTTTACTCTGAACGACTGATCTTGTTGTTAACAGACTATCTGCATCTGTTGCCTGTCACCTGATGTCTGATGAAGATAAAAGATAATCGCTGTTTGATCTGTGTCTTGCAAGCGGCTTTTCCATAACGCCTTAACTCATAAGAAAATGATGCTTGAGTGATCTACGCATTCTCAAAGTTTCCCATGTCGCCTGCTTCAACAGGTATTTACATTTACCTGCGACAATACGTTCGGTGGTAGGAAATCACAGAGACAGTCATGACGATTATCTGTTACAAGGGTTTACTTCATCATAGCCGTATATAAGGTGTACTTTTGTTCCAATTATTTATAAGTTAACCAACATCACGCGAAGATCGACTCCTGATTTCCTGTTACAGACGTCTTTATTACTAACTCAAGTTACGCAGTGCTACTACATAGTGCTACTACATAGTACTACTACATAGTACTACTGCATAGTACTACTGCATAGTGCTACTACACTATAGTGTCTATCCCGTTGGACAAGTGACTACCTGTTGTCGTCCATGGTAGCGAAGTGTGTAACTTGAGTTATTAAAAATGGAAAAATGGAAAAATGGAAAAATGGAAAGTTGCCGAGTGTTCTTGAAATTATAAAGGCTGCCGCCATATTGTTTCATAAGCCATATAAAAAGCCATTGATCATTGGCGGGAGAAAGAATCATGCGAGCAGACCGACTCACCAGCAAGCTACAGTCCGCACTGGCTGACGCGCAGTCACTGGCCGTGGGAAAAGACCATAATCACATCGAACCCGTGCACCTGTTATTGGCATTGTTAGACCAGCAGGGGGGAGCCGTAAAACCGTTACTGATGCAGGTCGGGTTTGACAGTGAAAAGTTATACGGAGCGCTGAATCACTTGTTGGAGCAGGTGCCGGTCATTAATAATCCTACCGGAGATATTCAGCCTTCTCAGGGACTTATTCGTCTACTGAACCTGGCCGATAAACAAGCCCAGAAAGCTGGAGACCAGTATATCTCCAGTGAAACCCTGCTATCAGTGATGATGGATGACAAAGGTCCTCTGGGAGAAGTGCTTAATGCTCAGGGGGTGAGTAAGCAGGCACTGGAGACTGCTATAAAAAATATTCGCGGTGGCGAAACGGTCAACGATCCCAATGCAGAGGATGCCCGTAACGCCCTTGCTAAATATACCATCGATCTGACAGAGCGAGCCGAGCAGGGTAAGCTGGACCCGGTAATTGGTCGTGATGATGAAATCCGTCGTACGATTCAGGTGCTACAGCGACGTACAAAAAACAATCCCGTCTTGATTGGTGAACCCGGCGTCGGTAAAACGGCCATTGTCGAAGGTCTTGCCCAGCGGGTTGTTAATAGCGAGATCCCCGAAGGGATTAAAGGTAAAAGACTGCTTGCACTGGATATGGGAGCATTGATTGCGGGTGCAAAATTTCGAGGTGAGTTTGAAGAACGATTAAAAGCCGTGCTGAATGATCTGACTAAACAGGAAGGGCAGATTATTCTGTTTATTGATGAAATCCATACCATGGTTGGTGCGGGTAAAGCAGATGGTGCCATGGATGCCGGTAATATGCTAAAACCGGCACTGGCCCGTGGAGAACTGCACTGTGTGGGTGCTACAACACTGGATGAATACCGCAGGTTTATTGAAAAAGACGCAGCCCTTGAGCGCCGCTTTCAAAAAGTGCTGGTGGATGAGCCCACAGAAGAAGATGCCATTGCGATTTTACGTGGGTTAAAAGAGCGTTATGAAGTGCACCACGGTGTGGATATTACCGATCCTGCCATTGTTGCCGCTGCGCGTTTATCTCAGCGTTATATTACTGACAGACAACTGCCCGATAAGGCCATTGATCTTATTGATGAGGCAGCCAGTCGTATTCGGATGGAAATGGACTCTAAACCCGAATCTATGGATCGTCTCGAGCGCCGTCTGATTCAGTTAAAGATTGAACAGGAAGCCCTTAAAAAAGAAAAAGACAGTGCGTCAAAAGAGCGCTTATCTCGTTTAAACGATCAGGTAACTGCCCTGGAAAAAGACTATGCCGATCTGGAAGAAGTCTGGAAATCCGAAAAAGCTGTTTTACAAGGCTCACAAAAGCTGCGGGAAGAAAAAGAGCGGCTGATAAAAGAGCTTGAAATAGCTAAACGTTCCAGTGATTTAGGGAAAATGTCAGAGATTCAGTACGGCCGGCTGCCTGAGTTGGAAAAACAGTTAAAGCAGGCTGATGAAGCCAGTACCGAAGGCCGAACAGGCAACCAGCTATTGCGAAATAAAGTCACCGACGAAGAAGTTGCTGAAGTAGTGTCTAAATGGACCGGTATCCCGGTGACCAGGATGCTCGAAGGTGAGCGGGAAAAATTGCTACGGATGGAAGAGGCACTGCATCAGCGGGTAATTGGCCAGGGTGAGGCTGTAATAGCGGTGGCCAATGCTGTACGTCGTTCACGAGCAGGTTTATCAGACCCCAATCGGCCCAATGGCTCTTTTATGTTTCTTGGCCCTACCGGGGTCGGTAAAACCGAGTTATGTAAAGCGCTGGCTGAATTTCTGTTTGACACGGAAGAGGCTATTGTCCGTATTGATATGTCTGAGTTTATGGAAAAGCATTCTGTGGCTCGTTTGCTCGGGGCACCTCCTGGCTATGTGGGTTATGAGGAGGGTGGTTATCTGACCGAAGCCGTTCGTCGAAGACCTTATTCTGTGGTACTGATGGACGAGGTGGAAAAAGCACACCCTGATGTCTTCAATATTCTGCTGCAAGTACTGGAAGATGGCCGTTTAACCGATGGTCAGGGGCGTACAGTGGATTTTCGCAATACTGTGATTGTGATGACGTCAAACCTGGGTTCAGAAGTCATCCAGACTATGCAGGACGACAGCTTTGAAAAGATCAAAGACACAGTCATGGACGTAGTTGGTACTCACTTCCGCCCTGAGTTTGTTAACCGTATTGATGAGATGGTGGTATTCCATCCTCTATCAGCCAGTCAAATTGAAGGAATTGCCGATATTCAGCTGGCCAGGCTGCGTCAGCGTCTGGCGGAAAGTGATTTAAGCCTGAGTTTATCTAAAGAGGCTATGAAACTGTTGGCAGAAGCTGGCTTTGATCCTGTATACGGCGCTCGTCCATTAAAACGGACGATTCAGCGGCGTATTGAGAATCCGCTGGCGCAGACCATACTGTCAGGTCAGTATAACGCGGGCGAAACTATCCATGGGACGGTCATTGATGGCAATATTGTATTTGATAACTCAAGTTGCGCACCGGCACAGGCTCGTAGCTGATCAAATGATGACCGAAGGGCCTTCATGTCAATGGTCAATTTTTGCTCGAAGCTGGAAATGGCTCATTTTCAGATTTGAGGATAACTTTTCCAGCCTGAAGGCTGAGTAGATTGAGAGAAATATAGGGTGCTTCAATCTTTCTGACGACAGGTTTTACCTGTCTCCAGAGGGTTGTACCGGAAAACCTGTTGCCTGAAAGCAATCGGGCTATCCGGTCGTGGCTATACTGATTGTCCAGTCGCTCAGATAGACCAGTGGCTGTTGTTTTGCTGAAAGATGACAGCAGATAGTCAGAGTACAGTTTTATAAGATCTCGATTCATACTGGCTATCATGTCGCAAAATCAGCTCAATGGGTAACTTGAGCTATTCAGGGACAGTTCTTTACTGGCAGATAGTTATGACCTTCGCTATTATGACCGCATTTATCGAAAGCGCGTAAGCCCCCCATCTGAATCAAAGAGTGTCGCAAAATCCCGATAACCTCGCTCCCATACTTTGCATGGGAGTGTATACCCCTCTAAATACAAGGGCTGTAGGTATGGGGTTCCCACCCATGGCATGGGAATCAGACTTTTGCGACATCCTCAATCAGGTGGGGAGGAGATCAATGAGATCTTAACCTGACCCTGACTAACCCCCTAACCCTACTGAGGTTGCTAAATGTATCCTGTTGTTGTGTCTGACCTGGATGGAACCCTTTTGAACAATAATCATGAGTTGACTGAGCACACACAGCATGTGTTTCGCCAGCTGCATAACCGGGGGACTCGGTTTGTGATTGCCTCGGGCCGACACTATCAGGATGTGAAGGAGATAAAAGCGTTGCTGGATATCAATATGTACCTTATTACATCCAACGGCGCCCGCGTCTACAACCCCGAGGACAAACTGATTATTCAGCATAATATCGACCCTTCACTGGTTCAGCCATTAGTCTCCATGGGAAGCACCTACAAAGGCCAGATCAAGACGAATATCTATCAGGGAGAATCCTGGTTTGTGGAAGAGGAAGACCCGGAAATGCTGGCGTTTCATAAGGACTCAGGCTTTGGTTATATCAAACAGTCACTGAAAACGGTGAGTCCCCATAACACTCAGAAAATCTTTTTTATTGCAGACACCCATGAAGCGTTACAACCGTTAGCCGCTGCTATTGAAGCACGTTACGGTGATCGGTTAACTATGACCTACTCATTACCTTACTGTTTTGAAATTATGGCCTATGGTGTCTGTAAAGGTGCGGCTCTGGCAGAAGTGCTCAAAGTGAAAGGGCATACCTTTGAAGAGACGATAGTCTTTGGTGATGGGATGAACGATGTGGAAATGCTGGAGTCAGCAGGAAAAGGACTGGTAATGGGAAATGCAGACAAGCGTTTACTTGAACGCCTGCCAGAGCTGGATGTTATTGGGGCTGCTAATGATAATGGCGTGTCTGAATACCTGGAAAAGACTTACGCACTCTAATTATGGAAAGCGCGTAAGCTCCCCCACCGAAACAGAGGGTGTCGCAAAACTCTTCATCAATCGCAAACCTCGTTCCCATGCTCTGTGTGGGAGCGTATACCCTCTAAATACAAGGGCTGCAGTTATTGGAGTTTCCCACGCGAAGCATGGGAGTCAGGCTTTTGCGACGGTCTCATCAGGTGGGAGAGGAGGTCAACGTAAAGTGTCGCCCCATCATAATGCTATCTCTTAGTCACATCTCCTAATCTTGGTTTATCCTTCTCTATGGTAAACCAAGATCATGATGCCACTACCACCTCAGCAATGGGCTGAAAGCATTTTTGGGGATGCACAGTTGGGAGATAAACGTCGTACAAAGCGATTAGTCCGTGTCGCTGCAAGCCTTTCTGCAAATACTGGTTCATCCATGGCCAGTGCTTGTAGCGGTCATCTTGCCGCTGTTGAAGGGGCTTACCGGCTTATTGAAAATGAGGCCGTCAAGCCTGAAGCCATTGCTGAGGCTGGTTTCCAGTCAGCAGCCCTTGCGGCAGAAGATTCTCACCTTCTATTAGCCATTGAAGACAGTACCGCTCTTAGCTATTCACATTCCGTCAGGTCAGAGCTGGGTGATATAGGTGAACCAGAGAAAAGCCGGTCTAAAGGGATTTGGGCGCATACAGTGATGCTGATTGACGCTGATACTGAGCGGACGGTTGGCTTAATTGATCAGCAACGCTGGATCAGGGATATTGAGGAGCGTGGCAAAAGACATGAACGCAAGCAGCGGCCTTACGAAGAAAAAGAAAGCTTTAAATGGCAGCGTTCATCAGAAAATATTGAGTCCAGGCTGGGTCTCCAGATGGGAAAGACTATCAGTGTTTGCGATCGTGAAGCGGATGTTTTTGAATATATCCGGTACAAGCAGCTTCATTGCCAAAGGTTTGTTGTCAGGGCGACGCAGAATCGGGTTTTGGTCGATGATGACAGGCTTCTTTTTTATGCAGTGAGCCAGGAAGCTGCTCTTGGAACTTATGTAGTGGACGTTCCTCAACGTGGAGGACGCAAAGCACGATCAGTAATGCTACAAGTAAAAAGGAAGACAGTGACCATTCAATCACCTCAAAGGCTCGGTGGTCGATTGGAACCAGTCACTGTGAATATTCTTATTGCCGAAGAGTTCAACAACGACACAAAGGAGTGTTTGCGTTGGATTTTATTGACATCTGAACCGGTTGATACATTTGATGATTGCCGTATGGTATTACGGTTTTATGAGCTGCGCTGGCGTATAGAAGAGTTCCACAAAGCCTGGAAAACCGGGGCGGGTGTTGAACGTTTGCGGCTTCTTTGTGCAGGCAATGTGCTTCGTTTAGCTGTAATACTCATGTTCGTCGCCGTCAGGCTGTTACAGATCAGGGAGGCCTTGATGCTCCCTTATGACAGAAGACACAAAGACGATAAAGCCTGGAACGAGAAAACGCCGGCTAGCCGTGTTGTAAGTAAAGAAGAGTGGAAAGTGCTGTGGCTTACTTACTACGAAGGAAAGTCGTTGCCTAAAGAAGAGCCAACATTGACCTGGCTTCTCCATACCATTGCAAAAGTAGGTGGCTGGTGTGACTCAAAACGCACCGGCATACCCGGATGGTTGGTCATTTGGGAAGGGTGGGCAAAGTTGCAAGATCGTCTCCACACCTACCGCATGACAAAAGGTGTGGAGATGTGACTAAGAGATAGATCATAATGGGAGGGTGGAGGTCAGTCCCATCCCCCCAGATCTTTCCAGTGGTTGACAATATTACAAAACAGCTCAGCGGTCTTCTCGGTGTCATACCGTGCTGAGTGTGCTTCATTCTTATCAAAGTCAACGCCTGACGCTTCACATGCCCTGGACAGAACCGTCTGACCATAGGCGAGACCGGATAGCGTTGCGGTATCAAAGCAGGAGAATGGGTGGAACGGGTTACGTTTGATATGATTGCGCTCAGTAGCGGCCATTAGAAAGCCTAAATCAAAGGCCGCGTTATGACCTACCAGCACTGCCCGGGTACAGCCTTGAGCTTTGACAGACTTGCGTACACGACGGAAGATTTTGCCAAGGGCTTCTTCCTCCTCGTAGGCTATTCGCAATGGGTGAAACGGGTTTATGCCAATAAACTCTATGGCTGACGGCTCAATATTTGCCCCTTCAAAGGGTTTAATATGAAAGGATATCATCTCACTGGGGTGGAGATAGCCCGCTTCATCCATTTCTACAGGCAGCGCGGCGATTTCCAGTAGAGCATCGCTGGTGGCATTAAAGCCACCGGTTTCCACGTCCACCACAACAGGCAGGTAGCTTCTGAAACGTTCTGCTATGGTGTGGTTGTGGTTGTGGTTGTGGTTGTTATCAACCCTCACGGAGTCTCCTTAGTTTATTTCAGGCGCCAGTTTATTGTTTCACCGGCTTTGAGCGGAATAACACAGCTGTCACCAAAGGCAATGGTTTTTTCCATTTGCCAGTTTTCCCTTACCAGAGTGATAGTCTCAGTGTTACGGGGGCGTTGGTAAAAATCCGGGCCAAACAGGCTGGCAAAACCTTCGAGTTTATCGAGGCTATTCATCATGTCAAATGCTTCTGCATACAGTTCCATGGCAATGGGTGCGGTGTAACAGCCGGCACAGCCACAGGCAGATTCTTTGGCATCTCGGGTATGGGGAGCAGAGTCGGTACCCAGAAAAAATGACGGATCACCACTGGTGGCTGCGTTGAGCAATGCCTCCTGATGACTATTACGTTTGAGAACAGGTAAACAGTAGTAATGGGGTTTAATCCCACCAACCAGCAGATGGTTACGATTGTACAACAGATGATGGGCTGTAATGGTAGCGGCCACATGGTCACCCGCTTCCTTTACAAAAGCGACAGCATCGGTTGTGGTGATATGCTCCATCACAACCTTCAAACGTGGGAAACGCTCAACCAGTGGACGAAGGTGCTGGTCGATAAAAACCTTTTCCCGATCAAAAATATCAATATGACTGTCAGTGACTTCACCGTGCACTAACAACGGCAATTCACAGATTGCCATTTGTTCCAGTGCTGGGTAGATGTGTTCAATGTTTGTCACGCCAGAAGCGGAATGGGTAGTAGCACCTGCGGGGTAAAGCTTCAGGGCAGCAACATCAGCTTGCTTTTTTGCCTGGCTGATCATTGCTGGTGTCGTTTTATCGGTGAGATATAAGGTCATGAGTGGGGTAAACTGCCGCCTTGAAGGAATATGCTCAACAATACGCGACTTATAAGCGGCAGCATCGTCAGCCGTTAATACCGGAGGCACCAGGTTAGGCATGATGATGGCGCGATGGAAAGTGCGGGAAACCGAATCCACGGTTTCAGACAGTGCTTGCCCGTCGCGCAGGTGGATGTGCCAGTCATCGGGGCGTATGAGAGTGAGTCTATCGGTCATGGAGTTGGTTTACCTTTTCCGGTTGGGAGTGGCTACGGTATCGCCTGGACCGGAATGCGATCGTAACGAAATTCAGGAAAATATGATAGGTGCTTTTTATGGGCTATCCAGTCAGAGCTGTCATGGACTCATGAGAACCGGATCCGTCTGGCATTCCTTAATCCAGCTCCAGCTCGTCTTCATTGGGCATTTATGGAATTGGCAGTCGTAAAGCGTCTAAATCCAGGAGAGTAGTAAAAATATGAAGCCCTGAGATCTCTTTACTTTCAGTGGTTGTAACAGAGGGTTGTGAGCCTTGCGAAACCGTTGTTAATATTGCATGAGGTGTTTCAACGGTGGTTACAGTGGCATGGCCAGTGGCAGAACCTATCCGGGATACCGTCGTGACAGTGCTGGTGGTTGTGAACGTATGGGTTGTGCAGGTTATTGCAGTTCCATCTGGCAGTGGCTCTCTGGTTGTGGTTACTTGAGCAGTTCGGTGTTGTGTTTTCATGTGCACCTTGCAATATGAATGACTTTTAAACGCTTTCCCACAGAAACTGCAATTAAAAGGTTTCTCTCCAGAGTGTGTTCTCAGGTGAGCATTGAGATAATTATACCGAGCAAAATTTTTCCCACAGGTATCGCAACTAAAAGGTTTCTCTCCAGAGTGGATTCTTTCGTGATCGGTGAGATGGGTTTTCTGACGAAAAGCTTTCCCACAGGTATCGCAACTAAAAGGTTTCTCTCCAGAGTGGGTTTTCATATGACGGGTGAGGCTGAATGAATAATTGGTACTGAAACTCTGGCATATAGAGCAGGTATAGGAATGCTTAGGCATGTTGAGACTCCATCCTGAAATAGACAGTTTCCGTCAATTGTAGTCCATGGTCTCTGACAATGGGTAGCCGTTGGATGCTTTGCACTGCTGTGCTATAAAGCGTGCCTCCTTTGCGGAGGGCTTGTCTCCTGCCAGAGGGGACTCAGCAGAAAAAGCTCACCACCTGGCCCTTTATTTTGTTTTTTAAATGCAGCTGGCGTATGATAGCAAGGATTTTTATCTACTCTCCTCCCAACTATCCGCCTGGTGACTGCTAATGCTGAGAGTTGCTCAAGATGCCCTGACGTTTGATGATGTCCTCCTCCTTCCGGGTTATTCCGAAGTGCTGCCCAAGGATGCGTCGCTGAAAACACGGCTGACGCGGGACATTGAGCTAAACCTTCCCTTGATCTCTTCAGCCATGGATACCGTAACGGAGTCTCGTCTGGCTATTGCCATGGCGCAGGAAGGTGGCATCGGCATCATCCATAAAAACATGACGGTAGAACAGCAGGCAGCACAAGTACGCGCTGTTAAGAAATACGAAAACGGCGTGGTGAAAGATCCAATTACTATTGATGCGTCAGCGTCTGTGAAAGATTTACTGGCATTAACGACGTATCACTGCATCTCCGGTGTGCCTGTGTTATCAGGTAAAGATCTGGTGGGTATTGTTACCAGCCGGGATATGCGCTTTGTCGTGAATCTCGAACGTAAAGTTTCTGAGATCATGACACCCCGTGAGCGGCTGGTCACTGTCCGTGAAGGCACCCGACAAGATGATGTACGTGCGCTGTTACACCGGCACCGGATTGAAAAGGTACTGGTGGTGGATGAGGCCTTTAATCTGGCTGGCATGATGACAGTCAAGGACATCAAAAAAGCCCAGGATTATCCTAATGCCTGTAAAGATGACCAGGGGCAGTTGCGTGTTGGTGCGGCGGTAGGTACAGGCTCTGAAACCTCCGAACGTGTAGCCGCACTGGTGGATGCTGGCGTTGATGTCATCATTGTCGATACTGCCCATGGGCACTCCCGTGGTGTTATTGATCGTGTACGCTGGGTGAAGGAAAGCTACCCTTCTGTTCAGGTCATAGGTGGCAATATTGCCACAGCGGCGGCAGCTAAAGCGCTGGCTGATGCGGGCGCTGATGGCGTGAAGGTTGGTATTGGCCCCGGCTCTATCTGTACAACCCGTATTGTGACAGGCATTGGTGTACCCCAGATTACAGCAATAGCCAATGTTGTGACTGCTTTGATCGGTACAAATGTGCCTGTTATCGCTGATGGTGGTATCCGTTATTCTGGCGATATTGCAAAAGCGGTGGTCGCCGGTGCAAATACAGTGATGCTGGGCAGCATGCTGGCAGGTACCGAGGAAGCGCCGGGTGAGGTTGAACTGTTTCAGGGCAGAAGTTATAAGGCCTATCGCGGTATGGGGTCATTAGGTGCAATGGGGCAGTCCACCGGCTCCAGTGATCGTTATTTTCAAAGCACAGAAGAAGGCGCAGAAAAGCTGGTACCTGAAGGTATCGAAGGCCGCGTGCCTTATAAGGGGCCACTGTCAGCCATTATTCATCAGATGGTGGGGGGGCTGCGTGCGGCTATGGGGTATACCGGCTCCAAAGATATTGACACCATGCGCACCGTGCCGGAGTTTGTCCGCATAACCAGTGCCGGCATGAGAGAGTCTCATGTGCACGATGTGACTATTACCAAAGAAGCCTCCAATTACCGCGTTGGCTAATCTCGTTCTTTCACGTATTTTCTTTCAGACCGGATGCAAGTGCTTTCGGTCTTTGTTTACTCGCTATTGGTAGTCAACATGTCTTTGGATATCCATGCTGATCGTGTTTTGATTCTTGATTTTGGTTCTCAGTATACGCAGCTGATTGCGCGCGTATTCGGGAAATCGGGGTGTACTGTGAACTGCATCCTTATGATATGGATGAACAGCATCTGCGCCAGTTTAACCCTAAAGCGGTTATTCTTTCAGGTGGGCCTGAGTCTGTGGGTCAGGGGAATAGCCCCCGTGCGCCTCAGGTTGTGTTTGATCTGGGAGTGCCGGTACTGGGTATTTGCTATGGCATGCAAACCATAGTGAGGCAGATGGGTGGCACAGTTTCTCCCTCTAACCTGCGTGAATTTGGTTATGCACAGGTAACACTGGGAGGCCGTTCACGTTTGTTTGATGGTATTGAAGACCATGTGACGGATGACGGTCAGTTAAGCCTGGATGTCTGGATGAGTCATGGCGATAAGGTCACTCAACTGCCTCGGGAGTTTGTCGTTACCGCTTCAACCAGCTCCTGCCCGGTGGCCGCCATGGCCTGTGAAGAAAAGCACTATTATGGTGTGCAATTCCACCCGGAAGTGACACACACCAAACAGGGACTGCGACTGCTTGAGCGTTTTATCGTTGATATTGCCGGCTGTGAATGCCTTTGGACTCCGGGAAAAATCATTGAAGATGCTATCACTCGTGTGCGGGAGCAAGTTGGTGGTAAGCAGGTACTGCTGGGGCTGTCCGGTGGTGTGGATTCCAGTGTGGTGGCGGCCTTACTGCACAAAGCTATTGGTGATCAACTGGTTTGTGTCTTTGTGGATAATGGCCTGCTGCGTCTGGATGAAGGCAATCAGGTGATGGTCATGTTCGCACAGAACATGGGGGTTCGTCTGATTCGTGTTGATGCAGAAGACCTGTTTCTGAACAGGCTCGAAGGTATCAGTGATCCGGAAGCAAAACGCAAAGTGATTGGTAATACGTTTATTGATGTTTTTGATGAGCAGGCAGCCAGGCTCGAAGGTGTTGAATTTCTGGCACAAGGCACAATTTACCCGGATGTTATCGAATCAGCAGGTAACGAATCTGGCAAGTCTCACGTTATTAAGTCGCACCATAATGTGGGTGGCTTACCAGAAGATATGACAATGTCACTGGTGGAGCCGTTGCGTGAATTGTTTAAGGATGAGGTGCGTAAGATTGGTCTTGAACTGGGGCTTCCTTACGATATGGTGTATCGTCATCCTTTCCCGGGTCCCGGGTTGGGGGTGCGAATACTCGGTGAAGTGAAAAAGTCCTACGCGAATATTTTACGTCAAGCCGATGCCATCTTTATTGAGGAGCTGCATAAAGCAGACTGGTACCATAAAGTCAGTCAGGCCTTTGCAGTGTTCCTTCCGTTGAAATCAGTGGGTGTTGTAGGTGATGGCCGTCGCTATGAATATGTCATTGCTATTCGTGCGGTTGAAACCATCGATTTTATGACAGCACGCTGGGCACATTTGCCTTATGAGCTGTTGGAAAAGGTGTCTAATCGAATCATCAATGAGATTGAACATGTATCGCGAGTAACGTACGACGTGTCCAGTAAGCCGCCGGCAACGATTGAGTGGGAATAGTCTGTTCAGATATCTTCAGACAAGATAAATGGTGGCAGGCCAAAACGCTTGTTGATGTGCAACATGTCGTATGACCTGCTATCTTGAATCGAAAGAGTACTCCCGCCGAGCCAGGCGTGAGGTGAATTTCGTTCAGCCCCGTCAGGGCTGATCTTGATGTGTGCCCGGCATGTCATACAACCTGGGGGTGAAAGTCCCCTGTCCAGCCAGATGAGGGCGAAGGACTGGCGAAGCACAAGGTTTGTACCGCGAGGTACAGGCTGAAGGCAGTGTCAAGCAAAACCCTGAGCCGACGAACAGAAATCAGATATGAGGCTGCCTGCGTGAGGACGAGTCAGCATTTGATGATGAAGTCCATACTCATCCGGACACTCAGGCAGTAGATCTGGCGGTTGTGGGGCGAAGGCGGTGTGACTTACCTCGGGAGGTCTGTGTGGTGTCTGATTGTTCGGACTGAGGCTATCGTAAGGTGGCCTGATCGCCATACAGAAGTCAGCAGACGGCATAGTAGCTGGCGTATGTCAGTGAAGGCCTGAACGGTACACAGTGAGTGGTGAGTAGTTTCTGTTATTCGATACACTGGACGCAGACAAATCCAGCAAACACTGGAACTTATGCCAGGTGGTCACGGCGGAACCGGAGGCTGCGACGTTATGAGGGCTGAGGTTGTGTCGGCATCACAGGATTACGAAAGCCCGGCAGGCGTTACAAGCTTGATGGCACGTATCGCCCCCCCAAATAATCTGAAGAAAGCCTTTCATTTCATAGCTCAATCCGGGTCAGCTCACTTTTTTTGTCGTGTACAGAGCGCAGGTTCCTTAATTTTTCAGTGTATTCAGGCGTGAGTTTCCAGCCGTGTCCTATGAGACCTGCAAGTATAAAAAATGCCATTGGAATGCCGTAATTAATGTGCAGGATAGCATTGAGTTGTTCCTGTGTTACGTTTTTACCTCCTGTGTATCCGTAAACAGATAAGATAAAGCCAATAAGTGCTCCACCAATAGCTATTCCGAATTTCAGGCAGAAACTCAAAGCACCGTTTATGACGCCACGAATATTCTTGTTATATTTAACAAGACCATAGTCGGCACAGTTACCAGCAGCAGACCAGATAACAACATCCTGGCAGGCCAATGCAAATACAATAAGGTTACTGATGATTAAAGCCAGAATAATCCCGTCTTGTGATATTGTGTAACCTGCCAAACAAAATAGAGCTGATGTCAATTGAGACCAGATTAGAATACTTCTTGAACTGCATATCTGCTTCCTGATTAGCCAGCCAGAAAAAAATGGTGATAGCATAGAGATGACAGTACCGCTGGTAAGCATTACCGATAGCCAGTATTCACCTGCATTAAAATAATAAAGAACATAATAAGCAATAGCGCCACTTCGCATTGCAATACCAACAAACATCAACAATGCGTAACTACAAAGAATACGAGCCTGATCATTTTCCCAGAGGACATTTACGGTACCCCAGATCCCCAGGCCAGGCGTGTTATTTTTTCTTATAATGCCATCTCGTCTCTCCTTTTCGGTAACACGCTCTCTAGTGCCAAGTACACAAATCAACGCCATAACGAAAACTACCACTGCCATAATGGACATTGATACACGATAAGCCGCTTCTGTTACCGAGAAGTATCCCATCAATACAGGGATGATTAAGGTGCATAACAGGCCACCTAACTTCGAAAGCGGGATTCGCACCACATTAATATCAATCCGTTCCTGGGGGTCGGATGTAATGACTCCATTCAAAGAAATATAAGGTACTGCATAGCAAGAGTTAGCTACAGTCAAAAATATATAAGTCATCGCTGCATAAAACTGCTTCATGGTGTCAGATAAATCTGGCGACCAGAATACAAGTACAAGAGAGGCACTGTATGGCAATGATGCATATAACATCCAGGTTCTATACCGGCCAATACGACCAATCCATTTATCTGTTAGCATTCCCACCATTGGGTCGGAAACTGCATCTATACATCTTGCACATAAAAACAGCGTCCCGACAAACGCAGGAGACAGACCGAATACATCGGTATAGAAAATGGAGATAAACATCATTGATACGGTTAGAAATACATTCTGTGCTGCATCTCCAAACCCGTACATGATGCGCTCTCTGAAAGGGACGCCTTTTGTTGTTTCCATGTCAGGTTTTCCTTATTTTGTAACGAAGTCGTTGTAGTTTTCCAGACATACAAATACAGGCAATACTAAAACTCATTAAGGTTTACCCTGATTTCAGAAAGGGAAAAATAGCCACATTAAAAGCCTGAAGCTCAGCAGAACTAAAAGTAACTTCTAATCGAGCCTGTAAATAATTCTGTGTAAACGCCATTACTTGTTTACACCTTGATCCGGTCTGGAAACATGATTTCAAACCGGTTCATGGCTGACTTCCAGTCCCTTATTGGCATAGTCCATTTAGCCGACGCCTTTTCTGTCGCCAGGAAAATAACCTTCAGAACGGCATCATCCGTTGGGAATATTTTCCGGTTTTTTATAGCTTTTCGGATGACGCTGTTCAGCGACTCTATCGCATTCGTCGTGTAAATAGCCTTCCTGATCTCCTTAGGGTAGTCGAAAAGGGTAATCAGGTTATCCCAGTTTTTACGCCATGACTTGCCTATGGAAGGAAACTTCTCTCCCCATGCGCCTTCAAAGGCGCTCAGCTCCCTTTCTGCTTCTTCAGTGGTTGCTGACTGATATATCCTCTTCAGGTCATTAGCGACTGCTTTGCGTTCCTTGTAGGACACGTATTTCAGAGAACTCCTTATCTGGTGGACAATGCAAAGCTGCACCTGAGCCTTTGGGAAAGCCGTGTTGATGGCTTCAGGAAAGCCTGACAGTCCATCCACGCAGGCAATAAACACATCCTCAACACCTCGGTTCTGAAGCTCTGTTAACACCGATAGCCAAAATGTAGCACCTTCTGTTTCGGCAAGCCAAAGACCTAAAAGCTCCTTCTGGCCTTCCAAATTAACGCCCAGAGCGACAAAAACAGTTTTCTTTATAACCCGCTTATCTTTGTGAACCTTGACCACAATGCCATCAAGATAGAGTACTGGATACAGGCTTTCCAGGGGCCTGTTCTGCCAGGCTTTTACTTCATCAAGAACAGCATCAGTGACCTTGGATATGAGGGTTGGCGAGACGTCAGCACCATACATTTCCTCAAGCGTATCAGCGATATCACGGGTGGTCATTCCTCGTGAGTAGAGGGACAGAATTTGCTGATCAAGCTTGTTGATTCGTGTGGACCCTTTGGTAATGAGCTGAGGTTCAAATTCGCCATTACGGTCTCGGGGCGTATTGATTTCCAGCTCACCAAAGTCACCTTTGATGGTCTTTTTGCTGGAACCGTTGCGACTGTTTCCCGTGTTATGCCCGTCGGTAGAGTGTTTGGCATAACCAAGGTGCTCTTCCAGCTCGACGGCCATAACACGCTCAACAGCCGCTTTGATCAGCTGGCGGCTAAGATCGGCAAGGTCATCCTGATTTTTGATTTGCCCAACCAGTTGTCCAAGCAATTTTTCATTGATTTCAACGCTCATAGTTATGCTCCTCTTTGGAGTATTAACGACAAGCGTTTACACAAATTAAATGACATCCTCTTTCAATCCGGCAATCCACATTTTCCCCGGAGAGAATGTATGCATCCATAACACCAGCCCAATACAATCCTGATCGTTATTCGCAGCCTGACAAACAGAAACAATTTCAGCTGGGCTTTTTACCGTTCCCATATTGATAAACTGAGTGGAAAGCACATCGCTGTTATTTAATCCTGAAACGATCTCTTCCGAATGTTTAGCAACAGTTTTTAATACCTCCGAACCATACAAGTCCTGAGATCCGGTAACAAACCATACTTTTTTACTGAATATTTTCATGACTTCATTTCCTTAAATTAATTCGATTGTCCGTAGTAGGCGTTAGCGCCGTGCTTTCGGAAATAGTGTTTATCCAGAAGTTGCTGTGATATAGGTGGTCTGGCCGGATTAATCTGCAATGTATGAAGTGCCATTTTGGCAACCTCTTCAAGTACAACGGCATTATGAACCGCGTTATCCGGAGATGTTCCCCAGGAAAACAGACCATGTTCACTGACAATAATTCCAGGGATGGATAAAGGTGGTGCATCCCTGAGGGTTTCAACAATCACCCTGCCAGTGTTCAGCTCATATTCACTGTCAAGTTCTTCGCCGGTCAGACTGCGAGTGCAGGGAATGTTTCCATAAAAATAATCGGCATGAGTCGTACCCATGGCAGGAATGGGCACACAAGCCTGAGCCCAGGACGTTGCATAGGACGAATGGGTATGAACAACAGCCTGTAGCTCGGGAAACGTCCTGTACAGCTCAAGGTGTGTATCTGTATCAGATGACGGATTGAGATCACCTTCAATGCGCTGGCCTTCCAAATTTATGACAACCATGTTTTCTGGTGTCAAATCCCTATAGGCGACACCACTGGGCTTAATAACTACCAGCCCTGAGCGTTGGTCTATGCCTGATACATTTCCCCAGGTAAAAGTAACGAGCTTATGCTTCTGTAATGCCATATTGGCTTCCCAGACATCAAACCGAAGCTGCTTTATCCTTTCCACCTGACAGGATAAAGCGTCATTTTGGACATCTTCTTTTATCATGCTGCTACTTCCTTGGGGCTTTCTGTGCTGGAAAATTCATGTTGAGACATAATCAATGTCTCCATGGCAGCCCCCAGCTGCCTGTAGGCCTGGTAGCGATTTTCGTAATGTTTTGTTCGTACCGGTCTCGGGTGGTAAATCTGGCTTACCGGGCTTGCCATAGACAACTGCGCTTCCGTTGCAGAGCCGTAGACCCCTGCAGCAACGGCTGCAAATATTGCTGCACCCAGGGCACAACACTGATCAGATTTTACAACTGCAATGTCATAGTTCATGACATCACTGCATATCTGCATTATTAATGAAGACTTCTTTGAAATTCCGCCAATTGCTATCACACGGTTAATATCGACACCTTGTTCTTTGATGCTTTCAGCAATAGCTTTGGCACCAAAAGCGGTTGACTCTACTAATGCGCCAAACAGTTCAGGAGCATCAGAGCCAAGATTTAAATGACTAATCGTTCCAGTAAGTCTCTGGTTAGCAAAAGGTGTGCGACGACCACTGAGCCAGTCGAGTGCGAGAGCTCCATTCAGTTCTCTCCGCTGGCTTACCGACTTCGTTAACATAGGAAGCAAAGACTGTTCAATTTTGCTGAGAGTGAGCTTGTCTTCAGGGTGCTGTCGGAGCCATTCCTGCAATGGCCAGGCCAGAATGCGCTGATACCAGGCATAGACATCACCAAAAGCGGACTGCCCTGCTTCCAGGGTCGTGTATCCAGGTAAAGCACTTCCAGTGACCTGACCGCAGATTCCTTCAATACAGGCGTCACCCAGGTCCTCAGGCTCTACCATTAAAATATCGCAGGTAGAGGTTCCAATGACTTTCACAAGGTCATTCAGTCTGGCTCCGGCTCCAACAGCCCCCATGTGGCAGTCAAACCCCCCAACAGCAATGGCAATCCCTTCAGGTAACCCCAGTTTTTCTGCCCATGACTTGCTAAGGAAGCCTGCATTATTTTCTGCTGTGTACACACGATCAGAATAATTCTCCCGCATGCCATTCAGGGTTGGTGAAATTGCGCTCAGGAAAGCTTGAGATGGCAACCCCCCCCAGCTTTCATGCCACAGAGCCTTGTGTCCTGCAGCGCAGATTCCACGCTTAATTTTTTGTGGCCTTAATGTGTTTGAGAGTAAAGCTGGAATCCAGTCACAGAGTTCAACCCATGAATGAACGGCTTCATTGACAGACTTATCCTGTTCGGCAATCCATGCTGCTTTAGCCCAGTACCACTCTGAAGAGTAAACGCCCCCGATAAAGCGAGTGTAATCAGGAAAATCATCGGATTTTGCCAGTTTGTTGATTCGCTCCGCCATAGATACAGATGTATGGTCTTTCCAGAGCACAAACATCGCATTTGGATTATTAGCAAACTCAGGAAGCAGTGCCAGAACTGTCCCATTTTCATCCACGGGAGCAGGCGTTGAACCTGTTGTATCAACACCGATTCCGACAACTCTTTCTGCACAGGCTTCCCCCGCCTCGGACAAAGCCTCCTTTACGGACAAAATCATCGCATCAATATAATCTTGAGGATGATGACGGTATTGAGATAGGGGAGCATCACAATACCTTCCTTCTTGCCATCTTTGATATTCTGCTACTCCACAGCCTGACTCTTGACCATTTTTCACACTAACTAATACCGCTCTTACCGAATCAGACCCAAAGTCTAATCCGATGGCATAATGCTCTGCTGATGCAGTCATTTTTTTTCACCTGACAACTTTTATGACAGAATTGTTTCACAAAATTTCATAAGTTATCTATGAATAACACAGCTAAAAAGATGGATAGAATCGCTGTTAAATTGATTTGAATTGGATTTTTTTATGTGAAAAGTGACAGAGCCGATCAGGAAAAAACCAGAGAGAATCGTTCTAAGTTGGCGCAGTAAGTCCTTAGCGCCTTCTTCCAGATGTTACTCGTAACACCCGAAGACCCGTTTGAAAAAAAGACTGTTAATATGCTGACAATGATAGTCCAGCATGTTTTTGAAAATCTTTCTGGAGGGTCATAACGGTGAGCGATACATAGACGACTAAATACGCTTAAAAAGCGTCAGCATGCAAAAAGCCGTGCGCGCAAACCAGTATGTCACTTCAATGAGTTTGATGTGAATAATCTACGTTCATCCTGAGCGGAGTCGAAGGATGAACGGAGTTTGGGTGCCATTGATAGAAGGAACACGTCAATTACATTGAAATCGTTTACCAGGGTTAAAAACAGTTAGCTGTAAACTATTATAATCTGTAACTATCTGATATAATTTCGATCATGAATCAAAGGAGGTAAACGGTTACGCGAAAACCAAGCTAACAGTTACCATTTTTTTGATTCATAAGCATGGTCGCAGACACGTTACAGCTCGACCTAAAACCCTACGAAAGAGTGGAGTCAGACACAGCTCGCTGTGCATCCATGTAGACGGCGTAGATAAGTCTGCATAATTACAGATTATGTAAGATTTTTAGTAACGGTAATAGTGAACGGCTACCGGCCCTTTCGGACGAGGGTTTACGACGATTTGGCTAAGCCGGAGTGACAGGATTGCCCCTGCTTATTTCAAATATTCTGGCTGTTTTCGGTGCCAGGGATACCCTTAACAAAGCGCTTTCTTCACTAAAATCAAACTGGGTGCCTGATACTCTGGGATAGGTGCACTCAGCCACAAGGCCACCCTCGCCAACCAGGGACTGGGCATATTTCAGGGGCAGGTCACAGGATTTCTCTCCCTCACCGCCGGTTCGCCATACAGCCAGATAGATCTTATCAGCGACATTACACCCATAAGCCATATATTCACTGTGCATGGTTGCCATGCCCAAGGGCCAGAAAGGCAGAGATTTCTTAAGATTCTCCCGAATGGTTTTGTAATAACCAATTCCTTCTGAAACATAAGCCTGTCTGCTGTCACTGATCTGCCCCAGATAACCACTCTGGTGGATTCGCAGTAGAAGACAGCTGACCATATTGTAGATGGCCTCTTCATCACTTCCGTCCTTCAGGGGATAAGACCAGATTGCCGCCTGCTCCGGCGTGCAGGCCGTCGCGCAGTTGGCTGCAATAGCAGAATTCTTAATATAATCCGTTTGATCACTGACCGACTGGATACTGTGTTCTTCCAGCATGGAGTACTCCATTCTCATGCCGCCGCTGCTGCAGTTTTCAATGATCAAATCTGGATACCTGGCAAACATATCCCTCACCCACTGCTGATAGGCTCGGCCATGCTCGAGAAGACCATCCCCAACAGAGTCCGCTAGAAAATCAGTCCCGGCACCTGTGTCAATGTTGTAGTCCATCTTGATATAACCAACGCCATACTGCTCCACCAGACGCTCAACCGTCTCAGTAGCAAAACTCCGAACTTCAGGGTTTCTGAAGTCAAGCTGATACCTGCAATGGTCTATGACAGGGTTCCCATTCCTCTTGAAGAACCAGTCTTCAGACACCTGACCCACCTTCCTGCAGCGGATGCCCATCACTTCAAGTTCCAGCCATAGCCCGGGAATCATACCCTTACTTCTTATATAATGAATGACCTCTTCAATCCCTTCGGGGAATCGTTCTTCGGATGGTTGCCATTCACCAACGCTATCCCACCAGAGGCCTGCATCATACCAACCGCAATCCACTGTGAAATACTCACAGCCTGCTTCACTGGCAGAATCAATCAATGGCTTAAGGACCTCTGTTGTAGGGTCTCCCATTAAGCAGTTCATATAGTCATTGAATATAACTGGAAGCTTCTCATTATCTTCATTAGGTCGTCTAATGGCGCGTCTGTACTGGGTCAGAGCCCTGACTCCTGATTCAAACTCACCTTTTGTGAAAGCGATGGCTCCCTTGGCGGAGACAAAGGATTCACTTGGTTTTAGAAGCTTGGTCCATTGATTTTCCTGGAAAGTCGGCCCTGAGAGCTGCAGGTAAAGCTGACCTGCGATATCGCTGATCTCCCAGTGCCAGGAACCATTGGTCTCTATCTGAAAAGTAATACTATGGTCGAGGGTTTTATTATAATAACAACCCATGGGCAGGTGTTCGCTAGTCGTCCATGAGCCTGTCTTGCTCAGCTCAATCCGCTTCATAGAGAAGTCTTCCAGCACATCATAGCCCAGTTCCTGCAGGGTATAGGATTTCCACTGAGCTTCACCCTTCCAGGTATTGTGGGGTATGTACACAATACCATCTTCGTCTCTGGCAACATGACTTCCCATAGAAAGGCCAACCAGATTAAAACTGGAAATGTACTCCAATGGGTAGGTCTTGTCCGATTCATTAGAGACTTCGTTCCATGTTCTAATGACCTGAATACCGTCAAAGAATTGAATATGTGACACCATGACCAAGCCTTCATAGCTTTGACTGATTTCCAGCTTTCGCCCTCGTTCATTGAGATAATCCTTATGTCCATCATAAGTCATAAGCAGAGAAGGGCTGCTGCCTGTATGCTTGTTGCCATGATGATCCTGCTGGTCAAAACCGCTGGCATGCAACTCCGCCAAAGTGTATCTGGCATCCTTGTCTGCCTCTATCTTTGTCCCTGTTTCTGGAGTGGCTGAACAGTAAGTTAACTTAGCACCTTTGCCCTTCTCCAGCACCAGAGTCATATGTATGCCGTTTTCAAGTAATTTCATATTACAACCTTATTTCCTTGCCTGAATTCGTATCATAAGTGCATCACTTAAAAAGAACCTACTGCATTCAGCCTGTCTCAACCGGAGCGTTGAGATATAGCAATTTACTGAGCTGGCAATTTTTCCAACACATCTTTCAGATACATATTGATCATTTCTATTCTGTTTGACGGGTTTGGGCTCATTATATGAGTAGATTGCTGGCTACTGAAGAACAATCCCCAAAAATAAGCAGTTGCCGTAACCTTATGATACAAATCCAGTGATTCTTTTGATTTGGATCAAGAAATAATCTGATTCTTTTCAACCCCAGCCTTAAAAAGATTATGATTGCTGCAAGCTAAGTTTTAGATCCTAAGTAACAAACCATGCAGCTTCATAATCCCTTACTTCCAGATTACGATTTTGATGCACACCTTGTATCAGGAATAACACCGATAGAGCTGAATTCCGAGCTCGACTTTATCATCGACCGACCTAATGGCATGAAAGGGTTTATTGTCAACCTGACAACAAAAGGTGGTGGTACAATTTTCAGCCATGAGAAACGATTTCATGTAGGGGTTGGCGATCTTTTGCTCTTTCCTCCGGGTGTAGCACATTACTATCACCGACATGATGACGAAAATAGCTGGTATCATCGTTGGATTTATTTTCGCCCCAGAGGTTTCTGGTCCAGGCTCTTATTCTGGAAAGATGAACGAAGTGGTGTATTTGTAACAAAAAAAATCAACACGGAGCAGTTCGAATTAATCGACTCTCTTTTTAAAGATATTGAGAATTTAACTAAAACAGAGAAAATATACAGTACTGATTTAGCTACCAACCAATTGGAACGGCTCCTCATTCACTGCAAAATGATCCAGCCGGATCAGACCTCAAAGCCCCTGGACCCACGACTTCTGAAAATAATTAATTATATGATGGACGATATCAGCAAAGAATATTGCATTGAGGAGCTTGCATCAAAAGTCTATCTTTCTGCGTCAAGACTTGCTCATTTGTTTCGTGAAGAAATGGCTATGACAATTATACAGTGGCGGGATGATCAACGTACTAATTATGCCAAACAACTACTGACAAGCAGCAACATACCCATTAACCAAATCAGTCATATGGTCGGATACTCAGATCCACTGTATTTTTCACGTGTGTTCAAAAAGAACTCAGGCATTAGTCCCAGAGGTTACCGAGAAAAACGGGGGGTTACCCATTTTGATGAAAATTTCTGTTGGTGATATGGCAAGCGTTTTCCGGACACTTTTTTACGCTACCCTGGCAGCTTCCTGTTCATACTTGAACGGTGCAAGGTAGCCATTGGTCGAGTGCTTTCTCTGACGATTGTAAAACACGTCGATGTACTCAAATATAGCTTGCTGAGCCTCCTCCCTGGTTTGAAAGTTCTCGTGGTGGATTAGCCCGGTCTTCAGTGTATGAAAGAAGCTTTCAGCCACGGCATTGACGCTCCTATGTCAAGCAGTTGATAACGAGTTTAAATCTTGCAGCATAATAGGGAATACTTCTCGTGCAATATAACGCTTAAGACAGCGCTGGATTTCCCTCTCAGTACGACCTTCAGCAGTTCTTTTTTCAATATACTGGCGTGTTCGAGGATCACTACGCATTCGTATAAGACTTACTGTCCATAAAGCATTATTGGCCTCCCTGGCGCCGCCTCGATTTAGTCTGTGTCGGACGACTTTTCCCGATGAGGCCTCCTTGGGACTTACACCGCAAAGCGCAGCAAAAGAAGCTTCATTTTTTAATCGCTCCGGGTTGTCTCCCGCTGTAATTAGCAATGTCGCTGCAACCAGAGGACCTATCCCAAACTGCTCAAGAAGTCTTGGCGCAGCTTTGGCGGATAAAGTTTTTAGCTGTTTATCAAGCTGCTTAAGCTCTTCATTAAAGGCAATCCAGCGCGATGCCAGCATTTTCAATGATACAGTCAAGGCCTCTAGAAGAGGGGAGGCTCCTAAACTGTCAATTGATTCGCATGCTTCAATACATTCACGAGTAGAATGATGAAGTAGCTGTTTTCGTACATCATCAGGAGAGGTGACTAATAATGCACGGATCTGGTTTATTGCCTGTGTTTTGCCTTTAACAGCACTACGACGTGTGACAACAATATACCGAAGAGCCTCGACTACACCTGTTTGTTTTTTAGGAATAGCTTGAGCTTCTCCTGAAAGAGCTGCCCGAGCAGCATTTTCAGCATCCAGAGTGTCACTTTTACCTTTTTGACGTCGTTTGATTCGATTAGGTCTTGTCACTTCAAAGACAGGGATATTCTGCTGATCAAGGAATCTATAAAGCCCAGCACCATATGTACCAGTGCCCTCAACACCTGCTTTCTGGAGTTCTCCAAAAGACTTACACCAGCGTAGCAGACATTGATACCCTGTGATGGTTGTTTCAAATTCAGAAGTACTGACTATTTGGCCCAGATTATTGATCAAAACCGATACATGCTTATCTAAATGCGTGTCTACTCCCAAGGTAAGTAATTTTTCAGCAGCAACAGCCATAACTTATCCTCCTGAGTCCCGACAGCAGGACGGGACACTGAAGGTGCAGGACAATGCTCCTATTAGGTCACAACTGTCAGGCAAATATCTTTGACTGAGAGCGAATAAGTGACAGGTCAACACAAGGACATTCAGTCAATCCCAGCACGGGTCAACTTATTGCTCTCAGCAAAAAGATAGTAGCCTCAGTATCCCGGCAATTACCCTTTCGACTCATGCTACAGATGAAATGGTTATCCCTCAATAGCTTCTGGTATGGATCTGACACATACCGGCTGCCATGGTCACTGTGCACCAGCAAGCCTGGCTTCTGGTCTGCCGTTTCCACATAGCCATTTCCAAAGAATCTGTTACCAGTGTGGCTGTCATCCTGCTTCCCATTGACCAGCCCACTACAGCTCCTGAACACAGGTCAATAAAGACCGAAAGCCAGAGCCAGCCCTCTCTGGCTGTTTCTGTCACCGGTTTATCAGACTCTTCAGCCAATTTTACTGCAGATTCCCCGAACTCAGTTGTCTATGATTTCGTTTTCTTTGCTGACATTTGGACACACCTTAATGGGTTGCAATATTACCCGTGTTTGTGTGTACGGAGAACTATAACCACTTCATATCTGTATTTTTATGTGAATTTTGGTTTAAATAGACTAAAAGAGACAGTAATCTACTTTACAAAAAAGAAAAAAGAAAAAAGAAAAAAGAAAAAAAGTGCGAAAAGGCAAAAGTAGTGGGCTTTCAGTACATGCCGGATAACGGGCAAAGCTTTAGCCTGAAAAGCTTTAGCCTGAAAGCAATGGCAAAGGTGCTTGAAGTCAAGCAAAGCGGGTACTGTTTGTGACGCTCTTAAATTGTACTATAGTGAAGCAAACGGCCAGAAGGGGTGCCTTTTATAGTGACAGAGACTTGATCTGGACAAAGCCTCAATCGCAACAATAATTATCTGTTGATTGAGTATGTATGTCGGAATTTGGAATACCTATGAACAAAGTGATCATTATCGGTGGCGGCTATCTAGGGGCAGACTTGGCCAGAAAGCTTGACACTGTTGCTGACGTTACACTGATTGAACAACGAGGGCACTTTGTTCATGCTTCTTCCAATATTCGTGCATTACTTGACCCTGCTATTTGTGAAAAAAGCCTTATTCCCTACGATAAACTCCTTAAACGAGGACAAGTTATCCGAGGTAAAGCCATTGAGCTTGATAAAAACAGGGTAAAGCTCGAAAGCGGCGTAGACATCACTGGTGACCTTATTGTCATTGCTACAGGTTCTCACTATGCACTGCCCTTTAAGCCCAATAGCAACAACATCCAGGAATTTAAAGAAACCATTGTGCATTGGCATCAAAAAATTCTGAACGCACAGCATATTGGTATTATTGGCACAGGGCCGGTGGGTATTGAATTAGCCGGTGAAATTAAATATGCCCTACCGGATAAACCTGTTACG
Source organism: Endozoicomonadaceae bacterium (assembly GCA_965232215.1). Classification (GTDB taxonomy): domain Bacteria; phylum Pseudomonadota; class Gammaproteobacteria; order Pseudomonadales; family Endozoicomonadaceae; genus Endonucleibacter. The sequence goes on from CBDDPF010000010.1 coordinate 325,178, forward strand.
CTGATCAGTAAAAATCCCACACCACTCCCTCAGTATCCCACGAGCTTTGGTCAAAAGTTACTTCAACAACTAGAGCAACTGGGCGTTGACATCAGGTTGGGAAAAACCGTAACGCCTGTCTCTACCACATCGCCCTATGAAGGCAGCATGACTTTAGCTGATGGTGAAGTCATTGCTTCAGATCTGGTATTTCCGGTATTAGGTGCCCGGGCTCATAATGAACTGACCCAGTCACTACCGGGCATTACACACAGCAACGCCAACCGGGTAACCACTGATCCCTGGTTACGCCCTTCCTCGCTGACCAATATTTTTATTGGAGGAGATATTGCCGATACCGGTGATGCCATGACCATTACAACTACTATTCGGCACTCGTCGTTTCTCTACAAAACACTTAAAGCTGTACTGTCGGGTAAAACCATTGAGTCACTCTCCCATTATAAACCCTGGCCTGTGGTCCCTTTAGTTGTTCCCCTTGGCCCTGAAAAAGGCCATACCATTTTACCGTTAGGCAATGGGCTGATCGTTGGCAACTGTTTTACTTCTGCTATCAAAGGGAAAGACCTGTTTATTCCCAGGTATTGCCGATTATTTAACCAGGTTTAGCCCGCTTCCCGTATTGAAAGCGCTCTTGTGACAGGCTCCCACCACTAAGCCGCTGATGCGGCTACAACGTGGCTTCTTACTATGACCCGGCGCATCAGCTAAAGCGAGGTTTCTTATGTTCATGACAGCATTGATAGGCCTATCTGCCAGATTATGGCCAGATTATGGCAAGAAGGGTATTCCCATTCACGAACAGACAAAGGCATTGATTCCGCCTTATGTGATGCTTTGCAGGAAGACGCTCACAACCAAAAGGCAGAGCGAGAGTGGTACTCGGATACAGGTGGTTAATGCAGATGTTCAGCAGCATATAATGTATTTTCAAGCAATGTCGCTACGGTCATTGGGCCTACGCCACCAGGCACTGGTGTTATCCAGCTGGCGCGCTCTTTGGCGGTGTCAAAATCAATATCTCCTGCCAGTTTTCCGTTTGGCATACGATTAATCCCAATGTCTATCACAATTGCACCGGATTTGATCCATTCGCCTTTGATCAGTTTGGGTTTACCCACGCTGGCGACGAGAATGTCTGCCCGGCTGACCTCTCTGGCAAGGTTATCAGTAAAACGGTGTGCCGTGGTTGTTGTACAGCCTGCCAGGAGCAGTTCCATTGTCATGGGGCGACCGACAATATTTGAGGCGCCAACGATGACGGCATTTTTCCCACGAATAGCTTCTCCGGTCGTTTCAAGTAATGTCATGACGCCTTTGGGAGTGCAGGGTCTTAATACAGGCATACGCTGAATTAGTCGGCCAATATTGTAAGGGTGAAAACCGTCAACATCTTTATCAGGGCAAATACTTTCGACTATATTTTCAGTGCTAATGTGATTGGGTAGTGGCAATTGAACTAAAATACCGTCGATACGAGAATCTTTATTGAGTGTACTGATCAGCTCAAGCAGCTCTGATTCCTGGGTGCTTATGGGCAAATCGTAGCCAACAGAATGGAAACCGGCCTGCTCACAGTCCCTGCGCTTTTTGCGGACATATATCTGGGAAGCCGGGTCGTCGCCAATCAGTATGACGGCCAGTCCGGGTTGGCGCAGTCCCTGTTTCAGGCGAAGGCTGACTTTTTGGGCTATAGCGTCGGTCAGGCGAGAGGCAATGGCTTTACCATTGATAATTTTGGCGGTCATAATTTTGGGCGTTGATTTGAAAGTCGTTAGGTTCATTATGTTAACAGCCATTGGATTTTTACTCCATGATGGGGTAGGGATCAATGGCACTAATTAAGCGTTAGCCTTACAAAACAGGCGTGTTCAAGAGGAAGAACAGGTGTAAAACAACTGTCTCAAAACCTCCTCACGAGCAAGCCATGATTAAGCGTAGCCAAAAATTTATCAACCATGCTGGAGAGACATGCTGGAGATATGCTGGAGAATTGTTGAGACAGTTTGCACAAACAGGTGATGAGGATCTTTCCGCAATCCTCTCCACTGACGACCTGGATGAATTCCAAAAAAAAACTGGCTCTTAATGGATTCCGGGGAGCTGCCAGACAAGGGGCTTTTCCGACTACAAAGATTGAGTATTTCAGCGTAAAACAGCTTCATGATGAAACTGTATGATCTCTTCGGCAACGATAAGTGCTTTGAGGCGCATAGTGATTTTATTTAACGTGAAGTAGCATAAAAAATGGCTAAACCTGACTTTTTTGCAGCAAGCCAGTGTTAAGCCCCACATGTTGGCAGGGGTATCCGTCTTGTATGGCACGACTGTTTTTTATAAACGACAGGAAAACAAACGTTGACGAAAGGGAATTCCATCAGTAATATGCATCGGGCTTTCACAGCAATCAGTGAAGCGTATTTGTGAAAAGCACTTCGGGGTATAGCGCAGTCTGGTAGCGCGCCTGCTTTGGGAGCAGGATGTCGGGAGTTCGAATCTCTCTACCCCGACCATCGTTAAGTGTAAGGGTCGTTTATGCGCCCGTAGCTCAGCTGGATAGAGCAACGGCCTTCTAAGCCGTCGGTCGCAGGTTCGAATCCTGCCGGGTGCGCCATCCCTGTTGACAGGTTCTGTTTCTGGTAGGGTTATTGTGTTTCAGTGGTGGGCGTAGCTCAGTTGGCAGAGCTCCGGATTGTGATTCCGGCGGTCGAGGGTTCGAGCCCCTTCGCCCACCCCAGTAAATAGTTAGATTAATTTTGTCCAAAATCAGTCTCATGCGGGAGTGGTGGAATTGGTATACACGCTGGATTTAGGTTCCAGTGCCGTGAGGCGTGAGAGTTCGAGTCTCTCCTTCCGCACCAATATGAATGACGGGGATAAGCATGCTTATCCCCGTTTTTTTGTATGGGGAAATAGGAAAAAAACAGGGTTAATTTATCCGTTAGTCCCTTGCTGTTCTTCGTGTGAGGATTAGAAGATTGAGGGCAGGGTGTGAACGGATAATAACTTTTGGTAGTCTACATACTTTGTACTTACTGTTTTAAAAGTCACTCGGTTTTTTTAATTGAGGAACAAAAATGCACGTTGAACTAGAAACGGCTGAAGGCCTTAAACGTCGCCTGACGATTACGATTCCTGCTGAGGAAATCGAACAGGAAATTCACAAGCGTTTGCTTGAACTGTCTCGTCGTGTGCGTCTGGACGGCTTCCGCCCGGGTAAAGTACCGATGAAAGTCGTTAAGCGTCGTTATGGCACCGGTGCCCGTCAGGAAGTGCTGGGTGAGTTGATGCAGAAGTCTTTCATTGAGGCGGTTGCCCAGGAAAAACTGAAGCCTGCGGGAGCACCCACCGTCGAGGCGAAAAACGAAGGAGATGAGCAGAGCTTCCAGTTTGTTGCAACCTTTGAAGTGTATCCTGAGATTGCTTTGAATGACTTTACCGGTATCTCTGTTGAGCGCCCGCTGGCTGAGGTGACTGAAGCTGATATTGATGAAATGATTCAGACGCTGCGTGAGCAGAGTCGCACTTACGAAGAAGTTGACCGTGCTGCTGAATCAGGTGATCAGCTGACTTTCGACTATACAGGGACTTTGGACGGTAAACCTTTTGAGGGGGGGGCTGCTGACAACTCTGTACTGGAGTTGGGATCTGGTCGTATGATCCCTGGTTTTGAAGAGGGTCTTGTTGGTGTATTTGCCGGTGATGAAAAGTCATTGTCTCTGACCTTCCCTGAGGACTATGAGGCTAAAGATCTGGCTGGTAAGGCGGTTGACTTTTCCTGCAGGGTTCATAAGGTAGCAGAGCCTGTCACTCCTGCGTTAAATGACGACTTCTACGAGCGTTTTGGTGTGAAAGAAGGCGGTCTGGATGCTTTTCGCACTGAAGTGGGGAAAAACATGGAACGTGAACTGCGTCAGGCAGTGAAAAACAAGGTTAAAAACCAGATCATGGATGGTCTGCTAGCTACACACAAGATTGATGTCCCTGCTGCACTGGTGACTGAGGAAGTGGATCGGATGCGTGAGCAGGCTGTTCAAAGCTGGGGCGGAGCACAAAGTGGCTTTGATACCAATGAGCTTCCTGCTGATCTGTTTGAAAAAGATGCCAGAAAGCGTGTTGCTTTGGGTCTTCTTGTGGGCAAGGTGGTTAAGCAGTACGATGTTAAGGCTGATGACGATCGTGTGCTTGCCCTGGTTGAAGAAATAGCTTCTGCCTACCAGCAGCCTCAGGATGTTGTCGATTGGTACTATAGCAATGAAGAACAGCTATCTCAGCTGAAGTACGTTGCGCTTGAAGAGAAGGTAGTCGATACTATTTTGGCTGCGGCGAACGTGAGTGACAAAACTTGCAGCTACAAAGAGGCCATCAAGCCGGAAGAGAAGTCCTAAATAAGTACCAAGGTACTTAAGATCGCTAACGGGAATGCTGTCAGCGATCTTTGAGCATTGTGCAGGGAGGCCCATGACAACGTCTCAGGCGTGCTGGCTGTTTGCCTCATTTTTTCTTCGACTTTTATTCGATCATACAAGGAGTTAAGACAGAATATGTCTATACTGACAGATGCGCAGGCTGTAGCAGTTACCAATTCAGGGCTGGTGCCTATTGTTGTTGAACAGTCCGCAAGAGGTGAGCGTTCCTACGATATTTATTCTCGCCTTTTAAAAGAGCGTGTGATTTTTCTGATCGGTCAGGTTGAAGATCATATGGCCAATCTGGTGGTGGCTCAGCTTTTGTTCCTTGAGTCTGAGAACCCGGACAAGGATATCCACCTGTATATTAATTCACCCGGTGGGTCGGTTACAGCAGGTATGTCTATTTATGATACCATGCAGTTTGTCAAGCCTGATGTGTCCACTATGTGTCTGGGGCAGGCAGCCAGTATGGGAGCCTTGTTGCTTGCCGGTGGCGCTAAAGGCAAGCGCTTTGCCTTACCCCACTCCAGGGTAATGATTCATCAGCCCCTTGGCGGCTTTCAGGGGCAGGCATCAGACATTGAAATTCATGCAAAAGAAATTTTGCATATCAAACAGCGGTTAAATGAAGTATTGGCACATCATACGGGACAGCCCATGGATGTTATTGAGCGTGATACTGACCGTGACAACTTTATGAGTGCTGACGACTCCGTTAATTACGGTTTGGTGGATCAGGTGATGAATCGCCGTGCTTCCCAGGATGCATCTAAGGCATAGTGAATAACCTGACGTAAAGGTGTCAGGGACAATGCCCTGATTATTGGGTATATCAGGGTCTTAAGATAAAGTTTTAATAATACACTTGAAAATACGCCCCAATGCCTGCATCTTTTGTAGTTCAGGTGTTGTCCTTGATAACAGGGTAATCGAATGACCGACGAAACAAGCGGCAAGGGTGGTGATAGCGGTAAACTGCTGTATTGCTCTTTCTGCGGAAAAAGTCAGCATGAGGTGAAAAAGCTGATTGCGGGACCTTCCGTATTTATTTGTGATGAATGTGTTGACTTGTGTAACGACATTATTCGTGAAGAAATTCAGGATAATGGCGCTGAAGAGTCGTCTGACAGGCTGCCGACCCCTCGTGAGATCAAGGCCATCCTTGATGAGTATGTGATTGGGCAGCCCCGGGCGAAAAAAGTGCTTTCTGTAGCGGTGTATAACCACTACAAGCGCCTTCGTTATGGTGGCAAGAAAAAAGATGATGTGGAGCTGGGTAAAAGTAATATTTTGCTGGTTGGACCTACCGGTAGCGGGAAAACACTGCTGGCCGAGACTTTGGCTCGCCTGTTGAATGTCCCCTTTACTATTGCAGATGCTACCACGCTGACAGAGGCGGGCTACGTTGGTGAAGATGTTGAAAATATTATCCAGAAACTGTTACAGAAGTGCGACTACGATGTAGAAAAGGCACAGGTGGGTATTGTTTACATTGATGAAATCGATAAAATCTCCAGAAAGTCGGATAATCCATCCATTACACGGGATGTCTCAGGTGAAGGCGTCCAGCAGGCGCTGTTGAAACTGATTGAAGGTACAGTTGCTTCTGTGCCGCCTCAAGGCGGCAGAAAGCACCCTCAGCAGGAATTTTTGCAGGTAAATACCTCCAATATTCTGTTTATCTGTGGTGGAGCTTTTGCGGGGCTGGACAAGGTTATCCGGGACCGCACTGACAAATCGGGTATTGGCTTCTCAGCAGAGGTCAAGAGCAAAGAAAGTAGTAAAGACCTGGGTGAAACCTTTAAAGAAGTTGAACCGGAAGATCTGGTTAAGTTTGGTCTGATTCCAGAGTTTGTTGGTCGTTTGCCGGTACTGGCAACCCTGGAAGAGCTGGACGAACGTGCACTGATTCGGATTCTGACAGAGCCTAAGAATGCCCTGACCAAACAGTACCACAAGTTGTTTGAGATGGAAGGCGTTGATGTTGACTTCCGTGATGATGCGCTAAAAGCAGTGGCCAAAAAAGCCATGGACCGTAAAACCGGTGCTCGTGGTTTGCGCTCAATTCTGGAATCAGTGCTGTTGAATTCAATGTACGATATACCGTCTGAAAAGACGGTCTCAAAAGTTGTGGTCGACAGCTCTGTGATCAATGGCGATTCTGATCCATTACTCATCTACGAAAACGCAGAGCCACAGAAAGCATTACCTGATAAAGGATAAAGCGATTTGTGACCAAAAAAGGCCCCATTTTCTGGCCTTTTTTATCTGGAACCTCGCTCTCATGCTCTGTGTTGGAGTGTATACTCTCCAGATACAAGGGCTGTAGACGGGGGGTTCCCTGGGAGCCAGGTTTTTGGTAGCCTCAATAAGGTGGGAGAGGGTGTCAACTTTCATCTGATCCACATTTGAACCACTATCCATCTGAGTTATCGTGATCCGCAATCAACAAAATCAAGAGTTGCTCGCCCCGGCAGATAATCTCACCAAATTATACCCCCATTGTATCTTCTAACTCTGGCAAAGATCATTGCATCATAAGGCTTAGCTTAGAGTTATACCGTAGTTAGAAAAGATGATTGGTCTTAAACCGAAATTCCTCAGTTGAAATCACTGCCTCCGCTGAAAGGCTTACGCAAGCTGACTTATAACTATTGACTACAGTTACCCCAAAAAAAGAGGGGGTATGAAAAGACGAAAGTCTGACTGCCGCAAGGTAAAGAAGCCATTGATAACATTCAACTGCGGAATTCAGGTTAAACCCCAACCCGTTGGTCATGAAGATACATTGATCGCGTATACTCAATAGACCGGCTTTACTGGTACCCTACCCGTTTTTCCCGTAGCAGAAACCAGGAAAATGTCAGGTTAGGTGGTGAATATCGGTTACATGAAAGCAACGATGTTAATTGGGCACGAGCTGTTCCAGAGCCTCTTGCGTAGACTGCACGCAGGCGTATGTTCCCATTAAGGAGAGCAGGGTATTGTCCTGTACTTCCTGTGAGGGTCCCGCCGTAGCATCGTCCACCATCAGGGTGCGATACCCCATATCCGTCGCATTCCTGGCGGTTGTTTCGACACAGCGATTGGTTACAACACCGGCAATGATCAGTGCACTGACCTGCATATTCCGTAACATCACATCAAGGCCTGTTGAGGTAAAACAACTGTAGGTGGTTTTGTTGATGATCACGTCATCATCATGTGGCGTTAAAGGCGCCACTATCTTCGCCCATTCACTCTTTTGATGGGGAATCCATGGTTCGCCAATGGTTTTTTTTGCGCGCTCGTTCATCAGTCGCAGGTGGGTAGGCAGGTCGCCGCCGTTCGGTGTTTTGGAAGCCATGGTGGAAAATAATACCGGTCGGGTATGGGTTCGAAAGTGTGCGATCAGTTTGCTGATATTCGGGATCACCAGAGACTGCACCCGTTCATAGAAATAACCTCGCCCGCCCGGGGAGAGAATTTCGTTGTATCGATTCAGTGGAGAATCTGGGTGAAAAAAGTACGTCTGCATGTCGATGATTAACAAGGCTGAGTCAGTAATTTGTAGTGACGGATATTGTGTGTTGCGTTTTTTTTGCTGTGCAATATAACGCTGGTGATATTCATTCATGGTGTGTATTGGCGTGTATTGGCGTGTATTGGCGTGTATTGGTGTTTCGATATGACGACGCTGACAATGTGAACCAATGGCTTTCAAAGCATGAAATAAAAGCAGCGATACCATTCAAGGTTAATCACTATAAAGCCTCGAAACGGTGACTGATGACTGCCCAAAGAAAGGCAGTGTGTTGAGTGCATGTTGGGTTAAGTACGTATCTCTCGTCGTGTTTAGTCATCATAGTTACTTACTCATGTTGCGCACTGCTTCATCAGCTGAAACGCCTGAAACGATGATCTCAATGGGCAAAGATACCGCTTTGACCTGAGTTCAAAGTAGTTTACATTGAGCTTACTCGCCAGGAGTTCCAGACGAAATGCCGAGTATATTCACATAAAGATAGGGCAAACAGTGAATGTCTGGTTCTTCATCTCAGAAGCCGTGTTAATGGCCTGCCTGTGGCGAGAACCACGAGAAATGGAGGATGAAAAGCCGTTTTAGTGCCATTTATCGTGGCCGCAGCAGACCCATGACTTTTAAGACGGCTTCTCAGTAGGTGGCTAATGATTTACCCGAATACGACAATTTGGGCATTGTCTATGCCGGAGATCAGTATTATACCCAGTCCGATGTTGACTTTTTACGAATCCTCAGCCCAGGCAGAATCAATCCCAGCATTAATCCAGTCAGAATAGTACCGCCACCGTAGATAAACCACTTAACCCGATTGTCATTGATTAACTGCCTGTTATCTGTTTCAAGCAATTGGACACGGTTTTTCAACTGCTGATTTTCTTCTACCAGCTTTTTGTTCCACTGGTCAATGGCCAGCGTATTGGCACTGATAGTGGTAATACGTTTCAGCTCGGTATTTTTCTGCCCCAGTTGGCGGACAGTCACACGCAGTTTTTCTGCCAGGGTTTGCTGATCTATTTGAGCCTGTTTCAATTCAGCTGTTGTCAGCTTTTTATCAGAAATGGCTTTATTGGCACTGGCTTCCATGGCAGCCAGCAGCTGACGTGCTGGTGGGTCCTTTAACAGATATTGGGTACGGATATAACCCTCAAGGCCGTCAGGGGTTACGACTTTACTGAAATCATTGCCTGCATCAGCTTCCAGTACCCTCAACTCAGTGCCTGTTTTAATACCCTGATGTACGATACGGTATTGATTACCTGGTCCTGACCGCATGGGGATATAAATAATATCTGTCACATAGCGACTCTCTGCATGGATACCCAGCACAAAAAAGCCACTTAACAGCAAAGCTACACATCGTTTTTGAAATCGATTCACGGCAAAACTTTCTTAAATGGCTTAACAACAACGTGGTGATAGATGCCAGCCTCTCTGTAAGGGTCTGTATCTGCCCAACGCTGAGCCGCTTCCAGGGACTCAAATTCAGCGACGACCAGACTGCCTGAAAAGCCGGCACCACCGGGGTCGGGACTATCAATGGCCGGGCAGGGTCCTGCCAGTACCAGCCGACCTGAAGACTTCAATGCTTCCAGCCGGGCCAGATGAGCAGATCTGGCTTTTTGACGTAATGGTAAGCTATTCGCTACATCGTCACTGATAATCGCATACATCATGATTTTTTGTCCTCTGTGCGTAAGTACCTTGATATGGCGAGGAACTGAATCATAACAAAAGCAAAGGTCAATATCAGGCTGCCAAAGACTTTAAAATCCACCCAAATGCTGTGGAAGGTAAAAGCCACAAACAGATTGGCTGCGCCCAAAAAGATAAAAAAGGCCACCCAGCTGATATTCATTTTCAGCCATACGGCATCAGGTAAGGTCAGCGCATGTCCAAGCATCCGCTGGATAAGGGGTTTCCTGCCAATAAACTGGCTGCCCAGAAAAGCGGCTGCAAACACCCAGTTGACAATGGGTGCCTTCCACTTCAGGAAGGCTTCATTATGAAATGTCAGGGTTAATCCACCAAAAGCGATCACTGCAATCAGTGTAATCAGGTGGCTTTTCTCCAGCGTGCGATTTTTCAGGTACAAACCACCGTATACCACAACAGAGGTTATCATCAGTACAAAGGTGGCACTGAACGGACCGCCTAACTCAAAGGGGTAGCCCGCAAGATCCACCAGTCGTGGTTCCATTTTGTAGACTACCAGGAAGGCAATCAGGGGAATAAAATCAATAAGTTGCTTCATAGTTCGCCAGTCAGTTCAATGTGCCAGCCAGATTATCGTATTGTTGCAGTTACTGCAGTTACTAAAGATACCCTACTCATCATAAACCAGATTCTGTAGCATTACAGAGTACAGAGACTCAATGAAAAATAAAACCGGATTTTCGTAACAATACCTTGTAGACTGTAGCAGTTTTAGATAACTGTGGACTGACTGTGTCTGTTGATCTTCATTGCCACACTACCGCTTCTGATGGCACCCTGACTCCCCGCCAACTTTATCAGCGCGCTTATGCCAGGGGCATAGAGATACTGGCTGTTACTGATCATGATACCATTGCAGGCTTCTCCTGGTTGCAGCAGCACCTGCCGACGGAAGGTCCCCGGCTGATTCCTGGTATAGAAATGTCAACCTGCTGGTCAGGCATTGAAGTGCATATTGTCGGGCTGAATTTTGATACCACACACCCCGACCTGGGGCACGTTGTAGACATTCAAAGCCGGGCCAGGCAAGTCCGGGCAAGGCATATTGCCGAGCAGTTGGCAAAGCAACTTGGCCCATCATGGTCAGCAGAGGGCATTCTTGCGGAGGTATTATTATTAAAGACAGTCTCACAACATCAAGATAACGATGAATTCCATTTGCAGGATCATAATCATCAGCTTGGTCGGCCACATTTTGCCAGGTGGTTGGTGAAAGTGGGCATTACCAGCGATGCTTCGAATGCCTTTAAAAAATATTTAGGCAATAACCAACTGAGCAATCTGCGTGCCTTCTGGCCAACCATGAGCCAGGGCGTAGCCCGTATTCGGGCATTGGGAGGTACGGCTGTACTCGCTCACCCCGATAAATACCGTATGACACACACCAGACTGAAGGCATTAATCACTGACTTCAAGTGTGCAGGCGGGCATGCACTAGAGGTATCAGGAGGAACTACGCCTCACAGTCAGATTCAGCAACTGGCTGCTTTTTGCCATGAATTTGAACTAAAAGCCTCTATGGGCAGTGATTTTCACACCCCGGATAATCCCTGGGTTGAACTGGGAAAGATACCACCATTGCCTGCATCCATTTTACCCGTCTGGGAAAACTGGTAGAAGCTCTACAGACAACGGTGCCCCCTGGTTATGTCGATCCGGGTGGGTGTTGCGGATGCTTCGACAGCAACACATCCTGTTTTGAACAATGCTCAGACTGACAAAGCGTTGTTACTTGCAGCAACAGGTGATAACAAGGATGGCAGGATTGGTGGTAAAGACCGCCACGGAAATGATCCATTGCCACCAAAAGGTTAGTCACCTGACAGGTGGTTCCAGGAGACGCTGGAGGCACACCTGAACTATGGACAATTTTCATCAGGTAAAAACCCATTCAGCAAGGGGGGTTGTAACCCTACCCTTACTTTCTGGTCACTCCTGGGTGGTATGAGTTGCCAGACAGTAAAAACCCCGGACAACACAAAGGCACTGTACAGCGCGAAAGTCTCCCCGCTACACTATTCCCAACGTCAATGCCGGAAAATAAGCATCTTACCATGGCAACACTGTTCCACAATCTTTCCCGCGAACTGAAACAATCCCTGTTTGACCGGGGTCAGTTTCGAGCGGATCTGACACTTTCCAGTAACCCCCTGCTGGCCTACAAGAAAAGCCTTCGGGAAGCCCATAACACACTCAATCGCTGGTTCGATGAAAAGCGCGATATCACTGTCCTGGTGAATGCCCGTGCCTGGTATATTGATCAACTGTTGTCGCTGGCCTGGGAGCATTATTCCTGGAATAAAACAGAAGCTATTGCCCTGTTGGCGGTTGGAGGCTACGGACGGGGCGAGTTACATCCCGGATCAGATATCGATATCCTGATATTGCTGGAAAGGGATAACTACAAGGTTCACCAACCCCATATCGAGGCATTTTTGACCCTGCTGTGGGATATTGGCCTGAAACTGGGCTCGAGTGTTCGCTCTGTTGAAGAGGCCGTTGAACAGGCACGGAGTGACCTGAGCATCATTACCAACCTGATTGAATCCCGCTCTGTGGCCGGACCAGCGTACTTATACCAGCAACTGCAAAAAGGTATCGGCACAGAGCATATGTGGCCCAGTAAGCAATACCTGCAGGCCAAGTTTGAAGAGCAGCGCAGGCGACACCATAAATACAATGACACGGAGTATAACCTGGAGCCTAATATCAAAGGCTCACCAGGTAATTTACGTGACCTCCATATGCTGGGCTGGATTACCCATCGCCACTTTGGTACTCATGACCCTGCCGGGCTGGTGATGTCGGGTTTTCTCACCAAAGGGGAGTATCGGTTATTTATCAAGTGCCGTTCCTTTCTCTGGAAAATTCGCTGGGCATTGCATACGCAGCAAAATCGGTGTGAAGATCGGCTGTTGTTCGAATACCAGAAAAGCCTGGCGAGACAGTTTAACTTCCGGGATAACCGCAGAGCTCTGGCCGTCGAACAGTTTATGCAGCGTTATTTTCGCACCGTTATGGCCGTGACCCAGCTTAATGATATGTTGTTACAGCATTTTGATGATGGGGTTCTCAATGCCAGTGGGGTTTCCAAAGTAGTGCCGATTAATGAACGCTTTCAAATCCGCAACCATTATATTGAAACCAGACACCCTGATGTGTTTCTTGAATACCCACCTGCCATTCTCGAAATATTTGTGCTAATGACGCGTGATCCTGAAATACTCGGAGCCCGGGCAGAAACCATACGACAACTTCGTGATCACCGGCATTTGGTGGACAAAGCCTTTCAAAGGGACCCACGCTGCACGCGCCTTTTTCTTGAGTTGATGCACGCCCCTTTCAATATGACGGTAACGCTTCGTCGTATGGCACGTTATGGTATTCTTGGACGGTATCTTCCAGAGTTTAACCGGGTTATCGGGCAGATGCAGTTTGATTTATTCCATACCTATACGGTGGATGCCCATACCCTGTTACTGATCAAGTACCTTCAAAATTTCAGCAATAAAGACCAGGCTCAGAAGTTTCCTGTGGCTACAAGGATTCTCAAGACGCTGCCTAAGCCCAGGCTGCTGTACATTGCCGGTTTATTCCACGATATTGGCAAGGGGCGCGGCGGTGATCACTCTCAGCTAGGTGCCATTGATGCAGAAAAATTCTGCCAGCGCCACGGACTGGACAATGAAGATACCCTGCTTGTCACCTGGCTGGTAAAAGAGCACCTGACCATGTCAACCACCGCTCAGCGTATGGACATTTCAGACCTTGAGGTCATTCATACTTTTGCTGAAAAGGTGGCGTCACCGGAGCGGCTGGATTATCTGTATACACTGACTGTTGCCGACATCAATGCCACCAATCCGCTTCTGTGGAATGACTGGCGTGCATCACTATTACAACAGTTGTACAACCATACCCGGTATTTTCTGAAGCAGGGGATAAACCAGTTGCCATCACGGGCAGGCCAGGTTATTGCCATTAAGGAAAAGACAATGCTACTGCTGACTGAACGAGGTATTACCCGGGATCAGGCTGATGGCTTATGGGACCAAATGGCATTAAGCTATTTTATTTGCCATGAGCCTGAAGAGCTTGCCTGGCAACTGGCAGGCATTTTAACTCACGACAAAGCCAACCCTCTGATTATTATCAGGGAAAACAACAGTACAGAAGAACATGGCGGTGGTTCTAAAATCTTTATCTATACGTCGAACCAGCCTAACCTCTTTGCGGCAACAGTCGCTGCCCTGGATCACCTGCATTTATTGATTCAGGATGCCCGCATTTTCACCTCCCATGGCGACTACGGCCTGGATACCTTCACTGTTCTGGAGCGCGATGGTTCGGCCATTGGTGAAAATCATCAACGTATTGACCAGATTCAGCACCATCTGGAAAAAGTACTAACCTCACCGCGGTGTTTCCCTGATCTGATTCGCCGCCGGACGCCCCGCCAGCTGAAGTACTTTTCCAGAGAGCCAGAGGTGATTCTCAGTCACCATATCAGCTCCCGGGAGATAGTACTCAACATTACTGCTACCGACCGTCCGGGGTTGCTGGCGATTATCGGTAAAGCCTTTATGATGCTGGGTCTGCAAGTGGAGCGGGCAAAAATTGCGACGTTTGGTGAGACAGTGGAAGACCATTTTGTCATTACTAAAAAAGCCGGGAAGGCATTTCTTGACCCCAGGTATTGCAGGGCAATTTGTTCAAAACTCACAAAAGTTTTAAAACAAGCTACCGCCCGTGAGCGTTAGAAAGCGTGCCGACAGGCGTGCCTTATTGGCTCTAATGCTGTGAACTACTCGCGCCTCAAGATGCGAGCTTCCAATACTAAGCAGCTACCGAGGGAGATACCGTTCTTTTCTTTTTTGACGTTTCGTTGCGAACTACGGGAAAAGCCTTAGCTTTTCTCGGTTTACGAATCGCTCCACGTCCTTTAACCAGTACAGGGATTCCTTTACCGGCCAACTCCGTTCCAGAGTCGAGAAGAAGATTAATTGCTCTTTTCTTAATTACGATGCTGGCGTTCTTATCAGCGTTGTCAATGTGTCCGCAGTTACCACAAGCAAACGTCTCTTGTTTCCTGCGGTTGTCGGGGTGAGTGTGACCACAATCAGCACACTCTTGACTCGTATAGGGTGCAGGAACTTTGAATACCGCTTTTCCTGCTTTAGCCGCTTTGTAGCGGGTGCAGGTTTCCAGATAATGCCAGCCAACGTTAAGAACAGCTTTGTTGAGTCCAGCTTTGGCTTTGGCACTATTGGGAATAAACTTGCCGTTGCGGTCTTTCCTGGCCTTTGGCTTTCGGGTCATCCTTGAGGTTTTCAGGTTCTCAAAAATAATTACCCTGGCCTTACTGTTAACCATTGTACGGCTGGTTTTATGGCAAAAGTCTTTCCTGATGCAGGCTACTTTCCTGTGTTGTCTGGTTATCCGATTTTTTGTCTTTTGACGACGGCTTGAGCCTTTGGTTTGCCTGGATAGTCGGCGTTGCAGCTTTTTAATATACCGCTTGCGCTTATCCATAGTGCTTTTCTGGTTCATGGTGAAGTCGTAAGCCTTAACGCCAGTATGAGCGGGGACAACCACGCCACGATCTACGCCGATAACATACTCATCCAGCCATTCCTTAGATGCACCTTTCAGCCATACCAGATTATCCTTGTCGGTTGCTGGTTCGTATGAGTCATCGTCATAGCAGAAAGACACATAATAGCTGCCAGCTTCTTTCCTGATATACAGGGACTTTGGTTGTGAGAATGACCGATGATTCTTAATGGACAGATAACCAATATTATTGGTCTTTGTGCCAATGAAAAGACGTGTTACGCCATCCTTGCAAACATCGAACCTGAATAGCTCTTTTGTTATATGAACACTACCCTTGTGGGTTTTTGGCTTTCTCCCTGGTCTACCGCAAATTCCCTTCATGAATTTCTGACAGGTCTGATACCAGTTAACCGCCGAATTACGAATAATCTGGCTGGGGCAGTGAGAAAGCCAGGGGCTTAGCTCCCTGCTTTTGAAGTGAGATGTTTTTTGATCGACAGGGGGATACGTCCCCATAGGACAGTACTTTCTGGCGTAGGTTCTGAAATAGCGATCTTCATCACACTTTGCATTCCAGATAAACCGGGCGCAGCCCATCCATTGAGACAGAATCAGCTTTTGCTGCTCCGTTGGATTGGCTTTGAGTCGGATACCTTGAAGCATTTCTTCACCTTATAAAAACAACAATAACATGGTACTCCTGATAAAATTTACCGTCAAGCATGAGGTTAATATGTACGAATGGCGCACTGGTAGATCATGTATTTTTAAAAACAATGTTCACCTGGTATTTGTAACAAAGTACCGAAGAAATGTGTTTACCAAAGAAATGCTGGACAGGCTGTCTGAAATATTCAGGGAAACATGCAGACAAATGGACTGTGAGCTACACGAATGCAATGGGGAGCACGATCATATACACATGATGGTGAGTGTTCACCCTGAATTAGCTGTATCCAATCTTGTAAGCAAGCTAAAAGGGAAATCATCCTGTTTCCTAAGAAAAGAATTCTGGCCTCAGATAAAGCCAATGCTATGGGGCAGGCACTTCTGGAGTCCTGGTTATTGCTGTGTGTCAGTTGGTGGGGCTAGCCTGGAAACAGTGAAAGCGTATATCGAAAATTAGAGAACACCTCCGTCAGAGAAAGCGGTAAAAACATCGTAAACGCCAAATAAACCCACGTCCTTCAGAATCAAAAAACCGTTTGAAATAATTAGCCTCCCCATATAAGGAGGCTAATATGGCAAAGAAATTACCCGCAGACAGTGAATGGCTGGAGCATGTTCAGTCATGGCGGGATTCAGGTTTGACTCAGAGTGCGTGGTGCCAGCAGCACGGTATAAGGGTATCCAAATTCGGATACTGGAAGCGTAAACTCGACACAACCCCCAGCGTAAAAGCGACCCCGAACAACTCTGGCTTTGTTCAGGTAACACCCCAACCAGAACCTGATGCGTTTTCTCAAATAACACCACTCTCCATCACCCTGCCCAGTGGTGTAACAGTGTCCGGTATTGATGACAGTAACCTGTCACTTTGTGAGCAGCTGGTGAGGGAAATGCTATGAACACCCCGGTTATGCGACCGTCAGCGGTATTATCAAAGGTGTTTCTCTACCGGGAGCCAATTGACTTTCGCAAGTCATTTCGTGGGCTTGCTGTGTTGGTTGAACAAGAGCTGGGGCATAACCCCTTTGACGGCTACTTATATGCGTTTACCAACCGGCAGCGTAATAAAATCAAGTGCCTGTTCTGGGAGGATAATGGTTTTGTGCTTTATTACAAGAGCCTGTCTGAGGACAAATTCCACTGGCCCAAACCGGATGAAGAGCTGGTTACCTTAACCGGGCAACAATTAAACTGGCTGCTGGACGGCTACAATCTCAACGCCATGCAACCCCATAAAAAAAGGCATTATGAGAGCTGTTTTTAGTCCTGTTTTTCAGGATGTTATGGTAAAATAGCGACCATGAAATCGACCGCCGACACTCTGATTTTTCAGCCGAAATCCGCACTGGGTTTGCCCTTTCATCAGGCTGAGACTACCCCTGAAATGGTCGCCTTGTTTGAGGCGATCCATTCGCAGGAAAGTGTCATTCTTGAAAAAGAAAATGCCCTTCTTGAAAAAGACGACATTATTCAAAAGAAGTCAGAGATTATCGATTCTCAAAAAAAACGCATTGCGCAACTGGAAGAGTACCTGAGGCTCTCCCGATCCCGCCTGTACGGAAGAAGCACTGAAAAAAATAACAGCCAGAGCGACATTTTCAATGAGGTGGAGCTGGAAGGCTGTACCGGAGAGCAAGACGAAGCTAAAGATCAGCCAGAGCAAGAGCTTCCAAAACCACGTAAAAAGAAAACAGGGCGCAAGCCATTTTCAGAGTCTCTGCCCAGAGTGCAGGAACGCTCTGAACTCAGTGAAGAAGAAAAAACCGGAGCCATTGATACCTTCTTTGTCAAAGTCCGTGAAGAGCTTGATATCGTACCAGCCAGGGTTCAGGTGAAAGAAATTCTGCAAGAGAAAGCAGTCTTTCCGGAAGTCGATGAGCATGGACAGGAGAAGCGGGTCATTAAAGTTGCAGAGCTGCCAAAACACCCACTGCCCAAATCTTCACTCTCTGTTTGCACACTGGCCTGGATCATTGTCTCCAAGTACTGCGACGCACTGCCTTTGTACAGGCAAGAGAATATCCTCAAGCGATACGGTGGCTCTGTCACCCGGACGACGATGGCCAACTCTTTGATTCGGTTGTCTACAGAACTGCGACCACTCATCAATTTGATGAGAGATCACCAAAAGACCGGTTCGGTGATCCATGCTGACGAAACCCGAATTCAGGTAATCAAGGAAACCAGTAAGTCCATCAACTCTGACAAATATATGTGGGTCAGCCTTGGTGGGCCACCCGGACAAACATCGGTAGTGTTTGAATACGATCCCTCAAGAGGCAAGGAGGTTCCCCTGCGTCTGTTCGAAGGGTTCAGCGGTTACCTGCAAACTGACGGGTATGCCAGTTACGACGCTGTATGCAAACAAGAAGGCATCACCCAGGTGGGTTGCTTCGACCACGTTCGCAGGAAATTTCTGGATGCCAGAAAGGGCGAAGCCAAACCGGGCAAAAAGGTGAAAAACACCCGCGTTAGCAAGGCGAATGTCGCTTTAGGCAAAATCGGTAAGCTTTACGCCATTGAGAAAGAAATAAGAGATCTTCCTCCATCAGAAAAAGCCATCCTGCGTCAGCAAAAGAGTAAGCCGCTACTGGACGACTTTCATGTATGGCTGGAGAAAAACATAACCAAGCTAGACCCGGGCAGCCTGTCACGCCAAGCCATGAGCTATGCATTGAACCAATGGCCAAAACTGGTCGTTTACTGTGACAACGGCCACTTGGACATCAGTAATGCCGCAGCGGAAAACACTATCCGTCCCTTCGCTATTGGCCGTAAGAATTGGATGTTTGCAGACACGCCAAAAGGGGCGCAAGCCAGTGCCATTTTCTACAGCCTGATTGAAAGCGCAAAGGTGAATGGCTTGGAGCCTTTCGATTACCTGAACCATATTTTAAAAGAGCTGCCTTACGCTGATACCGTTGAGAAACTGGAACAGCTTCTTCCCTGGAATGTTAAGGCAGGCAAAGAATAAGAAATCTTGGGGATAGCAGCCAGTACGCTGGTTTATTTGGCGCTTACAAAACATCTAAACGTCTATCACAGCAAGGCTAGCGCCTTGCCCGGGCTAGACTCGCCCTTAAAAGAGCGAGATTGCGCCCGGTTTTCGTTCAAACCATCATGCAACATTTTTTTTTTGCAGGTGTGAAAAAAAGGTTACCGTCTGGCCTGCTGTCCACTACCAAGCTGTGCATGGAATGCCTGTCCACTGACGTTTTTACTGTCATCCCCCATTAAATACAAATACAAAGGCATTATGGCTTCAGGCGTTGTTTTATTGGCGGGATCTTCTCCGGGGAAAGCCGCTGCGCGCATTGCTGTGCGTGTGCTGCCCGGATTCAGGCTGTTGCAGCGTACAGGGCTGATACCGTCTTCTTCATCAGCCAGGGTTTGCATTAACCCTTCCGTTGCAAACTTTGATACACAATATGCACCCCAGTAAGCTCGCCCCTGACGGGCAACGCTGCTGGAAGTAAACACCACTGAAGCGCTGTCGGCTTTGCGCAATAAAGGCAGGAGTTCCCGGGTCATGAAAAAGGGTGCACTGATATTCACTTGCATCACTTTTTGCCAGTTATCCGTATCGTATTGGCTGATGGGTTTGAGGGCACCGAGAATCGCGGCGTTGTGCAAGAGTCCATCAAGCCGACCAAAGGTTTCCCGTAAAGTGTTTGCCAGCTGTTGATAATCGTCTTCTGTAGCGCCGCTAAGGTCCATGGGATAAATGGCTGCCTGTGGCCATCCGTTCGCTTCTATTTCATCATAGACCGCCTCCAGTTTTGAGGGGGTGCGTCCCAGCAGAATCACTGTTGCACCGTGCCTGGCGTAAGTCAGTGCGGCGGTGCGCCCGATACCACTGCCGGCACCGGTCACCAGAATGATGCGGTCTTTTAATAAATCAGGGGGAGCCTGGTATTCAAACATAATGCTCTCTGCAAAAAAAGGAAAGACGTTACTGTAGAGGTAAGGAATACATTTTTAAACAGTTTCAAGGAAAAATGCTACGCAGCATTCCCTCGGTCTACTGTCATTGGATAAATGAGTATAACGTACTCTGAAGCCCTGATAGCTAGCTTGAAACGCATCGAGATCGTCAGTAGAAAGAATCGTTGATAGTGCGTAATTAACGGTTTGAGCAAATTGACGAAGGCAATCATCAGCGAGAGACAAAAACTCTGGGCTACACTTGTTCATGGCTTGCTCTGGGTGTCGAAATTCAACAATGACTGATACAGTCATTTTTCACCTTGAGCAAGCCCTGTCACTTCAAGGGTTTTCGCCTTAAGTCAGCGCCATTCCCCTATGCCCGGCTTTCACCAGCCCATACCCCAGTTGCACGGTGTTCGACGTCTTACCAACCCTGCCTTTCTGGTTGATGATGGCGTATTTTTTCATCGTTCATATGCTCTTTTGCGGTGCTTTCGTAGTTTAAAAATGAGCTACATTTGTAGCACTTTTTGTAGTTTTACTGTAGTATTTTTTCTGTATAGTCAGGTCAATATATTTACAAGGTGGCAGGTAATAAAGCTATCAAATTTCAAGTAAATTTATATACCGGTATTACTATTAACCCTTTTAAAGATGGTGGCATGGTGACAGCTTTAGCAGAAGTGGACTTACTAAGAGTGGCTGCAAACTCTAAACTAGATCCTGCAAGCAAGTCATCATTAGGGCAGTTTTTTACAGCAAGCCCAACTTGTTTGTATATGGCCTCTTTATTTAACGACTTAACAGGTGATATTCGGTTGTTGGACCCGGGTTGTGGGCCTGGTTCGCTTACAGCTGCATTTGCTGATGAGGTAATCAGAAGAAAAGTTGCTACGTCTTTAACAGTGGTATCTCAGGATGTAGAACCTGCAATAAAACCTTTTATTGAAGAGTCGTTATCAGTTTGTCAGAAGAAGTTTTCTAAAAAAAATATTCAGTTCATATCCAAATTTGTACTTGAAGATTTTATTTTATCGGATAAGCCTCTTGATCATGAAGGGTTTACTCATATCATTATGAACCCTCCATATAAAAAAATAGCGTCTAAAAGCCCTCACAGAGTAGCTTTAAGAACGGCTGGTATTGAGACTGTTAATCTTTATACAGGGTTTATTGCTCTTGCTATACAAAAACTGGTTCATGGTGGGGAGTTGGTCGCTATCATCCCTCGCTCTTTCTGTAATGGCCCCTATTACCAGCCTTTTAGGGAATTTATATTAGGTGAAACAGCTTTTCATCATATCCATATATTCGAAAGTCGTAATCATGCATTTTCAGATGATGATGTTTTACAGGAAAATATTATTCTTCATCTGGTAAAGGGTGGGGTACAGGGTAGGGTGAAGATTACTTCAAGCCCTATAGCAGACTTTCATATTGATGATGAAACAAATACAATAACAGCCTCAGATAAGACGATAAGGTCAGTATCATTTGATAATATTGTTAATCCTAATGATAAGCAGAAGTTTATCCATATAGCCGCTAATGATCGAGATCAACAAGTTATAGATAGACTGTCTTCTTTTACTGAAACGCTTAGTGAGCTTGATATTACTGTATCAACTGGTCCTGTCGTTGACTTTCGCCTTAAATCTGATTTAAGGAAAGATATTGAGCCTGACGCAGTTCCTCTGTTATATCCAGTGCATTTGAGTGGTGTAGTAGAATGGCCAAAGAAATCAAAAAAGCCGAATGCTATATCAGTTACTGAAAAATCAAAACCATGGTTATGGCAGCATAAGGGCTATTTTGTGATAGTCAAACGCTTTAGCTCGAAAGAAGAAAAGCGAAGAATTTCTACTACCTACTATAATAGCAATTTGCCTGGTGATTTTATTGGCTTCGATAATAAGCTCAATGTATTTCATCGTAAAAAAATCGGGGTAGATAGAGAGCTGGCTATAGGGTTATTTGTTTATCTTAATAGCTCGCTTTTAGATAGGTATTACCGTCTTTTTGGTGGTCATACACAGGTAAATGCAACTGACTTGCGTAGTATTCATTATCCTGATTCTGATACTTTACGGCGTATTGGGCGTAGAGCTAACGATAAGGATATATCCCAAAAACATATTGACGGCCTTATTGAGGATGAGATAAGACGTATGACGGGTAATGATAGAAGCCCACTTTCCAGTCAGGAAAAGATTGACCAGGCACTTGAGATACTTGCTTTGTTGGGTATGCCTAGAGCTCAACAAAATGAACGTTCAGCGTTAACATTTCTTGCTCTATTAAATCTACATCCTGATGGTTTGTGGAGTGATTTAGAGAAACCTTTAATTGGTGTGACCCCGATTATGGATTGGTGTAGAGATGTTTATGGCAAGGAATATGCGCCAAATACGCGTGAGACCTTCAGGCGACAGACTTTACATCAGTTTGTCGATGGTGGCTTGAGTCTTTACAACCCAGATAAGCCAGATCGTGCGGTTAATTCTCCTAAAGCCTGTTATCAGATTGCGCCAGATCTGCTTGAGGTGCTGAAAACGTTTGGAACTACAGAGTGGGAGCCTTCTGTAAAAAGGTGGTTGGAGCACAGAGAAACCCTTGCAGCACAATATGCAATGGAGCGTGAAATGAATATGATTCCTCTGACACTAGATGGTGGTATAGAAATTCAACTAAGTCCAGGGGATCATAGTCAGTTAATTCATGATATTGTTACTGAGTTTGGCCCTCGATTTGCGCCAGGTTCAGAGGTTATTTATCTTGGTGATACTGGAGCGAAAGAAGATTTTTTCAGAAAGGAGCGTCTTGCAGAACTAGGCGTAACAGTTAATCGTAAAGGTAAGCTGCCAGATGTTGTTTTATATTGGTCTGAGAAAGATTGGCTTTTGTTAATTGAATCAGTGACATCACATGGTCCTGTTGATGGGAAGAGACATGGGGAATTATCTAAGCTTTTTAAAAAATCGAAACCTAGTTTGGTGTATGTTACTGCATTTCCTAGCCGGAGGGAGATGACTAAGTATTTAGGTGACATATCTTGGGAAACAGAGGTATGGACTGCTGATGCTCCCACTCATATGATTCACTTTAATGGTGATCGATTTTTAGGGCCACACTGAAATACTACAACTCAATTAATGAGCCTGTAAATAATTCTGTGTAAACGCCATTACTTGTTTACACCTTGATCCGGTCTGGAAACATGATTTCAAACCGGTTCATGGCTGACTTCCAGTCTCTTATTGGCATAGTCCATCTAGCCGACGCCTTTTCTGTCGCCAGGAAAATAACCTTCAGAACGGCATCATCCGTTGGGAATATTTTCCGGTTTTTTATAGCTTTTCGGATGACGCTGTTCAGCGACTCTATAGCATTCGTCGTGTAAATAGCCTTCCTGACCTCCTTAGGATAGTCAAAAAGGGTAATCAGGTTATCCCAGTTTTTACGCCATGACTTGCCTATGGAAGGAAACTTCTCTCCCCACGTGCCTTCAAAGGCGCTCAGCTCCCTTTCTGCTTCTTCAGTGGTTGCTGACTGATATATCCTCTTCAGGTCATTAGCGACTGCTTTGCGTTCCTTGTAGGACACGTATTTCAGAGAGTTCCTTACCTGGTGGACAATGCAAAGCTGCACCTGAGCCTTTGGGAAAGCCGTGTTGATGGCTTCAGGAAAGCCTGACAGTCCATCCACGCAGGCAATAAACACATCCTCAACACCTCGGTTCTGAAGCTCTGTTAACACCGACAGCCAAAATGTAGCGCCTTCTGTTTCTGCAAGCCAAAGACCTAAAAGCTCCTTCTGGCCTTCCAAATTAACGCCCAGAGCGACAAAAACAGTTTTCTTGATAACCCGCTTATCTTTGTGAACCTTGACCACAATGCCATCAAGATAGAGTACTGGATACAGGCTTTCCAGGGGTCTGTTCTGCCAGGCTTTTACTTCATCAAGAACAGCATCAGTGACCTTGGATATGAGGGTTGGCGAGATGTCAGCACCATACATTTCCTCAAGCGTATCAGCAATATCACGGGTGGTCATTCCTCGTGAGTAGAGGGACAGAATTTGCTGATCAAGCTTGTTGATTCGTGTCGACCCTTTGGTAATGAGCTGAGGTTCAAATTCGCCATTACGGTCTCGGGGCGTATTGATTTCCAGCTCACCAAAGTCACCTTTGATGGTCTTTTTGCTGGAACCGTTGCGACTGTTTCCCGTGTTATGCCCATCGGTAGAGTGTTTGGCATAACCAAGGTGCTCTTCCAGCTCGACGGCCATAACACGCTCAACAGCCGCTTTGATCAGCTGGCGGCTAAGATCGGCAAGGTCATCCTGATTTTTGATTTGCCCAACCACCTGGCCAAGCAATTTTTCATTGATTTCAACGCTCATAGTTATGCTCCTCTTTGGAGTATTAACGACAAGCGTTTACACAAATTAAATTACATCCTCTTTTTAGATAACTTTCAGTGTCTACTGCATTTCTAACAAGGGTTTGAAATGCCTCTATCATACTTATAAGCTTGGACTCTATTTCGTTATAGGTATCCTCAACTTCCTTGTCATCTATTCGTTCACCATGAGCAATCATATTTCTATGGTGAACTAATTTTTTATCTATAAACTGTTCTTTTAGTTCAAAATCTATATTAATCAGCCCTAGCTGGTTTAAAATGTTAGAAAAAACTTCATATTTAAGATTTGATTCTGTGTCGACAGCTGTATCTGAGTTTACAGAAAATTTACCTTTTTCCTTATTTACTATGAATTCATAAATATCCTTCTGTGATTTAAATTTCTTAATTGAAAAACCTTCTTTAAAACGTTCGCCTAAGGTGAGTTGTATAAAATTATCTGAAATCTCGCTATACAAAGGCGCTTTTTTATTTAAATAACATAGATAAGCTTTGGCGCAGTGCTTAATATGTCCTTCCCAATGAGAATAAAAAAGCGCTACTGCTGCACGCATTAGTACTCTTTTCACATGCCCTCTTGCAGATTTTATGGAGAGATTTAGTGTTGTAAGCTCTTTCCTTCTCCAGGCAAGATCCTCATCAAGTACTTGATCTAACTCCTCTTTACTCCTTATTTTCACAGCACAACCCTTTACCTAAATTTGCCATAGTTTCCATTCTGTTCAGTGGTCTTTCCTTTCTATCAAGGGCAGAGATAAATTTTGAGTTGTTTGTAAGTTGTTTGCTTATTGATTTTATTAGAGGAGTATCTATGATTTCACCTTTTTCTAGTGAGTGACTAATAGCTATAGTAATAGCCTCATATACAGGAATAGATATAGCTCCTTCATAACGGCATTTTTGATGATTGTATTTTTTAAAAGAACTTTCATCTAAAGCATTGTTCATGATCTCAAAAGTATTATTGAATAAGCACTTTTCTTTACCATAGTCAAAGGTTGATTCTTTGCTAAATAGAACTCGTACTTCTTCATCAAGGAAAGGAGCTACATCACTATGATTACTGGCTCTTTCTGAGTTAAAATGTCGTTGAGTAAAAAAGCGTAGAGCTAGTTCGTGTCTATATGATTCCTTCTCTTGCTTTTCTGATACTGGAGTACAGGAAATAAAGTTCTCATTTTGACTGAGCTCTTTAAGCCACTCATAAGCACTCTCATTTATCATAAGCAGCATACAGTTACGTACTTCTTGAGGAGATAGTCTGCTGCCCCATGAGTTTAAGCGCTGGAATAGCTCAAACTTTGTATCACTTTCGCTTTCTCGTTTTATGATTTTCAGATCGATTTTTTCTCTCTTAAAGAGTCGTCTCGTATCCATAGCAATTTCACTACTCGGGTCATGGATATCTTCCCAAACTTTTCCTGCAAGGGAAGGGAGATACTTTGTTTTTTGAAGTCGCAGAGGTTGAAGTATCTTACCGCTTTGATCTTTCAACTTGCCAAGCAGTGACAATATAGTGGAAATACGTTGTACGCCATCAACAACATCCCAGACACCATCCTCACGCTGAGCGACAAAAATGGATGGTAGAGGTATGCCAAGGAGAATAGACTCTATGAGCTTGCTTTTTTGCTCGTCTGTCCATCTGTAAACTCTTTGAAACTCAGGGTGTATATCTAAATCACCGTCATCATACATATTAACCAGCTCGCCAATAGACATTGGGTAAGATTCTGTATGAACTTGCATACGGGCTTTTTTAATTTCTGAATCTAGCGAGGACATAATCTTCTCGATAATTTGTAGGGCTTGAATGCTAATGATAAGAAGAGATTCTATCAATATTTATGTGATAAATATTGCTGTTTTTCTAGCAAATCAGCGACTGGGTTACCGCTGTATAATGGACCAGCTTCGCCCCTGTTGCCCCAACCATCGTGCAAAACATCGAGCGTCGTTTATTGCAAAAACGGAGAAAAACCATAACCCTTAGTTTTTCCGTAAGATTACGCACGATAAAAACGGTTTCCTACCGTGCGTAATGGGGTTTAAAAAACGGTCATTTATTCCGTGTGTTTTGTCGCTAGTACTCCGTCCGACACCATTTGATAACCAAAAATAACCGATAGGCCAACTATTTGTGTAAATTTTGTGCAGATAGTCGATAATGGTTAGCCGACCTGTTATTTGAGTCAATCTTGAGTAGCAGGACAAAAAAATGGGTTATTTCACGAAAAGCGCCCTGTTTCCCAAATCTTCATGAGGGGAAAAGCTGCCCTGTCTAATAGTCTGGTTTATGCTCTACGGAGGCTCTAAATCTACTCTGTATTATGGAGTTCTGGCACCTTTGGGTACAGCCTCTTAAGTTTTACCCGAGCGTCTTCAATAGTGAACCTGCAATCCATTTTTGCCTGTATTTGATGACGGGTAGCTACCCAACCTGCCACTTCTGCTTTCAGCGTTTTCTGGTGAGGTATTCGCCGATCCAGACGCTGACGACTTAAGATGTTCAACGCTATCTCTGCCATATTGAGCCAACTGCCATGCTTCGGTGTGTAATGAATGTTGATTTTGCTGGCTATCCCACGTGCTTCTTCTGGCTCAAACACTTTATACAAGGACATTGGCGTATGAGTAGTCAGATTATCCATCACCAATCGAATCACATCTGCCTCGGGGTCATATTCATCAACCGGCTTTTTAACCTGTAACGCCCAGTCTTCAGCAGTTCTTCTATCAACTCGCAGCAAACAGTTGAAGGGGGGACTATCCACAATTTTCAGTTCAACCATCTTGTCTGCCAACAGTTTCATATTCCATCGGCAAGTGCCTTCTGGCAGATTGGAGCAGGCAAGAGCAACCGGGCAGGCGTACTGTTCTCCATCCAGAGCAGGCTTACGTCCGTTGCCTTTTACCTTGCCGTCAACAGCAATTTCAATGCCTTCCTCAACAGTAGCGAATAAAAAATTGTACAGATCGCAGTCCGGCAGTCATCAATTTATCATGAAACTGACACCCTTTTTACATCCATTTGACTTATTTCTCTCCTACGGTGTGTATGGAAACTAACCCATAAGAAACGAGGATACGTGTGAGAGTCGTGAATTTTATATCACTGATTATTTTTCTGCTGTTCCTCAGTGGCTGTAGCTAGGATGGAACAGACAGCAACATTGGTCTCGGTAATACCAATGAATACCATTTCCCCGTTGAATCACTCAGGGTCGCATTTCCCCCTTGCGGTCTGGTTCGCCCGAGCGTTGTGCCTCACCCTGGGCAAGAACAGTTACGTTTATTGACTCGCCGCCGTGATAAGTTGGTCAGACAAATAGCCAGTGAAAAAAACTGGCTACATAAAAAACTGAACGACAGAAGAATCCTACCCGGTGGTTTAATCAGTGACGTAAATGGCACATCAGGTCAGCACATGATAACCGCACTGATTGATGGTGAACCCCTTCAGGATAGTCTCAGGAAGGCGAGTAGTCGGCTGAAAGCAGACAGAAAGCAACTGATGGCCAGTATGGACGAAAAACGATCGCCGTCTCATCCCTCTCATCCCATTATTCTGAAAGACATCAGGGATCACATTGATTTCCTCAGTGACCAACAGAAAAAACTGGAAGTTAACAGTTAACATTCTCAGCGCCACTCAGCCATGGAAGGAAGCGTGGAACGGTATATTTTTGCCTGAATTCAGTAATTTTCACGGCAAAAAGCGAACTCCATACCCTGCCCCCTGGGGCGGGATTGTTAATTGAACAGTAAAGGTAAGTCGCTTATTATGAAAACTTCGTTGACACGTCGAAAGTTTCTAAAGGTGTCAGGTGCCGGGCTGACTGGCGTGGCAGCTTCAGGTCTGTTTCCACCTTCAATTATGAAGGCTTTAGCCATTGAGGCAAATAATAGCCAGGGCAACATCAATGACGTGGAGCATGTGGTTATTTTTATGCAGGAAAACCGGGCTTTTGACCACTATTTTGGAAAGTTGCAGGGGGTTCGTGGTTTTGCTGATCGCCACCCCATTCCTACCACGCATGGTAAAGTCTGGAAGCAACACTATAAAAAACCACAAGAGGAACGTTTTATTTATCCCTATCATCTGGATGCAGAACAGGGTAATGCACAACGTGTGAATGGGACACCACATACTTACCCTGATGCCCATGATGCCTGGGATCAGGGACGTATGAGTGATTGGCCAACCCATAAAGAAAAGCAGTCCATGGCCTACTACACAGAGACGGAGTTATCTTTCCAGTTTGCCCTGGCTAATGCTTTTACTGTGTGTGATGAATATTATTGCTCATTCCAGGGGGGAACCAACCCTAACCGGATCTTTCATTTGACAGGTATTAATCATCACCAGCAAGACTCCAATCCACCCGCCATTTCTAATGTTTTTGATCACCTGGGTCCGTCCAGTGAAGGCTACACCTGGACAACATACCCTGAACGTCTGGAGCAGGCAGGTATCCGCTGGAAAGTCTATCAGAACTTGCCTGATAATTTTTCAGACAACCCTCTGGCTGGCTTTAGACAGTACCGGCAGGTCAATGAATTAAAAGGGAATAAACCCGGTGGTGCGCCTTATCCACAATGGACAGAAGATGATAACAACATCAGTCCTTTACTGAAGGGTGTCGCCAATACCATGGATGACGGTGGTTTTCTGGAAAGTTTCAAGGAGGATATTGCCAATAAGACGTTGCCACAGGTGTCATGGATTGTAGCGCCAGCCACATATTCCGAACACCCGGGACCTTCATCGCCGGTACAGGGAGGGTGGTACACTCAGGAAGTCCTGGATGCATTAACCAGTGATCCGGACATCTGGAGTAAAACAGTACTGATTATCAATTTTGATGAAAATGACGGTTTCTTTGACCATATGCCGCCACCTTGCCCACCTTCTTTCAGTGATGGGGCTTTTCAGGGTGAAAGTACTGTCAATACAACCAATGAGTATCATACTGATAATCAGCCTTATGGTCCGGGTCCAAGGGTGCCAGCGTTACTTATTTCTCCATGGAGCCGGGGAGGCTGGGTTAACTCACAGGTTTTTGATCATACCTCGGTAATACAGTTTCTGGAAAAGCGGTTTGGCGTGATCGAAGAGAATATTACGCCTTTTCGTCGTGCGATTTGTGGTGATTTATTATCGGCGTTTAATTTTGAAAACCCCAATGACGAGTCATTGCCATTGCTACCGGAATTGACTAGAAATGAAGCGGATACGGTAAGGGCTGACCAGGAACAACTGCCGCAGATTGACCCTCCTGCTGAAGTTGACCAGTTACTCCCATTTGCACTTGCCGGTATCCGGCCATCAAGAGCGCTTCCTTATGAGCTGCACGTCAATGCGCTGGTAAATAGTGACCAGCTCTCTGTTGTACTGACCATGACCAATAGCGGTCAGCAGGGCGCAGTGATCCATGGCTACGATCAACTGAATCTGGAAAAGATACCCCGCCGGTTTGTGATTGGAGCCGGGGATACCGTGCGGGCAACGTGGCCAGTATCCCCTGAGGGCAATAAGTATGATTTGTGGGTGCTCTCTGCCAATGGCTTTCATCGTCAGTTTAAGGGAGTCTGCGAGCAGGCCCATAACCAGGAAGTCTTTGTCTGTTATGGTACAAACCAGGAAAACCCGTCGATTCTGGTCAGGCTGGAAAATCATGCAGAGCAGGAGAAGAAGGTTTTGGTAGACTTTTCAGCCTACGAGCCAGGCAGCCAGCAAACGGTCACCCTGGCAGCGGGTGGCAAAGCGTGGGTTGAACAGTTTATCAAGCCCGCATCCAATTGGTATGACCTGGTGGTCAGTGTTGAAGGGAGTGATACCCTCAGGCGTTATTGTGGCAGGGTTGAAAATGGTCATCATGGTTTTTCAGACCCTTTGATGGGATTAATGGGATGATAATGGGATGATGACATCTATCCAATAATGCTTTTGCCTTAAAGGCGTTTCAGGCAGTGGATGTGAAGGGGAAAACCCGCGTTGACCTCCATGCCGGGCAAGTTCCAGGCCTGGCTGAACAACGCCTGTCTATGGGCATTAGCTATCTTGCCGTTGACACTGATTACTTCAAATAAAAAGGTGTGTCTCCAGTTACCCCGGCAGGATTGCGCGTTGCTGGTCAGTTAAGGTGCCATGGGGACTTTTTGTGGCTCTACACTGGAACGTGTATTCAGGTCGTGGACGACCCAACGTTTATGACGGCAAGGTGTGCTTTGAAAATGACTTGCAGAGGTTCAGCTATGGAGGCGTGCTGGAAACAGGGGAAGATGTCCGGGCTGCAACCGTAAATGGGCATGGCAAGCCTATGGCAGGCTCCCTGTCAGAACAGGGCGAAACGATGGGTAAAGCCTGCTTTGGGAGACGTTTCAACGCAGGGTTGGCTTCAGGTTGCCAGGACAATAGCTCAATCAGAAGAAACAGTGGGTAGTGAGTATAATGAGTATAAAAGGTTGCTGGATACCCATGGAGGTATCCGTGCTCTTTAGCGGGTTAGCAGGGCGAAAGCTGAGGCTCGGGCAATTGCCATTGATGCACCTGTAACCATTGATGGATGTCGGCCACAGTACTGGCCTGATAGTCTGCCTGCCATTCACCGGGGTTGTCATCATCCAGAATATAGCCGTAAAGTGCAGCAATCGTCATCATGCCGGCCCGTTTGCCTGCTTCAATGTCCCGTTGATGGTCACCAATATAAACACAGCGTTCAGGGTTACAGTTGGCCTGTTTGCAGGCCAGCAGCAGTGCCTGGGGGTCTGGCTTGGGTTTGGCCACGTGTTCCGGGCAAACCGTTGCAGCAGAGCGATGAGTGAGCTGTGCATGTGCCAGTATGGGTACTGTGTAGGCAAGGGGTTTGTTGGTGACAATGCCCCAGACAATATTGCGTTGCTCAAGTTCGGTCAGTAAGGCACTGGCGCCAGGGTAAAGGGTGGCCGGTGTCTGACGGTCAGATTGATTAATATGCCGTTCATAATGGATTAAGAATAACTGTTGTTTCGCCATCATTTCCGGGTGTTCATGGGGTATATCCAGGGCGAGGCTGACCAGCTGTTTTGATCCGTATGAAACATGCTGGCGGATGATTTTCTCTTCAAGGGGAGGTCGTTGATGGTCAGTAATAAGCTGGTTAAGTGCCACAACAAAATCGGCTGCTGTGTCCATAAGCGTGCCGTCCAGATCAAAAAATACACCTTCAATAGGCTGGGTTTTTTTCATAAATACTCTGTTATTATTGTTTTATTCACTATGCTGCGAATGAATCAGGTAGTTGACGCTGGTATCCCCTTTTTTCAGGCGGTACACCCTGGTCAAAGGGTTGTAGGTCATACCAGAAATTTCCTTCATTTGCAGGTCCGCCTGTCGCATCCACTGATTGAGCTCGTGGGGTTTAATAAACTTGCTGTGTTCATGGGTGCCTTTGGGTAACAGGTTCAAGATATATTCTGCGCCGACAATAGCAAATAGCCAAGACTTGGCGTTACGGTTCAGCGTGGCAAAGAAGACATGACCACCTGGTTTGACCAGTTTGCTGCATGCCTTTACCACGGAAGATGGGTCAGGGACATGCTCAAGCATCTCCAGGCAGGTGACCACATCAAAGCTTTGGGGTTGCTCCTCAGCGAGTTCTTCCACCGGGATTTTCCGGTAATTGACATCAACACCGGACTCAAGGCTGTGCAGTCGGGCGACAGAGAGAGGTGCTTCACCCATATCAATCCCCATGACCTTCGCACCGCGCAAGGCCATGGACTCAGTTAAAATCCCGCCGCCGCAGCCTACATCCAGCACAGTCTTACCGGCCAGGCCAACGCGCTCATCAATAAAGTTAAGGCGCAGCGGATTAATTTCATGCAGGGGCTTAAACTCACTGCCCGGGTCCCACCACCGGTTGGCCAGCTGTTCGAATTTGGCGATTTCTTCCGGATCAACGTTTTGGGCAGATCGCATCTCGCTCATGGGGCTGTTTACTCTCTTAATCCAGCAATATTACCCGTAGTATACCGAGGGCGTCCCTTAAGTTCAGCTTAATCACCTCTGTGTTTAAAGAAGAATGAACGTGTGTGGTGAAAAAGGCCGAAAAAGAAACGAAAAAGAAACGGTGTTGTTGCGTTTTCAGAGATCTGAAAACTCGCCGGCGACAGGGGGAATGTGGTATTCTGGAGTTTTGAATATCGAGTGCTGCTGGCTGGACATGGTGGCCGGGAACGGTCTGCGTAAGCAGCTGCGTGTTGTTGATATTGGCAGAAAAGGGGTTTAACGACCTGCCAGAACGATCGACAGTTTGCTGGCTCCTGGCCCTGCGGATCGGGTAAGGAGGCTGTTTCCTATCCGGTGGGTGCAAGCAAAAGGATGACTGATTTTCCATGACTGATATGGCCAAAGAGATTTTACCTGTAAATATTGAAGATGAGCTCAAACAGTCCTATCTGGACTATGCCATGAGCGTCATCGTTGGGCGTGCATTACCGGATGTGCGCGATGGTCTGAAGCCGGTTCACCGCCGAGTGCTGTTCGCTATGAATGAGCTGGGTAATGACTGGAATAAAGGTTACAAAAAATCTGCGCGTATTGTCGGGGACGTAATCGGTAAGTACCACCCCCACGGTGATACTGCGGTATACGATACCATCGTTAGAATGGCACAACCCTTCTCTTTGCGCTACATGCTGGTGGATGGCCAGGGTAACTTTGGCTCTATTGACGGTGACTCAGCGGCAGCTATGCGATACACCGAGATTCGCATGGACAAGGTAGCGCATCAGTTGCTGGCGGACCTTGAAAAAGAAACCGTTGACTACGTTGATAACTACGACGGCACCGAGAAAATCCCGGCAGTGCTGCCCACACGCATTCCTAACCTGCTGGTTAACGGCTCAGCCGGTATTGCCGTGGGAATGGCCACGAATATCCCCCCGCACAACTTAAGTGAAGTCATCAGTGGTTGTCTTGCTCTGCTCGACAATAATGCCATTACTATTGATGAGTTAATGGAACATATTCCGGGACCGGATTTCCCCACTGCCGCGATCATTAATGGCCGTGCGGGAATTTTGCAAGCTTACCGTTCAGGCCGTGGACGTATTTATATTCGTGCCAGGGTTGATATTGAACATGATGAAAAACGCAATAAAAGCACGATTATTATTTCCGAGCTTCCATACCAGGTCAACAAAGCACGCCTGATTGAAAAAATCGCCGAGCTGGTAAAAGAAAAGAAAATTGAAGGTATCGCCGAACTGCGCGACGAGTCTGATAAAGATGGTATGCGTGTGGTGATTGAGTTGCGCCGGGGCGAAAATGCCGACGTGGTGTTGAATAACCTGTACGCACAGACACAGATGGAAAATGTGTTTGGTATTAACGTCGTTGCTCTGGTGGATGGACAGCCAAAACTGCTGAACCTGAAAGAATTGCTGGAAGCCTTTATCCGCCATCGCCGTGAAGTGGTAACCCGTCGTACAGAGTTTGAGCTGCGTAAAGCCCGTGAACGGGGGCATATTCTGGAAGGACTGGCGGTTGCCCTGTCCAATATTGATCCGGTGATCCAGGCCATTAAAGCCTCGTCGTCTTCTGCTGATGCCAGAGACACGCTCATGAGTCAGGGTTGGCATCCGGGGCATGTACTGGCCATGGCCGAGCGTGCTGGTGCTGACGCCTGTCGCCCGGATGAATTGCCGGAGGCTTACGGCCTGCGTGATGGCCAGTATTATTTATCACCTGCCCAGGCACAGGCTATTCTGGAAATGAAGCTGCATCGCCTGACGGGGCTGGAACATGAAAAATTGCTGACGGAATACCGTGAGCTTTTAGGACGTATTGCTGAGTTAGTGTTGATTCTGGCTGACCCTGAACGTCTGCGCCAGGTGATCCGTAAAGAGCTGGAAGCGGTGCGTGATGAGTTTGGTGATCATCGACGCACAGAAATTACTCGCTCACGCCGGGATCTTACGGTTGAAGACCTGATTGATGAAGAAGACATGGTGGTCACCCTGTCCCATGGCGGCTATGCCAAGACAACACCGCTGGATACCTATCAGGCGCAAAAACGCGGTGGCCGTGGTAAATCGGCGGCATCGGTGAAAGAAGAAGACTATGTTGAGCATATGCTGGTGGCGAACACGCATACCCAGATTATGTGTTTTTCCAGTCGGGGTAAGGTGTATTGGCTGAAAGTGTACCAGATTCCTGAGGCGGGCCGGACATCACGTGGCCGTCCCCTGGTGAACATTTTGTCACTGGAAAAAGACGAGCGGATTACCGCCGTGTTGCCCGTTGAAAATTACACCGAAGGCCATTATGTGTTTATGGCGACACAGCGCGGCACCGTGAAAAAAGTGGCTTTAACACAGTTCTCACGACCACGGCCCAGTGGTTTGATTGCCGTTGCCCTGGAAGAGGATGATACGCTGGTGGGAGCAGAGATTACCCACGGTGATGCCCAGGTTATGCTGCTATCCAATGCCGGTAAAGCCATTCGTTTTAATGAAACTGATGTACGAGAGATGGGACGAACCGCTCGTGGTGTCCGGGGGATGAGGCTTTCGGGTGACCAACGGGTGATATCGTTGATTATCCCTGATGACAATGCGCAAATCCTGACGGCCAGTGAAAATGGTTTTGGCAAACGCACTTCCGTGAATGATTTCCGTCAGACAGGCCGTGGCGGTCAGGGTGTTATTGCCATGCAGTGCAATGAGCGAAACGGTGAGCTGATTGGTGCTATTCAGGTGACAGAAGGTGAGGAGATTATGCTGATCTCTGATCAGGGTACGTTGGTGCGTACCCGGGTGAATGAAGTGTCCAGCACAGGTCGAAATACCCAGGGTGTGACGCTGATTAAAGTGGGTGCCAATGAAAAGCTGGTGGGTGTTGCCCGAGTGGCTGAGATTGAACACCTGCACCTGAATGAACACCTGGAAGCAGTGTCTGACGTTGATGCCGAGTGCAGCTAAGCGTTGATAACTCCCTGACATCCTCCCCGCCCTAAAGGCTATCTCTTAGTCACATCTCCACACCTTTTGTCATGGGGCAGGTGTGGAGACGATCCTGCAACTTTGCCCACCCTTCCCAAATGACCAACCGGTAGTGGGCTAAACCTGTGATTTTGCATGAATATCAACCCCGAATTCGAGCTTATTTATCAGTAGACCGATGACGATGTCATGCATTTTCTCCAGCTTTGAAAAGCAGATTGTTTTACGCGCCAGACGCTTGATCCAAGTTCTGAAATTCAGATTCTTTCTCTCGATTTTTTGCGTATTTCGCTTGCCAATCTCGTGCTTGTCCTTGTCGAGATGTCGTTCATACACTCCCCAGTCATCCGTGTAAAATCGCTTAATGTTAAAGGGAGCCAGAAGCGCTTTGAGCTTTTTAAAAACCTCGTCTTTACGCCTGCCAAAGACGTAGGCAAGGATTGTGTTGGTTGTATGATCTATGGCATACCAAAGCCATCGCTGATTCGATTTTTTAGAAACAAACGACCACTGTTCATCCATCTCAGCCTCTTCGCAGGCAAGGCATACAGAGACTTTGGTATGCTCACCGGGCGACAGGGTTTTGATGTTTGGGTTAACCTGCACCAGACTGCTTTCTGTATTTTTGAGTGTACTGATAACAGTCGATTTGCTAATGCCAGGCACCCTGCTTGTATCTCTAATGCCACTGCCGTTAACAGCCATTTTAATAGCTTGCTCTTTAGTGCCTTTTACGTATGCCTTGTAGCGATATTCGAGCATGAACGTTTTGGTAGCTATTGTTGCAGCAGCGATAACGAGGAACCCCGTGAGCGCTGCGGCCTATTATCTTTACGCTTATGCTGCCACAGTTTGTGCAGTTAA
The DNA here is from genome assembly GCA_965232215.1 of Endozoicomonadaceae bacterium. Taxonomy (GTDB): domain Bacteria; phylum Pseudomonadota; class Gammaproteobacteria; order Pseudomonadales; family Endozoicomonadaceae; genus Endonucleibacter. Next base: position 361,255 of record CBDDPF010000010.1, read on the forward strand.
CTTCTGTATAACACGTCATTCGACATATTATATAAAAATCACAGGTTTAGCCCACTACCTAATTCTTCAACAAATGCTTTTCCCAGTCCGGCTTGCCGATAGCCGGGGGCAATCGTCATATAACAAAATGTGAAAAAATCCTCCTCCCTATATGCCATAGCACAACCAAGAAGATTGTTATTAACTGAAATGACTCGCCACGAGGAGAGTGAAGCTCGAATACAAGACGGCGTTAGCTTGAGTGCAGAGGGAGCAAACAATTTTGAAAACTCTTGAAAACCAAGGTGTAAAGTTGCATGGATGCCTTCCATATCTCCAGCTACTGCCCCTCGAAAAACGACGGGGAACCGCCACAACTCGCTATTATTTTGAGTACATATAGAGTTCACTTCGATAACAAACCTCCAGGCTTCCATTGACTTCATAACGCTTGATTAACATCATTAGTTCAGTCAAGAACTGTTCACCATGGGCAGCCATAGCTCGTTGGGCCTGAGTGGATGATCGGCTCATGCCAATGAATGCGTCTGAGGGCATCGACATAACCCAGTCAAGTGTATGCAAGGCGATATCTTCAGGCGTTGCCTTACAGGCATCGGTTATTTCTTTCAGGAAGTCAAATCTCCGGTAGTAGCGGGAATAATTTGGACTCATTGCTTCCAGAAGTGATTCATAATCCCCCAGAAAACCACTGACTTCGAAATGACGATTGTTCTGAATCACACCCATAACACCTCCAGAATGGAGTTGATGGGAAACCAGGGACAAAAGTTCAACCCGATCCATCCATTGGAACGATTGAGCAAAAACGAACAGATCAACGCCACCTATATGGGGTATTAGCGCTTCTGCCTGACCTTGAAGCCACTGAACGTCAGGAAACTTTTTCTTCCCCTGCTCGATCATATCCGAGGAAACATCCATGGCACGGTAATCGTGTTCGGTTCCAAGAATCTCGATAATATGCTCCAGCGCAATACCTGTTCCTGCCCCCGCATCGACAATCGATAGATTTTTTTTCCCTGCAAGGGAGCCAGCATCGTATGAAAAAGCGCTATGGGATAACGTGGACGATAGCGATCGTAATCATTGGCAAGTCCATCGAACTTTTGACATCGTTGGTGATTTTTCTTCACGGTATTATTGCCTTCCTTTTTGCAATTGGTGGCATACGTAGTTAAGTAACCCACCGGCCTTCAGTATATTGTGCATAAAGTCAGAGGGTGGATTGAATGAAAATTGCCTTTTGAAGTTGTCCACTTTTCCTTCTGTTAAATTGATATTGACTCTTGCTAATATACTTTTCTGCTCTTGATAGAGCGCTCTTCATTGACATCCCCGCAATCAGGCTTTCGATCCTTGCAAAGATCATTAGTTTGTCGTGATTCAGTGTTTTTTTTCCTGCGGCTATTTTTCGCGCAAAAACATGACTGTCTTCTAACTTTTGTTCGACACTGTTACCAAACAAAGAGTTTCTTTTAAAGCCCACCTTGTCTTCGATAATTACAGCTGCTATGCCCACTCGCTCCATCATCTGAACGCTTCGCTCGAAGTGTTCGATATCCCCGCCCGTATGGGCATCAAAAACAACAGGCTTGGAAGTGAATTCCATCATATCGTGTACATTTTTGATCCTGTAGCGCATATGGAGATATTCAGTGTCTGGTAAGCCATTAAGCATAGAATCAGATAGAGAGCTGGACCAAATCCCATCAAAACAGATGCGCTGGTCAGCACCATCCGTATAGCGTATAGCTAACGGATTCAACTATGTGCGCAGGTAAAGGACTATGCGATTCAATAAAAATCAACTTTTTCTTGTGAGTTAATAGTTCTTTTAGCATTAGCATGCTCTCAACGTTGTTCGATATTTTATAGTTCTAGAGTTATGTAGAGAAATAGCGTTGAAATCAGACAACACGCTCAACCGATACTTTTGACTATTTTCCGGTTAGGCTGGGCATTAGTGATATTCTCTTTAGTATTCACTTGAAAATGAGATGCCCCAAAACATAAGTGACAGATGCCCATAAAGTCAAGGTTAAAAATAAAATCTCCTTACTTTTTTGGTCATCTATTTGACATAGATCAATAAAAATACCTGAGGTAGGAGCTGTTTGCGTTAGCAGTGCAAGTACGGATTTGTGCAGGGGGAGTCGAGTGACCGGCATTCCTACTGCGACCGATAGAACTATGCCCATCTGCTCGCTCAAATGTAAGAAACGTGAGTTCGATGACTTCAAACAGTCATGAGCAGACCCTCTGTCAACTGCCCTGCGCTAATATGTGGTTTCAATGGCTGCTTTGTGTAGGCGATCAGTCCTGCCATAATATTTACAGCACAGTTGAAAGAAGACCTGTGACGTGTATGTTCGATCTGTGAGATGTTCTTTAGCGGGTCGTTGATGCTTTCGATAACGGCTCGTTTGCGAAGCATGATTTTATGGGGTGAGCTGGCTCTTTTCCGCTACTAAAAATCTAACATAATCTGTAATTATGCAGACTTATCTACGCCGTCGACATGAATGCACGACGAATCGTGTCTAACTCCACTCTTGTGTAGGGTTTTGGGTCGAGCTGTAACGTGTCTCGACCATAATTATCAAGGTTCAAACTCGCACTGTAATCCCTATCATGCAAAGTTTTACATTTCGGACATCGCCACTGGCGATCGGACAAAGCGATATTGTCGTTTATGTAGTTGCAAGTATGAACCGCACACTTTTTCGAGCTGGGAAAGAACCGATCTGCAATCACAATCTGGCATCCTCTCAGCTCTGCCTTGTATTCGACAAGCTCTCTCAGCTTGCCGAAACCTGCGTCACTGATTGCTCTTGCCAGTTTGCGGTTTTTTACCATGCCTTTTACATTCAGGTTTTCCATGGTGATTATTTTGAATCTTGACGTCAAATAATCACTTACCTCATATATTACGGCTGATCGCTGGTTACTGATCCGGTAATGAAGTTTTGCAACTGCCCGCTTGGCTTTCGCGTAACGGTTGCTTCTCTTTATTTTGCGGCTTAACGCTCTCTGTTTCCTGTTAAGGCGTTTCAGAGAGTGTTTCAGTTTCTGATTAGCAGCAAAGGTTTTGCCATTCGAACAAATAGCTAAATTTTTGATGCCAAAATCAACGCCTACAGACTCATTGCTTTGTGCTTTTGGGTCGTCGTCTTGAGTGTCTACCAAAATAGAAGCGAAATACTTTCCGGCTCGCTTACTGATCGTCACCTGACAGGGTGTGCCCGTGAATCTCAGTTCCTGGCGCATTTTAATTTTGGTTTTCAGTTTCTCAATGCGAAGTGTTCTGCCGTCAACATGGAACTTGGGTTTTTCTCTCAGAGAAAAACTATCGTGTAGGCCTCGCTTCTTGAATCTTGGGTAACCTGCTTTTTCTCCTTTCTTCACCCGACGAAAGAAATGAGTAAAGGCGTTATGAAGATCGTCGACTGTATTTCTCGTTACACGTTGACTGACTTCGGCATACCAGGGGAACTCAAGCCTGAGTTCTTTGTATTTTTCATTCGCAGCCTTCTTTGACCACTTAACGCCTTCTTGATTGAAATGTGCTAACAGTTGATTGAACGCATGACGACGAGAACCACAAGCCCTGTCAAGATAATCGGCTTGTTGTTTTGTCGGTCTGAGTTCAATCTTGTGAGCTAACAACATCTTGCAAAGTCTCAAGCATCTTTTTGTGTTTCTTGCTTCGGCTGCCGTAAAGTCTTGCGCTGAATACAGTGATTATTTCCAATACATCATTGGCGAGTTCTTCTTCAAACGAAGGCTGATCGCCTTTATGTACGATGACTATTTCTATTCCCTGCAATTCACATAGGGAGAACACCAATTCAGCGCCGAACCTTAACAGCCTGTCTTTATGTGAAACCACCAGTCGTTTAATCTGACGTTTCATTATTAACTCAAGTAGCTGATTAAGTCCTTTTTTCCGGTAGTTCATGCCAGAACCAAGATCACGTATAACCTGAGTTCGCCAACCTTTTGCAGAACAGTAGGCTTCCAGTAACTCTTGCTGCCTGTCTAAGTCTGGCTTTTGGTCGTGACTGGATACCCTGCAATAGCAAAGAGTAGGCGCAGCTTCGTTACTGAAGCCCATCAATTCAGACACGTCGTAGTAACGAGTTCCACCTTTGGTCTTTCTGGCAGGAAGCAACTCACCTGTACTTTCCCATTTTCGCAGTGTTACAGGGTCTGTACCAAGTAAACGAGCGGCCTCACCTATCTTCACTAATCTCTTATCCATGCTTGAGATTTTATCAGATAGTTTCAGATTATAATAGTTTACTGCGAACTGTTTTTAGCCCTGTAGAAAAGAGCCAGAAAAGCTTAATCCTCCTGATAGTTCTCAATACCCGGGCAGGCGCATGCAAAGTTCCGATCCCCAAATACATTGTCGACCCGGTTGGTGGTTGGCCAGTATTTGGCTGACCTGCTGGTTGCCGATGGAAACACTGCCGTTTCCCGGCTGTAAGGCCTTTCCCAGGTGTTGTCTGCCAAATCAGCCAGGGTATGCGGTGCATTGACCAGTGGGTTATTACCCGCAGTCCATTGACCTTGCTCGATCTGATCAATTTCTTTACGAATAGACACCAGGGCATCAATAAAGCGGTCAATTTCCGCCAGAGACTCGGATTCTGTCGGCTCAATCATTAATGTACCTGCCACCGGAAAGGACATGGTAGGTGCGTGGAAACCGTAGTCCATTAATCGCTTGGCAATGTCTTCTTCACTAATGCCAGTGGCCTCTTTGATAGGTCGAATATCAATGATGCATTCATGGGCGACCTTTTCATTCTGGCCACGGTACAGTACCGGGTAATAAGCCGATAGCCGGTCAGCCACGTAGTTAGCATTCAAAATAGCGACTTCAGTGGCGTGTGTCAGGCCGCGGGCACCAAGCATATGGATATACATCCAGGTGGTGGTAAGAATAGAAGCACTGCCAAAGGGCGCTGATGCTACGGCACCAATACCTTCACTGTCGTATACAGGACTGACGTCATGGTTGGGCAGGAAGGGCGCCAAATGTTTTTTCACGCCAACAGGACCCACACCGGGACCACCGCCACCGTGAGGAATAGCAAATGTTTTGTGCAGGTTCAGGTGGGAAACGTCTGAGCCAATATCACCGGGTCTGGCGATACCCACCATGGCATTCATATTGGCTCCGTCCAGGTAGACTTGACCACCAAAGCGATGAATGGTGTTACAAACGTCTTTGACGGCTTCTTCGTAGACACCGTGAGTGGATGGATAAGTGATCATCAGGGCGGAGAGATCAGCACTGTGCTGTTCGGCTTTTTCCTGAAGGTCATTAATGTCAATATTTCCGTGAGAGTCACAGGCAACAATCACTACCTTCATGCCAGCCATCACCGCTGATGCAGGGTTTGTACCGTGAGCAGATGCAGGAATCAGGCAGATATGACGATGGCCATCACCCATGGATTCCTGATATTTTCGTATGGCCAGCAGGCCTGCATATTCACCTGATGCCCCCGAATTAGGTTGCAGGGAGACCTTGTCGTAGCCGGTAATGGCTTCCAGGGCCCGCTGAAGCTGGTCAATCAAATCCAGGTAACCCTGTACCTGGTCCCGTGGTGCAAAGGGGTGGATATTGGCAAATTCAGGCCAGGTGACCGGCAGCATTTCAGCAGAGGCGTTCAGTTTCATCGTGCACGAACCCAGAGGAATCATGCCATGCACCAGTGAGTAATCCTTATTTTCCAGTCGCTTGAGATAGCGCATCATTTCTGTTTCACAGTGATAGCGGTTAAAGACAGCATGGCTCAGGATCTTATCAGTACGACGGAGGGCATGGTTGATCCCCGTAGCTTCACCGGCAGTAATGCGTTGATCCACAGAGGATACATCCAATGCTTCACCTTTACCCATAAAAATAGCAAACAGTTCGATGATATCATCGGGCGTGGTTGTTTCATCCAGGCTGACACCAAGGCTGTGGTGGCTAATCAGGCGCAGGTTGCAGTGATGATCCAGCGCTCGCTGGTAAATAGCCTGTTGCTGACTGCCTGCTTTTATGGTCAGGGTATCGAAGTAGCTTCTGTTACACTGAAACCCCCTGTCACTGAGGCTTTTCTGCAAGATGGCCGTCAGGCGATGTACCCGTTCCGCAATGGCCCTGAGTCCATCAGGGCCATGATAAACTGCGTAAAAACCGGCCAGGTTTGCAAGCAACGCCTGGGCAGTACAAATATTGGATGTGGCCTTTTCCCGGCGAATATGCTGTTCGCGGGTTTGCATGGCCATTCTCAGGGCGGTATTGCCACGACTGTCTTTTGATACACCGATAATGCGTCCGGGAATGGCACGCTTCAGTTTTTCACTGGTGGCAAAAAATGCGGCATGGGGACCACCAAAACCCATGGATACACCAAAACGCTGGCTGCTGCCCATGACAATATCAGCCCCCATTGCACCAGGTGACTTCAGCAGCACCAGTGCCAGCAAATCTGAGGCAACAGATACCATGACTTTACGGGTTTTGGCCTGTTGAATAATACGTTCAATATCGTCTATATCACCATAGGTGCCAGGGTATTGCAGTTGTACCCCAAAGACCTCCTGTTGATCAAGCTCAGTGGCAGGGTCACCAATCATCAGCTCAATGCCCAGATACTCTGCACGGGTTTTAATCACACCCAGTGTTTGCGGGTGAACATCGTCAGCGACGAAAAAAACATGACTCTTACTTCGGCTTGAACGGCGACACAGGCTCATGGCCTCGGCAGCCGCTGTGGCCTCATCCAGTAAAGACGCATTGGCGACTTCCATACCGGTGAGATCCATGACCATTTGCTGGAAGTTTAACAGTGCTTCCAATCGACCCTGACTGATTTCAGCTTGATAGGGTGTATAAGCCGTATACCAGCCAGGGTTTTCGAAGACGTTGCGCAGGATTACGCCAGGCGTTTCAGTATTGTAATAGCCCATACCAATATACGATTTATTGATGGTATTTTTCTGGGCCAGGGTTTTCAGTGTTTCCAGTGCCTGCTTTTCAGTAAGGCCATCAGGCAGAGCCAGAGCAGCACTGCGGATGGCAGTGGGTACCGTTTCCCCAATCATATCATTGAGGGAATGAAGGCCCTGACTTTCCAGCATAGTGTACTGTTCACTCTGGCTGGGTCCCACATGACGCCGGGTGAAGTGTTCTCTCTGGAGCAGGGCTTGTAGTGATTGTTGTTCGTCAGCCATAATTTGTTACCTTTTTAGCCCAGTCTTCCCTGAGTGGACGGGAGAACCGGGGGCAGGATACTCGTTCTCCGGGAATAATACCCATCCAGGAGTGGATCAATGAACGTATCAGGACACACGAGACGATAAAGCGAGCAGGCATGATAAAAAATTACTCGATGCTTGCCTCATAGGCACTGGCCGCCATCAGGTCATCCAGCTCAGCCGGCTCAGACAATTTCAGCTTGACAATCCAGCCGTCTTCGAACGCAGACAGGTTAATCGTTTCGGGTGAATCTTCCAGCATGGTGTTCACTTCAACAACTTTACCAGAGACAGGTGCATAGATATCAGAAGCAGCTTTAACGGATTCCACCAGAGACAGGTCGTCACCGGCACCCACTTCCTGATCGATTTCAGGCAGCTCAACAAACACCACATCGCCCAGTAGTTCCTGTGCATGTTCGGTGATCCCTATAGTGACGGTGCCATCGCCATTGTCCAATACCCATTCGTGGGTATCGGTGAACTTCAGATTTTTAATGTTGTTCATGGTTTACCTCATTCCTGTTATATGACACATCTTGAAAAGAATTCAGCACATCACTACATTAACGGCCAGGCCACCTAAAGCGGTTTCTTTGTATTTGTGCTGCATATCAAGTCCAGTCTGATGCATGGTTTCAATAACATTATCCAGAGAAACTCTGTGATCACCATCCCCCTGAAGGGATAACCGTGCAGCGGCAATGGCCTTGATGGCACCCATGGTATTACGTTCAATACAGGGCACCTGCACCAACCCGCCCACAGGGTCACAGGTCAGCCCAAGGTTATGTTCCATGCCAATTTCAGCGGCATTCTCGATTTGTTGATTGGTACCACCGAGCACAGCACACAGTGCACCGGCGGCCATGGAGCAGGCCACACCGATTTCACCCTGGCAGCCAACTTCGGCAGCAGAGATAGACGCATTTTTTTTGTACAACATACCAATAGCGGCAGCGGTAGCCAGGAAGGTTTCAATCTCTTTATCTTTGTGGTTACTGCCTTTAATAAAGCGTACAAAGTAAGCCAGTACAGCGGGTATGACACCTGCGGCACCGTTAGTAGGGGCAGTGACAATGCGTCCGCCCACAGCATTTTCTTCATTCACAGCCAGTGCAAACAGGCTGATCCAGTCCATAATGAGCAGCGGATTGTCTGTTGTTGGTTTTTCCCGGTTGCCCAGGGAGTGATAAATGGCATTTGCGCGACGTTTTACCTTAAGGCCACCGGGGAGAATACCCTGTTGCCTGCATCCGCGCTCAATGCACTGGTTCATCACCTGCCAGATCATCTGCAGCTTACCGGGTATGTTTTGATGAAGACCCAGTGCGTTCTCATTAGCAAGGACTATCTCAGCAATGGATAAACCGTGGGTACTGCCAATATCCAGTAACTCTTGTGCGTTATTAAAAGGATAAGGAACCGGTTTACTGCCGGTTATGTGTGTCACATTTTCGTCTTTATTTTCGTCTTTATCTTCGTCTTTATCTTCGTCTTTATCTTCGTCTTCACTGACGACAAAGCCACCACCGAGGGAGTAATAACTATTTTGGTGGATAATAATACCGTGCTTATCAAAGGCTTTGAACGTCATACCATTGGGGTGTTTAGGAAGAAAAACCGTCGAGTGAAAAATGAGATCCGTGGTTTCTGTAAAGGCAATGGGGAATGAGCTGGCAAGAAAAAGCTGTTGCCGTTGTCGGGTTTGTTCGATGAGCTGCGGAGCATCATCAGGATTCAGTGTTTCCGGACGTTGTCCCGATAACCCGAGGATGATAGCGGTGTCTGTAGCATGGCCCGCACCTGTGAGGGCCAGAGAACCGAACAAATCGATGCATACCCGGGCAGTGCCTGGGAGGCATTGCTTTTGCTGAAGCTCATTAATAAAACGATTGGCTGCTACCATAGGCCCCACAGTGTGCGATGATGAAGGCCCAATGCCTACTTTAAACAGATCGAAGATACTTAATCCCATGGTGTTGCCTCGGCACTCGCTGCGTGATGGCAGGTTATTCACGACTCGCTTGTGGATTTTCCTTTTCCTTTCAATGGTGTTTATTGAATGGTATTTATTGACGGAAGGTTATCAACCACCGTCGAGTTTATCAATAAAGAAATTTCCTATTGGAAACCGATGATGCATATAATCACCGGGTGGTCTTTGCGATCGTTGGTGGTGTACCGGGGGAGATAGGATGTCTGAGAAAGTGAGTTTGTTGGCGAAAGATAAGCAGCAGCGGCTGCGGTTGAGTCCTCAGGGTTCTGAAGCAACAGTGTCACCCCTAAAGCTGGGAGAGCGTGTTCGCAAGATTCGGTTAAGTCAGAACCTGACGCTGGAACAAGCCAGCAAGCGCACGGGACTGGCACGCTCAACCTTGTCCAAAATTGAGAATGAACAAATTTCCCCTACCTTTGCGGCAGTTTCAAAACTGGTACAAGGTTTGGGGATTGATATTCCCCAGCTGTTTGCTCAGCCCAAAGAACAACACGTAACAAAGGGGCGGCGTGATATTACCCTCGCCGGAGAAGGCAAACTACACCCCACCACCACCTACGAACATGAAATACTGGCTACTGCTTTAACGGGCAAAAAGATGCTGCCCTATCGAACAACGGTAAAAGCCCGGGACTTTAATGACTTTTCTGAGTGGATTCGCCACGATGGTGAAGAGTTTATGATGGTGCTTAAGGGCGAGGTACTGTTTTATTCGGAATTTTATCGGCCCGTTTCCCTGAAAGAAGGGGACAGCGCTTACTACGATGCAGATATGGGGCATGTGGTCGTGTCTGTGGGTGAGGCCGATGCCATTGTGTTATGGGTGACGGCTTGATGATCGGATGGCTAAATGAGAACAATCTTTAGCAGCTGTTCATAATTTTATTGTGGCAGTCAGGACAAGGTGAAATGACCTCCTGCACAGAGCGGTTTCTTAGTGATGGTACTCAGGTGACCATGCCAGTCATCAGTGCTATAGTGTGTCTCCCTGTTTCTGCCTGGTTATTGATGGATAATTGTGTGATTTCATCCACTTATAAGCGTTCTCTGGTGACGGGCGGTGTATTGCTGCTGCTGGCCTTCTACTTACTGAGTACTCGTACCCAGATCAAGCAGTTCTCTGGTGAAACCATGGGGACAACCTACCATGTCTCCTATGTTGCCAGTCGCTGGGGGGCGCCAGTTGATGCTATCTCAAAGGTTGTGTATGACGTTTTGCATGATGTTGACCTGAGAATGTCAACCTACCGCGAAGACTCTGAGTTGATGAAATTTAATCGCTCCCCCGTCGGGCAACCGGTTAAGGTCTCGAAAGATATTGTTGATCTATTTGTAGAAAGTCGTCGTATCTCTGAATTATCAGGGGGGGGGTATGACGTGACCGTTGGCCCCCTGGTGAACCTGTGGGGTTTTGGTCCCTCAGGTCATGATCTTAAGGATAAACCCGGTTCTCAGTCAGAATCCGAGGGTAGTGAGTCTGTTAAAGGCCCTGCGTTTATTGAATGGATGATGAATAATTACCCGGGTAAAATCCCCACAAAAGCAGAGATTGATGCTGCAAAGGCCAGAGTGGGTTATCACTATGTCACAGCGGATGTGAAAAACAGTACCCTGGAACGAAAGACGTCAGTTTTTGTGGATTTAAGTTCTATTGCCAAAGGGTATGCTGTTGACCAGGCTGGGAAAGCTTTGAAAAAAGCCGGTATTGATAACTTTATGGTGGAAGTCGGTGGTGAAATCAAAGTCAGTGGTCACAAGGCTGATGGCAGTGACTGGCGGCTGGCGGTGCGGGGGCCTGACTTAGCCGGAGGGCGCCCTGTGGCCATTGTCTCACTGGATAATAAAGGTATGGCTACCTCTGGTGATTATCTGAACTATTTTGAAGTTAAAGGCAAACGCTATTCCCATACCATTAACCCAAAAACAGGGTACCCCGAAGCCAATCGGTTGGCCGAAGTTGCGGTGATCAGTGACACCGTTGAAGAAGCGGATGGGCTGGCGACGATGTTTATGGTGCTTGGTGATAAGAAAGGCCTTGAGCTGGCAAACCGTAAAGGCATTGCCGCGTACTTTACCTATCATTATGATGGCGGATTTCGATCTCTGGCCAGTAAGGCCTTTAAGCCGTATCTGGTAGAATAGCGCCGTTAACCCGCTTGTAGGAGGGAGTGATGATTATCCTGATAATCACCTTTTGTGCATTTCTGCTGATTATCGCAGGGATGGCTATTGGTGCTATTGTGGCAAATAAGCCTATTAAGGGGTCCTGTGGAGGCTTAAGTGCACTGGGTTTAAAAGAAAACTGTCTGATCTGTGGCGGCGGAAACAGTAAAGCCCCCACGGCCAGGAGCAGCAAGCCGCCTGAGGATCTGTTTTATGATGCCATGGCCGTAAAAAAGTCATTGACTTATCGCTGACCCCAGGGGGCTGTCTTTCAAGGCTGGGGAATAACAACAGAAGCCTGTTTTTCCAGTCTCCTGTCTGTTAACGGGTATTTCAGAGCAGCCCTTTAAGCGGGTTGGTTATGTTTTTTTCTTCATTGGAATAATAACAAGCTGTAAGGGGAACGACAGCATGGCTGTAAGTGAATATGACCTGATAATATTGGGGTCGGGGCCGGCTGGTGAAGGGGCTGCAATGAATGCCGTTAAACTGGGAAAGCGTGTTGCGGTGGTTGAACAGTTTGCCTTTGTTGGTGGCAGTTGTACACACCTGGGGACTATTCCATCAAAAGCACTGCGTCATTCTGTCAAGCAGATCATGGACTTTAACACCAACCCCATGTTTCGGGAAATTGGAGAGCCTCGCTGGTTTAGTTTTCCCAAAGTGCTTAAGCGGGCGGAAAATGTGATTCAAAAACAGGTGCAGTCGCGCACCATGTATTATGCCCGCAATCGCATCGACCTGTTTTTTGGGAAAGGCCGGTTTATTGATGAAAATACCATTGAGGTGCATGAAAGTTCCGGTAATGTGGAGCACCTGCATGCCAGCAACATTCTGATTGCTACAGGCTCTCGCCCATTTCACCCTGACGATGTGGATTTTGACCACCCTCGTGTTTATGACAGTGATACAATTCTTACGTTGTCCCATACCCCAAAACGGATAATTATTTATGGTGCCGGAGTGATTGGCTCTGAGTACGCTTCCATCTTCTCAGGACTTGGGGTGCTGGTGGATCTGGTGGATAACCGTGATCGGCTACTGTCTTTTCTGGATAAGGAAATCTCTGATGCCATGGGCTACCAGTTACGCAAGATGAACGTCATCGTCCGTCATAATGAAGAATACCAGACAGTAGAGCCGATGAATGATGGTGTTGTATTACACCTCAAGTCTGGTAAGAAGTTAAAAGCAGACTTATTGCTATGGGCTAATGGCCGCACAGGTAACACTCAGGATATGGGACTGGAAGAGATCGGCCTGAGTACCAACCGACGTGGACAACTTGATGTGAATGAGCACTATCAAACCACGCTGTCTCATATCTACGCGGCTGGTGATGTGATTGGCTGGCCGAGCCTGGCCAGTGCCGCCTATGACCAGGGGCGCTCAGCAGCAAGTGATCTTTCAGGCGACATGCGCCGTCGATTTGTCAATGAAGTCCCTACCGGTATTTACACCATTCCGGAAATCAGCTCTCTTGGACATACTGAGGAAGAACTGACAGCCCAGGCAGTACCCTATGAGGTGGGTAAAGCCTTTTTTTCACGTCTGGCCCGGGCACAAATTACCGGTGAAGTGGTTGGGATGTTGAAAATTCTGTTTCATCGAGATTCACTGGAAGTACTCGGTATACACTGTTTTGGCGATCAGGCTTCAGAAATTGTCCATATTGGTCAGGCAGTGATGTCGCAAACAGGTGAAGCAAACTCATTGCGTTACTTCCTGAATACTACGTTTAATTACCCCACCATGGCAGAGGCTTATCGTGTGGCGGCACTCGATGGTTTAAATCGATTGTTTTAGTCCACATGGAAACAGGCCGGTTTACCGGCTTGTATAACCTATACACTGCTGGGCACTGCTCTCCTTTAGTCAAGCGTTTCCGAGCTTTGCAACAGGCACTGATTTGAGTGTTGGGGGGGGCTTTGTTGTTCTTGCCCTTGATGACCCGGTCTCTCGCTTCATCCTCGCTTCATCCTCGCTTCATCCTCGCTTCATCAATGAGGCCGTGACGGTATGATTTGGTATCACTGACAACGTTGCTGTTCTTTTTTGCACACATACGACCACTGTTTATCGCATTCGATCTCTTCACACACCTGAACAAGACGAACACTGAGTAATTTGTTGGTTGGGTAAAAATCAGGATTGACTGAAATGCGCTTGCATTCCTGTTTCTTAAGTGTGCTAATAACGGTGCATTTACTGATAGTCAAGATGCGTGTAGTGTAGCGAATACCACTGCCATCAGGACAAAAATATGAGTGTTTTTTGTACACTGATTCGAATAGTATTTGTCTTGATTCAGGCTTGATTTTGTGTGTTTTTTGATCAAAGCAGATGGGTGTTTCAAGGCGATCATTTATGATAGTAACCTCCTGCACATCCTCAAAAATTTGTTTGGTATGCCAATATGTACGATTTCGTACTACCAAAGTATTCCAGGCAAGGATATCAATGCGGTTGAGCTGATCAAAATATATTCATGTTTTCGTTCTGCCACTGGTATAAGTTCGTCGAAATAGAGAACCATACAATGGAAACTATTTACAAGATGTCAAATGTTGGCGCTGCAGAGACAAAGTGGAATATAAAGTCATATCGGGAAGGTGGATTTTTTAATAGAAAGAAAAGTACTCTTGGTGTAGAGGCCAGCTACAAACGAGCTGGTTATTGTTTGGGATATTCGATAATCTGGGGGCGTCTGATGGTTTCAGGGCGGCTCGCTGAGGCGAGGACTCCGCCAAAAGAACTCGATGCAGGGTTGATTCAGCAGAGATTTTTGATGAATACGGTTAGAATAAAAAGTGGCCCGTTATACCCATTGTACCCAGAAAGAGGAAGAGGCTTTGCTACCAGGTTGGTTGTGAAAAACATTTTGGACGAACTGGATTGCAACCCAAGGATGCGACGTATCCCCTGGCAAGGGATACCTTTGACTGTCAAAAGTTTTGGAGGAGTTTATCTGATAGGATTAGGACTCCACATGTGTGGTACAGCAAAAATTGATGATACGTATTATATTTTTGATTCGAATTCGGGTTTTTATTCTTTTAATGATTTCAGTGAGTTTAATGTTATTTCCTGTACACTCTATGATTATTATGACAGGGAGAATTTTATTTTTAAAGACAAATTTGTCCAGTGTTTCAAGCTTACGTCAGCAGATCGCTTCTTGTAATGCCAATGATCTTTTCTAACTACCGTAATGTACATGGTAAGCTGGCCGTGAGAACCCAGTGAGATGGCGGGTCATGAATCAGATACGTTGATCGCGTATACTCAATAGACAGGTTTTACTGGTCTCCTGCCCGTTTTTCCTATGGCAGTCATTAACGTTTCATGTGTTCACTGTGACACCGCAGATGGCGTTGTGAAAAAGGGTTAAAAACAGTTAGCTGTAAACTATTATAATCTGTAACTATCTGATATAATTTCGATCATGAATCAAAGGTGGTAAACGGTTACGCGAAAACCAAGCTAACAGTTACCATTTTTTTGATTCATAAGCATGGTCGCAGACACGTTACAGCTCGACCTAAAACCCTACGAAAGAGTGGAGTCAGACACAGCTCGCTGTGCATCCATGTAGACGGCGTAGATAAGTCTGCATAATTACAGATTATGTAAGATTTTTAGTAACGGTAAAGCACTTTCAGGCATACAACGCTGCCTGTGTAGAAGCGGTAAGCAAAGCTTCCAGCTTGAGTTTGTTAAGCCCGGTACTCAGGAACGCATAGTGGATATGGCGATGAACCTGAATTCCGCAGTTGAATTTCATAAATTGCTTCTTTACCTTGCACCAGTGGTGCTTGCGTTTTTTTATATCACCTCTTTCAGGTGACTGTAGTAAATAGTTATAAGTCAACTTGCGTAAGGCTTTCAGCGGAGGCAGTGATTTCAACTGAGGAATTCAGGATGAATGGTTCTGGTGTTCGAGATACAGGTCGAGTCCTGGGGTGAGTCCAACAGCAGTCATTAGCCACTTAAAAAAACTTGCCCCGCGCCCAGGTAACATCACTGCCTTTCGACAATAAGGAGTGGGTTCTCCTTTGCCAGATGGATGAACAGTGGTCGTATGTTGGCAACAGACAGAATCAGCGCTGGCTATTCTATACGTGTGAACCTCGCTACAAACTCGCTACAAAAAGGTCATTGCACACGTTTTTGATCGTTGAACAAAGGAAACGTTGAATAAGCTGAAAAAGTTGGTCAAACCCTGCACGTTCAGGTTTTACTGCACAGATAACTGGAAGCCCTACAGCTCATAATTACCAGCAGATATCCATGTTGTCAGCAGGAAGCTGACGCAAAGTATCAAGAGGACTAACCTGACACCTCGCACCCGCCAGACATAAAAAAGGCTAGCTATGCAGCTTGCCTTTTTTGCATAAAGCAAAGAAAGAATAGCATCATGTATAAGCCCTGAAACAAGGCCGATACAGAGATCCTTATAAAGGCTGAATGTCCTCAGCCTGTGGACCTTTCTGACCCTGGGTTACAGTGAACTCAACTTTCTGGCCTTCAGCAAGAGTGCGGAAACCTTCGCCCTTGATCTGACGGAAGTGAGCAAACACATCAGGACCATTTTCCTGAGCAATGAAGCCAAAACCTTTCTCGTCGTTGAACCACTTTACGGTGCCGGTAACTGTAGACATAGTCATCATTTCCTGAACATTCAGAAGTAAAATAGCCTTTTTCTTGTAAAAAGGCCTTTGAGCCAAAAGCGTTGCTACAACTTATGAAGAACAGAACGAGGCACAACTATGTGAAGCATCGATATCGTTTTGCATAAATCTGAGACGTACTTTCAAGCGATTCTTATTATATACCACTTTGACGCTTAGGCAATGGTAGATGTATAGGAACCTGCTATATTCTTGGATGGTCAGGGAAAAAACGATCTTGACATACTCCCACCACTAAGCCGCTGAGGCGGCTATAGTGGGGGCTTATTGCGACCCGTACTGAGAAATATCAGCACCTTTCGCTGTAGAATCTGCGCTGACAGAACTTTCTACAGGGGAACTCTTTACACAATCGCTGTGTCCCAGCGAATCAGCTAAAGCGAAATCTCTTATGTTCATGGCGGCATTGATGTCTCTATCTGCCAACGTATGACAAGAAGGACATTCCCACTCACGAACAGACAAGGGCATTGATTCAGCTTTATAGCCACAGCCATTACAAACCTTGGAGCCTGGCTGGAAACGACCAATGCGTATCAGGTTTTTACCATTCCAACGGCACTTATAATTAAGCACAGAAAGAAATGTACCCCAACTCACATCCTGAATCGCTCTCGATAGCTTACGGTTTTTGACCATACCCTTGATATTCAAGTCTTCAACAGCAAAGGTGGTTACGTGACTTTTGATAGCCAGCTTTGCCGTTTCTTTCTGAATGAAGTCATAACGCCGGTTGGCTATGCGCTCATGCACGATTGCCACTTTGCGTTTTTGTTTTGCTCTGCCAGTAGAGCCTTTCTGCTTTCTGGACAGTTTTTTTTGCTCTATTGCCAGCCGATGCAGTGAGTTTTTCAAAAACCGCGGGTTATGGATTTTGTTACCCTGGCTATCAATCAGCATGTGGTGCAAGCCAACATCAAGACCCACTGTATTTTCTGTCTCAATGATAGTTGGTACTGGAGAACTAATGCCGTCATCAACAAGAACGCTGGCGAAATACTTACCAGAAGGCGAGCGCTTGATAGTGACGGTTTTTATCTTTCCAGAAAAAGGTCGGTGCAGTTTTGCCTTTATGTCTTTTATCCTGGGAAGGCTAACAGCACCGCTATCAAAGCCAACCGATACATGCTGAGGGCATTGATAAGACTTGCCAGCCAGCATATTTCTTTTTGAATCGTGGGAACTTTGCCAGACCTTTGAAGAAATTGGAAAACGCCTTGTCAAGATTAGCCAGGGATGCCAGTAAGCTCTGACTATTGACCTCTTTCAGCCAGGGCTTATCAGCTTTTTTGCTGGCTACCAGTTTGTCTTGAAGGTCACGCCTGGAAAGGCTCTTTCCTGTTTCCTTGTAGTGTGCCTCTTTTTCACTGAGCGCCCAGTTGTAGATATGACGAGAGCATCCGAAGTGTTTTTCAATCAACACCCGTTGTTCCTGGTTCGGATAAAGTCTGTACTTGTATGCTCTCATACCCTTACACTAACACATAAAACAACTTAGTGTAAGTCTATTAAATCACATTATCATTGCGTATATAAGCTAAAATACCATTTAGTGTTAGTCACAAAATATCGTCGAAGATGCTTTACTGCTGAAATGCTCGAAAGGCTGGAAGCAATCTGTCGTGAGCTTTGCCGAAAGTGGGAAATAGAGCTTGATGAGTTTGGCGGTGAAGCTGACCACATACACCTGTTGCTCGATATGCATCCCACTATCATGCCAGGTAAATTCATCAATAATTTGAAAACTGTCACCAGCAGGCTGATAAGAAAAGAGTTCTCAGATCACCTCAAAGGTTACTACTGGAAGCCTGTACTTTGGACAAGAGCCTACTGCCTTATCACTGCTGGAGGTGCGCCATTGTCAGTATTAGCAGAATATATACAAAAACAGGAGAGGCCGGAATAATGACAGCCCTCTACGGGCTGTTTGCTATCCATCTCCACCCAAACGGCAAAGCTACGCAATGCCGCTATGGGTGGAGAATTCCGCAATGTTCGTTAAACCGGGCATTACTTTCACTTGTGTAGTTGTCCCGGAAGTTGAACTGACCGTAGGCAGCAAGAGTGTTTTGTCGCCTCTCAAAAAATAGAACGGGTATTTGTGAAAAAAGCGTGTTACTGATACATGAACATAATGTGCAGTGTATTGGCGGTAAATACTGAATCGACAACCAGCTCAGGCCAGGAGGGCTGCCTTACATTTAAAACAACAGGGGGCAGTACATTGGAAGATGGCTTTGCTGCCTGTCAGGCATTGATGCCTTCATGATTTTCGAACAGATCACTGGTCTGCCATTGCAGATGAGACAAATGACGCACAAATTATATGGCATACTGACCGGTACCACTGCCTGGACCCACGCCCTTATTACGGGCGTGGTTTTGACATCCTCCTCCAGCCAGGTCGCTGGAGGATTCCCGTTACCGGGACGTTACTTTACCAGGCGTTCACGCAGGTTCCTGTACCCTCCCCCTGTTTCGGCGGGAATACTCTTTCGATTTACGATAGTGCCTGTCAGCCATTGAGCATCGCTTTTTTCAGGCCACTGTCCATAGGATTTTTACCCAGCCAGACACTCAGAAGGGTTTTGCTGAAGTCGTCGCCTTTCACATGGGTTAGTTTCTGACCATTTTTGAAAACATCCAGCCCCTTCTCAGGAATCATCATCAAGGTAAAGTGGTCGCCTTTCTTAATGGCTTCTTTACTGAAAACCGCAATAAAGCTGTTTAAACGATCACGGTATGGCGCAACATTGTTATTAGTTGCTTTTTTAAAGCCATCTTCTACGGCATCTGCCATTTTTTCAGAAGAAATCAAACGTGAGATAATATCCAGTTGAACGGCAACCGGTGACTTACTGTTTAATACCTCGGCGGCATTGTGTGTTTTTTTATCAGTGTACAGTGAGCCAACATACATATCCATGAAGAACTTGGTACGAATACCTGCACCATTGAGAATCAACTTGTGATTTTCCATCACAAGTGTTTTCGGCACAGGAACGTCCGCAAGGGTTTTTGCAATAGCAACAGACGACGCAGCGAGTGGCTTTTTCTGTGCTTGCTCACCTGTATCTGCCACCACCTGCACCGATATGCTCACCAGTACCGCAGCCACTAACATTGAAAAACTTTTCATACACCTCTCCAAACCCTCAGAATGTGGGTAACCATCATACGCTACTATGCATAAAATTTAGTTGTAGTTTTGTAACAGGATTTTTGCAACCTGTTTAAGTTTGAATTCAACAGCAGAAGGTATAGAAGGTATAGAAGGTATAGAAGGTATAGAAGGTATAGAAGGTATAGAAGGTATAGAAGGTATAGTTTATAGCCTGCTCCTGCTTCTATGGACTTATGAACTGAAGTTACGCACGTGGCTATCATCGACTACAACAGGTAGTAAATTGTCCAATCTGTCGTCATTACTCCTCCATGGGGGAATGACCACTGCGGGTTTATCAACGCCTGGCTATAATGAACCATTATCCTCTGATTTTTTAATTATATCGTCGTTTATCTATCACTGTGTATTAACGGCTTTTGCCATTCGGCCAACCGCTTTTTCCAGTAGTTGTCGGCTACAACCGAAGTTGAGTCGTAAGTAGTTTTTATCTCCAAACTGAGCGCCGGCTGATAACCCGACGCCTGCCTGTTCAAAAAAGGCCTGCGGATCATCCAATTGCAAGGCGTGGACATCAATCCATGCCAGATAGGTGGCTTCCAGGGGCTTCATGCTCAATCCGGGGATTGCATTTATGGCTTTTACCAGATAATCATGATTGCCCCTCAGGTACTCCAACAGGCTCTGTCGCCAGGGTTCACCATGGCGATAGGCCGCCTTGGTGGCGGTGAAGCCAATCATCATGCTGTCCGGACCAGAGACAATGCCTTTGCAGGTGCTGTTAAAGCGATGGCGTAACTGTCCGTTTGGAATGACGGCAAAGGCGCAGCCAAGCCCGGACAGATTAAAGGTTTTAGACGGTGACATCAGTGTGATGGAATGCTCACGGGCATAATCACTGAGGGAGGCATAGGGTATATGCTCGCAGGTATCGTCAAGAATCAGGTCGCAATGCACTTCATCAGAACAGACAACCAGCTGATGCTTCTGGCAGAACTGGTCAATGGCTTCAAGTTCGCTTCGGGTTAATACACGACCGTTAGGGTTTTGTGGGTTACACAGCAATAAAAGACGTGTGTCTTTTGTAATAGTATACTCCAGTGTCTCCAGATCCAGTTGCCAGCGTCCGTTATTTTCGATCCATTGTACCAACGTTGATTTACGGTCACCGAGCCTGGGAGCCATCAGGAACGGGAAGTAGACTGGTGTAGGCACGACCACCGTTTCACCCTCTTTGGTGACGCTTCTGACGGATATATTCAGGGCTGTTACCAGTCCGGGTAGCCAGACCAGCCATTCCGGTTTAATGACCCACTGATAAAGATTGTACATCCGCTCAACGACAAGTTGCTTCAGTTCCTCGTCAACGATCGTATAACCAAAGATACCATGATCAATACGCCGACCCAGGGCTTCAATAATTTCAGGGGCAGCGCGAAAGTCTGTATCGGCTACCCAAAGGGGGATAATATTTTTGTCCCTGTAACGATCCCACTTGAGGCTGGCGGTATTACTGCGGTCAATGACCGCATCAAAGTCCGGGTTCACGCGTGTTATCCTGTTGTTGTGTATCGGGCAATCATGTAAAACACACTCTGCCTGCTTATGGACTGTTTGGCAACGTTATAACCTGTTACCTGTTACCTGTTACCTGTTACCTGTTACCTGCTGATAGTAGTCCCTGATGGACAGGCTGTTTCCCCTGAACAGAACAGGGCTTTCTTTCTGTGACAGCTGATAGTCATACATAGGGTCATAATACTCATTGAGCAAGGCCACAATGAGCGGGCGGTAGCCTGACAGGTCATTGTCCGTACGGTGCTGGTGGACAGCATGATCGAGCAGGTTGCTCATTTGCTGGTAGCGTAAGCCGCCGAGTCGGCGGCGAATCCGGTACAGGCTGTCTTTCAGGTTTTCAAACAGCTGGTCAAGGGGAGCTTCTGTTTCCAGACATTGTTCAAGATCGTGATAGTTGCCAGTAATGTATTCCTGCACACAGGTCGTAACGCGTGTCTCTATGGGTTCTTCCAGCAGTAACTGCGGTGAAAGCTGCATTTTCTTTTTCAATGAAGGGGGCAGGTTGCACCGGCCAATCATTTTGCTTTCATCTTCAAGGACCACAGGTTGCTGAGGGTTGTTATGGTAGTGCTTCAGTAGTGCAATGGCTAAGCGGTTTTCAAAATTGATCTGGCTGGGTTGACCACCCACACGTCGACCAAAGCTGGAACCCCGGTGATTGGCCAGCCCTTCGAGGTCGATACTGCCTTGCAGTTGATTGAGCAGGCGGGTTTTACCGGTGCCGGTTCTGCCACTGAGTACAATAATGTCACATTGTTCAATGACGTGATTGAGGGATTCGATCAAAAAGTGACGCAGTGCTTTATAACCCCCTTTTATCAGGGGATAGTCAATCCCCGCTTCTTTTAACCAGCTCTGGGTAGTGTGAGAGCGCTCACCACCACGGAAACAATAGAGATAGCCTTCAGGGTGCCGCTTTATAAACTGCTGCCACAGACTCAGGCGTTGTTGCCGGGTATCCCGGGTAGCCAGTGTATTGCCCAGAGTGACGGCCTCATCGTGCCCTTTCTCCTTATAGCAGGTGCCGATAATTTCGCGCTGCTGATCATCCAGTAAGGGCAGATTGGTCGCGTTAGGGAAAGCGCCTTTATTGAATTCTACGGGCGCACGCACATCCATAAGTGGAGTGTCGTGTAAAAAAAGAGAGAGAAATAATTCGGTATCGATGTTATCTATACGCATGGGCAATGAAAATAGTCTGAACAATAAAGAGAATAGTTTGAAAACATCAGGGTGGCGGAAATATTTTCTGTAAAGCCTGTAGCGAGCTTTGAAAGGCAAAATCAGGACAACCCACAGAATGGCTGTTATGGGCTGATTTTTGATGATTTTGACAGGCTGTCAGGGATACAGATTCCTATGCATCAAATTCCTATGCATAAATGGAATAGTTTAATACATTGTTGATCGATTAGCCTTTTCCTTAAATATAACCTCCCTGATATCGCACAAGGCATTTGGATGTTTTTGACATAAACTATTACATATCATTTGCACTTTATCAGGGAATTCTTTAGGACGGCATGCTTCATAGTCAAAAAAATATTCACCTGAGATTGGGGAAAAAATATAAGTGTTACCAAAAAACGTTGTATATATCCCAAAGCAAGAGCAGAAAAAATCCCCTCTCATGAAAGAGTATATATACGCTTTTGAAGCACCTCTTCTCCCATGACAATCGGCTTCCATTGCTTTAAGGAAGGTCTTTTTAGGGGGGCAACCAGAGAACAGGTTCACTGTACGCTCGACACCCATCAGCCCCAAAAAGGCGAGTGTTTGAAGTGGGAGCGGATGATCAATAATCTTGCCGGACCCGAGTTCGAAATCGTGTTCGCCCATTTTTGGAAAGGGTTTCAGGAAATTATCGCTCATGAATAACTCAAACGGAAGCCTGGAAAGAATAAGCATCATTCTATCTGTAGGGGTAGAATTTTTCCGCTCAACGCCATTATTCATGATCTTGTTCATAATAGTAAGCCAACTTACCGTGGTGGCGAATTCAAATTTTGGCGTGTTGCATTTTATCTGTGGATGTCTCAGGCCATCTACAATAAAAGCTGTTTGTTTTACATTACAAGTCTTTGCTATTACATCATTCATACGCCATTACTCTTCATCTTGATACAGTGAAATGTGTACGTTCTCAAAAAGTGCTGGTAAATGATAGCACCAGATTTTTGCAACCCTTGGTAAACAGTAATATCGACTCTTGATTTTGGCAGATTTTACCTTTTACCAGCATTTATTGAGAACGTACTGAAATGTGTCAATAGTGTGTACCGGATGCTTCTGCCAATGCAAGCTGAAGAAAGTCAAAAAGGAAATACCCATGGTGCACAGCCTGAGAGCTTGACTGCACGTGCTGGCAAAGGGAAAATCGCTCGTTTTTCACTGGATTATCCAGTGGATTATCTATGTCACCGGGGTTACTCTGATAAACACTTCAGCCCGTTGGTATGGGTTGGAAGAACTGAACAAGCAGCTCCTGGTATGGGTTGCCACTGACACTTGCCTCTGATTGAAAGGAACATCTCCCTATGCCTGTAATTACACTTCCCGATGGTAGCAAACGTGAATTTGCCGATGCCGTTTCCGTGATGGAAGTTGCTCAGGACATTGGTCCGGGTTTAGCTAAAGCGACATTGGCTGGTCGTGTGAACGGTGAGCTGGTGGATGCCAGCACGCGTATAACGGATGACGCGAAACTTTCAATTATCACTGCACGTGATGAAGAAGGGGTCGAAGTGATCCGCCACTCCACGGCACATTTGCTGGCCATGGCAGTGCAGGATTTGTACCCCGGCGCACAGGTTACCATTGGACCTGTCATTGAAAACGGGTTTTACTACGATTTTGCTTACGAACGCCCGTTTACGTCGGAAGACCTGACCAGGATTGAAAAACGCATGGGGGAGTTGGCGAAGAAAGACCTCCCTGTTAATCGTCTGGTGATGACCCGTGAAGAAGCGGTAGCCGCCTTTAAGGCTATGGGTGAAGCGTATAAGATTGAAATCATTAATGATCTGCCTGCATCAGAAGAAATCTCTGTGTACCGTCAGGGGGAATGGATGGACTTGTGCCGTGGCCCCCACGTACCTTCTACGGGCAGGTTAAAGGCCTTTAAGCTGATGCGTGTTGCAGGTGCTTACTGGCGAGGTGATTCCCGCAATGAAATGCTGACACGTATTTATGGTACTGCCTGGGAAGATAAAAAGGCCCTGAAAGCCTACCTGGTTCGTTTGGAAGAAGCTGAAAAGCGTGACCACCGTAAACTGGGTAAAAAGCTCGATCTGTTCCATTTACAGGAAGAAGCGCCCGGTATGGTGTTCTGGCACCCTGACGGCTGGGTGATTTATCAGGCGCTGGAGCAGTACATGCGCCGCAGGCAGATTGCTCACGGTTACCAGGAGATCAGGACGCCTCAGTTATTGGATCGAACATTGTGGGAGAAGTCCGGGCATTGGGACAAATTCAAAGATGACATGTTCACCACCCATTCTGAAAATAAAGACATGGCGGTAAAACCCATGAACTGCCCGTGTCATGTGCAGGTCTTTAACCAGGGGCTGAAAAGCTACCGTGATCTGCCCCTGCGTCTGGCCGAATTTGGTTCCTGCCACCGCAGTGAACCTTCCGGTGCTTTGCACGGTATTATGCGGGTACGTGGCTTTACGCAGGATGATGCCCATATTTTTGTCACAGAAGATCAGGTTCAGCAGGAAGTGGCTGATTTTATCGATTTTCTCCATGAAGTGTATGACGACATGGGCTTTGGGCGCAGTAACCTGATTTATAAACTCTCTTTGCGTCCTGAACAGCGCGTGGGGTCGGATGAAGTCTGGGACAAAGCTGAGAAGTCGCTGGCGGAAGCTCTGGACGCGCAAGGGTTGCCCTGGGAGGCGCTGCCGGGTGAGGGGGCCTTTTATGGCCCCAAAATTGAGGTTTCCTTAAAAGACTGTATCGGTCGGGTCTGGCAATGTGGTACCATCCAGGTGGATTTCTCTATGCCAGGGCGCTTGGGCGCTGAGTATGTGGATGAAACGGGTGAGCGCCAAACGCCTGTGATGTTGCACCGGGCGATTCTTGGCTCCTTTGAGCGATTTATCGGTATTCTGATTGAGCACTTTGAGGGAGCCATGCCTGCCTGGTTAGCACCCACGCAGGTGTCGATTCTGAATATTACCGACCGTCAGAGTGAATATGCTCTGCAATTGCAAAAAACTTTGTCAGAAAAGGGATTTAGAGCCAAAGCAGACTTGAGAAACGAGAAGATCGGCTTTAAAATCCGCGAACATACCCTGATGAAAACGCCTTACCTGATGATCGTTGGCGATAAAGAGTTGCAACAGGGCACCGTCGCCGTACGAACCCGTAAAGGGGAAGACAAGGGTGTAATGTCTGTGGAAACCTTTATGGACATACTCAAGGCTGATGTCAGTAAAAAAGGCCGTTCATAGACATTCAGACCAGACAGAAAATACTGCCTTTTCTTTGCTTTGCACAGGCACTGAAAAGACAAAAAACAGCAGCATTCGCTGATTTTTTTGCTGATGCCTGCTTGTGGTGCGACGGCTTTATCGTTATTGTTCAACAAGTCGTCTTGCTTATTGTTGATTATACAGGAGATACCCCTATCAGACGTAGCAGCTTCCGTGATCGTCGTCCTCAAAAAGCGCCGATCAATGAAAATATTCGCGCCAAAGAAGTCCGCTTGATTGGTGTTGAGGGTGATCAGGTTGGCGTGGTAGATTTACGCGTTGCGCTGGACATGGCCCAGGAAGCAGGGCTGGATTTAGTTGAGATCAATGCAACCAGTGAACCGCCCGTCTGTAAGATCCTGGACTTTGGTAAGCACCAGTACGAAACCAAGAAGCAGAAAGCAGCGGCGAAGAAAAAACAGGTTCAAACCCAGGTGAAAGAAGTGAAGTTTCGCCCGGGTACTGAAGATGGGGATTATCAGGTCAAACTGCGCAACCTGATACGTTTCCTGACTGAGGGCAATAAGGCGAAGGTTTCCCTTCGCTACCGTGGTCGCGAGATGGCTCACCAGGAGCTGGGCATGGCACTGATGAAGCGGGTTCAGAATGACCTGATCGAAGTCGGTACTGTGGAACAGTTCCCTAAAATGGAAGGCCGTCAGCTAATCATGGTGATTGCCCCGAAAAAGAAGAAGTAACTCCCTCTTCCTTTGAGAGAGCGTTAAAAGGCTGTCTTAATGCCCATGAGCTTTAAGGCAGTTTTTTATAAGGGTTACTGTGTGATTAAACTATTTCGGCATCCTGTGGGATGACCCAAATGCGGAGTGTTGTTCATGCCTAAAATGAAAACCAACAGTGGGGCTGCGAAGCGTTTCAAGAAAACGGCTTCCGGCTACAAGCGTAAAGGAGCGTTCAAGAGTCACATCCTGACCAAGATGAGCACTAAGCGTAAGCGTCAGCTACGTGGTACCTCTATGGTATCCCCGGCCGACAAGGGTCTCGTTAAGCGTATGCTGCGTGACTGATTCGTTTTCACTCATTTTCAGGAGATAACTCATGGCTCGTGTCAAACGTGGCGTCGTTGCACGTCGTCGACATAAGAAAGTTCTTAAGCAGGCTAAAGGTTACTACGGTGCACGTTCACGTGTATTTCGCGTAGCTAAACAAGCGGTGACCAAAGCCGGTCAGTATGCTTACCGTGACCGCCGTCAGCGTAAACGTCAGTTTCGTGCCCTGTGGATTGCTCGTATCAACGCCGGTGCACGCATGAACGGTCTGTCCTACAGTCGTTTCATCGCTGGTCTGAAAAAGTCTACCATCGACATTGACCGTAAGGTGCTGGCTGATCTGGCTGTTCACGAGAAGGCTGTCTTCGGTCAGCTGGTGGAAAAAGCAAAAACTGCCCTGGCTGCCTGAGCGTTAGCCGAGCGGCTTTAAAACCCCTTGTCTGATGAATCGGACAAGGGGTTTTTTATGGATTAATCAATGTCAATCAGTTTTTTACTTGCCAAAACTGGCGGATTCATCGGGTTTTCTACCACTTGTCAGGTGCGAAAGAAAATACCCCCTCGATGAAAGTCATCATTTTTTAGAAGCTGTTTATCATGCTTTTTCTCCTTTTTTCTCCTTTTTTCTCCTTTATATTCTACATGAGCATGTTATGAGCATGTTGAGGCAGGCAAAAGTTAAAATAAAACGCTACTTTATAAAACATTGATACTCAACTGTATGGTGTTGAAGCTGTCTGTACGCATAAGCTTTCTAAAAATGGACGTATCGAGGTGAGCTGTCCTATACTCATGCCTGCAATAAAACGACGGTGGTATACTAATACACAGTGCTCCTTTATCTGTCACTCCCAGTCTCCACTGGCATCAAAAACCAGAGGAAAACCAGTCTCCACCTGGCTATTGGCAGCGGTACAGTATCGGGTTAATCACGATTTTGGCGCAGACTTTGATGCAAACACAGAACTGGATAGGGGTGAAACACTCAGTTACGGTGTGATGAATATGGCAGCCAGCTACCTGTTCAATAAAAATCGGTTAATGAAGCTGGTTATGAACAATTTTTTGGCAAGGTTTACATCAGGCACTTGAACAAACGCTCGAATGATCCACTACATCCTGAGTCCACACGCATTATGGAAACGGGTCGTAAGTTCTATGGGAGTGCCCGCCGGACATCTAAAGAGCTATACTCGTGACCGTTGAAGATGCTTGATTTTTCTGCATTTTTTTAGCAATCTCAACGGATGCCAAAATTTATGCTCACACCTCAGCAAAAATCAACCTTGGAGTCCCAACACAAAACGTCGCGGGATGCTCGGGAGTGTGACCGTATTAAAGCCGTATTACTGAGATCTGAAGGCTGGTCAATAACCGCCATTGCTCAAGCATTGAGAAAAAGTGAATTTTCCATTGCCCGGCACATTGATGACTACCTGAAAAAGGACAAACTGAAACCTGAAAACGGTGGCAGTGAGAGTCATCTTAATGACGAGCAAAGTGAGCAGCTAATTGTGCATATTTCAGAGCATACTTACGCCCATGTCTACGAAATTGTGTCGTATATTTTTGAACGCTGGGCTGTCAAATACACCGTGTCAGGCCTCAACAAGTGGTTGCACCAAAAAGGCTTCACCTACAAAAAACCAAAAGGTGTACCGCACAAGGTGGATGCCAATAAGCAGGCAGAGTTTATTGAGCACTACGAAGAGTTGAAAGCCTCACTGCCTGAGAGTGAGGTTGTGCTTTTCATGGATGCAGTTCACCCAACGCAAGCCACCAAAATCACCTCGGGTTGGATACGCAAAGGTGTTGATAAAGTCATCAATACGACGGGCAGTCGCAACCGAATGAACATCGTCGGTGCGATAGAATTGAACAACTTGTCTGCTGCTATTTTTGATCAATTCGAGACGGTTAACGGGCTGGCTATCATTGAATTCTTCAGAAAAGTTAAGTCCGCTTATACATCAAAGAGTGTCATTCACATGGTGCTGGATGGAGCAGGTTATCACTATTCGAAGGAAGTCGTTGATGAGGCTGAAAAGCTGGGTATAAAACTGCATTACCTTCCGCCCTACAGCCCAAACCTGAACCCAATTGAGCGGTTATGGAAGGTAATGAATGAGTACGCTCGAAATAATCAATACTTTGCAAAACCGAAGGATTTCCGGAAAAATATACGTCATTTTCTGTATGTTACGCTACCAGAAATAGGTGCTTCGTTAGTGAGCAGGATTAATGACAATTTTCAGATACTGAATCCTGCATCTTGAATTCACTTGGGTATATAACTGACGTACAGTATCACTTTTGCTGATACCTGGCTTTTCGTGTATCGGGTAAGGGTAAACTGAGGGGGAAACAATGGAACATCGTTTGTGTCCTGGCTGATATTAACGCTGTGATATGACTGGGCTGTTATCTACTTATACTGCTGAGGCTTTTCGTGAATGACACTGGATTCACTGTGGTGATCATATTTTCAACAGGAGTAACTCTATGACAGTTATGCAGCGAGTGCTATGGTTAGTGACAATAGCGGGTAATCTGGCAGGTATTATGATATGGGCACAGGGGCTTGGCCCCTGGTTGCTGATGCTTACAGCCACATACACGTTAGTGGGTTTTTATGATCTCTTATACAGTCACCATACACTGAACCGACTGTACCCTGTCGTTGCCTACATACGCTACATCCTTGAGTTTGTTCGTCCGGAAATTCGCCAGTATTTTATTGCCAGTAATACCGATGAGAAGCCTTTTAACCGTGAAATGCGCTCCCTGATTTACCAGCGAGCCAAGGCAGTACGTGATACAAAAGCATTTGGGACTGAGCGTAATTTGTACGAACGTGGATTTTTATCCATCAGCCATGCTCTGGTACCTGTTGACGTTTGTCCTGAATCGCTCCGTGTCACGGTGGGGGGGGCGGATTGTCTGCAACCCTACAGCGCCTCACGCCTCAATATTTCGGCCATGAGTTACGGTGCTCTGTCAGCCAATGCGATTCGTGCGTTAAATGCTGGTGCCAGGATGGGAGGGTTTGCTCATAATACCGGTGAAGGTGGCATTAGCTCTTATCATCTGGAAGCCGGTGGTGACCTGATCTGGCAAATTGGCAGTGGTTACTTTGGCTGTCGGAATGATAAGGGGCATTTTTGTCCCGAAAGCTTCAAAATAAATGCCTGCAAACCAGAAGTAAAAATGATTGAAATCAAGCTTTCCCAGGGAGCAAAACCAAGCCATGGTGGTATATTGCCTGCCGCGAAAATTACAAAGGAATTGTCTGAGATTCGAAAAGTACCCATGGGGCAGGATTGTATTTCACCTGCTGCTCACTCCGCCTTTGACTCGCCAAAAGGTTTACTGCAATTTATCAAACAGTTAAGGGAACTCTCGGAAGGCAAGCCCATTGGCTTTAAGCTCTGTGTCGGGCGCAAAGAAGATGTCATGGCGATTATTAAAGCCATGCTGGAAACGCGAATTTTTCCAGACTTTATTACTGTTGATGGCGCTGAGGGGGGGACCGGTGCAGCCCCCGTTGAGCTAACGAACCGGATGGGGCTGCCCTGTATTGAGGGCACCCATTTTGTTCATAACTGTTTAGTCGGTGCTCGGCTACGGAAGGAGATTCGTATTATTTCGTCGGGAATTACTGCCTCTGGCTTCAATGTCCTGACCAAGCTGGCAGTAGGGGCGGATATGGTAAATGCAGCACGTTCCATGATGATGGCACTGGGCTGTATTCAGTCACAGACTTGTAATACGAACCACTGTCCAACAGGTATTGCCACGCAGGACCCTGTTAGAAGCAGGGCATTAAATGTAACCAGTAAGCGGCAGCGCGTTGCACATTACCATAAAGCGACTATGGAATCCTGTTTCTCTCTCATTGGTGCAATGGGTATTGATGATGCCAACAAGCTCGATGCCAGTGATATTTTACAACGAACCCATGATGGTATTGCCATGCCTTTTGACAGTATTCACCCTTCACTGAAAGAAGGTGAATTACTGGGTGAGAATATTAATGACAATTTCTCCCGGTTTTGGGAACGAGCATCGGCAGATAGCTTTAAGATGGCTTCTAATACCAATCGCCTGTTATAGCTATGCCACTGCGCCACTGCGCTGGCAATCTGAACGCCATGAAAAAAACGCCTTGCAACAGCTGGCTTTACTCGTCGTTTCTACTGTTCTGTCGTCCAATTTGCCATGCTCACTACGGTTGTTAAAAAAGGCCATTGGTATAAGTTTTTTTATAAACCTGATCTCCATATAACAGGCTGACGTTCTATCGCTCTCATTTATACTATTGGGTACATGCGGCTCTAATAGCAACAGTAGGTAGTGAAACTAAAACCAGAGAAAGTGATAGGCAATACGACAAGAAGGGTCAGCGAAAAACTGTTCTGGTAATGCTTCAATCCATCACGCCTTATTACCTTTGTGGTAGACTCAGAAAAAACAGGCCCGTAGAGGACGTTTCATGTCATCCATTGCCATTATGATTGCTATTCTTGCAGCTATCATTACAGGTATTTTAACCTGGTTAATTCATCGTCAGCAAACAGCGTGGCGATATAGCCAGTTGGATAGGGAGAAGCGTCAATGCGTTGCCTCGCTGACACAGCTTAAGGATACACAGGACAAGACAACCCTCGCACTTGATAACCTCCGCTGTGAGCATCAGGCTGAACTTATCAATAAACAAGCGTTGCAAACCCGCCTGGATGCAGCCAGCAACCGGCTATCAGAACAACATGAAGAAATGGCGGGCCTGAAACAACGTATTGAGCAATACGAAAGCAGCCTGTTACAAGCGCGTCAGTTGGAAGGGCAGGCTAAAGAACAAAGTGTTCATCTCCACCGTTTACAGACAGAAAAAGAGGCGCTGCTCCAGTGCATTGAACAGGAGCGGGTTGCCCGTACAGAAGCAGAAAAACGCAATCATGAGCTCCAGACCCGACTTGAAGAACAACAGATACACAACCAAAAAGCACTGCAGCAACTACATGAAAATAAAACACTCATGAAAGAAGAGTTTAACAACCTGGCCAATGAGATTTTTGATGCCAAGGGCAAAGTATTTTCAGAGCAACATAAAGACCGTCTGGAAACCCTGCTAAAACCCTTTAGCACACAATTGAATGACTTTCGCAATAAAGTTGAAGATGCCCGTAAGGAGGATCATGCCGGTCGTGCGGCACTCAAGCAGCAGTTGGAAACCCTGCAATCCCTGAATCAAAAAATGACTGATGAAGCGAGTAACCTCGCTAAAGCCCTGAAGGGTGATAAAAAACTGCAGGGTAACTGGGGTGAATTACAGGTTGAGCGAATCCTGGGAAAAAGTGGCCTGAGAAAAGGCGAGGAGTATGCACGGGAAGCCAACTTTAAGGATGACGAAGGACAGAATAAACGACCAGACTTTGTTGTTTATTTGCCTGAGAAAAAACACCTGATTATTGACTCCAAGGTCTCGCTGGTGAACTACATGGCCTATGTGAATGCAGAGGATGATAACCTTCGGGAAAAAGCCCTGACCGGGCATATTCAAAGCATACGCAACCATATTAAAAACTTGAGCGAAAAAGGCTATTCTCAGCTGGCTGGCATTGAAGTACCGGACTTTATCTTTATGTTTATGCCCATTGAGCCAGCGTTTATGGTGGCTTTTCAGCATGATCAGAAACTGTTTAACGATGCCTTTGAACAGCGAATTGTTGTTGTAACACCCACAACACTCCTGGCAACCCTTCGAACAGTGGCCAACCTCTGGACCATTGAACGACAAAACACTAATGCTAAAAAGCTGGCTGACAGGGCAGGGTTGCTTTACGACAAGCTCCGCGTCTTTGTTGATAAAATGGAGAAACTGGACACCCAAATGACCACTGTCCGAGGCACCTATGATGATGCTATGAATACCCTCAAACAGGGTCGAGGAAATCTTATTTCACAGGCCAATGAATTTATGAATATGGGCATTCGGGTCAGAAAAGAGATGAATCAGAGCACACTGGACTCATCTGACTTGCGCTCATCCTACCCGCTGGAGGCGACACCGGCAAAAACCAGGCTGGCAGTGGGAAAAAAAGGAAGTGGTTGAACCTGCCTGGTGATACTAAATATTTATCTCGACTCTCTTGACAATCTTGAAAATCTTGAAAATATAGTCTAATTTCTATCCGGTATAGTGCAGGGAAGTAGCAAGGATGCAGTTAAACCCTGCCATGTGTAGTAGTCCAGACCTAAGACGTTGTCATTTAAATGTTCGGCTTCTAAACTCTGCCATACCCTGCCTGACGAGCTTGTCTGGGGGGGCGGCAAAAAATTGTGAAATCATGTGAAGCGACGGCCAGTAAAGCCCAGCCCATTGATAATCATAGCTACGACCTCTTCACCGTGGGAAACCTTCCAGTCATCGGAAGCTTTGGGGTTTCGCCTGTCGATGTATTAGTCACGGGTTTAGCCTACTGCGAATATCAAACTAACAAGGTTGTTTAGTTATGTATCAGAATTTACATTATGCGGTATTTAAAGGGGCATTAGAAGATGTGAAATATCTTTTATCAAAAGGGGCAGACATTAATCACCGTCATTATGATGTGTATGGTGGAAGGGTTACCCCTTTGATTATCGCCGCCTACTGGGGATGTTTAGATGTGCTATATCACTTGATTGACGCCGGTGCAGACCTTAACCTGACTGACGATTGGGGAGGAACTGCACTGTCAGCAGCGTTAAGAGGTGACGCGGACATCAGTATAAAAAAAGCAATGATTCTCGCACTGCTTAATGCAGGCATAAACCCGAATATTGGGAAACATAATATTATTCATCAGTGTGCCTTTAGGGGAGAGCTTGATATTGCCTCTACACTCATGGCCTACGGTGCCAGACCAAAAGCAGGCCAGAAACTCTTGTATAGTTCTCTAGTCTCTACACAGGTAAGAGGAGCATTCGAGGACTTGGTTAGTGCCCCTCCGTCCCTGCAAAACCTGACCGTAAAACTTATCAGATCATGTGTTAGCAGAGACAACATCTCAAAACTACCACTACCCCCCGGGGTGAAAGGACGCTACTTTAGCGGCGGCATGTAGCCAGTCGAACCTGAAGAATCAGATTCAACAATAAAAATCAGGCTGAATATACCCTGATGGCGTTAACTTAAGCCTTCATTTCTGATACTTCTACAGCGTGCGAGCCTGTTTTCCTGGATGGTGCAACCTGGGTACAGACTTTGGGCGTCGTTTATTTGCCCTTGACTCCCGGCATCCCGGACGATTACCCACCTTATGCTTGCCAATAATTTCAGCGATATCCTTCAGCAGGTTGTCAATGACTGAAGTGGTTCCCAGCAATCAAAGAACCTGAGTGGTTAGTTAAACTTAAATTCCGCAGTTGAATTTCATAAATTATGAGTTTATCGAGAGGCTTGTTAGCAAAGCATTGTGGGAACATATGAAGTGATTGGCCAGTAAAGCCAAGTCTATTGATAATCATGGTCACCACAGCTTCACCGTGGTAAACCTTCCAATCATCGGAGGTTTTTGGAACACACCGGTCAATATGTTCAGCAATATGCAGTTTTTTGCACATTTCAGCGACTCATCCGAGGTGATCCATGACCTGAGCACGGTACTGAACAAGAGACATAAGAAAATTCCTGATAGTTGTTGATCTTATAAATAGCAGGAATCCGGAAAATGTCAGGTTAGGTGGTGAATGACGGGTTTATACTCAAATTCACGTTTTTCAATATTTCACTTTTATCGGGGCGAATACCGGCCTTATTTTAAAAAACGTCCAGATGGATGGGGTGATACCTTTATCCTGGGCAGCATGGCCAGTGGACTGCAAAGCTTCCGACCAGTGGCTGAGTGGATAACCATGGTCTTCCGGCTTGTCACAGGACATGGCCACAATCAGGCAAATTTGCTCTTCGGTAAATTTGGGTTTTTCTCTGGGGCGTGGTGATTCTTTCAGCCTTTCAAAAGCGGTGAGTTTGTCACTTCGTTCAACCCAGTGTTTAAGCCAGCGTGTGACAGTTTCACGATTGCATTTCAGCTCTTTCGCTGCTCCAGGAAAGCTGTTTCCATTAGCTCCTGCCAGTATAATTCGAACCTTAAGAACCATAGACTGAGAGCCTTTAGATCTGCGAATGATAAATTCAAGGTCTTTACGGTGTTGTTCTGTCAACACTAACGGCTGAGTATGTTTTGATCGTATCCTTGCTCACCTGAAAACAAGAGATGCAAATTAAAGCATATTTTTGTGTGTATGGGTATTAGCGCTGAGCTGCACTAAGGTTTGCTTTTATGATTTCAACTGATTAATTCAGGGTGAACGAACCCTAAGCTGCCGGAAAAAACAATCAGTAACCAGTAACAGAAGCTGATTGTTTTTTAACCATAAGAAAAGCCCCGCCGCAGCGAGGTCATGTTCTGTTCTTTTTAGGTATGGCTTGTTGTTATTATTATCGCCGCTGATCCCTACTGCTTTTTTTTCCTTCCCTCACCGGCTATTTTTCTATTGTTATTGTTATGAGAGATTGGCCTCTTCTTTTTATTTTGCTGTCCTGCAGGCTTGTACATAGATTACGTAAATACCGAAAGAAAAACATTGACACAGATCAATAGATACGTATTTCCACTTAACCAGGTTAACAGGTTGACACTCACGTCATGGGGCAGCAGGTCTTGAATCTTGAAAAATCAACCACTAATCAGATAAACTTCGCCAAAAATCAACGCCTGCCCCGCTTATTTGTTGTTGCTGTTCTCTCTATTTGTTGTTGTTTCTCTACTTGTTGCTGTCTCTCTATTTGTTGTTGTCTCTCTACTTGTCGTCTCTCTATTTGTTCCCCTCTGTGTGTATCTGCCTCTGTGGAGGTGGATGATAATAAAGGTGGTATGCTGACAGGTCGCCTTTCATGGAGATTGAGTGGTCTTTTTGATGAGCATACTTTATAGGGTGTTGGCCTGTGAACTGGATAACTGGAAGAGGAGAACGGCACTGAATTTTCGGGCCTATGAAGATGATTTAAGTGCCAGAAGCCTGGAAGTACAGGGATGCCTCCTGCATGAGATAGGTTCGCAGGATTTGCAATGCTTCTTGTTGATAATGTCTGATGTGGTAGGCTGGTTGCTGGCACTGGCTGGGGTTCGTCGTATTGTGGTCTTGGTGGTAATTGATGTGCCCGGCCAACAACTAGTGGCATTGGCTGGGGTATGCCGTATTGTGATCTCGTCATGTCTACTGGAGACTGTAGAACAATATATGGATATGGATATTTCCTTTTTCTGGAGGAGTCAGCTAAACCGGATTCACCCGTTATTTTATGAGAGCAAGTTACATCAGTTGTTGCCTGGCTGTCAGTCTGTGTGCCAGCATGATTGATTGGTACTTTTTTAGTTTTTTTTAGTTTGATTAGCTAATACTAAACATGCCCTGAGAGTACTAACCTGACCTTGCAGTCTGGTAATTTCTTTATCTTTTTTTGAAATGATTTCATTGGATTTTCTAATGAAATTATGATAGTTGTGGATTTCTGATAATCTGGCTTGTGATTCCTCTACCAGTTTATTGTTTTCATCTTTTGTTAGCTGAAGATTTTTTTCCAGCTCCAGAAGTTTTTCTTCCAATTTCCCATTTTTTTCTGATATTTCTTTTATTTCTTTTATTTGGTTAATATGCTTACATAGTGATTGCTCTAAAGTGTGATCACTCTGAGGATGTTGTGGTTTGGCTTTATTTTTATTAAAATAATCAATTTTTTCCATAACCACAGTCTTCCAGCAGTTTTCAACAGCTTGATCCCAGCTTGTTTTTGATATTGTCGGTAGATGGTTTTGCTTCATTTTGAAATCCGGTTCTTCCTCATAGAGATAATTATGTATATAATTTTGTACATTCGTACTTTCTTCATTGTCAAAGTTATAGCCATAATGGGTTGGACCTTTAGGTTTGATAACTAACGCTATTGTTTTTTCTGATGATTTGAATAGACCTAGTAATTTTGTAGTGGATGCCATATCAAGAACTGCCTCACAGGCAAGGAAGAGTTCAAGTTTGGCACTGACTCTGTCATCGAATTTCGATTTCTGCCAGGGGTAGCTTGCTCTTCTTTGACTGACGGCCATTGAATCAATAGTATCAATGGGTATTTTTTGTTTCAAGAGTAATAATCGTTTCTTTGAAATATACCCCAGTAACATTTGACTGGGATCACTGATATAGTACCCATATTCGCTTATCTCTTTGGTTCCAGTGAATAAAACCTCTGTTTGAACTAATGGTGGAACATAATTATAATTTATTTCTACACTCCCTGCTGTTTTTGATTCGCTCGTTGTATTTTTTTTGCCAATATACTGAAACGGTATACGAACCTGTCCATGCTGTTTTTCTTTTTGAGTAAGCAGCTCAACCGTTACTTGTTTAAAGGGTGAGGGTGAGGGTGAGGGTGAGGGTGAGGGTGAGGCTGAGGCTGAGGGTGAGGGTGAGGGTGAGGATGGTAGTGTACTGTTGAATTTTTCCAGGGTTTCTTGAATTTCGCAAATGCTTTTTGCATCAAAATATCTCAATGTTGTTGCTATTCTCTCTGTCCCTTCACAATCATATTCTTCTTGGAAAAGCTCTTTTATAGTGAGGTATGTTTTTTCATGATAGTGAACCACGTGAATGATTCTTTCTCCCTCACTATTTGTATAAATAAAGCAGCCACCTTCAGGTGGAATAGTTGCTTTGGTTATTCCTATGGACTCATCATGAAAGTAAGGGGAGCTTATTTCCAGACGGCTATCATCAGGAATGTCAAGGTCTGTTAGCCTATGAATTTCTGCTCTGGTGATGACTGAGATTTTTAAAATTACGTTGCTTTCAGAATTAAATTTGTCGGGCTTGAAATAGTGGATATCTTCAAGCATTGTTGCCCTTGCCGGAGACAAACAAAAAATGAAAATCATTAAGAGAAGGCCAGGTACAGTTAATCCTTGAGGAAAAAAGTATGTATTCATAGTACCACTAGAAAAATGTTTATTTAAATAATCCAAGTAAGCATAGCCGCTATTTTTAAGATTGTAACAATTAATTATTAGATAAACCTTCAGCCATGCAACGGTGACTCACATGGGCTTTATCTTTAGCATTTTCGCCGTTAGCATCCTGACCTCTACTCCAGAGGGTGTGTAAGTGCCAATAAAACTAACGTTACAGCTAGTTCCCGTCCAATAACTCAATTAGCTTACAGGCCAGAGAGTTCACGCACTGTAATCATTAAAGCCCTATTGTTTTTAACGGCTATATTTCCCAAGACAGCAAAAACAGGGGAAAGCCAAAAAAAAAGCCAAAAAAAAGCCAAAAAAAGCCAGAAAAAGGGGGCTTCAAATGCGCAAAAAACGCAACCCACAGCGTAGACTCGATTTGGCCTGTATTCCTCATGAAATTTGTGAAGAACTTTCCAGCATTTCCCATTGGCTGAATGTATGCCCGGAGTGTATTGACTGGTTTTTTGATGGCTTGGATACTGGTGCAACCCACGATACAGGGAGAAAAGGACTTTCGGCTGAATCAGTGCTCCATTCAGTGCTTCATTCAGTGCTCCATTCAGTGCTCCATTCAGTGCTCCATTCAGTGCTTCATTCAGTGCTTCATATTGCTTTGCTGAGACAATACCTCCAGTGCGACTATGACTATTTATCATTCACGCTGATGGACTCACCGCTCTACCGACATTTTTCAGCATCGACTTCCCGTGTTGAAGGGTGATGACGATCTGTGTTTCTTGAGGTCTCCATGAAAGAATACTGGCAGACATGACTACAGGCTTTTAAAAGTACAATCTCTGATAAAAATAGTCGTTATGCGCCAAGTCTGGCACATTGATTAGACGTCACACCCCTCTTGACAGGGAAGGTTATGGTCAATGCAGATGCTATTTCAGAGCTTTCAGGTTGGTACAAAAGAACCAGCCATCGAAATAAAGCCCGTTTTTGGACAGGAATTAACTACGGTATAACTCTAAGCTAAGCCTTATGATGCAAGGATCTTTGCCAGAGTTAGAAGAGACAATTGGTGTAATATGTATTTATGTGGTACTAAAGAGACATAGTCAGCCCTCTGTCGGGACTGATACGCTTTCCTGCCCTCGCTCGGTAGGGTTATCCAGCGAGGATACCTGGATGAACAGGTGATCAGTGAATATATTCAGAACCAAAAAAGCAGAAGAGAAACGTCAGGAGCAAATGAAGCTCTCAGACATTTAACTTTAGACTTCCCCTGTAGATTTTTATCATATCACCTGCTCAGCAGGTAGTTTTGATAGTATAAAACGCGGCTTACTTAATGCTCTGTATTATTTAAATTTTGGTCGGAGCGAGAGGATTTGAACCTCCGACCCCTACAACCCCATTGTAGTGCGCTACCAGGCTGCGCCACGCTCCGACGAAAATGATTATATATATATCAAGAGGTTGCGCAAGTTTTATTTTATACGACAATGAAATTGTGAAAATATGGTGAAAATAACTTCCCATTTTTAGCCTGTAAATGAGGTCAAATTGCACGACATCATGTTAACAAACGATCGTTTAAAATATACGGATGTCTAACGATTTTTGGGGGGTAAAAAAGGGGGGACAGGAGAGGCTTTCAGGGTCGAAGTTTGCCCCCTCAGCACTGACCCATTTGATGCCATCGGAGGGGGAATGTCTGGTCATTTCTACGTCTGTATGCCTATACAGTAGTTGGACTTTTTCAGGCTCCCAGCCCTGATGTTCCAGTAGCCTGCCGCCGAGTGAACGTATCTCGTGGAAAGTGGGTTTTTCCTCATCTTTGAGGTGGGACACTACCCCGGATTCATCACGCAGTTCTTTAAACATTCTGGTAAGATATTCGAGAAGTAACTGGGTCCAATGCTCCCTTGCCAATTGTCTGTGAGTTGATAAAGAAACCCATTCATTACACTGAGCTGAAGACCAAAAAGGCCAGGCGAAAGGCTGAGAAACCAGGAATGAGGCTTTTAGGGATAGACTGAGAGTCTGCTGCAACAACCCGCTCCGATTCAAGTGTGTCCTGGCTGATAACGGGTTTAGCTCAAACGAGAATATGATGTATATACGACATGATTGCCATAAGCATTTTTATTATGGCATACAAGTCAAACCGCAAGGTGTCCTTCAGGGAGGAAGACAAAAAACAAGGGCGCTCACAACGCACAGATACCGTGGATTTTTCAGAAGATAAGCCAATCAGGGTCTGGCTTGCAGGTGTGGACTTTCCTATTGCTGCTTCACAGACAGGTTTTTTAAAAA
This sequence comes from Endozoicomonadaceae bacterium, assembly GCA_965232215.1. GTDB lineage: Bacteria > Pseudomonadota > Gammaproteobacteria > Pseudomonadales > Endozoicomonadaceae > Endonucleibacter. The sequence goes on from CBDDPF010000010.1 coordinate 400,877, forward strand.
AAGACGTAGTACAGGCATTCTTTATCTGTTATGCAGCGATCTGGAGTGTGAGGCAGAGGCTTTGAAGGCAATCTGTAAAAAAACGGTGAAAAGTCGAAGTCTTCCATGAAACGTTGAAGCCCAATGCAGCCATGGCAAAATCTCCAAACCATACAGTACTGACACAGAGTAACCCTGTTTTTATGTGGATATACTCGACATTTCATCTGGAACTGCTGGCGAGTAAGCTCAATGTAAACCACTTTGAGTTCAGGTCAACTCAGGTCAACTCAGGTCAACTCAGGTCAACTCAGGTCAACATTGTATCTTTGTGCATTGAGATCATCGTTCAGGAAGCTTCAGCTGATAAAGCAGTGCGTAACAAGCGTTGCGAAAATCAACTTTCCCTTGTACGACAATGGGGGCAAAAAGAAGCAGGGTGATAAATGTCTTCTGAGACTGTTTAACACTGGACATAGCATGCAATGCAGTTTTAACTAGGGTACCCATGAGAAGCATCTGGAGATAGTTGGGTACTTAAATCTTCCTGATTATCGTTGATGCTCTCTCATGGAACCAGCTTGTGAAAACTGTCCACAGTATTGATAGTAAAATACCCAGGCATTCTTAACAACATCCAGCGTCATTGTGGATAACGAATAATAACCGCGAGACTTCAAGGTACATAACAGGTCAAGGTATGATCAAATTACAGACGTTCTTCTTTCAAGGCACACCCGAGCAAATTGGACACGCCCATGGCGAAGAGTTACGAGACAGCATCCAACGTTTTGTGCAGGTGCGCCTTGATGCCGCTGTCAAGTACTTCAAAGGAGAAGGCATAGTCAGCAATGATATCATTACCGGCTTACTGGATACCGGTCATGCCTGCTACGAGATTTTCCAGCAATGGGACCCTGAAGGTGCGGTTGAGCATAATGCTATTGCTCGTGCTGCCGGCGTTGATCCCGTGGATTTATACACAACCACCAATTATACCGATGTCCGGGATGCCTATATGCTGGCAGGCAACAGCCCTGATGCAGAAGGCTGCACAGCGTTAATGATCCCCCCCGAACAAACCACAAATAATACGCTGTTAGCAGGCCAAACCTGGGACATGAACCCGGAGGATATTGATTACGTTGTTGCCGTTAACTCTCAGCCTGACAACGGTACGGAGCGATGGAGCATACAATTATCTGGCTGCCTGAGCCTGATGGGAATGAACAGCCATGGATTAACATTAGGTACGACCAATCTGAAAACCTGGGGTTCAAAGCCTGGTATTGGCTACCTTAACATCATTCACCGTGCGTTGCGTTCAAATACCCTTGAGGCAGCCGTTACCATGATTCAATCCGCCGCGCCTGTTGCCGGTGCCCATACTTACCTCCTGGCAGCCCCTGAGGCCGCCGCACGTATTGAAGTAACCGGTTTTAATCAGGCAACTCAATACCTGAGCGATCAGGCAATGGGATGGACCAACCACTGCTTAACCCCTGCCCACCAGGCACAACAATACGGCTCCCCTTCCTCATCGAGCCTGGCACGCATCAAACGGCTGAATACGCTTTTTGAAACGACAGGGCCTTTTGATATTGATGGTATTAAAACACTGTTTAGTGATCATGTTGACGGCGCTGACAGCATCAACCGCTACCCTGAGGATAAAAGCTATGCTGCTACCAATGCCTGCATGATAGCTGACCCCTTGAACCGGTCTCTATATGCTTGTCGCGGATCTGCTGATCGTGGAGAGTGGATCACCTTAAACTTCAACACCTGAACGAATGACAGCCAGACGGGTCACAGACGTCCCGGAGATGCCTGTGTGCAAGCGCAGGTCTGTGAGGTTGATTTGCTGGCCATAGTAAGCGCAGCGGGTCAAATCTACAGTTCTATCAAAATAGCTCATTACGGGGAGATTTCTTACATCAATGACCGCGCACACCCAATTTGAGAGTCGAGTGAAAGACTGCGAAAAGCTGAATAAGCTGAATAAGCTGAATAAGCTGAATAAGCTGAATAAGCTGAGTAAAAAAAACATTCTGGTGTGACGTCGATGCAATGGCAGCCTTTAGACAATGGTAGAAAACATCCGTTTATTGTCAAGCTGAGCCGGAGATCATCATAAAACCCTGCTATAAAAACAAAGGGTGCCCTGCCGATGGCGCAGAACCCGACTATATTGGCAGCTATGTATCCAGTCATTGTTTTGTTACTGTGCAAGCTCGTCAAACGGCTGAAGCATCCCTCAACTGTTTTTTTCTGGCTACCAACCACAAGGATACGAGCGTCGATGCAATGGCAGCCTTTAGACAATGGTAGAAAACATCCGTTTATTGTCAAGCTGAGCCGGAGATCATCATAAAACCCTGCTATAAAAACAAAGGGTGCCCTGCCGATGGCGCAGAACCCGACTATATTGGCAGCTATGTATCCAGTCATTGTTTTGTTACTGTGCAAGCTCGTCAAACGGCTGAAGCATCCCTCAACTGTTTTTTTCTGGCTACCAACCACAAGGATACGAGCCAGCTGGATACCGCTGAACTACTGAGGACGTATGAATTACAGCAGCAGGCAGAAAGAGGCTTCCGCTTCCTGAAAAGCCCCGAGTTTTTGGTGTCATCTTTATATTTCAAGGGTTGTAGGTCAAAACTGTTGCTTATAGTTAATGTGTCGTATGAATTTTTCTTAGAAAGTGCTGTGTCCAGACTGCAAAATAGACAATGTTAATCGATCCGGAAAAACCAAATCTGGCATCCAAAGGTTTCTGTATAAACGACCAGAATGTTACATAACCACATTCATGCTTGAGTATCAAAATAAGGGCTGCGAACCTGGTATTTCAAAAAAATTATCCCTATGGCTATCAATGGCATTGGTATTCGCGATACTGCACGCGTCTTGGCCATCAGCAAAGGCATCGTGATTAATACACTTAAGAAGCAGAAAGGCATGCAAGCTAGCTCATTTCAGTCAATCCTGATTTTTGCTGTACAGACAAATCACTCAGGGTGCGTATTATTCAGGTGTATGATGAGGCCGAATGGAATGAACAGTGGTCGTATGTGGGTAAATATATGTGGGTATGTGGGTAAAAAAGAACAGCAGCACTGGCTCTGGTATGCCACAGAGCACACATCGGGCGCATGACTGGCTTATGCCTTTGGGCGCAGGAAGGATAAAAGTTTCAAGGGCTTAAAAGCGCTTTTAGCCCCCTTGAATATCCAGCGATACTACACTGATGACCGGGGTCCTTATGAACGTCATATTGGTAAAAAGAAGTATGAGGTTGGTAAACGTAACAGGCAAAAAATCGAAAGAAAAAACCTGAACTTCAGGACCGGGATCAAGGGATTCGCCCGTAAAACTCTCTGTTTTTCAAAGCTCGAAAAGATTCATGATATCAGCATTGGTCTATTGATCAACATTGATCAACCAACATTGATCAACCAACATTGATCAACAAAGTTGAATTCAGGATTGATATTTATGGCTAACAACAATTTTGACCGACTACCAGCCCTTTATCATATCCGGATAGTCAGCTATTAAGTAAGCTACAGTATTTTCTCGTCACTACAAATTTTTATGGTAAATCGCATTATTAATAAAACTTAGTCGTTTATTGATGGAGAATGGCTGATCAGCAGGGTATACTACCTAATAAAAATCATAAGAAAGTCACGATACCCTGCAAATGAATAAACCTTATTCACACGCTATGTAAATCTATATATAAGGATCGTAAATCCATTTAAAAAATATCGACAATATCAAAATGCCGAACTATAAAAGGTGCTTTTTACGAGAGAGTTAGGTAGCATTTGTTTTATATGGTTCAGCCCGCTTAGTGATTGATCGCAACCCTGCGTCTTTATATCCATGATTGGCAATAGTCAACAAATAGCGCGTCCTCTGATCATAGCACTGGAACAGCCACTTATCGGACAAATGTTGACCCGTAAGTGAAAACGATAATGAGCAAAGGTGATTTACCATGAGCATTTTTGAAGAAACCATTGGCATTCTGAAATCTAAAGTAAAAGTTCGTGAACTGTTCAAAGATCTGTCCGCTTCTGACACCGAAAAAATGATCAGACGAATGGAAAGTATCTACGAAGAAAAGCTGCACTCAGAGCAAGCAAAAGCAGCCGAACTGGCGCAAAAAGAACAAGCGCTTAAAGCATTACTTAACCAGATGAAAGAACTGGGTGTTACACCAGAAGATATTGGTGGCTCCATGGTGAAACAAAAGCGTAACTACACTAGCCGCACCCGCCAGCGTTATGTCTTTGCCTATCAGACACCAGAAGGTATTGAACGCAACTGGGTAGGCGCTGTTACTGGTCGTACGCCATCAGATTTTGCCGACTATCTGAAGCGAACTGGAAAAGACCGCAAAGAATGCATCATTTCTGAAGAAGGCAGTACAGACGAGTAACATCTTAAACTTAAAGGGAGGATAACCTTCCTTTAAGTCCGCTCTTACCAGGCAAAACCAGTAAACTCAACACCAACCCCAATAGCATTTGTATATTGCCTGTAGGCACTCAACGTTTGACCATATCCCGAAAACGCCTGAATGTAACCGTTAATCTCCCAATCATTCACCAGGGGAAAACTCCACGACAACCATTGTGCACTGCGGGAAAAATTGCTACTCAACGCATTTCTGCAAGCAAAAGAGAGCACTTGCCTTCCAAAGGAATAACTGGCTGAAAATACATCATTGCCTAAATACCGAACAATATCCTTATTATAATCATGATTGCCATATATACGCACAGCGGCCTGTCCTTCCAGCAACCAGCAACCCTCCTTTTTGAAGACGTTGACGGATATACAAACGATTCCAGCTACGCTCACGTTCACCCCCGAACCCATTTGACTGGTGAACAAAACCCATATCAGTACCTTTCAGCTGCCAGGATTGCCATTGTTTATCTCGCCATACACTGATAAATGCCTCAGGCTGGTACGTCGTCTCGCGAAAGTATGGGGAAGGCTGATAGGCTTGCCAAAATGACTTCTGGGTGTAGGCCAGATAACAATCACCATCAATTGCTCTAATTTTTGTCAATCGTGTTTTTAAACTGAACTGAAACTCAATGTCGACAGAATCAATTGGCTTGCCATTTGGATTATAACGATCAAAGTACTGATGACTTGGCTTTTCTGTATAATTCGCTAACAACAGATAATTGTTACGATAAGGTGTTATTTTCAAGAAATCCTCATCACTCAACGTATATTGAGAATAAAGAAGAGATAATAAGCAGGTCACAAACCCTTTACTACCTAATCGACCGGCAGTTGTTAATGCCAGAAACTTGCATTGCTGTCCCCTGGTGCACGGGTTACCCGGCATTGCATCATATTGCATCATATAGGAGCACATATGGACTTAAATACCAAAAGGTTATAAACAAAAAACCATCCCCAACTCTGGATTGAGCAGATTGACCATAAGCTTATATCAAGTCACTTTACTTGCAAGATTCTCCATACCCACTACCCCCTTTGAGCATCACAACGCCTACAGATACCTGTTTTTTGTCTATACTTCCTGTCCAGGTAGCCAAACTTGACGCTCATGGAATGAATTGTGAGGCAGTATACAAGTCCTGATAGCCCGATTATTAACCATTTATCACCAGCGAATCCTTATGTTACAAAAAAAGTATATTCTGATAGCTGCCACTTTTATATCCCTTGCTCTGCTCATTCCTGGCATATCTCAGCCTTTAATTAGCCTGAAAGCAGAGATAAATCGCCAAACCCTGATAACCGAAGGCAAAAAACTGATCAGCGAGCAAAAAATCAGTCCTGCCCTGGCTGCTATAGCCAATAAATTCCTTGATGATATTAAAGTGAAGGGCAGGAGCACGCTGTATGATAGAAGCCGCTCAATTTCTGGCACCGCACAGGATTTATGGACATCAGGCTATCTACTGGTAGCAGTTTTGATTGTGCTGTTCAGTATCGTGATTCCTGTTTTCAAGGCAAGCCTGCTTTTAATAGCAGCGATCACCAATAACAACGGTTATCTGTTATGGCTAAACGGATTACTGAGCAAGTGGTCTATGGCTGATGTATTTGCTATTGGTGTCACTATTGCGTGCCTGGCGGCTAATGGCTCATCCAGAGGGTCATCACCCCCATCGTCCGCGTTACTCTATTTTCATGCAGAGCTAAACGAGGGCTTCTACTGGTTTTTAGCTTACTGCCTGGTCTCCATAGCCACTGGACAGCTCATGGAAAAGTGCTGCCGGGAAAAAGCATCTGGTGAGTAATACCAACGGTCTTTTCCAACTACCGTAGTGGGCATGGTAAACTGGATGACAGGACAAGGTGAAACCACAAGTAAAGGCTGCTATTGCGAGACGTTTCAACACAGGTTAACGTTCAGATTGCCAGCACAATAGCGTAGCTGGAATCGTCCGGCGGTATCATGTCAACAGAGCCTGGCATCTTTAAGTCGTTTTATTACAATGCTCCATGCCATCCACCTGCACTTCCAGTGCATCCACAGAAATTTTGATTTCCAAAAAGCAAATAACCAAAGACACCAATAACACCACCAGGCATAAGCCAAACACCAGCGCTCCCCACTGCTGAAAATGCAAATGTAATAAAAACATGTCAATAACACACAAGATGAAACTCAAAATACCCGCACCCTGCATATGCTTGATCAGCCTTATCCGCCGACGAAGATTGGTTAGTTGCTTATTAATGACGACATTGTCAGGGTCGTCAGGGTCGTCAGGGTTACGAACATGACCACTGCTGAGGGATCGGATCAATGATGCCAACGCAAGAAATTTGTTGGTATATGACAAAAACAGCAATGAAATAGCAGGAAATAACAGAGCAGGTGTGGTTAAAGTAAGTTCCATTGCGGTATACGCTATCAGTTGTTATGAACTTGAAGGTTAAGCATTGTACCAGTTCAACATTTTTTTCTTGAGGGCTTTCCTGAAGTATTGCATTTATCCTGATAAATCTTTCGCTCTGAGTGGATTTCGGGGAGTTATCCGCCCTCCAGAAGATCCGATAGAGCTGTTTTTCCACTTTTCTTGATTGTGCACATACCCAAAGAAGCCAGGATGCAGTGGAAGCTTCTCTTGTGAAATACCCCCATGAGGACGCAGGCTGTCTGAGCTACTGAGTCATTTTCTGAACATCACTACTATTCAGGTCAAGGGCTTCTCAGGTCAAGGGCTAAAAACAGTTCGCAGTAAACTATTATAATCTGAAACTATCTGATAAAATCTCAAGCATGGATAAGAGATTAGTGAAGATAGGTGAGGCCGCTCGTTTACTTGGTACAGACCCTGTAACACTGCGAAAATGGGAAAGTACAGGTGAGTTGCTTCCTGCCAGAAAGACCAAAGGTGGAACTCGTTACTACGACGTGTCTGAATTGATGGGCTTCAGTAACGAAGCTGCGCCTACTCTTTGCTATTGCAGGGTATCCAGTCACGACCAAAAGCCAGACTTAGACAGGCAGCAAGAGTTACTGGAAGCCTACTGTTCTGCAAAAGGTTGGCGAACTCAGGTTATACGTGATCTTGGTTCTGGCATGAACTACCGGAAAAAAGGACTTAATCAGCTACTTGAGTTAATAATGAAACGTCAGATTAAACGACTGGTGGTTTCACATAAAGACAGGCTGTTAAGGTTCGGCGCTGAATTGGTGTTCTCCCTATGTGAATTGCAGGGAATAGAAATAGTCATCGTACATAAAGGCGATCAGCCTTCGTTTGAAGAAGAACTCGCCAATGATGTATTGGAAATAATCACTGTATTCAGCGCAAGACTTTACGGCAGCCGAAGCAAGAAACACAAAAAGATGCTTGAGACTTTGCAGGATGTTGTTAGCTCACAAGATTGAACTCAGACCGACAAAACAACAAGCCGATTATCTTGACAGGGCTTGTGGTTCTCGTCGTCATGCGTTCAATCAACTGTTAGCACATTTCAATCAAGAAGGCGTTAAGTGGTCAAAGAAGGCTGCGAATGAAAAATACAAAGAACTCAGGCTTGAGTTCCCCTGGTATGCCGAAGTCAGTCAACGTGTAACGAGAAATACAGTCGACGATCTTCATAACGCCTTTACTCATTTCTTTCGTCGGGTGAAGAAAGGAGAAAAAGCAGGTTACCCAAGATTCAAGAAGCGAGGCCTACACGATAGTTTTTCTCTGAGAGAAAAACCCAAGTTCCATGTTGACGGCAGAACACTTCGCATTGAGAAACTGAAAACCAAAATTAAAATGCGCCAGGAACTGAGATTCACGGGCACACCCTGTCAGGTGACGATCAGTAAGCGAGCCGGAAAGTATTTCGCTTCTATTTTGGTAGACACTCAAGACTACGACCCAAAAGCACAAAGCAATGAGTCTGTAGGCGTTGATTTTGGCATCAAAAATTTAGCTATTTGTTCGAATGGCAAAACCTTTGCTGCTAATCAGAAACTGAAACACTCTCTGAAACGCCTTAACAGGAAACAGAGAGCGTTAAGCCGCAAAATAAAGAGAAGCAACCGTTACGCGAAAGCCAAGCGGGCAGTTGCAAAACTTCATTACCGGATCAGTAACCAGCGATCAGCCGTAATACATGAGGTAAGTGATTATTTGACGTCAAGATTCAAAATAATCACCATGGAAAACCTGAATGTAAAAGGCATGGTAAAAAACCGCAAACTGGCAAGAGCAATCAGTGACGCAGGTTTCGGCAAGCTGAGAGAGCTTGTCGAATACAAGGCAGAGCTGAGAGGATGCCAGATTGTGATTGCAGATCGGTTCTTTCCCAGCTCGAAAAAGTGTGCGGTTCATACTTGCAACTACATAAACGACAATATCGCTTTGTCCGATCGCCAGTGGCGATGTCCGAAATGTAAAACTTTGCATGATAGGGATTACAGTGCGAGTTTGAACCTTGATAATTATGGTCGAGACACGTTACAGCTCGACCCAAAACCCTACACAAGAGTGGAGTTAGACACGATTCGTCGTGCATTCATGTCGACGGCGTAGATAAGTCTGCATAATTACAGATTATGTTAGATTTTTAGTAGCGGCTTGAGTAATCTGGCTGTTGAATATACTCAGTGACATCAGGTACAGGCAGCTAACCCGGATTTTCACGGGTTGATGATGTCCCGAAAAGACGAAAAGCGTCAGGTCATCAAACTGATACTGACAATTTTTGCAAAAATAGCGCTGCCCCTTCAGACGGTGATTCATTCTGGAGGCACAGTAGACGCCTCAACTGATGGTGTCCTACCGCAGGCTTGCTGGGCTGCTGGCGATGTTTTGGTGTTTTCCCGTTAGGTTTATTGACGTTGGGTCTCTCTGAGTTCCTGGAGGTTTCTTCGTCATCACCGGAACCCCTGTTATCCTCACCCTCACCCTGTTCTGGCTTTTTGTTGGGCTTACTATCAGGCTTTGCCGGATGATTTTTTAAACGATGAATATCAGCTTGTCATGTCTCAACAAGCCCTTGTAACTTTGCGATCTGTTCCTGCTGTTGAGCAATGAGCTTCAGGATTTTTTCAGGAGAGAGCGTATGCTCTTGATAGTTTGAAAGAGGCATGAGAAAAGGATAGATGCATAACAGGGTTTTGCATTTATCCAGCAGTTATTGAGAACTTACCTGCTTGACTCTACTTTTTGAACAGCTCCAACTGTTTAAGGGCATCAGGAGCACATAAATCCAGTAAGCGTACACCGATACCCAACAATCGCACAGGGCGCTGCCTTCGATACCAGGCTTTATATACCATCGCCCTGAAGTGTGCATTCCATTGCAGCTCTTTCTGGTCCGGGCTTTCTTCCAGCGTCGTTTGGGTAAAGTTATTAAACTTCACTTTCACAAAACGCCTGGTGATGGCGTACTCTGATCTTATTGCATCAAAACGCGCCTGCAACTCATCCAGTAATTCCATTGTTTTTTTCAGAAGCTCCTCGATGGAGGCAATATCTTCTGCATACGTGTGCTCAACAGATAACGATTTTCGCCGACGATGACTTTCCACCGGGCGGCTGTCTTCACCCCGCGCCATTTCCCAGAGCCGTTCCCCGAAAAAACCAAACCAGCGGGTTAACTCTATACGACTGTATTGTCGTAAAGTACCGCAAGTTTCAATCCCTTTTTGATGCAGCTTTTTGGCAGTGACTTTCCCCACCCCGTGAAGCCTGGTCACGGGCAGCTCGAAAACAAAATCATTGACCTGGTCCGGATTTATCACAAACAGGCCATCGGGTTTTTGCCATTCACTGGCAATTTTTGCCAGAAATTTATTAGGTGCGACGCCTGCAGATGCCGTGATACCAACAACCTCTTGAATCTGTTTTTTTATTGACCGGGCAATCAAAGTAGCACTACCAGAACATTGTTTTGTCTGAGATACATCCAGATACGCCTCATCTAATGACAATGGCTCAACACTGTCGGTATAGGCATTAAAGATGGTGTGCGCCTGTCTGGATGCTTCTTTATAGGCTTCAAAACGCGGGGGAATAATGTGTAACTCGGGACAAAGCCTCAGGGCATGGACTGATGCCATGGCTGAGCGCACCCCAAAACTGCGCGCTTCATAGTTACAGGTGGCTATTACTCCTCGGCGGTCAGGGCTACCCCCAACAGCAACTGGTCGCAATGACAAGCTCGGATTATCACGTATTTCAATGGAGGCAAAGAACGCGTCAAAATCAATATGGATAATTTTTCTTTGTTGTTTACTATCTTTTTTATCCGTCATTCCCACGTGTGCTCCAATGACGTTGTTAACAATGTCGCCAGAAGGCCCCCCAGACGAACGCTGGCATACTGTCTTTTACCATATTGCCCGAAATGCCAATATTTCCATAATTGTAAAGTATCTGGATTTTAAGAAAAAAGTGCTACGTTTGGTCCTGTGATGAGAGCCTTCGATAATCTGGTCAGAAAACTCAGGCCTTTTAGACCAACATTGACAGTACGCACCCGGAAAGCGTAAATCCTCGCATGTCTGGCACCGCCCATAGTTGACCGGTCAGAACAAACATGGCACGCTGGAAGCATGGATAAAACAATAATTATTGCCGATGACCACCCATTGTTTCGCTCAGCCATGCAAGCCGCATTGGGACAGCTTCAGACCATTCCCTCTATTCTGGAAGCAGGTACCATTGCTGAACTACAGCAACTATTAAGTAACCACAGCGCTCCTGATCTTATTCTTCTGGATTTACAAATGCCGGGTGCCCACGGCTTGTCTGGCCTGTTATTGCTTCGTGTACAATACCCGAATGTAGCCGTTGCCATTGTTTCCGCCACAGAGGACAGCACGGTGATTCAAAAAGCCTTTTATCACGGCGTACAAGGCTTTATCCCCAAATCAGCCAGCATGGGCACCCTGCATGAGGCTATCGGCGCACTTCTCAACGGCGAAAGCTGGTTCCCCTCCACATTTTCTCCCAATAGCCATAGCATTAAACCGCCGGAGACAGAACAAAAACTGTCCACCCTGACCCCCCGGCAATTCCGTGTATTGCTTATGATGGGTGAGGGCATGCTGAATAAACAAATCGCCTTTGATCTGAATGTCTCTGAGGCCACCGTTAAAGCCCATGTAACCGCTATTTTTAAAAAACTGGGGGTTAGAAGTCGTACACAGGCGGTTATCGCCATTAAAGAGCTATCCCTGGAAGCACCTGATAATCAATCAGCTTCTGACAACAATTCTGACAACAATTCTGACAACAATGAGTAAACAGCCCTCCTTGTATAAAGTAATCAACAAATACCCTGATCCATCTTTACTCAGCTATATCCGGCTGTATCCGGCTGTCCCCAGCCTCACAATAGTCCAGCAATTTTACACTGGATGACTGAAACCCTTTTCCAGCACTTGAAGATTATCTTTTTTAGCCACACAATAACTGTCAATCGTAATATCACTTATTTTTCCACGGCTTTTCCCACGACTTTTTCCACGACAAAACCCTGTAAAAGCCTTATTAACCTTTAACCATCCCGACAACATGACAAGAATAAGCGGTAAGGAATAAAGATGACTGAAACGATCCTATACCCGGTTAAGCCTGAGATTGAAGTAAAAACACGTATGAATAATGAGCAATACCAGACGATGTACCAGCAGTCTGTGATCAACTCTGAAGGCTTCTGGCGTGAACATGGGCGGCGAATACACTGGTTTACGCCTTATAACAAGGTGCGCAAAGTGTCCTTTGATGAGCACCACGTCAATATCAACTGGTTCTATGATGGTACGACTAACGCCTCCTATAACTGCCTTGACCGGCACCTTGAAGACAAGGGCGATCAGGTGGCGATTATCTGGGAGCCAGATGAAGAAGGCCCGGCAAAAAAAGTGACGTACAACGAACTGTACGAACAGGTATGCCGCTTCGCTAATGCCCTGAAGAGCCAGGGTATTCGCCAGGGAGACGTGGTAGCGATTTATATGCCAATGATCGTTGAAGCCACTGTTGCCATGCTCGCCTGTAGCCGTATTGGCGCTATTCACTCTGTGGTCTTTGGTGGCTTTTCACCGGAGGCCCTGGCAGGGCGGATTATCGACTCCAACGCCAAAGTCATAATTACTGCTGATGAAGGTCTTCGTGGTGGAAAAACCATTCCTCTAAAAGCGAATGTTGATGATGCACTGACTCACCCGGAAATTCACTCTGTTGAGAAAGTCATTATCTATAAACACACTCAGGCTGATATTGCCTGGCATCAGCACCGCGATGTCTGCTGGGAAGATCTGACTTCCCTTTCTTCTCCCCACTGCGAACCACGTGAAATGAAAGCTGAGGACCCGCTGTTTATTCTTTACACCTCGGGTTCCACAGGTCAGCCCAAGGGTGTGTTGCACACCACTGGTGGCTACCTGGTCTACATCTCTATGACCCATGAGTACGTGTTTGATTACCAGGAGGGCGACGTATACTGGTGTAATGCTGATGTGGGCTGGATTACCGGACATTCCTATGTCGTGTACGGCCCGCTGATTAATGGTGCTACCGTAGTCATGCACGAGGGCGTCCCTAACTACCCCGATACTAGCCGCTTAAGTAAAATCATCGATAAACACCAGGTAAATATTCTTTACATGGCTCCTACTGCCATTCGTGCATTGATGGCAAAAGGAGATAAAGCCATTGAAAACACGCAACGCAGCAGCCTTCGAATACTCGGCAGCGTTGGCGAACCCATCAACCCCGAAGCCTGGAACTGGTACTACAATACTATTGGCGACAGCCAATGCCCTATAGTTGATACCTGGTGGCAAACAGAAACCGGCGGCATTATGATCACCCCTCTGCCCGGAGCAACCTCCCTGAAACCCGGCTCAGCAACCCGCCCTTTCTTTGGTATCCAGCCGGCGCTAGTAGACAACGAAAGTCGTTTACTTGATGGTAAAACTGAAGGCAACCTGGTCATACTGGATAGCTGGCCTGGTCAGGCACGCTCATTGTATGGTGACCATGACCGCTTTATTCAGACCTATTTCTCCACATTTAAAGGCATGTATTACACAGGTGACGGTGCCCGCCGCGATGAAGAAGGCGATTATTGGATTACCGGCCGGGTTGACGATGTTTTAAACGTCTCTGGCCACCGAATGGGTACCGCCGAAATTGAATCCGCCATGGTGTCCCACAAGCAGGTCGCTGAAGCTGCTGTAGTTGGCTACCCCCACAGTATCAAAGGTCAGGGTATTTATGTGTATGTTACACTAAACACCGATGTGGAATATACTGATGCGCTGAAAAAAGAGTTGCAAGGTTGGGTACGTAAGGAAATTGGTGCCATTGCCACACCGGATATCATTCAGTGGGCACCTGGCTTGCCTAAAACCCGCTCCGGCAAAATTATGCGTCGTATACTGCGCAAGATAGCTTCTGGTGAGTTTGATAACCTTGGCGATACCTCTACCCTGGCTGATCCAGATGTGGTGGATAATCTCATTAAGAATTGCACCACTCCCGCATAATCTCTGCATTACAGGGCTTGGTGAACGACTCGTGCCTGAAGACGCGAGCTTCCAATACTGGGTAGCAGCCGCATCTGATACCGTTCTTTTCTTTTTTGACGTTTCTCTGCGAACTGCGGGAGAGTTCTTAGCTTTTCTTGGCTTACGAATCGCTCCACGTCCTTTAACCAGTATGGGGATTCCTTTACCGGTCAACTCCGTTCCAAAGTCGAGAAGAAGATTAATTGCTCTTTTCCTAATGACGATGCTGGTGTTTTTGTCAGCGTTCTCAACATGAAGTGGTTATAGTTCTTCACAAATTTCATGAGGAATACAGGCCAGGTCGAGTCTGCACTGTGTGTTGCGTTTTTTACGCATTTGAAGCCCCCTTTTTTTGGCTTTTCCCTGTTTTTGCTGTCCTGGGAAATATAGCCGTTACAAACAATAGGGCTGTAATTTTTACAGCGCCTGAACTCTCTGGTCTGTAAGCTGATTTAGTTTTTGGACGGGAACTAGTTAACAAACAAAAGCCGTTTTTCAATCCCATTTATGTGGCCGCAGTATAAGCATGGCTTTTAAGACGGCTTCTCAGGTGGTGTTCACTTGCCACCTAAAGCATGTGGAGCGAAGCAATATCCTTATTGAGCTTCGTGGATTGCTATTGAGAAAAAAACAGGATCTTCACGTTTAATAAGATCCTGGTTCATAATATCTGCCATTACATATAATCAATCTGATGCGTAAAGTAAACTCATTGTCTGAATCGACCCCTAAACGTAATAAGACAACTACCTTTCTCATGCATCTTTTTTTTAAATATGCATTGACTTTATAACTAATACCCCTATAATCCAGATCTCACTCAAACACAGTAGTCAATGCGTCCACTGAAAAAAAGGTTTAGCATTGATCTGTTTATGGTATTTTGTCGCGGGATGGAGCAGTTTGGTAGCTCGTCGGGCTCATAACCCGAAGGTCGCTGGTTCAAATCCAGCTCCCGCAACCAGTTTTAAATACTCGCCTTTTCAGGCTGAGTGACAGTGAATTCTATCGCGGGATGGAGCAGTTTGGTAGCTCGTCGGGCTCATAACCCGAAGGTCGCTGGTTCAAATCCAGCTCCCGCAACCAGTTTTAAATACTCAGCCTTTTCAGGCTGAGTGACAGTGAATTCTATCGCGGGATGGAGCAGTTTGGTAGCTCGTCGGGCTCATAACCCGAAGGTCGCTGGTTCAAATCCGGCTCCCGCAACCAGTTTTAAATACCAGCTTTTTCAGGCTGGGTGACAGTGAGTTCTATCGCGGGATGGAGCAGTTTGGTAGCTCGTCGGGCTCATAACCCGAAGGTCGCTGGTTCAAATCCGGCTCCCGCAACCAGTTTTATCAGGCCGGCTTGTACAAGTCGGTTTTTTTTATACCTTAAATTCAGGAATGCAGACAATTATAACACCGCAAGAAACACCTAAAGCCCTTATCGTTGAAGGCGGTGGTAGACGAGGTGTTTTTGCCACTGGGGTGCTGGATGCCTTTCATGATAAGCGATTTCGCCCTTTTCAAGCTTACTATGGCATCTCCTCAGGTACATTCAATTTAACCGGTTTTCTCTCTGAACAACGTGGTCGAAATCTGGAAACTTACTCCCAGCTCAGCCAGGACCCCGGCATTTATCAGCCTTTCACGCTTTCTGAAAGGAGATCACCTGTTTGACCTTGATTCTTTTTTTGAGCGAATACAACAACAGCTCTCACTCCACCTTCCCCGGTTACACCAGGCATTACTGTCCAGCCAATTTTATGCTGTCACCACCTGTCTTGATTATCATGCCCCTGAGTATTTATCCATTGATACTACCACCGATCCACAATGGCTATTACAGATACTGAAGGTAAGCTTCGCGCTACCCATGATATATGGGGCTAAAAACAGTTCGCAGTAAACTATTATAATCTGAAACTATCTGATAAAATCTCAAGCATGGATAAGAGATTAGTGAAGATAGGTGAGGCCGCTCGTTTACTTGGTACAGACCCTGTAACACTGCGAAAATGGGAAAGTACAGGTGAGTTGCTTCCTGCCAGAAAGACCAAAGGTGGAACTCGTTACTACGACGTGTCTGAATTGATGGGCTTCAGTAACGAAGCTGCGCCTACTCTTTGCTATTGCAGGGTATCCAGTCACGACCAAAAGCCAGACTTAGACAGGCAGCAAGAGTTACTGGAAGCCTACTGTTCTGCAAAAGGTTGGCGAACTCAGGTTATACGTGATCTTGGTTCTGGCATGAACTACCGGAAAAAAGGACTTAATCAGCTACTTGAGTTAATAATGAAACGTCAGATTAAACGACTGGTGGTTTCACATAAAGACAGGCTGTTAAGGTTCGGCGCTGAATTGGTGTTCTCCCTATGTGAATTGCAGGGAATAGAAATAGTCATCGTACATAAAGGCGATCAGCCTTCGTTTGAAGAAGAACTCGCCAATGATGTATTGGAAATAATCACTGTATTCAGCGCAAGACTTTACGGCAGCCGAAGCAAGAAACACAAAAAGATGCTTGAGACTTTGCAAGATGTTGTTAGCTCACAAGATTGAACTCAGACCGACAAAACAACAAGCCGATTATCTTGACAGGGCTTGTGGTTCTCGTCGTCATGCGTTCAATCAACTATTAGCACATTTCAATCAAGAAGGCGTTAAGTGGTCAAAGAAGGCTGCGAATGAAAAATACAAAGAACTCAGGCTTGAGTTCCCCTGGTATGCCGAAGTCAGTCAACGTGTAACGAGAAATACAGTCGACGATCTTCATAACGCCTTTACTCATTTCTTTCGTCGGGTGAAGAGAGGAGAAAAAGCAGGTTACCCAAGATTCAAGAAGCGAGGCCTACACGATAGTTTTTCTCTGAGAGAAAAACCCAAGTTCCATGTTGACGGCAGAACACTTCGCATTGAGAAACTGAAAACCAAAATTAAAATGCGCCAGGAACTGAGATTCACGGGCACACCCTGTCAGGTGACGATCAGTAAGCGAGCCGGAAAGTATTTCGCTTCTATTTTGGTAGACACTCAAGACTACGACCCAAAAGCACAAAGCAATGAGTCTGTAGGCGTTGATTTTGGCATCAAAAATTTAGCTATTTGTTCGAATGGCAAAACCTTTGCTGCTAATCAGAAACTGAAACACTCTCTGAAACGCCTTAACAGGAAACAGAGAGCGTTAAGCCGCAAAATAAAGAGAAGCAACCGTTACGCGAAAGCCAAGCGGGCAGTTGCAAAACTTCATTACCGGATCAGTAACCAGCGATCAGCCGTAATACATGAGGTAAGTGATTATTTGACGTCAAGATTCAAAATAATCACCATGGAAAACCTGAATGTAAAAGGCATGGTAAAAAACCGCAAACTGGCAAGAGCAATCAGTGACGCAGGTTTCGGCAAGCTGAGAGAGCTTGTCGAATACAAGGCAGAGCTGAGAGGATGCCAGATTGTGATTGCAGATCGGTTCTTTCCCAGCTCGAAAAAGTGTGCGGTTCATACTTGCAACTACATAAACGACAATATCGCTTTGTCCGATCGCCAGTGGCGATGTCCGAAATGTAAAACTTTGCATGATAGGGATTACAGTGCGAGTTTGAACCTTGATAATTATGGTCGAGACACGTTACAGCTCGACCCAAAACCCTACACAAGCGTGGAGTTAGACACGATTCGTCGTGCATTCATGTCGACGGCGTAGATAAGTCTGCATAATGGCACTGACCGATGGCTTTCAGGATATTACTCTAATCAGAACCCGGCCTGTTGATTATAAGAAAGGCAGCCACAAGCAGCCGCATTCTGGTTTGGCAATACAGAAACCAACCTGCTGTCTCCAGGATGGTCCAGCGGCAGCACAGGATTTATAACAGCAGCCTTGACGACTCGCGTGCACTCGAGCAAGAGCCAGGCGTCAACTTCTTTCAGATTGCACCAAAAAACCTTTAAGTACAGGCCGTCATTCGCGGAACAGGGCATCTTTAGTCGCGGATAGTCGCGGATTATCACCAGGGTTATACTGAAGGCGGCACTTTCGTTGAAAAACTTACAAAACCCTTAAGAAAGGCTGCTCCATCCTCTGCTAAATTAATAGAGCCTAATTGAGACGCTAATCCATATCAGCGCTTTGGTAACGCTTTGCTTTGTTGGCTTAGTCAATAAGGATGTCGCTTCGCTCCACATGCTTCAGGTGGCGAGTGAACGCCACCTGAGCGACACAACCTTCGAGGCAAAGCTTTTCGTAATGCCTGCGGTTACTTGCTCCACCAAGCTAACGCTCTGGCGGGATTTTTGACCCTGAGCTATTCGATGAAAGTAAAACAACGGGGCGCGTACAGGCAGTACACAAACGTGTGCCTGCCGTCGCTCAATGATATTGTTATTGAGGTTCTACGATGTCAAGCCATGCTCTTGTTCCCATTTCGGATGGCTGTGAAGAAATTGAAGCTACTACGATTATTAATACGTTAAGGCGTACCGGTACACAAGTCACCATTGCCAGCTGCAATGCTAACGGTACTTTAGCGGTGACTGGCTCAAGAAATATCCAGCTAAAAGCAGACTGCCCTATTGAGAGTTGCTTGCAGAAACATTATCAGCTAATTGCATTGCCAGGCGGCATGCCTGGTGCCCAACACCTGAGAGACTGCAGATTTTTAACCAGTATCCTTAAAGAACAACAAAAAGCCGGACGTTGGTACGCTGCTATTTGTGCCTCACCCGCTATTGTTTTATCAACACACGGCTTACTTGATAATGTCAGGGCCACCTGCCACCCCTCACTCATGGATAAATTGGAGGGTGCGATGGTGCAGCCCGCTCAACTGGTTGTCGTCGACTCACAACACCGGGTGGTTACTGCACAAGGGTCCGGCAACTCCCTGGATTTTGCATTTCAACTGATTGATGCCCTCTATGGAAAAGACACCTATCGTCCAATTGCTAAACAAATGGTGGCCGACTGGAAATTGTAAATTTGTATTTTTTTATACTTGCATGGAGACTTCACCATAGTTGTGTGTTAAATACATATAAGGGTCTACCGAAAAACAAGAAAACCTGCAACATTACAGACAAGAGGTAGAAAATATGGAGAGTGTATTCGTCATTATCCTCGGCGCTTTTGCACTGTATTACCTCAGTGAGCGCCAGGATAAGGCAGCAGAACAACTGATAGGGGATGCTTTTGACCGATTCGAGCGAATCTATAATGGTGTAAAATATGCGTGTATGGATTCTACTGTAGTTCTCCGCTCACTCCATAGAAATATTGCTTTGCCTTTAGTTCCTTCGCCGAATTATTCAGTCAGGGCATTATGTCGTACTGAAGAAGGTCACTGGTTTTGGTTTGATGCGGAAATTCACTATCTGAAGCTAAAACATACCCGTATTACACCATCCTCTGGGGAGGAAGCACTGGAAGCATTAAAAGATACGCCGGAAATACTCCAACATTATTTCCCTGAATATAATAACCAGCAGCAATCTGCCTGAAAACCGCCTTAAAAGATTACCAGAGTTAATGCTTTATTGACCTGATCAATGGAAGCCCAGGCATGTAATACCAACTGCCTGTTCTAACTACACTACTATTGCTATTGCGCCAGCAAACTAAACGCCAGCCCGCGTTGAAACGCCTTGCAATAGCGGGCTTTACTCATCATTTCGCCTTGTTCTGACGTCCAGTTTTTCATGCTTATTACAGTGGTTAGAAGAGGCTATTGGTATTCGTTTAACTCAACACCTCTTCTCAAATCCTTTCTCAAAATTTTGCCAACGGGTGTCATAGGCAACTCCGTCCGGAATTCTACATCTTTTGGCACCTTGTACGCCGTGAGATGCGCACGACAGTATTCAACCACTTCTTCTGAGGTCAGGCTACTATCAGAAGGCACGACAAACAGTTTGACTTTCTCACCCGTCTTCTCATCAGGTATGCCAATGGCAGCACAATTCTCTACTTTTTCATTACCTGCCACCACGTCTTCAATCTCGTTGGGGTAAACATTGAAGCCAGACACCAGAATCATATCTTTAAGGCGATCAACAATTTTTACAAAACCATCTTCCTGAATAACTGCCACATCACCGGTTTTCAACCAGCCCTCATCATCAAGCACCTCTGCTGTGGCTTCAGGACGCTGCCAATAACCTTTCATGACCTGAGGACCCTTGACACACAGTTCGCCACGTTCACCCAATGGCATCTCATTGCCCTGTTCATCCACCGTTTTCAACAACGTCCCGGGAACAGGCAGTCCAGCTGTTCCCAACTGTGACTGTTCTCCAATGGGGTTAATGCAGACGGCAGGCGAACACTCCGTTAGTCCATAGGCCTCAGATACTTTACAACCAGTAAATGACTGCCAGCGATTCCCCACATCTTCCTGAAGGGCAGTTCCTCCAGATAGCGTAAAGTTCAGCCTGGAAAAGTCACACCTGGCAAATTCAGGATGATTCAACAAACTGACAAATAATGTATTCAAGCCGATAAACCCGGTAAACTTCCACGGCTTGATAAACTTGATAAACGTTGATGTATCCCTGGGGTTAGCAATCAGGATACTATGGTTGCCCATTAACGGAAGACACAACAGATGCACCGTAAAAGCATAAATGTGATACAGAGGTAACGGTGCTATAATGATTTCTTTTCCATGGTTTAGTAAAGTGCTTCCCTGACTGTCCTGCTGAGACAATACCGCCCTGGCCTGAAGCATATTCGCAATCAGATTTCTCTGGGTGAGAATGGCACCCTTTGAAACACCGGTTGTACCGCCAGTGTATTGCAGTAGCACCGGGTCGTCGGACGAAACCGGAGGCGGCGGAGCATAACGGGATTTAACCCCCTTCTGTAAGGCCGTTAAAAAAGGTACTGCCTCATCAAGGGTAAAAGGCTTTACCATCTTTTTGATATGCCTGACGACAAAATTTATCAATTGACGTTTAGGGGTTGGCAGCATATCTGCCAGGTGGGTGCAAATCAAATGTTTGATACCTGTTTCCTGCACAATCTCTTCCACAAGGTGTCCAAAAACATCCATAAAGACCAGCGCCTTTGCCCCTGAATCATTAAACTGATGCAGCATTTCCCGGGCGGTGTAGAGGGGACTGGTATTGACCACCACCAACCCCGCTCGAATTGCACCATAAACAACAACAGGAAACTGCACGAGATTAGGCATCTGAACAGCGATACGGTCTCCAGGTTTTAAATCAGTATGGTTTTGCAAATAACTGGCAAATCGCTTGCTGTATCGATCGATATCTGCAAACGTCAGCGTATGCCCAATTCCCGTAAAGGCTGGCTTGGTTGCATGATTTGACAACGTACCTTCAATCACAGAAAGAACACTGGCATACTGATCAGGATTGATATCATCAATAACTCCAGCTGGCCGCTTACCACTCCAAAAATTTCCATCCATAAAACCTTGCCCTTTGTTACACTGTTTTTATTATGGCTGTTTGCCACAGGCTTTCACAATCCCTTACCCATGGAATGTGAAACACTGTCTGAGTGAGCTGACCGTTACGCATGCATCGGGTTGCTAAAACATCTCCCACAAAGAGCGTGCACCGTATAACCCACAGCCAGCTTTAAATTAGATTAATAAATACAATACGTTGCTTGCAAATTATAGTATAGACTCCAGCAGCCGATATCCTCAGAGTCATCACAAACTTATGGTGTCTTTATAGACAGGGAGCTACCTGTTGTATAGATTGAGGCTCCATTTACAGAAACACGGTTGTACAGGTCATTTAACCTAGTTAAAAAAAAGTAACAAGATAACACAAGATAACAATAGTGCAGAAATACTCAGGGTTAACAGTATTCAGGCAAACTATGAAAGGGAACTCTGGTCATGAGTAACTATTACCTGAAAATCCTGTCAGGTAACCACCTTGGTGCAGAGATCCCTCTGGAGCCGGGACAATACAGCCTGGGAAATACTGAAAACTGTGATTTAATTCTCAGTGATGCCAGCCTGAGTGACATGGAAATAACCCTTACCATCAGCGACGATGGACAATTTTCCATCAGCACAGATAACCCTCACCCTCTCTACCTCAATGGTGAAAATGGTGAAAATGGTGAAAATGGTGAACCAGGCAATCAAATGCTCACACCATCAGCATTTGACGTTATCACTTTTGGCGGTATACATATTGCGCTGGGGCCTGCCAATGACAGCTGGCCAGACATGGCGGTTCCCGAGATCAGAAAAGCAGAAGAGCAAACTGCTGATAACCCCTATGAGAATAATGATTTTCCGGACCCTGCTACCGATAATATAGAGGCTGTCACTACTGATGAAACTGAAACACCACCCGCCTGTGCAGAAGACGAAGAAACCTTAAGCGTTGATCCTAAGTGGTTTATTGCACTCCCTGCTCTATTTCTTCTGTTAATGACAGCTTTTGGCGTCTACTTATTTTCTGAAACAGAAGAAGTCAGTCCTGTGGCAACAATTAGCCCTGTTGATCGGGCCACAGGTCTTAAAAATCGGCTACAACTCAAAGATATCAAGTTTCGCCCGCTTCCCGATGGCACGTTATTAATGACCGGTTATACCCAGAGCCGGGAACAAAAGGATGCGCTGATCAAAGCACTACAAGACAACCGGCTGTCGTACCGCTCCCAGGTCATTGTTATGAATGAAATGCAGGCCAATGCTGAAGCACTGCTGAAAAGTCGAGGCTATAAAAATATTAACGTCGAGACTGACAATACACCTGGCTCACTGATTTTAACCGGCTATGTTATTTCAGCAGACCAGTTGGATAAAGTCAGCGCCATGCTCACAGAAGAAGTGTATGGCTTGCAATCGATTGTTGACCAGGTTGAAAACCAGAGTGGACGGCTCAACATTTTAAAGGCCATGATCCGGGACAAAGGTCTGGCATCAAGGGTACACATTATCGAACGCCCGGGAAAAATATTGATCCAGGGGTTACTGACGGATGAAGGGCAGGATTATAAACTCAGGGAAGTCGCTACACGTTTCACAACACGCTACAACAACCAGCCCGCAGTCATCATTGCCACCAATCAAGGGCAAGTCAGTCAGCTTGATACAGCGGGAGGGATTGTTCATGACTCAGACAATAATGTGTTTATAGCCACCCGCCTGAATACTCAAAAGCGCAATACCACTGTAGAAATTGCTGTGCGCGGCGTCAGTATGGGTTCCATCCCTTACATCATTATGGACGACGGGGGAAAATATCTGATCGGTGCCAAACTTGATAATGGCTATATCATTGAAGATATCAACCTGGACTACCTGTTACTCAGTAGAGGTACCCAATCAATTAAATACCTGCTAGGAGGAAAATCCAGTGGCCAAACCAGGCAATGACAACGAACCCCTACAGATCTCAGATCTGGAAATACGTTTGATTCACGACAAAGAAGGCTATTTTCGAGATCAATTACTGCAAGAACTATTTAATGAAATGACCAGACTCAAACAGTTGAGAACTGAAGGAGCCTCACCAGAAGAATACCGGCGCATTGACTCAATCATACTAAGCATTTCTTCAGCAGGAGAAACAGTTTCCAGAGCCTGGAAAGCCCACCATGAAAAAACATCACGAATAAAATAATCTATTGAACACCTGAATAAAAAGGGAGCACAACCATGCATGATTATAATGATACTTTAAATGGAGGTCCGGCAGCACAGCCGGGTGCACGAGAAGGTTTCAACTTCGACAACGTTCAAAAGCAATTTGGTGAACAGGCAAAACTATTGGATGAACAACTAAAAGCAAGGATCGATGCAATGGATCCAAACAGTACTCAAGACATGGTTAATTTTCAGGTGCAGTTTAATAAATACATGATTGTTGAAGGCTTGCGATCTGGAATCATTAAATCCATCAAGGATACCCTTCAAAGTATTATACAGAAAATATAAGTCTATTTAAACGATAATGAGCAGGAGCATACTATATGATATCTGACGACCTGGTAAAAAAACTGGCAGACATCGGTTTTATGGCCAGTACTTCCGGATTAAGAAAGCAGGCTTTTGCTATTTTTGCAGGTATTGAAACTGCCAAACCAAAAAGTGTACTGCCTGATATTGGCTATGCCCTGGAGTTTATCAATAAGAAAAAATACCAGCATGCTATTGCCTTGCTACAACGACAGACGCTGCCAAAGGACCCTGACAATGCAGCGGTCAAAGCCTTTATAGGTCTGGCCCTGATGCTCGACGGGCATAATAAGGAATGCGAGGCGTGCCTCCATGAAATAAAAGACAGCAACGATGGTGCTGCTATTCATATGGCTAACCAGATTCTGGAGCATATTCACAGCAATTAGGTTGTATATTGCCTGGAGCTGATAAAAATAACGCTCACAGAGCCAGCTCAGCAGCAAAAACAGCCTCAGCCCTTTCAGGTTGCTCCACATTGACACGGGGTTGCAGTGAGTCATTAAGCCATGCTTCCAATGCACTTGTCAGTAACGTCAGAAACTGCTCTCGCTTTTCATCATCTGATGCCAGCTGAACAACGCTTTTTTTCAATTGCTCTAAAGCAGTATCGGCAAAATAGGCGGCACCGGGCTTGCCTGTTTGCACCACAGAACCATCACTTTGCCGTAGACAGGCATGACACTGCCCGGGGTATTTGACAAAACGCCCCTGGCACCCTTTTAACCACTGCCTTGCCATGGCATCAACGAGGTCGGTCACAGATTCCTGCCAATGGGCTGGGGTCCAACGCTGAACTTCGACACCTGTTGTACATAAGCGCGATGCAGAACGGTAAAAATAGTGTTGCAACTGTCGGTATGATAACCGCTGAAACCCGGAAAAAGTATGAAAGTGGCTAACCTGTTTCGTCAGATCAGCATAACGCATAATGGGCTGAAAACGCACTTGAAGGGAAGAGCACCGGTCCAGAGCAGTCAACCATTCCATCTGATGCTGACATAAGACACGCACAACAGCGCGGATACCTTCAGAAATGTATTGTCCATAGCCCGCAACCAGAGCCTGCTCATTTCTATCCGTATTGTCTCTATGACCAATAGTTACTTTGTTTTTTAACGCCGGTCGTATTTCAATCTGATCGTCAAAACCTATTTTATGTGCTTTTACTTTCACTGATCCCAGGCGAGCCCGGCAGGAATAAAAATTCTGGAAAAAATCGAAAACACATAATTTATCAAGACTTGTACCACTGACTCCCCTCATAAAAGCTTTGGCTGGATTCTCCACTTCCTGCTCCAGTGCCTGCAGTGCATCATTTTGAAAGATGTTTTCCAAATCGATCGGGTAGGGCGTTACGTTAGAGGAAATAACATTCATCGTATGTAAATCCGTCATTCCCAGCATTAACCCAAATCCAATCAGTACGCCTAACCGCTGGTAATAGTGTTTACCCTCCTCATGATTGAGCACTATCCCTTCATCTGAACCTGAAATATACTGCACAAATCCATAATGAACCTTCTTTTTTCTTAGCAGTACTTCCCGTGGCAACAGACTATAGGTGCCAATGCCTGGAAATGCCTCAAGCCATTTATTCAGTTTTTCTGCAAGACTTTCCCCTCGTGGACTTTGATGATCCACCAGATAGCTATTCATGCGAATATCCCTGTTTTTATAAACCAGCTTCTCAGAATTATCAAATGTCAGGATGACAACAGACAGATATTCTACACGCAGTGGCGCATCAATATGTACAACCCGACTGGCAGGATGATGCCATATAGGTTTGAACCGTTGATTAATTGCAGGCAAATCATGAAAAGTCCGTTCAATTATCTGAGAAATGCTTCGCAACGCTCTTAAACAGAGCCTTTTTCCCAGGCGAAACCAATGAGGATACCGGTGTTGCAAGGCACAAAAACCACCCTGTTTCCTCAACGCCACCATCACTTCATTGTAAATCGTTAATCCACGCTCTTCTCCAAACCAGCCGATAGCCTGTAGCAGTTTCTCATCCAACATAACCAACTGGAGTTGAAGGATTTGTTTTAACAGTTGGTCATCCGGTGTATATTGTCCAACTCGCCGTTTAATCTGTGTCGCCAACCAGCCCATGATGGGTCGCAGATAGTCTCTTCTCAGGCAATCAACACCCTTCAGGCTGTCCTCAACAACCCCCTTCACCCCCTTCACCCATTTGCTCCCATGAAGGTTCACCGGCGCAATAGTCGGTATTGTTAACGACGGCTTTTCTGTCATACAGTCCAGCCACTGGTATTTGCATAACCAGACAAGAATAAAAGGCAGTGACTGTGCCTGTGGAAATGCAGCGTATACCGATTGCACTTTTACACCTGATAAACAATACATAATGACCTGACTCAGCAAAAACTTATCAATCAGATGGTCAATTTCCTGAAAATGAACCTCCGTTTCATCCCCCAGCAAAATGCGAAGAGCGCGATCAGTACTTTTCAAATAGTCATCAGGGCTTAAGTGGCGTGTAGGGTAATGCTGAAAAATAGTATGGTAGTAGGCTCCCTGCGGTTCGACGATATGTTCACCGACAGCCTCATCCCTCCCTTGCTGCAGGCGCTCAACAATACCGTGGTATTGTTCAATCAGCAAAGGCCAATGATACCGTGCCATAACTCGTGCTCTGCCCAGCATGCCCATGGCCTTGCGCTTTTCCGGCTGACAGATCAGCACCTGTAAATAATCCGTCAGATGTTTAACATTAACAGCCGTCCCCTGTGCTTCAATCATATGCCCCAGGCCAGCCTGAACACTGTTCATTGGTACACTGAGAAAATCAAGGTTGGTGGACAGGGTTTCTGTCAAATAACCACTCTCACCCTCAACCACCAGCTCCCTGTAACCATTCCAGTCCGATAATACAACAGGAAGGCTATAATTCATGGCTTCCACCGGAGCAATCCCGAAGCTCTCCTGCACATTATCAGCAATTGACACAAAGATATCAGCAGCTTGAAATATCAAATGCTTTCTCTCATCATCGGCAGAGAGTTCAAAGCGTATACGCCCTTCCAGATTTAAGTCATAGCCCAGTTGCAGCAATCCCTGAATATAACCCCCTGAAGCATCTCCCTGCCCAACAAGCACAATCAGAAAATTTGTAATGCCACGGTCTTCCAATAAATCATTGGCTGCTATAAACAGTGGGTACAAATCCATTTTATCACGGTATGAAAAACGCCCGACACACAGCAATATACAGCTGTCTTTCGGATAACCTAATGCCTTTCGGCATTCGTATTTATCGCCAACGCTCTCAGAGACATCATCAACACCCAGTGGTAAACAGGCTAATTGTCCACTGTAGTTTAAGGCTTTACCTGTATATTGCTTAAGCCCCGCAGATGCCAGGGCCAACTGCCTCTCCAGTACCTGTTGCTGAGCATTGGAACTACAAATAATAGCATCACAGGGCTGAAGGGGAGATAACAACAAATCCCTTGTTTTTGACAATGTCACATCGGTACTTAACGTGTGTGCCCGACCGGTAATAGCAAAATGGCGACAATCACACTGTTTACGCAATTCCGCCAGTGACGAAATATAGGGGTCACCCTTATGAAAGGCAGTATATTTAAAGGCTGAAAGGTAACTGGGCAAACGACTGGCACCCACAAAGTCAATCTGCCTGGCACTGGCATAATGTTTGATATAGGATTGCCAGCGCTGCTGAAAAACGGTTATCAATGTATCATCAACAAAGCAGTCAATATGCTGAAACCGGCTATAACGAATCAATGCCTGCAAAAAACCTTCATTGGCTTTTTGCAAACCATTAATCAATGCTCCCATCCCCGTCTGTGAACTTACCAGTACACCTAACCGACCAGCGTTCAAGGCATTGTCCTGCCCTTCCATCTTTTGCATCCGTGCTTACCTGATCCATGAATCTTATTTTTTATTCAGCGCATCATCCTGCCAGTATTTACTCCCTGAAATGCTGGCATCCAGCAGTAGTCCTTTATCGTTTAATACAAACACGGCCAGGCCACCATTATACTGTGACGATAACTCAGCATCCCCGGTCCAGGCAATAGCACTCATATCAGCGCTACCTTCCCACCCCTTGTTCCAGCCATTATCAACAAAGTGATCAAAGGTTTTCTTATCCTGAAATACGATAATCTCCTGATAAAACTTTCCGCCAATCCCCAAGGCCAACCCCGCTCCCAGCATATTCATATACGTCCGCTGACCGGTTTTACGGTTTATTGCCACACCCGATCCACCATTAACATGCAATAACAGGGAGAACTTTCGGGAATCAAACACCACGTAGCCGTAGGCACTGTCAAACAGCCCCTTTGCTCCGGCCTGTTCTTTAAACAACCTGGCCAGGGCAACATTCGCCATGGTATCAAGTGCTGTTCGGGCTTCCTTCGGCGTTTTTGGCGCCAACATCGTGTTGAGCCTGGCTTCCTGCTCTGTTATCCATTGACCACTGGTTTCCAGAGTGCCTTTGCTCCACTCGACACTACTGTCCCACGCATGTTTACTTAAACTCACTGCATCGCTGCCCAGCGTCTGCGCCTTTTCTTTAATAGATGACCAGTCAGCACTGACCGGTAACACAACGAATCCGGCCAGTAATAAAGTCATAGTTTTTTTCATAAAAAATCCTTTACTCTCTGAGAAGCTGTTCATAATCTTTGTTACAGACCGAAAACGTTGATAAACCTGCTCTTTTCCACCTTTCCTTGTTATATAGCTCTACTATGCGCCTCGAATAATGGAAAAAAATAGTCGATTTCTCGCATTTTCGCTTCTGCAGAAAGATCATGAACAGCTTCTGAAAACAAGAGAAGAGTGTACCCTGAAAGCCGTCTTAAAAGACGGATCGTCAAACATGGAGAATGAATACCCATCGACTCTTTCAACTGCGCTATTACGAGGCGTTTCAACGCAGGGCTGGTGTTCAGATTGTCAGCACACCAGCGTCGTTAAAACAGGCCATTGGTATTAGCAGACCCTTTTCTCACCTGCGACACCGACGTTGATACTTTGTGAGCTTTTGCTCATATCCAGTGGCGTTCACACGATTGCCAGACTTCCCACCATCATCTCACCATCATCTCACCATCAATAGTCATTGCTGTATCCCGGGTGCAGGGATTAATGGTTAATTACCCACTTAAAAGCAGGCTGAAGTGGTGCCTGACAATCCATTGTGCCCGCCTTACAGCACTACCTCATGATAAACTCTTAGTCACAACTTCAAAAACATCCGTCGATAAATCAGGTACTGTCTTGATTGACGCCAATGCCTTTTTCATAGGTGCCTGGTAGTCGCCTGGAAGCCTCATACTTTTTCCAACGAGTGAGCGGCTGGATTAACCTGGCGGCCAGCTGAGGGTTCTTGCGATCAAACTCAATGACCAGGTCAGCCAGAAACTGGTAGCCACTGCCGTCGATTTTATGGAACTGCACCATATTTTGGGCAAAGGCACCCACCAGTGCGCGAACCTTATTGGGGCTACCGAGATCAAACTGCTCGTGCTGCATCAGTGAGCGAACATGAGCCAGGGTTCCCAGTCTTGGGCTGCTGGCCTGCACACTGAACCATTGATCCATCACATTGGCATCACCCCGGTAGGCGGCGAGAAAATCATCCAGCAGCGTGTCAATCAGCCCTTGCTCATGGCGTTCTGCATTCACCACTGCTACCAGGCCTGCTGACCGATCTGTCATATTGCCACTCTGGCGATACTGATCTGAGGCCAGCTCCAGATACTGCAAATTATCCAGTGCAACCAAATACCCCAGGCAGGTATTTTTCAAATCACGTTCAGCAATATCCGCTGCCTCAGGTTGATAAGGCTTATTCACATTGAGTTTTTTCCACAGCGCCAATAAGGCCATCTGGTGTGTTTTAGCAATGGCATGTTTTACCCTTTTACGGGCACGGTAAATCAAGTCCGGGTTTATGGCCTGATGCTGTTCGGCAATACTGGCTTCTGATGGCAAATTCAGCATTTCTGCCTTAACCGCCTGATCCAGCGACTTATCAGCAAGCACTTCACCGAAAGCAGAGATCAGCGCAGGATTAATCGTCGGCTGCTGATGATTACCCAGCGCTTCAATCACACTATTGATTTCTGCCATGGCCAACCGCTGGCTGGCATCCCAGCGGTTAAAGCTATCCGCATCATGCTGCATCAGAAAGATCAGATCGTCTGTAGAATAGGGGTAATTCAGTCGTACAGGTGCCGAAAAGCCTCGCAGCAATGAAGGCAGCGGTTTGGCTGAAAGTCCTTTAACGGTGAATGTCTCTTCTGCGTGCCGAATGTCCAGAATAACCTCATCGCGGCCCTCGGCATTTAATACTACAGGCTGCCCCCCATGATCAAGCAACCCGATTTTCACGGGAATATGAAAAGGCTTCTTGGTGTCCTGCCCCGGTGTTGGCGGGCAGCTCTGCCTGATGGTTAACGTGTAGTCACCGGTTGCCTCATCAAACGCATCGGAAACATCCAAAACCGGCGTGCCTGCCTGACTGTACCACCGGCGGAACTGCGTTAAATCTTTGCCGCTGGCATCTTCCATGGCCTTCACGAAATCTTCGCAGGTCACCGCCTGTCCATCATGGCGCTCAAAGTACAGGTCAGAACCTTTGCGGAACAAGTCAGCACCCAAAATACTGTGAATCATCCGCACGATTTCTGCCCCTTTTTCATAAATTGTCAGGGTGTAGAAATTAGAAATTTCAATGAATGACTCTGGCCGAACAGGGTGGGCCATAGGGCCTGAATCTTCAGCAAACTGTGCAGTACGTAGCACACTGACATCTTTGATACGTTTTACGCCTCGCGAGTTCATATCCGCAGAGAACTCACTGTCACGGAATACCGTAAAACCTTCCTTTAAACTTAGCTGGAACCAGTCACGGCAGGTCACCCGGTTACCTGACCAGTTATGGAAGTATTCATGACCCACAACAGCCTCTACCCGCTGATAACGGCTATCTGTTGCGGTTTTCGCACTAGTGAGGACACAGGAGGAATTAAAGATATTCAGCCCTTTGTTTTCCATAGCGCCCATATTGAAGTGGTCTACCGCTACGATCATAAATAAGTCCAGGTCATATTCACGACCATAGACGTCTTCATCCCACTTCATGGCCTTCTTCAGTGACCGCATGGCATGATCACATTTATCGATATTATACGCCTCTGTAAAAATACGCAGACAAATGTCGCGACCGTTCATCGTATGAAACCGATCTTCCACCACCTGTAAATCGCCAGCGACCAGTGCAAACAAATAGCTGGGCTTTTTAAACGGGTCTTCCCATTTGACCCAGTGGCGCCCCTCCCCGGCGTCTCCCCGTGCCACATCATTACCATTGGATAAAAGTACCGGGTAGCGATGTTTATCAGCAATAATTTTGGTAGAGAACACTGACATCACATCAGGCCGGTCAAGGTAATAGGTAATTTTGCGAAAGCCCTCGGCTTCACACTGGGTGCAAAACATCCCATTAGACAGATATAAACCTTCCAGTGAGGTATTTTCCTGGGGTTTGATTTGGTTGGTTATTTCCAGACAAAACCGCTGGCGCTCAACTTTCACGCATAATTGACCGCATAGCTCGGTGTAATCACTGTCAGATAAAGGGCGACCGTCCATACTGATACCCTTGAGTTCCAGGTCAACCCCGCTAAGCACCAGATCTGGCAGACCTTCAACATCATCATTTAACCGCACCAACAAGGTGGCCGTTACCATGGCATGGTCTTCACGGAGATCAAAGACAAGATCCGTTTTGTCAATCCAGTAATTGGGTGCTTGATAGTCCTTCAGAAAAACCATGTTGGGTTGTGCATCTTTCATCGTATCGCTCCTGAGATCACGTGTTATCGGGCAGAATATAAGCCAACAATTATAATCCTAGATTTTACTAACGAGGCAAGTGGCAATAGTCAATAAGGCAAGGTGATCTCATTTGGCACTGACTCCCTTAGCCTTCATCAATAAAACGGATTGATGAAGGTAAGAGGCTTTCCATCTTCTTCCTGAAGAAAGTGGATACACCTCAGTTCGGCTGGGTCGTCTTTTCTCAACGAACCATTGCCAGAGGCGCCAGAATCCAGAGGCGGTTGATCCTGAATGACTCCGTTGAAATCACAAAAGCAGCCGCAGATCTTATGGTTGTTCCCATTGACCGATTGACCATACCCACCTGATGGGTGAATAACAAGATTGAGCCAACCCAGGCAGTCACCTGCTGTAATTGATAGTAAAAATTTGGATAAGTTCACTGATTTAGCTGCGAAACTTCTGAAGGGTGAGGGGTAAAAATTGCCGCGAAGTAGTCTGCCTTCTTTTTCAGCCCTCAATCTATTGAAGTTGGAAGACAGAAGAGACAAGGGCACAAATTAAATGACAACCTCAAACAAGTGATATCCATTACCATCTGGAAACGCCATAAGTTCAACCAACAGTTCAACCAACAGTTCAACCAACAATGGATGTATAGCGTTTTTGATGACTCAGGGATTACCATGAATGATGGAAAAACCATGGACACTTATCACCGGTTCAGTAAATACGGGGCTATAGCTGCATGAAAGTGTCCACATTATTGTGACTATAGTGGAGTGGATAAATGGACAATCATACTATCTGGAATCGGACTGCGAAGGATAGCCCTGTGTTGATTTTGACGCATGGCGCTGGTGCCGGAATGTCATCGCCTTTTATGAAAAAAGTAACGCAGCTACTGTGTGATCAGGGACTATCGGTCGTGCGCTTTGAGTTTCCCTATATGCAGAAGATGGCTCAGACAGGCAAGCGTAGGCCACCTGACAGACAGGCCGTGCTGTTAGATGCCTGGCGGGAACAAATTGAAAAAGTAAGGAAGCAAGCCGACATATCGTTGTTTATCGGGGGAAAGTCAATGGGTGGGCGGATGGCTTCCCAACTGACGGAAGAGTATGGAAATAAAGCGACTGTGTCAGGTGTCGTTTGCTTTGGATATCCTTTTTATCCAGCAGGTAAACAGGATAAACCAAGAACTGCCCATTTAACGGGTACTCAGGTGCCCCACCTGATTGTTCAAGGGGAGCGGGATACCATGGGGAACAGGGAAACGGTCAGCCACTATGAATTATCGAGCAAAATTAATATCCACTGGTTGCCCGATGGCGACCATGACTTAAAGCCCAGGAAAGCCTCAGGGTATACCCATCAGCAGCACCTTGAAGAGGCCGCCCGACAGGTTGTTGCTTTTGTGAGGCAGTGAGACAGTTTATTCTCCAGGATGCGGTGTCTGTTTCTGCCTTACTGCTGTTAAAAAGAGAAGTGGATGATTAGACTAACCGAGTGTTTGTAGCAAGGAGTTTGTATGAAAACCATAATGCTGGTTGTTGTGACAGCTATGCTTTCTGGATGTGTGACTGTGGCAGAAGAAAAGCGACCAGTGAAGTTTGCTATGTCTAATCCTGCTGCAGAGTATTGTCAGACGCATGGGGGTAATTCGTTATTAATGCGCAATATTGATGGAAAGATTACCAGCTATTGTCTTTTTAAAGATGGTGCTATGTGTGAAGAGTCGGCTTTTTTTCGCGGTGAATGCCAGCCGGTAGAGCCAGTATTTTTTGATTGATTGAAGTTATGTGGGGTATTGGACAAGCCTGTCGTTGTCGTTGTCGTTGTCGTTGTCGTTGTCGTTGTCGGAGGCGGATAATGTTAAGTACTCTGACACAGAAAACTTTGTCAACTTGATCATGCGTCAGTGGGTTATTGTTTTCGTCCATGGCCAGAAGAATACCAGCATTACATTTCCTGTATTGGGCAATTTCTGGTTTTTTTCCTGCTTAATGAGCGCTTTGAGCACTGAGCTGCACATGGTATTGGATAGTAACAATAGCTCCGTCATTTCTAACCTGGAGTTACCATGATACTCAACTCTCCTGTTACGTGCTTTAAGACGAAGTACCAGTCACTATCCAGAGAAAGCGTGATGAAGCAGAAAAGCCTGTTGGGTGACTAACAGGTGGGGGAAGCGGTCAGGGGCTGTATCATTTTATTTTTTCATTTTGTTGATTTACTGAAAGTTTATTTTGTTTTTTAAGGAGGATTTTTTGTTTCGTCAATCGGTGTATCAGCGTGTCTGGCAGTTTGCCTGGCCAGCCATTATTTCTAATATTTCTGTGCCTTTGCTTGGGTTGGTGGATTCGGCTGTACTTGGCCATTTATCCGCAGCCCATTACCTGGGGGGCGTTGCTATCAGTGCGACAGTATTCAGTTTTCTATTCTGGGCTTTTGGCTTTTTAAGGATGGGTACAACAGGGCTGGTGGCTCAGGAAAAGGGGCGAGGTAATAGTGATGGGCTGCGCAAATGGTTGTTGCAGTCGGTGATACTGGCAGTGTTCCTGGGCATTGCTTTGATTGTGTGCTCACCTTTGATTTTGCACTGGGTGCTACCCAGATTTGAAACCAGTGCAGAAGTTTTGGAACAAGCACAGATTTACTACGATATTCGTATATTGTCAGCACCGGCTGTGCTTTGTAATTATGCACTGGTAGGCTGGCTGTTGGGTATGCAAGTCCCCCGTGGGCCGTTGTTGATGCTGGTGGTGTCAAATGGTATTAACATTGTGCTGGATTTGCTGTTTGTGCTGGGCCTTGGTATGAGTACAAAGGGGGCGGCTCTGGCAACAGTCATTGCTGATTACGTGAGTCTGCTGATTGGCCTGTTGTTGGTGGCTCAATTGCTGAAGCCTGTTGCGGGCCATTTTTCAAAGGCTATGCTGCGCGATATACGGGCATTTAAGCGTTTACTGTTGTTAAATCGCCACTTATTTGTTCGCACATTATGCTTGTTATTTACTCAAGCGTTTTTTACTGTACAGGGGGCCAGGCAGGGTGATGATATTCTTGCAGCCAACGCATTACTGCTTAATTTCCTGTTATTTATCTCCAGCGGGCTGGATGGTTTTGCCCATGCAGCAGAGGCAATGACAGGTGAAGCCCTGGGGCAGAAGCGTGTGGATCGCTTCACGCTGGTGGTCAAAGCAACGGGTTTATGCTCTCTGGTCTGCGCTATTGGCTTTATGCTGGTTTTCTGGCTTGGTGGTGGCTTTATTCTGGATGTCTTGACGGATATTGTTTCAGTAAAGGAAAAGGCCAGTGCGTATTTGCCCTGGCTGGCGTTGATGCCTTTGCTTGCTGTCTGGTCCTATTGGCTTGATGGTGTATTTATCGGCGCCATACAAACCCGTATGATGCAATATACCGTGATGGTCGCTACAATAGGATTTTTTTTGCCAGTATGGTATGTGAGCCAACCTTGGGGGAACAATGGCCTGTGGCTGGCGTTCAGTGTATTTATGGCAGCACGCAGTTTGGGGCTGCTGCTGGTGTTTCGTTGGATGGATTACCGGCAGTTATGGCTTAAACCGGGGCTTTGTCAGGAGAATTGAAATTTGAGTGAATTAACCATTACCCATGAGCTGGACACACAGGGACTGTTTTGTCCTGAGCCGGTAATGATGTTGCATAATAAAGTCAGGGATATGGCACCAGGTGATGTTGTAAAAGTTGTCGCTACAGACCCGTCAACCCAGCGAGATATTCCAAAATTTTGTAATTTTCTGGATCATGAATTATTAGAGAAAGAAGCAAGGGATAACCGATTTTACTACCTGATTCGAAAAGCGCCGTAAAGGGAGGCTGCCCATCAAGGGAGTGCAACTTTAGTGGGCACTGTTATATGGGCACTATCATATGGGCACTATTTTTCAATCATATGACTAAAAGCGGCAATGGCATCAGGATCACCGTGTTTAATTTTATTGGCAATCACATGGTGGAAAAAATAGCGAAAGTTGCTGTTTTCCTGAACGGGGTATAAACAGGCGTCACCTGCCAGCACAGGGGTTGTTTCGACTTTTTTTTCATCGGCGACCATCCCGTAAATGCGTCCATCATTGTATAGTCGCCAGCTGGTGATATGGACAATAGTGATGCTTTGAAACTGGTCTTCAGTGAAGACAGCATGGGTGCCAATGGTGTCGCTAATCTCCTGCACGACCCGGTCTTTATTCTCAGAGGTGCTTTTAAAAAAAGCCTCAGCATTATTGAGTTCGATGACTTTATGGGGGGGTGGGTCAAAAAAAGCCTGATTATGGATATTATCATAATACCCTTCCCAGTGACCGTTTAACGGGTCATTGAGTTCCCTGGCTCGTACCACTTTATTGAGCCAGGGAATCAGGGCGTCTACATCGCCATTTTTCATCAATACCCAGCACAGTATTTTCATGCTGTATAATTTGCCGGGGTTGGAGTCATTACTGTACAGCATTTCCAGGCCATCCTGCTCAGGGGCAAGACGGATGATTTTGTCCATGTCACTGTTAGCCAGGGTTTTACCGGAGAACAGGTCTACAACATTGCTGGTGTCTGATGATGATTTTGTCATGTCAGGCTGTTCCGTGGGCAGTGAGAACGTATGGATTATATCGGCCATGAGGTGTTTTCGTTGATTGGGGGGTGAGTTTTTCCTTTGGAAAAGTTGTCAAAAACAGACATATCTTCACTTGGATCTCCATGCCCTGGGAAAAACCACTTTTCCTGTCACTGAGATTGAATGCTTATGTCAACAGCACCTGGGGCACAGCAATGAAAGCTATAACAGCGTCACCAACGTCATCCCCGCGAAGGCAGGAATGACGGACTATTGGTATTTTCTGAAATGTAGCTACCCTTAACATGGCAAGTCACCTTTAAGATCAGGGAAAAAGACGTCCCGTATGAAAATTGTTGCTGATGAAAATATTCCGCTGCTAGATGCCTGCTTTGGCGGTATAGCTGATATTGTGACCATGCCAGGGCGAGGGATTACGGCAGTGGATGTCCGTGATGCCGATGCACTGCTGGTGCGATCAATCACGCCTGTGAATGAGGCATTGGTGGCGGGGTCATCGTTGCAGTTTGTAGGGACTGCAACGGCAGGAACAGACCATATTGATCAGTTATACCTCAAGGCTCGGGGGATTGGTTTTGCCAGCGCGCCAGGATGCAATGCCATAGCAGTGAGTGAGTACGTGTTGGCCGCACTTGATAATCTGGCAGAAAAATACCGTTTTTCTTTATCTGGAAAAATAGCGGGTATTGTTGGTTTTGGACAGGTCGGCAGGCGAGTGGCTGCAAAGCTTGAAGCGCTGGGTCTGCGGGTGTTGGTCAGTGATCCTCTGTGTGAGCAAAAGCCAGGTGTTAACTTTGTGACGCTTGATCAGCTGATCAACAGGGCTGATATTATTAGCTTGCATACCCCCTTTACCCGTGAAGGTCAGTACCCTACCTATCATATGATCAATGCTCAGCGGTTAGCTGCTATCAAGAACGGGGCTGTATTGATCAGTGCAGGACGTGGTGCGGTTGTGGATAATCAGGCATTAAAAGCATGCCTGAAAAGTGGAAAAGACCTGAAAGTGGTTTGCGATGTCTGGGAAAGTGAACCTGACTTTGATTCAGAGCTAATGGCATGGGTGGATATCGCAACCCCTCATGTAGCGGGTTACAGTCTGGATGGAAAAATCAAAGGTACCGTACAGGTTTATCAATCGTTTTGCCGGCATTTTCAGTTGAAAGAAACTGTTGATACACAAGCGCTCTTCCCTCCAACAGAGTTAGCAGGTTTTCACTTTAGTGAAGACGTATCGTTTGGCCGTGCAATGTCTGTACTTATAAGGGCAGTTTATGATATCCGGCGGGATGATGCATGGATGCGCTATGCCAGCACGATGACAACGGCTGAAAAATGCGCCGCCTTTGATCGTATGAGAAAGCAATACCCTGTACGCCGGGAGTTGAATACGGTAATAATCAGTAAGTCGGACATGTTGTACGCCGGGAGTTGAATACGGTAATAATCAGTAAGTCGGACAGTAGCAACCATTGGGTAAATCATCTTTCAGCGTTAGGAACCCAGATTTAGATAAAGTCATTTAAAGTCATTAAAAAGTTTCCACCTGTCGTCCTTTTTCTGTTGTTAAAAAGAAGCAGGTCTCAATACTGCGGACGGTTTTCACAAGCTGGCTGCATCAGAGAACATCAACGATAATCAGGAACTGAAGTTACGCACTTCGCTACCATCAACGACAACAGGTAGTCACTTGTCCAACGGGATAGACGCTATATGTAGTAGCACTATGTAGTAGCACTATGTAGTAGCACTATGTAGTAGCACTATGTAGTAGCACTATGTAGTAGCACTGCGTAACTTGAGTTATTCACATAATACCTGTGTTGCAGGACTTCTTGTCAATGATAGGAAAACTCAGGGTATCGGGTAACTGATAGTGCCACCATTCGCTGTAAAGAGGTTCAAAGCCTGCAACTGCCATGATGCCTGCAAGCAGAAGCCGGTTAATTTGTGCCTCATTGGAGATCTGGTCATTGCCATGGTGGGCAAGGGGTCTGAAATCATCAAAATCTGTTCCCATAGGCAGCTCATTTCCGTATTTGTCGAGCAACGTAAGATCCAGTGCTATACCGCGGCAGTGGGTGCGCGCCCCGGTTTCAGGGTGGGAAACATAGAGTGGGTCCGATGTGTGGTTAAAAAGGACTTGCTGTGCCTTGAGAGGGCGATAGGCATCCCATATTTTCAGTGATAATCCCAGCGGTTTGATCAGGTGTATTGCTTTTTTCAGACAAGGAACAGCCTTTTTGTGCAAAAAGCACAAAGGCTGCCTGTAAACTGGCTGCCCGGTAAAATTATTGCTGGTGGCGTAGGCCATATCAAGCACTACATCAAAGGTGTCGGTCGTGATAGGTACAAGGTCAGGGTGAGTTGTCACGGGCTATTGCCTCCAACGTCGTATTCGTATATTAAGTATTTCCACTGCCAATGAAAAAGCCATTGCAAAATAGATATAGCCTTTGGGGATGTGAAAGTCGAGGCTTTCAGCCACCAGAGTGACACCAATGAGAATCAAAAAGCTCAAAGCCAGTATCTTGATAGTGGGCTGTGTGCTTATAAACTGACCAATGGCATTGGCCGACACCATCATAATCAGTACGGAGATGACAATAGCGGTGATCATTATCCATAAGTGACGGGACAGGCCAATGGCAGTAATTATCGAGTCCAGTGAAAATACAATATCGAACAGGGCAATTTGAATCAGCACAAGGAAAAAACGAGGAGGGTTTTTCTCAGAACCCCGGGCAGCAGAGGGATGTTCCGGCTCAGAACTCCCATGAATCTCATGGGTCGATTTTGCGATCAGAAACAGGCCACCGAATAGAAGAATAAGATTTCTCCCGGAAAAGCTGTGGCTCATAAGGGTAAATAGTGGGGTGTTAAGCTTCATTACTGCGGTGATGGAAAGCAGTAAGGCGATTCGGGTGAGCATTGCCAGCCCCAGCCCCAACAGCCGTGCTTTTTTGCGCTGAGCTTCGGGTAGACGATCAACCACTAAGATTAGAAAGATTATGTTGTCGATACCCAGCACAACTTCCAATGAAGTTAATGTCAGTAATGCCAGCAGTGCTTCGGTGGAAAAAAGGGACAGCATTGACACTCCGGTATCGTATTGTCTGTGGGATCTTTTGATGGCTTTTATAAAATGACTGTATTTTTTATCGAACGAGCGTAAAACCCCTTACTTTGAGTGAGGGGATGCAAGCTCGGCTTGCGTAGAGCAAGCCCATGTAGTATTTTACTTCTGTCAGGCGTTTCCAGCGATTACGCTACCTGACAGGAAAAGTAAAATACCTCCGCTTTCTGCCCGTGTTTTTCAACAATCCGAAAGGTAGAGCAGATTGTCGAATAAGGCATATACCGCTACTGGTGAGGTATATGTTGCGGCAGGGCATTGCCGTCTGGTAGTAGGAATCCCCGTCCTTTAGGTCTATCTCTTTATCACAATTCCTGAAGGCAGGACAACAGGAAAAGTGCCTGAATAGCTTGTTTCACAAGGCTTGTCGCACAAAACCACTATAGAGAGGCTGATATGAAAGCCTTTCTTTTATACGACAATGAAAAATATTCTAAAGTCCTGTGGTTCCTTGCTATAGAGCCTGTATCAACCCTTTAATTTAACTATAATCGTTGTCGTTTATATGCGGGTTTCTGCGCTTTTAATTTCCCGCCGCTGAACCACAATTTATGGATGCATCCCCTAGTGTTAAAGGCTAGACAGGTTTTTTAGCATCTCAAGATTTGTGACTAAGAGATAGGCACTAGAAGTACGGGGTTTTACGCGCTTTCGATAAAACCGGTCGGTATTTTGTTTCTATGCTGTGCGTTTGCCATTGGAATGGGATAGCGGCCTGATCCCTGTTCAGGGAAAGCGTGTTGAAACAGGAAACCTGTTGGGTGACTGACAGGAATCCCCCCATCGGAATCAGAGGGCATTGCAAAATCCAAAAACCTGCTGTTGAGGGAGGCATTCATTACCCCCCCCCCAAGAATCAGTTAGCGTTTATCTTCAGTGATAAAGTTACGTTTTTCAGGACCCGTATACAGTTGACGTGGACGGCCAATACGGTATTCGCCGCTGATCATTTCGTGCCAGTGGGCAATCCAGCCTGGCGTGCGGCCAGTTGCAAAAATGACAGTAAACATTTCTGTTGGAATTCCCAGTGCTTTCAAGATAATACCGGAGTAGAAGTCAACGTTCGGATACAGTTTTTTCTCAATGAAGTACTCGTCTTCACAGGCAATGCATTCAAGACGCTTGGCAATTTTCAGCAGCGGGTCATCATGCAGGCCCAGCTCGTTCAGGACTTCGTGACAAGTTTCTTTCATAACGGTGGCACGTGGGTCAAAGTTCTTGTAGACCCTGTGACCAAAGCCCATAAGACGGAATGGGTCATCTTTGTCTTTTGCCCTGGCGATGAATTTCTCAATATTGGCTTCACTGCCGATTTCGTTGAGCATAGTCAGTACCGCTTCATTGGCGCCACCGTGAGCAGGTCCCCACAGTGCAGCAATACCGGCAGCGATACAGGCAAATGGGTTAGCATTACTGGAGCCAGCCAGGCGGACAGTTGAGGTCGATGCATTCTGCTCATGATCGGCATGAAGCAGTAAAATCCTGTCCATGGCGCGAGCCAGCACAGGATTTACCTTATACTCACTGCTGGGGGTGGCAAACATCATATGCAGGAAGTTGCCGGCATAACTCAGATCATTGCGTGGGTAGATGAATGGCTGGCCAATGGAGTACTTATAGGCCATGGCTGCCAAAGTGGGCATTTTGGATATCAGACGGTAGGCAGCTACTTCGCGATGCCTTTCATTTGTGACATCCAGAGAGTCGTGATAGAAAGCTGAAAGCGCACCAACTACGCCGCACATAATGGCCATTGGATGGGCGTCACGGCGGAAGCCACTGAAGAAGTCAATCATCTGTTCATGAACCATAGTATGGTTCATGATTGTGTCTTCAAAGTGAGCTTTATCTTTTTTATTGGGCAATTCTCCATATAGCAGCAGGTAACAGGTTTCAAGATAGTCGGAGTGTTCAGCCAGTTGTTCAATGGGGTATCCGCGGTGGAGCAACACACCCTTTTCGCCATCAATGAAGGTGATTTTAGATTCACAGGAAGCGGTAGATACAAAACCTGGGTCGTATGTAAACAGACCGTTAGCGGTCAGGGATTTTATATCAATGACGTCAGGGCCAAGAGAGCCGGAATAAAGGGGTAACTCAATAACCTTGTCCTGACCATTGTCCTTAATAGTAAGAAGCGCTTTTTTGTCAGCCATTTGGCCTCCTTTTTTGCTGTAATGTTTTGCTGTAATGATTCGTTATAGTTTGTGTGGGGTTGGAATGTGACAAATAACAGGATCGTAGAAATACGGTGGAACCACTATAGATATTATTTTTTTTTTGTCAAACATAGGTTTTTTACAGGGGTCATGAAGCGTGAGTCTTGTGGTGCTCCTGGGGTAGATAAGTTTTTACTGCTATATAGCTTCGCTTTTTCTGATAGAGGAAAGGTCATGGCAATAAGATTATCATAACCTGCCGAATCAGGGTTTTCATCAAATCTTATAGGTGATTGTAATCAAATGTTAGAATATATATACTAACAGCCCTTCCTTAACAGGAGGTGTAGCGCATGGCGCTATGAAAAAGTTTGTTATTTATCTTCGGGCTGCTGACTTCCTTCCAATCCTGGAGGCACTCTCAATCATTATGCGAACCTGCCATCCGGTTTGTGTGCTGTCTGGCGAAAACAGTAAACGGCTGTGTGGTACCTGGTATGAAAGTGTTTTTCTGACAAGAGGAAGCTTCCGCTGTGTATGCTGTAAGCGTCGTTAGACGTTGGGGCCAAATCAAGTGAATAGAAAAAGACCTGTCAATCTTGACGTCACGACCATAAGGCTGCCGTTATCGGCGTATACGTCGATCCTGCATCGCGTTGCCGGTGTTCTGCTCTTTATTGGAGTGGCGGCTATCCTCTATGTATTCCATCTCTCACTGGCTTCTGAGGAATCCTTCGCATCGGTAAAAGCACTGTTTGCTTCCGGGGTGGTCAAGTTTTTTGTGTGGGTGTTGATATCCGCTTTGATCTACCACTTTGTAGCAGGTGTGAAACACTTATTAATGGATGTCGATATAGGTGACGGTAAAGAGTCAGGCAAAACCGGCGCAGTGATTGCGCTGCTGGTTTCTGCGACTCTAATCGTACTTGCGGGGGGGTGGATATGGTAACCAATATTACCAATTTTTCCCGTAGCGGGTTATATGACTGGATGCTTCAGAGGCTCTCAGCCATTATTCTTGGTGTTTATACCGTCTTTCTGGCCGGTTATATTCTGTTTAATCCCCATATGGATTACACACAGTGGAGAGGATTGTTTGATCACCTTTCCATGAAAATTTTTACCCTGTTAGCCTTGTTGTCGCTGGTAGTCCATGCCTGGATTGGTATATGGACCATTACTACCGATTACCTGAATGACAGAGCTTTTGGTTTTCGGTCG
The DNA here is from genome assembly GCA_965232215.1 of Endozoicomonadaceae bacterium. Lineage (GTDB taxonomy): Bacteria > Pseudomonadota > Gammaproteobacteria > Pseudomonadales > Endozoicomonadaceae > Endonucleibacter. The sequence goes on from CBDDPF010000010.1 coordinate 443,810, forward strand.
GTGCTGATCCGATTCCCTGTTCAGCTGGTGTGTTTTATTGCGTTGTTCTGCTACGTCGTCTGGGGCGTGCATATTCTATGGGGACTGTAATTCATGAGTGCACTTCGTACGTTGACCTATGATGCCATCGTGATCGGTGGTGGTGGTGCGGGTATGCGTGCCGCGTTGCAGCTGACAAAGTCCGGTGTTAACACTGCCTGCGTGACCAAAGTGTTTCCAACGCGCTCTCACACAGTATCCGCCCAGGGCGGCATTACCTGTGCCATTGGCAGTGAAGACCCCAATGATGACTGGCGCTGGCACATGTACGATACCGTTAAGGGATCGGATTATATTGGTGATCAGGACGCCATTGAATATATGTGTTCTGTTGGCCCTGAAGCCGTGTTTGAGCTGGAGCATATGGGTCTGCCTTTTTCCCGTACCAAGCAGGGGCGTATTTACCAGCGCCCGTTTGGTGGGCAGTCCAAGAATTTTGGTGAAGGCGGCCAGGCAGCCAGAACATGTGCAGCGGCAGACCGAACCGGTCACGCACTATTGCATACACTGTATCAGGCCAACCTGAAAGGTGGTACTACGTTTCTGAATGAATGGTACGCTGTGGATCTGGTGAAGAATCAGCGTGGTCAGGTGGCAGGTGTTGTTGCCATTTGCATTGAAACCGGCGAGACCGTTCATATAAGGAGTAAGGCAACGGTGCTGGCCACGGGGGGGGCAGGGCGTATTTATGCATCCACGACTAACGCCATGATCAATACCGGTGATGGTATTGGTATGGCGCTGCGTGCAGGCTTTCCCATGCAGGATATGGAAATGTGGCAGTTTCACCCCACCGGTGTTCACGGTGCGGGCGTACTCATCACTGAAGGTTGTCGCGGTGAAGGGGGGTATCTGATTAACAGCGAAGGTGAGCGCTTTATGGAGCGTTATGCCCCCAATGCAAAAGACCTGGCCAGTCGTGATGTTGTGGCACGCTCCATGGTACTTGAAATTCTCGCTGGCCGTGGCTGCGGTCCGGAAAAAGACCACGTCATGCTGAAGCTCGATCACCTGGGTGCTGAAACACTGAGCCTGCGTTTGCCGGGTATTTGTGAATTGTCAAAAACCTTTGCGCACGTTGATCCTGTGGAGAAACCCGTGCCTGTGGTACCAACCTGTCACTACATGATGGGAGGTGTGCCGACGAATGTCGGCGGTCAGGCACTGTATCAGGATGCTGAGGGCCAGGATCAGATGATTGAAGGTTTGTATGCCTGTGGTGAAGCCGCCTGTGTTTCTGTTCACGGTGCTAACCGTCTGGGCGGTAACTCTCTGCTGGACCTGGTGGTCTTTGGACGTGCTGCGGGCATTCAGATTGAAAAAAACCTGAAAGAAAGGTGTGATACTGTTGATGCGTCTGACTCTGATGTGGAAGCTGCACTATCACGCGTTAACCGCTTGAACAGGTCTAAAAGTGGTGAAAAAGTCGCCGATGTGCGCAAAGCGCTGCAGAACACAATGCAGTTGCACTTTGGTGTATTCCGCGAAGGCGAAAATATGCAGACAGGTTTGAAAAAGCTGGAAGACATTGGCCAGCGGATGAAAGCGCTGCACCTGGAGGACAAGTCCAATGCCTTCAATACTGCACGTATTGAAGCGTTGGAGCTGGAGAACCTGTATGAGGTAGCCATATCCACGGCCATTGCCGCAGAGGGGCGCAGGGAATCCCGCGGCGCCCATGCCCGTAACGACTTTACTGAGCGTGATGACGAAAACTGGCTGGTGCACTCGCTATACTGTCCAGAAAGCAAAACCCTTTCCAAGCGTAAGGTAAACTTTGCACCCAGGACGCTGGAGGCGTTCCCACCCAAAGCGAGAACCTACTAGGGGAGGGAGAGTAAAAGTTATGTTGGTAAGTGTTTATCGTTACAATCCGGAAACGGATAAAAAACCCTATATGCAGGACTTCACCGTTGATGTGCCCGAGGGTAAGGATTTAATGGTGCTGGATGTCCTGAATCTGATCAAGGAACAGGATGCCACACTGACATACCGGCGCTCCTGCCGTGAAGGGGTTTGTGGCTCCGATGGTATGAGCATTGCCGGTACGAATGGTCTGGCCTGTGTCACTCCACTGTCCAGGGTGGTTAAGGGTAAGAATAAGCTGGTGCTTCGTCCATTGCCAGGCCTGCCGGTTATTCGTGATCTGGTGGTGGATATGGCGCTTTTCTACAAGCAGTACGAGAAGATCAAACCTTATCTTATCAACGACGAGCCGGTGCCTGCCATTGAACGGCTGCAATCACCTGAGGATCGAAAAAAGCTCGATGGTTTGTATGAGTGTATACTCTGTGCCTGCTGTTCTACAGCATGCCCATCCTTTTGGTGGAACCCGGATAAGTTTGTAGGTCCGTCAGGTTTGTTGCAAGCCTATCGCTTCCTTGCTGATAGCCGTGATACGGCAACAGAAGAACGACTGGCTGACCTGGATGACCCCTTTAGCGTGTTTCGCTGCCGGGGTATTATGAACTGCGTTAGCGTGTGCCCGAAAGGGCTGAATCCAACCCGGGCTATTGGCCATATACGTCAAATGTTGTTTAAAAGTGCAACCTGACGCTGTCAGTGCGTTCGGTATCACCACGCTTTTTTTATGGGACAGGCTTCCTGTGAGGGATGTGTGGCAGTGTGGCAGTTGTTAGTCTGGAAGTTGTTAGTCTGATAATTAAATCGTTGTAAAGTGGTTTGGCACAGCGGACGCTCAAGCCCGTTTACAGTCCATTGATTCAGCAGGAGCGTTCGGTTATTTCCGGGCTTGTCTGTCTAGAAGTACCTGTTCAAAGGCATAGGTCTGTCGGTACTCTTGCAGGCTGCGCTCCTATTCAAGGGGTAGAGACCATGCAAGAAGGTGTGATGCAGCGGATGTGGAAAACAGGCCACATTGCCGGGGGGAATGCTGCATACGTCGAAGAACTCTATGAGCGGTATTTGCGTGCACCTGATGACGTACCGCCCGAATGGCGGGACTATTTCGAGACACTGCCCCAGATCAATGGGGGAGGTCCTGATGTTCCTCATTCTACTGTTCGGGAAAACTTTATCCTGATGGCGCGTCAGCGTCAAAGCACTCGACCCGTTGAGGTTGGCTCTATCTCCACTGATCATGAGCGCAAGCAAGTACAGGTATTGCGTCTGGTGAGTGCGTTTCGTATTCGTGGTCACCAGAAGGCCAACATCGATCCTCTGGGCATTCTTCAGCGTGAATCCTTTCCTGATCTGACCCTTGCGTATCATGGACTCAGTGAAGCTGATCTTGATACCGAGTTTCGCTCCAGTACACTGTTTATCGGTAAAGAGCATGCGACCCTGCGCGAAATTATAGACTCCCTGACAGCGACTTATTGTGGCTCTGTTGGCGTTGAATACATGCATATTTCCAATACCGAAGAACGTCGCTGGTTTCAGAGCCGCATGGAAAGCGCCAGTGGTAAGCTGGGAATCGGGCCTGAAGCCAAGTTGCATATTCTGGAGCGACTCACAGCAGCGGAAGGGCTGGAAAAATACCTGGGTACAAAATATCCAGGTACCAAACGTTTTGGTCTGGAAGGTGCTGAGTCATTGATCCCCATGCTGGATGAAATCATTCAGCGGGCTGGTACGTATGGTGCCAAAGAGATTGTGATCGGTATGGCGCACCGGGGCCGGTTGAACGTACTGGTGAATATCTTCGGAAAAAGTCCTGCTGAGCTGTTTGAAGAGTTTGAAGGAAAAAAACTGGCTGAGCGTGGCTCCGGTGATGTGAAATACCATCAGGGGTTCTCTTCCAATGTGATGACGCCAGGGGGTGAAATGCACCTGGCCCTGGCATTTAATCCGTCTCACCTTGAAATTGTAACCCCCGTTGTGGAAGGTTCTGTGCGTGCCCGTCAGGATCGACGTAACGATGTGAAAGGTAATCAGGTTTTACCCGTTGCTATCCATGGCGATGCAGCCTTTGCCGGGCAGGGGGTGGTGATGGAAACCCTGCAGATGTCCCAGACCCGTGCCTATAAAACCGGTGGTACGATTCATATTGTGGTGAACAACCAGATTGGTTTCACAACCAGCAAGTGTGAAGATGCCCGTTCCACTGAATACTGTACCGATGTGGCAAAAATTGTCTGTGCGCCTATCCTGCACGTAAACGGTGATAACCCTGAAGCTGTCCACTTTGTTACCAAGCTGGCACTGGATTATCGTATGGCCTTTGGCAAGGATATTGTCGTTGATATGGTCTGTTATCGTCGTCGTGGTCACAACGAAGCCGATGAACCATCCGGTACTCAGCCGATGATGTACCAGGTTATTAAGAACCAGAGCACTACCCGCGATCTGTATGCGAAAAAACTGCTGAGTGAGCAATGTCTTTCCGAGGCGGATGATAAAACATTGGTTGAGTCTTATCGGTCGGCACTGGATAACGGTAAGCATGTAGTGAAAGCGCTGGTAAAACAGCCAAACAAAGCCTTGTTTGTTGACTGGACGCCCTATCTCGGCCATGAGTGGACTGCTCGCCATGATACGCGTGTTGCACTGGGTATATTGCAGGAGTTAGGACAAAAGTTGTGTGAAGTGCCCGAAGGCTTTGTGTTGCAGCGTCAGGTGGGTAAGATTGTTGAAGATCGTCGTAAAATGGCGGCTGGTGCATTGCCAATCAACTGGGGCTGTGCGGAAGTACTGGCCTATGCGACTTTGCTCATGGAAGGGCATGGCGTGCGTATTACCGGTCAGGATGTAGGACGTGGCACTTTCTCCCACCGTCATGCGGTGTACCATAACCAGAAAGACGGTTCTGCGCTAACGCCACTGGCACATTTGTCTGATGATCAGCCCCGTTTCCAGTTGTGGGATTCATTGCTCTCTGAAGAAGCTGTACTGGCATTTGAGTACGGTTATGCAACCACAACACCCAGCGCCCTGGTGATCTGGGAAGCGCAGTTTGGGGACTTTGCTAACGGTGCTCAGGTGGTTATTGATCAGTTTATTACCAGTGGCGAACATAAATGGGGGCGTTTATGTGGGCTGACGATGCTGTTACCCCATGGCTATGAAGGGCAAGGGCCTGAGCACTCATCTGCCCGGTTGGAGCGCTACCTGCAACTGTGTGCACAGCACAATATTCAGGTTTGTGTACCGACGACGCCAGCACAGGTGTTCCACATGTTGCGACGTCAGGTCTTACGCCCACTGCGTAAGCCCCTGATTGCCTTTACGCCCAAGAGCCTGCTGCGTCATAAGCAAGCAGTATCCTCCCTTGAATCGTTGGCTGAAGGAAGCTTTCAGACCATCATTCCTGAAACTGATGAGCATGACCCGGCGGCCATTAAACGACTGATTATGTGTAGTGGCAAGGTGTACTACGATCTTCTCGATAAAAAACGCTCGGAAGAATGTGAAGATACGATCATTATTCGAATCGAACAATTATATCCTTTCCCTCAGGATGATCTGGACGGGCTGATGAAGCGCTATCCCAACCTTGAAAATGTCGTCTGGTGTCAGGAAGAACCCATGAATCAGGGGGCCTGGTATTGCAGTCAACATCATCTGCGTCACTCTGTTGACAGGCATAGTAACCGGTTACTGCAATTGACTTATGCGGGCAGGGAAAGCTCTGCGGCTCCTGCATGTGGTTATATGTCCGTGCATGTTGAAGAACAGCAAAAGTTAATAGAAGACGCGTTTACCCTTTAATAAAACTGTTCCAGGTAGCGTCGATTCAGGGTCGATTCAGGGTCGATTGACCGAAATAATGCTGCCTGAGCATCCTGTGTGAATACGGTTGAATACGGTTAAGGATCAGTAATGACCACTGAAATCAAAGCCCCAACATTTCCCGAGTCTGTTGCAGATGGTACTGTTGCCTCCTGGCATAAAAAGGTGGGGGATTCCTGCACCCGTGATGAGCTGTTGGCGGATATTGAAACGGACAAGGTTGTTTTAGAAATTCTCGCGCCAGCTGATGGAGTACTGAAAGACATTTTAAAAGACGAAGGCGATGTGGTGCTCAGCGGTGAGCTGATTGCAACGCTTGAAGCGGGTGCTGCTGGTGGCGCGTCTGCGGTGTCTTCTGACACCGCGGCTGACCAGGCTGTCTCTGCCTCTGCCACCGAAGCTGGCAGCGAGCCATTGCTGAGTCCTGCCGCTCGTCGAATGGCCGATGAAAAAGGCATTGATCCTGCGATGATTGCTGGCACCGGGAAAGGGGGGCGTATCACCAAAGAAGATGTTGTCCGCCATGTGGACAGTGCTGTACAGCCAGTGCAGGCTGCGACAACACCCCCGCCTGCGCCTGTGCTTGCCGCAGATTCCCCCCTGTTTGAGAGCGATCGGGTTGAAAGACGCGTACCTATGACTCGCCTGCGTGCCCGTGTTGCTCAGCGCCTGGTAGAAGCTCAGCAAAATGCTGCCATGTTGACCACTTTTAACGAGGTGAACATGAAGCCGGTTATGGCATTGCGGGCAAAGTACAAAGCCCCGTTTGAAAAGCAACACGGTGTGCGCCTGGGCTTTATGTCCTTTTTTGTCAAAGCCTGTGCGGAGGCTCTGAGGCGTAATCCCGGGGTAAATGCCTCTATTGATGGTCATGATATTGTTTATCATGGGTACCAGGATATCGGTGTAGCCGTATCCAGCGACCGTGGTTTGGTGGTACCCGTGTTGCGTAATACTGAGAATATGAGTCTGGCTGACGTGGAGTCCGGTATTCGAGCTTATGGTCAAAAGGCCAAAGAAGGCAAGCTGTCCATTGACGATATGACCGGTGGCACTTTCACCATTTCTAACGGAGGGGTGTTTGGTTCCCTGTTGTCTACACCTATCCTGAATCCACCACAGTCCGCTATTCTGGGTATGCACAAGATTCAGGAGCGTCCAATGGCGGTTGATGGCAAAATAGAAATCCTGCCGATGATGTATCTGGCACTGTCTTATGATCACCGCTTGCTCGATGGTAAAGAAGCCGTTACCTTTCTGGTGACTATTAAGGAGCTGTTGGAAGACCCTGCACGCATTTTGCTGGGCATCTAATTTTAACGGTGGTGGTGCATGGGCACCGCCTGGTTCCCCTGAATTTGGAAAAGTGCTTATGTTAAATCAGTTCGACGTAGTAGTTATTGGTGCGGGGCCTGCGGGTTATGTATGTGCCATTCGTGCAGCACAACTGGGATTGAAAACAGCCTGTATTGAACAGTGGGCCGATGACAAAGGGAAACCTACCCTGGGCGGAACTTGCCTGAATGTCGGTTGTATCCCTTCCAAAACACTGCTTGACAGCTCACAAAAGTATGTTGAAGCGCAACGGGATTTCAGTGTTCATGGTATTAAGCACGATGGTGTTTCAATTGACGTTCCGGCAATGATGGGTCGCAAGGATAACATTGTTAAGACCCTGACCACCGGGGTAGCGGGTCTGTTTAAAGCAAACGGCGTGACCCTGCTTCAGGGAGCGGGTAAGGTTCTCAAAGGTAAAAAAGTTGAGTTAACCAGGGCGGACGGCTCTGTTGAAGTCGTCGGTGCTGAACACACTGTTATAGCGACAGGCTCTCGCCCCATTGAAATTCCACCGACGCCGTTGACCGATGATTTGATTGTTGACTCCACAGGAGCGTTGGCGTTCCAGTCTGTACCAAAGCGCCTGGGTGTCATCGGTGGCGGTGTTATTGGTCTGGAATTAGGCAGTGTCTGGGGGCGTCTTGGCTCTGAAGTGGTGGTATTGGAAGCCATGGAAAGCTTCATTGCAGCAGCTGATCAGCAGATTGCCAGAGAATCCAGAAAAATTCTGGAAAATCAAGGGCTGGATATCCGTTTGGGTGCCCGTGTCACTGCCTCTGAGGTCAAAGGTAAAGAGGTTGAGGTGACTTACGTAGATATTGACAGCACCGAGCATAAGGTGACTTTTGATAAGCTCATTGTTGCTGTGGGTCGTCGCCCCTACACTGAAAATTTATTTGCAGCTGATTCAGGCATTGAAATGGATGAGCGTGGGTTTATCCATGTGGATGATCATTGCAATACCAGTGTGCCGGGCGTCTATGCCATCGGCGATGTTGTGCGTGGCCCAATGCTGGCACACAAAGGCAGTGAAGAAGGCGTTGTCGTGGCTGAGCGCATTGCCGGGCAGAAAGCGCAGGTGAACTATGACCTGATTCCCTCTGTTATTTATACTCATCCGGAAATAGCCTGGATCGGTAAGACAGAGGAAGAAGTTAAAGCTCTCGGTGATGAATATAAAGTGGGTACCTTCCCATTTGCTGCCAGTGGTCGTGCGTTGGCTGCCAATGAAGGTCATGGCATGGTCAAGGTTATCTCTGACAAAGCCACTGACCGCATTCTGGGTGTGCATATTGTTGGACCCAGTGCGGCTGACCTGGTTCAACAGGCGGTGATTGCCATGGAATTTGCCGCAAGCACTGAGGATCTGGCCCTGACGATTTTCTCTCACCCGACCCTGAGTGAGGCATTGCACGAAGCCGTGCTGGCTGTGGATAATCATGCGATTCATATTGCTAACCGCAGGAAGCGTCGTTAATCATTGACTGAAACCTCTGATCTTGTGAAAACAGGAACAGAGGGTATCAGTGAGTGTTCCGTATCTTGATAAAAACACTACATAAAAACACTACGCTGTGATGTGGGTGCTTTTGTTATGTGTCTGTTTAAAGTGTATTTTTTCGTTTAAAAAAGCGATCCTTGGTTTTTACGATAATGCTGGTTTTTACAACAACTCTACAACAAATTTACAATAACTCTACAACAACGGGTGCGTGATTATGAATCTCCACGAGTATCAGGCTAAACAGCTGTTCGCTGAATACGGCCTACCGGTTTCCAAAGGGATTGCAGCAGATACTCCCAAAGAAGCAGCGGAAGCAGCCGATACTGTTGGCGGCGATCGGTGGGTCGTCAAAGCACAGGTTCACGCAGGGGGCCGCGGTAAAGCCGGTGGTGTGAAGCTGGTTAACAGTAAAGGCGACATCAAAGCGTTTGCCAAGCAATGGCTGGGCAAACATCTGGTGACTTACCAGACCGACGAAAAAGGCCAGCCTGTCAGCAAAATTCTTGTTGAAAGCTGCACTGATATTGAAAAAGAACTGTATCTGGGGGCGGTGGTTGACCGTTCCAGCCGCAGGATCGTCTTCATGGCTTCTACCGAAGGCGGTGTTGATATTGAAAAGGTGGCGCAGGAGAGTCCTGAAAAAATCCTGAAAGCCACTGTTGATCCCATGACCGGTGCACAACCTTATCAGGGTCGTGAACTGGCTTTCAAACTTGGCCTTAAAGGTAAGCAGATTCGTCAGTTCGCCACTATTTTTGTGAGGCTTGGAAAGTTATTTCAGGCGTGTGACCTGGCTCTGCTGGAAGTGAACCCGCTGGTGATTACGACTGATGGTGACCTGCACTGCCTGGATGCCAAAATCAACATTGACGGCAATGGGCTGTACCGTCAGCCCAGGTTGAAAGACATGCACGACCCTTCTCAGGAAGACGCACGTGAAGCCCATGCTGCCCAGTGGGAGCTGAACTATGTGGCGCTGGACGGCAACATTGGTTGCATGGTCAATGGTGCTGGTCTGGCTATGGGGACCATGGATATTGTTAAACTGCACGGTGGTGCACCTGCCAACTTCCTGGATGTGGGCGGCGGCGCCACGCAGGAGCGGGTGACAGAAGCGTTTAAAATCATCCTGTCTGATGACAGCGTTGAGGCGGTACTGGTTAACATCTTCGGTGGGATCGTGCGGTGTGACCTGATTGCTGACGGTATCATTGGTGCTGTGAAAGAAGTGGGTGTTTCTGTTCCTGTGGTTGTTCGTCTGGAAGGTAACAATGCTGAGCTCGGTGCTCAGCGTCTGGCGGACAGCGGTTTGGATATCATTGCAGCAAACAGTTTGACAGAAGCGGCACAACAAGTGGTTCAGGCAGCAGGGGGTAAGTCATGAGCATTCTGATTAATCAAGATACCAGGGTTATTTGTCAGGGCTTTACCGGTTCTCAGGGTACGTTCCACTCTGAACAGGCCATTGCTTACGGCACAAAAATGGTGGGTGGTGTAACACCCGGCAAAGGTGGGCAAACACATCTTGATTTGCCAGTGTTTAACACGGTAGCGGAAGCCGTTGAGGAGACCGGTGCGGAAGCTTCCGTGATTTACGTACCCGCACCTTTCTGTATGGATTCTATTCTGGAAGCTGCCCACGCCGGGATCACATTAATCGTGTGTATCACTGAAGGTATTCCAACATTGGATATGCTGGAGTGCAAGGTAAAGTGTGATGAACTCGGTGTTCGCCTCATTGGGCCAAACTGCCCGGGTGTCATTACGCCGGGTGAGTGCAAGATTGGCATCATGCCGGGGCATATTCATAAGTCCGGTAAAGTGGGTGTTGTATCCCGTTCCGGCACACTGACCTATGAAGCCGTCAAGCAAACCACTGACTTTGGTTTTGGTCAGTCCACCTGTGTGGGTATCGGTGGTGACCCGATTCCTGGTTCCAGTTTTATTGATATTCTGAAACTGTTTGAATCTGACGACCAGACCGAAGCCATCGTAATGATCGGTGAAATCGGGGGGACTGCTGAAGAAGAAGCGGCTGCTTACATCAAAGACCATGTGACTAAGCCGGTGGTATCCTACATTGCCGGTGTGACTGCACCTCCAGGCAAGCGCATGGGACATGCCGGTGCGATTATTTCCGGTGGAAAGGGAACCGCTGACGAAAAGTTTGCTGCACTGGAAGCGGCCGGGGTTAAAACGGTGCGTAGCCTTGCTGATATTGGCCAGGGGCTGAAAGAAATGACAGGTTGGTAATTCATTGATTTCTCGCCATTGATAATCCTTGCAAAACATCGCTTTTATCCATTTTTTAAAGGCGGTGTTTTTTTCAGGTGACGTAATACCAGTACTCTTTTCTAACTGCGCTATGTCTACTGCCTGACTGTGATTAACAGAAAACAATTCAAACGAAAGACTGACCCGCAATTTTCCATCTTTCTTGAGGAAGGTGGTTAAGCGTCTGCTAATGATAAACATCAAAAAGCAAGTGAACGAAGCAGGAAGCGTAAGAGTAAGGGACGTTCAGCAAACGCAAGAGTCAGCCCAACAGAGCCAGAAACCGTGGTGCAAAAAGCTAAACGAGGGCGTGAGGATAGTGGGCTAAACCTGTGATTTTGAATCTTACATCCCTTGGGGGACATAGGCTGTAGGAGGATGGATCACAGGTTTAGCCCATTACAGAGCCTGCCCACGTAGCTCAGCGTTGGCTATCCTATCAATCATGCATCAGCTCCTGCTTAGCCTGAGGCGCTTCCGCGCGGACAAACCAACACGAGAACACCACGGTGATGACCACCGCCACCATGCCATAGTCGCTGATACCAAAGTGGCTGGTGATGCCAAAAAGGGTCATGCCCAAGGGGACTGCCGTGTTGGTAACCATTTGATCAGCCGAGGCGAAGTGGGGTAGCTGGCCATCCGTTAAGCGGCTCTGGGTTACTGTATCCCACTTGATGCCACTCATGGTGGTGGCACAGGCGCCCAGCATGGCGCAGATCACGATGAGTCCCATGGGCAGCAGGCTGCTGACGGCCAACAGCTGTAGCGGCAGTAAGAACAGGCACAGCAAATGCAGCCGGTTCCAGGCAACGTTCTTAAAACGGCCCGTCAGCATCCCCGTGGAGCCAGCCAGTGAGCCGATGGCAATGCAGGTAGCGACCATCGCCCAGGCACTTTCCGAATGGTTCTGGATCACCATGGCCGGTGCCGCCACCCCTAGAAAGCCCAGGCAAACTGAAACGAAAAACCAGCTTTTCAGTCCGTTAACCGACCAGGCAGGCAAAGTCACATCAGGCGTCGGGACCAAGGGGGTGTCCTGTTCGACTTGCGGCGCCGGAGCTGTATTCGAATCGGCACTCGGCGTCAGTGTTACAATGCTGATCAGCACGATAGCAATGAGGAAGGTCACCGAATCAATCAGCAGCACTACCTCAAAGCCGAGAAACAGTACCAGCGACACCCCGGCCAGGGGGCCGATGATGCTGTAGATGTCTCCCAGGATAGCCAGCACCGAGTTCGCCTGCTCGCGACTGTTACTGTGGGTAATTTTCGGGATCATCTGAAAGCTGGCCGGCAGGTAAAATGACGAGGCGAGACCGTACACAAACGCCGAGACTGACATGGCGAGAATGGTGTTGGGTGCCAGCACGATATATATCAGAAGACCAGACTGGGCGCACAGGCGCACTAAATCGCTCACAATCATCACCGACTTGAGGTGGGTCAGCGTCAGTTTTCCATAGCCCTGTATGCCGAGAAAGCGGCCTGACCACAGTGCCAGCATCACCAGGGCAATGCCAGCGCCCGAAGGCGAGACCGTCAGTGCTTCAATGGAAAACGCAATGGGGATAAGGGCGTTGCCCGCGCCGGACACAAAACTGGCGACGGCAAACAGGGTGAAGTTGCGGTTCCATTCAATGGCCTGAAGTGTGTTGAGTAGTGCCATGTTACAGCCCTCGAATGATCAGGCCATTGGCGAGGCCAAATTGAACGAATGCCCGGACTCGGTTCGGTTCTATGTCCAGCCCCTGTGCCAGCTCAAGGAGCGTCGAGGCCCTATGCCGCTGCAGCGACCTCATAATATCCAGGTAACACAATTTGAGTTTGATGGTGCGCTTAGGGGTGGTCAGGTGGACAAAATCTCCTTCGGTGATAAATGGCGGCAGGAAGTTGTAGTAACTGCGAAATGTGGTGTCCGCCAGCGGCTGCTTCGGATCCATGGCAAAGGGCAGGGCATTGCCCACGCGCGGTTTCAGTACCGCCAGTTTTTGCTCATGACTGAGGGTTTCATAGGTCAGGCCATTGAAACCTTCAAAGGCGATCGTCAGGTGCATGGAGATTTCGCCCTTGCCGTGCACGTCGTGTGGTTTGCCTTTGGGGTAGAAGGCCAGATCGCCTGCGTGATAGTGGACCGAATGGTGCTCATCATGGATCCAGTGCTTGCTGCCAAACAACTGCAGAATGACGAAGGGATGGTCGTCCGTATGCATGTTAAACGCCGTTTGCCTGGCTTTGGTCAAGTAACACTGTATCCAGCACTTGACACCATGGTGGGCTTCAATGTGCTCCTGGATCCCGCGCAGTTCAGTCACATGATCATTGATGTGGTCAAACACCAGTGTGCCACCTTCATTGAGACACTGCGCGACCCAATCATTGTCGAGTAGACTGTGCTCGATCAGGCCATCGCCCATGCGTGACTGAATAAACAGCGATGGGTGAAAATCTTTACCATTGGCAATCAGGCGGATGTTCATCCGTGACGTGCCGATGTTGGACAGGCGACTGAACACCAGGGACGCCAGAGGAGACGGATCGGCCTCCAGGGTCACTCGGGTGTAAGTTGCTCCTTTATCAAGGGACAGGGGTAACCGGTCCAGGGCGTTAAGCACCGGTTGCAACGGGTTATTGAGCATACAGAGCGCCTACTTTGATGAGTTTTGCGAGCAGTCGTCCCTTGTGGGGATCAGGGTACCAATCCCGGGCGGTCAGATCCGCAGCATTGGCCAGGTTCTCAAGGATGGCGAATTCCTCGTCCGTTAACGGGATCTTGCCAAAATCGGTGCACAGTTTGTGGTCCAGACAGGTATAGGGCTGCCAGTACAGCGGGGCATCTCCCAGGGCCTTAAGGTGGTTAGTGATCTGCGGATCGTACATTGGCGGTATGTAGATCTGCTTCTCCTCGCCTTCCTCGCAGCTCAGGCCAATGAAAACGCCCGGCCCCAACGCATGAAAGATGTGCATCACACCCTGACGGATGTTATAATGTGCGCCGTTGTGCAGGGACAGACGTCGGGCGCCGGGCAGCAGTGACTCGTAGTCGAGGTGGATGCCGGTGAAGCGCCTGGCGTTGGCCACTTTCGGCTGGAAAGGCGCCTGCGTTTCCCACAGATAGAGATCTCGGCCGGCACCTGAGACGTCAATGATAATGGAGTCTTCGAAGTCCTGATGAATGCCAAACGGCGTCCAGTTCTCAGACGAGGTCAGAAACATGTACACGTCCACCAGCTTCGGACAGCGATACCTGGCCAGTAGCTTGTAGTGCGAAATGTAACTGAACACCTGCAGAGTTAAGGGGAGACTCCACTTAGTGATTTCATTCAGCGCTAAGCAGCAACCCTCGCCATACAGCGCCTGAAGATGCGCCTGTGGCAGCGTCTGACACCGACCCCATCGGTGGACAATGTTGCTGCACGCTTTATAGTCGAGACAATGGTGACGGAATACGCGGTATTTGGGTTCAATTCGAGTGGAACTCATTGCGCTGTTGATCGCGCTATTTATGGCTGTGGTGTCTATCATACAGTTAATAGCCTTCACAGGAGGCTATCCTCGACCTTAGTGGCCCACGTCCTGGCGTGGACTCAGGTCACCGACAGACGTGATTGCCTCTGCTTCCACTTCAAATTCCACTTCAACTTCTTGTGCAGCCTTCTCTTCTTGATCGATAACCTGTTCCATGGAAATTCCTTCATATTTTGATTTATTATGTGTATGAGCATATGCACTCGAGTAGCAGGTAAAAATGTAATCTGATCAATTATATATGTCAACATATATGATTGATCAGATTGCACTTTAGTACTAAAATAACAGTCTCTTAATGGTTTTCAGGGGAACTGACTCAACTGATGAATTCAGGATGATAATTAACTCGAAATAGACGTTACTGACATGGAGTTCAAACAATTCATTTCGTGTTGTTAATATAATTTTGTCGTGTATTAAGTGATCGACCCGTAAAGCCAGGTTCATTGATCATTCTGGTCACGACCGTTTCATCGTGAGAGAGACCTTTCAACCTAAATTCATCAGTTGAGCCGAACACCACCGCCTCGTAATGGGCGGCGTTTGACGTATAAGGCTCAAGAACTTTTTGTCTTTAGCTGGAGTTTAGAAGAACAAACGGCGTAATAACCTGACCTTTCTTTAAGAATTTCGATACTGACCTGGTTAAAATACGACACCAAATTTCATCTGAAGTTAACTGCGCCGCAATCTTTTTTATTGAATCGAAAAAAAGTGTCCACTTCAAGCGTCGCTGTTGCGACCTGTTTACTGAGTTCGTTGCGCTCACCCTTTGGGTGAACCGGTTTTGGTGGTAGAACCATGCTATAACCCTCTCAACACAATGTGTTGCAGTTTAGCTGGTATTTTTAACTGAGGATTTTAGGTTCAAGCACCGACGGTTTTTGGGATACGCCGGTCAGTGTGTTTGGTAACAGGCCGTTCTTTGCACTTTCCAGCGACTCATCCGGGGTGATCCATGACCTGAGAACGGTACTGAACAACAAACATAAGAAAATACCTGATAGTTGTTGATCATATCAATAGCAGGCATCAGGAAAATGTCAGGTCAGGTGGTGAATGTCGGGTTGAACTATCTTGAACTATCCTGAAAAACGGCGTATCAGGAAGAAACATGACGATTGATGGGTGACGCCAGAGTAGCCTTCGACAACAATGGTAGTGAGCAAGCCATTCCCATGGTAACGTTAAGGTAAAAAAATCGGGCTGTTTCGGAAGAAGTGAAAACGGCGGGCAATGATTTACCTGTATCGGCAGTGATTTGTCATCTGCAAAGACAAAGGGGCTACAGGCATTTGAGGCATTGTTTGTCACTGTATAGAATGACGGTCGTAAGCCTCTGCCAAATGCTGAGCAGTCACGAGAAAATTGGGTTGTAGTCGTATGAATGATGATGAAAAAATACCTGGCTTGATGGAAACCGTATGTATTGTGGAACAGGATTGTATACCGGATCTTGTTAAAATTCTCACAAACTATGTGCCTGTTCGCCAAGCTGTTCTTAAATATTTAAACGTTCATGATTTGAACATGCTAAGCCAGGCTGTTCAATTATCCAGGGCATGTTCTCAATTCCAGCAATTGTTGTTGTATGAAGGAGCATTCAGGATAATTCCCTATGACATTAATCTGTTAAAAACGATTACTCCTTTTATTGAGGGAGAGCGTGAGTGGATTGTATGGAATAAATCCAGTGAAAACGAAAGGGGGCAATTTAAGACAAAAACTATGGATCTGAAATTTAAAATTTTACGTATTGTTTCATACAAAGCTCAAGGTATTTACAAGTCTGGTGTACCTCCATTTGAAAAAGTTAAATATCCCCTGGACTCCATTTCTTTAGCGATTGAAGACGAGGGTGTTGAAAAATTATTTGGGGACCAGAATTCAGGCTTTAAGATTTATGTCAGCGGATTTTTGGAAGATAACAGTGCTTTTTTTATTGTAATCCGAAAAGAAGCATTGGATACTTATGGCAGGCTGACCAGTTACTATGCCTTCCGCGCCACATCCTATAAAAAGATACTCACAGCAGCAATGTCCAGTAGTATGACTCGATATATTTTTGATCATTTAAACACATCACCCGAGCAAATTAAAAAGTTTAAAGAACTTCCTCCTAAAGAGGCCATTGCTATTTTAAGTGGGGCGGCCAATCAATCACATACCTGGTCTGAAACATGACCTTCATCTTCAGCCAATGCCAGGCAAGGCTGAGGGCATTGGGGTGCGGTTAACCATTATCCTGACAGACAAAAAAACCGACAGATGGCGGTTTTTTGTCTATTTAATCAGCCCGCTTACCCCTGGTACCGCTGTAATACCAGGCAAGCATTAGTACCACCAAAACCAAAGCTGTTGGACATTATGCGCTGCGGGGTTTGCTCACGATGCTCACCCACCAGAATTGGCATGCCTTCAGCGACCTCATCCAATGTTTCCACATTGGCAGAAGCGGCAATAAAGTTATGCTGCATCATCAACAGGCAGTAGATGACCTCATGCACACCAGCGGCACCCAGAGAATGGCCAGAAAGGGATTTGGTGGAGCTAATGGTGGGGATATTCTGACCAAACACTTCGCGAATGGCTTTCAGCTCAGCAACGTCACCCACGGGGGTACTGGTACCATGGGCATTGATATAGTCAATATCACCCTCAACCGTGTCCAGCGCAATACGCATACAGCGTGCAGCGCCTTCGCCGGAAGGCGCGACCATATCATACCCATCAGAGGTGGCACCATAGCCAACCACTTCGGCATACACTTTAGCCTTGCGTGCTCTGGCGTGTTCCAGCTCTTCCAGCACCACCATGCCGCCACCGCCGGCAATGACAAAGCCGTCGCGACCGGCATCATAGGCACGTGAGGCTTTGTCAGGTGTATCGTTGTATTTGCTGGTCAGGGCTCCCATGGCATCAAACAGGCCCGTCTGCGTCCAGTGCTCCTCTTCACCACCACCGGCAAAGACAACGTCCTGTTTGCCCAGTTGAATTTGCTCTACGGCGTTACCAATGCAATGGGCACTGGTGGCACAGGCAGAAGTGATTGAGTAGTTCATCCCTTTGATTTTAAACGGTGTCGCCAGACAGGCGGATACAGTGCTACCCATGGTGCGAGGCACACGGTAGGGCCCAACACGTTTAACCCCTTTATCTCGTATAATATCAGCTGCTTCCACAATATTGGCTGACGAGGCCCCTCCCGATGCGGCTATCAGACCTGTACGTTCGTTAGAAACCTGCTCAGGAGAAAGTCCTGAATCATCAATGGCCTGTTGCATCGCTATATAAGCATAAGCGGCTGCATCCCCCATAAAGCGAACTGTCTTGCGGTCAATATAGTCGGTAAAATCAATAGCTACCGTGCCTGAGACCTGGCTACGAAAGTTCCTTTCCTGATAGCTTTCGTTAAAACGGATGCCAGATTTTCCGTGGCGGAGAGCGTCGGTTACACTATCCTGAGTGATACCCAGGCAGGAAGTAATGCCGATCCCTGTAACAACAACACGTTTCATGGTGATAAACCCACGTTTTATAACAAACAGTTAAAATGAGTCGGTATTCTGGAAAAGCCCAACCCGAAGTTTTTCTGCGGTGTAAATGTCCCTGCCGTCAACGCTGAGAACCGCATCAGCGATACCCATAGTGGTATCATTACGAGAAATGACACGTTTCATACTGATGCGGTAGGTGACTTTTTTGTGTGTGGGCAGAATTTGTCCTGTGAATTTTACTTCACCGCAACCCAGCGCCCGGCCTCTTCCGGGATTGCCCTTCCAGGCAAGATAAAAACCCACCAGTTGCCACATGGCATCAAGTCCCAGGCAGCCCGGCATTACCGGGTCTCCAGGGAAGTGGCACTCAAAAAACCAGAGGGTAGGATCAATATTCAGTTCGGCGACAATTTCACCCTTACCATAGGCACCGCCCTCATCTGAAATATGAGTGATATGATCTACCATCAACATGTTAGGGGCTGGAAGTTGTGCATTACCAGGGCCAAACAGCTGTCCCTGGGCACACTGGAGTAACGCATTTTTCTCGTAGGATGTTTGGTTCATTCGATCATTATTTCCTGGGAAACTGAAACCCGGAGACTAAGCGTAGCAAAAGGTTTGATGATAGAGAATGGAAAATAACCACAATATCAGACATTACTGAAACACCAATTAAGGCAGGAGATAGACTGCTTTCCTGATTTATAATACAAAACAACACTCATGCCCCACCTGTACAAGGCACTACCGTCATCCCCCGCGAAAGAAAGGATGTCGCAAAACAATAGCAATTTCAAGCCTCACCTTGAAGTCGCCCGGTAACGACTATATTTTATCCTCGCAAACGGATCAGATGCGCAAGGTAATACGGTGGCTGTGCCCGGTATATCCGTATAATGGGAACTTAATGGAAAAAGCCCATAGTCATGGGTGGCTGCCAGGTGAGGCCGCCTGGTGTATGATGCAGATTAGTTTATGGATTTGGATACGGAGCAATGACACAACCTTCAGATGCTGTCACGAAGTATACATTAGCTGTTCTGGGTGGGGGCAGTTTTGGCACGGCACTGTCAGATATTTCGGCAACCAATGGGCACGAGGTGCGATTATGGGTACGCAGTGAAGAACAGGCACAACGCATCAATACTGACCATATAAATCACCGTTACCTGCCAGGGTTCGCTATGAATCCGGCCATAAAAGCAACATCCAGCCTGAATCAGACGCTGGAAGGCGCGGATATAGTGTTTATTGCTATTCCCAGTAAGTCCTTTCGCAGTGTGGTTCAACAGGCCGCTCCCTTACTGAAAGGGAAGATGATTATCAGCACCACCAAAGGTATTGAGCCTGAGACCTTTGACTTAATGAGTCAGATCTTGCAGGAAGAAGTCAAACAAGCCCGTATCGGGGTCCTCAGTGGACCCAATCTGGCGAAGGAAATTATTGCAAAATCGGTAACGGCGACAGTGATTGCCAGTGACGATGCTGAGCTGTGCTCTGTTTTGCAGCAGGTTTTGCATTGCCATTATTTCAGGGTTTATTCCAATACCGATGTGTACGGCGTTGAACTGGCCGGGGCATTGAAGAATATTTATGCTATTGTTTTGGGCGTTGGCGCAGCTTTAGGGATGGGGGAGAACACCAAAAGTATGCTGCTAACCCGCTCTCTGGCAGAAATGAGCCGTTTTGCTGTAAGACTGGGGGCGAATCCCTTAACCTTTCTGGGTCTGGCAGGTGTTGGGGATTTGATTGCCACTTGCACTTCTGATCTGAGCCGTAACTTCAGAGTGGGTCATGCATTAGGGGCTGGGAAAACGCTCAGTGAGGCTGAAGAAATGCTGGGTCAGGTGGCCGAAGGGGTGAATACATTGCGTCAGGTCAAGCAAAAAGCAGAAGAACAGCAGGTTGATATGCCCCTTGTGAACGGCTTGTATCGCATTATTTACGAAGGTCAGGAAATCAGCTCTCTGGTCAAAGGAATGATGCAATGTGAACAAAAAACGGATGTAGAGTTTATGCTACCGGATTCCATGTGATTTCAGTTGCTCTGACACCAGAAAACAGTAGTATTGAAGAACATGATTTTCGTCTACCAGGAGACAACATATAATGGATGAACAGCTAGTCAATAACCTGAAATCACAGTCGCGCTGGCTACGGCTGCTATATGTGGTGATCTTTTATATTGCTGGCTATCTGGCCGGCTTATTGATTTTGGTCATAGGGCTGGTGCAGATTGTCCATGGTTTTATCAAAGGACAGCCCCATGAGCGTCTGTTAGTCTTAAGCAGCGGGTTAAACCATTACTTTTTTCAGGTGCTTCAGTTTATTACCAGTAACAGCGATACCAAGCCTTATCCTTTTAGTGACTGGCCCGGGGCTGATACCCATTCTTCATCCTCCACTGATGCTCAGCTATGAAGCTGGTTATTATGCGCCACGGGCAGGCCAGTTGGTCTGCATCTTCTGATGCGTTGCGACCGTTGACAGAGGCAGGGCGCAATGAGGTGCTCTCTACGGCAGAGCAGCTCAAAGAGCACTACCTTTTATCGAGGGTCCTGGCCAGCCCTTATCGCCGAGCGCAGGAAACCGGGAAACTGCTAACCCATGTGTTCGGTTGTGCCATGGCAACGCTGGATTGCCTTATCCCTGACGGCGATCCATTGGGGGTTATTAGTGCATTACCCGAGAAAGAACCGGTTCTGCTGGTGAGTCATATGCCGCTGGTAATGGGTTTGACCGGGCTTTTGTGTGAAGGTGCAGTCTCTGTCGGACCCGGTTTTCATACGGCTATGGCTGCAGTTCTGGAGCTGGATATACCGGCTGTTGGTGTCGCCCGGTTTTTATCGATGATTAATCCCTGAAAAAACAGCATCAGATCATAAACTTTTGGTTTTGGCCCGTTTTCAGCGATGGTGTGTTTTGGGTATTTCTGGGGTATAGTGCTTCTATGGTAACGCTACCCCAGGCACTATCATCAGGTTGCCCATACTATTGTGGGGTATTGGTGATAGTGTTTATGCGGTGCCTTATTGGTTCATTGGTCCGGCGCTGCTCAGTGGACACAAGTGCGCTGGATGACGCTGGATCTGGATGATGGTGCCCATGCCTAATGCCCATTCCGGCTGCAAAACTTTTCTTTTAGCATTGTTTTCTCTGTTTTTCTTGTGGCATCGGGCTGTAACCCCCGGAGACTGTCCATTAACTCCCTTTAACGGTATCCTACTCACTCTACTTTTTCTTTGGGCAGAGGTCCTCTGCCCCTGACCTATTGCTGGATGGTTTACACTGTCATGCCCGTCATTAGACTTGAAAATATCAGCCTGGCCTATGGTGACAGGCCTTTACTGGATAATGCTGACCTGCAGATTCGCCAGGGCGAGAGAGTGTGTCTGCTGGGTCGTAATGGCGCGGGCAAGTCCACGTTGATGAAAGTCGTGTCCGGTCAGATTGATATGGACGATGGTAGCATCTGGCGCAAACCTGGATTAAAGGTTGGGATGCTGAACCAAAACCTGCCGATTCAAAATGATCAGACGGTTTATGACATGGTGGCATCGGGGCTGACAGAGCTGGGTTCTCTAATCAGCCAGTATCATCAACTGTCGGCGTCTATTAGCACCGAGGCCGATATGAAAGCCCTGGAACAGGTACAGCAAAAGCTGGAATCCCTTGATGGCTGGCAGTTTCAGCAAAAAGTGGACAGGGTCATCAAAAAGCTTGAGTTGCCTGAAAACAAGTTAATGAAGGAGCTGTCCGGGGGGTGGCGACGTCGGGTAGAACTGGCACAGGCACTCGTGTGTGAACCCGACCTTTTGTTGCTGGATGAGCCAACAAACCATTTGGATATTGTGGCTATTGACTGGCTGGAAAAACAGTTGCTTGATTTTAAAGGGGCACTGTTGTTTATTACCCATGACCGTTCATTCCTGCAATCACTGGCGACCCGTATCATCGAACTGGACCGTGGTGTATTAACCAGTTGGGAGTGTGACTACACCACCTATCTGAAAAGAAAGGCACATGCCTTGGAAGTGGAAGCCGAGCAAAATGCGTTGTTTGATAAAAAGCTGGCCCAGGAAGAAGCCTGGATTCGTCAGGGCATTAAAGCACGTCGCACGCGTAACGAAGGGCGTGTAAAGGCATTAAAAGCCCTGAGGTCTGAGCGGCAGGCGAGGCGTAACGTACAGGGTAAAGCTGAGTTTACTATTGGCAAAGCAGCTGCTTCTGGAAAAGTCGTCATAGAAGCCACTGGACTGTCAATGACCTACGGTGATCAAACGGTTGTTAAGAACCTGGACGTTACCGTTATGCGTGGGGATAAGATCGGTTTGATTGGTGCTAACGGTGTGGGTAAATCGACGCTGCTGAATATTCTACTTGGTGAGCTAATGCCTGAGGGGGGGCAGGTAACATCCGGTAGTAAACTTGAAGTGGCCTATTTCGACCAGATGCGCAATCAACTGGATCTGGAAAAAACAGTCCTTGATAATGTTGCGCAAGGGCGGGAAAGTATCACAATTAATGGTGCCAGTCGGCATGTGATCAGTTATCTTGGGGATTTCCTGTTTCCTGCGAGTCGTTGTCGTGTACCTGTGAAAGCCTTGTCAGGTGGTGAACGCAACCGGCTTGTGTTAGCCCGCTTGTTCAGCAAACCGGCAAACCTGCTGGTGCTTGACGAGCCAACCAATGATCTTGATGTTGAGACGCTGGAATTGCTGGAATCCCTGCTGGTGGATTTTCAGGGCACATTGTTGTTGGTGAGTCACGACCGGGCATTTCTCAATAATGTGGTATCCAGTACATTGGTGTTTAAGCCTGGTGGTAATATTCAGGAGTTTGTCGGGGGTTTCGATGACTGGTTACGCCAGGGGGGAGAGATTAACCAGCTGGTGGAAAAAGCTGTCCCTTCTGCCCCCAAAAAAGCGCCGGAGGCCAAAAAATCCGAGCCAAAAGCCCCTAAGAAAAAACTCAGTTATCAGTTGCAGCGAGAACTGGACCGGTTGCCAGCTGAAATAGAAGCGTTGGAGGAAGAGCAGAAGCAGCTTGAGGCGCAAGCGGCAGATCCGGATTTTTATCAGTCAGACTCAGAAACGGTGAATAAAGCCCTGCAGCGAATGACCGCATTAGTAGCGTTGATTGAAGCAAAACTTGAGCGATGGGAAGAACTGGAGAGTATGTAGCATCTGTCTCCCGGGGGCCTTCTTTTGAAGTGCACAGTCAGGATAATGCTCATATTGCCTGAACTGCCCTGCGTGGGATGAACGCTGGCTGAGTGTACACCGAGCCAGTCAGAATGGGCTTATTTCACAGGCACTTAGTTGACGCTTAGTTGGCGCTTAGTTGGCGCTTAGTTGGCGCGAAAGTATCTTTATTGCAGAAACTTGAATTTGTTGCTAAGTGCTTCGCTAAGTTTGATGTTTAATGATTGAGTGTGGCACTTCCAGTTATTAAAACACTTGGCCCCCTCTATTTTTTTACTTAAATAGCCTTTAGTATCTGGAATACCAGAGCCATGACCTGACAAATTATATAAGCTTTCCTTATGTCTGGCTTCATCAGGGTCTGGAATAAAGCCTAATCGAAGGTAAAATCCCAGGGAGAAAATGAGGGGCGCACTGACATAAAGGTACTCACCTCCATTTAAACTGACTTCTACGCTAATGATATAAACCAACAGTGACCCCATAGACAGACTCCTGTATTCTTCCTCGAAAAAAATATCTTTTAGAAAATATCTGGGGCTATTGCATCGGCTGTTGGTAACAGGGCAAGTCAAACTGCTAAGAACCGAGGCATATCCAGAGCAAATTGAGATATTGTCTTCATAAAACTCAAGCTTCAGCTCGTACTCTCCATGCTCACCGTTCCAGTAGCCGCTCCTGGGATTGCGAAAAAGGGTAAAGGTTTGTCCCGATGCTAAGTTGTGAAAACGACTACCATGGGGGAATACAACACAATAGGTGAACAGCATACTGATTTCTCCTGATGTTCAACAACACTACTGCGGACAGTGTTAAACACTCTGGTGTATGATGCTGCAAGGCCTGCTCAACTAACTCAAGAGGGCCATTTTATGGTAACTCAAGGCTAAGCGTGAGTGACCATAAAATAACAATACATCCTCAATCCCTCGGCAGCCGCGAGTTTTAAGTTTATAAAACTGTCCGAGGTAGTGAATAAATCACCTAAGCTTCAACGGGTGATTGACAATGACAATTAATGTGCCTTTTTACCCACCCTGACAGCCAGAACATCACAATACGCACCGTGTAAAATGCTGGTGGATGTTGAGCCAAAAATAAGAGCAAGACCGTGACGGCCATGACTGCCCACAACAATCAAATCCACTCCAGCCTCTTCAGCAATCCGGTGGACTTCACGCTCAGGGCGACCGTAGACAATATGTTGTTTTCCCTTTTCAAGATGAAGGGTATTGGCCAGTTGGGCAATGCGCTCCCGTGCCTGCTGGGCAATTTTATCTTGTAAGGTGGTGAGGTCCAGGGGGATATCACTGCCATAGGCGACGCTAAGAGGCTCTACAACATGCACCATGGTGAGTTTGGCTTGGTTAGCCTCTGCAATGGACTTAGCTTTTCTCAGGACATCATCGGCTTCATCCGATAAATCAATAGCGACCAGGATATGGGTATAGTTATTCATAATAACCCCCTCACTCAGTAAGACCGCCGTAGCTGATAGCATAGCTGAATTTATGCAGGTTGGCTGTTGTTATACTTTGACTTTCTGTGAGAACTTTCTGTGAGAACTTTCTGTGAGAACTTCTTGACTTTATTTGCTATTTCACAGATTGTAGCAAAAAATTCAAACGACTGTATGAAAAACAGCAGGATGGTGTTTTTCTAAAATAATCACAAAACAGGATGTCTGTTAGTGCCCCTGTGCTGTTTCACGTGCAGCACAGTGGGAAGGAGTAGTGTGTTGACCACTGGCAGACCCTGGCTCTTTCAATCCTTTTGGAGAGAAATCCATGATATATGAAGGCAGCGCTTTTAAGGTCAGACGACTGGAAGATGGTATTGCTGAATGCCAATTTGACCTCCATGGTGAGTCTGTCAACAAATTCAACCAGGCGGCTATTGCCGATCTGTCGCAGGCGATCAATGCTATAGAAGCGGACAGTCGTATACAAGGCGTAGTGCTGACCAGTGGGAAGGAAGCCTTTGTTGTGGGTGCGGATATCACCGAATTTTTGACCCTGTTTGGTCAGTCTGACGAGGTGCTTCGTGATGGTATTTTGAAAGTCAATGAAATCTTCTCCCGGTTTGAAGACCTGCCAGTACCCACCGTTGCTGCGATAAATGGCCTGGCTCTCGGCGGTGGTTTTGAGATTTGTTTGTGTGCAGATTACCGGGTGATGTCAACGGCTGCCAGGGTCGGGCTGCCGGAAGTGAAGTTGGGCATCTATCCGGGTTGGGGTGGGACGGTGCGTTTGCCTCGGCTGATTGGTGCGGATAACGCCATTGAATGGATCTGTACCGGCAAGGAACACAAGCCGGATGAAGCACTGAAAGTCGGTACAGCTGATGCTGTCGTACCGCCTGAAAAACTGCTGGATGCTGCCGTTGATCTGGTGAAAAAATGTATTGCCGGCGAGCTGGATTTCAATGCTCGTAAAACAGAAAAAAAAGAGAAGCTGAAACTGGCCAACATGGAAGCCATGATGGTATTTGAGACAGCCAAACCTTTTGTCGCAAGTAAAGCCGGTCCTCATTATCCGGCTCCCGTTGAAGCCGTAAAAACGATTCAGAAACACGCCTATATGGGGCGTGACAAAGCGCTGGAAGTGGAAGCCAGGGGCTTTGTGAAGATGGCAAAAACATCAGTCGCACAGTCCCTGATTGGCCTGTTTCTGAACGACCAGTTACTGAAGAAAAAAGCAAAGGCCATGGCCCCGCTGTCAGCGACAACACAAAAAGCGGCGGTACTGGGTGCAGGTATTATGGGCGGTGGCATTGCCTATCAATCTGCGTACAAAGGGACGCCGGTATTGATGAAGGATATCAATCAGTCAGGCATTGATCTTGGCCTGGGAGAGGCAAAGAAATTACTGGGTAAGCAGGTAGAGCGGGGGCGTATTGATAGTAACCGTATGGGTGAGGTACTGTGCAGTATTACACCAACATTGTCTTATGGTGATTTCAAAACAGTCGATGTGGTTGTAGAAGCTGTCGTTGAAAATCTGAAGGTAAAACAGTCAGTTCTGGCTGAAACTGAAAGTCATTTGAAAGATGAAGCAGTGCTGGCTTCTAATACCTCAACTATTTCCATCACAGAAATGGCCAACGTACTGAAATCCCCTGAAAAATTCTGCGGCATGCATTTTTTTAACCCGGTGCACCGTATGCCACTGGTTGAGGTCATCCGCGGCGAAAAAACCAGTGATGCAACCATCGCTACTGTCGTTCATTATGCCAGGAAGATGGGTAAAACACCGGTTGTCGTCAATGACTGCCCGGGCTTTTTAGTAAACCGCGTGCTATTCCCTTACTTTGGTGGTTTTGCAGGGCTGGTGAAAGACGGGGCTGATTTTCAGCAGATTGATAAAGTCATGGAAAAATTTGGCTGGCCTATGGGACCTGCCTATTTGCTGGATGTGGTGGGTATGGATACAGCGCATCATGCCGAGGCCGTTATGGCAGAAGGCTATCCTGAGCGGATGCAGAAAACCTTTAAATCGGCTATCGATGTTATGTTTGAAGAAAAGCGCTTTGGTCAAAAAACGGACAAAGGCTTTTATCAGTATGTACTGGATAAAAAAGGCAAACAGAAAAAGCAGGTCGATGATGTGGTCTATGACCTGCTGTCTTCTGTCAGCGCCGGGCGCAAGGTGTTTGAAGAAGATGATATTGTTGCTCGTATGATGATTCCCCTGTGTCTTGAAACCGTGAGGGCACTGGAAGAAGGTATTGTGGATTCAAGCGCTGAAGCGGATATGGCACTGGTGATGGGTATAGGTTTCCCGCCATTCCATGGTGGTGCATTGAAGTACCTGGATCGTATGGGACTGGCTACCTTCGTTGCATTGGCCGACAAATATGCAGATTTAGGTGCTTTGTACCAGCCCACCGACAAACTGCGTGAAATGGCTCAAAAGGGTGAGACGTTTTATCAATAAACGGGGGATAACACGTTCAGAAATTATCCTTTTCACGTTGTGATAACAGTTAAAATAGTGAGAAAGCAAAATGAGCCTTAACCCAAGAGATGCAGTGATTGTTGATTATGGCCGTACCCCCATGGGACGGTCAAAAGGCGGTATGTACCGGAATGTGAGGGCAGAGAACCTGTCAGCCGATCTGATTACCGGCGTACTGGCGAGAAACCCGGCACTGGACCCCAAAGAAGTGGAAGATGTCATCTGGGGTTGTGTTAACCAGACCCTCGAACAGGGCTGGAACATTGCCCGTATGGCGTCATTGATGACACCGATTCCCCACACCTGTGCAGGACAGACTATCAGTCGCCTGTGCGGGTCTTCCATGAGCGCTCTCCATATTGCCACTCAGGCCATCCAGACTGGCAACGGAGACGTGTTTGTGGTCGGTGGTGTTGAGCATATGGGGCATGTGGGGATGATGCACGGTGTTGACCCGAACCCGCGTTTGTCCAGGTACGGTGCGAAGGCGTCAGGTATGATGGGTCTGACAGCAGAGCTGTTGGCCAAAATGCACGGTATTGGTCGTCAGGCGCAGGATGAGTTTGGTGCACGCTCTCATCAACGGGCCTGGCTGGCTACCAGGGAAGGGCGCTTCAATGATGAGATTATTCCTATGCAGGGGCATGATGCCGAGGGTAATCTGTCTGTCTTTACAGAAGATGAGACCATTCGTCCAGAAACTACCGCTGATTCCCTGTCAACACTGAAGCCTGTTTTTAATCCTAAAGGGGGTACTGTAACAGCGGGCACGTCTTCCCAAATCACTGATGGTGCGTCCTGTATGCTGGTGATGTCTGCTGAGCGGGCTAAGGACCTCGGATTACAGCCCATGGCTGTTGTGCGTGCCATGGCGGTGGCTGGTGTTGATCCGGCGATTATGGGTTATGGGCCTGTGCCAAGCACGAAAAAAGCCCTTAAGCGTGCAGGTCTGACCCTGGATGATATTGATCATTTTGAGCTGAATGAGGCCTTTGCCGCACAATCACTGCCAGTCCTGAAAGACATGAAGTTACTGGACAAAATGGACGACAAAGTTAACCTGAATGGTGGTGCTATTGCTCTGGGCCACCCATTCGGGTGCTCTGGTGCCCGTATTTCTGGCACTTTGCTAAATGTTATGAAGCAAAACAGCGGCACACTGGGTGTAGCCACCATGTGTGTGGGTCTTGGTCAGGGGATTACCACAGTGTTTGAGCGTGTCTGATACTGGGTAAGATTGGGACCAGGGCGTTATTGTCTGGCAAAGGCGCATAAAACGGCGTTAACCGACAATAACAGGGAACGGGTTCATCCAGGTATCCTCGCTGGATACCCCTCCCGAGCCAGCACATCATTTCAATGAGATTGTCGGGTAGAGCTTTTTCAGTTTTACCCGAGCGTCTTCAATAGTGAACTTCCAAGCCATTTTACCTGTATTTGATGACGGGTAGCTACCCAATGCCGCTTATGCTTTCAGCAGTTTTCTGGTCAGTTATTCGCCGATCCAGACACTGACGACTTAAGATGCTCAACTTTATCTCTGCATATTAAGCCAACTGCCATGCTTTGGTGTGTGATGAATGTTGAGTTTGCTGGCTATCCGACGTGTTTCTTCTGGCTCAAACACTTTATACAAGGATAAGGCGTATGAATATTCACATTATCCATCACCGCTACTAAAAATCTAACATAATCTGTAATTATGCAGACTTATCTACGCCGTCGACATGAATGCACGACGAATCGTGTCTAACTCCACGCTTGTGTAGGGTTTTTGGTCGAGCTGTAACGTGTCTCGACCATAATTATCAAGGTTCAAACTCGCACTGTAATCCCTATCATGCAAAGTTTTACATTTCGGACATCGCCACTGGCGATCGGACAAAGAGATATTGTCGTTTATGTAGTTGCAAGTATGAACCGCACACTTTTTCGAGCTGGGAAAGAACCGATCTGCAATCACAATCTGGCATCCTCTCAGCTCTGCCTTGTATTCGACAAGCTCTCTCAGCTTGCCGAAACCTGCGTCACTGATTGCTCTTGCCAGTTTGCGGTTTTTTACCATGCCTTTTACATTCAGGTTTTCCATGGTGATTATTTTGAATCTTGACGTCAAATAATCACTTACCTCATGTATTACGGCTGATCGCTGGTTACTGATCCGGTAATGAAGTTTTGCAACTGCCCGCTTGGCTTTCGCGTAACGGTTGCTTCTCTTTATTTTGCGGCTTAACGCTCTCTGTTTCCTGTTAAGGCGTTTCAGAGAGTGTTTCAGTTTCTGATTAGCAGCAAAGGTTTTGCCATTCGAACAAATAGCTAAATTTTTGATGCCAAAATCAACGCCTACAGACTCATTGCTTTGTGCTTTTGGGTCGTAGTCTTGAGTGTCTACCAAAATAGAAGCGAAATACTTTCCGGCTCGCTTACTGATCGTCACCTGACAGGGTATGCCCGTGAATCTCAGTTCCTGGCGCATTTTAATTTTGGTTTTCAGTTTCTCAATGCGAAGTGTTCTGCCGTCAACATGGAACTTGGGTTTTTCTCTCAGAGAAAAACTATCGTGTAGGCCTCGCTTCTTGAATCTTGGGTAACCTGCTTTTTCTCCTTTCTTCACCCGACGAAAGAAATGAGTAAAGGCGTTATGAAGATCGTCGACTGTATTTCTCGTTACACGTTGACTGACTTCGGCATACCAGGGGAACTCAAGCCTGAGTTCTTTGTATTTTTCATTCGCAGCCTTCTTTGACCACTTAACGCCTTCTTGATTGAAATGGGCTAACAGTTGATTGAACGCATGACGACGAGAACCACAAGCCCTGTCAAGATAATCGGCTTGTTGTTTTGTCGGTCTGAGTTCAATCTTGTGAGCTAACAACATCTTGCAAAGTCTCAAGCATCTTTTTGTGTTTCTTGCTTCGGCTGCCGTAAAGTCTTGCGCTGAATACAGTGATTATTTCCAATACATCATTGGCGAGTTCTTCTTCAAACGAAGGCTGATCGCCTTTATGTACGATGACTATTTCTATTCCCTGCAATTCACATAGGGAGAACACCAATTCAGCGCCGAACCTTAACAGCCTGTCTTTATGTGAAACCACCAGTCGTTTAATCTGACGTTTCATTATTAACTCAAGTAGCTGATTAAGTCCTTTTTTCCGGTAGTTCATGCCAGAACCAAGATCACGTATAACCTGAGTTCGCCAACCTTTTGCAGAACAGTAGGCTTCCAGTAACTCTTGCTGCCTGTCTAAGTCTGGCTTTTGGTCGTGACTGGATACCCTGCAATAGCAAAGAGTAGGCGCAGCTTCGTTACTGAAGCCCATCAATTCAGACACGTCGTAGTAACGAGTTCCACCTTTGGTCTTTCTGGCAGGAAGCAACTCACCTGTACTTTCCCATTTTCGCAGTGTTACAGGGTCTGTACCAAGTAAACGAGCGGCCTCACCTATCTTCACTAATCTCTTATCCATGCTTGAGATTTTATCAGATAGTTTCAGATTATAATAGTTTACTGCGAACTGTTTTTAGCCCTGAATTCCTCAGTTGAAATCACTGCCTCCGCTGAAAGCCTCACGCAAGTTGACTTATAACTATTTACTGTTGCGAATCCACCAGGCAGATGGGAATCAAGAACTGTTAAGAAGCGACCAAAACCTCATAAAAAACGCCAACACCGGAGATCACAGGCACGCAGGCTCAAGAAATACCAGGGGAAATGAGCTTAAGTCAGTGCCATGGGGTTTTACACGCTTTTGATAACTTTGATAACAACAATATTGACGTTATTGACGTTATTGACGTTATTGACGTTATTGACGTTGCCCCACTGCCTTCATTTTATCCGCCTGTTGCATGCCGGGCATAAACCCGGCATGTAGTCATCTGTGATCAGATCAGGGCCTTTCATCCACGCCTTCCTGTTTTACAGGCAACAGCAGATCTTCCCGGCTGATTTTCAGATACAGCAACAGGTTCGATGCAATATAGATAGAGGAATACGTTCCCACGCCTATTCCCACAATCAGAGCGGTGGCAAAGTTGTGGATCATCTCGCCGCCGAACAGAAACAGCGCCGCCAATACCATCAAGGTGGTACCAGAGGTGGCCAGGGTTCTACCCAGGGTTTGGGTCAGGGAGACATCGATAATGTTTGTGGAGGTTCCTTTACGGCGCTTGCGGAAGTTCTCACGAATACGGTCGTAAACGATAATTGTATCGTTCAGGGAATAACCGATGACTGCCAGAATGGCGGCCATGACCGTCAGGTCAAACTGCAACTGCAACAGCGCAAACAATCCGAGCACGATAATCGTATCGTGAGTTAATGCCACTACCGCCCCCACAGAGAATTTAAACTGGAAACGGAAGGCAATATAAGCCATGACCAGCCCCAGCGCCATTAACATTCCCAGCCCACCTTGCTCACGCAGGCGCTCGCCCACCTGAGGACCAACATATTCGACCCGCTTGGTTTTCACAGTACCTTTGTAGTTAGCATCGAGCATTCGGGCAATCTTATTGCCCAGTGCAGCATCATCACCCGGCATACGGATCAGTACGGTGTTGGCTGAACCAAACTCCTGTGCTGTGGATTCCGTGTAGCCTGCCTCCACCAGCTGGGCGCGAACATCTTCGGTATCCACTGGCTTATCATACTGTAGCTCCAGCACAGTACCACCGGTAAAATCCAGCCCCCAGTTAATGCCTCGAGTGATCAGAGAGATCAGGGAACCTGTCACCAAAATCACTGACAACACCGTTGCAAAGGTGCGCAGCTTCATGAAACCGATGATTTTTTCATTCGGACGTGTGTCTGCCGAGGTAACGTCAGTATCAACCGTTTTGTTTTTTCTCTTGCTCATGACCGCCTCCTCAAATAGACAGTTTTTTCATGTTGCGGCCGCCATAGGTCAGGTTCATCTGCGCACGGGTAATGACAATGGCTGTGAACATGGATGTCAGAATACCCAGAGACAGCGTGACAGCGAAGCCTTTTACCGGCCCTGTGCCCACAGCAAACAGGATGATTCCCACCAGTAATGTCGTGATATTGCCGTCCATAATGGAAACAAAGGCACGATCAAAGCCGTCATGAATTGCCCGCTGGATGGGCCGGCCATGTTTAATTTCCTCTCGTATTCGCGAGAAAATCAGCACATTGGCATCCACCGCCATACCCAGGGTTAACACAATACCAGCAATCCCCGGCATGGTCAGTGTTGCTCCCACCAGGCTCATCACGGCCGTCAGCAGCATCAGGTTACAGGCCAGGGCAATGTTCGCCAGAATACCGCTGACACGGTAAACCACGACCATAAACATCACC
Organism: Endozoicomonadaceae bacterium; assembly: GCA_965232215.1. Lineage (GTDB taxonomy): Bacteria > Pseudomonadota > Gammaproteobacteria > Pseudomonadales > Endozoicomonadaceae > Endonucleibacter. The sequence continues at coordinate 476,173 of CBDDPF010000010.1, forward strand.
ACCAGAGCCATACCGACGATCGTTGAGTAAATACCCATGGCAATGTTCTCAGCACCGAGGCTGGGTCCAATGGTACGTTCTTCAGCAAAGTACATGGGCGCTGCCAGAGAACCCGCCCTTAACAGTAAGGCTAACTCGGAGGCCTCAGCCACAGAGTCCAGGCCGGTAATGCGGAACTGGTTACCCAGAGCGCTCTGGATAGTTGCCAGGCTGATAATGTGCTTATCTTCTATGAAGCCAGGCACTTTCACCGTCACTGACTGACCATTTTCCACGCGGGTTTCCGTGTGGGTATACGGTTTCTGTTCAATAAATAACACCGCCATGGCACGCCCGATATTGTTACGGGTTGCACGGTTCATAAGAGTGCCACCATGACTGTCCAGGTTGATATTCACCTGAGGCTGGCCGGTTTGCGTATCAAAGTTTGATTGGGCACTGGAGACCTGGTCACCGGTAATGATGATATCCCGTTCTAACAAGACCGGCTGACGACGGGAGTCTCGGAAATTGAACGCTTCAGAGGAAACCCTGGAGGCATCAGGTCCTGCCTGTAAACGGAATTCGAGATTGGCTGTTTTACCCAGAATACGCTTGGCTTCTGCAGTATCCTGCACACCCGGTAACTGTACAATAATACCGCTTTTACCCTGACGCTGAACCAGAGGCTCAGACACACCCAGTTCATTCACTCGGTTACGCACGGTCGTCAGGTTCTGGCGTACTGCATAATCTTCAATGTCTTTAATGCCGGTTTCAGAATAGCGATAGGACAAAGCAAATCGCTTACCATCGGGCACACCTTCAACAATAAAGTCAGGAAAGGCTGTGCTGATTTGTGCCATGGCCTGATTACGTGTTTCTGCATCGGCAAAGGCCAGTTGATAGGCGCCATCTTGACGTTCAGGCATGGTCCGATAGCGCAGTCGCTCTTTCCTCAGCAGGGTACGAATCTCTGCATTGGCGATTTCCATTTTGGTTTTTACCGCCTTGGCGGTATCCACTTCCAGCAGGAAATGCACACCACCGGAAAGGTCAAGACCGAGCTTCATGGGCGAGGCACCAATGGCTGTCAGCCACCGGGGTGTCGTGGGAGCAAGGTTCAGGGCAACCACATAGTCATCCCCCAGTGTGTCTTTAATAATGGATTTTGCCAGTTGCTGCTGGTCGCTCTGCATTAAGCGAATCAGCAGGGAATCCTCTGTCTTGTCTTCACGCTTCACACTGACACCGGCCTTTTCGAGGGCAGCGGTTGCCTGCCTGGTAACAGCATCAGTGATGGTATTGGAGCTACTTGCACCTGTGACCTGAACGGCCGGATCAGCAGGATAAAAATTGGGCAGGGCATAAATAAAGCCCCAGACCAAAACGGCTAAAATAAGCAGGTACTTCCACAAGGGATAGCGATTGAGCATGGCTCACCGGTCCTGATAGTTGTTAGAAGTGCCGGGTTACAACCTGGCACAGTCCATTTCGCATAAAAATCGCAGACGGCCTTTTGACCCGTACTGCACCTGCGACTTTTTCAAAGGAATCTTCAAAGGCATCGTATTACTTGATTGCCTTGATAGTGCCTTTTGGTAACGCAGAGGCAACAGAGGCTTTCTGGAAGTTCAGTTCGATATTATCAGCGACCTGAAGGGTCAGAAAATCATCGGTAACATTCGTTACCTTGCCAACGATACCGCCGGTGGTAACCACTTCATCCCCTTTCGACAAGTCGGCCAGCAAATTCTTGTGTGCTTTGGTTCGCTTGCTCTGGGGACGCCAGATCAGCAGCCAGAAGATAATGACAAAACCGCCCAACATCACCAGCTGACCAATCATGCCCGGACCTACCGGTGCTGAAGCAGCTGCGCCCTCAGCATAGGCCATACTGAATAACTCTACCATTCAATAAACTCCTGATTATAATGATAAGACTCGCTTTAGGTGAAAAGCATTGTGCTCTAGCATAGCATCAATGACTTTCTCTTTATTTTGCAACCAGCCTCCGGGGCAACCGGCAATGGGCCATATCACCCTCTGCTCATACCGGTACAGAGGCTATAAACACCCTGATTTAAAGCAGTAGCATTACCAAACCTGCCAATAAGTCGTCATGCCTTCAAAGACAGGCGTCCATCATGACAGTGGCCCCTCTTTTGCGGGAACAACGTTGGTATATTTTTTATTGCTACTACCTTGACTTACTCTCCCTGACTTACTCTGCTTCACCGCTATAAACGGGTACAGAACGCGCCTGTTTTGCGTAGAACCCGGTTACAAAGTTACCCAATGTACCTTGTTCGATGGCTACCCGCAATCCGGCCATGACCCGCTGGTAATAACACAGATTATGAATAGTGTTTAACATGGACCCGAGCATTTCACCACATTTGTCCAAGTGATGCAGATACGCGCGGCTGAAGTTCTGGCAAGTGTAGCAGCCACAGTGTTCCTCGAGGGGGCGAGTGTCTTTTTTATGCACCGCATTACGGATTTTAATGACGCCTCCGTCGGTAAACAGATGGCCATTACGTGCATTGCGGGTTGGCATGACACAGTCAAACATATCGACACCACGACGCACAGCCTCAACAATATCTTCAGGTTTGCCCACGCCCATCAGGTAGCGCGGGTGGTCTGCCGGAATCCGTGGTGTGATATGGGATAAAATTCTCATCATATCGTTTTTGCTTTCACCCACAGACAGGCCGCCAATGGCAAAGCCGTCAAAGCCAATTTCCGTCAGTCCTTCCAGGGAACGGTCGCGGAGGTTTTCATACATACCGCCCTGAATAATACCAAACAGGGCAGAGGGGTTATCCCCATGGGCTGCTTTAGAGCGCCTGGCCCAGCGCAGGGATAACTCCATGGATTGACGCGCGACCACTTCCGTAGCATCACCAGGGGTACATTCATCAAAAACCATGACGATATCCGCGCCAAGCTCCCGCTGAACGGCCATGGAAATTTCCGGGCTTAAAAAGACCGGTGACCCATCTACCGGCGAACGGAAAGAGACGCCTTCTTCGGTAATTTTACGCAGCTTACCCAGGCTGAACACCTGAAAGCCGCCCGAGTCCGTCAGAATGGGTCCCTGCCACTGGTTAAAATCGTGCAGGTCTCCGTGCTCCTTAATGATGTTTGTACCCGGGCGCAGCATCAGATGGAAGGTATTGCCCAGAATAATCTCTGCACCAATCTCCTTGATATCCCGAGGCAACATACCCTTGACAGTACCGTAGGTTCCCACAGGCATAAAACAGGGAGTTTCCACGGTGCCCCTGGGAAACGTTAACCGTCCGCGCCGGGCCCGGCCATGGCTGGCCAGTTGCTCGAACCCCATAAAGCATTCTCTGCTCATTGCTGATACATTCCTTTTAGTCTTTTCGTGTCAACCACATGGCATCGCCATAACTGAAAAAACGATAGCCTTCCCTGACCGCTTCTTCATAGGCACAAAGAATCGCAGACTGGCCAGAAAAAGCGCTGACCAGCATCAACAGGGTTGATTGGGGCAGATGGAAATTGGTCACCATGGCATCTACGGTTTTAAATGGGTAGCCTGGGTAAATAAAAATATCGGTATCGCCGTAATAGGGAGTGATGTCGCCGTTTTGTGATGCGCTTTCCAGACTACGGACACTGGTCGTGCCCACGGCAATAACCCGTCCACCATTTTTGCGGGTTTCACGGATAGCCATGCACACCGATTCGGAAACTTCACTATATTCCGAATGCATCACATGGTCTTCAATGGCATCGACCCGCACTGGCTGAAATGTTCCGGAGCCCACATGCAAAGTGACAAACGCCTTGTTAACCCCTTTTTTTTTCAGCCGTTCCAGCAATGCCTCATCAAAATGCAGACCGGCTGTTGGCGCAGCCACGGCACCGTCCTTTTCAGCAAAGACCGTCTGATAACGCAGCCGGTCAGCCCTTTCGTCATCACGGTCAATGTAAGGTGGCAGCGGCATATGACCAATATCCTGCAGCAACACCAGCACGGGTTGCTCAAAAGCCACCCTGAATAATGCCCCCTGGCGGTCTTTCACCGTGGCCACCACACTGTCATTGGCGAACAGAATACGAGAGCCAGGCCTGGGCGATTTGCTGGCACGAATATGAGCAAGTACGTCTTTTTCCCCGGTGACACGCTCTACCAGCAGCTCCAGTTTGCCGCCGGATTCCTTGCGACCATAAAGCCTTGCCGGAATGACCCGGGTATTGTTGAGCACCAGTAAATCACCGGGCTGCAACAGGTCTTCTATATCCAGAAACTGTCGATGACGTACCTTACCGGATGGGCCGTCAAGACACAGCAAACGGCTACCCGTACGGTTTTCCGCCGGATAGCGGGCAATCTGCGCATCGGGCAGATGGAAATCAAAGTCTTTGACTTGCATGAAAAGGACAATCAGTTATATCAAAAGGGGGGAAAGGATACTGTACTTAGTGGGCGTTGTCAGTCTGTGATTGTTCTTTTGAAACCTTCTGATGTCTGAGTTGCCGGTACAGCCAGATGACCACCATAACCAGCAGCACAGGAACCAGTACGGGCAGTAACACAGGAAATAGCATGGCACTGACAGCAAGCATTATAAATAATCCAATGCCAAAAAAGAAAAACAGCATCAACAGTGCCATAATCACTGGCAGGATGATTGACAGTGACAGTAATGACATACCTCCACTGGAAACGCCGACCAGCGCCCCACTCAACGGTATTTGGTTGATCCAAAAGATCACAGCGGGTAAATGGTACCAACCGGCTACCAACAGTAAAATACCCACAAGCCCCCAGACGCTGTTTTTATTCATCACACAGTGTCCTTAAATACAGGCTTTTCATTGCACTGACTGATGCCACAAAGGTTTCAACGGGTCAATTGTAGATGATAAAACCTGGTGGGGCAATCCGGTTTCATACAGTTGACCATGGACGTTTTCTTTCCAGAGGGTTGCAAAGGAAAAGTTGATCCGTATAATGCTCATTCATTGGCCGAGTGGTGGAATTGGTAGACACGGTGGATTCAAAATTCACTGCCTTTAAAAGCGTGCCGGTTCGAGTCCGGCCTCGGCTACCAAAACCTGTCAGCGAAAGATAATAATAAATGTACCAACGACCATAAATTCCTTGATTATTGATTTTATGGTTGTTAACACACTGTTTCACTCCTGAGCTTCTGAACAACCGCAGACTTTATTCCTTAAGACTGCGGACAATTACCCTCTATCTAAATCGGTAACCCTTCTCTTTTTTTAAGAAGAAATGTCAGATTAGGTCTGGACTACTACAGATCAGCAATGCTCTGCAGATAGATCCTGTGAAGCTATTTAAAAACACCGAACGAAAAAAAATGAACCCGGCGCTGAATGATATGGAGAAAATTCTTAACTCCAGGAAATGACCGCCAATATTTTACCGTTGTAAAATATTGGCAAAAAGGCTATGACTTTGCTGCTCGGGATGAAAACACTTCACTTCACAATGACATCATACTTTTTCACCCAGTTATCAAGTACCTGAGAGCTGTTAAAGCCTAGTTTTTCTGCCGCCTTTCGCTTATTGCCCCGGGTTTCTTTTAGTGCGAGCGAGATATAATGTTTCGCTACTGTGCCAATTACATTTTGAACATCGGCATTTTCGCCCAAAGCTTCTGGCATCAGGCTTTTCGTGGGTTGCCGAGTAAGGGTAGCAGCTTCAATATCATCGGCTGTAAGCAGCGTCCTGTCTGACCACAATGACGCCCTGAGAATACTTGCTCTAAGCTCCCTGACATTACCCGGCCAACTCTGGCTTGCGATGTACCCCATCGCATCATGGCTTAGTTGCTTTTTCTGGTAGCCTGGCTGATCAGCTAGCTCTTCGTTAATTTCAGTCATCATGGCATCTGCCAAGAGCCTGATATCATCGGCTCTTTCCCTAATCGGTGGCAGTTTTAAAATGCCAATAGCAATACGATAGAAAAGGTCTTCCCGGAACGAGCCCTGATCAATCATTTCCATTAATGGTCGATGGGTTGCGGCAATCAGCCGGAAATCACTACACTCCTGTTTATTGCCACCAAGTGGCATAAATGTTTTTTCCTGCAATACCCTTAACAGCTTTGTTTGCAGAAGAGGGCTCAACTCGCCTATTTCATCCAGAAACAGTGAGCCACCATGAGCCTCCGCAAAATAGCCTTTGTGGTCGTTACAGGCACCGGTGAATGCACCTTTTTTGTGACCAAACAGTAATGATTCGGCAAGGTCTTCCGGTAAGGCTCCGCAATTGACCGCAATAAAGGCCGCCCCTTGCCTGACGCTGGCATCGTGAATGGCACGGGCAAACACTTCTTTGCCGGTACCCGTTTCACCCAGAATCAAAACCGGCACTTCCCTGATCGCCATACGTTGTGCTTTTTTCATGGCAATCTGCATAGGCTCGCTTTGGCCGATAATGCCGGCTAAGGCGGGCAAGGCTGACTCAACAGACAGTAGTCTGGCACTAGTGCCGGAAAGCGCTGATATACATACAAGCAAAAACATGTTTTGATTCGCACCCCTTTTTTTAACAGCAGTAGCACGGATGCCATCAAAGCATACCCAGCAGATCATTTTGTCAGAGCAGGAACGTAGTGACCTGGAGCTTCTTGTTCGCCAGCGGAAAAGTGCTCAATCCATAGTGCTCAGGGCTAAAATCATATTGGCTGGTGCAGAAGGGAAAAGTCTTCTCGGGACAACAAAAGAACTCAAGTGTAACCGTGAAACCGTCACACGCTGGCGGAAGCATTGGGTTGAACGTAGTGATGAACTGCCTGTTTTGGAAAAACTAAAAGAAGCGCCTCGCCCCGGTGCAAAACCCAAGTTTACCGAAGAGCAAATTTGCCTGATTGTCGCTATGTCCTGTGACAAGCCTGAAGAGCATGGTTATCCATTCAGTCACTGGTCAGAAAGCTCGCTGGCTATGGCGGCTCAGGATAAAGGTATTGTCCCATCAATCTCACAGAGACAGGTGGGGCGTTTTTTAAAATCAGGCCGATATTCGTCCCGATAAAGTGAAGGGCTGGGTAGACACCCCAAGGGATGAAGACTTCGAAATACATAGCGCTGACGTCTGCGACACCTATCGTCAAGCTATTGAACGTGCTGAGCAGGGAATTCGTACAATATCCTTTGATGAAAAAACGGGCATGCAGGCATTAGAGCCATTGACAGGGGGAAAGCCTGTCAAGCCGGGCTATATTGAAAAACGTGAGTTTGAGTATAAGCGCCATGGAACTCAGGCCCTGCTGGCTGGGATGGATGTCGTGACAGGCAAGATCATTCCCCTTGTAAGGGATACACGGAAAGAACAGGACTTCGCCGACTGGCTTGATAATACGCTGGAAAGTGACCCTGCCGCAACGGGCTGGCATTTTGTCATGGATCGCCTTAATACCCATATGTCAGAAGCCGCAGTTAAGGCAGTAGCCAGGGTTGAGGGTACAACGGAAAAAGAGCTGGGTCTAAAAGGGAAAACCGGCATCCTCAAGAATATGAAAACACGGGCAGCCTACCTGAGTGATATATCCCACAAGATTGTGTTTCACTATACCCCGAAGCATGCATCGTGGCTAAACCAGATAGAGATATGGTTTTCTATTTTGGTGAGACGCTTTCTGAAACGAAACAGCTTTACGTCAACAGAAGATCTTAAGGTACGCCTTCATCAGTTCATGGACTTCTTCAACAAGAAAATGGCCAAGCCTTTTAAATGGACTTACAAAGGCCGACCATTGCAAGTGTGATATTGTATGGGGATTAGCGCTTAGGGGCACTAGTGATATAGTTCGCCGGATTTCTGCAAACCTTATGCAGTAACGCTACTGACTCATGATGACTACTGCCGGTAGCGCTTGTTACTCTACGACTACTTAAAAGTAATGTATTTAAGTACCACTTTCTTATACAGTAATAGTTAGTCACTT
>CBDDPF010000011.1:0-700000 GCA_965232215.1 Endozoicomonadaceae bacterium
GAGAGTCATCACCATTAACAGAGCTTCAATGCGCTCTGGTTTTTTCAAATACAGCGACGACACCAGGAAATCAGGACTTTTCAGGAAGCGGAATCCCCTCTCGACCTGCTGTTGTGATTTATACGTCCTTAGCAGTTCAGCCGTGCCTGGCCGGTCTGTATTTGTATCGTTGGTGGCCAGTACAAAGCAGCCCAGCGAAGCTTCCGCATCCCGGCGAGTCTGCACTGCAACCGAGCAGCAACCTGTTACGTAATACTCAAGGTGATCAGGTTCTGCGCCGTTAGCGGGACGACCTTTACCTTTGTAACAAGGCTTACTGATAACCATGGGTTCAGCCTGACAGAGTTCGGATTGCTTCTGCCATTGTCTGAAGGCTTCCATGGCGTCAGCTTCACACCGAAAGGCCTTTTTTCCTGGCTTTTCCAGTTTTTCGAATTCCTTCAGGGACTTTTTCTGCATGCGCCTTGTCAGCGCCTTCTGCTCTGTTTCCTGGCTCTGTTTGTTCCGAAACAACGCCCAGCGTTGCCTGACCTCTGCGTAATCAGACGACACCTCTACAGCTTCATAATGCTCAAATCCCTCAACAGCCCCCATGGCGTGTAAGGGCACACTCTGCACCAGCCCTTTGGCAGCACTGATACTGAGCGGAACACGGGAAATAAATAGCTGACCCTGCTGGTCGAGTTCTTGAATAGTCTCCCCCACGTATAGTGTAGTGCCGCATCGCCGACAAAGTACCGGGATTCCAGTGCCGCCTTGAAACTCTTCAAGTGCTCTGAAACCACCTGTTTAAAACTGGTCTTGTCAGTCACATTGCCACTGGCAGCCGCCATAAACAGGGGAATGCCTGCCCGGTTTTCGGTCATCAGGAGCAAAATGGCCTGATTCAAGTCCGGGCGATGGTCACGGCTATAGCCTTGGCAAAGCCGGATACAGTTGAGGTCTTCGTCACTCTCTTCGCTGTCGCTGTTGTAGCGACCGTCAACGTGAAAGCTGGTGCCATCAAGGTTTAACGCCTCGCAAGGCAGCTTGAGATGTTTCACCACCTTGATAGCCAGCTCGAAATAGACTTTACTGACATCCAGCTCAAAGAGTTCATCCAGTGTCCTGCCCAGTGCTTTGTCGTTTATGTGCTCTGGTTCGATACCAGGCCTGATCAGCTTGTCGAGGGGTTTGTTGGCAAAGAACTGGGGAAACATATGCAGGGATCGTCCAGTAAAGCCTAAGCCATTGATAATCATGCCAACAACGGCTTCACCATGGGATATGTGCCAGTCATCGGATACTTTTGGTGCTCGCTGGTCGATATGCTCGGCGATTTCCAACTCTTTGCACATTCCAGCCACCAATCCGAGGTGATCCATGATCTGACTGCGGTATTGAACAGGAGGCATAAGTCGGTTTCCTGATATTTTCTTATCTGATAAATAGCAGAAATCAGGAAAATGTCAGGTGGGGTGGTGAATGTCGGTAATCAGCTACTTGAGTTAATAATGAAACGTCAGATTAAACGACTGGTGGTTTCACATAAAGACAGGCTGTTAAGGTTCGGCGCTGAATTGGTGTTCTCCCTATGTGAATTGCAGGGAATAGAAATAGTCATCGTACATAAAGGCGATCAGCCTTCGTTTGAAGAAGAACTCGCCAATGATGTATTGGAAATAATCACTGTATTCAGCGCAAGACTTTACGGCAGCCGAAGCAAGAAACACAAAAAGATGCTTGAGACTTTGCAAGATGTTGTTAGCTCACAAGATTGAACTCAGACCGACAAAACAACAAGCCGATTATCTTGACAGGGCTTGTGGTTCTCGTCGTCATGCGTTCAATCAACTGTTAGCACATTTCAATCAAGAAGGCGTTAAGTGGTCAAAGAAGGCTGCGAATGAAAAATACAAAGAACTCAGGCTTGAGTTCCCCTGGTATGCCGAAGTCAGTCAACGTGTAACGAGAAATACAGTCGACGATCTTCATAACGCCTTTACTCATTTCTTTCGTCGGGTGAAGAAAGGAGAAAAAGCAGGTTACCCAAGATTCAAGAAGCGAGGCCTACACGATAGTTTTTCTCTGAGAGAAAAACCCAAGTTCCATGTTGACGGCAGAACACTTCGCATTGAGAAACTGAAAACCAAAATTAAAATGCGCCAGGAACTGAGATTCACGGGCACACCCTGTCAGGTGACGATCAGTAAGCGAGCCGGAAAGTATTTCGCTTCTATTTTGGTAGACACTCAAGACTACGACCCAAAAGCACAAAGCAATGAGTCTGTAGGCGTTGATTTTGGCATCAAAAATTTAGCTATTTGTTCGAATGGCAAAACCTTTGCTGCTAATCAGAAACTGAAACACTCTCTGAAACGCCTTAACAGGAAACAGAGAGCGTTAAGCCGCAAAATAAAGAGAAGCAACCGTTACGCGAAAGCCAAGCGGGCAGTTGCAAAACTTCATTACCGGATCAGTAACCAGCGATCAGCCGTAATACATGAGGTAAGTGATTATTTGACGTCAAGATTCAAAATAATCACCATGGAAAACCTGAATGTAAAAGGCATGGTAAAAAACCGCAAACTGGCAAGAGCAATCAGTGACGCAGGTTTCGGCAAGCTGAGAGAGCTTGTCGAATACAAGGCAGAGCTGAGAGGATGCCAGATTGTGATTGCAGATCGGTTCTTTCCCAGCTCGAAAAAGTGTGCGGTTCATACTTGCAACTACATAAACGACAATATCGCTTTGTCCGATCGCCAGTGGCGATGTCCGAAATGTAAAACTTTGCATGATAGGGATTACAGTGCGAGTTTGAACCTTGATAATTATGGTCGAGACACTTTACAGCTCGACCCAAAACCCTACACAAGAGTGGAGTTAGACACGATTCGTCGTGCATTCATGTCGACGGCGTAGATAAGTCTGCATAATTACAGATTATGTTAGATTTTTAGTAGCGGTACCTTGGATAGCTTCCACTCCATTGCCGAGATGGAGCGAGGCGAGAACGACGGCAATAAGTATTGGCTCTTAATGAATTCCGAGGAGTTATCCAAACAACACCTCCAGAAGACCGGATAGAGCCGGTTTTCGGTAGTGGGTCAGATTAGGTCTGGACTACTACATCTTATGACGTGTCTCATTGAAGTAAAGTGCCCTAAATGCAACCAAACAAATGGGTGAAAGTCTCATATTGACCTCTACTCAGCACTGTCACCTTTCTCAGGAAACGGTATAACATTGCTTGTACCAGCCTGAGAGACCTTCCCACAATAAGTTGCAGCAAATAGCTTCCAGCCATTTTCAAACCAATGACTCTGAACTAATGACCGAAGTGTCAATATGCCCTGACCACCTGGATTTCGCCAGCGCATACCAGAGCACTTCATCCGCTGGGTAACCAAGGTTTTGCAGGCAGCTTCTACAACACCAGAGCCGATTGGAAGATTATTCGACAAGTGTTCAGCATAAGTTAGCCGGGAAAACTGGGCGACAAAACAGTAAAAACGACGAGTAAAGCCTGCTATTGTGACGCTTTTAAACGCAGGGTTGGCGTTCAGATTGCCCGCGTAAAGCGGAGAAAACGGAGTCAGAAGAGTTGATTTGCATTACTTCTGGTCTCAGTGTATACGTATTTTATCTTATTGATCTTCAGTCGTTTGTTTGAAAAAAAAGTAGTTGGCCTGATGTTGATTTTAACCATGTTATTTATTTGGATTGGGCGTTGCTCAGTTTTAAGGAAGGTTGATGAAGCCTGTAAGGAGCGGGCGATAGCATCCATGGTTGGTTATTATTTGGCGAAAAAATAAGGAATATGTCTGTTTATAAATACGACAAACAACGAACAATAATCAATTAATCTCCATAGTAAAGGACAAGCACAATGGCTATTCATGTTATGTCAGTGTCTGGTTCAAATCGATTCTCCCCTGTAAATTTGCAATCAGTACTCAATGATATTACGCACTATGGCTTGCTGCTGGAGGGTTATGCATCCATTGTTGTTCAAGGTTTTGCCTTAAATGCCAGGCATGCCGAATTAAATCTAATAAAAAGTGCCTGGAAACTATTTCAGGAGAACCAGAAACAGGTGGTATTTTATAAAAAACAGTTGTCACCACAGATAGCTTATATGCTGACAGAAAGCAAAAAAGCAGCAAGAGAGCAAATAATAAATAGTGCCCAGATTATCAACTGCCAACAGCCTGATAGTGAAGCGCGTAAGGAAGCACGAAAGATGGTTGCTGGCCTTGTTGAAGGGATTAATACAACTTTCACCAAACGCTATGTGTCATCACGCCTTTTGTATGAAAAGATTGAGTTACTATCCAGACAGGCTGCTGAGTCTTATCAGGCACTGTCAGGCAAGCTTGATGAATACATGCAGTCTTTGGAAAATGGACAGATGCACGCTATGGCAGTTATGACTGCACTGGATTTACAAGAAGAAACCCTGCGGCAGCACTTGGATGATTGGGTTGTGCAAAGTCTTTCAGCACCAGAGTCCAGGGGACTGATTATTGTGCAGCGATCAGTGGATCGTCATAATTTATATTATGATTACCTTTCGTTGTCTGAGTGCTCCGAACATGCAATGGTCATTGACAGAAATAACCAGCAGAAGTTGGCATTAAACAAAGAGCTTGATAATGTTGATCCCTTATTAGCCAGTTTGAAGCAAGCAGTGTTACTGCTACAGTCTTACAGTCAATGCATGAGTAAATTGTCGCTGGCGACCAGGCGTCTGGTAACCAACTGGGGGGAAATCAGCAATAATCTGGCAATACAGTCGCACGAGTTGTCGTCTCAATGGGACTGTAACCAGTTATTCAAAGTCATTACTACGGATGTTCCTTCAGCGAAAAAATCAGGGCACTTCCTGGCAAAGCGTATTGGTATGTACGAGCAGCGTCTGGCGAATAAAAACCCGTACTCTCCCGTGGTGCATCCAGAGGGCGATACCGCTGGTCGAGAGTCCACTTGCAGCAATCTTTGAAGGTGCCCCCGTTGGCAGTGACGGAGTCAGGGCGTTATCCCGGTGTAGTGCCTGCCTCAGGGTTAAGGCAGTGCCGATGAAAAATAGTCCAGCGTCACCCCCTACGGCTTCCGTTACCGTCATTTTCGCGAAGACTGTAGGGCTATCAACGTTTATTGCACTGGGAACACCCCTGAGGCTGTTCGACAACACTGACAGCTTTTCATTGACGAAAGTCAGTGCCAGATGAGATTGCCCTGCTGTTTAGAAGGTTTAGAAGGGGTTGTGTTGACAGTCTCTTTTGTGCTTTGTAGAATGTTGCGTCTTTTGTCTTGGTGGCATGGTTCACCCGGATCAAGTTCTTTATTACATGGTTAGAACAAGATGAGTCAAGCTCAGCAAATTCGTATACGCCTGAAAGCTTTTGACCATCGCCTGATTGATCAGTCCACGCAGGAAATTGTTGATACTGCGAAGCGTACTGGTGCTCAGGTGCATGGTCCAATTCCGCTGCCGACACGGAAAGAACGCTTTACGGTTCTGATTTCTCCGCACGTTAACAAAGACGCGCGCGATCAGTATGAAATTCGTACGCACAAGCGTCTCCTCGACATTATCGAGCCCACCGAAAAAACCGTAGACGCACTGATGAAGCTGGATCTGGCAGCGGGTGTTGAAGTGCAGATTAGTCTCGGTTAATGACGGTCATGGGCGCTATTCAGTTTGCGCAATTCATTGTTTGTAATAAAGACAGATTTTTACAGATAGTGTTTGGCCGGGAGGCAGTGCACCGGTTTGGTGTCTCACCTGGCTGTTTGTGTAACGCTCTGAAATGAGCGGCCATAGTGGGTGATAGCCCCGTACACGAGAGAGGTTAAAATGACTATTGGATTAGTCGGAAAAAAATGCGGTATGACCCGTATTTTTACCGAAGACGGTGTTTCCATACCGGTCACGGTGATTGAAATTGAGTCCAACCGCGTTGCTCAGATTAAAACTGAGGAAGCCGATGGATACAACGCTATTCAAGTGACGACTGGCACCAAGAAAAGCAGTCGCGTGAACAGGCCAGCAGCTGGCCACTTCGCCAAGGCGGGTGTTGAGGCAGGTCGTGGTCTGTGGGAATTCCGTACAGACGCTACTGCTGAATACAAACTCGGCGATGTGATTGGTTTAGATCTGTTCGAAGCAGGGCAGAAGGTCGATGTTACCGGGCGCTCCAAGGGTAAGGGTTTCCAGGGCGCGGTTAAGCGCTGGAACTTCCATATGCAGGATGCGACCCATGGTAACTCCCTGTCTCACCGTGCGCCTGGCTCTATCGGTCAGTGTCAGACACCGGGTCGAGTCTTCAAAGGTAAGAAAATGGCTGGCCATATGGGTGCCGAGCGGAAAACTGTTCAGTCCCTGGAACTCGTTCGCGTTGACGCTGAACGTGGTCTGCTGTTGGTGAAAGGTGCAGTGCCTGGCGCTGCAGGTGCTGACGTAATCGTTAAGCCAGCAGTAAAAGCTAGCGCCTGAGGGGAGTGACTATGGAACTGAATGTAACAGGTGCCGGCGCTGTTCAGGTATCAGACCTGACCTTCGGTGCTGAATTTAATGAGTCTCTGATTCATCAGGCTGTTGTTGCCTTTATGGCAGGTGGTCGTCAGGGTTCACGTGCCCACAGGAATCGCAGAGATGTAAGCGGTGGTGGATGTAAGCCATGGCGTCAAAAAGGTACTGGCCGTGCACGTGCGGGTACTATTCGTAGCCCAATCTGGCGCGGGGGTGGTAAAACGTTTGCCTCCAAACCTCAGGATCACGCCCAGAAGCTGAACAAAAAGATGTATCGCGGTGCTCTGCGTTCTATTCTGTCCGAGTTGGTTCGCCAGGAGCGTTTGGTTGTGGTTGAGCAGTTTACTGTTGAAGTACCCAGAACCAAAGAAATGGTTGCCAGGTTGAAAGCGCTGAGCGTAGACGATGCGCTGGTTGTTGCTGATGAGGTAGATCAGAATCTGTATCTCGCTGCTCGTAATATACCTCATGTAGACGTTCGTGATGTGCAGGGTGTTGACCCGGTTAGTCTGGTTGCTCATGAGAAAGTCATCATGACCACGGCTGCCATCAAGAAGTTTGAGGAGGTGCTGGGATGAATCAGGAACGTATCTATCAGGTTCTGCTTGGCCCACATATTTCTGAGAAGGCCACTGTTGTTGCTGAAGAGAACGGACAGTATGTCTTTAAAGTTGCGACGACTGCCACCAAGCTGGAAATCAAAAAAGCTGTAGAGCAGTTGTTTGATGTAGGCGTTAAGTCTATACAGACTGTTGTCGTCAAGGGGAAAACAAAGCGAACTCGCCACGGGATGGGCAAGCGCTCAGACTGGAAAAAAGCTTACGTTAACCTGGAGCAGGGTCAGGAAATTGACTTTGCTGATGCGGAATAAGGAGTTAAGGTATGGCCGTAGTTAAGTGCAAGCCGACCTCTCCGGGTCGCCGCTTCGTTGTCAAAGTTGTTAATGCTGATCTGCACAAGGGAAGTCCTTACGCGCCTCTTCTGGAGAAGAAAAGCAAGTCCGGTGGGCGTAATAATGCTGGTCGCATCACTACCCGTCATCGTGGGGGTGGGCACAAGCAGCATTACCGTATCGTTGATTTTCGTCGCAACAAGGATGGCATTCCTGCTATCGTTGAGCGGATTGAATACGATCCAAACCGTACTGCCCACATCGCCCTGTTGAAGTACCTGGATGGTGAACGTCGTTACATTATCGCCCCTAAGGGTGTGAAAGCGGGTGATCAGCTGTTCTCTGGTATAGATGCGCCAATTAAAGCGGGTAACACGTTGCCCCTGCGCAATATCCCTTTGGGTTCTGTTATCCATTGTGTAGAAATGAAGCCAGGTAAAGGTGCGCAGATGATGCGCAGTGCCGGTTCTTCTGCGCAGCTGGTGGCCCGTGAAGGTGCTTACGTTACTCTGCGTCTGCGTTCCGGGGAAATGAGGAAAATTTTGGCTGATTGTCGTGCCACTTTGGGAGAAGCCTCTAATAGTGAGCACAGCCTGCGCTCTCTGGGTAAGGCGGGGGCCAAGCGCTGGCGTGGTGTTCGCCCGACCGTTCGTGGTGTTGCCATGAACCCGGTAGATCACCCACACGGTGGTGGTGAAGGTCGTACTTCCGGTGGTCGTCATCCTGTGACGCCATGGGGTGTTCCGACCAAGGGTCGTAAGACTCGCTCCAACAAGCGTACAGACAAAATGATCGTACGTCATCGCAGTGCGAAGTAAGCCTAGAGAGAGGATACGATAGTGCCACGTTCTTTGAAAAAAGGCCCTTTTATCGATCTTCACCTGTTGAAGAAAGTCGAAGATGCGGCTGAAAGCGGCAATAAGCGTCCAATTAAAACCTGGTCCCGCCGTTCCATGATTATTCCTACCATGGTAGGAATGACAATTGCCGTCCATAATGGTCGTCAGCACGTACCCGTTTTCGTCACTGAAGACATGGTAGGTCATAAGCTGGGCGAATTTGCTGCTACGCGTACCTACCGTGGTCACGCTGCAGACAAAAAAGCCAGGAAGCGTTGAGGTAAGAGATGAAAGAAGTCGCTGCTATTCATAAAGGCGCTAGCATTTCTGCCCAGAAAGCGCGTCTGGTTGCTGATCAGGTTCGCGGTAAGACGGTAGGTGAGGCTCTGGATTACCTGAGCTTCAACAACAAGAAAGCTGCTGTCCTGGTTAAGAAAGTGCTTGAGTCTGCCGTGGCAAACGCTGAGCATAATGAAGGCATGGATATTGACGAGCTGAAGGTGTCTACTATCTTCGTTGATGAAGGTATGACTATGAAGCGTATTCGTCCCCGTGCCAAGGGCCGAGCTGATCGCATTCTGAAGCGGTCTTGCCATATCACGGTTAAGGTTGCAGAGGTCTAAGGAGCGTTCAGATGGGTCAAAAAGTACATCCTAATGGAATACGTCTCGGGATTGTAAAATCTCACCGCTCAGTATGGTATGCAGATGGTCAGGAATATGCTGACAAGCTGAATGCCGATCTGGCAGTTCGTAGCCATATTGAGAAGAAGCTGAAGAATGCGTCCGTAAGCCGTATTGATATTCAGCGTCCTGCACAAAGCGCCCGTGTCACCATTCACACTGCCCGTCCTGGCATCGTGATTGGTAAGAAAGGCGAAGATGTTGAAAAGTTGCGCAAGGAAATCGCCGGTATGGTCGGCGTGCCTGTGCATATCAATATTGAAGAAGTGCGTAAGCCTGAGCTGGATGCCATGCTGGTTGCTCAGAGCATTGCCGGTCAGCTGGAGCGTCGTGTTATGTTCCGTCGCGCCATGAAGCGGGCGGTTCAAAATGCCATGCGCCTGGGCGCTAAAGGTATCAAGGTTCAGATCAGTGGTCGTCTTGGTGGTGCCGAAATTGCCCGGACTGAGCGTTATCACGAAGGTAGTGTCCCTTTGCACACCCTGCGTGCTGACATCGATTACGCTTCTTACCAGGGTCTAACGACTTACGGTATTTTGGGCGTTAAAGTCTGGATCTTCAAAGGCGAAGTTATTGGTGGTCAGGTTCAGCAGCCTAAAGAGCCTGCCAAGCGCGCCAAGAAGCGCCCAGCTAAGAAGTAAGGAGTCCGGTAATGTTACAGCCTAAGCGTACGAAATTTCGTAAGCAGCAAAAGGGTCGCAATCGCGGTCTGGCAAACCGGGGTTCCAGGGTTAGCTTCGGTGAATACGCATTGAAAGCCATGGGTCGTGGACGTATAACTGCTCGCCAGATTGAAGCAGCCCGTCGTGCCATGACCCGCCACATTAAGCGTGGCGGCAAAATCTGGATTCGCATCTTTCCCGACAAGCCTGTCACTGAGAAGCCCCTTGAAGTTCGTCAGGGTAAAGGTAAGGGTAATGTAGAGTACTGGGTATGCCAGATTCAGCCTGGTCGTGTTCTCTACGAAATGGAAGGTGTGTCCGAAGAGCTGGCCCGTGAGGCGTTTGCTCTGGCAGCAGCCAAACTGCCTGTGGAAACTGCCTTCGTTAAGCGGAGCGTCATGTGATGAAAGCTGCAGAATTGCGTGAAAAGAATGTTGAGCAGCTCAATGAAGAGCTTCTCTCGTTGCTGCGGGATCAGTTTAACTACCGTATGCAGAAAGCGACTGACCAACTGAATCAGAGCCATCTGCTCAAGCAGGTCAAACGTGATATCGCCCGTGTTAAGACGGTGCTGAACGATAAGACAGGTAAGCGAGATGGCTGAAGAAAAGAAGGTCCGTACTCTCACCGGCAAAGTAGTGAGTGACAAGATGGATAAAACCATCACTGTTCTCATTGAACGTCGGGTAACTCATCCGCTGTACGGTAAAATCGTAAAGCGGTCCACCAAGTTGCATGCTCACGATGAAAGCAACGAATGCCATATGGGTGACGTTGTAACTATCAAAGAGACTCGTCCTCTGTCAAAGACCAAGACGTTTGAGCTTGTTTCTATTGATGAGCGTGCTACTCAAATCTAAGGCTACGGTGCTTAGGGCTTGAGTGGTTAACCCTGAGGATATTCAGGGTATTTAAAGCTGGCCGGTCACCTGACCGGTCAGCTTACATTTTAAGTCGGCAAGTACTCGTCTGCAGTTTGGGCTTGGAGAAATAAATAATGATTCAGACAGAAACACAACTCGAAGTTGCTGATAACAGCGGCGCACGTCGAGTTCAATGTATTAAGGTGCTGGGTGGATCCCACCGCCGTTACGCCGGCATTGGTGACATCATCAAGGTCACTGTTAAGGAAGCCATTCCTCGCGGTAAGGTCAAGAAAGGCCAGGTAATGAGCGCTGTCGTTGTTCGTACCCGTAAGGGAGTACGTCGTGCAGACGGCTCCCTGATTCGTTTCGATGGTAACGCTGCTGTTCTGTTGAACGCCAGCAACCAGCCTGTCGGCACGCGTATCTTTGGGCCTGTGACTCGTGAGCTGCGCGGTGAGCAGTTTATGAAGATCATCTCACTAGCGCCTGAAGTGCTGTAACGGGGGCAGGTAATGAAAAAAATCCGTCGTGATGACGAAGTCATCGTAATTGCAGGCAAGGACAAAGGTAAGCGCGGTAATGTTATGACTGTGCGTACCGATGGCCGACTGGTTGTTTCCGGCATCAACATGGTGAAGAAGAACCAGAAGCCTAACCCTGTGCTGGGTGTTCCAGGTGGCATCGTCGATAAGGAAGCGCCCATCCAGGCTTCCAATGTGGCGATTGTGAACCCGGAAACCGATAAGGCTGACCGTGTTGGCTTTGCTTTCACTGAAGAAGGCAAGAAGCAGCGCGTCTTCAAATCCACCGGCAAGCCGGTTGACGCGTAAGGGGCGAATGATGGCGACACTGAAAAAAACATACCGTGAAGCGATTGTACCCAAGCTGAAAGAAGAGCTGGGTGTGAGCAATGTTCACGAAGTACCTCGTATTACCAAAATCACTCTGAACATGGGTGTAGGTGAAGCGATCGGTGACAAGAAGGTCATCGAAAATGCTGTTGCTGACCTGGAAAAGATTACCGGTCAGAAAGCGATTGTTACCAAAGCGCGTAAATCTGTTGCTGGTTTTAAGGTTCGTGAAGGTTGGCCAATCGGTGTGAAGGTAACCTTGCGCAAAGAGCGCATGTACGAATTCCTCGAGCGTCTGGTAGACGTCGCTCTGCCTCGTGTTCGTGACTTCCGTGGTCTGAGTACTAAATCTTTTGATGGCCGTGGCAATTACAGCATGGGGGTGAAAGAGCAGATCATCTTCCCGGAAATTGATTACGACAAGATTGATACGCTGCGTGGCCTGGACATTACTCTGACCACCACAGCGAAAAATGATGAGGAAGGCCGCGCTCTGTTGAAAGCCTTCAACTTCCCTTTCCGTAACTGACAACAGGCACGAGCTTATGGCAAAAGTATCCATGAAACAGCGGGAGTTGAAGCGTCAGCAAACCGTTGCCAAGTTCGCTGAGAAGCGCGCCCAGCTGAAAGCTGTCATTAATAATCCCAACAGCACTGAAGATGAGCGTTGGGAAGCTCAGGTTGCCCTGCAAAAGCAGCCTCGTGACGCCAGTAAGTCCCGTCAGCGTAATCGCTGCCGTGTGACTGGTCGTCCTCACGGCTATTTCCGCAAGTTCGGTCTGAGCCGCATTAAGCTGCGTGAAGCCGCCATGCGTGGTGATATTCCTGGTTTGGTTAAGGCCAGTTGGTAATCACGCTATTCATCTTCGGGAGATTTAAAGAATGAGTATGCAGGACCCGTTAGCAGATATGCTAACTCGTATCCGTAATGCCCAAATGGCAGAACACGCATCTGTCAATATGCCTTCATCCAAGGTAAAGCAGGCTGTTGCCCATGTGTTGAAAGAAGAAGGTTTTATCACTGACTTTCATATCGAAGGTGATGTAAAGCAGTCTCTGGTTATTGACCTGAAATACTTCAACGGCAAGCCAGTTATTGAAAGCCTGAAGCGTGATAGCCGTCCTGGTCTGCGCCATTACGCGGGTAAGGATAACTTGCCTAAAGTGAACGGTGGTCTGGGTATCGCTATCGTGTCTACCAACAAAGGTGTAATGACCGATCGTGCTGCACGTGCAGCCGGTGTTGGTGGCGAAGTTCTCTGCACCGTATTCTAAGGGGGGTATTATGTCTCGAGTCGCTAAAAGCCCCGTAACCATCCCTGCGGGTGTTGAGATCAAGCTAAAAGGCCAGAACATTGCCGTTAAAGGCGGTAAAGGTCAGCTGGA
The DNA here is from genome assembly GCA_965232215.1 of Endozoicomonadaceae bacterium. Lineage (GTDB taxonomy): Bacteria > Pseudomonadota > Gammaproteobacteria > Pseudomonadales > Endozoicomonadaceae > Endonucleibacter. Next base: position 12,694 of record CBDDPF010000011.1, read on the forward strand.
GCTGAATGTTCACCAGAACGTTGAGGTAAGCCAGGAGGATAATATCCTGACTTTTGCGCCGCGTGACGGTGCCAAGCACTCTCGTGCTTTGGCCGGTACTACTCGTGCGCTGATCAACAACATGGTAAACGGCGTTACCAAAGGGTTTGAAAAGAAATTACAACTGGTTGGTGTTGGTTACCGTGCGCAGGCCAAGGGCAACACTCTGAGCCTGTCTCTTGGTTTTTCTCACCCGGTAAACTATGCGTTACCTGAAGGTGTGGTAGCAGAGACCCCTAGCCAGACTGAGATCCTGATCAAGGGTATCGACAAGCAACTGGTCGGTCAGGTTGCTGCGGAAATCCGTGAATTCCGTCGCCCGGAGCCATACAAGGGCAAGGGTGTTCGCTATGCTGACGAACACGTTCGTCGCAAAGAAGCCAAGAAAAAGTAAGGTAGGGTGAGATTATGATGGATAAGAAATCTGCTCGCCTGCGTCGTGCTCGTCGTGCACGGATGAAGATGCGTGAACTCGGTGTCGTTCGTCTGAGCATCCACCGTACACCTCGTCACATCTATGCGCAGGTTATTGCTGCTGAGGGCAATAAAGTGTTGGTGGCTGCTTCCACTGTGGAGAAAGAACTGCGTGGCGATGCTACCGGTAATGTGGACGCTGCTGCCAGGGTTGGCGCTCTGATTGCTGAGCGTGCCAAAGCGGCGGGCATTGCCGAACTGGCATTTGATCGTTCTGGTTACAAATATCACGGTCGTGTTAAGGCGCTCGCCGACGCAGCCCGTGAAGCCGGTCTGAAATTCTAAAGGTAGGCGTCATGGCAAAAGATGAGCGTAAAAGTAACAACAACGATGAAGGCATGATCGAGAAGCTCGTTCAGGTTAACCGTGTGGCCAAAGTGGTCAAAGGTGGCCGGATCTTTGGTTTCACTGCTCTGACTGTTGTTGGTGATGGTAAAGGTAAGGTAGGCTTCGGTCGTGGTAAGGCGCGTGAAGTGCCTGTCGCTATCCAGAAGGCTATGGAAGCTGCCCGTCGTAACATGATCAGTGTTGATCTGAACGGTGACACACTGCAGTACCCTGTGAAAGCTCGCCACGGTGCTTCCAAGGTTTACATGCAACCAGCCTCTGAAGGTACGGGTGTCATTGCCGGTGGTGCAATGCGTGCGGTACTTGAAGTTGCCGGGGTTCACAACGTACTGGCCAAGTGTTACGGTTCTACTAACCCGGTAAACGTGGTTCGCGCTACCTTCAACGGTTTGCGTGACATGCGTTCTCCTGAAGACATTGCTGCCAAGCGTGGCAAGTCCGTAGAAGACATTCTGGGGTAAGTCATGGCTGAGAAGATGATCAAAGTGAAGCTCATCAAGAGCACTAGCGGTCGCCTCAAAAGCCACCAGGCTTGCGTCCGTGGTTTGGGTCTGCGCCGTATTAATCACGTTGTTGAAGTGGAAGACACTCCGTCAGTACGTGGTATGATCAATAAGGTATCTTACCTGGTGCGGATCGAAGGAGAATAATATGCGTCTGAATACTCTGAGTCCGGCTGAAGGCAGTCGTAAAGAGCGTAAGCGTGTTGGTCGTGGTATCGGCTCCGGTCTGGGTAAGACTGGAGGTCGTGGTCACAAGGGACAGAAGTCTCGTTCCGGTGGCGGCGTGAAGCCAGGTTTTGAAGGCGGTCAGCAGCCACTACAGCGTCGCCTGCCAAAATATGGCTTTATTTCCCGTAAAGCCAGCCAAAATGCAGAGATTCGTCTACATGAACTGGCTAAGGTAGATGCTGATGTCGTTGATTTGTCTGCGCTGAAAGCAGCAAACTTGATCAACAGTAGTATCTTACATGCTAAAGTGGTACTGTCCGGCGAATTGACTAAGGCCGTGACCATTAAAGGTCTGGCTGTCACCAAAGGGGTCCGAGCTGCAATCGAGGCTGCCGGTGGTAAGATCGAGGACTAAATGGCTAAAACACTACCTGTTGGGAATCAAAGCGGATTGAGCGAGCTGTGGTCTCGTATCAGATTTGTGTTTCTGGCGATTCTGGTTTACAGAATCGGTGCACATATTCCTGTGCCGGGTATCAATCCTGATGCCCTGGCCCGGATGTTTCAGCAAAATGAAGGCACTATTCTGGGGTTGTTTAACATGTTTTCCGGCGGTGCGCTGGAACGTATGTCGGTACTGGCTCTGGGGATCATGCCCTATATCTCGGCATCCATCATCATTCAATTGATGACAGTGGTCAGTCCACAGTTGGAACAGCTTAAAAAGGAAGGTGAGTCCGGGCGCCGTAAAATCAGTCAGTACACCCGCTACCTGACGGTAGCTCTTGCCTTTGTTCAAGGGTTGGGTATAACCGTGGGTTTGGCTAACCAGGGTGTAGCATTCACAGCAGATATCAGCTTTTACGTTGTGGCTGTTGTGACCTTCGTTACCGGGGCTATTTTTATGATGTGGCTCGGTGAGCAGGTAACAGAGCGCGGCATTGGTAATGGAATTTCAATTCTCATCTTTTCAGGTATTGTTGCCGGTCTTCCAAATGCGATTGCGCGATCCTTTGAGTCTGCGCGCCAGGGGGATATCAATATTCTGGCGCTGTTACTGATAGCTTTGCTTGCCATCGCAATTGTTGCATTTGTTGTCTTTATCGAACGTGGTCAGCGCCGTATTACGGTGAACTACGCTAAGCGTCAGCAGGGGCGTAAGGTATTTGCTGCCCAGAGCAGTCATTTGCCACTGAAGGTCAATATGGCGGGTGTTATTCCCGCTATTTTTGCCTCCAGCCTTCTGCTGTTTCCAGCCTCTATTGCTCAGTGGTTTGGACAGGGTGAGGGTATGGAATGGCTGCAGAATGTTGCTATGGCACTGGGTCCAGGTCAGCCGCTGAACATTATTCTGTTCTCGGCAGGTATCATTTTTTTCTGTTTCTTCTATACTGCTCTGGTTTTCAATCCGAAAGATGTTGCAGATAACCTGAAGAAATCCGGTGCGTTTATCCCTGGCATTCGCCCAGGTGACCAGTCTGCCCGATATATTGATGGTGTCCTGACTCGACTGACTATGTTCGGTGCTATCTATATGACAGCTGTTTGTCTGTTGCCTCAGTTCCTGGTCGTATCAGCGAATGTGCCGTTCTACCTGGGAGGCACCAGTTTGCTGATTGTCGTGGTTGTGGTGATGGACACCATGGCTCAGGTTCAGTCGCATTTGATGTCCAGTCAGTATGAGTCGCTGATGAAAAAATCTAATCTTAAGGGCTATGGTGCCGGTGGCGGTCTGATCCGCTAAGTCTGCCCTGGTTCTGCAACGACTGTGGAGTGAATAATGAAAGTACGTGCATCGGTTAAGAAAATCTGCCGTAATTGTAAAATTATCAAGCGTAAAGGCACTATTCGTGTTATTTGCGTAGAGCCTCGTCACAAACAGCGTCAAGGCTGATTTTTAAGGGTGATCTGCGGTTTACTCCATAAAATTCGCTTTGCCCATGGCCTTAGGCAAACACAACCGCTCATGAGCACCATGAGCGGTTGTGTTTTTTCGAATAGGGGATTAAAATTTCCGCCTTTCGACCTGTTGTGTGCCGGGTATCCTCGATATTAACCAGCAATGGGTGGATATGAGGAAGCACAGGTAAAAACAGCCATGACGAAGTCAGGGTTCAGTGCTGGCTTTAAATGGTGCCGTGTAACAGTTTTACCCTCAGGTGAGGCTGTTGGTGCGGTAAATGTATAAACGGAGACGATTGAATGGCCCGTATTGCTGGCGTCAACATCCCGGATAACAAACATGCTGTTATCTCGTTGACCTACATCTTTGGTGTTGGTAAGACTACTGCTCAGCAGCTGTGTGCTGCGACCGGTGTTAACCCTGCGGCCAAAGTGTCTGATCTGTCTGAAGAGCAGTTGGAAACCCTGCGTAGTGAAGTTGTAAAGCTTAACATCGAAGGTGATCTGCGTCGTGAGATCAGCATGAATATCAAGCGCCTCATGGATCTGGGTTGTTACCGTGGTATACGCCACCGTCGCAACCTGCCCGTCCGTGGACAGCGCTCTAAAACCAATGCGCGAACCCGTAAGGGGCCTCGCAAACCGATTCGTAAATAAGATCAGGCTATTCTATCAGGTACATTCGTTGTATCCTGATGAACTGCGCTGCTCTTTTTGATACAGGATTTGTTCTGATATGGCAAAGCCAGGTACTCGTTCACGTAAGAAGGTTAAAAAGACGGTTGTGGATGGCGTTGCGCACATCCATGCTTCTTTTAATAACACTATCGTGACCATTACCGACCGCCAGGGTAATGCACTCTCTTGGGCTACAGCCGGTGGCTCCGGTTTTCGTGGTTCTCGTAAGAGCACGCCTTTCGCTGCCCAGGTTGCAGCTGAGCGTGCCGGTCGTGCAGCCGCTGAGTATGGTCTGAAGAATTTAGATGTATGCGTTAAAGGACCCGGCCCAGGCCGTGAATCCGCTGTACGCGCTCTGAACGCTTGTGGTTACAAGATCACTAACATCAATGATGTTACTCCGATCCCTCACAATGGTTGTCGTCCACCCAAGAAGCGTCGTGTATAAGCAGGAGACGGTAATAAATGGCTAGATATAGTGGTCCTAAGTGTAAACTGTCTCGTCGTGAAGGCACTGACCTCTTTCTGAAGAGTGGTGTGCGTCCACTCGAGTCCAAGTGTAAAGCGGAAACGCCTCCTGGTCAGCATGGCCAGCGTCGTGGTCGTCTTTCCGACTACGGTGTGCAGCTTCGTGAAAAGCAGAAAGTTCGTCGTATCTATGGCGTGCTGGAGAAGCAGTTCCGTAACTACTACAAGAAAGCAGACAATAAGAAAGGGGCAACAGGTGCTAACCTGCTGCAACTGCTTGAGTCTCGTCTTGATAACGTTGTATATCGCATGGGGTTTGGTTCTACCCGTGCTGAAGCACGTCAGCTGGTCAGCCACAAAGCTGTCCTGGTGAATGGTAAGGCTGTAAACATTCCGTCTTATCAGGTTGCCCCTGGTGACGTAGTTGCCATTCGTGAGAAGGCGAAAAACCAGCTGCGCATCAATGCAGCCCTTGAAATTGCAGCTCAGCGTGGTTTCTCCACATGGGTTGAAGTAGATGCTCCTAAGAAGGAAGGTGTCTTCAAGGCGCTGCCCGAGCGGAGTGACCTGGCAGCAGACATCAACGAGAACTTGATTGTCGAGCTTTACTCCAAGTAAGGGAAAGTTAGGTGGGGTGTAACATCCATGCAGAATTCGGTAACTGAATTTTTGACACCTCGACATATTGATGTTGAGGAAATCAGTCTGACACGAGCTAAGGTGACCTTGGAGCCATTGGAACGTGGCTTTGGACACACTTTGGGTAACGCCCTGCGTCGTATCCTGCTCTCTTCCATGGCCGGCTGTGCTGTGGTTGAAGTGGAGATCGACGGAGTGCAGCATGAATACAGTGCTATTGAAGGCGTGCAGGAAGATATCATCGATATTCTTCTGAACCTGAAAGGTTTGGCGATCTCTATGACATCTCGTGACCAGACAACATTGACTCTTTCCAGGAAAGGGCCGGGTGTTGTAACAGCTGCAGATATTCAGCTGGATCACGATATTGACATTGTTAATCCTGATCATGTCATCGCCCATCTGAATGACAAGGGCGAGTTGAACATGAGGCTGAAGATAGCTCGTGGTCGCGGTTACGAATCTGCCGACAGCCGTCGCCAGGATGAAGAAGAAACACGCGCCATTGGCCGTCTTCAACTGGATGCCACCTATAGCCCTGTATATCGCGTCTCCTATGTCGTCGAAAGCGCCCGTGTAGAGCAGCGGACTGACCTGGATAAGCTGGTCATTGATCTGGAGACTAATGGTACTCTGGACCCTGACGAAGCTATCCGCCGTGCAGCCACGATTCTCCAGCAGCAACTGGCAATATTTGTAGATCTGGAAAGTGAGGTTGAACCTGAACCAGTGAAGGAAGAAGATGAAGTCGATCCTATTCTTCTGCGTCCGGTGGATGACCTTGAGCTGACTGTTCGTAGTGCCAACTGCCTGAAGGCAGAAAACATCTACTACATTGGTGACCTGATCCAGCGCACGGAAGTTGAGCTATTGAAGACACCGAACCTGGGAAAGAAATCTCTGACCGAGATCAAAGATGTACTTGCCTCTCGTGGTTTGAGTCTGGGTATGCGTCTGGATAACTGGCCACCCGCCAGTTTGAAGAACGACGATAGGATTTCTGCTTAAATTGCCTGAACTCTGCGCCTGTTGTGGCGCCTGGGTTGAATATAGGAAGTTTGTGTCATGCGTCATCGCAAGAGTGGCCGCAAGCTTAACAGGAACAGTTCACATCGCAAATCGATGTTCAAGAACATGACTGCATCCCTGGTTGAGCACGAAGTGATCAAAACGACACTGCCGAAGGCAAAAGAGCTTCGCCGTGTTGCTGAGCCTCTGATTACTCTGGCTAAAGAAGATAGCGTTGCTAACCGCCGTCTGGCGTTCGACCGTCTTCGCAATAAAGCTACCGTTGGTAAATTGTTCACCGATTTAGGGCCTCGTTTTAAAGAGCGTCCAGGTGGTTACATCCGCATTATCAAGTGTGGATACCGCCACGGTGACAAGGCACCTATGGCTTATGTTGAGCTGGTTGACCGGCCTGAGGCAGAAGAGGCTGTGAAAGCGGAGTAACATTCGCTTTTGGTTTCGGAAAAACCGGGCTTTTCAGTCCGGTTTTTTTATGCTTTGTTATTAGCAGCAAAAATCTGGGTTTTTTTGGCTTCCTCAGGACTGGAGATACATTGTTCAAACCACTTATGATGCAATATTTCTGAAGGGAGGGCGCGTAATGACGGGTTTGGGTGTAAAAGATCATTGATTAAGTAAACTATGGGGTCAATATAGTTTTTTAAGGCATCAGCCGCTTTGCTGAGTGCACTGAAATCCTGAATATTTGGATGGGTTGTAGAAGCGACTCTCAGTCTCAGTTGCTCCAGGCTTTTTTCATCACTGGCTATCGCTTTATGATAAGTGCCATCCGGCTTTATAGTTTCGTATTTCTGCATAGCCCGGGAAATTGATAATGCTCTGGCATGACGCTCTGAGACAGAAAAGGTGGATAGTTCGGCATCGTAACAGAAGCTGGCTGCTGTTCCGGTTTCCAGCTCTTTTAGAACTCTATACAGCATTTGACCATAGGAAAAAGTATCGCTTGCTGTTTTTGCTGGAATATGTGCGTTCAGGTCTTTCAGCAATTGGAACGTATCGGGTGCAGCAAAATCCTCGCTACCAAAATGCGATCTGTCTCCTGCTTCTGCAGCTTGCCCGAAGTCCATCTGTAAGACGCTTTGGGTATTTTTGTCAAACATACAATTGAATGGTTTAATATCAGAGTGAACAATGCTTTGCTTTTCAAGGTGTGCCAATGCAAGTAGTTGCTGTTTTTGCAGATGAGCATAGGCATTAAAAAATTCGTTGGGAGTGATGATGCCTGTTTTCAGTTGGTGAATGAGTGTGATGGTTAGAGTTTCAAGATTTTGCCCATCTATGTATTCAAAAAGCAACCCTGACTGGTTGTGGACTTTATGAAAGCCATAGCACTTTACAATGTTTGGATGATCGCCCACTTTTTTCATTATCTCTGCTTCCCGTTTTAGAGAATTTATGAGCGCTTCTTGATGGTTTTTTTTTGGCCTTTTCAGGGCAAACTTTTGAGTTTTTCCATAAATATCTGTTTGCTCGACCAGATCGACAATCGCGGAGGCACCGTATCCCAGTGTTTTAGTGATTGAAGCGTTTTTGCCCAGTATATCGCTACTGTTTTTATCCCAGAAAATTGAATCTTCCAAGCTCTCTTCTGAACCCGATTTCAGGAGTATTTCGTTATCAGAGATTGATGAGATGGAACAACTGGATAATGAGGAGTCGAGACTTTCATAGTCAGAGTCATTTCTGGTTGTTGGTATGTGTTTTGACTCAGATGAGGTTTTGGTTACTGTCTTGCGTTGCCAGTCAGCCTGGTTGGTATTTATCGGGTTTACCTTCTTTCCAGAATTGTCAGTGAGAAGATCTGAGGTAGAAGGGTTGAGTGGTTTCATCAGTAATAGATTTTTGTTGAGTTAACAGAGAAACTTATCGACATGAGGATGAAAAAATATAGGCAGTAGGACGATGACGCGATTGCTGCCGGGAGGCTTTGCTGCGTTTCCTGCGCTGGAAAAGCTAACGATGGATAAGATAAAACCTATGAAGTATGTAGTAGTCCAGACCTACTCTCACAGGACGACCATGGGCCATAGGTCGTTTCACTACTGAGCGCCTGCGGCGATGGAAGGCGGATGGGATCAGGTGGTGCCTTTTTGACCATGGCCAAATAGAAAAATAGAAAAATAAAAAAAACCCCTGACAGCCTATGCTATCAGGGGTTTCTTAATCAATGCCTGGCGATGACCTACTCTCACAGGTCGGGAAACCCCACACTACCATGGGCCATAGGTCGTTTCACTACTGAGCGCCTGCGGCGATGGAAGGCGGATGGGATCAGGTGGTGCCTTTTTGACCATGGCCAAATAGAAAAATAGAAAAATAAAAAAACCCCTGACAGCCTATGCTATCAGGGGTTTCTTAATCCTAAATTCCTCAGTTGAAATCACTGCCTCCGCTGACAACCTTACGCAAGTGCGCTTATAACTATTTACTACAGTCACCCAAAAGGGGGGTTATGAAAAGACGAAAGCCTAACTGCGGCAAGGTGAAGAAGCCATTTATGAAATTCAACTGCGGAATTTAGGTTAATCAATGCCTGGCGATGACCTACTCTCACAGGTCGGGAAACCCCACACTACCATGGGCCATAGGTCGTTTCACTACTGAGCGCCTGCGGCGATGGAAGGCGGATGGGATCAGGTGGTGCCTTTTTGACAATGGCAAAATAGAAAAATAGAAAAATAGAAAAATAAAAAAAACCCCTGACAGCCTATGCTATCAGGGATTTCTTAATCAATGCCTGGCGATGACCTACTCTCACATGGGGAAACCCCACACTACCATCGGCGATATGTCGTTTCACTACTGAGTTCGGGATGGGATCAGGTGGTTCCAACAGTCTATGGTCGCCAGGCGAAACTGTGACAAGCGCTTTTAACCCTTGTCTGGAATCCGATTTTAAGCTGTCTTCCTGCTCAACACTCTTCTGCGTATGGCCCTGCTTTTGCAGATCGCTTTGGCGTTATATGATCAAGCCGCACGAGTCATTAGTATTGGTTAGCTCAACGCCTCACAACGCTTACACACCCAACCTATCAACGTCTTGGTCTTAAACGGCTCTTCAGGACCCTCAAGGGGTCAGGGAAGTCTCATCTTGAAGGGGGCTTCCCGCTTAGATGCTTTCAGCGGTTATCCCGTCCGAACGTAGCTACCGGGCAATGCATCTGGCGACACAACCCGAACACCAGTGGTTCGTCCACTCCGGTCCTCTCGTACTGGGAGCAGCTCTCCTCAAACTTCCAACGTCCACGGCAGATAGGGACCGAACTGTCTCACGACGTTCTAAACCCAGCTCGCGTACCACTTTAAATGGCGAACAGCCATACCCTTGGGACCGGCTTCAGCCCCAGGATGTGATGAGCCGACATCGAGGTGCCAAACACCGCCGTCGATGTGAACTCTTGGGCGGTATCAGCCTGTTATCCCCGGAGTACCTTTTATCCGTTGAGCGATGGCCCTTCCATTCAGAACCACCGGATCACTATGACCTACTTTCGTACCTGCTCGACTTGTCAGTCTCGCAGTCAAGCTGGCTTGTGCCATTACACTAACCGTACGATGTCCGACCGTACTTAGCCAACCTTCGTGCTCCTCCGTTACTCTTTAGGAGGAGACCGCCCCAGTCAAACTACCCACCACACAATGTCCCTGATCCTGATAAAGGACCGAGGTTAGAACCTCACTATTGCCAGGGTGGTATTTCAAGGATGGCTCCACGCAGACTGGCGTCTACGCTTCAAAGCCTCCCACCTATCCTGCACAGGCAATAGCAAGATCCACTGTGAAGCTATAGTAAAGGTTCACGGGGTCTTTCCGTCTAGCCGCGGATACACTGCATCTTAACAGCAATTTCAATTTCACTGAGTCTCGGGTGGAGACAGCTTGGCCATCGTTACGCCATTCGTGCAGGTCGGAACTTACCCGACAAGGAATTTCGCTACCTTAGGACCGTTATAGTTACGGCCGCCGTTTACCGGGGCTTCGATCAACCGCTTCTCTTGCGATAACAGCATCAATTAACCTTCCGGCACCGGGCAGGCGTCACACCGTATACGTCCACTTTCGTGTTTGCACAGTGCTGTGTTTTTAATAAACAGTCGCAGCCAACTGGTCTCTTCGACTCCCGCCAGCTCAGAGAGCACGTCTCATCACCCGCAGGAGCGTACCTTCTCCCGAAGTTACGGTACCATTTTGCCTAGTTCCTTCACCCGAGTTCTCTCAAGCGCCTCGGTATTCTCTACCTGACCACCTGTGTCGGTTTGGGGTACGGTCCCTGTTGACCTGATGCTTAGAAGTTTTTCCTGGAAGCATGGCATTGACCACTTCCCGTTCTTAAAGAACAGTCGTCATCAGCTCTCGGCATTCTCTTTTAAAGAGGGACCCGGATTTGCCTGGGCCCCTTGCCTACTGCCTTAAACGCGGACAACCATCGCCGCGCCAGCCTAGCCTTCTCCGTCACTCCATCGCAGCCAGCAGGGGTACGGGAATATTAACCCGTTTCCCATCGATTACGTCTTTCGACCTCACCTTAGGGGCCGACTCACCCTGCGCCGATTAGCGTTGCGCAGGAACCCTTGGTCTTCCGGCGAGGGGGCCTCTCACCCCCTTTATCGTTACTCATGTCAGCATTCGCACTTCTGATACCTCCAGCCTGCCTTCCAGCTTGACCTTCAACGGCTTACAGAACGCTCCTCTACCGCTCAATACTTACTATTGAACCCGTAGCTTCGGTGAATAGTTTGAGCCCCGTTACATCTTCCGCGCGAGCCGACTCGACCAGTGAGCTATTACGCTTTCTTTAAAGGATGGCTGCTTCTAAGCCAACCTCCTGGCTGTCTGGGCCTTCTCACATCGTTTCCCACTTAACTATTACTTTGGGACCTTAGCTGACGGTCTGGGTTGTTTCCCTTTCCACGACGGACGTTAGCACCCGCCGTGTGTCTCCCGTGATTACACTCATTGGTATTCGGAGTTTGCATGGGGTTGGTAAGTCGGGATGACCCCCTAGCCCAAACAGTGCTCTACCCCCAATGGTGAAACACGAGGCGCTACCTAAATAGCTTTCGAGGAGAACCAGCTATCTCCGGGCTTGATTAGCCTTTCACTCCCAGCCACAAGTCATCCCCCGGCTTTTCAACGACGGTGGGTTCGGTCCTCCAATCAGTGTTACCTGATCTTCAACCTGCTCATGGCTAGATCGCCCGGTTTCGGGTCTACACCCTGCGACTGTTGCGCCCTGTTAAGACTCGGTTTCCCTGCGGCTACCCTATTCGGTTAACCTTGCCACAAAATGTAAGTCGCTGACCCATTATACAAAAGGTACGCAGTCACAGAACCTGCTCTTAAAAGAGCTTTCTGCTCCCACTGCTTGTACGTACACGGTTTCAGGATCTATTTCACTCCCCTCAACGGGGTTCTTTTCGCCTTTCCCTCACGGTACTGGTTCACTATCGGTCAGTCAGGAGTATTTAGCCTTGGAGGATGGTCCCCCCTTGTCCGAAGACGCTTCAGTCAAGATTTCTCGTGTCCCGACCTACTCGATTTCACTGAAAATGGCCTTTCGCATACGGGGCTATCACCCTTTATTGCCGCACTTTCCAGTGCGTTCTGCTAAACCCTATCCAGCTTAAGGGCTAATCCCCGTTCGCTCGCCGCTACTGGGGGAATCTCAATTGATTTCTTTTCCTCCGGGTACTTAGATGTTTCAGTTCCCCGGGTTCGCCTTCCAGCGCCTATGAATTCAGCACTGGAATACTCACTGATGTGAGTGGGTTTCCCCATTCGGACATCGCTGGGTCAAAGCCTGTTTATCGACTCACCAACGCTTATCGCAGATTACCACGTCCTTCATCGCCTCTGACTGCCAAGGCATCCACCGTGCACGCTTAGTCACTTGACCATATAACCCGAAACGATCTGTCTGATCCAGGTTATGGCAACAACGACCTTAACGATTGTCCGATAAAATCGGACCGCCATACACTTGAGAGTGTCTCAGCAAGAATCTTCTTTAAAAGACTAACGTCTTTTAAATCAATTCAGCTTAAATTTGGATTCCACATTGTTAAAGAGCAAAAAAATACCCCGACCAGCTAATACCCGTCGAGATAATCAGATAATTCGTGTGAACGCTTGCAGAGGTCAGTCTTCGTTTAAGGAGGTGATCCAGCCCCAGGTTCCCCTAGGGCTACCTTGTTACGACTTCACCCCAGTCATGAATCACTCCGTGGTGACCGTCCTCCTCTGTTCGAAAACAGCGGTTAGACTAGCCACTTCTGGAGCAACCCACTCCCATGGTGTGACGGGCGGTGTGTACAAGGCCCGGGAACGTATTCACCGTGACATTCTGATTCACGATTACTAGCGATTCCGACTTCATGGAGTCGAGTTGCAGACTCCAATCCGGACTACGATGCACTTTCTCAGATTAGCTTCACTTCGCAGCTTCGCAACCGTCTGTATGCACCATTGTAGCACGTGTGTAGCCCTGGCCGTAAGGGCCATGATGACTTGACGTCGTCCCCACCTTCCTCCGGTTTGTCACCGGCAGTCTCCCCAAAGTGCCCACCTTAACGTGCTGGTAACTGAGGATAAGGGTTGCGCTCGTTGCGGGACTTAACCCAACATCTCACGACACGAGCTGACGACAGCCATGCAGCACCTGTCACTGCGCTCCCGAAGGCACCCCTCTATCTCTAAAAGGTTCGCAGGATGTCAAGACCAGGTAAGGTTCTTCGCGTTGCTTCGAATTAAACCACATGCTCCACCGCTTGTGCGGGCCCCCGTCAATTCATTTGAGTTTTAACCTTGCGGCCGTACTCCCCAGGCGGTCGACTTATCGCGTTAGCTTCGTCACCAAAGATAACAAGATCTCCAACAACTAGTCGACATCGTTTACGGCGTGGACTACCAGGGTATCTAATCCTGTTTGCTCCCCACGCTTTCGTACCTCAGCGTCAGTATCAGCCCAGAGTGTCGCCTTCGCCACTGGTGTTCCTTCCTATATCTACGCATTTCACCGCTACACAGGAAATTCCACACTCCTCTGCTGTACTCCAGCTACCCAGTTTGGGATGCAGTTCCCGGGTTGAGCCCGGGGCTTTCACATCCCACTTAATTAGCCGCCTACGCACGCTTTACGCCCAGTAATTCCGATTAACGCTCGCACCCTCCGTATTACCGCGGCTGCTGGCACGGAGTTAGCCGGTGCTTCTTCTGCGAGTAACGTCACAGATAGCTGGTATTAACAACTACCCTTTCCTCCTCGCTGAAAGTGCTTTACAACCCTGGGGCCTTCTTCACACACGCGGCATGGCTGCATCAGGCTTTCGCCCATTGTGCAATATTCCCCACTGCTGCCTCCCGTAGGAGTCTGGGCCGTGTCTCAGTCCCAGTGTGGCTGATCATCCTCTCAGACCAGCTACGGATCGTCGCCTTGGTAAGCCTTTACCTCACCAACAAGCTAATCCGACGCAGGCTCATCCGATAGCGCAAGGTTCACTCTCCTAAAAGAACAAATCCCCTGCTTTCCCCCTTAGGGCGTATGCGGTATTAATCCGGATTTCTCCGGGCTATCCCCCACTACCGGGCAGATTCCTACGTGTTACGCACCCGTCCGCCGCTCGTCAGCAACCAGCAAGCTGGTTCTGCTACCGCTCGACTTGCATGTGTTAGGCCTGCCGCCAGCGTTCAATCTGAGCCATGATCAAACTCTTCAGTTTACATCGTGTTGTTATCCGAAGATAACTGCTCAACCTTACAATTAAACGTCACATTGATTAAGCGCCCTGACATGAACATCAGGCGCTGAATTAACGAGTATGTTCACTTGTCTGATCAGCATTTATATCATTTCAGAACACTCCTACCAGGAAGAACCGGAAAGAGGCTCTGTTGACTGAATACCATCCAACAAGCGCCCACACGAATTATCTGATACGTTGTTAAAGAACTCGGCTAACCAGCGGGTTAACCGGCTGACGATATGTTTATCTCGTCAGGCAAGGCCGACTATAGTACCGCGACCTGTTTCGTTGTCAAGCGTTTTTTTTGTAATGATCATCAAAGATCCTATTTAACAAAAAGCTGCTCAACCCGCCGACTCCCTTGAGTCAGTGGAGGCGCATTTTACCGATTCCGTCCTTTATGTCAACCCGAGGTATAACGGGAAGAGAAAATAACCGAAGGTGTGCTGCCTAAACTGGGGACGCATTATAGGGCGATGGCATAGTAACGCCATTAAGGGATAATACTTATGCAATAAAAAAACCAGCAAAAGTCTGCTGGTCTGATATCAAAAGTGCGAACTCATCGTTGGATGTAATACCCATCGTCTTTTCTAACCACTGACTGTAGCGAGCATGGTAAACTGGACGACAGAACAAGATAAACCTGAATTCCGCAGTTGAATTTCATAAATTTCTTCTTTACCTTGCCGTAGTAGTGTTTGCGCCTTTTTATATCACCCCTTTCAGGTGACTGTAGTCAATAGTTATAAGTCAACTTGCGTAAGGCTTTCAGCGGAGGCGGTGATTTCAACTGAGGAATTCAGGATAAAACAACAAGCAAAGCCTGCTATTGCCAGGCGTTTCAACGCAGGGTTGTGTCCAGGTTGCCAGCGTAAAGCGCAGTTAGAAACGTCCATGGATATTAATTACACCCGGGATAAAAAAGGCCACCTACTGTCAGTTATTCTGGCAGTCTGGTTAGACTATTCATCACCCTGGCATGGTATAAATAACCAATAAATCACACTGACAGAGGGGTAGGACCATGAAAGAGCATGGGGATATACTGCAAAAGACAGCAGCGCTAATACATCAATTCAATCAAAGTGCAAAAAAGTACCAGCAAGCAGGCATGCTGATGAATGAAGCTTTAGACCTTAGTCACACGCATGACGATCAAATTGAACGTTTATGCAACATTATTACCAGTGGCGTCAGCACACCTTTTCCCCGCTCACAACAGCAATTAACCTGTGCAGTTATAAGTATTAAAAATGCCCTGAAGAAAATAAGCCTTGCAGAGCTGATAAGCAGAAGCCCTGAAGTAAAGCCCCTGCCTGTTGAAAGGCTCCGAACCCAGATCAAGCCCATTGACGCACTCGATACACTGTTATCACAACCCCTATTTCAACAGGCACTTCCGAATCTGTGGCAGGCCGTCCGTTATATGCACGAAAAAGATCAGCGGGATGTGCTGACCCTGTTAAACCTGAAGCTACAGATTCATCATTAACGACATATCCGGTATATCCTCAATGTCATGTGTCACCATTACGGTGGGGATCTTCCTACTGTAAACCTGATCAAACACGAACTGCCTGAATTCAGCTCTTAATCCCTTATCCAGTTTTGAAAAGGGCTCATCCAGTAATAAGGCCTTAGGCTCAGATAACAGGGTTCTCATTACACTGATGCGCCCTCGCTGACCACCTGAGAGTATGGCAGGATTGTGGTGTTCAAAGCCTGCCATGCCACAATCCCTCAGCGCCTGTACAACCATGGCTCTGCGCTCTTTTCCACGAAACCGTTCCGGTATACCAAAGGCGAGGTTTTCTCCCACGGTCATATGGGGAAAAAGCAAATGATCCTGAAATTGTATGCCGATGCAGCGCTTATGGGGAGCCTGCCGGGTAATATCACACCCGTTGAGCAACACACAGCCCGATGCTGTGAAAACAGTATCCAGTGTGCCGGTAATCAGACTCAACAGTGAAGACTTTCCACAACCACTTTGCCCCATAATACTGAAAACATCCCCACCAGCCACATCAAAACTGATTGACTGAAACAGCACATTCCCCCCTAAAGACAGCGTTATATCCTTAACGTTGAGCGTCATCCCGTCATATCCTTAGCCTTTTCCTGAAGGTTCTTAATGGTCTGTTGCCCGACAACAGAGCCAGACCGTAAACAAGCATTGGCAGCAACATCTGCATAACCCCGTAGACACCTATATATTGTCGACTACCTCCTGCCGCCAGAGCAACAGCTTCTGTGGTGATGGTTGATACCCGACCGGCTCCGGAAAAGATTGTGGGCAGGTACTGGGCAATACTGACAGCAAATCCCAAGGCGAAACTGGTGACCAAAGGGCACCACAAAAGCGGCAATTTAATCACCATAAAGGTTTTATACCGAGAGCGTGACAGTAAACCGCCTTGCACACTGTGCCTTTGATCGTAGTGCCTCCAGGGACCTGACAGGCTTAAGTAACAATAAGGCAGCACAAACAATACATGTACAGCGACCACAGCCATCAGCTGTCCATCCCCACGAACACTGAGCAGCAATACCTGAATACCCAATAAAAAACTAAGCTGCGGCAATAGCATCGGAATATACATCAACCGCTCTATGCCAAGACGAACACGATGGGAGTGTTTATCGGTTATCTCAAGTATCAGCACTGCCACGACAACGGACAGCAATGCAGAGAGTAATCCTGTAACGAGAGAGAAGTACAACGGCTCTATTAAAGAACGCCAGGCCCTTTGCCAACTGAGTAAGCTAAAATCACCTGGCCACAGTGCAGGAAACCGCCAGCGCCAGGTAAACGACCATATCACCAGTGCACCGCAAGCACCTGTAACCGTCATTAACATCCATCGCCAGAGCGCCTTCGGCAACCACTGTATATATCTGTGCTGGCTCCCTCGCCCTCCTCTGTTTAACCAGCGCCGTCCTGCACAGGCAACCGTACGCTCAACAACCACCACCGCGCCCATTGCCAGGATGACCATTCCCGCCAGCAACAACCCGCCCGCAGAAGCCAGTAACTGCCTGGTGACATCAGCATCCCTCAGCCATTCCAGCAGCTGTACAGAAAATAGTGGCGGGTTCACCGGACCGACAAACTGAGCAATATCCACAACGGACAGTGAAAAGGCCAACACAGTATAAACTGGCAGCCTTATCATGGGGTAAAGTCTGGCCCACAGCAATTTTACCCATATCATCCAAGGGGTATATCCCAGGCTTTGCCCAACGGCCAAAAATGCTTTTACTGGCAAACGTTCTAACGCACTGATTACTATCACGATTAAAAAAGGCGTTTCTTTCAGAATCAGCACAACAATACAACTCAGTCCCAAAGGGTCCTGCACGGTTTGCCAGTCAGGGGGGGATTGCCAGCCAGCAACAGGGGCTAACAATCGTCCCAGCAATCCACTGGGAATAATAAGAAAGGAAACGCCAAAGGCCAGTGCAACATGGGGTATCGCCAGCAGGGGTGACAACCAGCGGGTTATGCTGTTCCACGACCGACGCCCCCAGAGTGCACTCACGATAGCCAGCGCAGCACCCAGTGAGCACAGCGTCGAGACAGCCCCCACCCAAAGGGATAACCCCAGCATTGACCATAAATCAGGACTATCAAACAGCTGCCCCCAAACAGACAGGCTGAAACCGTTATACTTCAACGCAGGAAAGTAGCCAAAGGCCATCATTCCTGCACAGGCAACGCCTGCAACGATGGGTAAGAAGAACACCCCTAACAGGCCTGTTAATAAAACGGCA
Source organism: Endozoicomonadaceae bacterium (assembly GCA_965232215.1). GTDB lineage: Bacteria > Pseudomonadota > Gammaproteobacteria > Pseudomonadales > Endozoicomonadaceae > Endonucleibacter. The sequence goes on from CBDDPF010000011.1 coordinate 30,461, forward strand.
GAAAAGGAACGTGATAACATAACCCGTTACCGGTACCGCTGGACCCAGGTTTTTTCCACCGCATCTACCCATGACACATGGGGTTCTGGCAATACGTTGCCAAGCTGCTCCGGTGTCAAGGTTGCCTGACCTTTCGGTAGCGCCTCAAAACGCTGCCGGTCTTGTTCAGACAACCGACTCATGCTCAGCACGGTTGGGTCGCCCCATACCCCTGGATCTGCTTTTCTGGCCTGAGCTTTGGGCGACATGAGAAAATTAATAACCACCTTGGCCGCTGCTTTGGCAGAACTGTTATAGGGAATCGCCAAGAAATGGGTATTACCTAACATGCCCCCGTTATGCACATAAGTTCTTACTGATGGAGCTAACTCACCATTTTCGATAGCTGCACTGGCATACATTGGGTTAAACGTCATAGACAGCATGATTTCGCCATCATCCAGCAACGGTGTCATTGATAAATTATTTTTGGGAAACAGTTTACCTCCCCGCCATAAGTAAGGGTGCAGTTGATCCAGATAGTCCCACAGTGGTTTGGTAACAGCACTAAACTGAGCAGGGTCTACCGGCTTTTGTAAAACAGCTGGATGGATAGCAAGTTCAGTCAGAAGCTGTTTTAAAAACGTTGTGCCAATAAAATCAGGTGGAGAAGGGTACGTTACGCGACCTGAGTGCTTTTTGGCAAATGCCAGCAACTCGCGGGCACTTTTCGGGGGCGATTTCACAACACTACTGTCGTATATAAAGATCAGCTGTGCCATTCCCCAGGGAGCTTCCATCCCAAAAACAGGCTCACCAAAATCAACGACTGTTGTTGGCTTTTCCACAGGATCAATATATTTCATGGAAGGCAACTCCAGAGTAAACGGCCCATATAAAAGACCATTTTTTTTCATTGCCCGGAAGTTTTCACCATTGATCCAGACGAGATCAACGCTACCTCCTGTATCCCGACCCACGCTTTTCTCTGATAATAAACGACTGGTCACTGTAGAAATATCATCAACTTTGACCAGTTTGAGATCAATGTCATATTGTCGCTTCAAATCATCGCCAGCCCAGCGTATATAACTGTTAATCCGCTCATCCCCCCCCCAGGCATTAAAGTAAACCGTCTGTCCCCTGGCTTCTTGTTGTATTTTCTCCCATGGGAGGGAGACATGATTGTCCACTATAAAAGCAGCAAATACTTCGTTGTCTATCAGCCCGGGTAACATCGATAAAAACAATAACACTGTTTGTCGAAGTTTTCGTCCCCATGTTCTTATAATCATATTTCACCTATTATTACGCGCTAAAGGCTCTTTGAACAAAGGTCATTTGTCAATACTTCAGCATACTTCTGATAGTGATGGAACAAACCAAAAGCAGGCAGGCACCCAAATGAACAGGTGACAATACCTGTCTTTAAAGGCTTCTCATCGGGGAAATAACCTCGAAACGTGAGTTCTCAACAACTGCTGGTTAAACCACACTGCGATTCGATAGTGATCGCCTGAATGTTAAACGCTTGCACATAATAAGCGCTAAAACCTTTTCGCGTGGAACCTGGAGACACAGTAGACGCCTCAACTGATGGTGTCGTTTCTACCGAAGGCTTGCTGGGCTGCTGGCGATGTTTTGGTATTTTCCCGTCAGGTTTATTGACGTTGAGTCTCTCTAAGTTCCCAGAGGGTTCTTCGTCATCACCGGAACCCCTGTTATCGTCACTCTCACCCTGTTTTGGCTTTTTGTTGGGCGCGCTTCGCCGAACGTTTTTTTAAACGACGAATCTCAGCTTGTCATATCTCAACACGCCCTTGTAACGTTGCGATCGGTTCCTGCTGTTGAGCAACGGGCTTCAGGATTTTTTTCAGGAGAGAACGCATGTGCCTGATAGTTAGAAAGATGCATGAAAAAAGGATAAACGCATAACAGGGTTTTGCATTTATCCAGCAGTTATTGAGAACTTACCTCGAAACCTGCTTTTACAGAGTATTTATACTATCAGGTAGTTGTTTGTGTACATTTGGATGACTGGCCTTCCTCAGCTTGGGTAATGCAAAAGTCTTTCTCCGGCCTGATCCCCGTCCTTTAGTTAAAGGCGATTTCTCAGCTTTGGCGTTGAAAAATCCCATTATCTTAGTACTATTTGATCGACGGACGGTGGGAGTGGCCATAGGAATAGCAGTAATGACAGGGGTGCTTGAGTATTTTTTTTGATTGTGGACTCTTCTGGCATTGAGCGCTTTCATGACTTCACTGACCTTATTCCGATAATTAGGGCTAAAGCCACTCTGCTCTTTAGGCCACGTTTCTGACTGCATAGCTGCATGCAGCATACTGTCGGCAAGAGCAGCATAACCCATGCTATTCAGTTTTTCCTCTCTGGAAGAAAGTAAATCAGTAAAGCGCATAGAATACCTTCCTATTGATGTCGAAAGCTCTATATTTCTACTATTAACCGTTATCTTTGCAAAATCCAATAAACATATGGATGGATTTTCTGCTGATTGAACTGCCAACTCGACGATACTGTTTATATTATCAATAAATGTCCTGTCAAAAGGTATAGAAAAGTCTGATTCAGACTGCACATCCAAAACAGACGGTAAAACATTTATTACACTTGTATCATCTGAGAATACAGGCAGGAATAAAGGTATATTCGATAATACAACAATGACATGGTAACCTGAGGCCTGGCAATTCTTCTGCATTCCCGACACTTTATTGATAAACGACTTTACCCGATTAATTATAGTTTCCTGATCATCAGGATCTGTAAGGTTTGGTTGACTATGCTTGAACCTCAAAAATCTATTCACTATTTCAGGACGAAGAAAAGAATAGAAAGGATTTTCACGTTGTTCCCCCAAAAATGACAAGTAATCACCTAAAGGGGCATTGATCGAAAAAATATTTCCCTTACCACCAAAAACCAGCCAAAACAGTACACAGGGGGGCAGAAGTAAAATAGACGTTTCTTTTGTTTCACGGGCTTTTTCAAAGGCTTTATCTAACTGATCATATAAGTAACGTTTAGCTAATACGTATGACAAAAAATCTATCATATTGTCCGGTGCAAAACATGTGAGTTTGTACGGATACAGATTACCACTAAAATAGCTTAACATACCATTATCCGAGTATTTTTTTTTGCATCTATAATCTCTGGCATCAAAATTCTCAACCCCTCGTGCATGACTTCCACCAACAATAAGGATTTGCTCAGCAGAAGCATTCAGAGAAAATAGAATCAAAATTCTGAGTAAAAGTTTCACTTTCATGGGCGTCTCTTACTTTAATGATTTACAATTATTTTTACAGTTAAGTCTATGTATGATAAGTGTCAACTTTTTAAGTCAATAAGGATGTCGCTTCGCTCCACGTACTTTACACGTACTTTCCACGTACTTTCTACGTACTTTAAGTGGCGAGTGAGCATCACCTAAGGGACACAACCTTCGAGGCAAAGCTTCGCCATGCCTGCGGTTGCTTCCTCCACCAAACCAGCTCTCTGGTGGAGGTTTTGATCCTGAGTTATATAAAGTTACCTGATGTGTGACTTTAAGCTGAAAGCATACTCTCAAACTGCATAGGCTCATGCCCAGACTGGATGTTCAAGTAAATTCCAACAGTGATGCCCAGCAGCTTTCGAGCTACACGACTTGTCAGGTGCCATTCATCCCTAGTTCTCACACGCTGCAGCTCAAAGTACTCGGCCAATTGACCAATGACCGTCTCTATACGTCGCCGAATATTCATCAGCTTCCTGACAACCGATCTTGGTCGTTTATCTTTCATGTTTTTTCGCAGTGGCGTTTGCAAATCAATACCAAAACTTTCACAGTCTTGCTTCAGCTCAGGTCTGATATAGCCCTTGTCGCCAATCATTAATCCTTTAATGCCTTCAAGCAAGTCGTATATGCTGTCTCGCTCATCAATATTGGCAGCTGTCACTGTCATATCAACCGCAACGCCCCGTGCATCTGTTAGCAAATGACCATGAAAGCCATAAAAAGATTTCTTCTTTGACGCACAATATCCATAGGCTGCCTGGCCTTTGTAGACCTTACTGCGGTTAGCCCTTGTTCTTACACAGACATCCATGGGGAAGCCATCAACCAAGTGAATATCTGACCTACCAGCCCCAAGCATTCGCACCAAATATTGATGCAGTTTCTGCTTAACAACCCAGAGGTTTGCTGCTTGGCGTACAAACTGAGTCCTGTGGGACAAGTTGGGGAACAAGTGTTCCCAATGTTTCTTGAAGTATTCGTAAATGCCCTTGTCGTGATGGTGACCGAGCCACTCGCCTGCAATTTCCATAGCGATGACTTCGCTATCAGAGAGTTTTGGTGGAGTACCACGTCTACGTAATGGGCTGGTGACAACAGTGTTGTACAAATCATCAATCAAACAAAAGATATTGGTGATAAACTCTTCTACAGGCATGACCGGCACCGTCTGATAGTGGGTTGCACTTCTATTTTAGACGGTGGTCATGCCTTTCTGACTGCATCATTAAAAGTCACACATCAGGTATAAAGTTACCTATAACCGCCAAATACAAACGTCATTGAACGTCTATATATATTATCTGAAGACCGATTTTTGATATTCTCTATGAGCCATGATTACACCAAAATCTTCAGGTAACGCGAAGGCCGACTTTTTCTGCAAAGGCAAAAAGTCGGACTTTCCAGAATTACCAAGACTTAGGCAAGCAATCATGACCGTATTTACGGTCACCCTGCACGATGAAAATGATGCTTTGCCAGAATGTACTTGATGCAGAGGCTGACAGTGGTAGAATTTTTTGTAGTGGCTTTGACCGTGAACTCAAATTGACCTGGATTGAATCACATAGGGTCCTATTCCCCGCCCCTTGCGGCGAACGACTCAAAAAGCCAGCTTCATAACCTACGCCTTGGGGCGGGGTTTTTTATCTGATACCATAGTTAAACTTTTTGTACGGAAACAGTGTGTTTCTGCCTGAATTCAGGAATTTTCACGGCAAAGAAAAGAACTGATTTACAATACCTTTCGTCGTGTAGATAACAGAGTGAAGAGGAGTGATTATGATTCCGTTTGAAGGAGTATTACCCCAGGGATCAGAATTTAAATGTATAGCTTCTGATGAGTGGGATGCGCAAAAACAAGCATTATTTGAGCAACCTTTAATTCTACAGTGTGGTAAAATTGATAGGAAAACACTCTCTTTTGTAGTATCGTCCCTTGGTAGAAAAGGGGGGCCTGCTGGCTGTATCATTCTTCGCTATGATCATCCCCATGTCTGTACCAATGAATCCATTTCTTTTTCAGAAAATCGTCACACCATAATTAATATAGCAATTGATAAGCGATTTGCTGGACTTTATTTAGAAAATCTTCTCCTTTATATAGTTAGCTATAAAACCTATTACGAAGCTGTTGCCACGCTCTATGTCGATCATCCTTCCCTGTCAGATATAGACTTTTTCATTAACCTGGGATTCATTCCGAATTGTTCTTCACGATCTACTGATTCTGATACCTACTGGAGTAATGAGCCATCACCGGAAACAGCTGGCTACAGTATTCTGGTAAAAACAAATGCACTGATGAATCCATTTCGTCAAAAAAACACACCATCGGGTACTAATAGGAGTCCATATACCTGGTATAGCAATAATTGGAAGTTATATACCCTCCTTCGAAAAAAAATAAAAAAATCATTTGTAAAACTTCCAGACAGTGAATTAGTAAAATATCCTGATCCATTTGATCAGTAAACCTTTAACACCAAACATTATCGTGATCAGTGAGCTTTTTATTATGGGTTTCCAGCGGAACGATCAGCAAGGTGAAATGGCGAGGAAAACCAGGCATTGCAAGGTTCAGTATTTGACATCCTCCCCGACCTAAAGGACGGGGATTCCTACTACTAGACGGTAATGCCCTACCGCAACATATACCTTACCAGTAGCGGTATATGCCTTATTCGACAATCTGCTCTACCTTTCGGATTGTTGAAAAACACGGGCAGAAAGCGGAGGTATTTTACTTTTCTTGTCAGGTAGCGTAATCGCTGGAAACGCCTGACAGATAGAGGATACCACAAGGGGCTTGCTTTGCAGGCCTCGCTTACATCCCCGCACTCAAAGTGCGGGGTTTTACGCGATTTCGATAAAATCAGCCACTCATACCGAGATGCGAACCACCTGACCACAACCTGATAACTGATAGTCATCAGTACATGCTTCTACAAAACAGGATTCACTGACCGTAAGTGTTAGTATGGTTTTACCCCTGGTAACGCTGATTGATCCGGCAATACACAACAGGATTTCGGGACCATCAACATGCTGTTTGTGGAGGTCAGAATCTTTGCCTAATGTGACAATTTCAAAAATGAAGTCAGACACCGGAACCGGGAATTGAGTGACCATCCCGTTTTGTTCTGGTTTTGTTAACAGCTCGGAAGCAGGTATTGACTTAAAGCGCGTATTGGCGATCAACTCTTCCACATCCATGTGCTTGGGTGTTAACCCTGCACGCAGAACATTATCGGAATTGGCCATGATTTCAATACCAGTCCCCCGCAGGTAGGCGTGCGGTGTTTCTGCATTCAGAAACATGGCTTCACCGGGCTTTAATTCAATCACATTCAGAAACAAGGGTGAAAACAGACCAATGTCGTCAGGGTAGTATTCAGCCAATAGAGAGACCGTTGCAAATGCAGTGCGATGCAGGTCATTGTGCCCCTTGCTTTCAAGGCCATTCAATAACTGCTGCAGTGCTTCCTTCTTCTGTTTTCCATCCAGTTTCAGAATAAAACAGAAGAATTTCTGCAGATGATCGGCATCCGTATGCCCTTTGAGCTCAGACATTGCAGCCATGAGCGATGAACAGTCCGCCACCTCAAACAGTTCAATCGTTTCGTCAATGGGTCTGAACGCGTTCATGGCCAGATAAGGGGTTAATGCATAAATCAGCTCTGGTTTATGGTTGGGGTCCTTGTAATTGCGATGATTTGCAGTCAGTGGGATACCCCTGTGGTTTTCACGTTCAAAACCGGCTTCTGCTTTGGATTTTTCAGGATGAACCTGAATCGACAATGGCTCGGCGGCGGCCAGAATTTTTAACAGGTAGGGAAGTCCGCCAAAGGTCTTGTTGACTGTTGCGCCTAATACTTTTTCAGGGGCTTGAGTGATCAGGTCGCTGAGAAGCGTATCCCTGTCATGGACCTTGACACTTGAGCAACCATTAGGGTGTGCTCCCATCCAGATCTCTGCCTGAGGTTCTCTGGACGCATTGTCGATACCAAACAGTTCCGTGAGGGCTGTTGTGCTACCCCATGGGTAGTTCTGGATGGGGTTTTGAAGGCGATAAATCATAGTGTAAGACGAATTTGGAGGAAAAAATAATACGTTCAGTAAAAAACCTGCCTTCAACCCGTTTAAATCAAAGACAGGTTTTGGTGGTTACGCGGTTTTAGCTTCTTTGGATTTTCCGAATCCTTTTAGAATGTTGACCATTACGGCTGAAGTTACAATACCCGCTGCAATGGCAACAATAAACATCACGGGGTTATCAACAACAGGCAGGACAATAGGGCCACCGTGAGGTGCGTGACCACCGACACCAGAGAGCATGGCAATGGCACCTGCAACAGCAGAACCGGTCATGATGGAAGGAATAACGCGGACAGGGTCAGCAACTGCAAATGGAATAGCACCGTTACTAAAAATCTTACATAATCTGTAATTATGCAGACTTATCTACGCCGTCTACATGGATGCACAGCGAGCTGTGTCTGACTCCACTCTTTCGTAGGGTTTTAGGTCGAGCTGTAACGTGTCTGCGACCATGCTTATGAATCAAAAAAATGGTAACTGTTAGCTTGGTTTTCGCGTAACCGTTTACTACCTTTGATTCATGATCGAAATTATATCAGATAGTTACAGATTATAATAGTTTACAGCTAACTGTTTTTAACCCTCAGTGATACCGATCATTCCCATAAGAATACCTGCAATACCTGCGGTGCCAGCGTCTCTTTCCTGTTGAGTCCAGTTTTTTTTGTAGATTTTGGTTGCAACGCCAAGGCTGACAGGTGGTACACAGATAGCACAGGCCACAGCCGCTACTAAAAATCTAACATAATCTGTAATTATGCAGACTTATCTACGCCGTCGACATGAATGCACGACGAATCGTGTCTAACTCCACTCTTGTGTAGGGTTTTGGGTCGAGATGTAACGTGTCTCGACCATAATTATCAAGGTTCAAACTCGCACTGTAATCCCTATCATGCAAAGTTTTACATTTCGGACATCGCCACTGGCGATCAGACAAAGCGATATTGTCGTTTATGTAGTTGCAAGTATGAACCGCACACTTTTTCGAGCTGGGAAAGAACCGATCTGCAATCACAATCTGGCATCCTCTCAGCTCTGCCTTGTATTCGACAAGCTCTCTCAGCTTGCCGAAACCTGCGTCACTGATTGCTCTTGCCAGTTTGCGGTTTTTTACCATGCCTTTTACATTCAGGTTTTCCATGGTGATTATTTTGAATCTTGACGTCAAATAATCACTTACCTCATGTATTACGGCTGATCGCTGGTTACTGATCCGGTAATGAAGTTTTGCAACTGCCCGCTTGGCTTTCGCGTAACGGTTGCTTCTCTTTATTTTGCGGCTTAACGCTCTCTGTTTCCTGTTAAGGCGTTTCAGAGAGTGTTTCAGTTTCTGATTAGCAGCAAAGGTTTTGCCATTCGAACAAATAGCTAAATCTTTGATGCCAAAATCAACGCCGACAGACTCATTGCTTTGTGCTTTTGGGTCGTAGTCTTGAGTGTCTACCAAAATAGAAGCGAAATACTTTCCGGCTCGCTTACTGATCGTCACCTGACAGGGTGTGCCAGTGAATCTCAGTTCCTGGCGCATTTTGATTTTGGTTTTCAGTTTCTCAATGCGAAGTGTTCTGCCGTCAACATCAAACTTGGGTTTTTCTCTCAGAGAAAAACTGTCGTGTAGTCCTCGCTTCTTGAATCTTGGGTAACCTGCTTTTTCTCCTTTCTTCACCCGACGAAAGAAATGAGTAAAGGCGTTATGAAGATCGTCGACTGTATTTCTCGTTACACGTTGACTGACTTCGGCATACCAGGGGAACTCAAGCCTGAGTTCTTTGTATTTTTCATTCGCAGCCTTCTTTGACCACTTAACGCCTTCTTGATTGAAATGTGCTAATAGTTGATTGAACGCATGACGACGAGAACCACAAGCCCTGTCAAGATAATCGGCTTGTTGTTTTGTCGGTCTGAGTTCAATCTTGTGAGCTAACAACATCTTGCAAAGTCTCAAGCATCTTTTTGTGTTTCTTGCTTCGGCTGCCGTAAAGTCTTGCGCTGAATACAGTGATTATTTCCAATACATCATTGGCGAGTTCTTCTTCAAACGAAGGCTGATCGCCTTTATGTACGATGACTATTTCTATTCCCTGCAATTCACATAGGGAGAACACCAATTCAGCGCCGAACCTTAACAGCCTGTCTTTATGTGAAACCACCAGTCGTTTAATCTGACGTTGCATTATCAACTCAAGTAGCTGATTAAGTCCTTTTTTCCGGTAGTTCATGCCAGAACCAAGATCACGTACAACCTGAGTTCGCCAACCTTTTGCAGAACAGTAGGCTTCCAGTAACTCTTGCTGCCTGTCTAAGTCTGGCTTTTGGTCGTGACTGGATACCCTGCAATAGCAAAGCGCAGGCGCAGCTTCGTTACTTAAGCCCATCAATTCAGACACGTCGTAGTAACGAGTTCCTCCTTTGGTCTTTCTGGCAGGAAGCAACTCACCTGTACTTTCCCATTTTCGTAGTGTTACAGGGTCCGTACCAAGTAAACGAGCGGCCTCACCTATCTTCACTAACCTCTTATCCATACTTGAGATTTTATAAGATAATTTTAGATTATAACAGTTTACTGCGAACTGTTTTTAGCCCTTATTGGAAAGCTAAAAACTTGCCAGCAGTTTATTCGGCATCAAATGATTATGCACACCGACCTTCAATAACAAATTCGCCTGCTCAATATCCGGGCCAAAGTAACGGTCTTTATCGTAAAAAACAACTTTATTACGTAGGATTCTGCGTGCCTCTTCCACACGTTTGGATGATAGATTTGGCGCATGAAAATCCAGCCCCTGTACTGCCGCCAGATACTCAATGGCTAAAATACCCCGGGTGTTTTCACCCATTTCAAAAAGACGGCGAGCAGCAAAGGTGGCCATGGAAACATGGTCTTCCTGATTAGCAGACGTGGGTAAGCTATCCACAGAAGCAGGATGAGCCAGTGTTTTATTTTCACTGGCCAGAGCTGCTGATGTCACTTGGGCAATCATAAAACCGGAGTTAACACCGCCATTATCCACAAGGAAGGGGGGCAGTTTGCTTTGAGTGCCATCAATCAATAGCGCTATTCGGCGCTCAGACAGACTGCCTATTTCAGCCATTGCCAGTGCCAGGTTATCTGCCGCCATAGCAACGGGTTCTGCATGGAAGTTACCGCCGGAAATAATGTCACTTTCCCCGGCAAATACCAATGGATTATCAGATACCGCGTTTGCTTCTACGATCAGCACTTTTGCTGCATTGCGTATTTGCTGCAGGCAGGCACCCATAACCTGTGGCTGACAACGCAGGGAGTAAGGGTCCTGTACTTTTTCACAGCACGCATGGGAGTCACCGATATCACTGTGCTCATCCAGCACATGACGATAGGCTGCAGCAGTATCAATCTGCGAACGGTGCCCACGGGCATGATGAATACGCTCATCAAAGGGACGACGACTTCCTGATGCGGCCTCCACAGACATAGCACCGCAAACAATGCCTGAGGCAAACAGGTCTTCGGCAATAAACAGCCCTTCTAATGCAAAAGCAGTTGATGCCTGGGTGCCATTAAGCAGCGCTAACCCTTCTTTAGGCGCGAGTGTCAAAGGCTCCAGAGCAGCAATTTTCAGTGCCTCCAGTGCGGTGATGACTTTACCTTTATGGCGAGCCTGGCCTTCACCTAACAAGACGATACTCATATGCGCCAACGGTGCCAAATCACCCGATGCACCCACAGAGCCTTTTTGAGGCACACAGGGATATACCTGCGCATTAACCAGCGTGATTAAAGCGTGAATAACCTGTAAACGAAGACCGGAAAAGCCCCTTGCCAAACTATTAATCTTCAGCACCATCATCAGGCGCACCGTTTCATCGGGCATCAACTTACCGATACCGGCAGCGTGGGAGAGCACAAGACTTTTCTGGAGGGTTTCCAGGTCTTTCGGGGCAATCCGTGTATTGGCCAGTAAACCAAAACCGGTATTGATGCCATAAACCGTACGCCCCTCCTCAATAACCTGATTAACAACCTGTGTGCTTTTTTCAATAGCCTCTGTTGCTTGCGGAAGCAGCGACAATCTCACCGGGGACTCACTCACCTGGCGCAGTGTTTTCAGGCTTAGCTGGCCAGGCTCAAGGATAAGGTTCACCATGGACTGCCTCCTCATTAGTGTAATGGCTCGTTAAGCATGGGCAGATCCAGTTTCTGCGAACAGGCACACTCTCTGGCAATAGCATAGCCCGCATCAGCATGGCGCATCACGCCTGTTGCCGGGTCATTGTGTAACACACGGGCAATCCTCTGTGACGCATCATCGGAACCATCACAGCAAATCACCATGCCCGCATGTTGCGAAAAGCCCATACCCACGCCCCCGCCATGATGGAGAGACACCCAGGTTGCACCGCTGGCGGTGTTTAACATAGCGTTCAACAAAGGCCAGTCGGATACTGCATCGGAGCCGTCCATCATCCCTTCGGTTTCACGGTTGGGACTGGCAACAGAGCCAGAGTCCAAATGATCACGGCCAATCACGACAGGTGCCTTTAGCTCACCACTTTTTACCATAGCGTTAAACGCTTGACCCAGGCGTTCGCGGTCTTTTAATCCGACCCAGCAGATACGTGCTGGCAACCCTTGAAACCGTATTCGCTCACGTGCCATATCCAGCCAGTTATGCAAATGCGGGTTATCAGGAATAAGTTCTTTGACTTTTTCATCAGTTTTATAGATATCTTCCGGATCACCGGATAATGCTGCCCAGCGGAAAGGTCCAATACCTTCACAAAACAGCGGGCGAATGTAGGTCGGCACAAACCCGGGGAAATCAAACGCATTGTTGACGCCTTCTTCCAGTGCCATTTGTCGTATGTTATTCCCGTAGTCTAACGTGGCCGAACCCCTGGCCTGTAGCTGAAGCATGGCCTTGACCTGAACAGCCATGGAGCCTTTAGCTGCTTTCACTACCTCCGCTTCATTTGTTTTTCTACGTTGTGTTACTTGTGCCATTGACCAGCCAGCTGGCAGATAACCATTGAGAGGGTCATGAGCTGATGTCTGGTCAGTCACAACATCCGGGGTAATATCCTTTTCTACCAGTGCCGGAAATACTTCAGCAGTATTTCCCAGTAAACCAACAGATACCGGGATGTGGGATGCGTTAATAATGGCCAGTGCTTCATTGAGATTCGATGCTTTTTTATCCAGGTAGCCCGTGCGCAGGCGGTAGTCAATACGGGACTCATCACACTCCACTGCCAGCATGGAAAAACCTGCCATAGTGGCTGCCAGTGGTTGTGCGCCGCCCATACCACCAAGTCCACCGGTTAAAATCCAGCGCCCTGCTACATCGCCGTTAAAATGTTTTTTTGCCACAGCAACAAAGGTTTCATAAGTGCCCTGGACAATACCCTGAGAACCAATATAAATCCAGCTTCCCGCAGTCATCTGCCCATACATCATCAAGCCCTGTTTATCGAGCTCATTGAAGTGTTCCCAGTTGGCCCAGTGGGGAACTAAATTTGAATTGGCGATCAATACACGGGGCGCATCTTTATGTGTAGGAAATACACCCACGGGTTTACCCGATTGCACTAACAGTGTCTGATGGCATTCCAGTCGCTTCAGTACTTCCACAATTTTGTCAAAACACGCCCAGTTTCTTGCCGCACGCCCAATACCGCCGTACACAACTAAAGCATGAGGATGCTCAGCTACATCCGGGTCGAGATTATTCATTAACATACGCAGCGGTGCTTCTGTCAGCCATGACTTTGCCTGGAGGGCTTTACCCCGGGGAGCACGGACTGTTCGCGCTTTGTCAATACGCTCATTATTGTCATTGTCAGTCATGATAAGATTCCCAAAACAGCGAAGTTATTATTCAGTGCTCATGGCACAGGCAATATCCCAGCAAAGCCTGGCTGCCAGTCGCGCCGTCTGACTATCCCTGTCGAAGAGGGGGTTGTACTCATTAATATCAGCCAGTGTCAGTTTTTCCCCGGCTTCAAGTGTTTTCTCAAGGAAAGGGGACAGGCTCTGGTAGCTGACGCCTCTTGCTGCTGGCGCACTCACACCGGGTGCTGTGGCAGCCGGGAAAACATCCAGATCAATAGTGAGATAGAGAAAGTCACAAGCATCAATAAACCTGTCAAGCCTGGCCAATTGTTCGTCCAGAAGGTGCGGTTTTCCCAGCGCCTTGTCTTCTATATACCAGACCTTCAAATCATCTGCCCGCTGAAATAGTGCGGCAGTATTACTGGCCTGACTGACACCGAGGCAAGCGTAGTGAAAAGGCCAGTTATGCGTTTTACAATAGTGAGCCATCTGATTAAACGGAGTTCCCGAGCTGGGCTTTACCTCTGTGCTGTTGCTGTCAAAAGCCCGTAAGTCAAAATGTGCATCAAAATTAACAATACCAATGCGGGGCGAAATAAAACCATTGTCGTTAATATAGGTATTGATATATTGTGCCAGCCCTTGAAATGAAGCCCACGCTGTTTCGTGACCACCACCAAGGGTAATAACCGGCATATGGGGTAATGCCTGAGTCACGGTATCTGCACAGGTGGATTGTGCCTGCTCCAGCGCATCGCCTTCACAAACCGTATTCCCTATGTCATACCAGGGCGCTTTACGATGCCAGGCCATATTGGCCAGGGCCTGACGAATTCGATCGGGCGCCTGCTTTGCACCAATACGCCCCTTGTTTCTCGCAACGCCTGCGTCTGAACAGAAGCCAGTCAGGGCAATGCCTTTTTGCTTTCCTGCCAGTTCATTGATTGTCAGCGACTGCACAACATGATGAACACGTGTGCCCATCTCACCGTCTTCACTATCGTGACGACCCTGCCAGAGAAAGCCATGTTCAGTAACAGGTAACACGTCAGTCATCACAGACCTCACCATTTACTATGCGTTGATGCAACAGTGGCAAACCCACCTGATAGCTTAATTCAGCAGGGTGACTGACATTCCAAATGCATAAATCGGCTACAAAACCCCGGACTAACTGACCACGACTGTTATCTACACCAAGGGCTTTCGCGGCATTTACCGTGACACCCCGCAAGGCCTCTTCAGGCGTTAAACCAAAGAGTGTACAAGCCATATTCATTATTAACCCCATATCGGCAAACGGCGAGGTACCCGGGTTAAAATCCGTAGCAATGGCCATGGGGATGTTTTGCTCTCGCAGCCATGGCACCGGCGGCCGCTGTGTTTCCTGCAGAAAGTAAAAGGCACCCGGCAACAAAGTGGCAACGGTTCCGGCCCGTGCCAGTGCGGCGACACCGGCTTTGTCGAGGTACTCCAAATGATCTGCTGATAACCCTTTATAACGCGCGGTGAGTGCTGTACCACCAAGATTGGATAACTGCTCGGTATGCCCTTTTACCTTTAAACCATGCCGAACGGCGGTCTGAAACACTTTTTCCGTTTGCTCCAGGTTAAAGCCAATGGATTCACAAAATACATCAACACTGGTCGCCAACTTTTCTTTTGCAACAACAGGAATTAACTCCTCACACACCAGCGCAATATAGTCATCAGCACGGCCCTGGTATTCCGGAGGTACTGCGTGAGCTGCCAGTAATGTAGTAGTAATGTTGATTGGCCGTTTTGATGCCAGTACTTTTGCCGCACGGAGCATTTTAATTTCATCGTCAACGCTCAGGCCGTAACCTGATTTGATTTCAACACTGGTTACACCCGAGCGAATCAGCCCATCAAGCCTGGGCAATGCTAATTCAACAAGCTCTGACTCGCTGGCCTGCCGTGTTGCGCGCACTGTAGCGAGAATGCCTCCCCCCTGCCTGCTGATTTCCGTGTAGGGTACACCATTGAGACGCCTGTCGAATTCATTAGCACGATTGCCGGCAAAAACAAGGTGGGTATGACAGTCAATCAGGCCGGGGGTTACTAAACGATTGTGGCAGTTTATTATCTCAGCAGCCCCTGGTTCTGTATGGGCGTTTTGCTCTGCAATACAGGTAATCATCCCGGCATTAATAGCGATACACTGGTTTCCCCGTATTTGGTAACCCTTTGCGCCGGGCTGCATTGTTACAACCCGGGCATTGGTTAGTAGTAATTCCATCATGTGACCGACAGACATAAAATTATTATTGATGATGAAACTGGTATTTTAGAGTCCTGAGTTCGACATAACAACTACACCATAACTTTCCATAACTTTAATGAAGCCAGTGTACTGAAACGTCAATAATGACTCTCTCTTGTAGCAAGTCATACCAGGTCATAGCAAGATTTTATCAACACTGGCTGGCTTGAGGTTTCCTGTTTTTCCTGCCAGTGGTAATCAGTTCAACCCTGTATTTTTCCTGTAGCAACAACTTTTTTTACTTTCGATGTATCGCCATTTTTGCTGAAGATCGCCGAATAGCCTGCCAAAAAGATTACAGTATCATCCAGTACTGTTCGGCCATCTGTATTGCCAGAGGTGTACTTCACTCACTGCCAGTAACTCACCCATATCGCTGACAATCAGGTAACATTTAAAGCCAACGTATCAACCCGTGGATGACCTTGCCCAACCCGCTTCTTTTTATTTGCCTTCTTATGTCGAGCTCAGGTTTTAGCGCAAAAAATTAATGATAATTACCAAACGAGCGTAAGGCCCCTTACTTTTAGTGAGGGGGATGTAAGCTAGGCTTGCGTATAGCAAGCCCATCCGGTAACTTCTTTCGTGTCTTTGTAGACCTACCACTGGGCTAGTGGGATGTTAAGTCTGCGGAGTTCATGTGAGACTTGGGGGGGCTCATAAAAACCCCCACAGCGGGAATTTACGCGATAACCAAGCTATTCCCTGAGCAATGAACTGTGAAACAGAAACCTGATTGGTGACGATTAGGAATCCTCGTCCTTCAGGGCGAGGAGGATGTCAAAGATTACTCTATCAGTTGCTCAACCGTAAAAACCCCCACAGCGGGAATTTACGCGATAACCAAGCTATTCCCTGAGCAATGAACTGTGAAACAGAAACCTGATTGGTGACGATTAGGAATCCTCGTCCTTCAGGGCGAGGAGGATGTCAAAGATTACTCTATCAGTTGAATAGGGGCTATCTCTCCTGTGCCTTTGCGGACAATCACCGTAGAATAAGAGTCAGTCAGAGAATAAATCACCATATAGCGACCAATAAGATGAGAGTCGGCATGGATACACCAGGGAGCAACATTTACCGCATAACCATAAGGAATCTTAAAAGCAGAGATGACCCTCTGTTTATTCTGGGTATATTTACCGATGATAAGATAACCATCAGCTTGCTCATTAAGCGGCATATAAAAATGGGGCCGATCATGCACTTCTAAATATTCGCCACCACCTTTGTGTGGATTTAATAAGTAGCCATTAACATACTCTTGACCTATGGAAACGATACTGATGGGTAAATGACCTGTAGTGTCAAAGTATAACAAATCTTGCTCTTTTAAAAAGCTGCAACCGTACCAGGAAAAATTACTCTCTGAACACTCCGCAATTTTAATCTCTAAAACATCATCATCTTCATCAGCAAGCGTATAGCGACCATTCCCTCCCAGGATATTTGCTCCCTCATCTTCTGTCATAAAATCAATCCTGGCAATCCATTGTCCTGTTAAGATAGTATGAAGTGGTATTGTTGGCTTGGGTAATGGCGAGCTTTTCCGACCATCAGTAATTAAATTTAATCCATCAAAAGTGAGTTGATACGTTTTTTTATGCTCAGCATAACCTATAAAGTCTTCTGTCACCATATAAGATTCTTTACAATCTCCTTGACGATTAACGATAATGTCAGGTAGTGATTGTAAAATATCTTTGGGTAAGTGACGAACATTCTTTAAGGCATCGTTTGTAAAACTTGTAGCCATCATTATCATATCCTTTAGTACTACTAGTACTAATAGTACTACAATACTGTGGACAGCTTTACTGAACTGACACCATGAGAGAATATCAACGATAATCAAGAGTTTATAAGCCAGGTGACTATCTGAAGATATCTCTCATGGATGCGATGGTTCAATACTGCGGACACTTTCATACAGCAATAGCTCCGTAGTCGCTGAATCGTTGATAAGTGTCCATGACTTTTTCATCATTTATGCTGAATCCCAGGTTGCCAAAAACTCTACACATCAAGTGCTGGCTGAACTTGCGACGCTTCCAGCTCGCAATAGAGATCACCGTCTCACCACTTGTTCCCCTGGCTCTCCGGTCTTTCGGCTTCAAGACATTCAGCGCTGAAAATGAGGCGTTTACAGGGGTGTGAATCGCCTCTTTCCGGCGCGATTAACAGTCCGTCAGAAGAGCTTTTCAATGCGCTCTCTCTGTGATAAGTCTTTTATACATGCACATCATTTAAAAAATCACCAGTCAGTTCATAGCAAAGAAAAGCCTTTTCAATGCCCTCTGTGCAATAAGCCTTATAAGCGAACCTCTATAGTTACACAACATATCAAATCCAAACACTCCCACCAGCAGCGGCTCCCTCCGTTGATTATAAACACCAGGCAAGACGCTTCCCTCGGACCGGTGATCTGTATTACACTCACGTTTACCAATCCAATAATCAGTAATAGTGATGTCACCAGTAATATCACCAATGATGTCACCGTATCCAGAATAGTGACTCCGCAAGAAACTGCGACTGTTGTGACAACTGAACTGCGCCATGCAACAATAACAAACGTTACCCTGGATCTTGAAGAGCCACCTTTGCAATCCATTGACTTTTATAGTCATTTCTCTTCTTGAACAGTTTCTGGTATTTCAGGCATTGCGTCTTAAGTCATTGCCACCATTGATGTAACAGCCAGTTTGCCGGGAATGGTTTTCTGCTCTTGAGTGGGTGGCAGCTCTGGCATGAAATAATTCAGAACCACACCCTTACGCCTTTGCTGGCAACGATCCATGAGGCTTGCCCGGTCTGGACCCGAGGGTACGAACATGGGTATAGAGTGCGGTAACGCTGTTGGTTGTTGTCCGACAACCGTCCTCATTGCTCCATGCAAAGACGTTTGGTAAACATCACTGATACGAAAACATTGCTGACCAGTCAGTAAGGAGGTTCTGGCAATGGGTGAACATACTTGTCGTTTTTGTAAGAAGACGTTCGATAGACCATCCAGGCTTGCGGTACACATACGAACCCACACGGGAGAAAAGCCTTATAAGTGCTATCACTGTGAAAAAGCTTTTTCAACCTCCGGTGGTCTTAATGTGCACGAGCGAATCCATACGGGAGAAAGGCCCCTTCAATGTGGTTTTTGTTCAAAGTTTTTCAGCGACCCATCTAATCTCGCCAGGCACCAACGAATCCATACCGGAGAAAGAGCTTATAAATGCACTCTCTGTGATAAGTCTTTTAAAGAGCAAGATCATTTAAAAAATCACCAGTTAGTTCATAGCAAAGAAAAGCCTTTTCAATGTCCTGGCTGCAATAAGTCCTATACGCATAAACATAACCTCAAAAAACATATTAAATCCCAGCACCCCCATCTCCAGCTCCAGCTCCAGCTGCCTCCCATGATTATAAACACCGAGCAAGACGCTTCCCTCGGCCCGGTGACTTGTATTACTCACACGTTTACCCATCCAACAATCAGCAATAGTGATGTCACCGTATCCAGAATAGTGAGCCCGGAAGCAACTGCCACTGTTATGACAACTGAATTGCCCCACGCAACAATAACAAACGTTACCCAGGGTCCGGAAGAGCCACCTGTGCAATCCATTGAGCTTGCTGTAGCAGAAGAAGAGCAGGGACTCTTTAATTTTGAAGATTTGCTTCCCCCTGGTACATGGAGGTTTTAGAGGGTGTCTGTCAGACCCGATTATGCCCATCGTCTTTTCTACCCCCCAGATGAACATGGCAAGCTGAACGTCAGAACAAGGCAAAATGACCAGTAACAGCAAGCTGTTGCGAGGCATCTCAACGCAGGGTTAGCGTTCAGATTGCCCGCGTCAAGCGTAGTCAGGGGAGTCGATGGTAGTCAAGACAGCCTCAAAAAACCCTCAAAAACGACAACCCGGCGTCGTGGCAATACGTTGAAATCCTTTTGATCATCACGTTGGAGTACAACACTGAGGGCAAAGGTAAACCGTTCATTAACCCCATCAAGTCATTTTCCCCTGTAGCAGGATATACGTCCTAAGGCGTATATTTGTCGGGAATTGCTGATGATTTGCCATGGCATATTCTCAGCAGTCTGGACAAATTAACAAAAACAATTATCCGCGAGGGACAGGCATTCAGGTTTATACTTGTTCATAGATTGCTGACCAGGCTGAGCTTACAATCCATTGACTTTTATAGTCATTTCTCTTCCTGAACAGTTTTCTGGTATTTCAGGCATTGCGTCTTAAGTCATTGCCACCATTGATGTAACAGCCAGTTTGCCGGGAATGATTTTCTGCTCCTGAGTGAGTGGCAGCTCTGGCATGAGAGAATTGAGAATCACACCCTTACGCCTTTGTTGGCAACTATCCATGAGGCTTGCCCGGTCTGAACCTGAGGGTACGAACATGGGTATAGAGCGCGGTAACGCTGTTGGTTATTGTCCAGCAACTGTGCTCATTGCTCCATGCAAAGTCGTTTGGTAAACATCACTGATACGAAAACATTGCTGACCAGTCAGTAAGGAGGTTCTGGCAATGGGTGAACATACTTGTCGTTTTTGTAAGAAGACGTTCAATAGAGCATCCGGGCTTGCGGCACACATACGAACCCACACGGGAGAAAAGCCTTATAAGTGCTATGACTGTGAAAAAGCTTTTTCAACCTCCAGTGGTCTTAATGCGCACGAGCGAATCCATTCGGGAGAAAAGCACTTTCAATGTGGTTTCTGTGCAAAGTATTTCGCAACCTCATCTAATCTCGCCAGGCACCAACGAGTCCATACTGGAGAAAGACCTTTTAAATGCCGCCTCTGTGATAAGTCTTTTAAAGATAAACAACATTTAAAAAATCACCAGTCAGTTCATACGGAAGAAGAGCCTTTTCAATGTCCTGGCTGCAATAAGTCTTATACGCGAAGACATAGCCTCAAAGAACATATGAAATCCCGGCACCCCCATCTCCAGCCCCCTCCGTTGATTATAAGCACCGAGCAAAACGCTTCCCTCGGCTCGGTGACTTGTATTACTCACACGTTTACCCATCCAACAATCAGCAATAGTGATGTCACCGTATCCAGAATAGTGAGCCCGGAAGCAACTGCCACTGTTGTGACAACTGAATTGCCCCATGCAACAATAACAAACGTTACTCAGGGTCTGGAAGAGCCACCTGTGCAATCCATTGAGCTTGCTGCAGAAGAAGAAGGGCAGGGACTCTTTAATTTTGAAGATTTGCTTCCCCTTGGTCTATGGAAGTGAGCCGGATGCGTGCTTTGACGTTTCCGGTCTGTGGTTGTCCCGATCGGCTCTGCCCTCAGGATGACTGGCTTTTGATGTTTAGAGGGTGTCTGTCAGAGCCTGTTATGCCCATCGTCTTTTCTAACCCCCCTGATGAACATGGCAAGCTGGACGTCAGAACAAGGCAGAATGACCAGTAATAGCAAACTATTGCGAGGCATTTCAACGCAGGGTTGCGTTCAGATTGCCCGCGTAAAGCGTAGTCAGGGAAGTCGTTGGTAGTAAAGACAGCCTCAAAAAACCCTCAAAAACCACAACCCGGCGTCGGGGCAATACGTTGAAATCCTTTTGATCATCACTTTGGCGTACAACACTGAGGGCAAAGGTAAACCGTTCATTAACCCCATCAAGTCATTTTCCCCCTGTAGCAGGATATACGTCCTAAGGCGTATATTTGTCGGGAATTGCTGATGATTTGCCATGGCATATTCTCAGCAGTCTGGACAAATTAACAAAAACAATTATCAGCGAGGGACAGGCATTCAGGTTTATACTTGTTCATAGATTGCTGACCAGGGTGAGTTTACAATCCATTGACCTTTATAGTCATTTCTCTTCTTGAACAGTTTCTGACATTGCGTCTTAAGTCATTGCCACCATTGATGTAACAGCCAGTTTGCCGGGAATGGTTTTCTGCTCTTGAGTGGGTGGCAGCTCTGGCATGAAATAATTCAGAACCACACCCTTACGCCTTTGCTGGCAACGATCCATGAGGCTTGCCCGGTCTGGACCCGAGGGTACGAACATGGGTATAGAGTGCGGTAACGCTGTTGGTTGTTGTCCGACAACCGTCCTCATTGCTCCATGCAAAGACGTTTGGTAAACATCACTGATACGAAAACATTGCTGACCAGTCAGTAAGGAGGTTCTGGCAATGGGTGAACATATTTGTACTATTTGTAAGAAGACGTTCACTACAGCATTCCTGCTTGTGAGACACATGCGAACTCACACGGGAGAAAGGCCTTATAAGTGCTATCACTGTGAAAAGGCTTTTTCAACCACCAGTGCTCGTGATGTGCACAATCGAATCCATACTGGAGAAAAGCCCTTTAAATGTGGTTTCTGTGCAAAGTCTTTCGGAGACGCATCTAATTTCGCCAAGCACCAACGAACCCATGCCGAAGAAAGACCTTTTAAATGCACTCTCTGTGATAAGTCTTTTAAACGTCAACAACATTTACAAAATCACCAGCCAGTTCACAGCGAAGAAAAGCCTTTTCAATGTCCTGAATGCCTTAATTCTTATAAGGGAAGATCTAGCCTCATAAGACATATTAAATCCCAGCACCCCCATCTCCAGCGCCATCCGTTGATTATAAACACCGGGCAAGACGCTTCCGCCGGCCCGGTGACCTGTATTACTCACACGTTTACCAATCCAACAATCAGTAATAGTGATGTCACCGTATCCAGAATAGTGACCCCGGAAGCAACTGCCACTGTTATGACAACTGAATTGCCCCATGCAACAATAACAAACGTTACCCAGGGTCCGGAAGAGCCACCTGTGCAATCCATTGAGCTTGCTGCAGAAGAAGAAGGGCAGGGACTCTTTAATTTTGAAGATTTGCTTCCCCTTGGTCTATGGAAGTGAGCCGGATGCGTGCTTTGACGTTTCCGGTCTGTGGTTGTCCCGATCGGCTCTGCCCTCAGGATGACTGACTTTTGATGTTTAGAGGGTGTCTGTCAGAGCCTGTTATGCCCATCGTCTTTTCTAACCCCCCTGATGAACATGGCAAGCTGGACGTCAGAACAAGGCAGAATGACCAGTAATAGCAAACTATTGCGAGGCATTTCAACGCAGGGTTGCGTTCAGATTGCCCGCGTAAAGCGTAGTCAGGGAAGTCGTTGGTAGTAAAGACAGCCTCAAAAACCACAACCCGGCGTCGGGGCAATACGTTGAAACTCTTTTGATCATCACTTTGGCGTACAACACTGAGGGCAAAGGTAAACCGTTCATTAACCCCATCAAGTCATTTTCCCCTATAGCAGGATATACGTCCTAAGGCGTATATTTGTCGGGAATTGCTGATGATTTGACATGGCATATTCTCAGCAGTCTGGACAAATTAACAAAAACAATTATCAGCGAGGGACAGGCATTCAGGTTTATACTTGTTCATAGATTGCTGACCAAGGTGAGCTTACAATCCATTGACTTTTATAGTCATTTCTCTTCCTGAACAGTTTCTGGTATTTCAGGCATTGCGTCTTAAGTCATTGCCACCATTGATGTAACAGCCAGTTTGCCGAGAATGATTTTCTGCTCCTGAGTGAGTGGCAGCTCTGGCATGAGAGAATTGAGAATCACACCCTTACGCCTTTGCTGGCAACGATCCATGAGGCTTGCCTGGTCTGAACCCGTGGTTACGAACATGGGGTATATAGTGCGATAAAGCTGTTGGTTGTTGTCCAGCAACTGTGCTCATTGCTCCATGCAAAGTCGTTTGGTAAACATCACTGATACGAAAACATTGCTGACCAGTCAGTAAGGAGGTTCTGGCAATGGGTGAACATACTTGTACTATTTGTAAGATGACGTTCACTAGAAAAGACCGGCTTGTGAGACACATGCGAACTCACGCGGGAGAAAAGCCTTATAAGTGCTGTCACTGTGAAAATGCTTTTTTAACCAAGTTTAGTCGTGATGCGCACGAGCGAATCCATACGGGAGAAAAGCCCTTTCAATGTGGTTTCTGTTCAAAGTATTTCAGATTCCCAACTGATCTCGCCAGGCACCAACGAATCCATACCGGAGAAAGAGCTTATCAATGCACTCTCTGTGATAGGTCTTTTAAAAATGCACATCATTTAAAATATCACCAGTCAGTTCATAGCAAAGAAAAGCCTTTTCAATGTCCTGACTGCAATAAGTCTTATCCGCGAAGAGATAGCCTCAAAAGACATATTAAATCCCAGCACCCCCATCTCCAGCTCCCTCCCATGATTATAAACACCGAGCAAGACGCTTCCCTCGGCCCGGTGACCTGTATCACTCACACGTTTACCAATCCAACAATCAGTAATAGTGATGTCACCGTATCCAGAATAGTGAGCCCGGAAGCAACTGCCACTGTTATGACAACTGAATTGCCCCATGCAACAATAACAAACGTTACCCAGGGTCCGGAAGAGCCACCTGTGCAATCCATTGAGCTTGCTGCAGAAGAAGAAGAGCAGGGACTCTTTAATTTTGAAGATTTGCTTCCCCCTGGTGCATGGAGGTGAGCCGGATGTGTGCTTTGACGTTTCCGGTCTGTCGTTGTCCCGTTCGGCTCTGCCCTCAGGATGACTGACTTTTGATGTTTAGAGGGTGTCTGTCAGAACCTGTTATGCCCATCGTCTTTTCTAACCACTCTGATGAACATGGCAGGCTGGACGTCAGAACAAGGCAGAATGACCAGTAATAGCAAGCTATTGCGAGGTATTTCAACGCAGGGTTGGCATTCAGATTGCCCGCGTGAAGCGTAGTCAGGGGAGTCGATGGTAGTAAAGATAGCCTCAAAAAACGCTTAAAAACTACAACCCGGCGTCGAGGCAATACGTTGAAACCCTTTTGATCATCACGTTGGCGTACAACACTGAGGGCAAAGGTAAACCGTTCATTAACCCCATCACGTTATTTTCCCCTGTAGCCACCATCAACCCGGACAAGGCGCAGTTTTTTACAGCAACCTTCAGGGCGGCGACACAAAAGCAGCCTGGTAGCATCTGGAGAAACGATGCCCGTGTTTCCTGAGCCGTTTTAACGCTGATTTCTCCGGGTGTCTTGTCACTCTGTTTTGCTGTTTTTCCTCACCAGTGCTCGTATCAGGTTGCAGACCAGAAAGTTAAGAAAGTTAAGAAAGTTAAGAAAGTTAAGAAAGTTAAGAAAGTTAAGAAAGTTGATGGCTATGTCTTTTCTCACCGTTTCCGGGCGTTTACAGGGCAATATACTCGTGACCGTTGAAGATGCTTGATTTTTCTGCATTTTTTTAGCAATCTCAACGGATGCCAAAATTTATGCTCACACCTCAGCAAAAATCAACCTTGGAGTCCCAACACAAAACGTCGCGGGATGCTCGGGAGTGTGACCGTATTAAAGCCGTATTACTGAGATCTGAAGGCTGGTCAATAACCGCCATTGCTCAAGCATTGAGAAAAAGTGAATTTTCCATTGCCCGGCACATTGATGACTACCTGAAAAAGGACAAACTGAAACCTGAAAACGGTGGCAGTGAGAGTCATCTTAATGACGAGCAAAGTGAGCAGCTAATTGTGCATATTTCAGAGCATACTTACGCCCATGTCTACGAAATTGTGTCGTATATTTTTGAACGCTGGGCTGTCAAATACACCGTGTCAGGCCTCAACAAGTGGTTGCACCAAAAAGGCTTCACCTACAAAAAACCAAAAGGTGTACCGCACAAGGTGGATGCCAATAAGCAGGCAGAGTTTATTGAGCACTACGAAGAGTTGAAAGCCTCACTGCCTGAGAGTGAGGTTGTGCTTTTCATGGATGCAGTTCACCCAACGCAAGCCACCAAAATCACCTCGGGTTGGATACGCAAAGGTGTTGATAAAGTCATCAATACGACGGGCAGTCGCAACCGAATGAACATCGTCGGTGCGATAGAATTGAACAACTTGTCTGCTGCTATTTTTGATCAATTCGAGACGGTTAACGGGCTGGCTATCATTGAATTCTTCAGAAAAGTTAAGTCCGCTTATACATCAAAGAGTGTCATTCACATGGTGCTGGATGGAGCAGGTTATCACTATTCGAAGGAAGTCGTTGATGAGGCTGAAAAGCTGGGTATAAAACTGCATTACCTTCCGCCCTACAGCCCAAACCTGAACCCAATTGAGCGGTTATGGAAGGTAATGAATGAGTACGCTCGAAATAATCAATACTTTGCAAAACCGAAGGATTTCCGGAAAAATATACGTCATTTTCTGTATGTTACGCTACCAGAAATAGGTGCTTCGTTAGTGAGCAGGATTAATGACAATTTTCAGATACTGAATCCTGCATCTTGAATTCACTTGGGTATATATCCATTTTCAGGGTCGTTTTGATGACATCAACATTAATCGCCACATGCCAGGATTTCAGGTATGGGGCGATGACGTCTGTCCGGGGGGACTTTTCTGCATCCAGTCAAGGGGTAATGATAGTCCGACGTTTGTTTTTGACAGCACGGATCGCAGCTCTGTCGGCATCTGCTCATAAAGCGCCTGGCTCATCCAATCGCTGGCATGGTCGTTTACGTTTGAATACCCCATCTTTGCTACCTGACTTTCCATCACATTTTTGGAAATCAATACAACGGGCACCCTTTTTTTCAAAGACCCTGTCAGCGCTGGCCGACAACAACAGAGCTAACAGGCAATCACCAGAACGCAGACGGGATAGCAACGTCCTGGGCAAAGCCTGCTCCCCTGTTTCTTTCCCTTCACAGAGTGACAGCGAGGTCGAGTAGTGCGCCGCTGCCAGGACATATCAGAAAAAGTATCCTGAGAACAGGGAAATCAGTGCCTTTTTTTTAAGTGCCTGGCTGCGGATATTCTTTTTGGTTTTCCTCGGTGTCAGGCATTAACGTAGCAAAAACACCGCATTATACAGTGTTATCAGCGTGCTCTACTGATCAAAGGTTGATCCTGTTTTTGCCATGGAGTATTCTCATCAGTCTGGACAAATTGACAAAGACAATTATCCGCAAGGGACAGGTATTCAGGTTTATACTTGGTCATAGATTGCTGACGAGGGTGAGTTTACAATCCATTGTCCTTTATAGTCATTTCTTTTCCTGAACAGTTTCTGGCATTGCGTCTTAAGTCATTGCCACCATTGATGTAACAGCCAGTTTGCCGGGAATGGTTTTCTGCTCTTGAGTGAGTGGCGGCTCTGACATGAGAGAATTGAGAATCACACCCTTACGCCTTTGTTGGCAACTATCCATTAGGCTTGCCTGGTCTGAACCCGTGGTTACGAACATGGGGTATATAGTGCGATAAAGCTGTTGGTTGTTGTCCGGCAACAGTCCTTATTGCTCCATGCAAAGTCGTTTGGTAAACATCACTGATACGAAAACATTGCTGACCAGTCAGCAAGGAGGTTCTGGCAATGGGTGAACATACTTGTACTATTTGTAAGACGACGTTCCCTACCAACTACCGGCTTGTGAGACACATGCGAACTCACACGGGAGAAAAGCCTTATAATTGCCATCACTGTGAAAAGGCTTTTTCAACCAGCGGTGATCGTAAAAGGCACGAGCAAAACCATACGGGAGAAAAGCCCTTTCAATGTGGTTTCTGTGCAAAGCATTTCACAAACGCATCTAATCTCGCTCAGCACCAACGAATCCATACCGGAGAAAGAGCTTATCAATGCACTCTCTGTGATAAGTCTTTTAAACGACACGGTCATTTGAAACGTCACCAGTTAGTTCATAGCAAAGAAAAGCCTTTTCAATGTCCTGGCTGCAATAAGTCCTATACGCAAAAAAATGGCCTCAAAAAACATATTAAATCCCAGCACCCCCATCTCCAGCTCCAGCTGCCTCCCATGATTATAAACATCGAGCAAGACGCTTCCCTCGGCCCGGTGACTTGTATTACTCACACGTTTACCCATCCAACAATCAGTAATAGTGATGTCACCGTATCCAGAATAGTGACCCCGGAAGCAACTGCCACTGTTGTGACAACTGAATTGCCCCATGCAACAATAACAAACGTTACCCAGGGTCCGGAAGAGCCACCTGTGCAATCCATTGAGCTTGCTGCAGAAGAAGAGCAGGGACTCTTTAATTTTGAAGATTTGCTTCCCCCTGGTGCATGGATGTGAGCCGGATGCGTGCTTTGATGTTTCCGGTCTGTGGTTGTCCCGTTCGGCACTGCCCTCAGGATGACTGACTTTTGATGTTTAGAGGGTGTCTGTCAGACCCTGTTACGCCCATCGTCTTTTCTAACCCCCCTGATGAACATGGCAAGCTGGACGTCAGAACAAGGCAGAATGACCAGTAATAGCAAGCTATTGCGAGGTATTTCAACGCAGGGTTGGCATTCAGATTGCCCGCGTGAAGCGTAGTCAGGGGAACCGATGGCAGTAAAGATAGCCTCAAAAAACCCTCAAAAACTACAACCCGGCGTCAATCCGGCGTCGAGGCAATACGTTGAAACCCTTTTGATCATCACTTTGGCGTACAACACTGAGGGCAAAGGTAAACCGTTCATTAACCCCATCACGTTATTTTCCCCTGTAGCAGGATATACGTCCTAAGGCGTATATTTGTCGGGAATTGCTGATGATTTGACATGGCATATTCTCAGCAGTCTGGACAAATTAACAAAAACAATTATCAGCGAGGGACAGGCATTCAGGTTTATACTTATTCATAGATTGCCGACCAAGGTGAGCTTACAATCCATTGACTTTTATAGTCATTTCTCTTCCTGAACAGTTTCTGGTATTTCAGACATTGCGTCTTAAGTCATTGCCACCATTGATGTAACAGCCAGTTTGCCGAGAATGATTTTCTGCTCCTGAGTGAGTGGCAGCTCTGGCATGAGAGAATTGAGAATCACACCCTTACGCCTTTGCTGGCAACGATCCATGAGGCTTGCCTGGTCTGAACCCATGGTTACGAACATGGGGTATATAGTGCGATAAAGCTGTTGGTTGTTGTCCGGCAACAGTCCTTATTGCTCCATGCAAAGTCGTTTGGTAAACATCACTGATACGAAAACATTGCTGACCAGTCAGTAAGGAGGTTCTGGCAATGGGTGAACATACTTGTACTATTTGTAAGAAGACGTTCACTACAGAATACGGGCTTGTGATACACATACGAACCCACACGGGAGAAAGGCCTTATAAGTGCCATTACTGTGAAAAGGCTTTTTCAAACTCCAGTAATCTTAATGCGCACGAGCGAATCCATACGGGAGAAAAGCCCTTTCAATGTGGTTTATGTGCAAGGTCTTTCTCAACCTCATCTAATCTCGCTCAGCACCAACGACTCCATGCCGAAGAAAGAGCTTATAAATGCGCTCTCTGTGATAAGTCTTTTAAACAGCGATCTAGTTTACAAAGTCACCAGTCAGTTCATAGCAAAGAAAAGCTTTTTCAATGTCCTGACTGCAATAAGTCTTATAAGCAAAGGCAAAGCCTCAATAAACATATTAAATCCCGGCACCCCCATCTCCAGCTCCCTCCCATGATTATAAACACCGGGCAAGACGCTTCCCTCGGCCCGGTGACCTGTATTACTCACACGTTTACCAATCCAACAATCAGTAATAGTGATGTCACCGTATCCAGAATAGTGAGTCCGGAAGCAACTGCCACTGTTATGACAACTGAATTACCCCATGCAACAATAACAAACGTTACCCAGGGTCCGGAAGAGCCACCTGTGCAATCCATTGAGCTTGCTGCAGAAGAAGAGCAGGGACTCTTTAATTTTGAAGATTTGCTTCCCCCTGATGCATGTATGTGAGCCGGATGCGTGCTTTGACGTTTTCGGTCTGTGGTTGTCCCGTTCGGCTCTGCCCTCAGGATGACTGACTTTTGATGTTTAGAGGGTGTCTGTCAGACCCTGTTACGCCCATCGTCTTTTCTAACCCCCCTGATGAACATGGCAGGCTGGACGTCAGAACAAGGCAGAATGACCAGTAACAGCAAACTATTGCGAGGCATTTCAACGCAGGGCTGGCGTTCAGATTGCCCGCGTAAAGCGTAGTCAGGAGTCAGGAGTCAGGAGAGTCGATGGCAGTAAAGATAGCCTCAAAAAACCCTCAAAAACTACAACCCGGCGTCGGGGTAATACGTTGAAACCCTTTTGATCATCACTTTGGCGTACAACACTGAGGGCAAACGTAAACCGTTCATTAACCCCATCACGTTATTTTCCCCTGTAGCCACCATCAACCCGGACAAGGCGCAGTTTTTTACAGCAACCTTCAGGGCGGCGACACAAAAGCAGCCTGGTAGCATCTGGAGAAACGATGCCCGTGTTTCCTGAGCCGTTTTAACGCTGATTTCTCTGGGTGTCTTGTCACTCTATTTTGCTGTTTTTCCCCACCAGTGCTCGTATCAGGTTGCAGACCAGAAAGTTAAGAAAGTTAAAAAAGTTGATGGCTATGTCTTTTCTCACCGTTTCCGGGCGCTTACAGGGCAATAGATCCATTTTCAGGGTCGTTTTGATGACATCAACATTAATCGCCACATGCCAGGATTTCAGGTATGGGGCGATGACGTCTGTCCGGGGGGGCTTTTCTGCATCCAGTCAAAGGGTAATGATAGTCTGACGTTTGTTTTTGACAGCACGGATCGCAGCTCTGCCAGCATCTGCTCATAAAGCGCCTGGCTCATCCAATCGCTGGCGTGGTCGTTTACGTTTGAATACCCCATCCTTGCTACCTGACTTTCCATCACATTGTCGACAATCAATACATCGGGCACCCTTTTTTTCAAAGACCCTGTCAGCGCTGGCCGGCAACAACAGAGCCAACAGGCAATCGCCAGGACGCAGACGGGATAGCAACGTCCTGGGCAAAGCCTGCTCCCCTGTTTCTTTCCCTTTATTGGGAGTAGCGACGTCGAGCAGTGCGCCGCTGCCAGGACATATGAGAACAAGTATCCTGAGACAGGGAAACTCGTGCCTTTTTTTTGAGTGCCTGGCTGCGGATATTCTTTTTGGTTTTCCTCGGTGTCAGGCATTAACGTAGCAAAAACACCGCATTATACAGTGTTATCAGCGTGCTCTACTGATCAAAGGTTGATCATGTTTTTGCCATGGAGTATTCTCATCAGTCTGGACAAATTGACAAAGACAATTATCCGCAAGGGACAGGTATTCAGGTTTATACCTGGTCATAGATTGCTGACCAGGGTGAGTTTACAATCCATTGACCTTTATAGTCATTTCTTTTCTTGAACAGTTTCTGGCATTGCGTCTTAAGTCATTGCCACCATTGATGTAACAGCCAGTTTGCCGGGAATGGTTTTCTGCTCTTGAGTGGGTGGCAGCTCTGGCATGAAATAATTCAGAACCATACCCTTACGCCTTTGCTGGCAACGATCCATGAGGCTTGCCCGCTCTGGACCCGGGGGTACGAACATGGGTATAGAATGCGGTAACGCTGTTGGTTATTGTCCAGCAACCGTCCTCATTGCTCCATGCAAAGACGTTTGGTAAACATCACTGATACGAAAACATTGCTGACCAGTCAGTAAGGAGGTTCTGGCAATGGGCGAACATACTTGTCGTATTTGTAAGAAGACGTTCCCTAACGAATGCCGGCTTGTGAGACACATACGAACTCACACGGGAGAAAAGCCTTATAAGTGCTATCACTGTGAAAAGGCTTTTTCAACCACCGGTGCTCGTAATGTGCACGAGCGAACCCATACGGGAGACAAGCCCTATCAATGTGGTTTATGTGCAAGGTCTTTCGCAACCTCATCTAATCTCGCTAAGCACCAACGAGTCCATACCGGAGAAAGACCTTTTAAATGCACCCTCTGTGATAAGTCTTTTAAAGATCAACACCATTTAAAAAATCACCAGTTAGTTCATACGAAAGGAGAGCCTTTTCAATGTCCTGACTGCAATAAGTCTTATAAGCGAAGGCAAAGCCTCAATAGACATATTAAATCCCAGCACCCCCATCTCCAGCTCCCTCCCATGATTATAAACACCGAGCAAGACGCTTCCCTCGGCCCGGTGACCTGTATTACTCACACATTTACCAATCCAACAATCAGTAATAGTGATGTCACCATATCCAGAATAGTGACCCCGGAAGCAACTGCCACTGTTGTGACAACTGAATTGCCCCATGCAACAATAACAAACATTACCCAGGGTCCGGAAGAGCCACCTGTGCAATCCGTTGAGCTTGCTGTAGAAGAAGAAGAGCAGGGACTCTTTAATTTTGAAGATTTGCTTCCCCCTGGTGCATGGATGTGAGCCGGATGTGTGCTTTGAAGTTTCCGGTCTGTGGTTGTCCCGTTCGGCACTGCCCTCAGGATGACTGACTTTTGATGTTTAGAGGGTGTCTGTCAGACCCTGTTACGCCCATCGTCTTTTCTAACCCCCCTGATGAACATGGCAAGCTGGACGTCAGAACAAGGCAGAATGACCAGTAACAGCAAACTATTGCGAGGCATTTCAACGCAGGGCTGGCGTTCAGATTGCCCGCGTAAAGCGTAGTCAGGGGAGTCGATGGTAGTAAAGATAGCCTCAAAAAACGCTTAAAAACTACAATCCGGCGTCAATCCGGCGTCGAGGCAATACGTCGAAACCCTTTTGATCATCACTTTGGCGTACAACACTGAGGGCAAAGATAAATCGTTCATTAACCCCATCACGTTATTTTCCCCTGTAGCCACCATCAACCCGGACAAGGCGCAGTTTTTTACAGCAACCTTCAGGGCGGCGACACAAAAGCAGCCTGGTAGCATCTGGAGAAACGATGCCCGTGTTTCCTGAGCCGTTTTAATGCTGATTTCTCAGGATATCTTGTCACTCTATTTTGCTGTTTTTCCTCACCAGTGCTCGTATCAGGTTGCAGACCAGAAAGTTAAGAAAGTTGATGGCTATGTCTTTTCTCACCATTTCAGGGCGTTTACAGGGCAATAGATCCATTTTCAGGGTCGTTTTGATGACATCAACATTAATCGCCACATGCCAGGATTTCAGGTATGGGGCGATGACGTCTGTCCGGGGGGACTTTTCTGCATCCAGTCAAGGGGTAATGATAGTCCGACGTTTGTTTTTGACAGCACGGATCGCAGCTCTGCCGGCATCTGCTCATAAAGCGTCTGACTCATCCAATCGCTGGCGTGGTCGTTTACGTTTGAATACCCCATCCTTGCTACCTGACTTGCCATCACATTTTTGAACATCAATACAACGGGTACCCTTTTTTTCAAAGACCCTGTCAGCTCTGGCCGGCAACAACAGAGCCAACAGGAAATCACCAGGACGCAGACGACGGGATAGCAACGTCCTGGGCAAAGCCTGCTCCCCTGTTTCTTTCCCTTCACTGGGAGTGACAGCGACGTCGGGTAGTGCGCCGCTGCCAGGACATATCAGAACAAGTATCCTGAGACAGGGAAACCAGTGCCTTTTTTTGAGTGCCTGGCTGCGGATATTCTTTTTGGTTTTGCTCGGTGTCAGGCATTAACGTAGCAAAAACACCGCATTATACAGTGTTATCAGCGTGCTCTACTGATCAAAGGTTGATCATGTTTTTGCCATGGCGTATTCTCATCAGTCTGGACAAATTGACAAAAACAATTATCCGCAAGGGACAGGTATTCAGGTTTATACTTGTTCGTAGATTGCTGACCAGGGTGAGCTTACAATCCATTGACCTTTATAGTCATTTCTTTTCTTGAACAGTTTCTGGCATTGCGTCTTAAGTCATTGCCACCATTGATGTAACAGCCAGTTTGCCGGGAATGGTTTTCTGCTCTTGAGTGGGTGGCAGCTCTGGCATGAAATAATTCAGAACCATACCCTTACGCCTTTGCTGGCAACGATCCATGAGGCTTGCCCGGTCTGGACCCGAGGGTACGAACATGGGTATAGAGTACGGTAACGCTGTTGGTTGTTGTCCGGCAACCGTCCTCATTGCTCCATGCAAAGACGTTTGGTAAACATCACTGATACGAAAACATTGCTGACCAGTCAGTAAGGAGGTTCTGGCAATGGGTGAACATACTTGTCATTTTTGCAAGAAGACGTTCAATATAGCATCCAAGCTTGCGATACACATACGAACTCACACGGGAGAAAGGCCTTATAAGTGCCATCACTGTGAAGAGGCTTTTTCAACCGCCGGTAATTGTAAAAGGCACGAGCGAACCCACACGGGAGAAAAGCCCTATCAATGTGGTTTCTGTGCAAAGCAATTCAGAAGCTCATATACTCTCTCTCAGCACCAACGACTCCATGCCGAAGAAAGAGCTTATAAATGCACTCTCTGTGATAAGTCTTTTAAACAGCAATCTAGTTTACAAAGTCACCAGTCAGCTCATATGAAAAAAAAGCTTTTTCAATGTCCTGACTGCAATAAGTCTTATAAGCAAAGGCAAAGCCTCAATAAACATATTAAATCCCGGCACCCCCATCTCCAGCTCCCTCCCATGATTATAAACACCGAGCAAGACGCTTCCCTCGGCCCGGTGACCTGTATTACTCACACATTTACCAATCCAACAATCAGTAATAGTGATGTCACCATATCCAGAATAGTGACCCCGGAAGCAACTGCCACTGTTATGACAACTGAATTGCCCCATGCAACAATAACAAACGTTACCCAGGGTCCGGAAGAGCCACCTGTGCAATCCGTTGAGCTTGCTGTAGAAGAAGAAGAGCAGGGACTCTTTAATTTTGAAGATTTGCTTCCCCCTGGTGCATGGATGTGAGCCGGATGCGTGCTTTGACGTTTCCGGTCTGTCGTTATCCGGTTCGGCTCTGCCCTCAGGATGACTGACTTTTGATGTTTAGAGGGTGTCTGTCAGACCCTGTTACGCCCATCGTCTTTTCTAACCCCCCTGATGAACATGGAAAGCTGGACGTCAGAACAAGGCAGAATGACCAGTAACAGCAAACTATTGCGAGGCATTTCAACGCAGGGTTGGCGTTCAGATTGCCCGCGTAAAGCCTAGTCAGGGGAGTCGATGGTAGTAAAGATAGCCTCAAAAAACGCTTAAAAACTACAATCCGGCGTCAATCCGGCGTCGAGGCAATACGTTGAAACCCTTTTGATCATCACGTTGGCGTACAACACTGAGGGCAAAGGTAAACCGTTCATTAACCCCATCACGTTATTTTCCCCTGTAGCCACCATCAACCCGGATAAGGCGCAGTTTTTTACAGCAACCTTCAGGGCGGCGACACAAAAGCAGCCTGGTAGCATCTGGAGAAACGATGCCCGTGTTTCCTGAGCCGTTTTAACGCTGATTTCTCCGGGTATCTTGTCACTCTGTTTTGCTGTTTTTCCCCACCAGTGCTCGTATCAGGTTGCAGACCAGAAAGTTAAGAAAGTTAAAAAAGTTGATGGCTATGTCTTTTCTCACCATTTCCGGGCGCTTACAGGGCAATAGATCCATTTTCAGGGTCGTTTTGATGACATCAACATTAATCGCCACATGCCAGGATTTCAGGTATGGGGCGATGACGTCTGTCCGGGGGGGCTTTTCTGCATCCAGTCAAAGGGTAATGATAGTCTGACGTTTGTTTTTTGACAGCACGGATCGCAGCTCTGCCGGCATCTGCTCATAAAGCGTCTGACTCATCCAATCGCTGGCGTGGTCGTTTACGTTTGAATACCCCATCCTTGCTACCTGACTTTCCATCACATTGTCGACAATCAATACATCGGGCACCCTTTTTTTCAAAGACCCTGTCAGCGCTGGCCGGCAACAACAGAGCCAACAGGAAGTCGCCAGGGCGCAGACGGGATAGCAACGTCCTGGGCAAAGCCTGCTCCCCTGTTTCTTTCCCTTTACAGGGAGCGACAGCCACGTCGGGTAGTGCGCCGCTGCCAGGACATATCAGAACAAGTATCCTGAGAACAGGGAAATCAGTGCCTTTTTTTTGAGTGCCTGGCTGCGGATATTCTTTTTGGTTTTGCTCGGTGTCAGGCATTAACGTAGCAAAAACACCGCATTATACAGTGTTATCAGCGTGCTCTACTGATCAAAGGTTGATCATGTTTTTGCCATGGCGTATTCTCATCAGTCTGGACAAATTGACAAAAACAATTATCCGCAAGGGACAGGTATTCAGGTTTATACTTGTTCGTAGATTGCTGACCAGGGTGAGCTTACAATCCATTGACCTTTATAGTCATTTCTTTTCTTGAACAGTTTCTGGCATTGCGTCTTAAGTCATTGCCACCATTGATGTAACAGCCAGTTTGCCGGGAATGGTTTTCTGCTCTTGAGTGGGTGGCAGCTCTGGCATGAAATAATTCAGAACCACACCCTTACGCCTTTGCTGGCAACGATCCATGAGGCTTGCCCGGTCTGGACCCGAGGGTACGAACATGGGTATAGAGTACGGTAACGCTGTTGGTTGTTGTCCGGCAACCGTCCTCATTGCTCCATGCAAAGACGTTTGGTAAACATCACTGATACGAAAACATTGCTGACCAGTCAGTAAGGAGGTTCTGGCAATGGGTGAACATACTTGTCATTTTTGCAAGAAGACGTTCAATATAGCATCCAAGCTTGTGAGACACATACGAACTCACACGGGAGAAAGGCCTTATAAGTGCTATTACTGTGAAAAGACTTTTGCAGACAGCGATAATTGTAAAAAGCACGAGCGAACCCATACGGGAGAAAAGCCCTATCAATGTGGTTTCTGTGCAAAGTATTTCGCAACCTCATCTAATCTCGCTGTGCACCAACGAATCCATACCGGAGAAAGAGCTTATAAATGCACTCTCTGTGATAGGTCTTTTAAAAATGCACATCATTTAAAACGTCACCAGTCAGTTCATGGCAAAGAAGAGACTTTTCAATGTCCTGCCTGCAATAGGCCTTATACGCGAAGAGATAACCTCAAAAGACATATTAAATCCCAGCACCCCCATCTCCAGCCCCCTCCGTTGATTATAAGCACCGAGCAAGACGCTTCCCTCGGCCCGGTGACCTGTATTACTCACACATTTACCAATCCAACAATCAGTAATAGTGATGTCACCGTATCCAGAATAGTGAGTCCGGAAGCAACTGCCACTGTTGTGACAACTGAATTGCCCCATGCAACAATAACAAACATTACCCAGGGTCTGGAAGAGCCACCTTTGCAATCCATTGAGCTTGCTGCAGAAGAAGAGCAGGGACTCTTTAATTTTGAAGATTTGCTTCCCCCTGGTGCATGGATGTGAGCCGGATGTGTGCTTTGAAGTGTCCGGTCTGTGGTTGTCCGGTTCGGCTCTGCCCTCAGGATGACTGACTTTTGATGTTTAGAGGGTATCTGTCAGACCCTGTTATGCCCATCGTCTTTTCTAACCCCCCTGATGAACATGGCAAGCTGGACGTCAGAACAAGGCAGAATGACCAGTAACAGCAAACTATTGCGAGGCATTTCAACGCAGGGTTGCGTTCACATTGCCCGCGTAAAGCGTAGTCGGGGGAGTCGATGGTAGTAAAGATAGCCTCAAAAAACGCTTAAAAACTACAATCCGGCGTCAATCCGGCGTCGAGGCAATACGTTGAAACCCTTTTGATCATCACGTTGGCGTACAACACTGAGGGCAAAGGTAAACCGTTCATTAACCCCATCACGTTATTTTCCCCTGTAGCCACCATCAACCCGGACAAGGCGCAGTTTTTTACAGAACCTTCAGGGCGGCAACACAAAAGCAGCCTGGTAGCATCTGGAGAAACGATGCCCGTGTTTCCTGAGCCGTTTTAACGCTGATTTCTCCGGGTGTCTTGTCACTCTATTTTGCTGTTTTTCCTCACCAGTGCTCGTATCAGGTTGCAGACCAGAAAGTTAAGAAAGTTAAGAAAGTTGATGGCTATGTCTTTTCTCACCATTTCCGGGCGTTTACAGGGCAATATATCCATTTTCAGGGTCGTTTTGATGACATCAACATTAATCGCCACATGCCAGGATTTCAGGTATGGGGCGATGACGTCTGTCCGGGGGGGCTTTTCTGCATCCAGTCAAAGGGTAATGATAGTCTGACGTTTGTTTTTTGACAGCACGGATCGCAGCTCTGCCGGCATCTGCTCATAAAGCGTCTGACTCATCCAATCGCTGGCGTGGTCGTTTACGTTTGAATACCCCATCCTTGCTACCTGACTTTCCATCACATTGTCGACAATCAATACATCGGGCACCCTTTTTTTCAAAGACCCTGTCAGCGCTGGCCGGCAACAACAGAGCCAACAGGAAGTCGCCAGGGCGCAGACGGGATAGCAACGTCCTGGGCAAAGCCTGCTCCCCTGTTTCTTTCCCTTTACAGGGAGCGACAGCCACGTCGGGTAGTGCGCCGCTGCCAGGACATATCAGAACAAGTATCCTGAGAACAGGGAAATCAGTGCCTTTTTTTTGAGTGCCTGGCTGCGGATATTCTTTTTGGTTTTCCTCGGTGTCAGGCATTAACGTAGCAAAAACACCGCATTATACAGTGTTATCAGCGTGCTCTACTGATCAAAGGTTGATCATGTTTTTGCCATGGCGTATTCTCATCAGTCTGGACAAATTGACAAAGACAATTATCCGCAAGGGACAGGTATTCAGGTTTATACCTGGTCATAGATTGCTGACGAGGGTGAGTCTACAATCCATTGACCTTTATAGTCATTTCTTTTCTTGAACAGTTTCTGGCATTGCGTCTTAAGTCATTGCCACCATTGATGTAACAGCCAGTTTGCCGGGAATGGTTTTCTGCTCTTGAGTGGGTGGCAGCTCTGACATGAAATAATTCAGAACCACACCCTTACGCCTTTGCTGGCAACTATCCATTAGGCTTGCCTGGTCTGAACCCGAGGGTACGAACATGGGTATAGAGTGCGATAAAGCTGTTGGTTGTTGTCCGGCAACCGTCCTTATTGCTCCATGCAAAGTCGTTTGGTAAACATCACTGATACGAAAACATTGCTGACCAGTCAGAAAGGAGGTTCTGGCAATGGGTGAACATACTTGTACTCTTTGTAAGAAGACGTTCACTGCACAATACCTGCTTGTGAGACACATGCGAACTCACACGGGAGACAGGCCTTATAAGTGCCATTACTGTGAAAAGGCTTTTGTAGACAGCGGTGATCGTAAAAAGCACGAGCGAATCCATACGGGAGAAAGGCCCTATCAATGTGGTTTCTGTTCAAAGTCTTTCAGATTCTCAACTGATCTCGCCAGGCACCAACGAATCCATACCGGAGAAAGAGCTTTTCAATGCACTCTCTGTGATAGGTCTTTTAAAAATGCACATCATTTAAAACGTCACCAGTCAGTTCATAGCAAAGAAAAGCTTTTTCAATGTCCTAGCTGCAATAAGTCTTATACGCGAAGGGAAAGCCTCAATAAACATATTAAATCCCAGCACCCCCATCTCCAGCTCCCTCCCATGATTATAAACACCGAGCAAGACGCTTCCGCCGGCTCAGTGACCTGTATCACTCACACGTTTACCCATCCAACAATCAGTAATAGTGATGTCACCGTATCCAGAATAGTGACCCCGGAAGCAACTGCGACTGTTATGACAACTGAATTGCCCCATGCAACAATAACAAACGTTACCCAGGGTTCAGAAGAGCCACCTGTGCAATCCATTGAGCTTGCTGCAGAAGAAGAAGAGCAGGGACTCTTTAATTTTGAAGATTTGCTTCCCCCTGGTGCATGTATGTGAGCCGGATGCGTGCTTTGACGTTTCCGGTCTGTGGTTGTCCCGTTCGGCTCTGCCCTCAGGATGACTGACTTTTGATGTTTAGAGGGTATCTGTCAGACCCTGTTATGCCCATCGTCTTTTCTAACCCCCCTGATGAACATGGCAAGCTGGACGTCAGAACAAGGCAGAATGACCAGTAACAGCAAACTATTGCGAGGCATTTCAACGCAGGGTTGCGTTCACATTGCCCGCGTAAAGCGTAGTCGGGGGAGTCGATGGTAGTAAAGATAGCCTCAAAAAACGCTTAAAAACTACAATCCGGCGTCGAGGCAATACGTTGAAACCCTTTTGATCATCACGTTGGCGTACAACACTGAGGGCAAAGGTAAACCGTTCATTAACCCCATCACGTTATTTTCCCCTGTAGCCACCATCAACCCGGACAAGGCGCAGTTTTTTACAGCAACCTTCAGGGCGGCGACACAAAAGCAGCCTGGTAGCATCTGGAGAAACGATGCCCGTGTTTCCTGAGCCGTTTTAACGCTGATTTCTCTGGGTGTCTTGTCACTCTATTTTGCTGTTTTTCCCCACCAGTGCTCGTATCAGGTTGCAGACCAGAAAGTTAAGAAAGTTAAAAAAGTTGATGGCTATGTCTTTTCTCACCATTTTCGGGCGCTTACAGGGCAATAGATCCATTTTCAGGGTCGTTTTGATGACATCAACATTAATCGCCACATGCCAGGGTTTCAGGTATGGGGCGATACGTTTGTCCGGGGGGACTTTTCTGCATCCAGTCAAGGGGTAATGATAGTCCGACGTTTGTTTTTGACAGCACGGATCGCAGCTCTGCCGGCATCTGCTCATAAAGCGTCTGACTCATCCAATCGCTGGCGTGGTCGTTTACGTTTGAATACCCCATCCTTGCTACCTGACTTTCCATCACATTTTTGAAATCAATACAACGGGCACCCTTTTTTTCAAAGACCCTGTCAGCGCTGGCCGACAACAACAGAGCCAACAGGCAATCGCCGGGACGCAGACGGGATAGCAACGTCCTGAGCAAGGCCTGCTCCCCTGTTTCTTTCCCTTCACAGGGAGTGACAGCGACGTCGGGTAGTGCGCCGCTGCCAGGACATATCAGAACAAGTATCCTGAGACAGGGAAGCCAGTGCCTTTTTTTGAGTGCCTGGCTGCGGATATTCTTTTTGGTTTTGCTCGGTGTCAGGCATTAACGTAGCAAAAACACCGCATTATACAGTGTTATCAGCGTGCTCTACTGATCAAAGGTTGATCATGTTTTTGCCATGGAGTATTCTCATCAGTCTGGACAAATTGACAAAGACAATTATCCGCAAGGGACAGGTATTCAGGTTTATACCTGGTCACAGATTGCTGACGAGGGTAAGTTTACAATCCATTGACCTTTATAGTCATTTCTTTTCTTGAACAGTTTCTGGCATTGCGTCTTAAGTCATTGCCACCATTGATGTAACAGCCAGTTTGCCGGGAATGGTTTTCTGCTCTTGAGTGGGTGGCAGCTCTGGCATGAAATAATTCAGAACCACACCCTTACGCCTTTGCTGGCAACGATCCATGAGGCTTGCCCGGTCTGGACCCGAGGGTACGAACATGGGTATAGAGTGCGGTAACGCTGTTGGTTGTTGTCCGGCAACCGTCCTCATTGCTC
Source organism: Endozoicomonadaceae bacterium (assembly GCA_965232215.1). Taxonomy (GTDB): domain Bacteria; phylum Pseudomonadota; class Gammaproteobacteria; order Pseudomonadales; family Endozoicomonadaceae; genus Endonucleibacter. Next base: position 71,292 of record CBDDPF010000011.1, read on the forward strand.
CATGCAAAGACGTTTGGTAAACATCACTGATACGAAAACATTGCTGACCAGTCAGTAAGGAGGTTCTGGCAATGGGTGAACATACTTGTACTTTTTGTAAGAAGACGTTCACTAAAGAATACCTGCTTGTGAGACACATGCGAACTCACACGGGAGAAAGGCCTTATAAGTGCCATTACTGTCAAAAGGCTTTTACACAAAGTAATAATTGTAAAAAACACGAGCGAATCCATACGGGAGAAAAGCCCTTTCAATGTGGTTTTTGTTCAAAGTTTTTCAGCGACCCATCTCATCTCGCCAGGCACCAACGAATCCATACCGGAGAAAGAGCTTTTCAATGCACTCTCTGTGATAGGTCTTTTAACAATGCACATCATTTAAAAGATCACCAGTCAGTTCATAGCAAAGAAAAGCCTTTTCAATGTCCTGACTGCAATAAGTTTTATAAGCAAAGACGTGACCTCAAAAGACATATTAAATCCAAGCACCCCCATCTTCAGCTCCCTCCGATGGTTATAAGCACCGGGCAAGACGCTTCCGCCGGCCCGGTGACCTGTATCACTCACACGTTTACCAATCCAACAATCAGTAATAGTGATGTCACCGTATCCAGAATAGTGACCCCGGAAGCAACTGCGACTGTTATGACAACTGAATTGCCCCATGCAACAATAACAAACGTTACCCAGGGTCCGGAAGAGCCACCTGTGCAATCCGTTGAGCTTGCTGTAGAAGAAGAGCAGGGACTCTTTAATTTTGAAGATTTGCTTCCCCCTGGTGCATGGATGTGAGCCGGATGTGTGCTTTGACGTTTCCGGTCTGTGGTTGTCCCGTTCGGCTCTGCCCTCAGGATGACTGACTTTTGATGTGTAGAGGGTGTCTGTCAGACCCTGTTATGTCCATCGTCTTTTCTAACCCCCTGATGAACATGGCAAGCTGGACGTCAAAACAAGGCAGAATGATCAGTAACAGCAAGCTGTTGCGAGGCATTTCAACGCAGGGTTGGCGTTCACATTGCCCGCGTAAACCGTAGTCGGGGGAGTCGATGTTAATAAAGATAGCCTCAAAAAACGCTTAAAAACTACAATCCGGCGTCGAGGCAATACGTTGAAACCCTTTTGATCATCACGTTGGCGTACAACACTGAGGGCAAAGGTAAACCGTTCATTAACCCCATCACGTTATTTTCCCCTGTAGCCACCATCAACCCGGACAAGGCGCAGTTTTTTACAGCAACCTTCAGGGCGGCGACACAAAAGCAGCCTGGTAGCATCTGGAGAAACGATGCCCGTGTTTCCTGAGCCGTTTTAACGCTGATTTCTCCGGGTGTCTTGTCACTCTGTTTTGCTGTTTTTCCCCACCAGTGCTCGTATCAGGTTGCAGACCAGAAAGTTAAGAAAGTTAAAAAAGTTGATGGCTATGTCTTTTCTCACCATTTCCGGGCGTTTACAGGGCAATATATCCATTTTCAGGGTCGTTTTGATGACATCAACATTAATCGCCACATGCCAGGATTTCAGGTATGGGGCGATGACGTCTGTCCGGGGGGACTTTTCTGCATCCAGTCAAGGGGTAATGATGGTCCGACGTTTGTTTTTGACAGCATGGATCGCAGCTCTGCCGGCATCTGCTCATAAAGCGTCTGACTCATCCAATCGCTGGCGTGGTCGTTTACGTTTGAATACCCCATCCTTGCTACCTGACTTTCCATCACATTGTCGACAATCAATACAACGGGCACCCTTTTTTTCAAAGACCCTGTCAGCGCTGGCAGACAACAACAGAGCCAACAGGAAATCACCAGGACGCAGACGGGATAGCAACGTCCTGAGCAAGGCCTGCTTCCCCTGTTTCTTTCACTTCACAGAGTGACAGAGAGGTCGGGTAGTGCGCCGCTGCCAGGACATATCAGAACAAGTATCCTGAGACAGGGAAACCAGTGCCTTTTTTTGAGTGCCTGGCTGCGGATATTCTTTTTGGTTTTCCTCGGTGTCAGGCATTAACGTAGCAAAAACACCGCATTATACAGTGTTATCAGCGTGCTCTACTGATCAAAGGTTGATCCTGTTTTTGCCATGGCGTATTCTCATCAGTCTGGACAAATTGACAAAGACAATTATCCGCAAGGGACAGGTATTCAGGTTTATACCTGGTCATAGATTGCTGACCAGGGTGAGTTTACAATCCATTGACTTTTATAGTCATTTCTCTTCCTGAACAGTTTCTGGCATTGCGTCTTAAGTCATTGCCACCATTGATGTAACAGCCAGTTTGCCGGGAATGGTTTTCTGCTCTTGAGTGGGTGGCAGCTCTGGCATGAAATAATTCAGAACCACAGTCTTACGCCTTTGCTGGCAACTATCCATGAGGCTTGCCCGGTCTGAACCCGTGGTTACGAACATGGGGTATATAGTGCGATAAAGCTGTTGGTTGTTGTCCGGCAACAGTCTTCATTGCTCCATGCAAAGTCGTTTGGTAAACATTACTGATAGGAAAACATTGCTGACCAGTCAGTAAGGAGGTTCTGGCAATGGGTGAACATACTTGTCATTTTTGCAGGAAGACGTTCAATAGCCCATCCGGGCTTGCGGTACACATACGAACTCACACGGGAGAAAGGCCTTATAAGTGCCATCACTGTGAAAAGGCTTTTTCAACCACCGGTGTTCGTAATGTGCACGAGCGAACCCATACGGGAGAAAAGCCCTATCAATGTGGTTTCTGTACAAAGCATTTCGCAAACGCATCTAATCTCGCTCAGCACCAACGAATCCATACCGGAGAAAGAGCTTATAAATGCACTCTCTGTGATAAGTCTTTTAAACGACAAGGTCATTTGAAACATCACCAGTTAGTTCATAGCAAAGAAAAGCCTTTTCAATGTCCTGGCTGCAATAAGTCCTATACGCAAAAACATAACCTCAAAAAACATATTAAATCCCAGCACCCCCATCTCCAGCTCCCTCCCATGATTATAAACACCGAGCAAGACGCTTCCCTCGGCCCAGTGACTTGTATTACTCACACGTTTACCCATCCAACAATCAGTAATAGTGATGTCACCGTATCCAGAATAGTGACCCCGGAAGCAACTGCCACTGTTATGACAACTGAATTGCCCCATGCAACAATAACAAACGTTACCCAGGGTCCGGAAGAGCCACCTGTGCAATCCGTTGAGCTTGCTGTAGAAGAAGAAGAGCAGGGACTCTTTAATTTTGAAGATTTGCTTCCCCCTGGTGCATGGATGTGAGCCGGATGTGTGCTTTGAAGTGTCCGGTCTGTCGTTGTCCGGTTCGGCTCTGCCCTCAGGATGACTGACTTTTGATGTTTAGAGGGTATCTGTCAGACCCTGTTATGCCCATCGTCTTTTCTACCCCCCCCTGATGAACATGGCAAGCTGGACGTCAAAACAAGGCAGAATGATCAGTAACAGCAAGCTGTTGCGAGGCATTTCAACGCAGGGTTGGCGTTCACATTGCCCGCGTAAACCGTAGTCAGGGGAGTCGTTGGTAGTAAAGACAGCCTCAAAAGACGCTCAAAACTACAACCCGGCGTCGAGGCAATACGTTGTAACCCTTTTGATCATCACGTTGGCGTACAACACTGAGGGCAAAGGTAAACCGTTCATTAACCCCATCACCTTATTTTCCCCTGTAGCCACCATCAACCCAGACAAGGCGCAGTTTTTTACAGCAACCTTCAGGGCGGCGACACAAAAGCAGCCTGGTAGCATCTGGAGAAACGGTACCCCTGTTTCCTGAGCCGTTTTAACGCTGATTTCTCTGGGTGTCTTGTCACTCTATTTTGCTGTTTTTCCCCACCAGTGCTCGTATCAGGTTGCAGACCAGAAAGTTAAGAAAGTTAAAAAAGTTGATGGCTATGTCTTTTCTCACCGTTTCCGGGCGCTTACAGGGCAATAGATCCATTTTCAGGGTCGTTTTGATGACATCAACATTAATCGCCACATGCCAGGATTTCAGGTATGGGGCGATGACGTCTGTCCGGGGGGGCTTTTCTGCATCCAGTCAAAGGGTAATGATAGTCTGACGTTTGTTTTTGACAGCACGGATCGCAGCTCTGCCAGCATCTGCTCATAAAGCGCCTGGCTCATCCAATCGCTGGCGTGGTCGTTTACGTTTGAATACCCCATCCTTGCTACCTGACTTTCCATCACATTGTCGACAATCAATACAACGGGCACCCTTTTTTTCAAAGACCTTGTCAGCGCTGGCCGACAACAACAGAGCCAACAGGAAATCGCCAGGGCGCAGACGGGATAGCAACGTCCTGGGCAAAGCCTGCTCCCCTGTTTCTTTCCCTTTACAGGGAGCGACAGCCACGTCGGGTAGTGCGCCGCTGCCAGGACATATCAGAACAAGTATCCTGAGAACAGGGAAATCAGTGCCTTTTTTTTGAGTGCCTGGCTGCGGATATTCTTTTTGGTTTTCCTCGGTGTCAGGCATTAACGTAGCAAAAACACCGCATTATACAGTGTTATCAGCGTACTCTACTGATCAAAGGTTGATCCTGTTTTTGCCATGGCGTATTCTCATCAGTCTGGACAAATTGACAAAGACAATTATCCGCAAGGGACAGGTATTCAGGTTTATACCTGGTCATAGATTGCTGACCAGGGTGAGCTTACAATCCATTGACCTTTATAGTCATTTCTTTTCTTGAACAGTTTCTGACATTGCGTCTTAAGTCATTGCCACCATTGATGTAACAGCCAGTTTGCCGGGAATGGTTTTCTGCTCTTGAGTGGGTGGCAGCTCTGGCATGAAATAATTCAGAACCACACCCTTACGCCTTTGCTGGCAACGATCCATGAGGCTTGCCCGGTCTGGACCCGAGGGTACGAACATGGGTATAGAGTGCGGTAACGCTGTTGGTTGTTGTCCGGCAACCGCCCTCATTGCTCCATGCAAAGACGTTTGGTAAACATCACTGATACGAAAACATTGCTGACCAGTCAGTAAGGAGGTTCTGGCAATGGGTGAACATACTTGTACTTTTTGTAAGAAGACGTTCACTAAAGGATACATGCTTGCGAGACACATACGAACTCACACGGGAGAAAGGCCTTATAAGTGCCATCACTGTGAAAAGGCTTTTTCAACCAACAGTATTCGTGATGTGCACGAGCGAAGAATCCATACGAGAGAAAAGCCCTATCAATGTGGTTTCTGTTCAAAGTCTTTCACAACCTCAACTGATCTCGCCAGGCACCAACGAATCCATACCGGAGAAAGAGCTTTTCAATGCACTTTCTGTGACAGGTCTTTTAAAAATGCACATCATTTAAAAGATCACCAGTCAGTTCATAGCGAAGAAAAGCCTTTTCAATGTCCTGGCTGCGATAAGTTTTATACGCGAAGACATCGCCTCAATAAACATATTAAATCCCAGCACCCCCATCTTCAGCTCCCTCCGATGGTTATAAGCACCGGGCAAGAGGCTTCCGCCGGCCCGGTGACCTGTATCACTCACACGTTTACCAATCCAACAATCAGTAATAGTGATGTCACCGTATCCAGAATAGTGACCCCGGAAGCAACTGCGACTGTTGTGACAACTGAATTACCCCATGCAACAATAACAAACGTTACCCAGGGTCCGGAAGAGCCACCTTTGCAATCCATTGAGCTTGCTGCAGAAGAAGAAGAGCAGGGACTCTTTAATTTTGAAGGTTTGCTTCCCCCTGGTGTATGGATGTGAGCCGGATGTGTGCTTTGAAGTGTCCGGTCTGTCGTTGTCCGGTTCGGCTCTGCCCTCAGGATGACTGACTTTTGATGTTTAGAGGGTATCTGTCAGACCCTGTTATGCCCATCGTCTTTTCTACCCCCCCTGATGAACATGGCAAGCTGGACGTCAGAACAAGGCAGAATGACCAGTAACAGCAAGCTATTGCGAGGCATTTCAACGCAGGGTTGCGTTCACATTGCCCGCGTAAAGCGTAGTCGGGGGAGTCGATGGTAGTAAAGATAGCCTCAAAAAACGCTTAAAAACTACAATCCGGCGTCGAGGCAATACGTTGAAACCCTTTTGATCATCTCTTTGGCGTACAACACTGAGGGCAAAGGTAAACCGTTCATTAACCCCATCACGTTATTTTCCCCTGTAGCCACCATCAACCCGGACAAGGCGCAGTTTTTTACAGCAACCTTCAGGGCGGCGACACAAAAGCAGCCTGGTAGCATCTGGAGAAACGATGCCCGTGTTTCCTGAGCCGTTTTAACGCTGATTTCTCTGGGTGTCTTGTCACTCTGTTTTGCTGTTTTTCCCCACCAGTGCTCGTATGAGGTTGCAGACCAGAAAGTTAAGAAAGTTAAAAAAGTTGATGGCTATGTCTTTTATCACCATTTCCGGGCGTTTACAGGGCAATATATCCATTTTCAGGGTCGTTTTAATGACATCAACATTAATCGCCACATGCCAGGATTTCAGGTATGGGGCGATACGTTTGTCCGGGGGGACTTTTCTGCATCCAGTCAAGGGGTAATGATAGTCCGACGTTTGTTTTTGACAGCACGGATCGCAGCTCTGCCGGCATCTGCTCATAAAGCGCCTGGCTCATCCAATCGCTGGCATGGTCGTTTACGTTTGAATACCCCATCCTTGCTACCTGACTTTCCATCACATTGTCGACAATCAATACAACGGGCACCCTTTTTTTCAAAGACCCTGTCAGCTCTGGCCGGCAACAACAGAGCCAACAGGAAATCGCCAGGGCGCAGACGGGATAGCAACGCCCTGAGCAAGGCCTGCTCCCCTGTTTCTTTCCCTTCACAGGAGTGACAGCGACGTCGGGTGGCGCGCCGCTGCCAGGACATATCAGAACAAGTATCCTGAGAACAGGGAAATCAGTGCCTTTTTTTGAGTGCCTGGCTGCGGATATTCTTTTTGGTTTTCCTCGGTGTCAGGCATTAACGTAGCAAAAACACCGCATTATACAGTGTTATCAGCGTGTCTGCTGATCAAAGGTTGATCATGTTTTTGCCATGGAGTATTCTCATCAGTCTGGACAAATTGACAAAGACAATTATCCGCAAGGGACAGGCATTCAGGCTTATACCTGGTCATAGATTGCTGACCAGGGTAAGTTTACGATCCATTGACTTTTATAGTCATTTCTTTTCTTGAACAGTTTCTGGCATTGCGTCTTAAGTCATTGCCACCATTGATGTAACAGCCAGTTTGCCGAGAATGGTTTTCTGCTCCTGAGTGAGTGGCCGCTCTGGCATGAGAGAATTAAGAATCACACCCTTAAGCCTTTGTTGGCAACGATCCATGAGGCTTGCCCGGTCTGAACTTGGGGGTGCGAACATGGGTATAGAGCGCGGTAACGCTGTTGGTTATTGTCCAGCAACTGTGCTCATTGCTCCATGCAAAGTCGTTTGGTAACCATCACTGATACGAAAACATTGCTGACCAGTCAGTAAGGAGGTTCTGGCAATGGGTGAACATACTTGTACTATTTGTAAGAAGACGTTTACTAGAGCATACGGGCTTACGGTACACATGCGAACCCACACGGGAGAAAAGCCTTATAAGTGCTATGACTGTGAAAAAGCTTTTTCAACCTCCGGTGGTCTTACTGCGCACGAGCGAACCCATACGGGAGAAAAGCCCTTTCAATGTGGTTTCTGTTCAAAGTCTTTCACAACCTCATCTAATCTCGCTCAGCACCAACGAATCCATACCGGAGAAACAGCTTATAAATGCACTCTCTGTGATAAGTCTTTTAAACAACAAGGTCATTTGAAATCTCACCAGGTAGTTCATAGCAAAGAAAAGCCTTTTCAATGTCCTGGCTGCAATAAGTCCTATACGCAAAAACATAACCTCAACAAACATATTAAATCCCAGCACCCCCATCTCCAGCTCCAGCTGCCTCCCATGATTATAAACACCGAGCAAGACGCTTCCCTCGGCCCGGTGACTTGTATTACTCACACGTTTACCCATCCAACAATCAGTAATAGTGATGTCACCGTATCCAGAATAGTGAGCCCGGAAGCAACTGCCACTGTTGTGACAACTGAATTGCCCCATGCAACAATAACAAACGTTACCCAGGGTCTGGAAGAGCCTCCTGTGCAATCCATTGAGCTTACTGCAGAAGAAAATGAGCAGGAACTCTTTAATTTTGAAGATTTGCTTCTCCCTGGTGCATGGATGTGAGCCGGATGCGTGCTTTGACGTTTCCGGTCTGTGGTTGTCCCGTTCGGCTCTGCCCTCAGGATGACTGACTTTTGATGTTTAGAGGGTGTCTGTCAGACCCTGTTATGCCCATCGTCTTTTCTAACCATTCTGATGAACATGGCAGGCTGGACGTCAGAACAAGGCAGAATGACCAGTAACAGCAAACTATTGCGAGGCATTTCAACGCAGGGTTGGCGTTCAGATTGCCCGCGTAAAGCGTAGTCAGGGGAGTCGTTGGTAGTAAAGACAGCCTCAAAAGACGATCAAAACTACAACCCGGCGTCGAGGCAATACGTTGTAACCCTTTTGATCATCACGTTGGCGTACAACACTGAGGGCAAAGGTAAACCGCTCATTAACCCCATCACGTTATTTTCCCCTGTAGCCACCATCAACCCGGACAAGGCGCAGTTTTTTACAGCAACCTTCAGGGCGGCGACACAAAAGCAGCCTGGTAGCATCTGGAGAAACGATGCCCGTGTTTCCTGAGCCGTTTTAACGCTGATTTCTCTGGGTGTCTTGTCACTGTATTTTGCTGTTTTTCCTCACCAGTGCTCGTATCAGGTTGCAGACCAGAAAGTTAAGAAAGTTAAGAAAATTGATGGCTATGTCTTTTCTCACCATTTCAGGGCGTTTACAGGGCAATAGATCCATTTTCAGGGTCGTTTTGATGACATCAACATTAATCGCCACATGCCAGGATTTCAGGTATGGGGCGATGACGTCTGTCCGGGGGGACTTTTCTGCATCCAGTCAAGGGGTAATGATAGTCTGACGTTTGTTTTTGACAGCACGGATCGCAGCTCTGCCGGCATCTGCTCATAAAGCGTCTGACTCATCCAATCGCTGGCGTGGTCGTTTACGTTTGAATACCCCATCCCTGCTACCTGACTTTCCATCACATTTTTGAACATCAATACAACGGGTACCCTTTTTTTCAAAGACCCTGTCAGCTCTGGCCGACAACAACAGAGCCAACAGGCAATCGCCGGGACGCAGACGGGATAGCAACGTCCTGAGCAAGGCCTGCTTCCCCTGTTTCTTTCCCTTCACAGAGTGACAGCGAGGTCGGGTAGTGCGCCGCTGCCAGGACATATCAGAACAAGTATCCTGAGACAGGGAAGCCAGTGCCTTTTTTTGAGTGCCTGGCTGCGGATATTCTTTTTGGTTTTGCTCGGTGTCAGGCATTAACGTAGCAAAAACACCGCATTATACAGTGTTATCAGCGTGCTCTACTGATCAAAGGTTGATCATGTTTTTGCCATGGCGTATTCTCATCAGTCTGGACAAATTGACAAAAACAATTATCCGCAAGGGACAGGTATTCAGGTTTATACTTGTTCGTAGATTGCTGACCAGGGTGAGTTTACAATCCATTGACCTTTATAGTCATTTCTTTTCTTGAACAGTTTCTGGCATTGCGTCTTAAGTCATTGCCACCATTGATGTAACAGCCAGTTTGCCGGGAATGGTTTTCTGCTCTTGAGTGGGTGGCAGCTCTGGCATGAAATAATTCAGAACCACACCCTTACGCCTTTGCTGGCAACGATCCATGAGGCTTGCCCGGTCTGGACCCGAGGGTACGAACATGGGTATAGAGTGCGGTAACGCTGTTGGTTGTTGTCCGGCAACCGTCCTCATTGCTCCATGCAAAGACGTTTGGTAAACATCACTGATACGAAAACATTGCTGACCAGTCAGTAAGGAGGTTCTGGCAATGGGTGAACATACTTGTACTTTTTGTAAGAAGACGTTCCCTTCAAAATCCCTGCTTGTGAGACACATACGAACTCACACGGGAGAAAGGCCTTATAAGTGCCATCACTGTGAAAAGGCTTTTTCAAACGCCGGTAATTGTAAAAGGCACGAGCGAATCCATACGGGAGAAAAGCCCTATCAATGTGGTTTCTGTTCAAAGTCTTTCGCAGACTCATCTGATCTCGCCAGGCACCAACGAATCCATACCGGAGAAAGAGCTTATCAATGCACTCTCTGTGATAGGTCTTTTAAAAATGCACATCATTTAAAAGATCACCAGTTAGTTCATAGCGAAGAAAAGCCTTTTCAATGTCCTGACTGCAATAAGTCTTATACGCAAAGGCAAAGCCTTAATAAACATATTAAATCCCGGCACCCCCATCTCCAGCTCCCTCCCATGATTATAAACACCGAGCAAGACGCTTCCCTCGGCCCGGTGACCTGTATCACTCACACGTTTACCAATCCAACAATCAGTAATAGTGATGTCACCGTATCCAGAATAGTGACCCCGGAAGCAACTGCCACTGTTATGACAACTGAATTGCCCCATGCAACAATAACAAACGTTACCCAGGATCCGGAAGAGCCACCTGTGCAATCCATTGAGCTTGCTGCAGCAGAAGAAGAAGAGCAGGGACTCTTTAATTTTGAAGATTTGCTTCCCCCTGGTGCATGGATGTGAGCCGGATGCGTGCTTTGACGTTTCCGGTCTGTGGTTGTCCGGTTCGGCTCTGCCCTCAGGATGACTGACTTTTGATGTGTAGAGGGTGTCTGTCAGACCCTGTTATGTCCATCGTCTTTTCTAACCCCCTGATGAACATGGCAAGCTGGACGTCAAAACAAGGCAGAATGATCAGTAACAGCAAGCTGTTGCGAGGCATTTCAACGCAGGGTTGGCGTTCACATTGCCCGCGTAAACCGTAGTCAGGGGAGTCGTTGGTAGTAAAGACAGCCTCAAAAGACGCTCAAAACTACAACCCGGCGTCGAGGCAATACGTTGTAACCCTTTTGATCATCACTTTGGCGTACAACACTGAGGGCAAAGGTAAACCGTTCATTAACCCCATCACGTTATTTTCCCCTGTAGCCACCATCAACCCGGACAAGGCGCAGTTTTTTACAGCAACCTTCAGGGCGGCGACACAAAAGCAGCCTGGTAGCATCTGGAGAAACGATGCCCGTGTTTCCTGAGCCGTTTTAACGCTGATTTCTCCGGGTATCTTGTCACTGTGCTTTGCTGTTTTTCCCCATCAGTGCTCGTATCAGGTTGCAGACCAGAAAGTTCAAAAAGTTGATGGACATGTCTTTTCTCACCGTTTCCGGGCGCTTACAGGACAATAGATCCATTTTCAGGGTCATTTTGATGACATCAACATTAATCGCCACATGCCAGGGTTTCAGGTATGGGGCGATACGTTTGTCCGGGGGGACTTTTCTGCATCCAGTAAAGGGGTAATGATAGTCTGACGTTTGTTTTTGACAGCACTGATCGCAGCTCTGCCGGCATCTGCTCATAAAGCGTCTGACTCATCCAATCGCTGGCGTGGTCGTTTACGTTTGAATACCCCATCCTTGCTACCTGACTTTCCATCACATTGTCGACAATCAATACATCGGGCACCCTTTTTTTCAAAGACCCTGTCAGTGCTGGCCGGCAACAACAGAGCCAACAGGCAATCGCCAGGACGCAGACGGGATAGCAACGTCCTGAGAACAAGGCCTGCTCCCCTGTTTCTTTACCTTCACAGGGAGCGACAGCGACGTCGGGTAGTGCGCCGCTGCCGGGACATATCAGAACAAGTATCCTGAGAACAGGAAAACCAGTACCTTTTTTGGGTACCTGGCTGCGGATATTCTTTTTGGTTTTGCTCGGTATCAGGCATTAACGTAGCAAAAACACCGGATTATACAGTGTTATCAGAGTATCTGCTGATCAAAAGTTGATCATGTTTTTGCCATGGAGTATTCTCATCAGTCTGGACAAATTGACAAAGACAATTATCCGCAAGGGACAGGTATTCAGGTTTATACCTGGTCATAGATTGCTGACGAGGGTGAGTTTACAATCCATTGTCCTTTATAGTCATTTCTTTTCCTGAACAGTTTCTGGCATTGCGTCTTAAGTCATTGCCACCATTGATGTAACAGCCAGTTTGCCGGGAATGGTTTTCTGCTCTTGAGTGGGTGGCAGCTCTGGCATGAAATAATTCAGAACCACACCCTTACGCCTTTGCTGGCAACGATCCATGAGGCTTGCCCGGTCTGGACCCGAGGGTACGAACATAGGTATAGAGTGCGGTAACGCTGTTGGTTGTTGTCCGGCAACCGTCCTCATTGCTCCATGCAAAGACGTTTGGTAAACATCACTGATACGAAAACATTGCTGACCAGTCAGTAAGGAGATTCTGGCAATGGGTGAACATATTTGTCATTTTTGTAAGAAGACGTTCAATAGAGAATCCCATCTTGTGATACACATACGAACTCACACGGGAGAAAGGCCTTATAACTGTTATCACTGTCAAAAGGCTTTTGCAACTCAATATGATTGTAAAAACCACGAGCGAACCCATACGGGAGAAAAGCCCTATCAATGTGGTTTCTGTTCAAAGTCTTTCAGACGCTCAAGTGATCTCGCCAGGCACCAACGAATCCATAGCGAAGAAAGAGCTTATAAATGCACTCTCTGTGATAAGTCTTTTAAACAGCCAGATCATTTGAAATATCACCAGGTAGTTCATAGCAAAGAAAAGCTTTTTCAATGTCCTGGCTGCAATAAGTCCTATACGCAAAAACATAACCTCAAAAAACATATTAAATCCCAGCACCCCCATCTCCAGCTCCCTCCCATGATTATAAACACCGGGCAAGACGCTTCCCTCGGCCCGGTGACCTGTATTACTCACACGTTTACCAATCCAACAATCAGTAATAGTGATGTCACCGTATCCAGAATAGTGAGTCCGGAAGCAACTGCCACTGTTATGACAACTGAATTACCCCATGCAACAATAACAAACGTTACCCAGGGTCCGGAAGAGCCACCTGTGCAATCCATTGAGCTTGCTGCAGAAGAAGAGCAGGGACTCTTTAATTTTGAAGATTTGCTTCCCCCTGATGCATGTATGTGAGCCGGATGCGTGCTTTGACGTTTTCGGTCTGTGGTTGTCCCGTTCGGCTCTGCCCTCAGGATGACTGACTTTTGATGTTTAGAGGGTGTCTGTCAGACCCTGTTACGCCCATCGTCTTTTCTAACCCCCCTGATGAACATGGCAGGCTGGACGTCAGAACAAGGCAGAACGACCAGTAACAGCAAACTATTGCGAGGCATTTCAACGCAGGGCTGGCGTTCAGATTGCCCGCGTAAAGCGTAGTCAGGAGTCAGGAGTCAGGAGAGTCGATGGCAGTAAAGATAGCCTCAAAAAACCCTCAAAAACTACAACCCGGCGTCGGGGTAATACGTTGAAACCCTTTTGATCATCACTTTGGCGTACAACACTGAGGGCAAACGTAAACCGTTCATTAACCCCATCACGTTATTTTCCCCTGTAGCCACCATCAACCCGGACAAGGCGCAGTTTTTTACAGCAACCTTCAGGGCGGCGACACAAAAGCAGCCTGGTAGCATCTGGAGAAACGATGCCCGTGTTTCCTGAGCCGTTTTAACGCTGATTTCTCTGGGTGTCTTGTCACTCTATTTTGCTGTTTTTCCCCACCAGTGCTCGTATCAGGTTGCAGACCAGAAAGTTAAGAAAGTTAAAAAAGTTGATGGCTATGTCTTTTCTCACCGTTTCCGGGCGCTTACAGGGCAATAGATCCATTTTCAGGGTCGTTTTGATGACATCAACATTAATCGCCACATGCCAGGGTTTCAGGTATGGGGCGATACGTTTGTCCGGGGGGACTTTTCTGCATCCAGTAAAGGGGTAATGATAGTCTGACGTTTGTTTTTGACAGCACTGATCGCAGCTCTGCCGGCATCTGCTCATAAAGCGTCTGACTCATCCAATCGCTGGCGTGGTCGTTTACGTTTGAATACCCCATCCCTGCTACCTGACTTTCCATCACATTGTCGACAATCAATACATCGGGCACCCTTTTTTTCAAAGACCCTGTCAGCGCTGGCCGACAACAACAGAGCCAACAGGCAATCGCCAGGACGCAGACGGGATAGCAACGTCCTGAGAACAAGGCCTGCTCCCCTGTTTCTTTCCCTTCACAGGAGTGACAGCGACGTCGGGTAGTGCATCGCTGCCAGGACATATCAGAACAAGTATCCTGAGAACAGGAAAACCAGTACCTTTTTTTGAGTGCCTGGCTGCGGATATTCTTTTTGGTTTTCCTCGGTGTCAGGCATTAACGTAGCAAAAACACCGCATTATACAGTGTTATCAGCGTGCTCTACTGATCAAAGGTTGATCATGTTTTTGCCATGGCATATTCTCATCAGTCTGGACAAATTGACAAAGACAATTATCCGCAAGGGACAGGTATTCAGGTTTATACCTGGTCATAGATTGCTGACAAGGGTGAGCTTACAATCCATTGACCTTTATAGTCATTTCTTTTCTTGAACAGTTTCTGGCATTGCGTCTTAAGTCATTGCCACCATTGATGTAACAGCCAGTTTGCCGGGAATGGTTTTCTGCTCTTGAGTGGGTGGCAGCTCTGGCATGAAATAATTCAGAACCACACCCTTACGCCTTTGCTGGCAACGATCCATGAGGCTTGCCCGGTCTGGACCCGAGGGTACGAACATAGGTATAGAGTGCGGTAACGCTGTTGGTTGTTGTCCGGCAACCGTCCTCATTGCTCCATGCAAAGACGTTTGGTAAACATCACTGATACGAAAACATTGCTGACCAGTCAGTAAGGAGATTCTGGCAATGGGTGAACATATTTGTCATTTTTGTAAGAAGACGTTCAATAGAGAATCCCATCTTGTGATACACATACGAACTCACACGGGAGAAAGGCCTTATAACTGTTATCACTGTCAAAAGGCTTTTGCAACTCAATATGATTGTAAAAACCACGAGCGAACCCATACGGGAGAAAAGCCCTATCAATGTGGTTTCTGTTCAAAGTCTTTCAGACGCTCAAGTGATCTCGCCAGGCACCAACGAATCCATAGCGAAGAAAGAGCTTATAAATGCACTCTCTGTGATAAGTCTTTTAAACAGCCAGATCATTTGAAATATCACCAGGTAGTTCATAGCAAAGAAAAGCTTTTTCAATGTCCTGGCTGCAATAAGTCCTATACGCAAAAACATAACCTCAAAAAACATATTAAATCCCAGCACCCCCATCTCCAGCTCCAGCTGCCTCCCATGATTATAAACACCGAGCAAGACGCTTCCCTCGGCCCGGTGACCTGTATTACTCACACGTTTACCAATCCAACAATCAGTAATAGTAACCTGATGTGTGACTTTTAATGATGCAGTCAGAAAGGCATGACCACCGTCTAAAATAGAAGTGCAACCCACTATCAGACGGTGCCGGTCATGCCTGTAGAAGAGTTTATCACCAATATCTTTTGTTTGATTGATGATTTGTACAACACTGTTGTCACCAGCCCATTACGTAGACGTGGTACTCCACCAAAACTCTCTGATAGCGAAGTCATCGCTATGGAAATTGCAGGCGAGTGGCTCGGTCACCATCACGACAAGGGCATTTACGAATACTTCAAGAAACATTGGGAACACTTGTTCCCCAACTTGTCCCACAGGACTCAGTTTGTACGCCAAGCAGCAAACCTCTGGGTTGTTAAGCAGAAACTGCATCAATATTTGGTGCGAATGCTTGGGGCGGGTAGGTCAGATATTCACTTGGTTGATGGCTTCCCCATGGATGTCTGTGTAAGAACAAGGGCTAACCGCAGTAAGGTCTACAAAGGCCAGGCAGCCTATGGATATTGTGCGTCAAAGAAGAAATCTTTTTATGGCTTTCATGGTCATTTGCTAACAGATGCACGTGGCGTTCCGGTTGATATGACAGTGACGGCTGCCAATATTGATGAGCGAGACAGCATATACGACTTGCTTGAAGGCATTAAAGGATTAATGATTGGCGACAAGGGCTATATCAGACCTGAGCTGAAGCAAGACTGTGAAAGTTTTGGTATTGATTTGCAAACGCCGCTGCGAAAAAACATGAAAGATAAACGACTGAGATCAGTTGTCAGGAAGCTGATGAATATTCGGCGACGTATAGAGACGGTCATTGGTCAATTGGCCGAGTACTTTGAGCTGGAGCGTGTGAGAAGTAGGGATGAATGGCACCTGACAAGTCGTGTAGCTCGAAAGCTGCTGGGCATCACTGTTGGAATTTACTTGAACATCCAGTCTGGGCATGAGCCTATGCAGTTTGAGGGTATGCTTTCAGCTTAAAGTCACACATCAGGTTAATAGTAATGTCACCGTATCCAGAATAGTGAGTCCGGAAGCAACTGCGACTGTTATGACAACTGAATTGCCCCATGCAACAATAACAAACGTTACCCAGGGTCCGGAAGAGTCACCTGTGCAATCCATTGAGCTTGCTGTAGAAGAAGAAGAGCAGGGACTCTTTAATTTTGAAGATTTGCTTCCCCCTGGTGCATGGATGTGAGCCGGATGCGTGCTTTGACGTTTCCGGTCTGTGGTTGTCCCGTTCGGCTCTGCCCTCAGGATGACTGACTTTTGATGTTTAGAGGGTGTCTGTCAGACCCTGTTATGCCCATCGTCTTTTCTAACCCCCCTGATGAACATGGCAAGCTGGACGTCAGAACAAGGCAGAATGACCAGTAACAGCAAACTATTGCGAGGCATTTCAACGCAGGGTTGCGTTCACATTGCCCGCGTAAAGCGTAGTCGGGGGAGTCGATGGTAGTAAAGATAGCCTCAAAAAACGCTTAAAAACTACAATCCGGCGTCGAGGCAATACGTTGAAACCCTTTTGATCATCACGTTGGCGTACAACACTGAGGGCAAAGGTAAACCGTTCATTAACCCCATCACGTTATTTTCCCCTGTAGCCACCATCAACCCGGACAAGGCGCAGTTTTTTACAGAACCTTCAGGGCGGCAACACAAAAGCAGCCTGGTAGCATCTGGAGAAACGATGCCCGTGTTTCCTGAGCCGTTTTAACGCTGATTTCTCCGGGTGTCTTGTCACTCTATTTTGCTGTTTTTCCTCACCAGTGCTCGTATCAGGTTGCAGACCAGAAAGTTAAGAAAGTTAAGAAAGTTGATGGCTATGTCTTTTCTCACCATTTCCGGGCGCTTACAGGGCAATAGATCCATTTTCAGGGTCGTTTTGATGACATCAACATTAATCGCCACATGCCAGGATTTCAGGTATGGGGCGATGACGTCTGTCCGGGGGGGCTTTTCTGCATCCAGTCAAAGGGTAATGATAGTCTGACGTTTGTTTTTTGACAGCACGGATCGCAGCTCTGCCGGCATCTGCTCATAAAGCGTCTGACTCATCCAATCGCTGGCGTGGTCGTTTACGTTTGAATACCCCATCCTTGCTACCTGACTTTCCATCACATTGTCGACAATCAATACATCGGGCACCCTTTTTTTCAAAGACCCTGTCAGCGCTGGCCGGCAACAACAGAGCCAACAGGAAGTCGCCAGGGCGCAGACGGGATAGCAACAGCCTGCTCCCCTGTTTCTTTCCCTTTACAGGGAGCGACAGCCACGTCGGGTAGTGCGCCGCTGCCAGG
Organism: Endozoicomonadaceae bacterium; assembly: GCA_965232215.1. Classification (GTDB taxonomy): domain Bacteria; phylum Pseudomonadota; class Gammaproteobacteria; order Pseudomonadales; family Endozoicomonadaceae; genus Endonucleibacter. Next base: position 88,978 of record CBDDPF010000011.1, read on the forward strand.
ACATATCAGAACAAGTATCCTGAGAACAGGAAAACCAGTACCTTTTTTTGAGTGCCTGGCTGCGGATATTCTTTTTGGTTTTCCTCGGTGTCAGGCATTAACGTAGCAAAAACACCGCATTATACAGTGTTATCAGCGTGCTCTACTGATCAAAGGTTGATCATGTTTTTGCCATGGCGTATTCTCATCAGTCTGGACAAATTGACAAAGACAATTATCCGCAAGGGACAGGTATTCAGGTTTATACCTGGTCATAGATTGCTGACAAGGGTGAGCTTACAATCCATTGACCTTTATAGTCATTTCTTTTCTTGAACAGTTTCTGGCATTGCGTCTTAAGTCATTGCCACCATTGATGTAACAGCCAGTTTGCCGGGAATGGTTTTCTGCTCTTGAGTGGGTGGCAGCTCTGGCATGAAATAATTCAGAACCACACCCTTACGTCTTTGCTGGCAACGATCCATGAGGCTTGCCCGGTCTGAACCTGTGGGGGTACGAACATGGGCATAGAGTGCGGTAACGCTGTTGGTTATTGTCCAGCAACTGTGCTCATTGCTCCATGCAAAGTCGTTTGGTAACTATCACTGATACGAAAACATTGCTGACCAGTCAGTAAGGAGGTTCTGGCAATGGGTGAACATACTTGTACTCTTTGTAAGAAGACGTTTACTAGAGCATACGGGCTTGCGGTACACATGCGAACCCACACGGGAGAAAAGCCTTATAAGTGCTATGACTGTGGAGAGACTTTTGCAGACAGCAGTAATTGTAAAAGGCACGAGCGAATCCATACGGGAGAAAGGCCCTATCAATGTGGTTTCTGTTCAAAGTCTTTTGGAGGCTCAACTGATCTCGCCAGGCACCAACGAATCCATACCGGAGAAAGAGCTTTTCAATGCACTCTCTGTGATAGGTCTTTTAAAGAGGCACATCATTTAAAAAATCACCAGTCAGTTCATAACAAAGAAAAGCCTTTTCAATGTCCTGGCTGCAATAAGTTTTATACGCGAAGACATCACCTCAAAAGACATATTAAATCCCGGCACCCCCATCTTCAGCTCCCTCCGATGGTTATAAGCACTGGGCAAGACGCTTCCGTCGGCCCGGTGACCTGTATTACTCACACGTTTACCAATCCAACAATCAGTAATAGTGATGTCACCGTATCCAGAATAGTGACCCCGGAAGCAACTGCGACTGTTATGACAACTGAATTACCCCATGCAACAATAACAAACGTTACCCAGGGTCCGGAAGAGCCACCTGTGCAATCCATTGAGCTTGCTGCAGAAGAAGAGCAGGGACTCTTTAATTTTGAAGATTTGCTTCCCCCTGGTGCATGGATGTGAGCCGGATGCGTGCTTTGACGTTTCCGGTCTGTGGTTGTCCCGTTCGGCTCTGCCCTCAGGATGACTGACTTTTGATGTTTAGAGGGTGTCTGTCAGACCCTGTTACGCCCATCGTCTTTTCTAACCCCCCTGATGAACATGGCAAGCTGGACGTCAGAACAAGGCAGAATGACCAGTAACAGCAAACTATTGCGAGGCATTTCAACGCAGGGTTGGCGTTCAGATTGCCCGCGTAAAGCGTAGTCAGGGAAGTCGTTGGTAGTAAAGACAGCCTCAAAAAACCCTCAAAAACCACAACCCAGCGTCGGGGCAATACGTTGAAACTCTTTTGATCATCACTTTGGCGTACAACACTGAGGGCAAACGTAAACCGTTCATTAACCCAATCACGTCATTTTCCCCTATAGCCACCATCAACCCAGACAAGGCGCAGTTTTTTACAACAACCGCCAGGGCGACACAAAAGCAGCCTGGTACTGTCACGTTCTTGCATCGCAGCAGATGTGACGACCACCGCCATTATCAGGCCAATAGTGTCAGCCAGGATGTGGCGTTTACGCCGTAAGGGGTCAAACGGCGTCCAGAGCCAATGGCACTGACTGAATTATGAGGTTTTGGTGGCTTCTTAACAGCCCCTGGTTCGCATCTGCGGTGGATTCCCGACAATATGTTGCCCGATGATATGCAACATAGTCATGGTTTTTTTGTTCCAGCCAATCACCCCATGCCCCCGGTAGCGTCTGAAGAAACGGTACCCGTGTTTCCTGAGCCGTTTTAACGCTGATTTCTCCTGGTGTCTTGTCACTGTGTTTTGCTGTTTTTCCCCATCAGTGCTCGTATCAGGTTGCAGACCAGAAAGTTCAAAAAGTTGATGGCTATGTCTTTTCTCACCGTTTCCGGGCGCTTACAGGGCAATAGATCCATTTTCAGGGTCGTTTTGATGACATCAACATTAATCGCCACATGCCAGGATTTCAGGTATGGGGCGATGACGTCTGTCCGGGGGGACTTTTCTGCATCCAGTCAAGGGGTAATGATAGTCCGACGTTTATTTTTGACAGCACGGATCGCAGCTCTGCCAGCATCTGCTCATAAAGCGTCTGACTCATCCAATCGCTGGCGTGGTCGTTTACGTTTGAATACCCTCATCCTTGCTCCCTGACTTTCCATCACATTGTCGACAATCAATACATCGGGTACCCTTTTTTCAAAGACCCTGTCAGCGCTGGCCGGCAACAACAGAGCCAACAGGAAATCGCCAGGGCGCAGACGGGATAGCAACGCCCTGAGCAAGTCCTGCTCCCCTGTTTCTTTCCCTTCACAGGAGTGACAGCGACGTCGGGTAGTGCGCCGCTGCCAGGACATATCAAAACAAGTATCCTGAGACAGGGAAACCAGTGCCTTTTTTTTGAGTGCCTGGCTGCGGATATTCTTTTTGGTTTTGCTCGGTGTCAGGCATTAACGTAGCAAAAACACCGCATTATACAGTGTTATCAGCGTGCTCTACTGATCAAAGGTTGATCATGTTTTTGCCATGGCGTATTCTCATCAGTCTGGACAAATTGACAAAGACAATTATCCGCAAGGGACAGGTATTCAGGTTTATACCTGGTCATAGATTGCTGACGAGGGTGAGTTTACAATCCATTGACCTTTATAGTCATTTCTTTTCTTGAACAGTTTCTGGCATTGCGTCTTAAGTCATTGCCACCATTGATGTAACAGCCAGTTTGCCGGGAATGGTTTTCTGCTCTTGAGTGGGTGGCAGCTCTGGCATGAAAGAATTCAGAACCACAGCCTTACGCCTTTGCTGGCAACTATCCATGAGGCTTGCCCGGTCTGAACCTGGGGGTACGAACATGGGTATAGAGTGCGGTAACGCTGTTGGTTGTTGTCCGGCAACAGTCTTCATTGCTCCATGCAAGGTCGTTTGGTAACCATCACTGATACGAAAACATTGCTGACCAGTCAGTAAGGAGGTTCTGGCAATGGGTGAAAATACTTGTACTTTTTGTAAGAAGACGTTCACTAAAGAATACCTGCTTGTGAGACACATACGAACTCACACGGGAGAAAGGCCTTATAAGTGCCATCACTGTGAAAAGGCTTTTTCAACCACCGATATTCGTAATGTACACGAGCGGATCCATACGGGAGAAAAGCCCTATCAATGTGGTTTCTGTTCAAAGTTTTTCAGAAGCTCATCTAATCTCGCCAGGCACCAACGAATCCATACCGAAGAAAGAGCTTATAAATGCACTCTCTGTGATAAGTCTTTTATACAAAAAGGTCATTTGAAATATCACCAGTCAGTTCATATGAAAAAAAAGCCTTTTCAATGTCCTGACTGCAATAAGTCTTATACGCGAAGGCAAAGCCTCAATAAACATATTAAATCCCGGCACCCCCATCTCCAGCTCCCTCCCATGATTATAAACACCGAGCAAGACGCTTCCGCCGGCCCAGTGACCTGTATCACTCACACGTTTACCCATCCAACAATCAGTAATAGTGATGTCACCGTATCCAGAATAGTGACCCCGGAAGCAACTGCCACTGTTATGACAACTGAATTGCCCCATGCAACAATAACAAACGTTACCCAGGGTCCGGAAGAGCCACCTGTGCAATCCGTTGAGCTTGCTGTAGAAGAAGAAGAGCAGGGACTCTTTAATTTTGAAGATTTGCTTCCCCCTGGTGCATGGATGTGAGCCGGATGCGTGCTTTGACGTTTCCGGTCTGTGGTTATCCGGTTCGGCTCTGCCCTCAGGATGACTGACTTTTGATGTTTAGAGGGTGTCTGTCAGACCCTGTTATGCCCATCGTCTTTTCTAACCCCCCTGATGAACATGGCAGGCTGGACGTCAGAACAAGGCAGAATGACCAGTAATAGCAAACTATTGCGAGGCATTTCAACGCAGGGTTGCGTTCACATTGCCCGCGTAAAGCGTAGTCGGGGGAGTCGATGGTAGTAAAGATAGCCTCAAAAAACGCTTAAAAACTACAATCCGGCGTCAATCCGGCGTCGAGGCAATACGTTGAAACCCTTTTGATCATCACGTTGGCGTACAACACTGAGGGCAAAGGTAAACCGTTCATTAACCCCATCACCTTATTTTCCCCTGTAGCCACCATCAACCCGGACAAACCGCAGTTTTTTACAGCAACCTTCAGGGCGGCGACACAAAAGCAGCCTGGTAGCATCTGGAGAAACGATGCCCGTGTTTCCTGAGCCGTTTTAACGCTGATTTCTCCGGGTATCTTGTCACTCTATTTTGCTATTTTTCCCCACCAGTGCTCGTATCAGGTTGCAGACCAGAAAGTTAAGAAAGTTAAAAAAGTTGATGGCTATGTCTTTTCTCACCATTTCCGGGCGCTTACAGGACAATAGATCCATTTTCAGGGTCGTTTTGATGACATCAACATTAATCGCCACATGCCAAGATTTCAGGTATGGGGCGATGACGTCTGTCCGGGGGGGCTTTTCTGCATCCAGTCAAAGGGTAATGATAGTCTGACGTTTGTTTTTGACAGCACGGATCGCAGCTCTGCCAGCATCTGCTCATAAAGCGCCTGACTCATCCTATCGCTGGCGTGGTCGTTTACGTTTGAATACCCTCATCCTTGCTCCCTGACTTTCCATCACATTGTCGACAATCAATACAACGGGCACCCTTTTTTTCAAAGACCCTGTCAGCGCTGGCCGACAAAAACAGAGCCAACAGGAAATCGCCAGGGCGCAGACGGGATAGCAACGTCCTGGGCAAAGCCTGCTCCCCTGTTTCTTTCCCTTCACAGGAGTGACAGCGACGTCGGGTAGTGCGCCGCTGCCAGGACATATCAGAACAAGTATCCTGAGACAGGGAAACCAGTGCCTTTTTTTTGAGTGCCTGGCTGCGGATATTCTTTTTGGTTTTCCTCGGTGTCAGGCATTAACGTAGCAAAAACACCGCATTATACAGTGTCATCAGCGTGCTCTACTGATCAAAGGTTGATCATGTTTTTGCCATGGAGTATTCTCATCAGTCTGGACAAATTGACAAAGACAATTATCCGCGAGGGACAGGTATTCAGGTTTATACCTGGTCATAGATTGCTGACCAGGGTAAGTTTACAATCCATTGACCTTTATAGTCATTTCTTTTCTTGAACAGTTTCTGGCATTGCGTCTTAAGTCATTGCCACCATTGATGTAACAGCCAGTTTGCCGGGAATGGTTTTCTGCTCTTGAGTGGGTGGCAGCTCCGGCATGAAATAATTCAGAACCACACCCTTACGCCTTTGCTGGCAACGATCCATGAGGCTTGCCCGGTCTGGACCCGAGGGTACGAACATGGGTATAGAGTGCGGTAACGCTGTTGGTTGTTGTCCGACAACCGTCCTCATTGCTCCATGCAAAGACGTTTGGTAAACATCACTGATACGAAAACATTGCTGACCAGTCAGTAAGGAGGTTCTGGCAATGGGTGAACATACTTGTACTATTTGTAAGAAGACGTTCACTAAAAAATACCTGCTTGTGAGACACATGCGAACTCACACGGGAGAAAGGCCTTATAAGTGCCATCACTGTGAAAGGGCTTTTTCAACCACCGGTTGTCGTAATGTGCACGAGCGAACCCATACGGGAGAAAAGCCCTATCAATGTGGTTTCTGTTCAAAGTCTTTCATAAACTCATTTAATCTCGCCAGGCACCAACGAACCCATACCGAAGAAAGACCTTTTAAATGCACTCTCTGTGATAAGTCTTTTAAACAGCGATCTACTTTACAACATCACCAGTCAGTTCATACGAAAGAAAAGCCTTTTCAATGTCCTGACTGCAATAAGTCTTATACGCGAAGACATAACCTCAAAAGACATATTAAATCCCAGCACCCCCATCTTCAGCTCCCTCCGATGGTTATAAGCACCGGGCAAGACGCTTCCGTCGGCCCGGTGACCTGTATTACTCACACGTTTACCCATCCAACAATCAGTAATAGTGATGTCACCGTATCCAGAATAGTGACCCCGGAAGCAACTGCCACTGTTATGACAACTGAATTGCCCCATGCAACAATAACAAACGTTACCCAGGGTCCGGAAGAGCCACCTGTGCAATCCATTGAGCTTGCTGCAGAAGAAGAAGGGCAGGGACTCTTTAATTTTGAAGATTTGCTTCCCCCTGGTGCATGGATGTGAGCCGGATGCGTGCTTTGACGTTTCCGGTCTGTGGTTGTCCCGTTCGGCTCTGCCCTCAGGATGACTGACTTTTGATGTTTAGAGGGTATCTGTCAGACCCTGTTATGCCCATCGTCTTTTCTAACCCCCCTGATGAACATGGCAAGCTGGACGTCAGAACAAGGCAGAATGATCAGTAATAGCAGGCTATTGCGAGGCATTTCAACGCAGGGTTGGCGTTCAGATTGCCCGCGTAAAGCGTAGTCAGGAGAGCCGATGGTAGTAAAGATAGCCTTAAAAAACCCTCAAAAACGACAACCCGGCGTCGAGGCAATACGCTGAAACCCTTTTGATCATCACGTTGGCGTACAACACTGAGGGCAAAGGTAAACCGTTCATTAACCCCATCACCTTATTTTCCCCTGTAGCCACCATCAACCCGGACAAGGCGCAGTTTTTTACAGCAACCTTCAGGGCGGCGACACAAAAGCAGCCTGGTAGCATCTGGAGAAACGATGCCCGTGTTTCCTGAGCCGTTTTAACGCTGATTTCTCCGGGTATCTTGTCACTCTATTTTGCTGTTTTTCCTCACCAGTGCTCGTATCAGGTTGCAGACCAGAAAGTTAAGAAAGTTAAAAAAGTTAAAAAAGTTGATGGCTATGTCTTTTCTCACCATTTCCGGGCGCTTACAGGGCAATAGATCCATTTTCAGGGTCGTTTTGATGACATCAACATTAATCTCCAGATGCCAGGATTTCAGGTATGGGGCGATGACGTCTGTCCGGGGGACTTTTCTGCATCCAGTCAAGGGGTAATGATAGTCCGACGTTTGTTTTTGACAGCACGGATCGCAGCTCTGCCGGCATCTGCTCATAAAGCGTCTGACTCATCCAATCGCTGGCGTGGTGGTTTACGTTTGAATACCCCATCCCTGCTACCTGACTTTCCATCACATTGTCGACAATCAATACAACGGGCACCCTTTTTTTCAAAGACCCTGTCAGCGCTGGCCGACAACAACAGAGCCAACAGGAAATCACTAGGACGCAGACGGGATAGCAACGTCCTGGGCAAAGCCTGCTCCCCTGTTTCTTTCCCTTCACAGAGTGACAGCGAGGTCGAGTAGTGCGCCGCTGCCAGGACATATCAGAAAAAGTATCCTGAGACAGGGAAACTCGTGCCTTTTTTTTGAGTGCCTGGCTGCGGATATTCTTTTTGGTTTTCCTCGGTGTCAGGCATTAACGTAGCAAAAACACCGCATTATACAGTGTTATCAGCGTGCTCTACTGATCAAAGGTTGATCATGTTTTTGCCATGGAGTATTCTCATCAGTCTGGACAAATTGACAAAGACAATTATCCGCAAGGGACAGATATTCAGGTTTATACCTGGTCATAGATTGCTGACGAGGGTGAGTTTACAATCCATTGACCTTTATAGTCATTTCTTTTCCTGAACAGTTTCTGGCATTGCGTCTTAAGTCATTGCCACCATTGATGTAACAGCCAGTTTGCCGGGAATGGTTTTCTGCTCTTGAGTGGGTGGCAGCTCTGGCATGAAATAATTCAGAACCACACCCTTACGCCTTTGCTGGCAACGATCCATGAGGCTTGCCCGGTCTGGACCCGAGGGTACGAACATGGGTATAGAGTGCGGTAACGCTGTTGGTTGTTGTCCGGCAACCGTCCTCATTGCTCCATGCAAAGACGTTTGGTAAACATCACTGATACGAAAACATTGCTGACCAGTCAGTAAGGAGGTTCTGGCAATGGGTGAACATACTTGTACTGTTTGTAAGAAGACGTTCACTACAGAATACCTGCTTGTGAGACACATACGAACTCACACGGGAGAAAGGCCTTATAAGTGCCATCACTGTGAAAAGGCTTTTTCAACCACCGGTAATCGTGATGTGCACGAGCGAACCCATACGGGAGAAAAACCCTATCAATGTGGTTTCTGTGCAAAGTCTTTCGGAAACTCATCTAATCTCGCCAGGCACCAACGAACCCATGCCGAAGAAAGACCTTTTAAATGCACTCTCTGTGATAAGTCTTTTAAACGACAAGGTCATTTGAAAGATCACCAGTTAGTTCATAGCAAAGAAAAGCCTTTTCAATGTCCTGAATGCAATAAGTTTTATAAGGAAAGACGTAGCCTCAAAAGACATATTAAATCCCGGCACCCCCATCTTCAGCTCCCTCCCATGATTATAAACACCGAGCAAGACGCTTCCCTCGGCCCAGTGACCTGTATTACTCACACGTTTACCCATCCAACAATCAGTAATAGTGATGTCACCGTATCCAGAATAGTGACCCCGGAAGCAACTGCGACTGTTATGACAACTGAATTGCCCCATGCAACAATAACAAACGTTACCCAGGGTCCGGAAGAGCCACCTGTGCAATCCATTGAGCTTGCTGCAGAAGAAGAGCAGGGACTCTTTAATTTTGAAGATTTGCTTCCCCCTGGTGCATGGATGTGAGCCGGATGCGTGCTTTGACGTTTCCGGTCTGTGGTTGTCCCGTTCGGCTCTGCCCTCAGGATGACTGACTTTTGATGTTTAGAGGGTATCTGTCAGACCCTGTTATGCCCATCGTCTTTTCTAACCCCCCTGATGAACATGGCAAGCTGGACGTCAGAACAAGGCAGAATGACCAGTAAAAGCAAACTATTGCGAGGCATTTCAATGCAGGGTTGCGTTCACATTGCCCGCGTAAAGCGTAGTCAGGAGTCAGGAGAGTCGATGGCAGTAAAGATAGCCTCAAAAAACCCTCAAAAACTACAACTCGGCGTCAGGGTAATACGTTGAAACCCTTTTGATCATCACGTTGGCGTACAACACTGAGGGCAAAGGTAAACCGTTCATTAACCCCATCACGTTATTTTCCCCTGTAGCCACCATCAACCCGGACAAGGCGCAGTTTTTTACAGCAACCTTCAGGGCGGCGACACAAAAGCAGCCTGGTAGCATCTGGAGAAACGATGCCCGTGTTTCCTGAGCCGTTTTAACGCTGATTTCTCTGGGTGTCTTGTCACTCTATTTTGCTGTTTTTCCCCATCAGTGCTCGTATCAGGTTGCAGACCAGAAAGTTAAGAAAGTTAAGAAAGTTAAGAAAGTTAAGAAAGTTAAGAAAGTTAAGAAAGTTAAGAAAGTTGATGACTATGTCTTTTCTCATCATTTCCGGGCGTTTACAGGGCAATATATCCATTTTCAGGGTCGTTTTGATGACATCAACATTAATCGCCACATGCCAGGATTTCAGGTATGGGGCGATGACGTCTGTCCGGGGGGGACTTTTCTGCATCCAGTCAAGGGGTAATGATAGTCTGACGTTTGTTTTTGACAGCACGGATCGCAGCTCTGCCGGCATCTGCTCATAAAGCGCCTGGCTCATCCACTCGCTGGCGTGGTCGTTTCCGTTTGAATACCCCATCCTTGCTACCTGACTTTCCATCACATTGTCGACAATCAATACAACGGGCACCCTTTTTTTCAAAGACCCTGTCAGCGCTGGCCGACAACAACAGAGCCAACAGGAAATCACCAAGACGCAGACGGGATAGCAACGCCCTGAGCAAGTCCTGCTCCCCTGTTTCTTTCCCTTCACAGGAGTGACAGCGACGTCGGGTAGTGCGCCGCTGCCAGGACATATCAGAACAAGTATCCTGAGACAGGGAAACCAGTGCCTTTTTTTTGAGTGCCTGGCTGCGGATATTCTTTTTGGTTTTGCTCGGTGTCAGGCATTAACGTAGCAAAAACACCGCATTATACAGTGTTATCAGCGTGCTCTACTGATCAAAGGTTGATCATGTTTTTGCCATGGAGTATTCTCATCAGTCTGGACAAATTGACAAAGACAATTATCCGCAAGGGACAGGTGTTCAGGTTTATACCTGGTCATAGATTGCTGACGAGGGTGCGTTTACAATCCGTTGACCTTTATAGTCATTTCTTTTCTTGAACAGTTTCTGGCATTGCGTCTTAAGTCATTGCCACCATTGATGTAACAGCCAGTTTGCCGGGAATGGTTTTCTGCTCTTGAGTGGGTGGCAGCTCTGGCATGAAATAATTCAGAACCACACCCTTACGCCTTTGCTGGCAACGATCCATGAGGCTTGCTTGGTCTGAACCTGGGGGTACGAACACGGGTATAGAGTGTGGTAACGCCGTTGGTTGTTGTCCAGCAACAGTCTTCATTGCTCCATGCAAAGTCGTTTGGTAAACATCACTGATATGAAAACATTGCTAACCAGTTAGTAAGGAGATTCTGGCAATGGGTAAACATACTTGTCATTTTTGTAAGAAGACGTTCAATAGAGAATCCCATCTTGTGGTACACATACGAACTCACACGGGAGAAAAGCCTTATAAGTGCTATCACTGTGAAAAGGCTTTTTCAGACCCCAGTAATCTTAATGTGCACGAGCGAATCCATAGGGGAGAAAAGCCCTATCAATGTGGTTTCTGTGCAAAGCAATTCATAACCTCATATAATCTCGCTCAGCACCAACGAACCCATGCCGAAGAAAGAGCTTATAAATGCACTCTCTGTGATAAGTCTTTTAAACAGGAATCTACTTTAAAAAATCACCAGTCAGTTCATACGAAAGAAAAGCCTTTTCAATGTCCTGAATGCAATAAGTCTTATACGCGAAGACATAGCCTCAAAGAACATATGAGATCCCGGCACCCCCATCTCCAGCCCCCTCCCATGATTATAAACACCGAGCAAGACGCTTCCCTCGGCCCGGTGACCTGTATTACTCACACATTTACCAATCCAACAATCAGTAATAGTGATGTCACCGTATCCAGAATAGTGAGCCCGGAAGCAACTGCCACTGTTGTGACAACTGAATTGCCCCATGCAACAATAACAAACATTACCCAGGGTCCGGAAGAGCCACCTGTGCAATCCGTTGAGCTTGCTGTAGAAGAAGAGCAGGGACTCTTTAATTTTGAAGATTTGCTTCCCCCTGGTGTATGGATGTGAGCCGGATGTATGCTTTGAAGTTTCCGGTCTGTCGTTATCCGGTTCGGCTCTGCCCTCAGGATGACTGACTTTTGATGTTTAGAGGGTGTCTGTCAGAACCTGTTATGCCCATCGTCTTTTCTAACCACACTGATGAACATGGCAGGCTGGACGTCAGAACAAGGCAGAATGATCAGTAATAGCAGGCTATTTCGAGGCATTTCAACGCAGGGCTGGCGTTAAGATTGCCCGCGTAAAGCGTAGTCAGGGGAGCCGATGGCAGTAAAGATAGCCCCAAAAAATCCTCAAAAACTACAACCCGGCATCGAGGCAATACGTTGAAACCCTTTTGATCATCACTTTGGCGTACAACACTGAGGGCAAACGTAAACCGTTCATTAACCCCATCACCTTATTTTCCCCTGTAGCCACCATCAACCCGGACAAGGCGCAGTTTTTTACAGCAACCGCCAGGGCGACACAAAAGCAGCCTGGCACCGTCACGATCTTTCATCGCAGCAGATGTGACGACCACCGCCATTATCAGGCCAATAGTGTCAGCCAGGATGTGGCGTTTACGCCGTAAGGGGTCAAACGGCGTCCAAACGCCAATGGTACTGACTGAATTATGAGGTTTTGGTGGCTTCTTAACAGCCCCTGGTTCCCATCTGCCTGGTGGATTCCCGACAATATGTTGCCCGATGATATGCAACATAGTCATGATTTTTTGTTCCAGCCAATCACCCCATGCCCCCGGTAGCGTCTGAAGAAACGATACCCGTGTTTCCTGAGCCGTTTTAACGCTGATTTCTCCTGGTGTCTTGTCACTGTGTTTTGCTGTTTTTCCCCATCAGTGCTCGTATCAGGTTGCAGACCAGAAAGTTCAAAAAGTTGATGGCTATGTCTTTTCTCACCGTTTCCGGGCGTTTACAGGGCAATAGATCCATTTTCAGGGTCGTTTTGATGACATCAACATTAATCGCCACATGCCAGGATTTCAGGTATGGGGCGATGACGTCTGTCCGGGGGGACTTTTCTGCATCCAGTCAAGGGGTAATGATAGTCTGACGTTTGTTTTTGACAGCACGGATCGCAGCTCTGCCAGCATCTGCTCATAAAGCGTCTGACTCATCCAATCGCTGGCGTGGTCGTTTACGTTTGAATACCCTCATCCTTGCTCCCTGACTTTCCATCACATTGTCGACAATCAATACATCGGGTACCCTTTTTTCAAAGACCCTGTCAGCGCTGGCCGGCAACAACAGAGCCAACAGGAAATCGCCAGGGCGCAGACGGGATAGCAACGCCCTGAGCAAGTCCTGCTCCCCTGTTTCTTTCCCTTCACAGGAGTGACAGCGACGTCGGGTAGTGCGCCGCTGCCAGGACATATCAAAACAAGTATCCTGAGACAGGGAAACCAGTGCCTTTTTTTTGAGTGCCTGGCTGCGGATATTCTTTTTGGTTTTGCTCGGTGTCAGGCATTAACGTAGCAAAAACACCGCATTATACAGTGTTATCAGCGTGCTCTACTGATCAAAGGTTGATCATGTTTTTGCCATGGCGTATTCTCATCAGTCTGGACAAATTGACAAAGACAATTATCCGCAAGGGACAGGTATTCAGGTTTATACCTGGTCATAGATTGCTGACGAGGGTGAGTTTACAATCCATTGACCTTTATAGTCATTTCTTTTCTTGAACAGTTTCTGGCATTGCGTCTTAAGTCATTGCCACCATTGATGTAACAGCCAGTTTGCCGGGAATGGTTTTCTGCTCTTGAGTGGGTGGCAGCTCTGGCATGAAAGAATTCAGAACCACAGCCTTACGCCTTTGCTGGCAACTATCCATGAGGCTTGCCCGGTCTGAACCTGGGGGTACGAACATGGGTATAGAGTGCGGTAACGCTGTTGGTTGTTGTCCGGCAACAGTCTTCATTGCTCCATGCAAGGTCGTTTGGTAACCATCACTGATACGAAAACATTGCTGACCAGTCAGTAAGGAGGTTCTGGCAATGGCTAAACATACTTGTCATTTTTGCAGGAAAATATTCAATAGACCAAGTAGGCTTGCAGTACATATACGACAAATTCACACGCTGGAAAGGCCTTATAAGTGCCATCACTGTGAAAAGGCTTTTTCAACCACCGGTATTCGTGATGTGCATGAGCGAACCCATACGAGAGAAAAGCCCTATCAATGTGGTTTCTGTTCAAAGTCTTTCAGAGACTCAACTGATCTCGCCAGGCACCAACGAATCCATACCGGAGAAAGAGCTTATCAATGCAATCTCTGTGATAGGTCTTTTAAAAATGCACATCATTTAAAAGATCACCAGTCAGTTCATAGCAAAGAAAGGCCTTTTCAATGTCCTGACTGCAATAAGTTTTATAAGCGAAGATCTCACCTCAAAAGACATATTAAATCCCAGCACCCCCATCTCCAGCTCCCTCCGATGGTTATAAGCACCGGGCAAGACGCTTCCGCCGGCCCAGTGACCTGTATTACTCACACGTTTACCAATCCAACAATCAGTAATAGTGATGTCACCGTATCCAGAATAGTGACCCCGGAAGCAACTGCCACTGTTGTGACAACTGAATTGCCCCATGCAACAATAACAAACATTACCCAGGGTCCGGAAGAGCCACCTGTGCAATCCGTTGAGCTTGCTGTAGAAGAAGAAGAGCAGGGACTCTTTAATTTTGAAGATTTGCTTCCCCCTGGTGCATGGATGTGAGCCGGATGTATGCTTTGAAGTTTCCGGTCTGTCGTTATCCGGTTCGGCTCTGCCCTCAGGATGACTGACTTTTGATGTTTAGAGGGTGTCTGTCAGAACCTGTTATGCCCATCGTCTTTTCTAACCCCCCTGATGAACATGGCAAGCTGGACGTCAGAACAAGGCGGAATGACCAGTAACAGCAAGCTATTGCGAGGTATTTCAACGCAGGGTTGGCATTCAGATTGCCCGCGTGAAGCGTAGTCGGGGGAGTCGATGGTAGTAAAGATAGCCTCAAAAAACGCTTAAAAACTACAATCCGGCGTCAATCCGGCGTCGAGGCAATACGTTGAAACCCTTTTGATCATCACGTTGGCGTACAACACTGAGGGCAAAGGTAAACCGTTCATTAACCCCATCACGTTATTTTCCCCTGTAGCCACCATCAACCCGGACAAGGCGCAGTTTTTTACAGCAACCTTCAGGGCGGCGACACAAAAGCAGCCTGGTAGCATCTGGAGAAACGATGCCCGTGTTTCCTGAGCCGTTTTAACGCTGATTTCTCCGGGTATCTTGTCACTCTATTTTGCTGTTTTTCCTCACCTTTTCAAAGACCCTGTCAGCTCTGGCCGGCAACAACAGAGTCAACAGGAAATCGCCAGGGCGCAGACGGGATAGCAACGCCCTGAGCAAGTCCTGCTCCCCTGTTTCTTTCCCTTCACCGGAGTGACAGCGAGGTCGAGTAGTGCGTCGCTGCCAAGGACATACAGAACAAGTATCCTGAGACAGGAAAACCAGTGCCTTTTTTTGAGTGCCTGGCTGCGGATATTCTTTTTGGTTTTCCTCGGTGTCAGGCATTAACGTAGCAAAAACACCGCATTATACAGTGTTATCAGCGTGCTCTACTGATCAAAGGTTGATCATGTTTTTGCCATGGCGTATTCTCATCAGTCTGGACAAATTGACAAAGACAATTATCCGCAAGGGACAGGTATTCAGGTTTATACCTGGTCATAGATTGCTGACCAAGGTGAGTTTACAATCCATTGACCTTTATAGTCATTTCTTTTCCTGAACAGTTTCTGGCATTGCGTCTTAAGTCATTGCCACCATTGATGTAACAGCCAGTTTGCCGGGAATGGTTTTCTGCTCTTGAGTGAGTGGCGGCTCTGACATGAGAGAATTGAGAATCACACCCTTACGCCTTTGTTGGCAACGATCCATTAGGCTTGCCTGGCCTGAACCCGTGGTTACGAACATGGGGTATATAGTGCGATAAAGCTGTTGGTTGTTGTCCGGCAACCGTCCTCATTGCTCCATGCAAAGACGTTTGGTAAACATCACTGATACGAAAACATTGCTGACCAGTCAGTAAGGAGGTTCTGGCAATGGCTAAACATACCTGTCATTTTTGCAGGAAAACATTCGATAGACCAAGTAGGCTTGCAGCGCATATACGACAAATTCACACGCTGGAAAGGCCTTATAACTGCCATCACTGTGAAAAGGCTTTTTCAACCACCAGTATTCGTGATGCGCACGAGCGAACCCATACGGGAGAAAAGCTCTATCAATGTGGTTTCTGTTCAAAGTCTTTCAGACGCTCAATTGATCTCGCCAGGCACCAACGAATCCATACCGGAGAAAGAGCTTATCAATGCACTCTCTGTGATAGGTCTTTTAAAAATTCACATCATTTAAAAGATCACCAGTCAGTTCATAGCAAAGAAAAGCCTTTTCAATGTCCTGGCTGCAATAAGTTTTATAAGGGAAGATATTACCTCAAAAGACATATTAAATCCCAGCACCCCCATCTTCAGCTCCCTCCGATGGTTATAAGCACCGGGCAAGACGCTTCCGCCGGCCCAGTGACCTGTATCACTCACACGTTTACCAATCCAACAATCAGTAATAGTGATGTCACCGTATCCAGAATAGTGACCCCGGAAGCAACTGCGACTGTTATGACAACTGAATTGCCCCATGCAACAATAACAAACGTTACCCAAGGTCTGGAAGAGCCACCTTTGCAATCCATTGAGCTTGCTGCAGCAGAAGAAGAGCAGGGACTCTTTAATTTTGAAGATTTGCTTCCCCCCGGTGCATGGAAGTGAGCCGGATGTATGCTTTAAAGTTTCCGGTCTGTCGTTATCCGTTTCGGCTCTGCCCTCAGGATGACTGACTTTTGATGTTTAGAGGGTGTCTGTCAGACCCTGTTATGCCCATCGTCTTTTCTAACCCCCCTGATGAACATGGCAAGCTGGACGTCAGAACAAGGCAGAATGACCAGTAACAGCAAACTATTGCGAGGCATTTCAACGCAGGGTTGCGTTCACATTGCCCGCGTGAAGCGTAGTCAGGGGAACCGATGGCAGTAAAGATAGCCTCAAAAAACCCTCAAAAACTACAACCCGGCGTCGGGGCAATACGTTGAAACCCTTTTGATCATCACTTTGGCGTACAACACTGAGGGCAAAGGTAAACCGTTCATTAACCCAATCAAGCCATTTTCTCCTATAGCCACCATCAACCCGGACAAGGCGCAGTTTTTTACAGCAACCTTCAGGGCGGCGACACAAAAGCAGCCTGGTAGCGTCTGGAGAAACGATGCCCGTGTTTCCTGAGCCGTTTTAACGCTGATTTCTCTGGGTGTCTTGTCACTCTATTTTGCTGTTTTTCCTCACCAGTGCTCGTATCAGGTTGCAGACCAGAAAGTTAAGAAAGTTAAGAAAGTTGATGGCTATGTCTTTTCTCACCATTTCCGGGCGCTTACAGGGCAATAGATCCATTTTCAGGGTCGTTTTGATGACATCAACATTAATCGCCACATGCCAGGGTTTCAGGTATGGGGCGATACGTTTGTCCGGGGGGACTTTTCTGCATCCAGTCAAGGGGTAATGATAGTCTGACGTTTGTTTTTGACAGCACGGATCGCAGCTCTGCCGGCATCTGCTCATAAAGCGTCTGACTCATCCAATCGCTGGCGTGGTCGTTTACGTTTGAATACCCCATCCTTGCTCCCTGACTTTCCATCACATTGTCGACAATCAATACATCGGGCACCCTTTTTTTCAAAGACCCTGTCAGCGCTGGCCGGCAACAACAGAGCCAACAGGCAATCGCCAGGACGCAGACGGGATAGCAACGCCCTGAGCAAGTCCTGCTCCCCTGTTTCTTTCCCTTCACAGGAGTGACAGCGACGTCGGGTAGTGCGCCGCTGCCAGGACATATCAGAACAAGTATCCTGAGACAGGGAAACCAGTGCCTTTTTTTTGAGTGCCTGGCTGCGGATATTCTTTTTGGTTTTGCTCGGTGTCAGGCATTAACGTAGCAAAAATACTGGATTATACAGTGTTATCAGCGTGTCTGCTGATTAAAGGTTGATCATGATTTGCCATGGCATATTCTCAGCAGTCTGGACAAATTAACAAAGACAATTATCAGCGAGGGACAGGTATTCAGGTTTATACTTGTTCGTAGATTGCTGACCAGGGTGAGCTTACAATCCATTGACTTTTATAGTCATTTCTCTTCCTGAACAGTTTCTGGCATTGCGTCTTAAGTCATTGCCACCATTGATGTAACAGCCAGTTTGCCGGGAATGGTTTTCTGCTCTTGAGTGGGTGGCAGCTCTGGCATGAAAGAATTCAGAACCACACCCTTACGCCTTTGCTGGCAACGATCCATGAGGCTTGCCCGGTCTGGACCCGAGGGTACGAACATGGGTATAGAGTGCGGTAACGCTGTTGGTTGTTGTCCGGCAACCGTCCTTATTGCTCCATGCAAAGTCGTTTGGTAAACATCACTGATACGAAAACATTGCTGACCAGTCAGTAAGGAGGTTCTGGCAATGGGTGAACATACTTGTACTATTTGTAAGAAGACGTTCACTGCAAAATACCTGCTTGTGAAACACATACGAACTCACACGGGAGAAAAGCCTTATAAGTGCCATCACTGTGAAAGGGCTTTTTCAACCACCGATATTCGTGATGTGCACGAGCGAACCCATACGGGAGAAAAGCCCTATCAATGTGGTTTCTGTGCAAAGTGTTTCGCAAGCTCATCTAATCTCGCTAAGCACCAACGAATCCATGCCGAAGAAAGAGCTTATAAATGCACTCTCTGTGATAAGTCTTTTAAACAGCAAGCTACTTTAGAAAATCACCAGTCAGTTCATATGAAAGAAAAGCCTTTTCAATGTCCTGGCTGCAATAAGTCTTATACGCGAAGACATAACCTCAAAGAACATATGAAATCCCAGCACCCCCATCTTCAGCTCCCTCCGATGGTTATAAGCACCGGGCAAGACGCTTCCGTCGGCCCAGTGAGCTGTATCACTCACACGTTTACCAATCCAACAATCAGTAATAGTGATGTCACCGTATCCAGAATAGTGAGCCCGGAAGCAACTGCCACTGTTGTGACAACTGAATTACCCCATGCAACAATAACAAACGTTACCCAGGGTCCGGAAGAGCCACCTGTGCAATCCATTGAGCTTGCTGCAGAAGAAGAAGAGCAGGGACTCTTTAATTTTGAAGATTTGCTTCCCCTTGGTCTATGAAAGTGAGCCGGATGTGTGCTTTGACGTTTCCGGTCTGTGGTTGTCCCGTTCGGCTCTGCCCTCAGGATGACTGACTTTTGATGTTTAGAGGGTGTCTGTCAGACCCTGTTATGCCCATCGTCTTTTCTAACCCCCCCCTGATGAACATGGCAAGCTGGACGTCAGAACAAGGCAGAATGACCAGTAACAGCAAACTATTTGGAGAAACGATGCCCGTGTTTCCTCAGCCGTTTTAACGCTGATTTCTCTGGGTGTCTTGTCACTCTATTTTGCTGTTTTTCCTCACCAGTGCTCGTATCAGGTTGCAGACCAGAAAGTTAAGAAAGTTGATGGCTATGTCTTTTCTCACCATTTCCGGGCGTTTACAGGGCAATATATATATCCATTTTCAGGGTCGTTTTGATGACATCAACATTAATCGCCACATGCCAGGATTTCAGGTATGGGGCGATGACGTCTGTCCGGGGGGACTTTTCTGCATCCAGTAAAGGGGTAATGATAGTCCGACGTTTGTTTTTGACAGCACGGATCACAGCTCTGCCGGCATCTGCTCATAAAGCGTCTGACTCATCCAATCGCTGGCGTGGTCGTTTACGTTTGAACCTAAATTCCTCAGTTGAAATCACTGCCTCCGCTGAAAGCCTTACGCAAGTTGACTTATAACTATTTACTACAGTTACCTAAAAGAGGTGATATAAAAAAACGCAAGCACCACTGGTGCAAGGTAAAGAAGCAATTTATGAAATTCAACTGCGGAATTTAGGTTGAATACCCCATCCTTGCTACCTGACTTTCCATCACATTTTTGGAAATCAATACAACGGGCACCCTTTTTTTCAAAGACCCTGTCAGCTCTGGCCGGCAACAACAGAGCCAACAGGAAATCGCCAGGGCGCAGATGGGATAGCAACGTCCTGGGCAAAGCCTGCTCCCCTGTTTCTTTCCCTTTATTGGGAGTAGCGACGTCGGGCAGTGCGCCGCTGCCAGGACATATCAGAACAAGTATCCTGAGACAGGGAAACCAGTGCCTTTTTTTTGAGTGCCTGGCTGCGGATATTCTTTTTGGTTTTCCTCGGTGTCAGGCATTAACGTAGCAAAAACACCGCATTATACAGTGTCATCAGCGTGCTCTACTGATCAAAGGTTGATCATGTTTTTGCCATGGAGTATTCTCATCAGTCTGGACAAATTGACAAAGACAATTATCCGCGAGGGACAGGTATTCAGGTTTATACCTGGTCATAGATTGCTGACCAGGGTAAGTTTACAATCCATTGACCTTTATAGTCATTTCTTTTCTTGAACAGTTTCTGGCATTGCGTCTTAAGTCATTGCCACCATTGATGTAA
The DNA here is from genome assembly GCA_965232215.1 of Endozoicomonadaceae bacterium. Lineage (GTDB taxonomy): Bacteria > Pseudomonadota > Gammaproteobacteria > Pseudomonadales > Endozoicomonadaceae > Endonucleibacter. The sequence goes on from CBDDPF010000011.1 coordinate 109,102, forward strand.
CAGCCAGTTTGCCGGGAATGGTTTTCTGCTCTTGAGTGGGTGGCAGCTCTGGCATGAAATAATTCAGAACCACACCCTTACGTCTTTGCTGGCAACGATCCATGAGGCTTGCCTGGTCTGGACCCGAGGGTACGAACATGGGTATAGAGTGCGGTAACGCTGTTGGTTGTTGTCCGACAACCGTCCTCATTGCTCCATGCAAAGACGTTTGGTAAACATCACTGATACGAAAACATTGCTGACCAGTCAGTAAGGAGGTTCTGGCAATGGGTGAACATACTTGTACTCTTTGTAAGAAGACGTTCCCTACCGAATGGCGGCTTGTGAGACACATACGAACTCACACGGGAGAAAGGCCTTATAAGTGCCATCACTGTGAAAATGCTTTTTCAACCACCGGTAATCGTGATTTGCACGAGCGAACCCATACGGGAGAAAAGCCCTATCAATGTGGTTTCTGTTCAAAGTTTTTCAGAAGATCATATGATCTCGCCAGACACCAACGAATCCATACCGAAGAAAGAGCTTATAAATGCACTCTCTGTGATAAGTCTTTTATACAAAAAGGTCATTTGAAATATCACCAGTCAGTTCATATGAAAAAAAAGCCTTTTCAATGTCCTGACTGCAATAAGTCTTATACGCGGAGAGATGGCCTCAAAAAACATATGAAATCCCAGCACCCCCATCTTCAGCTCCCTCCGATGGTTATAAGCACCGGGCAAGACGCTTCCGCCGGCCCAGTGACCTGTATCACTCACACGTTTACCAATCCAACAATCAGTAATAGTGATGTCACCGTATCCAGAATAGTGACCCCGGAAGCAACTGCCACTGTTATGACGACTGAATTGCCCCATGCAACAATAACAAACCTTACCCAGGGTCCGGAAGAGCCACCTGTGCAATCCATTGAGCTTGCTGCAGAAGAAGAAGAGCAGGGACTCTTTAATTTTGAAGATTTGCTTCTCCCTGGTGCATGGATGTGAGCCGGATGCGTGCTTTGACGTTTCCGGTCTGTGGTTGTCCCGTTCGGCCCTGCCCTCAGGATGACTGACTTTTGATGTTTAGAGGGTGTCTGTCAGACCCTGTTATGCCCATCGTCTTTTCTAACCCCCCCCTGATGAACATGGCAAGCTGGACGTCAGAACAAGGCAGAATGACCAGTAACAGCAAACTATTTGGAGAAACGATGCCCGTGTTTCCTGAGCCGTTTTAACGCTGATTTCTCTGGGTGTCTTGTCACTCTATTTTGCTGTTTTTCCTCACCAGTGCTCGTATCAGGTTGCAGACCAGAAAGTTAAGAAAGTTAAGAAAGTTAAGAAAGTTAAGAAAGTTAAGAAAGTTAAGAAAGTTAAGAAAGTTGATGGCTATGTCTTTTCTCACCATTTCCGGGCGTTTACAGGGCAATATATCCATTTTCAGGGTCGTTTTGATGACATCAACATTAATCGCCACATGCCAGGATTTCAGGTATGGGGCGATGACGTCTGTCCGGGGGGACTTTTCTGCATCCAGTAAAGGGGTAATGATAGTCCGACGTTTGTTTTTGACAGCACGGATCGCAGCTCTGCCGGCATCTGCTCATAAAGCGCCTGACTCATCCTATCGCTGGCGTGGTCGTTTACGTTTGAATACCCTCATCCTTGCTCCCTGACTTTCCATCACATTGTCGACAATCAATACAACGGGCACCCTTTTTTTCAAAGACCCTGTCAGCGCTGGCCGACAACAACAGAGCCAACAGGAAATCACCAGGACGCAGACGGGATATACTCGTGACCGTTGAAGATGCTTGATTTTTCTGCATTTTTTTAGCAATCTCAACGGATGCCAAAATTTATGCTCACACCTCAGCAAAAATCAACCTTGGAGTCCCAACACAAAACGTCGCGGGATGCTCGGGAGTGTGACCGTATTAAAGCCGTATTACTGAGATCTGAAGGCTGGTCAATAACCGCCATTGCTCAAGCATTGAGAAAAAGTGAATTTTCCATTGCCCGGCACATTGATGACTACCTGAAAAAGGACAAACTGAAACCTGAAAACGGTGGCAGTGAGAGTCATCTTAATGACGAGCAAAGTGAGCAGCTAATTGTGCATATTTCAGAGCATACTTACGCCCATGTCTACTAAATTGTGTCGTATATTTTTGAACGCTGGGCTGTCAAATACACCGTGTCAGGCCTCAACAAGTGGTTGCACCAAAAAGGCTTCACCTACAAAAAACCAAAAGGTGTACCGCACAAGGTGGATGCCAATAAGCAGGCAGAGTTTATTGAGCACTACGAAGAGTTGAAAGCCTCACTGCCTGAGAGTGAGGTTGTGCTTTTCATGGATGCAGTTCACCCAACGCAAGCCACCAAAATCACCTCGGGTTGGATACGCAAAGGTGTTGATAAAGTCATCAATACGACGGGCAGTCGCAACCGAATGAACATCGTCGGTGCGATAGAATTGAACAACTTGTCTGCTGCTATTTTTGATCAATTCGAGACGGTTAACGGGCTGGCTATCATTGAATTCTTCAGAAAAGTTAAGTCCGCTTATACATCAAAGAGTGTCATTCACATGGTGCTGGATGGAGCAGGTTATCACTATTCGAAGGAAGTCGTTGATGAGGCTGAAAAGCTGGGTATAAAACTGCATTACCTTCCGCCCTACAGCCCAAACCTGAACCCAATTGAGCGGTTATGGAAGGTAATGAATGAGTACGTTCGAAATAATCAATACTTTGCAAAACCGAAGGATTTCCGGAAAAATATACGTCATTTTCTGTATGTTACGCTACCAGAAATAGGTGCTTCGTTAGTGAGCAGGATTAATGACAATTTTCAGATACTGAATCCTGCATCTTGAATTCACTTGGGTATAGCAACGTCCTGGGCAAAGCCTGCTCCCCTGTTTCTTTCCCTTTACAGGGAGCGACAGCCACGTCGGGTAGTGCGCCGCTGCCAGGACATACCAGAACAAGTATCCTGAGACAGGGAAACCAGTGCCTTTTTTTGGGTGCCTGGCTGCGGATATTCTTTTTGGTTTTCCTCGGTGTCAGGCATTAACGTAGCAAAAACACCGCATTATACAGTGTTATCAGCGTGCTCTACTGATCAAAGGTTGATCATGTTTTTGCCATGGCGTATTCTCATCAGTCTGGACAAATTGACAAAGACAATTATCCGCAAGGGACAGGTATTCAGGTTTATACCTGGTCATAGATTGCTGACCAGGGTGAGTTTACAACCCATTGACCTTTATAGTCATTTCTTTTCTTGAACAGTTTCTGGCATTGCGTCTTAAGTCATTGCCACCATTGATGTAACAGCCAGTTTGCCGGGAATGGTTTTCTGCTCCTGAGTGGGTGGCAGCTCTGGCATGAAATAATTCAGAACCACACCCTTACGGCTTTGCTGGCAACGATCCATGAGGCTTGCCCGGTCTGGACCCGAGGGTACGAACATGGGTATAGAGTGCGGTAACGCTGTTGGTTGTTGTCCGGCAACCGTCCTCATTGCTCCATGCAAAGACGTTTGGTAAACATCACTGATACGAAAACATTGCTGACCAGTCAGTAAGGAGGTTCTGGCAATGGGTGAATATACTTGTACTTTTTGTAAGAAGACGTTCACTAAAGAATACCGGCTTGTGAGACACATACGAACTCACACGGGAGAAAAGCCTTATAAGTGCCATCACTGTGAAAAGGCTTTTTCAACCACCAGTATTCGTGATGTGCACGAGCGAACCCATACGGGAGAAAAGCCCTTTCAATGTGGTTTCTGTGCAAAGCAATTCAGAACCTCATATAATCTCGCTGAGCACCAACGAATCCATACCGAAGAAAGAGCTTATAAATGCACTCTCTGTGATAAGTCTTTTAAACAGCGATCTGCTTTACAACATCACCAGTCAGTTCACAGGAACGAAAAGCCTTTTCAATGTCCTGACTGCGATAAGTCTTATACGCACAGACATAACCTTAAAAAACATATTCAATCCCACCACCCCCATCTCCAGCTCGCTCCGTTGATTATAAACACCGAGCAAGACGCTTCCCTCGGCCCGGTGACTTGTATTACTCACACGTTTACCCATCCAACAATCAGCAATAGTGATGTCACCGTATCCAGAATAGTGAGCCCGGAAGCAACTGCCACTGTTGTGACAACTGAATTGCCCCATGCAACAATAACAAACGTTACCCAGGGTCCGGAAGAGCCACCTGTGCAATCCATTGAGCTTGCTGTAGCAGAAGAAGAGCAGGGAATCTTTAATTTTGAAGATTTGCTTCCCCCTGGTACATGGAGGTTTTAGAGGGTGTCTGTCAGACCCGATTATGCCCATCGTCTTTTCTACCCGCCAGATGAACATGGCAAGCTGAACGTCAGAACAAGGCAAAATGACCAGTAACAGCAAGCTGTTGCGAGGCATCTCAACGCAGGGTTAGCGTTCAGATTGCTCGCGTGAAGCGTAGTCAGGGGAACCGATGGCAGTAAAGATAGCCTCAAAAAACGCTTAAAAACTACAATCCGGCGTCGAGGCAATACGTTGAAACCCTTTTGATCATCACGTTGGCGTACAACACTGAGGGCAAAGGTAAACCGTTCATTAACCCCATCAAGTCATTTTCCCCCTGTAGCAGGATATACGTCCTAAGGCGTATATTTGTCGGGAATTGCTGATGATTTGCCATGGCATATTCTCAGCAGTCTGGACAAATTAACAAAAACAATTATCAGCGAGGGACAGGCATTCAGGTTTATACTTGTTCGTAGATTGCTGACCAGGGTAAGCTTACAATCCATTGACTTTTACAGTCATTTCTCTTCCTGAACAGTTTCTGGTATTGCGTCTTAAGTCATTGCCACCATTGATGTAACAGCCAGTTTGCCGGGAATGGTTTTCTGCTCTTGAGTGGGTGGCAGCTCTGGCATGAAATAATTCAGAACCACACCCTTACGCCTTTGCTGGCAATGATCCATGAGGCTTGCCCGGTCTGGACCCGAGGGTACGAACATGGGTATAGAGTGCGGTAACGCTGTTGGTTGTTGTCCGGCAACCGTCCTCATTGCTCCATGCAAAGACGTTTGGTAAACATCACTGATACGAAAACATTGCTGACCAGTCAGAAAGGAGGTTCTGGCAATGGGGGAACATACTTGTACTCTTTGTAAGAAGACGTTCACTAAAGAATCCCTGCTTGTGAGACACATACGAGCTCACACGGGAGAAAAGCCTTATAAGTGCCATCACTGTGAAAAGACTTTTGCAGACAGCAGTAATTGTAAAAAGCACGAGCGAATCCATACGGGAGAAAAGCCCTATCAATGTGGTTTCTGTTCAAAGTCTTTCAGAAGCTCATCTCATCTCGCCAGGCACCAACGAATCCATACCGGAGAAAGAGCTTTTCAATGCACTCTCTGTGATAGGTCTTTTAACAATGCACATCATTTAAAAGATCACCAGTCAGTTCATAGCAAAGAAAAGCCTTTTCAATGTCCTGACTGCAATAAGTCTTATACGCGAAGATCTTACCTCAAAAAACATATTAAATCCCATCACCCCCATCTTCAGCTCCCTCCGATGGTTATAAGCACCGGGCAAGACGCTTCCGCCGGCCCGGTGACCTGTATTACTCACACGTTTACCAATCCAACAATCAGTAATAGTGATGTCACCGTATCCAGAATAGTGAGTCCGGAAGCAACTGCGACTGTTGTGACAACTGAATTACCCCATGCAACAATAACAAACATTACGCAGGGTCCGGAAGAGCCACCTGTGCAATCCGTTGAGCTTGCTGCAGAAGAAGAAGGGCAGGGACTCTTTAATTTTGAAGATTTGCTTCCCCTTGGTCTATGAAAGTGAGCCGGATGTGTGCTTTGAAGTTTCCGGTCTGTGGTTGTCCCGTTCGGCACTGCCCTCAGGATGACTGACTTTTGATGTTTAGAGGGTGTCTGTCAGACCCTGTTACGCCCATCGTCTTTTCTACCCCCCCTGATGAACATGGCAAGCTGGACGTCAGAACAAGGCAGAATGACCAGTAATAGCAAACTATTGCGAGGCATTTCAATGCAGGGTTGCGTTCACATTGCCCGCGTAAAGCGTAGTCGGGGGAGTCGATGGTAGTAAAGATAGCCTCAAAAAACGCTTAAAAACTAAAATCCGGCGTCAATCCGGCGTCAATCCGGCGTCGAGGCAATACGTTGAAACCCTTTTGATCATCACGTTGGCGTACAACACTGAGGGCAAAGGTAAACCGTTCATTAACCCCATCACGTTATTTTCCCCTGTAGCCACCATCAACCCGGACAAGCCGCAGTTTTTTACAGCAACCTTCAGGGCGGCGACACAAAAGCAGCCTGGTAGCATCTGGAGAAACGATGCCCGTGTTTCCTGAGCCGTTTTAACGCTGATTTCTCTAGGTGTCTTGTCACTCTATTTTGCTGTTTTTCCCCACCAGTGCTCGTATCAGGTTGCAGACCAGAAAGTTAAGAAAGTTAAGAAAGTTAAGAAAGTTAAGAAAGTTAAGAAAGTTGTAAACGCCAAATAAACCCACGTCCTTCAGAATCAAAAAACCGTTTGAAATAATTAGCCTCCCCATATAAGGAGGCTAATATGGCAAAGAAATTACCCGCAGACAGTGAATGGCTGGAGCATGTTCAGTCATGGCGGGATTCAGGTTTGACTCAGAGTGCGTGGTGCCAGCAGCACGGTATAAGGGTATCCAAATTCGGATACTGGAAGCGTAAACTCGACACAACCCCCAGCGTAAAAGCGACCCCGAACAACTCTGGCTTTGTTCAGGTAACACCCCAACCAGAACCTGATAACGGGCGTTTTCTCAAACGCTAACTGAATCCTGCACACTTGGGTATAAGGGTATCCAAATTCGGATACTGGAAGCGTAAACTCGACACAACCCCCAGCGTAAAAGCGACCCCGAACAACTCTGGCTTTGTTCAGGTAACACCCCAACCAGAACCTGATGCGTTTTCTCAAATAACACCACTCTCCATCACCCTGCCCAGTGGTGTAACAGTGTCCGGTATTGATGACAGTAACCTGTCACTTTGTGAGCAGCTGGTGAGGGAAATGCTATGAACACCCCGGTTATGCGACCGTCAGCGGTATTATCAAAGGTGTTTCTCTACCGGGAGCCAATTGACTTTCGCAAGTCATTTCGTGGGCTTGCTGTGTTGGTTGAACAAGAGCTGGGGCATAACCCCTTTGACGGCTACTTATATGCGTTTACCAACCGGCAGCGTAATAAAATCAAGTGCCTGTTCTGGGAGGATAATGGTTTTGTGCTTTATTACAAGAGCCTGTCTGAGGACAAATTCCACTGGCCCAAACCGGATGAAGAGCTGGTTACCTTAACCGGGCAACAATTAAACTGGCTCTTGGACGGCTACAATCTCAACGCCATGCAACCCCATAAAAAAAGGCATTATGAGAGCTGTTTTTAGTCCTGTTTTTCAGGATGTTATGGTAAAATAGCGACCATGAAATCGACCGCCGACACTCTGATTTTTCAGCCGAAATCCGCACTGGGTTTGCCCTTTCATCAGGCTGAGACAACCCCTGAAATGGTCGCCTTGTTTGAGGCGATCCATTCGCAGGAAAGTGTCATTCTTGAAAAAGAAAATGCCCTTCTTGAAAAAGACGACATTATTCAAAAGAAGTCAGAGATTATCGATTCTCAAAAAAAACGCATTGCGCAACTGGAAGAGTACCTGAGGCTCTCCCGATCCCGCCTGTACGGAAGAAGCACTGAAAAAAATAACAGCCAGAGCGATATTTTCAATGAGGTGGAGCTGGAAGGCTGTACCGGAGAGCAAGACGAAGCTAAAGATCAGCCAGAGCAAGAGCTTCCAAAACCACGTAAAAAGAAAACAGGGCGCAAGCCATTTTCAGAGTCTCTGCCCAGAGTGCAGGAACGCTCTGAACTCAGTGAAGAAGAAAAAACCGGAGCCATTGATACCTTCTTTGTCAAAGTTCGTGAAGAGCTTGATATCGTACCGGCCAGGGTTCAGGTGAAAGAAATTCTGCAAGAGAAAGCAGTCTTTCCGGAAGCCGATGAGCATGGACAGGAGAAGCGGGTCATTAAAGTTGCAGAGCTGCCAAGACACCCACTGCCCAAATCTTCACTCTCTGTTTGCACACTGGCCTGGATCATTGTCTCCAAGTACTGCGACGCACTGCCTTTGTACAGGCAAGAGAATATCCTCAAGCGATACGGTGGCTCTGTCACCCGGACGACGATGGCCAACTCTTTGATTCGGCTGTCTACAGAACTGCGGCCACTCATCAATTTGATGAGAGATCATCAAAAGACCGGTTCGGTGATCCATGCTGACGAAACCCGAATTCAGGTAATCAAGGAAACCAGTAAGTCCATCAACTCTGACAAATATATGTGGGTCAGCCTTGGTGGGCCACCCGGACAAACATCGGTAGTGTTTGAATACGATCCCTCAAGGGGCAAGGAGGTTCCCCTGCGTCTGTTCGAAGGGTTCAGCGGTTACCTGCAAACTGACGGGTATGCCAGTTACGACGCTGTATGCAAACAAGAAGGTATCACCCAGGTGGGTTGCTTCGACCACGTTCGCAGGAAATTTCTGGATGCCAGAAAGGGCGAAGCCAAACCGGGCAAAAAGGTGAAAAACACCCGCGTTAGCAAGGCGAATGTCGCTTTAGGCAAAATCGGTAAGCTTTACGCCATTGAGAAAGAAATAAGAGATCTTCCTCCATCAGAAAAAGCCATCCTGCGTCAGCAAAAGAGTAAGCCGCTACTGGACGACTTTCATGTATGGCTGGAGAAAAACATCACCAAGCTAGACCCGGGCAGCCTGTCGCACCAAGCCATGAGCTATGCATTGAACCAATGGCCGAAACTGGTCGTTTACTGTGACAACGGCCACCTGGACATCAGTAATGCCGCAGCGGAAAACACCATCCGTCCCTTTGCTATTGGCCGCAAGAATTGGATGTTTGCAGACACGCCAAAAGGGGCGCAGGCCAGTGCCATTTTCTATAGCCTGATTGAAAGCGCAAAGGTGAATGGCCTGGAGCCTTTCGATTACCTGAACCATATTTTAAAAGAGCTGCCTTACGCTGATACCGTTGAGAAACTGGAACAGCTTCTTCCCTGGAATGTTAAGGCAGGCAAAGAATAAGAAATCTTGGGGATAGCAGCCAGTACGCTGGTTTATTTGGCGCTTACAGAAAGTTAAGAAAGTTAAGAAAGTTAAGAAAGTTAAGAAAGTTAAGAAAGTTAAGAAAGTTAAGAAAGTTAAGAAAGTTAAGAAAGTTAAGAAAGTTAAGAAAGTTAAGAAAGTTAAGAAAGTTAAGAAAGTTAAGAAAGTTGATGGCTATGTCTTTTCTCACCATTTCCGAGCGTTTACAGGGCAATATATCCATTTTCAGGGTCGTTTTGATGACATCAACATTAATCGCCACATGCCAGGATTTCAGGTATGGGGCGATGACGTCTGTCCGGGGGGACTTTTCTGCATCCAGTCAAGGGGTAATGATAGTCCGACGTTTGTTTTTGACAGCACGTATCGCAGCTCTGCCGGCATCTGCTCATAAAGCGTCTGACTCATCCAATCGCTGGCGTGGTCGTTTACGTTTGAATACCCCATCCTTGCTACCTGACTTTCCATCACATTGTCGACAATCAATACAACGGGCACCCTTTTTTTCAAAGACCCTGTCAGCGCTGGCCGGCAACAACAGAGCCAACAGGAAATCGCCAGGGCGCAGACGGGATAGCAACGTCCTGGGCAAAGCCTGCTCCCCTGTTTCTTTCCCTTCACAGGGAGCGACAGCGACGTCGGGTAGTGCGCCGCTGCCGGGACATACAGAACAAGTATCCTGAGAACAGGAAAACCAGTACCTTTTTTGGGTACCTGGCTGCGGATATTCTTTTTGGTTTTGCTCGGTATCAGACATTAACGTAGCAAAAATACCGCATTATACAGTGTTATCAGCGTGCTCTACTGATCAAAGGTTGATCATGTTTTTGCCATGGAGTATTCTCATCAGTCTGGACAAATTGACAAAGACAATTATCCGCAAGGGACAGGTATTCAGGTTTATACCTGGTCATAGATTGCTGACGAGGGTGAGTTTACAATCCATTGACCTTTACAATCATTTCTTTTCTTGAACAGTTTCTGGCATTGCGTCTTAAGTCATTGCCACCATTGATGTAACAGCCAGTTTGCCGGGAATGGTTTTCTGCTCTTGAGTGCGTGGCCGCCCTGGCATGAGAGAATTCAGAACCACAGCCTTACGCCTTTGCTGGCAACTATCCATGAGGCTTACCTGGTCTGAACCCGTGGTTACGAACATGGGGTTATAGTGCGATAAAGCTGTTGGTTGTTGTCCGGCAACAGTCCTTATTGCTCCATGCAAAGTCGTTTGGTAAACATCACTGATACGAAAACATTGCTGACCAGTCAGTAAGGAGGTTCTGGCAATGGGTGAACATACTTGTACTATTTGTAAGAAGACGTTCACTGAAAAATACCTGCTTGTGAGACACATACGAACTCACACGGGAGAAAGGCCTTATAAGTGCCATCACTGTGAAAAGACTTTTGCAGACAGCGGTAATTGTAAAAAGCACGAGCGAATGCATACGGGAGAAAGGCCCTATCAATGTGGTTTCTGTTCAAAGTCTTTCAGATACTCAACTGATCTCGCCAGGCACCAACGAATCCATACCGGAGAAAGAGCTTTTCAATGCACTCTCTGTGATAGGTCTTTTAAAAATGCACATCATTTAAAATATCACCAGTCAGTTCATAGCAAAGAAAAGCCTTTTCAATGTCCTGGCTGCAATAAGTCTTATAAGCAAAAGCAAAGCCTCAATAAACATATTAAATCCCAGCACCCCCATCTTCAGCTCCCTCCGATGGTTATAAGCACCGGGCAAGACGCTTCCGCCGAACCAGTGACCTGTATCACTCACACGTTTACCAATCCAACAATCAGTAATAGTGATGTCACCGTATCCAGAATAGTGACCCCGGAAGCAACTGCCACTGTTATGACAACTGAATTGCCCCATGCAACAATAACAAACGTTACCCAGGGTCCGGAAGAGCCACCTGTGCAATCCGTTGAGCTTGCTGTAGCAGAAGAAGAGCAGGGACTCTTTAATTTTGAAGATTTGCTTCCCCCTGGTGCATGGATGTGAGCCGGATGTGTGCTTTGAAGTTTCCGGTCTGTCGTTGTCCGGCTCGGCTCTGCCCTCAGGATGACTGACTTTTGATGTTTAGAGGGTGTCTGTCAGACCTTGTTATGGCCATCGTCTTTTCTAACCACTCTGATGAACATGGCAAGCTGGACGTCAGAACAAGGCAGAATGACCAGTAATAGCAAGCTATTGCGAGGTATTTCAACGCAGGGCTGGCGTTCAGATTGCCCGCGTGAAGCGTAGTCAGGGGAACCGATGGCAGTAAAGATAGCCTCAAAAAACGCTTAAAAACTACAATCCGGCGTCAATCCGGCGTCGAGGCAATACGTTGAAACCCTTTTGATCATCACTTTGGCGTACAACACTGAGGGCAAAGGTAAACCGTTCATTAACCCCATCACCTTATTTTCCCCTGTAGCCACCATCAACCCGGACAAGGCGCAGTTTTTTACAGCAACCTTCAGGGCGGCGACACAAAAGCAGCCTGGTAGCATCTGGAGAAACGATGCCCGTGTTTCCTGAGCCGTTTTAACGCTGATTTCTCCGGGTATCTTGTCACTCTGTTTTGCTGTTTTTCCCCACCAGTGCTCGTATCAGGTTGCAGACCAGAAAGTTAAAAAAGTTAAAAAAGTTAAAAAAGTTAAAAAAGTTGATGGCTATGTCTTTTCTCACCGTTTCCGGGCGCTTGCAGCGCAATATATCCATTTTCAGGGTCGTTTTGATGACATCAACATTAATCGCCACATGCCAGGATTTCAGGTATGGGGCGATGACGTCTGTCCGGGGGGACTTTTCTGCATCCAGTCAAGGGGTAATGATAGTCCGACGTTTGTTTTTGACAGCACGGATCACAGCTCTGCCGGCATCTGCTCATAAAGCGCCTGACTCATCCAATCGCTGGCGTGGTCGTTTACGTTTGAATACCCCCTCCTTACTAAAACTGACTTTCCATCACATTTTCGACAATCAATACATCGGGCACCCTTTTTTTCAAAGACCCTGTCAGCGCTGGTCGGCAACAACAGAGCCAACAGGAAATCGCCAGGGTACAGACGGGATAGCAACGCCCTGAGCAAGTCCTGCTCCCCTGTTTCTTTCCCTTCACAGGAGTGACAGCGACGTCGGGTAGTGCGCCGCTGCCAGGACATATCAGAACAAGTATCCTGAGACAGGGAAACCAGTGCCTTTTTTTTTGAGTGCCTGGCTGCGGATATTCTTTTTGGTTTTCCTCGGTGTCAGGCATTAACATAGCAAAAATACTGGATTATACAGTGTTATCAGCGTGTCTGCTGATCAAAGGTTGATCATGTTTTGCCATGGAGTATTCTCATCACTCTGGACAAATTGACAAAGACAATTATCAGCGAAGGACAGGCATTCAGGCTTATACTTGTTCATAGATTGCTGACCAGGGTGAGTTTAAAGTCCATTGACTTTTATAGTCATTTCTTTTCTTGAACAGTTTCTGGCATTGCGTCTTAAGTCATTGCCACCATTGATGTAACAGCCAGTTTGCCGGGAATGGTTTTCTGCTCTTGAGTGAGTGGCAGCTCTGGCATGAAATAATTCAGAACCACACCCTTACGCCTTTGCTGGCAACGATCCATGAGGCTTGCCCGGTCTGAACCTGTGGGGGTACGAACATGGGTATAGAGTGCGGTAACACTGTTGGTTATTGTCCAGCAACTGTGCTCATTGCTCCATGCAAAGTCGTTTGGTAAACATCACTGATACGAAAACATTGCTGACCAGTCAGTAAGGAGGTTCTGGCAATGGGTGAACATACTTGTACTATTTGTAAGAAGACGTTCACTGCAAAATCCCTGCTTGTGAGACACATACGAACTCACACGGGAGAAAAGCCTTATAAGTGCTGTCACTGTGAAAAGGCTTTTTTAACCAAGTTTAATCGTGATGTGCACGAGCGAATCCATACGGGAGAAAAGCCCTTTCAATGTGGTTTCTGTGCAAAGCAATTCAGAAGTGCAGCTAATCTCGCTGCGCACCAACGAATCCATGCCGAAGAAAGAGCTTATAAATGCACTCTCTGTGATAAGTCTTTTAAACAGCAATCTACTTTACAAAATCACCAGTCAGTTCATAACAAAGAAAAGCCTTTTCAATGTCCTGACTGCAATAAGTCTTATACGCGAAGGCAAAACCTTAATAGACATATTAAATCCCGGCACCCCCATCTCCAGCTCCCTCCCATGATTATAAACACCGAGCAAGACGCTTCCCTCGGCCCGGTGACCTGTATTACTCACACATTTACCAATCCAACAATCAGTAATAGTGATGTCACCGTATCCAGAATAGTGAGTCCGGAAGCAACTGCCACTGTTGTGACAACTGAATTGCCCCATGCAACAATAACAAACATTACCCAGGGTCTGGAAGAGCCACCTTTGCAATCCATTGAGCTTGCTGCAGAAGAAGAGCAGGGACTCTTTAATTTTGAAGATTTGCTTCCCCCTGGTGCATGGATGTGAGCCGGATGTGTGCTTTGAAGTGTCCGGTCTGTCGTTGTCCGGTTCGGCTCTGCCCTCAGGATGACTGACTTTTGATGTTTAGAGGGTATCTGTCAGACCCTGTTATGCCCATCGTCTTTTCTAACCCCCTGATGAACATGGCAAGCTGGACGTCAGAACAAGGCAGAATGACCAGTAACAGCAAACTATTGCGAGGCATTTCAACGCAGGGTTGCGTTCACATTGCCCGCGTAAAGCGTAGTCAGGGGAGCCGATGGCAGTAAAGATAGCCCCAAAAAATCCTCAAAAACTACAACCCGGCATCGAGGCAATACGTTGAAACCCTTTTGATCATCACTTTGGCGTACAACACTGAGGGCAAAGGTAAACCGCTCATTAACCCCATCACGTCATTTTCCCCTATAGCCACCATCAACCCGGACAAGGCGCAGTTTTTTACAGCAACCTTCAGGGCGGCAACACAAAAGCAGCCTGACACCGTCACGATCCTGCATCGCAGCAGATCGCCATTATCAGGCCAATAGTGTCAGCCAGGATGTGGCGTTTACGCCGTAAGGGGTCAAACGGCGTCCAAAGCCAATGGCACTGACTGAATGATGAGGTTTTGGTGGCTTCTTAACAGCCCCTGGTTCCCATCTGTCTGGTGGATTCCCGACAATATGTTGCCCGATGATATGCAACATAGTCATGATTTTTTGTTCCCGCCAATCACCCCATGCCCCAGTAGCATCTGGAGAAACGATGCCCGTGTTTCCTGAGCCGTTTTAACGCTGATTTCTCTGGGTGTCTTGTCACTCTATTTTGCTGTTTTTCCTCACCAGTGCTCGTATCAGGTTGCAGACCAGAAAGTTAAGAAAGTTAAGAAAGTTAAGAAAGTTAAGAAAGTTGATGGCTATGTCTTTTCTCACCATTTCCGGGCGCTTACAGGGCAATATATCCATTTTCAGGGTCGTTTTGATGACATCAACATTAATCGCCACATGCCAGGGTTTCAGGTATGGGGCGATGACGTCTGTCCGGGGGGGGCTTTTCTGCATCCAGTCAAGGGGTAATGATAGTCTGACGTTTGTTTTTGACAGCACGGATCGCAGCTCTGCCGGCATCTGCTCATAAAGCGTCTGACTCATCCAATCGCTGGCGTGATCGTTTACGTTTGAATACCCTCATCCTTGCTCCCTGACTTTCCATCACATTGTCGACAATCAATACAACGGGCACCCTTTTTTTCAAAGACCCTGTCAGCGCTGGCCGGCAACAACAGAGCCAACAGGCAATCGCCAGGGCGCAGACGGGATAGCAACGCCCTGAGCAAGTCCTGCTCCCCTGTTTCTTTCCCTTCACAGGAGTGACAGCGAGGTCGAGTAGTGCGTCGCTGCCAAGGCATACAGAACAAGTATCCTGAGACAGGGAAACCAGTGCCTTTTTTTTGAGTGCCTGGCTGCGGATATTCTTTTTGGTTTTCCTCGGTGTCAGACATTAACGTAGCAAAAACACCGCATTATACAGTGTTATCAGCGTGCTCTACTGATCAAAGGTTGATCATGTTTTTGCCATGGAGTATTCTCATCAGTCTGGACAAGTTGACAAAGACAATTATCCGCAAGGGACAGGTATTCAGGTTTATACCTGGTCATAGATTGCTGACCAGGGTGAGTTTACAATCCATTGACCTTTATAGTCATTTCTTTTCTTGAACAGTTTCTGGCATTGCGTCTTAAGTCATTGCCACCATTGATGTAACAGCCAGTTTGCCGGGAATGGTTTTCTGCCCTTGAGTGGGTGGCAGCTCTGGCATGAAATAATTCAGAACCATACCCTTACGCCTTTGCTGGCAACGACCCATGAGGCTTGCCCGGTCTGAACCCGAGGGTACGAACATGGGTATAGAGTGCGGTAACGCTGTTGGTTGTTGTCCGGCAACCGTCCTCATTGCTCCATGCAAAGACGTTTGGTAAACATCACTGATACGAAAACATTGCTGACCAGTCAGTAAGGAGGTTCTGGCAATGGGTGAACATACTTGTCGTATTTGTAAGAAGACGTTCCCTAACGAATGCCGGCTTGTGAGACACATACGAACTCACACGGGAGAAAAGCCTTATAAGTGCTATGACTGTGAAAAAGCTTTTTCAACCTCCAGTGCTCTTAATGTGCACGAGCGAATCCATACGGGAGAAAGGCCCCTTCAATGTGGTTTCTGTTCAAAGTCTTTCAGCGACCCATCTAATCTCGCCAGGCACCAACGAATCCATACCGGAGAAAGAGCTTATAAATGCACTCTCTGTGATAAGTCTTTTAAAGAGCAAGATCATTTAAAAAATCACCAGTCAGTTCATAGCAAAGAAAAGCCTTTTCAATGTCCTGCCTGCAATAAGCCTTATACGCGAAGAGAGAACCTCAAAAAACATATTAAATCCCAGCACCCCCATCTTCAGCTCCCTCCGATGGTTATAAGCACCGGGCAAGACGCTTCCGCCGGCCCAGTGACCTGTATCACTCACACGTTTACCAATCCAACAATCAGTAATAGTGATGTCACCGTATCGAGAATAGTGACCCCGGAAGCAACTGCCACTGTTGTGACAACTGAATTGCCCCATGCAACAATAACAAACATTACCCAGGGTCTGGAAGAGCCACCTTTGCAATCCATTGAGCTTGCTGCAGAAGAAGAAGAGCAGGGACTCTTTAATTTTGAAGATTTGCTTCCCCCTGGTGCATGGATGTGAGCCGGATGCGTGCTTTGACGTTTCCGGTCTGTCGTTATCCGGTTCGGCTCTGCCCTCAGGATGACTGACTTTTGATGTTTAGAGGGTATCTGTCAGACCCTGTTATGCCCATCGTCTTTTCTAACCCCCCTGATGAACATGGCAGGCTGGACGTCAGAACAAGGCAGAATGACCAGTAACAGCAAGCTATTGCGAGGTATTTCAACGCAGGGTTGCGTTCACATTGCCCGCGTAAAGCGTAGTCGGGGGAGTCGATGGTAGTAAAGATAGCCTCAAAAAACGCTTAAAAACTACAATCCGGCGTCGAGGCAACACGTTGAAACCCTTTTGATCATCACGTTGGCGTACAACACTGAGGGCAAAGGTAAACCGTTCATTAACCCCATCACGTTATTTTCCCCTGTAGCCACCATCAACTCGGACAAGGCGCAGTTTTTTACAGCAACCTTCAGGGCGGCGACACAAAAGCAGCCTGGTAGCATCTGGAGAAACGATGCCCGTGTTTCCTGAGCCGTTTTAACGCTGATTTCTCCGGGTATCTTGTCACTCTATTTTGCTGTTTTTCCCCACCAGTGCTCGTATCAGGTGATAGACCAGAAAGTTCAGAAAGTTGATAGCTATGTCTTTTCTCACCTTTTCCGGGTCCTTACAGGGCAATATATCCATTTTCAGGGTCGTTTTGATGACATCAACATTAATCGCCACATGCCAGGATTTCAGGTATGGAGCGATGACGTCTGTCCGGGGGGACTTTTCTGCATCCAGTCAAGGGGTAATGATAGTCCGACGTTTGTTTTTGACAGCACGGATCGCAGCTCTGCCAGCATCTGCTCATAAAGCGCCTGACTCATCCTATCGCTGGCGTGGTCGTTTACGTTTGAATACCCCATCTTTGCTACCTGACTTTCCATCACATTTTTTGGAAATCAATACAACGGGCACCCTTTTTTTCAAAGACCCTGTCAGCGCTGGCCGGCAACAACAGAGTCAACAGGAAATCGCCAGGGCGCAGACGGGATAGCAACGCCCTGAGCAAGTCCTGCTCCCCTGTTTCTTTCCCTTCACAGGAGTGACAGCGACGTCGGGTAGTGCGCCGCTGCCAGGACATATCAGAACAAGTATCCTGAGACAGGGAAACCAGTGCCTTTTTTTTGAGTGCCTGGCTGCGGATATTCTTTTTGGTTTTCCTCGGTGTCAGGCATTAACGTAGCAAAAACACCGCATTATACAGTGTCATCAGCGTGCTCTACTGATCAAAGGTTGATCATGTTTTTGCCATGGCGTATTCTCATCAGTCTGGACAAATTGACAAAGACAATTATCCGCAAGGGACAGGTATTCAGGTTTATACCTGGTCATAGATTGCTGACCAGGGTGAGCCTTCCAAATTAACGCCCAGAGCGACAAAAACAGTTTTCTTGATAACCCGCTTATCTTTGTGAACCTTGACCACAATGCCATCAAGATAGAGTACTGGATACAGGCTTTCCAGGGGTCTGTTCTGCCAGGCTTTTACTTCATCAAGAACAGCATCAGTGACCTTGGATATGAGGGTTGGCGAGATGTCAGCACCATACATTTCCTCAAGCGTATCAGCAATATCACGGGTGGTCATTCCTCGTGAGTAGAGGGACAGAATTTGCTGATCAAGCTTGTTGATTCGTGTCGACCCTTTGGTAATGAGCTGAGGTTCAAATTCGCCATTACGGTCTCGGGGCGTATTGATTTCCAGCTCACCAAAGTCACCTTTGATGGTCTTTTTGCTGGAACCGTTGCGACTGTTTCCCGTGTTATGCCCATCGGTTGAGTGTTTGGCATAACCAAGGTGCTCTTCCAGCTCGACGGCCATAACACGCTCAACAGCCGCTTTGATCAGCTGGCGGCTAAGATCGGCAAGGTCATCCTGATTTTTGATTTGCCCAACCACCTGGCCAAGCAATTTTTCATTGATTTCAACGCTCATAGTTATGCTCCTCTTTGGAGTATTAACGACAAGCGTTTACACAAATTAAATTACATCCTCATTAACGTAGCAAAAACACCGCATTATACAGTGTCATCAGCGTGCTCTACTGATCAAAGGTTGATCATGTTTTTGCCATGGCGTATTCTCATCAGTCTGGACAAATTGACAAAGACAATTATCCGCAAGGGACAGGTATTCAGGTTTATACCTGGTCATAGATTGCTGACCAGGGTGAGCTTACAATCCATTAACTTTTATAGTCATTTCTTTTCTTGAACAGTTTCTGGCATTGCGTCTTAAGTCATTGCCACCATTGATGTAACAGCCAGTTTGCCGGGAATGGTTTTCTACTCTTGAGTGGGTGGCAGCTCTGGCATGAAATAATTCAGAACCACACCTTTACGCCTTTGCTGGCAACGATCCATGAGGCTTGCCCGGTCTGGACCCGAGGGTACGAACATGGGTATAGAGTGCGGTAACGCTGTTGGTTGTTGTCCGGCAACCGTCCTCATTGCTCCATGCAAAGTCGTTTGGTAAACATCACTGATACGAAAACATTGCTGACCAGTCAGTAAGGAGGTTCTGGCAATGGGTGAACATATTTGTACTGTTTGTAAGAAGACGTTCACTACAAAACAAATGCTTGTGAGACACATACGAACTCACACGGGAGAAAGGCCTTATAAGTGCCATCACTGTGAAAAGGCTTTTTCAACCTCCAGTGGTCTTAATAGGCACGAGCGAATCCATACGGGAGAAAGGCCCTATCAATGTGGTTTCTGTTCAAAGTCTTTCACAACCTCAACTGATCTCGCCAGGCACCAACGAATCCATACCGGAGAAAGAGCTTATCAATGCACTCTCTGTGATAGGTCTTTTAAAAATGCACATCATTTAAAAGATCACCAGTCAGTCCATAGCAAAGAAAGGCCTTTTCAATGTCCTGGCTGCAATAACTCTTATAAGCAAAAACGTCACCTCAACAGACATATTAAATCCCAGCACCCCCATCTTCAGCTCCCTCCGATGGTTATAAGCACCGGGCAAGACGCTTCCGCCGGCCCAGTGACCTGTATCACTCACACGTTTACCCATCCAACAATCAGTAATAGTGATGTCACCGTATCCAGAATAGTGACCCCGGAAGCAACTGCCACTGTTATGACAACTGAATTGCCCCATGCAACAATAACAAACGTTACCCAGGGTCTGGAAGAGCCACCTGTGCAATCCATTGAGCTTGCTGCAGAAGAAGAGCAGGGACTCTTTAATTTTGAAGATTTGCTTCTCCCTGGTGCATGGAGGTGAGCCGGATATGTGCTATTAACCCAATCAAGTCATTTTCCCCTATAGCCACCATCAACCCGGACAGGGCGCAGTTTTTTACAGCAACTTTTTACAGCAACTTTTTACAGCAACTTTTTAC
Source organism: Endozoicomonadaceae bacterium (assembly GCA_965232215.1). GTDB lineage: Bacteria > Pseudomonadota > Gammaproteobacteria > Pseudomonadales > Endozoicomonadaceae > Endonucleibacter. The sequence continues at coordinate 128,921 of CBDDPF010000011.1, forward strand.
AGCAACTTTTTACAGCAACTTTTTACAGCAACCTCCAAGCAGGGCGATACAAAAGCAGCCTGGTACCGTCACGATTTTGCATCGCAGCAGATATGACGACCACCACCATTATCAGGCCAATAGTGTCAGCCAGGGTGTGTCGTTTACGCCGTAAGCGGTCAAACGGCATCCAGACGCCAATGGCACTAACTGAATGATGAGGTTTTGGTGGCTTCTTAACAGCCCCTGGTTCCCATCTGCCTGGTGGATTCCCGACACTATGTTGCCCGATGACAGGCAACATAGTCATGATTTTTTGTTCCCGCCAATCACTCCATGCCCCCAGTAGCGTCTTAAGAAACGATACCCGTGTTTGCTGAGCCGTTTTAACGCTGATTTCTCCGGGTGTCTTGTCACTCTGTTTTGCTGTTTTTCCCCATCAGTGCTCGTATCAGGTTGTAGACCAGAAAGTTCAGAATGACGTCTGTCCGGGGGGACTTTATCTGCATCCAGTCAAGGGTAATATTAGTCCGACGTTTGTTTTTGACCGCACCGATTGCAGCTCTGCCAGCATCTGCTCATAAAGCGCCTGGCTCATCCAATCGCTGGCGTGATCGTTTACGTTTGAATACCCCACCTTTGCTACCTGACGTTCCATCACATTTTCGACAATCAATACAACGGGCACCCTTTTTTTCAAAGACCCTGTCAGCGCTGGCCGACAACAACAGAGCCAACAGGCAATCGCCAGGGCGCAGACGGGATAGCAACGCCCTGAGCAAGTCCTGCTCCCCTGTTTCTTTCCCTTCACAGGAGTGACAGCGACGTCGGGTAGTGCGCCGCTGCCAGGACATATGAGAACAAGTATCCTGAGACAGGGAAACCAGTGCCTTTTTTTGGGTGCCTGGCTGCGGATATGCTTTTTGGTTTTCCTCGGTGTCAGGCATTAACATAGCAAAAACACCGGATTATCCAGTGTTATCAGCGTGTCTGCTGATCAAAGGTTGATCATGATTTGCCATGGCATATTCTCATCAGTGTGGACAAATTAACAAAGACAATTATCAGCGAGGGACAGGCATTCAGGTTTATACTTGTTCGTAGATTGCTGACGAGGGTGAGCTTACAATCCATTGACTTTTATAGTCATTTCTCTTCCTGAACAGTTTCTGGCATTGCGTCTTAAGTCATTGCCACCATTGATGTAACAGCCAGTTTGCCGGGAATGGTTTTCTGCTCTTGAGTGGGTGGCAGCTCTGGCATGAAATAATTCAGAACCACACCCTTACGCCTTTGCTGGCAACGATCCATGAGGCTTGCCCGGTCTGGACCCGAGGGTACGAACATGGGTATAGAGTGCGGTAACGCTGTTGGTTGTTGTCCAGCAACTGCGCTCATTGCTCCATGCAAAGACGTTTGGTAAACATCACTGATACGAAAACATTGCTGACCAGTCAGTAAGGAGATTCTGGCAATGGGTGAACATATTTGTCATTTTTGTAAGAAGACGTTCAATAGAGAATCCCGGCTTGTGAGACACATACGAACTCACACGGGAGAAAGGCCTTATAAGTGCCATCACTGTGAAAAGGCTTTTTCAACCACCGGTATTCGTGATATGCACGAGCGAACCCATACGGGAGAAAAGCCCTATCAATGTGGTTTCTGTTCAAAGTCTTTCAAACGCTCAAATGATCTCGCCAGGCACCAACGAATCCATACCGAAGAAAGAGCTTATAAATGCACTCTCTGTGATAAGTCTTTTATACAACAAGGTCATTTGAAATATCACCAGTCAGTTCATATGAAAAAAAAGCCTTTTCAATGTCCTGACTGCAATAAGTCTTATACGCGAAGGCAAAACCTCAATAAACATATTAAATCCCAGCACCCCCATCTCCAGACCCCTCCGTTGATTATAAGCACCGAGCAAGACGCTTCCCTCGGCCCAGTGACCTGTATTACTCACACATTTACCAATCCAACAATCAGTAATAGTGATGTCACCGTATCCAGAATAGTGAGCCCGGAAGCAACTGCCACTGTTATGACGACTGAATTGCCCCATGCAACAATAACAAACCTTACCCAGGGTCCGGAAGAGCCACCTGTGCAATCCATTGAGCTTGCTGCAGAAGAAGAAGAGCAGGGACTCTTTAATTTTGAAGATTTGCTTCTCCCTGGTGCATGGATGTGAGCCGGATGCGTGCTTTGACGTTTCCGGTCTGTGGTTGTCCCGTTCGGCCCTGCCCTCAGGATGACTGACTTTTGATGTTTAGATGTCTGTCAGACCCTGTTATGCCCATCGTCTTTTCTAACCCCCCCTGATGAACATGGCAAGCTGGACGTCAGAACAAGGCAGAATGACCAGTAACAGCAAACTATTTGGAGAAACGATGCCCGTGTTTCCTGAGCCGTTTTAACGCTGATTTCTCTGGGTGTCTTGTCACTCTATTTTGCTGTTTTTCCTCACCAGTGCTCGTATCAGGTTGCAGACCAGAAAGTTAAGAAAGTTAAGAAAGTTGATGGCTATGTCTTTTCTCACCATTTCCGGGCGTTTACAGGGCAATATATCCATTTTCAGGGTCGTTTTGATGCCATCAACATTAATCGCCACATGCCAGGATTTCAGGTATGGGGCGATGACGTCTGTCCGGGGGAGGCTTTTCTGCATCCAGTCAAAGGGTAATCCTAAATTCCTCAGTTGAAATCACTGCCTCCGCTGAAAGCCTTACGCAAGTTGACTTATAACTATTTACTACAGTCACCTAAAAGAGGTGATATAAAAAAACGCAAGCACCACTGGTGCAAGGTAAAGAAGCAATTTATGAAATTCAACTGCGGAATTTAGGGTAATGATAGTCTGACGTTTGTTTTTGATAGCACGGATCGCAGCTCTGCCGGCATCTGCTCATAAAGCGTCTGACTCATCCACTCTCTGGCGTGGTCGTTTACGTTTGAATACCCTATCCTTGCTCCCTGACTTTCCATCACATTGTCGACAATCAATACATCGGGCACCCTTTTTTTCAAAGACCCTGTCAGCGCTGGCCGACAACAACAGAGCCAACAGGCAATCGCCAGGGCGCAGACGGGATAGCAACGCCCTGAGCAAGTCCTGCTCCCCTGTTTCTTTCCCTTCACAGGAGTGACAGCGACGTCGGGTAGTGCGCCGCTGCCAGGACATATCAGAACAAGTATCCTGAGACAGGGAAACCAGTGCCTTTTTTTGAGTGCCTGGCTGCGGATATTCTTTTTGGTTTTCCTCGGTGTCAGGCATTAACGTAGCAAAAACACCGCATTATACAGTGTTATCAGCGTGCTCTACTGATCAAAGGTTGATCATGTTTTTGCCATGGCGTATTCTCATCAGTCTGGACAAATTGACAAAGACAATTATCCGCAAGGGACAGGTATTCAGGTTTATACCTGGTCATAGATTGCTGACGAGGGTGAGTTTACAATCCATTGACCTTTATAGTCATTTCTTTTCTTGAACAGTTTCTGGCATTGCGTCTTAAGTCATTGCCACCATTGATGTAACAGCCAGTTTGCCGGGAATGGTTTTCTGCTCTTGAGTGGGTGGCAGCTCTGGCATGAAATAATTCAGAACCACACCCTTACGCCTTTGCTGGCAACGATCCATGAGGCTTGCCCGGTCTGAACCTGGGGGTACGAACATGTGTATAGAGTGCGGTAACGCTGTTGGTTGTTGTCCGGCAACCGTCCTCATTGCTCCATGCAAAGACGTTTAGTAAACATCACTGATACGAAAACATTGCTGACCAGTCAGTAAGGAGGTTCTGGCAATGGCTAAACATACTTGTCATTTTTGCAGGAAAACATTCAATAGATCAGATAGGCTTGCAGCGCATATACGACAAATTCACACGCTGGAAAGGCCTTATAACTGCCATCACTGTGAAAAGGCTTTTTCAACCACCGGTATTCGTGATATGCACGAGCGAACCCATACGGGAGAAAAGCCCTATCAATGTGGTTTCTGTGCAAAGCAATTCAGAACCTCATCTAATCTCGCTCAGCACCAACGAATCCATGCCGAAGAAAGAGCTTATAAATGCACTCTCTGTGATAAGTCTTTTAAACAGAAAGCTACTTTACAAAATCACCAGTCAGTTCATATGAAAAAAGAGCCTTTTCAATGTCCTGGCTGCAATAAGTTTTATACGCGAAGAGATAGCCTCAAAGGACATATGAAATCCCAGCACCCCCATCTCCAGCCCCCTCCGATGGTTATAAGCACCCAGCAAGAAGCTTCCACCGGCCCGGTGACCTGTATTACTCACACGTTTACCAATCCAACAATCAGTAATAGTGATGTCACCGTATCCAGAATAGTGAGTCCGGAAGCAACTGCCACTGTTATGACAACTGAATTACCCCATGCAACAATAACAAACGTTACCCAGGGTCCGGAAGAGCCACCTGTGCAATCCATTGAGCTTGCTGCAGAAGAAGAGCAGGGACTCTTTAATTTTGAAGATTTGCTTCCCCCTGATGCATGTATGTGAGCCGGATGCGTGCTTTGACGTTTTCGGTCTGTGGTTGTCCCGTTCGGCTCTGCCCTCAGGATGACTGACTTTTGATGTTTAGAGGGTGTCTGTCAGACCCTGTTATGCCCATCGTCTTTTCTAACCACTCTGATGAACATGGCAGGCTGGACGTCAGAACAAGGCAGAATGACCAGTAATAGCAAGCTATTGCGAGGTATTTCAACGCAGGGTTGGCATTCAGATTGCCCGCGTAAAGCGTAGTCAGGGGAACCGATGGCAGTAAAGATAGCCTCAAAAAACGCTTAAAAACTACAATCCGGCGTCGAGGCAATACGTTGAAACCCTTTTGATCATCACTTTGGCGTACAACACTGAGGGCAAAGGTAAACCGTTCATTAACCCCATCACCTTATTTTCCCCTGTAGCCACCATCAACCCGGACAAGGCGCAGTTTTTTACAGCAACCTTCAGGGCGGCGACACAAAAGCAGCCTGGTAGCATCTGGAGAAACGATGCCCGTGTTTCCTGAGCCGTTTTAACGCTGATTTCTCCGGGTGTCTTGTCACTCTGTTTTGCTGTTTTTCCCCACCAGTGCTCGTATCAGGTTGCAGACCAGAAAGTTAAGAAAGTTAAGAAAGTTGATGGCTATGTCTTTTCTCACCATTTCCGGGCGTTTACAGGGCAATATATCCATTTTCAGGGTCGTTTTAATGACATCAACATTAATCGCCACATGCCAGGATTTCAGGTATGGGGCGATACGTTTGTCCGGGGGGACTTTTCTGCATCCAGTCAAGGGGTAATGATAGTCCGACGTTTGTTTTTGACAGCACGGATCGCAGCTCTGCCGGCATCTGCTCATAAAGCGTCTGGCTCATCCAATCGCTGGCATGGTCGTTTACGTTTGAATACCCCATCCTTGCTACCTGACTTTCCATCACATTGTCGACAATCAATACAACGGGCACCCTTTTTTTCAAAGACCCTGTCAGCTCTGGCCGGCAACAACAGAGCCAACAGGAAATCGCCAGGGCGCAGACGGGATAGCAACGCCCTGAGCAAGTCCTGCTCCCCTGTTTCTTTCCCTTCACTGGGAGTGACAGCGACGTCGGGTAGTGCGCCGCTGCCAGGACATATCAGAACAAGTATCCTGAGAACAGGGAAATCAGTGCCTTTTTTTGAGTGCCTGGCTGCGGATATTCTTTTTGGTTTTCCTCGGTGTCAGGCATTAACATGGCAAAAACACCGCATTATACAGTGTTATCAGCGTGCTCTACTGATCAAAGGTTGATCATGTTTTTGCCATGGCGTATTCTCATCAGTCTGGACAAATTGACAAAGACAATTATCCGCAAGGGACAGGTATTCAGGTTTATACCTGGTCATAGATTGCTGACCAGGGTGAGTTTACAATCCATTGACCTTTATAGTCATTTCTTTTCTTGAACAGTTTTTGGCATTGCGTCTTAAGTCATTGCCACCATTGATGTAACAGCCAGTTTGCCGGGAATGGTTTTCTGCTCTTGAGTGGGTGGCAGCTCTGGCATGAAATAATTCAGAACCACACCCTTACGCCTTTGCTGGCAACGATCCATGAGGCTTGCCCGGTCTGGACCCGAGGGTACGAACATGGGTATAGAGTGCGGTAACGCTGTTGGTTGTTGTCCGGCAACCGTCCTCATTGCTCCATGCAAAGACGTTTGGTAAACATCACTGATACGAAAACATTGCTGACCAGTCAGTAAGGAGGTTCTGGCAATGGGTGAACATACTTGTCATTTTTGCAAGAAGACGTTCAATACAGCATCCAGGCTTGCGATACACATACGAACCCACACGGGAGAAAGGCCTTATAAGTGCCATTACTGTGAAAAGGCTTTTTCAACCACCAGTATTCGTGTTGTGCACGAGCGAATCCATAAGGGAGAAAAGCCCTATCAATGTGGTTTCTGTTCAAAGTTTTTCAGAAGATCATATGATCTCGCCAGGCACCAACGAATCCATACCGGAGAAAGAGCTTATCAATGCACTCTCTGTGATAGGTCTTTTAAAAATGCACATCATTTAAAAGATCACCAGTTAGTTCATGGCAAAGAAAAGCCTTTTCAATGTCCTAGCTGCAATAACTCTTATAAGCGAGAACGTCACCTCAAAAGACATATTAAATCCCATCACCCCCATCTTCAGCTCCCTCCGATGGTTATAAGCACCGGGCAAGACGCTTCCGCCGGCCCAGTGACCTGTATCACTCACACGTTTACCAATCCAACAATCAGTAATAGTGATGTCACCGTATCGAGAATAGTGACCCCGGAAGCAACTGCCACTGTTGTGACAACTGAATTGCCCCATGCAACAATAACAAACATTACCCAGGGTCTGGAAGAGCCACCTTTGCAATCCATTGAGCTTGCTGCAGAAGAAGAGCAGGGACTCTTTAATTTTGAAGATTTGCTTCCCCCTGGTGCATGGATGTGAGCCGGATGCGTGCTTTGACGTTTCCGGTCTGTCGTTATCCGGTTCGGCTCTGCCCTCAGGATGACTGACTTTTGATGTTTAGAGGGTATCTGTCAGACCCTGTTATGCCCATCGTCTTTTCTAACCCCCCTGATGAACATGGCAGGCTGGACGTCAGAACAAGGCAGAATGACCAGTAACAGCAAGCTATTGCGAGGTATTTCAACGCAGGGTTGCGTTCACATTGCCCGCGTAAAGCGTAGTCGGGGGAGTCGATGGTAGTAAAGATAGCCTCAAAAAACGCTTAAAAACTACAATCCGGCGTCGAGGCAACACGTTGAAACCCTTTTGATCATCACGTTGGCGTACAACACTGAGGGCAAAGGTAAACCGTTCATTAACCCCATCACCTTATTTTCCCCTGTAGCCACCATCAACCCGGACAAACCGCAGTTTTTTACAGCAACCTTCAGGGCGGCGACACAAAAGCAGCCTGGTAGCATCTGGAGAAACGATGCCCGTGTTTCCTGAGCCGTTTTAACGCTGATTTCTCCGGGTATCTTGTCACTCTATTTTGCTGTTTTTCCCCACCAGTGCTCGTATCAGGTTGCAGACCAGAAAGTTAAGAAAGTTAAAAAAGTTGATGGCTATGTCTTTTCTCACCATTTCCGGGCGCTTACAGGACAATAGATCCATTTTCAGGGTCGTTTTGATGACATCAACATTAATCGCCACATGCCAGGATTTCAGGTATGGGGCGATGACGTCTGTCCGGGGGGGCTTTTCTGCATCCAGTCAAAGGGTAATGATAGTCTGACGTTTGTTTTTGACAGCACGGATCGCAGCTCTGCCAGCATCTGCTCATAAAGCGCCTGACTCATCCTATCGCTGGCGTGGTCGTTTACGTTTGAATACCCTCATCCTTGCTCCCTGACTTTCCATCACATTGTCGACAATCAATACAACGGGCACCCTTTTTTTCAAAGACCCTGTCAGCGCTGGCCGACAAAAACAGAGCCAACAGGAAATCGCCAGGGCGCAGACGGGATAGCAACGCCCTGAGCAAGTCCTGCTCCCCTGTTTCTTTCCCTTCACAGGAGTGACAGCGACGTCGGGTAGTGCGCCGCTGCCAGGACATATGAGAACAAGTATCCTGAGACAGGGAAACCAGTGCCTTTTTTTTGAGTGCCTGGCTGCGGATATTCTTTTTGGTTTTCCTCGGTGTCAGGCATTAACGTAGCAAAAACACCGCATTATACAGTGTTATCAGCGTGCTCTACTGATCAAAGGTTGATCATGTTTTTGCCATGGCGTATTCTCATCAGTCTGGACAAATTGACAAAGACAATTATCCGCAAGGGACAGGTATTCAGGTTTATACCTGGTCATAGATTGCTGACGAGGGTGAGTTTACAATCCATTGACCTTTATAGTCATTTCTTTTCTTGAACAGTTTCTGGCATTGCGTCTTAAGTCATTGCCACCATTGATGTAACAGCCAGTTTGCCGGGAATGGTTTTCTGCTCTTGAGTGGGTGGCAGCTCTGGCATGAAATAATTCAGAACCACACCCTTACGCCTTTGCTGGCAACGATCCATGAGGCTTGCCTGGTCTGGACCCGAGGATACGAACATGGGTATAGAGTGCGGTAACGCTGTTGGTTATTGTCCAGCAACTGTGCTCATTGCTCCATGCAAAGTCGTTTGGTAAACATCACTGATACGAAAACATTGCTGACCAGTCAGTAAGGAGGTTCTGGCAATGGGTGAACATACTTGTACTATTTGTAAGAAGACGTTCACTAGAAAATTCCTGCTTGTGAGACACATACTAACTCACACGGGAGAAAGGCCTCATAAGTGCCATCACTGTAAAAAGGCTTTTTCAACCACCGGTATTCGTGATGAGCACGAGCGAACCCATACGGGAGAAAAGCCCTATCAATGTGGTTTCTGTTCAAAGTATTTCGCAACCTCATCTAATTTCGCCAGGCACCAACGAATCCATACCGGAGAAAGAGCTTTTCAATGCACTCTCTGTGATAAGTCTTTTAATCAGCGATCTACTTTACAAAATCACCAGTCAGTTCATATGGAAAAAAAGCCTTTTCAATGTCCTGGCTGCAATAAGTTTTATACGCGAAGAGATAGACTCAAAGGACATATGAAATCCCAGCACCCCCATCTCCAGCTCCCTCCGATGGTTATAAGCACCGGGCAAGACGCTTCCGCCGGCCCGGTGACCTGTATCACTCACACGTTTACCAATCCAACAATCGGTAATAGTGATGTCACCGTATCCAGAATAGTGACCCCGGAAGCAACTGCCACTGTTATGACAACTGAATTGCCCCATGCAACAATAACAAACGTTACCCAGGGTCCGGAAGAGCCACCTGTGCAATCCATTGAGCTTGCTGCAGAAGCAGAAGAAGAGCAGGGACTCTTTAATTTTGAAGATTTGCTTCCCCCTGATGCATGTATGTGAGCCGGATGCGTGCTTTGACGTTTTCGGTCTGTGGTTGTCCCGTTCGGCTCTGCCCTCAGGATGACTGACTTTTGATGTTTAGAGGGTGTCTGTCAGACCCTGTTATGCCCATCGTCTTTTCTAACCACTCTGATGAACATGGCAGGCTGGACGTCAGAACAAGGCAGAATGACCAGTAATAGCAAGCTATTGCGAGGTATTTCAACGCAGGGTTGGCATTCAGATTGCCCGCGTAAAGCGTAGTCAGGGGAACCGATGGCAGTAAAGATAGCCTCAAAAAACGCTTAAAAACTACAATCCGGCGTCGAGGCAATACGTTGAAACCCTTTTGATCATCACTTTGGCGTACAACACTGAGGGCAAAGGTAAACCGTTCATTAACCCCATCACCTTATTTTCCCCTGTAGCCACCATCAACCCCGACAAGGCGCAGTTTTTTTTACAGCAACCTTCAGGGCGGCGACACAAAAGCAGCCTGGTAGCATCTGGAGAAACGATGCCCGTGTTTCCTGAGCCGTTTTAACGCTGATTTCTCCGGGTATCTTGTCACTCTATTTTGCTGTTTTTCCCCACCAGTGCTCGTATCAGGTTGCAGACCAGAAAGTTAAGAAAGTTAAAAAAGTTGATGGCTATGTCTTTTCTCACCATTTCCGGGCGTTTACAGGGCAATAGATCCATTTTCAGGGTCGTTTTGATGACATCAACATTAATCGCCACATGCCAGGATTTCAGGTATGGGGCGATGACGTCTGTCCGGGGGGCTTTTCTGCATCCAGTCAAAGGGTAATGATAGTCTGACGTTTGTTTTTGACAGCACGGATCGCAGCTCTGCCAGCATCTGCTCATAAAGCGCCTGGCTCATCCAATCGCTGGCGTGGTCGTTTACGTTTGAATACCCCATCCTTGCTACCTGACTTTCCATCACATTGTCGACAATCAATACAACGGGCACCCTTTTTTTCAAAGACCTTGTCAGCGCTGGCCGACAACAACAGAGCCAACAGGAAATCGCCAGGGCGCAGACGGGATAGCAACGTCCTGGGCAAAGCCTGCTCCCCTGTTTCTTTCCCTTTACAGGGAGCGACAGCCACGTCGGGTAGTGCGCCGCTGCCAGGACATATCAGAACAAGTATCCTGAGAACAGGGAAATCAGTGCCTTTTTTTTGAGTGCCTGGCTGCGGATATTCTTTTTGGTTTTGCTCGGTGTCAGGCATTAACGTAGCAAAAACACCGCATTATACAGTGTTATCAGCGTGCTCTACTGATCAAAGGTTGATCATGTTTTTGCCATGGCGTATTCTCATCAGTCTGGACAAATTGACAAAGACAATTATCCGCAAGGGACAGGTGTTCAGGTTTATACCTGGTCATAGATTGCTGACGAGGGTGAGCTTACAATCCATTGACCTTTATAGTCATTTCTTTTCTTGAACAGTTTCTGGCATTGCGTCTTAAGTCATTGCCACCATTGATGTAACAGCCAGTTTGCCGGGAATGGTTTTCTGCTCTTGAGTGGATGGCAGCTCTGGCATGAAATAATTCAGAACCACACCATTACGCCTTTGCTGACAACGATCCATGAGGCTTGCCCGGTCTGGACCCGAGGGTACGAACATGTGTATAGAGTGCGGTAACGCTGTTGGTTGTTGTCCGGCAACCGTCCTCATTGCTCCATGCAAAGACGTTTAGTAAACATCACTGATACGAAAACATTGCTGACCAGTCAGTAAGGAGGTTCTGGCAATGGGTGAACATACTTGTACTCTTTGTAAGAAGACGTTCACTAGAAAATTCCTGCTTGTGAGACACATACTAACTCACACGGGAGAAAGGCCTTATAAGTGCCATCACTGTGAAAAGGCTTTTTCAGATCCCAGTAATCTTAATGCGCACGAGCGAATCCATACGGGAGAAAAGCCCTTTCAATGTGGTTTCTGTGCAAAGCAATTCACAACCTCATATAATCTCGCTCAGCACCAACGAATCCATGCCGAAGAAAGAGCTTATAAATGCACTCTCTGTGATAAGTCTTTTAAACAGCGATCTACTTTACAACATCACCAGTCAGTTCATAGCAAAGAAAAGCCTTTTAAATGTCCTGACTGCAATAAGTCTTATACGCGAAGGCAAAGCCTCAAAAGACATATTAAATCCCGGCACCCCCATCTCCAGCTCCCTCCGATGGTTATAAGCACCGGGCAAGACGCTTCCGCCGGCCCGGTGACCTGTATTACTCACACGTTTACCAATCCAACAATCAGTAATAGCGATGTCACCGTATCCAGAATAGTGAGTCCGGAAGCAACTGCCACTGTTGTGACAACTGAATTACCCCATGCAACAATAACAAACGTTACCCAGGGTCCGGAAGAGCCACCTGTGCAATCCATTGAGCTTGCTGCAGAAGAAGAAGAGCAGGGACTCTTTAATTTTGAAGATTTGCTTCCCCCTGGTGCATGGATGTGAGCCGGATGTATGCTTTGAAGTGTCCGGTCTGTCGTTATCCGGTTCGGCTCTGCCCTCAGGATGACTGACTTTTGATGTTTAGAGGGTGTCTGTCAGATCCTGTTATGCCCATCGTCTTTTCTAACCCCCCTGATGAACATGGCAAGCTGGACGTCAGAACAAGGCAGAATGACCAGTAATAGCAAGCTATTGCGAGGTATTTCAACGCAGGGTTGGCATTCAGATTGCCCGCGTGAAGCGTAGTCAGGGGAGTCGATGGTAGTAAAGATAGCCTCAAAAAACGCTTAAAAACTACAACCCGGCGTCGAGGCAATACGTTGAAACCCTTTTGACCATCACGTTGGCGTACAACACTGAGGGCAAAGGTAAACCGTTCATTAACCCCATCACGTTATTTTCCCCTGTAGCCACCATCAACCCGGACAAGCCGCAGTTTTTTACAGCAACCTTCAGGGCGGCGACACAAAAGCAGCCTGGTAGCATCTGGAGAAACGATGCCCGTGTTTCCTGAGCCGTTTTAACGCTGATTTCTCTGGGTGTCTTGTCACTCTGTTTTGCTGTTTTTCCTCACCAGTGCTCGTATCAGGTTGCAGACCAGAAAGTTAAGAAAGTTAAAAAAGTTGATGGCTATGTCTTTTCTCACCATTTCCGGGCGCTTACAGGGCAATAGATCCATTTTCAGGGTCGTTTTGATGACATCAACATTAATCGCCACATGCCAGGATTTCAGGTATGGGGCGATGACGTCTGTCCGGGGGGACTTTTCTGCATCCAGTCAAGGGGTAATGATAGTCCGACGTTTGTTTTTGACAGCACGGATCGCAGCTCTGCCGGCATCTGCTCATAAAGCGCCTGACTCATCCAATCGCTGGCGTGGTCGTTTACGTTTGAATACCCCATCCTTGCTACCTGACTTTCCATCACATTGTCGACAATCAATACATCGGGCACCCTTTTTTCAAAGACCCTGTCAGCGCTGGTCGGCAACAACAGAGCCAACAGGAAATCACCAGGGCGCAGACGGGATAGCAACGCCCTGAGCAAGTCCTGCTCCCCTGTTTCTTTCCCTTCACAGGAGTGACAGCGACGTCGGGTAGTGCGCCGCTGCCAGGACATATCAGAACAACCGACATTCACCACCCAACCTGATATTTTCCTGAATTCTGCTATTTATTAGATGAGCAAATATCAGGAAGCCGTCTTATGCCTTCTTTTCAATACCGCAGCCAGGTCATGGATCACCTTGGTTTAGTGGCTGGAATGTGCAAAGAGCTTGGAATCGCCGAACATATCGATAAGAGAGCTCCCAAAGTATCTGATGGCTGGCATATATCCCATGGTGAATCGGTTGTTGCCATGATCATCAACGGTCTGGGCTTTACCGGGCAATCCCTGCACATGTTCCCCCGTTTCTTTGCCAATAAGCCTCTTGATAAGTTGATCAGACCTGGTATTGAGCCTGAGCATATAAACGACAAAGTTCTGGGCAGAACACTGGATGAACTCTTTGAGTTCAATGCCAGTAAAGTCTATTTTGAACTGGCTATCAAGGTTGTTAAACATCTCAAGCTACCATGCGATGCCCTGAATCTGGATGGTACCAGCATACATGTCGATGGTCGTTATAACAGCGACAGCGAAGTGGACGATGAAGACCTCAACTGTATCAGGCTATGCAAAGGCTACAGTCGTGATCATCGCCCGGATTTGAATCAGGCCATATTGCTTCTGATGACAGAAAATAAAGCTGGCATTCCTCTGTTTATGAAGGCTGCCAGTGGCAATGTAACGGATAAGAACAGCTTCAAACTGGTGGTATCTGAACATCTGAAAAGTTTCAAAGCGGCTCTGGAATCCAGATATTTTGTCGGTGATGCAGCCTTATACACCTCCGACACTGTTAAGGAGTTTGACCAGCAGGATCAGTGGTTTATTTCCAGAGTTCCACTCAATATCGGTGCCAGCAAAGAACTGGTGCAAAGTGCGCCATCGCGTATCATGAAGGCGGTCGAGGGTTTTGAGCATTACGAAGCCGTGGAAGTGTCGTCTGACTATGCCGACGTGGAACAACGCTGGGTCATGTTTCGCAATAAGCAGAGTCAGGAGAAAGAGTTGAAAACGCTCACAAGGCGTATGCTGAAAGAATCCACAAAAGAATGCCAGAAACTGGAAAAGCTCCGCAAAAAGGCTTTCCGCTGTAAAGCAGATGCTATGGAAGCTTTTAAGCAATGGCAGAAGCAATCGAAACTTTGTCAGGCAGAGCCTCAGATCACGTCCAAACCCTGCTATAAGGGCAAAGGCCGCCCTGGTGAAGGGAAAGAACCTGATCATCTGGAATATTACATAAGCGGCTGCTGCTCGGTATCAATTCAGACACGGCGGAATGCGGAAGCCTCACTGGGATGTTTTGTGTTGGCTACCAATGATACCGATACAGACCGTTTAAACACTGCCGAATTGTTAAAGACCTATAAATCACAGCAACAGGTTGAAAGAGGTTTTCGTTTTCTGAAAAGCCCGGATTTTCTGGTGTCTTCCCTGTATCTCAAAAAGCCAGAGCGCATAGAAGCCCTGTTAATGATCATGACTCTTTGCCTGATGGTCTATGCTGCTATTCAGCACAGAATCCGCTCTGAGCTAAAAAAGCAGAGCCGAACGTTTCCGGACATGAAGAAGAAACCCGGCCAGAACCCAACGGGCAGATGGGTTTTCACCTGTTTTGAGGGGATTCATGTTTGGGTTATTAACGGGACGGAGAAACACGTGGTAGGCATCACGGAAAGCCAGTCGGTAATCATTTTTATTTTAGGGTCTACGTACCAATCGATTTATTCCCGATTGGGGTGGTGAATGTCGGGAACAAGTATCCTGAGAACAGGGAAATCAGTGCCTTTTTTTTGAGTGCCTGGCTGCGGATATTCTTTTTGGTTTTCCTCGGTGTCAGGCATTAACGTAGCAAAAAACACCGCATTATACAGTGTTATCAGCGTGCTCTACTGATCAAAGGTTGATCATGTTTTTGCCATGGAGTATTCTCATCAGTCTGAACAAATTGACAAAGACAATTATCCGCAAGGGACAGGTATTCAGGTTTATACCTGGTCATAGATTGCTGACGAGGGTGAGTTTACAATCCATTGACCTTTATAGTCATTTCTTTTCTTGAACAGTTTCTGGCATTGCGTCTTAAGTCATTGCCACCATTGATGTAACAGCCAGTTTGCCGGGAATGGTTTTCTGCTCTTGAGTGGGTGGCAGCTCTGGCATGAAATAATTCAGAACCACACCCTTACGCCTTTGCTGGCAACGATCCATGAGGCTTGCCCGGTCTGGACCCGAGGGTACGAACATGGGTATAGAGTGCGGTAACGCTGTTGGTTGTTGTCCGACAACCGTCCTCATTGCTCCATGCAAAGACGTTTGGTAAACATCACTGATACGAAAACATTGCTGACCAGTCAGAAAGGAGGTTCTGGCAATGGGTGAACATACTTGTCGTATTTGTAAGAAGACGTTCACTGCAGAATACCTGCTTGTGAAACACATACGAACTCACACGGGAGAAAAGCCTTATAAGTGCCATCACTGTGAAAAGACTTTTGCAGACAACGCTAATTGTAAAAGGCACGAGCGAATCCATACGGGAGAAAGGCCCTATCAATGTGGTTTCTGTTCAAAGTTTTTCAGAAGCTCAACTGATCTCGCCAGGCACCAACGAATCCATACCGGAGAAAGAGCTTTTCAATGCACTCTCTGTGATAAGTCTTTTACACAGCAATCTACTTTACAAAATCACCAGTCAGTTCATACGAAAGAAAAGCCTTTTCAATGTCCTGACTGCAATAAGTCTTATACGCGAAGGCAAAGCCTCAATAAACATATTAAATCCCGGCACCCCCATCTTCAGCTCCCTCCGATGGTTATAAGCACCGGGCAAGACGCTTCCCTCGACCCGGTGACCTGTATTACTCACATATTTACCAATCCAACAATCAGTAATAGTGATGTCACCGTATCCAGAATAGTGAGCCCGGAAGCAACTGCCACTGTTGTGACAACTGAATTGCCCCATGCAACAATAACAAACATTACCCTAAAATCCTCAGTTAAAAATACCAGCTAAACTACAACCCATTGTGTTGAATACAGCATGGTTCTATCACCAAAACCGGTTCACCCAAAGGGTGAACGCCGAACTCAGTAAACAGCAACAGCAACGCTTGAAGTGGACACTTTTGAAGGTAAAGTTCAGGTTGAATGGGAACCTGGCGCATCGGTGACACCCATGGGACAGCTTGCTTTTTTTATACAGTTTTTAAAGACAGGTTGTCGATTTGAACCATGGGTTGATGATTGCCCTCTGACTTACAAAAGTAATAATGCACCCAAAAAAGTGAATGTATTGGGTTCACTGTTTCTTTCAATTCTTTCAGGCCATAAACGTTTGCCAATATTGGAACACTGTCGGTGATGGCATTAATCCGAAATTACTGGGTATGACAAAAGTAGTCAGTGATGATTCAGCCAGGCGAGGACCAGATGCAGCATCATTTGCAGGAATGCTAGCAACTACCTTGGATAATGGATGTCGATGCATTTATTAATCAGGAAGGGGCTGCTATAATCCTCATAAACGGGGAGCATGATGGCTAATTTAAAAAGTCCTTGAAGTTGAGGTACAACCTGGTAACCAAACGAATAGTAAATATTCATTAGGGAACTTATTGGAACGCCTTCCAAAAACGTGCTGGCCTAATTTATTCGGGGTGATTGTGATTGGGGAACCGATCGAGTCATGACAGAGCTTGAGCAGGCTGGATGCGACTATCTATTCAAGATGAAAAAGACAGCTAATGTGAAGAAAGCCTTCTACCATGCGCACTGTAGCGGAGGATGGACGCGCTGCCCTGGGAAGGCAAGGAGTCCGAATTAAAACATGAAACCCAGACGATCGAAGATTGCCGGGAGATGCTTTGTTACTGGAAAAAGAAAATAAGAAAAAGCGAAATAGCTTTCTCGAAGGCCCTGACGTTTTCCAGTGTTAGTAAGTAGTCTTGATGATGGTGTGGATCATTGATCGGGCCTGTGAAAATAATTTTGATGAAATAAAAAATCAGTGGGGTTGGGGTGGTATCACGCTAAACGTTGCCCTCATATCAAGAATGGTTGCATTGGCTTATAACTGGTGGACTTTATTTGTTAGATGAGCAATCCAGATTCACACAAAGAATCTATCACCAGCAGACCACTATTAATGAGTGCCATTGGAAAGTTAACTGCAAAAAAAAATAACATTGACAAGAGCATACACTGTTATGAACTCTGTTTTTTTTTCGATTCAATAAAAAAGATTGCGGCGCAGTTAACTTCTGAAATTTGGTGTCGTATTTTAACCCCCTTAAAGAAAGGTCAGGTTATTATGTTCTTCTAAACATAAAGCCAAAAAGCTCAAGCCTTATACGTCAAACACGTACGAGGCGGTGGTGTTCGGCTCAACTGATGAATTTAGGATTACCCAGGGTCTGGAAGAGCCACCTTTGCAATCCATTGAGCTTGCTGCAGCAGAAGAAGAAGAGCAGGGACTCTTTAATTTTGAAGATTTGCTTCCCCCTGGTGCATGGATGTGAGCCGGATGCGTGCTTTGACGTTTCCGGTCTGTGGTTGTCCCGTTCAGCTCTGCCCTCAGGATGACTGACTTTTGATGTATAGAGGGTGTCTGTCAGACCCTGTTATGTCCATCGTCTTTTCTAACCCCCCTGATGAACATGGCAAGCTGGACGTCAGAACAAGGCAGAATGACCAGTAACAGCAAGCTATTGCGAGGCATTTCAACGCAGGGTTGCGTTCACATTGCCCGCGTAAAGCGTAGTCAGGGGAGCCGATGGCAGTAAAGATAGCCCCAAAAAATCCTCAAAAACTACAACCCGGCATCGAGGCAATACGTTGAAACCCTTTTGATCATCACGTTGGCGTACAACACTGAGGGCAAACGTAAACCGTTCATTAACCCAATCACGTCATTTTCCCCTATAGCCACCATCAACCCGGACAAGGCGCAGTTTTTTACAGCAACCGCCAGGGCGACACAAAAGCAGCCTGGTACTGTCACGTTCTTGCATCGCAGCAGATGTGACGACCACCGCCATTATCAGGCCAATAGTGTCAGCCAGGATGTGGCGTTTACGCCGTAAGCGGTCAAACGGCGTCCAGACGCCAATGGCACTGACTGAATTATGAGGTTTTGGTGGCTTCTTAACAGCCCCTGGTTCCCATCTGTCTGGTGGATTCCCGACAATATGTTGCCCGATGATATGCAACATAGTCATGGTTTTTTTGTTCCAGCCAATCACCCCATGCCCCCGGTAGCGTCTGAAGAAACGGTACCCGTGTTTCCTGAGCCGTTTTAACGCTGATTTCTCCGGGTATCTTGTCACTCTATTTTGCTGTTTTTCCCCACCAGTGCTCGTATCAGGTTGCAGACCAGAAAGTTAAGAAAGTTAAGAAAGTTAAGAAAGTTAAGAAAGTTAAGAAAGTTAAAAAAGTTGATGGCTATGTCTTTTCTCACCATTTCCGGGCGCTTACAGGGCAATAGATCCATTTTCAGGGTCGTTTTGATGACATCAACATTAATCGCCACATGCCAGGATTTCAGGTATGGGGCGATGACGTCTGTCCGGGGGGGGCTTTTCTGCATCCAGTCAAAGTGT
This sequence comes from Endozoicomonadaceae bacterium, assembly GCA_965232215.1. Classification (GTDB taxonomy): domain Bacteria; phylum Pseudomonadota; class Gammaproteobacteria; order Pseudomonadales; family Endozoicomonadaceae; genus Endonucleibacter. The sequence continues at coordinate 147,531 of CBDDPF010000011.1, forward strand.
AATGATAGTCTGACGTTTGTTTTTGACAGCACGGATCGCAGCTCTGCCAGCATCTGCTCATAAAGCGTCTGACTCATCCAATCGCTGGCGTGGTCGTTTACGTTTGAATACCCCATCCTTGCTCCCTGACTTTCCATCACATTGTCGACAATCAATACAACGGGCACCCTTTTTTTCAAAGACCCTGTCAGCGCTGGCCGGCAACAACAGAGCCAACAGGCAATCGCCAGGACGCAGACGGGATAGCAACGTCCTGGGCAAAGCCTGCTCCCCTGTTTCTTTCCCTTCACAGGAGTGACAGCGACGTCGGGTAGTGCGCCGCTGCCAGGACATATCAGAACAAGTATCCTGAGAACAGGGAAATCAGTGCCTTTTTTTTGAGTGCCTGGCTGCGGATATTCTTTTTGGTTTTCCTCGGTGTCAGGCATTAACATAGCAAAAACACTGGATTATACAGTGTTATCAGCGTGCTCTACTGATCAAAGGTTGATCATGTTTTTGCCATGGCGTATTCTCATCAGTCTGGACAAATTGACAAAGACAATTATCAGCGAGGGACAGGTATTCAGGTTTATACTTGTTCGTAGATTGCTAACCAGGGTGAGCTTACAATCCATTGACTTTTATAGTCATTTCTCTTCCTGAACAGTTTCTGGCATTGCGTCTTAAGTCATTGCCACCATTGATGTAACAGCCAGTTTGCCGGGAATGGTTTTCTGCTCTTGAGTGAGTGGCGGCTCTGACATGAGAGAATTGAGAATCACACCCTTACGCCTTTGCTGGCAACTATCCATTAGGCTTGCCTGGTCTGAACCCGTGGTTACGAACATGGGTATAGAGTGCGGTAACGCTGTTGGTTGTTGTCCGGCAACCGTCCTCATTGCTCCATGCAAAGACGTCTGGTAAACATCACTGATACGAAAACATTGCTGACCAGTCAGTAAGGAGGTTCTGGCAATGGGTGAACATACTTGTACTATTTGTAAGACGACGTTCCCTACCAAATCCCAGCTTGTGAGACATATACGAACTCACACGGGAGAAAGGCCTTATAAGTGCCATCACTGTGAAAAGGCTTTTTCAACCAGCGGTGATCGTCAAAAGCACGAGCGAACCCATACGGGAGAAAAGCCCTATCAATGTGGTTTCTGTGCAAAGCAATTCAGCACCTCACATAATCTCGCTACGCACCAACGAATCCATGCCGAAGAAAGAGCTTATAAATGCACTCTCTGTGATAAGTCTTTTAAACAGCGATCTACTTTACAAAATCACCAGGCAGTTCATATGAAAAAAACGCCTTTTCAATGTCCTGACTGCAATAAGTCTTATACGCGAAGGCAAAGCCTCAAAGAACATATGAAATCCCGGCACCCCTATCTCCAGCCCCCTCCGTTGATTATAAGCACCGAGCAAGACGCTTCCCTCGGCCCAGTGACCTGTATTACTCACACGTTTACCAATCCAACAATCAGTAATAGTGATGTCACCGTATCCAGAATAGTGACCCCGGAAGCAACTGCCACTGTTATGACAACTGAATTACCCCATGCAACAATAACAAACGTTACCCAGGGTCCGGAAGAGCCACCTGTGCAATCCATTGAGCTTGCTGCAGAAGAAGAGCAGGGACTCTTTAATTTTGAAGATTTGCTTCCCCCTGGTGCATGGATGTGAGCCGGATGCGTGCTTTGACGTTTCCGGTCTGTGGTTGTCCCGTTCGGCTCTGCCCTCAGGATGACTGACTTTTGATGTTTAGAGGGTATCTGTCAGACCCTGTTATGCCCATCGTCTTTTCTAACCCCCCTGATGAACATGGCAAGCTGGACGTCAGAACAAGGCAGAATGACCAGTAACAGCAAGCTATTGCGAGGTATTTCAACGCAGGGTTGCGTTCACATTGCCCGCGTAAAGCGTAGTCAGGAGAGTCGATGGCAGTAAAGATAGCCTCAAAAAACCCTCAAAAACCACAACCCAGCGTCGGGGCAATACGTTGAAACTCTTTTGATCATCACTTTGGCGTACAACACTGAGGGCAAAGGTAAACCGTTCATTAACCCCATCACCTTATTTTCCCCTGTAGCCACCATCAACCGGGACAAGGCGCAGTTTTTTACAGCAACCTTCAAGGCGGCGACACAAAAGCAGCCTGGTAGCATCTGGAGAAACGATGCCCGTGTTTCCTGAGCCGTTTTAACGCTGATTTCTCTGGGTGTCTTGTCACTCTATTTTGCTGTTTTTCCTCACCAGTGCTCGTATCAGGTTGCAGACCAGAAAGTTAAGAAAGTTGATGGCTATGTCTTTTCTCACCATTTCCGGGCGTTTACAGGGCAATATATCCATTTTCAGGGTCGTTTTGATGCCATCAACATTAATCGCCACATGCCAGGATTTCAGGTATGGGGCGATGACGTCTGTCCGGGGGAGGCTTTTCTGCATCCAGTCAAAGGGTAATGATAGTCTGACGTTTGTTTTTGACAGCACGGATCGCAGCTCTGCCGGCATCTGCTCATAAAGCGTCTGACTCATCCAATCGCTGGCGTGGTCGTTTACGTTTGAATACCCCATCCTTGCTCCCTGACTTTCCATCACATTGTCGACAATCAATACAACGGGCACCCTTTTTTTCAAAGACCTTGTCAGCGCTGGTCGACAACAACAGAGCCAACAGGCAATCGCCGGGACGCAGACGGGATAGCAACGTCATGAGCAAGGCCTGCTTCCCCTGTTTCTTTCCCTTCACAGAGTGACAGCGAGGTCGAGTAGTGCGCCGCTGCCAGGACATATGAGAACAAGTATCCTGAGAACAGGAAAACCAGTACCTTTTTTGGGTACCTGGCTGCGGATATTCTTTTTGGTTTTGCTCGGTATCAGGCATTAACGTAGCAAAAACACCGGATTATACAGTGTTATCAGAGTATCTGCTGATCAAAAGTTGATCATGTTTTTGCCATGGAGTATTCTCATCAGTCTGGACAAATTGACAAAGACAATTATCCGCAAGGGACAGGTATTCAGGTTTATACCTGGTCATAGATTGCTGACGAGGGTGAGTTTACAATCCATTGACTTTTATAGTCATTTCTTTTCTTGAACAGTTTCTGGCATTGCGTCTTAAGTCATTGCCACCATTGATGTAACAGCCAGTTTGCCGGGAATGGTTTTCTGCTCTTGAGTGGGTGGCAGCTCTGGCATGAAATAATTCAGAACCACACCCTTACGCCTTTGCTGGCAACGATCCATGAGGCTTGCCCGGTCTGAACCTGAGGGTACGAACATGGGTATAGAGTGCGGTAACGCTGTTGGTTGTTGTCCGGCAACCGTCCTCATTGCTCCATGCAAAGACGTTTGGTAAACATCACTGATACGAAAACATTGCTGACCAGTCAGTAAGGAGGTTCTGGCAATGGGTGAACATACTTGTACTTTTTGTAAGAATAAATTCACTACACAAGGATCGCTTGCAGTGCATATACGACGAATTCACACGCTGGAAAGGCCTTATAACTGCTATTACTGTCAAAAGGCTTTTGCAACCCAACACGATTGTCAATACCACGAGAGAACCCATACGGGAGAAAAGCCCTATCAATGTGGTTTCTGTTCAAAGTCTTTCAGAGGCTCAACTGATCTCGCCAGGCACCAACGAATCCATGGCGAAGAAAGAGCTTATAAATGTACTCTCTGTGATAAGTCTTTTAAACAGCGATCTAATTTAAAAAATCACCAGTCAGTTCATATGAAAAAAAAGCCTTTTCAATGTCCTGACTGCAATAAGTCTTATACGCGAAGAAATAGCCTCAATAAACATATTAAATCCCAGCACCACCATCTTCAGCTCGCTCCGTTGATTATAAACACCGAGCAAGACGCTTCCCTCGGCCCGGTGACCTGTATTACTCACACGTTTACCCATCCAACAATCACTAATAGTGATGTCACCGTATCCAGAATAGTGACCCCGGAAGCAACTGCGACTGTTGTGACAACTGAATTACCCCATGCAACAATAACAAACGTTACCCAGGGTCTGGAAGAGCCTCCTGTGCAATCCGTTGAGCTTGCTGTAGCAGAAGAAGAGCAGGGACTCTTTAATTTTGAAGATTTGCTTCCCCCTGGTGCATGGAGGTGAGCCGGATGTGTGCTTTGAAGTGTCCGGTCTGTGGTTGTCCCGTTCGGCTCTGCCCTCAGGATGACTGACTTTTGATGTGTAGAGGGTGTCTGTCAGACCCTGTTATGCCCATCGTCTTTTCTAACCCCCCTGATGAATATGGCAAGCTGGACGTCAGAACAAGGCAGAATGACCAGTAACAGCAAGCTATTGCGAGGCATTTCAACGCAGGGCTGGCGTTAAGATTGCCCGCGTAAAGCGTAGTCAGGGGAGCCGATGGCAGTAAAGATAGCCCCAAAAAATCCTCAAAAACTACAACCCGGCATCGAGGCAATACGTTGAAACCCTTTTGATCATCACGTTGGCGTACAACACTGAGGGCAAAGGTAAACCGTTCATTAACCCCATCACGTTATTTTCCCCTGTAGCCACCATCAACCGGGACAAGGCGCAGTTTTTTTACAGCAACCTTCAGGGCGGCGACACAAAAGCAGCCTGGTAGCATCTGGAGAAACGATGCCCGTGTTTCCTGAGCCGTTTTAACGCTGATTTCTCCGGGTATCTTGTCACTCTATTTTGCTGTTTTTCCCCACCAGTGCTCGTATCAGGTTGCAGACCAGAAAGTTAAGAAAGTTAAGAAAGTTAAGAAAATTAAGAAAGTTGATGGCTATGTCTTTTCTGACCATTTCCGGGCGCTTACAGGGCAATAGATCCATTTTCAGGGTCGTTTTGATGACATCAACATTAATCTCCAGATGCCAGGGTTTCAGGTATGGGGCGATACGTTTGTCCGGGGGGACTTTTCTGCATCCAGTCAAGGGGTAATGATAGTCTGACGTTTGTTTTTGACAGCACTGATCGCAGCTCTGCCGGCATCTGCTCATAAAGCGCCTGGCTCATCCAATCGCTGGCGTGGTCGTTTACGTTTGAATACCCCATCCTTGCTACCTGACTTTCCATCACATTGTCGACAATCAATACAACGGGCACCCTTTTTTTCAAAGACCCTGTCAGCGCTGGCCGACAACAACAGAGCCAACAGGAAATCACCAGTGCGCAGACGGGATAGCAACGTCCTGGGCAAAGCCTGCTCCCCTGTTTCTTTCCCTTTACAGGGAGCGACAGCCACGTCGGGTAGTGCGCCGCTGCCAGGACATATCAGAACAAGTATCCTGAGACAGGGAAACCAGTGCCTTTTTTTTGAGTGCCTGGCTGCGGATATTCTTTTTGGTTTTGCTCGGTGTCAGGCATTAACGTAGCAAAAACACCGCATTATACAGTGTTATCAGCGTGCTCTACTGATCAAAGGTTGATCATGTTTTTGCCATGGCGTATTCTCATCAATCTGGACAAATTGACAAAGACAATTATCCGCAAGGGACAGGTATTCAGGTTTATACCTGGTCATAGATTGCTGACGAGGGTGAGTTTACAATCCATTGACCTTTATAGTCATTTCTTTTCTTGAACAGTTTCTGGCATTGCGTCTTAAGTCATTGCCACCATTGATGTAACAGCCAGTTTGCCGGGAATGGTTTTCTGCTCTTGAGTGGGTGGCAGCTCTGGCATGAAATAATTCAGAACCACACCCTTACGCCTTTGCTGGCAACGATCCATGAGGCTTGCCTGGTCTGGACCCGAGGGTACGAACATGGGTATAGAGTGCGGTAACGCTGTTGGTTGTTGTCCGACAACCGTCCTCATTGCTCCATGCAAAGACGTTTGGTAAACATCACTGATACGAAAACATTGCTGATCAGTCAGTAAGGAGGTTCTGGCAATGGGTGAACATACTTGTACTCTTTGTAAGAAGACGTTCCCTACCGAATGGCGGCTTGTGAGACACATACGAACTCACACGGGAGAAAGGCCTTATAAGTGCCATCACTGTGAAAATGCTTTTTCAACCACCGGTAATCGTGATTTGCACGAGCGAACCCATACGGGAGAAAAGCCCTATCAATGTGGTTTCTGTTCAAAGTTTTTCATAAGCTCATCTCATCTCGCCAGGCACCAACGAATCCATAGCGAAGAAAGAGCTTATAAATGCACTCTCTGTGATAAGTCTTTTAAACATCGATCTAATTTAAAAAATCACCAGTTAGTTCATACGAAAGGAGAGCCTTTTCAATGTCCTGGCTGCAATAAGTCCTATACGCAAAAACATAACCTCAAAAAACATATTAAATCCCAGCACCCCCATCTCCAGCTCCCTCCCATGATTATAAACACCGAGCAAGACGCTTCCGCCGGCCCGGTGACCTGTATTACTCACACGTTTACCAATCCAACAATCAGTAATAGTGATGTCACCGTATCCAGAATAGTGACCCCGGAAGCAACTGCCACTGTTGTGACAACTGAATTGCCCCATGCAACAATAACAAACATTACGCAGGGTCCGGAAGAACCACCTGTGCAATCCGTTGAGCTTGCTGCAGAAGAAGAAGGGCAGGGACTCTTTAATTTTGAAGATTTGCTTCCCCTTGGTCTATGAAAGTGAGCCGGATGTGTGCTTTGAAGTTTCCGGTCTGTGGTTGTCCGGTTCGGCACTGCCCTCAGGATGACTGACTTTTGATGTTTAGAGGGTGTCTGTCAGACCCTGTTACGCCCATCGTCTTTTCTACCCCCCCCTGATGAACATGGCAAGCTGGACGTCAGAACAAGGCAGAATGACCAGTAACAGCAAGCTATTGCGAGGCATTTCAACGCAGGGTTGCGTTCACATTGCCCGCGTAAAGCGTAGTCAGGAGAGCCGATGGTAGTAAAGATAGCCTCAAAAAACCCTCAAAAACGACAACCCGGCGTCGGGGTAATACGTTGAAACCCTTTTGATCATCACGTTGGCGTACAACACTGAGGGCAAACGTAAACCGTTCATTAACCCAATCACGTCATTTTCCCCTATAGCCACCATCAACCCGGACAAGGCGCAGTTTTTTACAGCAACCTTCAGGGCGGCGACACAAAAGCAGCCTGGTAGCATCTGGAGAAACGATGCCCGTGTTTCCTGAGCCGTTTTAACGCTGATTTCTCCGGGTGTCTTGTCACTGTGTTTTGCTGTTTTTCCCCATCAGTGCTCGTATCAGGTTGCAGACCAGAAAGTTCAAAAAGTTGATGGCTATGTCTTTTCTCACCGTTTCCGGGCGCTTACAGGGCAATAGATCCATTTTCAGGGTCGTTTTGATGACATCAACATTAATCGCCACATGCCAGGATTTCAGGTATGGGGCGATGACGTCTGTCCGGGGGGACTTTTCTGCATCCAGTCAAGGGGTAATGATAGTCCGACGTTTGTTTTTGACAGCACGGATCGCAGCTCTGCCAGCATCTGCTCATAAAGCGTCTGACTCATCCAATCGCTGGCGTGGTCGTTTACGTTTGAATACCCTCATCCTTGCTCCCTGACTTTCCATCACATTGTCGACAATCAATACAACGGGCACCCTTTTTTTCAAAGACCCTGTCAGCGCTGGCCGACAACAAAAGAGCCAACAGGAAATCGCCAGGGCGCAGACGGGATAGCAACGCCCTGAGCAAGTCCTGCTCCCCTGTTTCTTTCCCTTCACAGGAGTGACAGCGACGTCGGGTAGTGCGCCGCTGCCAGGACATATGAGAACAAGTATCCTGAGACAGGGAAACCAGTGCCTTTTTTTTGAGTGCCTGGCTGCGGATATTCTTTTTGGTTTTCCTCGGTGTCAGGCATTAACGTAGCAAAAACACCGCATTATACAGTGTTATCAGCGTGCTCTACTGATCAAAGGTTGATCATGTTTTTGCCATGGCGTATTCTCATCAGTCTGGACAAATTGACAAAGACAATTATCCGCAAGGGACAGGTATTCAGGTTTATACCTGGTCATAGATTGCTGACGAGGGTGAGTTTACAATCCATTGACCTTTATAGTCATTTCTTTTCTTGAACAGTTTCTGGCATTGCGTCTTAAGTCATTGCCACCATTGATGTAACAGCCAGTTTGCTGGGAATGGTTTTCTGCTCTTGAGTGGATGGCAGCTCTGACATGAGAGAATTGAGAATCACACCCTTACGCCTTTGCTGGCAACTATCCATTAGGCTTGCCTGGTCTGAACCCGTGGTTACGAGCATGGGGTATATAGTGCGATAAAGCTGTTGGTTGTTGTCCGGCAACCGTCCTTATTGCTCCATGCAAAGTCGTTTGGTAAACATCACTGATACGAAAACATTGCTGACCAGTCAGTAAGGAGGTTCTGGCAATGGGTGAACATACTTGTACTATTTGTAAGAAGACGTTCACTGCAAAATCCCTGCTTGTGAGACACATACGAACTCACACGGGAGAAAGGCCTTATAAGTGCCATCACTGTGAAGAGGCTTTTTCAACCGCCGGTAATTGTAAAAGGCACGAGCGAATCCATACGGGAGAAAAGCCCTATCAATGTGGTTTCTGTTCAAAGTCTTTCAGAAACCCAACTGATCTCGCCAGGCACCAACGAGTCCATACCGGAGAAAGAGCTTATCAATGCACTCTCTGTGATAAGTCTTTTAAACAACCACATCATTTAGAAAATCACCAGTCAGTTCATAGCAAAGAAAAGCCTTTTCAATGTCCTGACTGCAATAAGTCTTATACGCAAAGACATAACCTTAAAAAACATATTCAATCCCACCACCCCCATCTCCAGCTCCCTCCCATGATTATAAACACCGAGCAAGACGCTTCCGCCGGCCCGGTGACCTGTATTACTCACACGTTTACCCATCCAACAATCACTAATAGTGATGTCACCGTATCCAGAATAGTGACCCCGGAAGCAACTGCGACTGTTATGACAACTGAATTGCCCCATGCAACAATAACAAACGTTACCCAGGGTCCGGAAGAGCCACCTGTGCAATCCATTGAGCTTGCTGCAGAAGAAGAGCAGGGACTCTTTAATTTTGAAGATTTGCTTCCCCCTGATGCATGTATGTGAGCCGGATGCGTGCTTTGACGTTTTCGGTCTGTGGTTGTCCCGTTCGGCTCTGCCCTCAGGATGACTGACTTTTGATGTTTAGAGGGTGTCTGTCAGACCCTGTTATGCCCATCGTCTTTTCTAACCACTCTGATGAACATGGCAGGCTGGACGTCAGAACAAGGCAGAATGACCAGTAACAGCAAACTATTGCGAGGCATTTCAACGCAGGGTTGCGTTCACATTGCCCGCGTAAAGCGTAGTCAGGGGAGTCGATGGTAGTAAAGATAGCCTCAAAAAACGCTTAAAAACTACAATCCGGCGTCGAGGCAATACGTTGAAACCCTTTTGATCATCACGTTGGCGTACAACACTGAGGGCAAAGGTAAACCGTTCATTAACCCCATCACCTTATTTTCCCCTGTAGCCACCATCAACCCGGACAAGGCGCAGTTTTTTACAGCAACCTTCAGGGCGGCGACACAAAAGCAGCCTGGTAGCATCTGGAGAAACGATGCCCGTGTTTCCTGAGCCGTTTTAACGCTGATTTCTCCGGGTATCTTGTCACTCTATTTTGCTGTTTTTCCCCAACAGTGCTCGTATCAGGTTGCAGACCAGAAAGTTAAGAAAGTTAAAAAAGTTGATGGCTATGTCTTTTCTCACCATTTCCGGGCGCTTACAGGGCAATAGATCCATTTTCAGGGTCGTTTTGATGACATCAACATTAATCGCCACATGCCAGGATTTCAGGTATGGGGCGATGACGTCTGTCCGGAGGGGCTTTTCTGCATCCAGTCAAAGGGTAATGATAGTCCGACGTTTGTTTTTGACCGCACCGATTGTAGCTCTGCCGGCATCTGCTCATAAAGCGTCTGACTCATCCAATCGCTGGCATGGTCGTTTACGTTTGAATACCCCATCCTTGCTACCTGACTTTCCATCACATTGTCGACAATCAATACAACGGGCACCCTTTTTTTCAAAGACCCTGTCAGCGCTGGCCGACAACAACAGAGCCAACAGGAAATCACCAGGACGCAGACGGGATAGCAACGTCCTGGGCAAAGCCTGCTCCCCTGTTTCTTTCCCTTCACAGGAGTGACAGCGAGGTCGGGTAGTGCGCCGCTGCCAGGACATATCAGAACAAGTATCCTGAGACAGGGAAACCAGTGCCTTTTTTTGAGTGCCTGGCTGCGGATATTCTTTTTGGTTTTCCTCGGTGTCAGGCATTAACGTAGCAAAAACACCGCATTATACAGTGTTATCAGCGTGCTCTACTGATCAAAGGTTGATCATGTTTTTGCTATGGCGTATTCTCATCAGTCTGGACAAATTGACAAAGACAATTATCCGCAAGGGACAGGGATTCAGGTTTATACCTGGTCATAGATTGCTGACGAGGGTGAGTTTACAATCCATTGACCTTTATAGTCATTTCTTTTCTTGAACAGTTACCGGCATTGCGTCTTAAGTCATTGCCACCATTGATGTAACAGCCAGTTTGCCGGGAATGGTTTTCTGCTCTTGAGTGGGTGGCAGCTCTGGCATGAAATCATTCAGAACCACACCCTTACGCCTTTGCTGGCAACGATCCATGAGGCTTGCCCGGTCTGGACCCGAGGGTACGAACATGGGTATAGAGTGCGATAAAGCTGTTGGTTGTTGTCCGGCAACAGTCCTTATTGCTCCATGCAAAGTCGTTTGGTAAACATCACTGATACGAAAACATTGCTGACCAGTCAGTAAGGAGGTTCTGGCAATGGGTGAACATACTTGTACTCTTTGTAAGAAGACGTTCACTGCACAATACCTGCTTGTGAGACACATGCGAATTCACACGGGAGAAAGGCCTTATAAGTGCCATCACTGTGAAAAGGCTTTTTCAACCAGCAGTACTCGTGATGTGCACGAGCGAACCCATACGGGAGAAAAGCTCTATCAATGTGGTTTCTGTGCAAAGTCTTTCGGAAACTCATCTAATCTCGCCAAGCACCAACGAGTCCATACCGGAGAAAGAGCTTATCAATGCACTCCCTGTGATAAGTCTTTTAAAAATCAACAACATTTACAAAATCACCAGTCAGTTCATACGGAAGAAGAGCCTTTTCAATGTCCTGAATGCAATAAGTCTTATAGGGGAAGACATAGACTCAAAAGACATATTAAATCCCGGCACCCCCATCTTCGGCTCCCTCCGATGGTTATAAGCACCGGGCAAGACGCTTCCGCCGGCCCGGTGACCTGTATTACTCACACGTTTAACAATCTAACAATCAGTAATAGTGATGTCACCGTATCCAGAATAGTGACCCCGGAAGCAACTGCCACTGTTATGACAACTGAATTGCCCCATGCAACAATAACAAACGTTACCCAGGGTCCGGAAGAGCCACCTGTGCAATCCATTGAGCTTGCTGCAGAAGAAGAGCAGGGACTCTTTAATTTTGAAGATATGGTGGTGGGCTAAACCTGTGATTTTTATATAATATGTCGAATGACGTGTTATACAGAAGTTAACTGCACAAACTGTGGCAGCAAAAGCGTAAAGATAATAGGCCGCAGCGCTCACGGGGTACCTCGTTATCGCTGCTGCAACAATAGCTGTAGTACCAAAACGTTTATGCTCGAATATCGCTACAAGGCATACGTAAAAGGCACTAAAGAGCAAGCTATTGAAATGGCTGTTAACGGCAGTGGCATTAGAGATACAAGCAGGGTGCTTGGCATTAGCAAATCGACTGTTATCAGTGCACTCAAAAATACAGAAAGCAGTCTGGTGGAGGTTAACCCAAACATCAAAACCCTGTCGCCCGGTGAGCATACCAAAGTCTCTGTATACCTTGCCTGCGAAGAGGCTGAGATGGATGAGCAGTGGTCGTTTGTTTCTAAAAAATCGAATCAGCGATGGCTTTGGTATGCCATAGATCATACAACCAACACAATCCTTGCCTACGTCTTTGGCAGACGTAAAGACGAGGTTTTTAAAAAGCTCAAAGCGCTTCTGGCTCCCTTTAATATTAAGCGATTTTACACGGATGACTGGGGAGCTTATGAACGACATCTCGACAAGGAAAAGCACGAGATTGGCAAGCGAAATACGCAAAAAATCGAGAGAAAGAATCTGAATTTCAGAACTTGGATCAAGCGTCTGGCGCGTAAAACAATCTGCTTTTCAAAGCTGGAGAAAATGCATGACATCGTCATCGGTCTACTGATAAATAAGCTCGAATTCGGGGTTGATATTCATGCAAAATCACAGGTTTAGCCCACTACCAACGTAGCAAAAACACCGCATTATACAGTGTTATCAGCGTGCTCTACTGATCAAAGGTTGATCATGTTTTTGCCATGGAGTATTCTCATCAGTCTGGACAAATTGACAAAGACAATTATCCGCAAGGGACAGGTATTCAGGTTTATACCTGGTCATAGATTGCTGACCAGGGTGAGTTTACAATCCATTGACCTTTATAGTCATTTCTTTTCTTGAACAGCTTCTGGCATTGCGTCTTAAGTCATTGCCACCATTGATGTAACAGCCAGTTTGCCGGGAATGGTTTTCTGCTCTTGAGTGGGTGGCAGCTCTGGCATGAAATAATTCAGAACCACACCCTTACGCCTTTGCTGGCAACGATCCATGAGGCTTGCCCGGTCTGGACCCGAGGGTACGAACATGGGTATAGAGTGCGGTAACGCTGTTGGTTGTTGTCCGGCAACCGTCCTCATTGCTCCATGCAAAGACGTTTGGTAAACATCACTGATACGAAAACATTGCTGACCAGTCAGAAAGGAGGTTCTGGCAATGGGTGAACATACTTGTACTATTTGTAAGAAAACGTTCACTACAGAATACCTGCTTGTGAGACACATACGAACTCACACGGGAGAAAGGCCTTATAAGTGCCATCACTGTGAAAAGGCTTTTTCAACCACCGGTAATCGTGATGTGCACGAGCGAACCCATACGGGAGAAAAACCCTATCAATGTGGTTTCTGTGCAAAGTCTTTCACAACCTCATCTGATCTCGCCAGGCACCAACGAATCCATACCGGAGAAAGAGCTTATCAATGCACTCTCTGTGATAGGTCTTTTAAAAATGCACATCATTTAAAATATCACCAGTCAGTTCATAGCAAAGAAAAGCCTTTTCAATGTCCTGACTGCAATAAGTCTTATCCGCGAAGAGATAGCCTCAAAAGACATATTAAATCCCAGCACCCCCATCTCCAGCTCCCTCCCATGATTATAAACACCGAGCAAGACGCTTCCCTCGGCCCGGTGACCTGTATCACTCACACGTTTACCAATCCAACAATCAGTAATAGTGATGTCACCGTATCCAGAATAGTGAGCCCGGAAGCAACTGCCACTGTTATGACAACTGAATTGCCCCATGCAACAATAACAAACGTTACCCAGGGTCCGGAAGAGCCACCTGTGCAATCCATTGAGCTTGCTGCAGAAGAAGAAGAGCAGGGACTCTTTAATTTTGAAGATATAAAAGACGGTGGTGGGCTAAACCTGTGATTTTTATATAATATGTCGAATGACGTGTTATACAGAAGTTAACTGCACAAACTGTGGCAGCAAAAGCGTAAAGATAATAGGCCGCAGCGCTCACGGGGTACCTCGTTATCGCTGCTGCAACAATAGCTGTAGTACCAAAACGTTTATGCTCGAATATCGCTACAAGGCATACGTAAAAGGCACTAAAGAGCAAGCTATTGAAATGGCTGTTAACGGCAGTGGCATTAGAGATACAAGCAGGGTGCTTGGCATTAGCAAATCGACTGTTATCAGTGCACTCAAAAATACAGAAAGCAGTCTGGTGGAGGTTAACCCAAACATCAAAACCCTGTCGCCCGGTGAGTATACCAAAGTCTCTGTATACCTTGCCTGCGAAGAGGCTGAGATGGATGAGCAGTGGTCGTTTGTTTCTAAAAAATCGAATCAGCGATGGCTTTGGTATGCCATAGATCATACAACCAACACAATCCTTGCCTACGTCTTTGGCAGGCGTAAAGACGAGGTTTTTAAAAAGCTCAAAGCGCTTCTGGCTCCCTTTAATATTAAGCGATTTTACACGGATGACTGGGGAGCTTATGAACGACATCTCGACAAGGAAAAGCACGAGATTGGCAAGCGAAATACGCAAAAAATCGAGAGAAAGAATCTGAATTTCAGAACTTGGATCAAGCGTCTGGCGCGTAAAACAATCTGCTTTTCAAAGCTGGAGAAAATGCATGACATCGTCATCGGTCTACTGATAAATAAGCTCGAATTCGGGGTTGATATTCATGCAAAATCACAGGTTTAGCCCACTACCGATCCATTTTCAGGGTCGTTTTGATGACATCAACATTAATCGCCACATGCCAGGATTTCAGGTATGGGGCGATGACGTCTGTCCGGGGGGACTTTTCTGCATCCAGTCAAGGGGTAATGATAGTCCGACGTTTGTTTTTGACAGCACGGATCGCAGCTCTGCCGGCATCTGCTCATAAAGCGTCTGACTCATCCAATCGCTGGCGTGGTTGTTTACGTTTGAATACCCTCATCCTTGCTCCCTGACTTTCCATCACATTGTCGACAATCAATACAACGGGCATCCTTTTTTCAAAGACCCTGTCAGCGCTGACCGACAACAACAGAGCCAACAGGAAATCACCAGGACGCAGACGGGATAGCAACGTCCTGGGCAAAGCCTGCTCCCCTGTTTCTTTCCCTTCACAGAGTGACAGCGAGGTCGAGTAGTGCGCCGCTGCCAAGGCATACAGAACAAGTATCCTGAGACAGGGAAACCGGTGCCTTTTTTTGAGTGCCTGGCTGCGGATATTCTTTTTGGTTTTCCTCGGTGTCAGGCATTAACATAGCAAAAACACTGGATTATTCAGTGTTATCAGCGTGTCTGCTGGTTAAAGGTTGATCATGATTTGCCATGGCATATTCTCAGCAGTCTGGACAAATTAACAAAGACAATTATCAGCGAGGGACAGGTATTCAGGTTTATACTTGTTCGTAGATTGCTGACCAGGGTGAGCTTACAATCCATTGACTTTTATAGTCATTTCTCTTCCTGAACAGTTTCTGGTATTTCAGGCATTGCGTCTTAAGTCATTGCCACCATTGATGTAACAGCCAGTTTGCCGGGAATGATTTTCTGCTCCTGAGTGAGTGGCAGCTCTGGCATGAGAGAATTGAGAATCACACCCTTACGCCTTTGTTGGCAACTATCCATGAGGCTTGCCCGGTCTGAACCTGAGGGTACGAACATGGCTATAGAGCGCGGTAACGCTGTTGGTTATTGTCCAGCAACCGTGCTCATTGCTCCATGCAAAGTCGTTTGGTAAACATCACTGATACGAAAATATTGCTGACCAGTCAGTAAGGAGGTTCTGGCAATGGGTGAACATACTTGTCATTTTTGCAGGAAAACATTCAATAGACCAAGTACGCTTGCAGCGCATATACGACAAATTCACACGCTGGAAAGGCCTTATAACTGCCATCACTGTGAAAAGACTTTTGCAAACCCATATGAATGTAAAAAGCACGAGCGAAACCATGCGGGATACAGGTCCTTTCAATGTGGTTTCTGTGCAAAGTTTTTCAGAGACTCATCTAATCTCGCTGAGCACCAACGAATCCATACCGGAGAAAGAGCTTATAAATGCACTCTCTGTGATAAGTCTTTTAAACAGCGATCTACTTTACAAAATCACCAGTCAGTTCATATGAAAAAAAAGCCTTTTCAATGTCCTGGCTGCAATAAGTCTTATACGCGAAGACATAAACTCAAAGAACATATGAAATCCCAGCACCCCTATCTCCAGCTCCCTCCCATGATTATAAACACCGAGCAAGACGCTTCCCTCGGCCCGGTGACCTGTATTACTCACACATTTACCCATCCAACAATCAGTAATAGTGACGTCACCGTATCCAGAATAGTGACCCCGGAAGCAACTGCCACTGTTATGACAACTGAATTGCCCCATGCAACAATAACAAACGTTACCCAGGGTCCGGAAGAGCCACCTGTGCAATCCATTGAGCTTGCTGCAGAAGAAGAAGAAGGGCAGGGACTCTTTAATTTTGAAGATTTGCTTCCCCTTGGTCTATGAAAGTGAGCCGGATGTGTGCTTTGAAGTTTCCGGTCTGTGGTTATCCGGTTCGGCACTGCCCTCAGGATGACTGACTTTTGATGTTTAGAGGGTGTCTGTCAGACCCTGTTATGCCCATCGTCTTTTCTAACCCCCCTGATGAACATGGCAAGCTGGACGTCAGAACAAGGCAGAATGACCAGTAACAGCAAACTATTGCGAGGCATTTCAACGCAGGGTTGCGTTCACATTGCCCGCGTAAAGCGTAGTCGGGGGAGTCGATGGTAGTAAAGATAGCCTCAAAAAACGCTTAAAAACTACAATCCGGCGTCAATCCGGCGTCGAGGCAATACGTTGAAACCCTTTTGATCATCACGTTGGCGTACAACACTGAGGGCAAAGGTAAACCGTTCATTAACCCCATCACGTTATTTTCCCCTGTAGCCACCATCAACCCGGACAAGGCGCAGTTTTTACAGCAACCTTCAGGGCGGCGACACAAAAGCAGCCTGGTAGCATCTGGAGAAACGATGCCCGTGTTTCCTGAGCCGTTTTAACGCTTATTTATCCGGGTATCTTGTCAATCTGTTTTGCTGTTTTTCCCCACCAGTGCTCGTATCAGGTTGCAGACCAGAAAGTTAAGAAAGTTAAGAAAGTTAAGAAAGTTGATGGCTATGTCTTTTCTCACCATTTCCGGGCGTTTACAGGGCAATATATCCATTTTCAGGGTCGTTTTGATGACATCAACATTAATCGCCACATGCCAGGATTTCAGGTATGGGGCGATGACGTCTGTCCGGGGGGACTTTTCTGCATCCAGTCAAGGGGTAATGATAGTCCGACGTTTGTTTTTGACAGCACGGATCGCAGCTCTGCCGGCATCTGCTCATAAAGCGTCTGACTCATCCAATCGCTGGCGTGGTGGTTTACGTTTGAATACCCCATCCCTGCTACCTGACTTTCCATCACATTGTCGACAATCAATACAACGGGCACCCTTTTTTCAAAGACCCTGTCAGCGCTGGCCGACAACAACAGAGCCAACAGGAAATCACCAGGACGCAGACGGGATAGCAACGTCCTGGGCAAAGCCTGCTCCCCTGTTTCTTTCCCTTCACAGAGTGACAGCGAGGTCGAGTAGTGCGCCGCTGCCAAGGCATACAGAACAAGTATCCTGAGACAGGGAAACCAGTGCCTTTTTTTGAGTGCCTGGCTGAGGATATGCTTTTTGGTTTTGCTCGGTGTCAGGCATTAACGTAGCAAAAACACCGCATTATACAGTGTTATCAGCGTGCTCTACTGATCAAAGGTTGATCATGTTTTTGCCATGGCGTATTCTCATCAGTCTGAACAAATTGACAAAGACAATTATCCGCAAGGGACAGGTATTCAGGTTTATACCTGGTCATAGATTGCTGGCCAGGGTGAGTTTACAATCCATTGACCTTTATAGTCATTTCTTTTCTTGAACAGTTTCCGGCATTGCGTCTTAAGTCATTGCCACCATTGATGTAACAGCCAGTTTGCCGGGAATGGTTTTCTGCTCTTGAGTGGGTGACAGCTCTGGCATGAAATAATTCAGAACCACACCCTTACGCCTTTGCTGGCAACGATCCATGAGGCTTGCCCGGTCTGGACCCGAGGGTACGAACATGGGTATAGAGTGCGGTAACGCTGTTGGTTGTTGTCCGGCAACCGTCCTCATTGCTCCATGCAAAGACGTCTGGTAAACATCACTGATACGAAAACATTGCTGACCAGTCAGTAAGGAGGTTCTGGCAATGGGTGAACATACTTGTACTATTTGTAAGAAGACGTTCCCTACCAACTACCGGCTTGTGAGACACATGCGAACCCACACGGGAGAAAGGCCTTATAATTGCCATCACTGTGAAAAGGCTTTTTCAACCACCGGTCTTCGTGATGTGCACGAGCGAACCCATACGGGAGAAAAGCCCTATCAATGTGGTTTCTGTTCAAAGTCTTTCAGACGCTCAATTGATCTCGCCAGGCACCAACGAATCCATACCGGAGAAAGAGCTTTTCAATGCACTCTCTGTGATAGGTCTTTTAAAAATGCACAGCATTTAAGAGATCACCAGTCAGTTCATAGCAAAGAAAAGCCTTTTCAATGTCCTGAATGCAATAAGTCTTATAAGGGAAGAAATGGCCTCAAAGGACATATTAAATCCCGGCACCCCCATCTCCAGCTCCCTCCCATGATTATAAACACCGAGCAAGACGCTTCCGCCGGCCCAGTGACCTGTATCACTCACACGTTTACCCATCCAACAATCAGTAATAGTGATGTCACCGTATCCAGAATAGTGACCCCGGAAGCAACTGCCACTGTTATGACAACTGAATTGCCCCATGCAACAATAACAAACGTTACCCAGGGTCCGGAAGAGCCACCTGTGCAATCCATTGAGCTTGCTGCAGAAGCAGAAGAAGAGCAGGGACTCTTTAATTTTGAAGATTTGCTTCCCCCTGATGCATGTATGTGAGCCGGATGCGTGCTTTGACGTTTTCGGTCTGTGGTTGTCCCGTTCGGCTCTGCCCTCAGGATGACTGACTTTTGATGTTTAGAGGGTGTCTGTCAGACCCTGTTATGCCCATCGTCTTTTCTAACCACTCTGATGAACATGGCAGGCTGGACGTCAGAACAAGGCAGAATGACCAGTAATAGCAAGCTATTGCGAGGTATTTCAACGCAGGGTTGGCATTCAGATTGCCCGCGTAAAGCGTAGTCAGGGGAGTCGATGGTAGTAAAGATAGCCTCAAAAAACGCTTAAAAACTACAATCCGGCGTCAATCCGGCGTCAATCCGGCGTCGAGGCAATACGTTGAAACCCTTTTGATCATCACGTTGGCGTACAACACTGAGGGCAAAGGTAAACCGTTCATTAACCCCATCACGTTATTTTCCCCTGTAGCCACCATCAACCCGGACAAGGCGCAGTTTTTTACAGCAACCTTCAGGGCGGCGACACAAAAGCAGCCTGGTAGCATCTGGAGAAACGATGCCCATGTTTCCTGAGCCGTTTTAACGCTGATTTTTCCGGGTATCTTGTCACTCTATTTTGCTGTTTTTCCTCACCAGTGCTCGTATCAGGTTGCAGACCAGAAAGTTAAGAAAGTTAAGAAAGTTGATGGCTATGTCTTTTCTCACCATTTCCGGGCGCTTACAGGGCAATAGATCCATTTTCAGGGTCGTTTTGATGACATCAACATTAATCGCCACATACCAGGATTTCAGGTATGGGGCGATGACGTCTGTCCGGGGGGACTTTTCTGCATCCAGTCAAGGGGTAATATGAGAACAAGTATCCTGAGACAGGGAAACCAGTGCCTTTTTTTTGAGTGCCTGGCTGCGGATATTCTTTTTGGTTTTGCTCGGTGTCAGGCATTAACGTAGCAAAAACACCGCATTATACAGTGTTATCAGCGTGCTCTACTGATCAAAGGTTGATCATGTTTTTGCCATGGCGTATTCTCATCAGTCTGGACAAATTGACAAAGACAATTATCCGCAAGGGACAGGTATTCAGGTTTATATCTGATCATAGATTGCTGACGAGGGTGAGTTTATAATCCATTGACCTTTATAGTCATTTCTTTTCTTGAACAGTTTCTAGCATTGCGTCTTAAGTCATTGCCACCATTGATGTAACAGCCAGTTTGCCGGGAATGGTTTTCTGCTCTTGAGTGGGTGGCAGCTCTGGCATGAAATAATTCAGAACCACACCCTTGCGCCTTTGCTGGCAACGATCCATGAGGCTTGCCCGGTCTGGACCCGAGGGTACGAACATGGGTATAGAGTGCGGTAACGCTGTTGGTTGTTGTCCGGCAACCGTCCTCATTGCTCCATGCAAAGACGTTTGGTAAACATCACTGATACGAAAACATTGCTGACCAGTCAGTAAGGAGGTTCTGGCAATGGGTGAACATACTTGTACTTTTTGTAAGAAGACGTTCATTACAGAATACCAGCTTGTGATACACATACGAACTCACACGGGAGAAAAGCCTTATAAGTGCCATCACTGTCAAAAGGCTTTTTCAACCAGCAGTTATCGTAAAAAGCACGAGCGAACCCATACGGGAGAAAGGCCCTATCAATGTGGTTTCTGTTCAAAGTCTTTCAGATTCCCAACTGATCTCGCCAGGCACCAACGAATCCATACCGGAGAAAGAGCTTTTCAATGCACTCTCTGTGATAAGTCTTTTAAAAATGCAAGTCATTTAAAAAATCACCAGTCAGTTCATAGCAAAGAAAAGCCTTTTCAATGTCCTGACTGCAATAAGTCTTATACGCGAAGGCATGACCTCAATAAACATATTAAATCCCGGCACCCCCATCTCCAGCTCCCTCCCATGATTATAAACACCGGGCAAGACGCTTCCCTCGGCCCGGTGACCTGTATTACTCACACGTTTACCAATCCAACAATCAGTAATAGTGATGTCACCGTATCCAGAATAGTGAGCCCGGAAGCAACTGCCACTGTTGTGACAACTGAATTGCCCCATGCAACAATAACAAACGTTACCCAGGGTCTGGAAGAGCCACCTGTGCAATCCATTGAGCTTGCTACAGAAGAAGAGCAGGGACTCTTTAATTTTGAAGATTTGCTTCCCCCTGGTACATGGATGTGAGCCAGATGCGTGCTTTGACGTTTCCGGTCTGTGGTTGTCCCGTTCGGCTCTGCCCTCAGGATGACTGACTTTTGATGTTTAGAGGGTATCTGTCAGACCCTGTTATGCCCATCGTCTTTTCTAACCCCCCTGATGAACATGGCAAGCTGGACGTCAGAACAAGGCAGAATGACCAGTAACAGCAAACTATTGCGAGGCATTTCAACGCAGGGTTGCGTTCACATTGCCCGCGTAAAGCGTAGTCGGGGGAGTCGATGGTAGTAAAGATAGCCTCAAAAAACGCTTAAAAACTACAATCCGGCGTCGAGGCAATACGTTGAAACCCTTTTGATCATCACGTTGGCGTACAACACTGAGGGCAAAGGTAAACCGTTCATTAACCCCATCACGTTATTTTCCCCTGTAGCCACCATCAACCCGGACAAGGCGCAGTTTTTTACAGCAACCTTCAGGGCGGCGACACAAAAGCAGCCTGGTAGCATCTGGAGAAACGATGCCCGTGTTTCCTGAGCCGTTTTAACGCTGATTTCTCTGGGTGTCTTGTCACTCTATTTTGCTGTTTTTCCCCACCAGTGCTCGTATCAGGTTGCAGACCAGAAAGTTAAGAAAGTTAAAAAAGTTGATGGCTATGTCTTTTCTCACCATTTTCGGGCGCTTACAGGGCAATAGATCCATTTTCAGGGTCGTTTTGATGACATCAACATTAATCGCCACATGCCAGGGTTTCAGGTATGGGGCGATACGTTTGTCCGGGGGGACTTTTCTGCATCCAGTAAAGGGGTAATGATAGTCTGACGTTTGTTTTTGACAGCACTGATCGCAGCTCTGCCGGCATCTGCTCATAAAGCGTCTGACTCATCCAATCGCTGGCGTGGTCGTTTACGTTTGAATACCCTATCCTTGCTACCTGACTTTCCATCACATTGTCGACAATCAATACATCGGGCACCCTTTTTTTCAAAGACCCTGTCAGCGCTGGCCGGCAACAACAGAGCCAACAGGCAATCCGCCAGGACGCAGACGGGATAGCAACGTCCTGGGCAAAGCCTGCTCCCCTGTTTCTTTCCCTTTACAGGGAGCGACAGCCACGTCGGGTAGTGCGCCGCTGCCAGGACATATCAGAACAAGTATCCTGAGAACAGGGAAATCAGTGCCTTTTTTTTGAGTGCCTGGCTGCGGATATTCTTTTTGGTTTTCCTCGGTGTCAGGCATTAACGTAGCAAAAACACCGCATTATACAGTGTTATCAGCGTACTCTACTGATCAAAGGTTGATCCTGTTTTTGCCATGGCGTATTCTCATCAGTCTGGACAAATTGACAAAGACAATTATCCGCAAGGGACAGGTATTCAGGTTTATACCTGGTCATAGATTGCTGACGAGGGTGAGTTTACAATCCATTGACCTTTATAGTCATTTCTTTTCTTGAACAGTTTCTGGCATTGCGTCTTAAGTCATTACCACCATTGATGTAACAGCCAGTTTGCCGGGAATGGTTTTCTGCTCTTGAGTGGGTGGCAGCTCTGGCATGAAATAATTCAGAACCACACCCTTACGCCTTTGCTGACAACGATCCATGAGGCTTGCCCGGTCTGGACCCGAGGGTACGAACATGGGTATAGAGTGCGGTAACGCTGTTGGTTGTTGTCCGGCAACCGTCCTCATTGCTCCATGCAAAGACGTTTGGTAAACATCACTGATACGAAAACATTGCTGACCAGTCAGTAAGGAGGTTCTGGCAATGGGTGAACATACTTGTACTCTTTGTAAGAAGACGTTCACTAGAAAATTCCTGCTTGTGAGACACATACTAACTCACACGGGAGAAAGGCCTTATAAGTGCCATCACTGTGAAAAGGCTTTTTCAACCACCAGTATTCGTGATGTGCACGAGCGAACCCATACGGGAGAAAAGCCCTTTCAATGTGGTTTCTGTGCAAAGCAATTCACAACCTCATATAATCTCGCTCAGCACCAACGAATCCATGCCGAAGAAAGAGCTTATAAATGCACTCTCTGTGATAAGTCTTTTAAACAGCGATCTACTTTACAAAGGCACCAGCCAGTTCATATGAAAAAAAAGCCTTTTCAATGTCCTGACTGCAATAAGTCTTATACGCGAAGGCAAAACCTCAATAAACATATTAAATCCCGGCACCCCCATCTTCAGCTCTCTCCCATGATTATAAACACCGAGCAAGACGCTTCCGCCGGCCCGGTGACCTGTATCACTCACACGTTTACCCATCCAACAATCAGTAATAGTGATGTCACCGTATCCAGAATAGTGACCCCGGAAGCAACTGCCACTGTTGTGACAACTGAATTGCCCCATGCAACAATAACAAACGTTACCCAGGGTCCGGAAGAGCCACCTGTGCAATCCATTGAGCTTGCTGTAGAAGAAGAAGAGCAGGGACTCTTTAATTTTGAAGATTTGCTTCCCCCTGGTGCATGGATGTGAGCCGGATGTGTGCTTTGACGTTTCCGGTCTGTCGTTGTCCGGTTCGGCTCTGCCCTCAGGATGACTGACTTTTGATGTTTAGAGGGTATCTGTCAGACCCTGTTATGCCCATCGTCTTTTCTAACCCCCCTGATGAACATGGCAGGCTGGACGTCAGAACAAGGCAGAATGACCAGTAACAGCAAGCTATTGCGAGGCATTCAACGCAGGGTTGCGTTCACATTGCCCGCGTAAAGCGTAGTCAGGAGTCAGGAGAGTCGATGGCAGTAAAGATAGCCTCAAAAAACCCTCAAAAACTACAACCCGGCGTCAGGGTAATACGTTGAAACCCTTTTGATCATCACGTTGGCGTACAACACTGAGGGCAAAGGTAAACCGTTCATTAACCCCATCACGTTATTTTCCCCTGTAGCCACCATCAACCCGGACAAGGCGCAGTTTTTTACAGCAACCTTCAGAGCGGCGACACAAAAGCAGCCTGGTAGCATCTGGAGAAACGATGCCCGTGTTTCCTGAGCCGTTTTAACGCTGATTTCTCCGGGTATCTTGTCACTCTGTTTTGCTGTTTTTCCCCACCAGTGCTCGTATCAGGTTGCAGACCAGAAAGTTAAGAAAGTTAAAAAAGTTGATGGCTATGTCTTTTCTCACCATTTCCGGGCGCTTACAGGGCAATAGATCCATTTTCAGGGTCGTTTTGATGACATCAACATTAATCGCCACATGCCAGGATTTCAGGTATGGGGCGATGACGTCTGTCCGGGGGGACTTTTCTGTATCCAGTCAAGGGGTAATGATAGTCCGACGTTTGTTTTTGACAGCACGGATCACAGCTCTGCCGGCATCTGCTCGTCAATAAGGATGTCGCTTCGCTCCACATGCTTTAGGTGGCGAGTGAACGCCACCTAAGCGACACAACCTTCGAGGCAAAGCTCCGCAATGCCTGCGGTTGATTGCTCCACCAAGCTTACGCTCTGGTGGGGGTTTTGACCCTGAGTTATTTGATAAAGCGCCTGACTCATCCAATCGCTGGCGTGGTCGTTTACGTTTGAATACCCCATCTTTGCTACCTGACTTTCCATCACATTTTTGGAAATCAATACAACGGGCACCCTTTTTTTCAAAGACCCTGTCAGCGCTGGTCAACAACAACAGAGCCAACAGGAAATCACCAGGACGCAGACGGGATAGCAACGTCCTGGGCAAATGTTTCTTTCCCTTCACAGGAGTGACAGCGACGTCGGGTAGTGCGCCGCTGCCAGGACATATGAGAACAAGTATCCTGAGACAGGGAAACCAGTGCCTTTTTTTGGGTGCCTGGCTGCGGATATGCTTTTTGGTTTTCCTCGGTGTCAGGCATTAACGTAGCAAAAACACCGCATTATACAGTGTTATCAGCGTGCTCTACTGATCAAAGGTTGATCATGTTTTTGCCATGGCGTATTCTCATCAGTCTGGACAAATTGACAAAGACAATTATCCGCAAGGGACAGGTATTCAGGTTTATACCTGGTCATAGATTGCTGACCAGGGTGAGTTTACAATCCATTAACTTTTATAGTCATTTCTTTTCTTGAACAGTTTCTGGCATTGCGTCTTAAGTCATTGCCACCATTGATGTAACAGCCAGTCTGCCGGGAATGGTTTTCTGCTCTTGAGTGGGTGGCAGCTCTGGCATGAAATAATTCAGAACCACACCCTTACGCCTTTGCTAGCAACGATCCATGAGGCTTGCCCGGTCTGGACCCGAGGGTACGAACATGGGTATAGAGTGCGGTAACGCTGTTGGTTGTTGTCCGGCAACCGTCCTCATTGCTCCATGCAAAGACGTTTGGTAAACATCACTGATACGAAAACATTGCTGACCAGTCAGTAAGGAGGTTCTGGCAATGGGTGAACATATTTGTACTATTTGTAAGAAGACGTTCACTACAGAATACGGGCTTGTGAGACACATACGAACTCACACGGGAGAAAGGCCTTATAAGTGCCATCACTGTGAAAAGGCTTTTTCAACCTCCAGTGGTCTTAATACGCACGAGCGAATCCATACGGGAGAAAGGCCCTATCAATGTGGTTTCTGTTCAAAGTCTTTCAGAAGCTCAAGTGATCTCGCCAGGCACCAACCAATCCATACCGGAGAAAGAGCTTTTCAATGCACTCTCTGTGATAAGTCTTTTAAACAGTCATCTACTTTACAAGATCACCAGTCAGTTCATAACAAAGAAACGCCTTTTCAATGTCCTGTCTGCAATAAGTCTTATAAGCGAAGACGTTACCTCAAAGGACATATTAAATCCAAGCACCCCCATCTTCAGCTCCCTCCGATGGTTATAAACACCGGGCAAGACGCTTCCGCCGGCCCGGTGACCTGTATCACTCACACGTTTACCCATCCAACAATCAGTAATAGTGATGTCACCGTATCCAGAATAGTGACCCCGGAAGCAACTGCCACTGTTGTGACAACTGAATTGCCCCATGCAACAATAACAAACGTTACCCAGGGTCCGGAAGAGCCACCTGTGCAATCCATTGAGCTTGCTGTAGAAGAAGAAGAGCAGGGACTCTTTAATTTTGAAGATTTGCTTCCCCCTGGTGTATGGATGTGAGCCAGATGCGTGCTTTGACGTTTCCGGTCTGTGGTTGTCCGGTTCGGCTCTGCCCTCAGGATGACTGACTTTTGATGTTTAGAGGGTGTCTGTCAGAACCTGTTATGCCCATCGTCTTTTCTAACCACACTGATGAACATGGCAGGCTGGACGTCAGAACAAGGCAGAATGACCAGTAACAGCAAGCTATTGCGAGGCATTCAAAGCAGGGTTGCGTTCACATTGCCCGCGTAAAGCGTAGTCAGGAGAGTCGATGGCAGTCAAGATAGCCTCAAAAAACCCTCAAAAACTACAACCCGGCGTCGGGGTAATACGTTGAAACCCTTTTGATCATCACGTTGGCGTACAACACTGAGGGCAAACGTAAACCGTTCATTAACCCAATCACGTCATTTTCCCCTATAGCCACCATCAACCCGGACAAGGCGCAGTTTTTTACAGCAACCTTCAGGGCGGCGACACAAAAGCAGCCTGGTAGCATCTGGAGAAACGATGCCCGTGTTTCCTGAGCCGTTTTAACGCTGATTTCTCCGGGTGTCTTGTCCACTGTGTTTTGCTGTTTTTCCCCATCAGTGCTCGTATCAGGTTGCAGACCAGAAAGTTCAAAAAGTTGATGGCTATGTCTTTTCTCACCGTTTCCGGGCGCTTACAGGGCAATAGATCCATTTTCAGGGTCGTTTTGATGACATCAACATTAATCGCCACATGCCAGGATTTCAGGTATGGGGCGATGACGTCTGTCCGGGGGGACTTTTCTGCATCCAGTCAAGGGGTAATGATAGTCCGACGTTTGTTTTTGACAGCACGGATCGCAGCTCTGCCAGCATCTGCTCATAAAGCGTCTGACTCATCCAATCGCTGGCGTGGTCGTTTACGTTTGAATACCCTCATCCTTGCTCCCTGACTTTCCATCACATTGTCGACAATCAATACATCGAGCACCCTTTTTTCAAAGACCCTGTCAGCGCTGGCCGGCAATAACAGAGCCAACAGGAAATCGCCAGGGCGCAGACGGGATAGCAACGCCCTGAGCAAGTCCTGCTCCCCTGTTTCTTTCCCTTCACAGGAGTGACAGCGACGTCGGGTAGTGCGCCGCTGCCAGGACATATCAGAACAAGTATCCTGAGAACAGGGAAATCAGTGCCTTTTTTTTGAGTGCCTGGCTGCGGATATTCTTTTTGGTTTTGCTCGGTGTCAGGCATTAACGTAGCAAAAATACTGGATTATACAGTGTTATCAGCGTGTCTGCTGATTAAAGGTTGATCATGATTTGCCATGGCATATTCTCAGCAGTCTGGACAAATTAACAAAGACAATTATCAGCGAGGGACAGGTATTCAGGTTTATACTTGTTCGTAGATTGCTGACCAGGGTGAGTTTACAATCCATTAACTTTTATAGTCATTTCTTTTCTTGAACAGTTTCTGGCATTGCGTCTTAAGTCATTGCCACCATTGATGTAACAGCCAGTTTGCCGGGAATGGTTTTCTGCTCTTGAGTGGGTGGCAGCTCTGGCATGAAATAATTCAGAACCACACCCTTACGCCTTTGCTGGCAACTATCCATGAGGCTTGCCCGGTCTGAACCCGTGGTTACGAACATGGGGTATAGAGTGCGGTAACGCTGTTGGTTGTTGTCCGGCAACCGTCCTCATTGCTCCATGCAAAGACGTTTGGTAAACATCACTGATACGAAAACATTGCTGACCAGTCAGAAAGGAGGTTCTGGCAATGGGTGAACATATTTGTACTCTTTGTAAGAAGACGTTCACTGCAGAATCCCTGCTTGTGAGACACATACGAACTCACACAGGAGAAAGGCCTTATAAGTGCCATTACTGTGAAAAGGCTTTTTCAACCACCGGTAATCTTTATGTGCACGAGCGAACCCATACGGGAGAAAGGCCCTATCAATGTGGTTTCTGTTCAAAGTCTTTCAGCGACCCATCTAATCTCGCCAGGCACCAACGAATCCATACCGGAGAAAGAGCTTATAAATGCACTCTCTGTGATAAGTCTTTTAAACAACAAGGTCATTTGAAATATCACCAGTCAGTTCATAGCAAAGAAAAGCCTTTTCAATGTCCTGGCTGCAATAAGTCTTATAAGGAAAGATCTAGCCTCAAAAGACATATTAAATCCCACCACCCCCATCTTCAGCTCCCTCCGATGGTTATAAGCACCGGGCAAGACGCTTCCGTCGGCCCGGTGACCTGTATTACTCACACGTTTACCCATCCAACAATCAGTAATAGTGATGTCACCGTATCCAGAATAGTGACCCCGGAAGCAACTGCCACTGTTATGACAACTGAATTGCCCCATGCAACAATAACAAACGTTACCCAGGGTCCGGAAGAGCCACCTGTGCAATCCATTGAGCTTGCTGCAGAAGAAGAAGAGCAGGGACTCTTTAATTTTGAAGATTTGCTTCCCCCTGGTGCATGGATGTGAGCCGGATGCGTGCTTTGACGTTTCCGGTCTGTGGTTGTCCCGTTCAGCTCTGCCCTCAGGATGACTGACTTTTGATGTGTAGAGGGTGTCTGTCAGACCCTGTTATGCCCATCGTCTTTTCTAACCCCCCTGATGAACATGGCAAGCTGGACGTCAGAACAAGGCAGAATGACCAGTAACAGCAAACTATTGCGAGGCATTTCAACGCAGGGTTGCGTTCACATTACCCGCGTAAAGCGTAGTCAGGGGAGCCGATGGCAGTAAAGATAGCCCCAAAAAATCCTCAAAACTACAACCCGGCATCGAGGCAATACGTTGAAACCCTTTTGATCATCACGTTGGCGTACAACACTGAGGGCAAACGTAAACCGTTCATTAACCCCATCACGTCATTTCCCCCTGTAGCCACCATCAAACCCGGACAAGGCGCAGTTTTTTACAGCAACTTTTTACAGCAACCTCCAGGGCGACACAAAAGCAGCCTGGCACCGTCACGATCTTGCATGGCAGCAGATGTGACGACCACCACCATTATCAGGCCAATAGTGTCAGCCAGGATGTGGCGTTTACGCCGTAAGGGGCCAAACGGCGTCCAGAGCCAATGGCACTGACTGAATGATGAGGTTTTGGTGGCTTCTTAACAGCCCCTGGTTCCCATCTAACGGGTGGATTCCCGACAATATGTTGCCCGATGACAGGCAACATAGTCATGATTTTTTGTTCCAGCCAATCACCCCGTGCCCCCGGTAGCGTCTGAAGAAACGGTACCCGTGTTTCCTAAGCCGTTTTAACGCTGATTTCTCCTGGTGTCTTGTCACTGTGTTTTGCTGTTTTTTCCCATCAGTGCTCGTATCAGGTTGCAGGCCAGAAAGTTAAGAAAGTTGATGGCTATGTCTTTTCTCACCATTCCCGGGCGTTTACAGGGCAATATATCCATTTTCAGGGTCGTTTTGATGACATCAACATTAATCGCCACATGCCAGGATTTCAGGTATGGGGCGATGACGTCTGTCCGGGGGGACTTTTCTGCATCCAGTAAAGGGGTAATGTTAGTCAGACGTTTGTTTTTGACAGCACGAGGAGGTGGAGCAATGCCGCACGGACCAGTTTACAATTGCTCCAGCTACGACGCCTGAGCAGCAGACAGGCATCCTGCTCAGACATACCCGGCGCATGAAGACATGGGTATCTGGCACAATGGCTTCAACGGTATGTTCTATTGCACTTAACGGGCTATTTCTACAAAGCTATTGGTTGGGAGTAATGGACGAGAGAAATCCTGAGAAAAGACCCTGGCGCATAATCTGCTTTAATCCAGCGCATTTTATCAGCGCAATAGCGGAATTAGAACAGACAATGGATATTACAAAGCCTAAAGGTCAGTACCCACTGAGATGGCCCTGTTACGACTCTGAGTCCGGCTTTTTAGAGGGAGACTCCTCACTGCAAGGAAGACTGGTATTAACGGTGGGAGCATTGAAAGATTGAAACTCTGACGGCAAGGACTTTTGGTTGAGAAGAAAATCAAAACCAGATAGTCTGCAGGCTCCCAGATAATGCAATTTATTATCTTTTTCCATTGCTGAAAAAACTTCATCGAATGTTTTTTCCAACGTTTCCATTGTGAAGTGATAGGTCATTATGATCCTAACCTCTTCCTCTTCTTCTTCCTCTTCCTCTTCCTCTTCCTCTTCAACAAAAAGATACACATCGTACCCTTTCTCCCTGATAACGAATAAGCCTGTGGAAATACACTCGAAACCATCTTCGTCTACGCCCTGAAACCTCATGAGATAGGCGCCTTTTAAGAGCTGTAATCGTTTTAAGGTTCGTTTAAATTGGTCGCACGTTTTTATAAACACAAAATCGGTTTTGTCGACGTATGGGTAGCGGTGTTTTATTTCATCCATCCACTGTTTACGTTGTTTTTTTTCTGGCAAGAAAAATAGAGCTTTTAAAATTTTCACCTTCTGTTTCGCAGTGATGCCATATTCTATTATAGAAGCATTGTTTATGGCAATTGTTTCCAGATGGACTAAATTTATGAATTCTTCATCGACACTGCAAGTATCTGAATTATCTGATTCTTTTTGTACAAGGAATGGGCAGTTATCGCCACTCATAGCATATTGCAGATTTTTTTCCCGGGGACTCGGCAAAGCAGCTACTGGTAACTTTCTTTGCATGTTGCTAATCAGGGAATCGTTTACTGTTAACAGTCGTTGATAAGTGTTCAGTGTTCGATTCCAGGTCATATCACCTGCTACAGCGAGAAAGGGGAAAGGGCACACCGATGGGTGGCAAGCAAATTGTCCTTCCTCAATGCCTGCATAGCCGAGACAAAATGCACAGGTTTGTGAAGGCAGGCTCTCATAAGTTGAGGGACAAGGTATCTGACACTGGCATAAAAAAACGTGATCCTTCCTGATTATATGGTCACATTTTGTGCAATAGCATAAGCAGTTAGGCAATGCATTACCGCAATAGTAACAGCAGCTTTCTTGATTAACCCCTGTCTTTAAGGTCATTACACGATTATAAAAAAGAATTTCAATATTATCATTTATCACTACTTCACCTTTATCTGTTTCTGAAGAAGACGTCTTTTCTCCTTTAACAGGTGAAGCCATTGAGACCATTGAAGCTATTAAAGACAAACAAGAAAGAAAGGAAATATAAAACAGGCAGTATTGTTTATTTTTCATCAAAGATTAAACACCGTTATGGCTTTTGTGATTTCTTTTGGAATTCAAGCGTCAAAAGTATAGTCATTTTTATGGGATTAGCTATGCCAATACTGTAGACACTTTCATGCAGCAATAGCCCTTAGTTACCAGACCGGTGATAAGTGCCCATGGTCTTTTCATCATTCATGGTAATCCCGGAGTGATCAAAAGCTCTACACATCATCTACATATAAAGTGCTGGTTGAACTTACGGCGTTTCCAGCTGGCAATAGATATCACCGTATCATCATCCGTGCCCTTATCTCTTCTATCTTCCAACTGCAAATATGAAGCTCTGTTTCGGTCACTATAGATACAAAATTTTCTTTGAAATAGTAAACGTCAAAAGACGCATAATTCATTCCCATAGATACAAGTTACTTAGCCAGGCCTGTAACTTGTTCAGAATAGAAATCAACACGGCTTTTTCCTTTCACATCCAGCGTCTGGAAAGCCTTTAAAGAAAAAGCAGTATTAGATAAAAGGTCAACAACACACAGCAGGGAGACCCCAAGACCAAATTCAGTACGACTTGAACAACCACACCAAAACATACCAGTCCATGGGTAAACTTGCCGCTTTTAGTCATAAAGCTGGCATCGAGTGCTGCAATCAGCGCACTTGCCTTCTCGCATAAGCCTTTAAGCGTCAGGCGGTTAAACGCAAAAAAGTCGAAGAGCCGGGTAAACCAGTGCCAGAATCAATGGCACTGACTTAAGCTCATTTCCCCTGGTATTTCTTGAGCCTGCGTTGCCTGTGGTCTCCAGTTTTGGCGTTTTTTATGAGGTTTTTGATGAGTGGAAAATCCCGAACCCGGCCTCCTGAGTCACTGGTCTGAAAAGAGGTGAGGTCATGGGAGGTAAGAACCGATGACAGTTCATCCCTTTCGGTCTGGGCAAATTGCCGAAGACAATCATCAGCGAGGGACAGAAATGCCTGGCTACACTTATCCATGGTTTGCTCGGAAGCGAAATACTTTTCATCAAGACTTTTCATCAAGACTTTTCATCAAGACTTTTCATCAAGACTTTTCATCAAGACTTTTATAGTCGTATAGTCGTTTTTCTTTCCGAGCAAGCCTTGATTTATCAGGGGTTAGAGTCTTAAGCCAGTGCCATTGGAGCAAATACTCCCTTGAGTATACGCACTGGCTAAGAGACGAAGCTAAATATCAAGGCTGACAAGCAACGGAATATATTACACCAGCGTCATTCCTGACTTCGCAGGAATGACCGACGGTTGGTATTTTCTGAAATGCAGCGACCCTTATCCCGGGAACCATACGATTGTCCTAGATCTGAATACCAGGATAAGCCCATAGCCCGGAAGCTCTCAACATATCCCGGTATATCACTAATTTCTCATTGGATGATACTGTCATGGCCTCCTTCATAGAATCAAAATCCATGGCAACCAGATTATCGAAAGTGATCTTCTGTTGTTGGTTTTGCTGTGCAACTTCCTCAAATACCACCAGCGCTCTTCGCATGTGGCTGGCAGAAGTGACCAGTGTCACATGCCTGATACCCAAATCATTAAGAATACGGGTGGAGTAGATGGCATTGCCTACAGTATCTTTGGCTTTATCATCCAGATAGATTCGCCTGGCACTGATACCCTGACCTATCAGCCATTGCTCCATCATATAGGCTTCTGTAACGCCGTGATGAGGAACACCGCCGCTGACAATAATGGCTGCGTCAGGATTCATCCTGGCAGCCGCCAGCCCTTGCTTCAGCCTGTCAATCAATGCTGGTTTCATACTGCCATCGTTTGCCAGAGCATAGCCGAGAATAACAATAGCTTGATGCTCTGTATGATTTGCCCTGGCCTTTGTGTTCAGCCTGATGGATTCTATATCCTCAGCATGCTGGAATTTCTTAAGGTATGCCGCTGTTCGAAGGGGAGCTTTCTTGCGCAGTCTTTCAATGTCGTCATTAAACGTACCAGTGTCACCGGATAGCTTTGCGTATGCTGCATGCAAAAGCCCTGCATCTACATTACCGGGATCCTGGCTCAGAATGTTCTCATAAGTCGCTTGCGCACCCTTAATATCCTGATTAATAAGCTGCGTGGATGCGAGACCAAACTTTAAATCCAGCCTTTGAGGAGCAAGCTCGCTCGCTTCCTTAAAAGAGGCTTCAACAACATCGAACTTGCCTTTAAGAGTAATCCCTTTAAAGAATTCTTTTTCAACTTTTTCGAGATCACCTCCTTCCCAATAATAACGCATACCCGTCTGAATGAGCTGGTCAACCTTTTGCTGGTTCTGATAGTCAGTGTCGTTTAAATGAGACAGTGAATTACAACCAGAAATTGCTACAGCTGCCGTTACAATAGCGCTTCTCAGAAAAGTTTTCACAATCATCATGATTCACTTTACAAGAGCTGGATACAGTATCACAGGTGCGTAACCTCCATTATTCGCTAATGAGGATAACACCCTGCAGACAGGCTCAGGTGGGTCCTGAATAAGGCGATTAATAATACCAATCGACTCTTCAAACTACCCTGTTGTGCTGGCAAGTCGAACACCAACCCTCCATTGAAACCCTTGGCAATAGCTGACTTCACTCATCGTTTTGTCTTGTTCTATTGTCCAGTTTACCATGTTCACTACGGTAGCTGGAAAAGACAATGGGTATAACTTTAAACAGAGGAAAGCACGAATGATCTACAGGCACCTGAGCCTTGACAAAAGGCATTGTATCGGAGTTCATTTAAAATAGGATTGGTAAAAACCACAAGGAGCTACTATAGCAGTGGATGAGCGGAAGACAAAGCTCTGACTGGCGATGCCGCTGACAGAAAAAAGCAGTCGTTGGACAAAAAAGTTGGACAAAAAAGTTGGACAAAAAAGTTGGACAAAAAAGTTGGACAAAAAAGTTGGACAAACAACAGGTAGTGGATCAAAACTGTTGTTAACCATAAATATTGACCTTAAATTCAACTTTTTATTGATCTGTTGATCAGTAAACCAATGACGATATCGTGCCTCTTTTCCAGCTTTGAGAACCCTCTGCTTCTCAAAGCTAAACCAAAACTCATTTGAAATCGCAGGTCTGTCACCTCTGGGGAGGTGGCCCGCGTGACCGCTCTTCTTGTTCCTCAAGATGGTTTTTGACCCATAAACGGTCTGCCAGCTCTACAGGCTTTTGGTTATACCCAAGTGAATTCAAGATGCAGGATTCAGTATCTGAAAATTGTCATTAATCCTGCTCACTAACGAAGCACCTATTTCTGGTAGCGTAACATACAGAAAATGACGTATATTTTTCCGGAAATCCTTCGGTTTTGCAAAGTATTGATTATTTCGAGCGTACTCATTCATTACCTTCCATAACCGCTCAATTGGGTTCAGGTTTGGGCTGTAGGGCGGAAGGTAATGCAGTTTTATACCCAGCTTTTCAGCCTCATCAACGACTTCCTTCGAATAGTGATAACCTGCTCCATCCAGCACCATGTGAATGACACTCTTTGATGTATAAGCGGACTTAACTTTTCTGAAGAATTCAATGATAGCCAGCCCGTTAACCGTCTCGAATTGATCAAAAATAGCAGCAGACAAGTTGTTCAATTCTATCGCACCGACGATGTTCATTCGGTTGCGACTGCCCGTCGTATTGATGACTTTATCAACACCTTTGCGTATCCAACCAGAGGTGATTTTGGTGGCTTGCGTTGGGTGAACTGCATCCATGAAAAGCACAACCTCACTCTCAGGCAG
The DNA here is from genome assembly GCA_965232215.1 of Endozoicomonadaceae bacterium. GTDB lineage: Bacteria > Pseudomonadota > Gammaproteobacteria > Pseudomonadales > Endozoicomonadaceae > Endonucleibacter. The sequence continues at coordinate 182,319 of CBDDPF010000011.1, forward strand.
TGAGGCTTTCAACTCTTCGTAGTGCTCAATAAACTCTGCCTGCTTATTGGCATCCACCTTGTGCGGTACACCTTTTGGTTTTTTGTAGGTGAAGCCTTTTTGGTGCAACCACTTGTTGAGGCCTGACACGGTGTATTTGACAGCCCAGCGTTCAAAAATATACGACACAATTTCGTAGACATGGGCGTAAGTATGCTCTGAAATATGCACAATTAGCTGCTCACTTTGCTCGTCATTAAGATGACTCTCACTGCCACCGTTTTCAGGTTTCAGTTTGTCCTTTTTCAGGTAGTCATCAATGTGCCGGGCAATGGAAAATTCACTTTTTCTCAATGCTTGAGCAATGGCGGTTATTGACCAGCCTTCAGATCTCAGTAATACGGCTTTAATACGGTCACACTCCCGAGCATCCCGCGACGTTTTGTGTTGGGACTCCAAGGTTGATTTTTGCTGAGGTGTGAGCATAAATTTTGGCATCCGTTGAGATTGCTAAAAAAATGCAGAAAAATCAAGCATCTTCAACGGTCACGAGTATAATCGTTTCGCAAAACTGATTAACTGCCGATAACAGCGCTTCTTTCGTTTCGTAACAATGATGGCAGGTAACCTCTTCCCGAAGCCAGCGCCACAGTGCTTCAACAGGCATAAAGTCAGGACTGTAAGCAGGTAACGGGACGATATCTATATGCAATCGCTCTGCTATATTTTTGATGGCATGTGCTCTGTGATACGGTGCGCCATCCCAGATAAGAGTAACAGGCTGATCAGGTATTTTTTGGCGTATCCGCTCCAGTACATTTCTTGTATGCTGCTGATTCCCTTTGGGGTAAGGCCAAATATCCACCTGCCCTTGATGAAAGTAGTACAGCCCAGAAAAGGTGATTTTTCCTGATAGTCCGGGAGAGCAGGAGGAGACCGTCAGGCGCTTTCCCGTTTCTGCCCACCCGTACCCTAAGTCAGTATCCTGGTGAATATGGGCTTCATCCCTGTAAATCAGCTGTCTTTCCTGCTGGTAAGCCTGATTCAGCAACGGCTTCAAACATTCAAGATAGTGTTCGCGCTTTTCCGGATCAGCTTTTTTAAGCAGTTTTTTTGCCTTCTTCCATGAGTAGCCACTCTTCTTTAATACACGTCGGATGGTTTCTCTTGAGAATGTGAAGTTCCAACGTTCTTTACACCACTCGACCAGTCTTTTTAGTGTCCATCCGGGTTTGGACAGGCGAACACCGTCTTCAACAGCTTCAACGGATTTTTGGATGGCACAGGCTATGACTGACCGGGCAAATGCACAAAAGGGGAGCGGCCTCCGGAGCGTTTGTAATACAGAGCTTCAGAACCGAAGTCGTTATAACGATGAATCCAGGTCCAAAGTGTCCGGGGTTGTTGGCCCATAGCGCCAGCAATATGTGTTGCACATTCGCCTTTAGAGACTCGATACAGTGCCATAAACCGTTCTCTTGACCTTGAGTGGCTGGCAGTCATGCCCAACTGATACAGGTGCTCAGGGGTTTGGTTCCACTTGTCCATCAAGGCAGCAAAGAGGGTTTGTTTAAGTTGATACGACCTGCCAAGCCTGAGTGGATGAGTCAGGAACTCTACGACCCAATGCCTGAAGAACTGATTATTCGGGCAGTTAAAAATAAAAGTCGTACTATTGTTACGATCTTTCTTAATGATCAGGCTTATCCAGGAACAGAGATTATTGTGCCATACCTGAAGCGGTGGCACGTTGAAACGGATTTTGGTGTAATCACGACGACCATGAAAATGGATATGCTGCGTTGCAAAAGCCCAGAGATGGTGAGAAAGGAAATCTCAGTAAACCTGCCTGTGTACAATTTGATACGTGCCATTATGGGCAAAACAGCAGAGCACATTGATAAGACCCCCAGGGAGATCAGTTTCAAAGGGGCTCAAGACACGCTTGTAGCTTTTCACCAAACCTTGTTGGATGCCAACAGTGAATGGCTTGAGGAGAAGGTGGTCAACATGCTTGAAATAATCAGCCAGCATATTGTAGGTAATCGTCCTGGGAGATCGGAACCCAGGGCGGTAAAACGACGCCCCAAGCCACATAAAAGGGGGCTTAAGTCAGTGCCATTGCTTTTAAGACAGCTTCCAGGGATGGCTATCTCACCCAGTGGCTCAGGAGCATATAACAGGAGCATATAAAATGAACAACAGGTTTATTGCAAACACAGTTAATGCAGCCGTTCAGAACTTGCTTCACCATTTTGACACACTTGGCAACTCTTTTAATGATTACAGTCAGGCGGATTTTTTTAGTAAGAAGAAGCAAACGGTCAGGAAAGCACATAACAGATATCACCAATCGAAAGAAGCCAGTGAGTTCTTATTCGGTTTTCGAAGTTTCTGTCAAAAGGAAAATTATAATGAGTACGAAACCGGGCGCTATCTCTACAACCTTTGTGCAACGTCTGACTTTAAAGGCATAGCTGCGAATCCCGCCGAGTGTACGGCTCTCGCTATTTACATTGCACTTAAAGGTAGAAATCTCGATCAGATTAATCGAGCACTCGTCATCGACAAAGGGGCTCTTATTCGAAAAAAGGTACTGCATCAATTTGTCATTATTGGCGAAGTGGCCGGCGATAATACTTCCGCAGAGTTCCCCCTTTGTGATGTCGGCAATTATCTTAAAAATAACCTACTTCCCCAATCTGAACCTCCCTGGGCGCTGGATGCGGCTTTCAATCTTGCTTGCTCTCTGGAGCAATACCCTGAAAAGCTTGGAACGGCTATCTCTTTATGCACAGAAGTAGACAGCGTATTTGAGAAAATTCGTCCTCCCATTGCTGAAGTTCTAGGTTGGACCAAAGACCAGACGAGGATATTGGGAAGTGAAAGAGCAGCCAGAGTAGAAAGCCTGTACCAAGTAGGTCCAGAAATTCCACCTATGGCTTTCTACAATTTGGTCTTTGGCGGCAATCTACTGACTCAAATAGTGACTCCCCAGTCAACACGAGTCAATCTATCTAAAAATGACGGTACTTTGAACTCCAACGACCTTTTCTGATTTATAGTAGTCCAGACCTAATCTGACATTTCTTCTTCAAAAAAGAGAAGGGTTACCGATTCAGATAGAGGGTGATTAACCAAAATCTACATGACGAAAAAAGGTAACCCTTATGATTCATACTAATCAACGCATCATCAAACACAAGGTTGGTTTACTGAATCTGGCTGGTGAACCTGGCAATATCTCGAAAGCCTGTAAAACCATGGGTGTTTCCAAAAACACCTTCTACCGTTACAGGGAGGCAGTCAATGAAGGAGGTGTGGATGCTCTGATTGACCAAAGTCGTCGTCGAGTACCCAATCTGAAAAACCGTGTTGATCCTGCTGTTGAACAGGCTGTTCCTGAACACGCCATTGCCATTGAAGACCCGGCCCATGGGCAAGCATGTGTCTCCAATGAGCTACGAAAGAAAGGTGTTTTTGTCTCCCCCAGTGGTATGTGCGTGGTATTTGGCTGCGACATGACTTGGCTAACTTCAAACAACGTCTGAAGTCTGGCAATTTGGCATTGATGTTTATGCTCACCGTTACTAAAAATCTTACATAATCTGTAATTATGCAGACTTATCTACGCCGTCTACATGGATGCACAGCGAGCTGTGTCTGACTCCACTCTTTCGTAGGGTTTTAGGTCGAGCTGTAACGTGTCTGCGACCATACTTATGAATCAAAAAAATGGTAACTGTTAGCTTGGTTTTCGCGTAACCGTTTACCACCTTTGATTCATGATCGAAATTATATCAGATAGTTACAGATTATAATAGTTTACAGCTAACTGTTTTTAACCCACACATCTGACCCACTACCCCCCTCCCCTTTAATTCAAATGATTGAGCCGAACCTACCGGCTGCAATTGAACCCCATCGCCCAAAAGCTGATTTCCAGGCGGCTTGCTTCACGGAAGGTTTTTCGCAAAGACTCAAGCCGGACCGGATTAAACCGGCTTTTCGCCAGCGCGTCCAGTGTTTGTATTTGTTTGATGGCAGCCGCTATATAGTCATCCCCTCCGTAAGTTTCTATCCACTGCCAATAGGGATTATCTTTACGCCTGGTGGCCGGGTCGTTAATCAGACGATGGCCTATTTCCGCATAGCCTACGGCACAGGGGGACAGTGCGGTGTATAAATCAAGAATATCACCCGACATACCCCGCTCAAGCACATAGCGGGTATAAGCCATAGTCGCCATGGCTTCCGGTTGGTTTATTACATCCTGTTCGGTGAGTCCCCACTGAGTACAGTAGTCCATATGCAAACGCATCTCGGTATTCAAAAGACTGTCCACTGAGGAAGATGCTGCACGCATATCATTCAGATTATCGGCTTTCACCACTGCCAGTGCATAGGCACGGGAAAAATGAATCAGAAACAGGTAATCCTGCTGAAGATAATGCCGGAAACTCTCCTGCGGCAGTGTGCCGTTAGCCAGACCTTCAACAAACGGATCATGGCAGTAAGCATGCCAGTCATCCATGCAGCCGTCTTTGAGCTGCTTGTACAGTGTGTTCGGATCATTAAAAATCGATGTATCTATATTCATAGCAACATCCATCATTGAGAGAAGTGCTGTATCTTAACGCAAAAAAAGGCCGAATAAACACCATGGCAGGTTGTTGCATAAGCAGCGCTTACTGCCTTTACGGTCCAAACCCTTTTTCTCCCTGTCAGTTTGCCTGCATTAAGGGTATTGCCTTTTCATTAGACACGTCTTAAGACCTATACAGGCCAGTCAACGATTTTTACCTGACCACACATTTGGCCGGCCACCAGCAGACTAAAGCACTGAACTGCACAGGGCAACAGCTTGTGTGGTACTTGCGTGGTACTTGTGTGGTACTTGTATGGTATAAGTTGTCAAAAAGCGGGCCTTTATTGTATTTCACGCATTTCAAAATCCTGTTTCCCGGCACCACAGTCAGGACAGCACCAGTCTTCCGGGATATCCTCCCAGCGCGTGCCTGGGGGGATACCCTCTTCGGGATAACCCTGGGCTTCGTCGTAAATAAAGCCACAAACGATGCATTGCCATAGCTTCACAGTGTACTCCTCTCAATCAGACTGCTGTCAGAAAAACGGTGTATTCGAGTAGTGCATAGATTCTGATAAAATCACAGCGTACTGCAGTTGGCGGGAATGATTCCAACGCCTCTTTTAGCTGCGCCACTTTTTTATGGGACGTCCGCCTGAATGTCTATCGATTATTATGAAAGTATGCCCTGGTTACCTGCACACAGTGTAGTTGCCGATATAGCCAATCCTCTGAAAGAATGGCTACTGGATGAAGGCTCCCTCACAGAGCGCCTGAAACAGGCGCACCATAATGACTTTGCCGTACAGGTATTGTATCAGGACAATGGTATCCCCACTGACGGTGAGCGTCATTTTTTAGGAATAACCTGTGATGATGCCACTATCCGGGAAGTATTGCTGGTGTGTGAAGGCAAGCCCCGTGTCTTTGCCCGCAGTATTCTTCCTCTGACAACGGTGAAAAGTGGCAACCAGCCGTTACTGAGACTGGGGTCGAAGCCGCTGGGTGCTTTTCTGTTTGCTAACAAAGGAATGCGCCGTGGGGCCATTGAACTCTGTTGTATGCCTGCCAGACAATTCGCTGACTACATGACAGCAGAGCGTCTCCCCGGTAGTGTCTGGGGACGACGCTCTCTTTTCTTTCTCAATAATGCGCCATTGTCTGTGTGTGAGATCTTTCTCACTGAGCCAGTGCAACCCCTCACTCTTTAGCGTAGAGTTCATAACCGGGATGAATCAATTGAATACACCTGCTTTCAGGGATTTTATAGCCCTGACCCGCCTGAACAGGCCTATTGGCATCTACCTGCTATTGTGGCCTGCCTTATGGTCTCTGTGGCTTGCCGCTGATGGTTTACCCCACTTTCACAACCTTGTGGTATTTGTTTCAGGGGTGATTTTAATGCGCAGCGCCGGTTGTGTGATTAATGATTATGCTGACCGTCATGTGGATGGCTTTGTAAAACGAACCGCGAACAGGCCACTGGCAACCGGGAGAATTTCTGAAAAACAGGCACTGACGTGTTTTGCCGTCCTGCTGCTTCCGGCTTTTTTGCTGGTACTGACCACCAACGCACTCACCATTGGCTTATCATTGATAGGTTTGCTGTTAGCGACGGTCTACCCTTTTGTGAAACGCTATACTCATTTACCACAGGTGGTGCTCGGTGCCGCGTTTGGCTGGAGCATTCCAATGGCTTACGCGGCTGAAAGCGGTACGCTATTGATGGAAACCTGGTTACTGTTTACGGCCAACCTGTTATGGACAGTGGCCTATGATACCCAGTATGCAATGGTCGATCGTGATGATGACATGAACATTGGCATTAAGTCGACAGCGATCTTACTGGGCACCTGGGATACTCGTGTCATTGCGCTACTGCAGGTATTGTTTTTACTGGTACTGATCGTACTGGGGGTCAAACTGACTTTAGGGGCATTCTATTATCTGGCACTGGTTGCAGTATCTGTACTCTTCTTTTATCAGCAAAGAATCATCACCCAACGCAAGCGGGAAGCCTGTTTTAAGGCGTTTTTAAATAATCACTGGGTTGGCGCTATTCTCTTTCTTGGTATAGTGCTGGGAGTGTGATGATAAATAGAACTATAGTTTTATATTGTTGTAACATTTCAACGCTGTAATAATGTCATGTCGCAGCCCCCTGGTAGCATTTGACAGACTCAGTGACTCAGAAAACGAACAGGCACAAGGCAGATCAGCCCCGCGAGGCTTTGCCTTAATCTAAGTCAAATGGTGGGGTGGGTAACAGAAAGCAAACAACTTATAACACCCTCTAATTTCTAACCAATGGTTAACAGGCAAACAATATGTCGGCAAAAACCATCCTCGTTGTTGATGACGAAGCAGCTATCCGTGAAATGGTGAGCCTTGCCCTGAAGATGGCTGGCTTTGAGTGCATTGAAGCAGCTGATGCAAGTGAAGCCCATGCTAAAGTGGTTGACCAGAAACCTGATTTGATTTTGCTGGACTGGATGATGCCCGGTATCTCAGGTATCGAGTTTGCGCGACGCTTAAAGCGAAATGAAATGAGTGCAGAAATTCCCATTGTTATGTTAACGGCCAAAGGAGAGGAAGACCATAAAATCAGAGGTCTTGAAACCGGGGCAGATGATTATATTACCAAACCCTTTTCACCCCGTGAGTTGGTTGCACGCTTAAAAGCCGTATTGCGCAGGGCACTGAGTAATAATGACCAGTCGGCAATTATTATCCAGGGACTTGAGCTTGATCCCGTCAGCCATCGTGTTTCTGTTAATGGCGCACCTGCCGAGATAGGCCCCACTGAATACCGCCTGCTACAATTCTTTCTGACTCATCAGGAAAGAGCCTACTCAAGAAGTCAGTTACTTGACCAGGTATGGGGAGGAAATGTGTACGTTGAAGAACGCACTGTTGATGTGCATATCCGGCGTCTTCGAAAAGCCCTGGGAAAAGACTATGAAGGCTTTGTTCAAACGGTCAGAGGAATGGGGTACCGGTTCTCAACTAAAGTATAAGAGTTGCCTGACGTGTCAATTTATCCTGTTTCGACGTTATTCTTTCGCGTTTTCATGGTACTGATTGCGGGTTTTAGCCTTGGTCATTTTTTTGGTCAGGGCCTGCTCGGTGTGAGTGCTGCACTGGCATTGATATCAGGCTGGACTCTGGTACATATATTCCGTTTGTTAAGGTGGCTTGAACAAGCGGCCATAAAAGAGATTGACCCTCCTGAAAGTCATGGCCTTTGGGGCGTTATCTTTGATGGCATTTACCGCGTACAAAAATACCGCAGCGGCTCTCGGGATCGTTTAAAGGAAGTGGTTGAACGCATCCAGGAGTCTACTGCAGCACTGGATGACGGGATCGTTATGCTGGACCCTGTGGGGAATCTGGAGTGGTGGAACCGGGCCGCTGAAGATTTTTTATCGTTGAAATCTCCAGATGACCAGGGACAGCTTATCACTAACCTCGTACGCGATCCCTTATTTACCAAGCACATTAATAATAAACACGCTCACAAAGAAACTGTTGAAATCACATCTCCGGAGAAAGGCGACAGAGATCTTCAAATTAATACAACCCCCTACGGTGCCGGTAACCGGTTGTTGCTTATTCGGGATATTACACGACTAAACCAACTGGAAATTATGAGAAAGGACTTCGTCGCGAATGTTTCTCATGAACTGCGTACGCCTCTGACAGTCATCGCCGGTTACCTTGAAACACTCCTTGATACGCCAGAAGAGCAAGTCCATATCCCTCCCATATGGAGAAAGGCGCTCCTGCGTATGAATGAACAGTCACAACGCATGCAAAACCTGGTTGCTGACCTTTTATTGTTATCACGGCTTGAATCCGTTGCTAACGATCATTCCGAGCCTGTTGACTTGAGATCACTGCTGGAAAAAATAGTCGCTGATGCACAGTCATTAAGTGGCGAACATCAGCATCAGATCTCATTGGATTGTGAGTCCGGTGTCTCCATAGAAGGCAATAAAAATGAGCTGAGAAGCGCTTTATCCAATCTGGCCTTTAATGCTGTGAGGTATACCCCGGCAGGTGGGAGCATTCACATCAGATTCAAGAAGACCAGGCAGGGAGGAAAGGTGATTGTTGAAGATAACGGGGTTGGTATTGACCCTGTCCATATTCCTCGCTTAACTGAACGCTTTTATCGCATTGACAAAGGGCGAAGTCTGGCCACTGGCGGCACCGGGCTTGGCCTGGCTATTGTCAAGCATGTATTGCTAAGACATGATGCAACACTGAGTATTAACAGTTTTCCGGGGAAGGGGAGCCGATTTACCTGCCAGTTTCCCGTCAGCAGAATAAAACTGCAGCCCCAGGGAGCCACCTGATATTAATTGCAATACGATCCTAATGGAAAAAAGTATCGCTCTCTCTGGAAGACAAAAAACAGTGCGCTCACAACGTGTAGATACCGTTAATTTTACAGAAGGTAAGCCTGTCAAAGGCGGGATAGCAGGCATCGACTTTCCGGTGCTGCTGTTGTGCCAGATCTTTAAAAACAACGATGGCAGGAGAGATTACATCTACGGAGCTTCCGAAAAAGACCGTTACATTGACAGAAAAGCGTTATAAGGCAGTGACCTGTTTTACGAACAATCATCATTTATGACATATGAGCAGGCACTGAAGCATAACTGCCTGTAGGGTCAGGAGTGACAGAAGCAGCATGCAAGACACTGGTCAAACAATGACTGTGCAGTTCAGGCATGAGCTGGAAATCAGTGAATGCAGAAGTGCTTCTGGAGGCCAGGTTTCTAATCCAGAGTAAAGGATGCCGGGAACAACTATTGTCTAACTATGGTCTAACTATGGTCTAACTATGGTCTAACGTTCTGACTTTAATGTCAGGAAAGGGTTTAATTGACTGTTAAGTCAATTATCACATTGAGAGAGCACCCAGTGTACACACATCCAAGCCTGAACCAGGACAAAACCTACCCGAATCACTGCACAAAAAACGAACATGTTTTGCCCTGCTTTAAAGAGCCAGAGATGGGCATTGACGAAGACCCATCGGTGAGGCAACGGCAAAAATCATGGATGCTTTTTAGCATTTGCTCTTCTTATTTGCTGGTCGATATGCATCAGATGGGTTAAATGCCGACTCAGGATATCCCCTAAATAGCTGATAAACAATGTTCCTGTGCTTGCTTTAAACTGGTCAGGTTCGCGACTGCCTAATGCCAGCAAACCAATATACTCAGGGAAATTAAGCGGCGTGATGGCCATAGACCTGATCTGTTGTGTCTGATGACCAAATAGAAACGTGATTTTCTTTTCCTCCAGTTGACCACAAAATACGTTACTGCCCCATAACGCCGCACCTAATAAAGACTCAGTAATATCCCTGGACTCAAACCGTACTGGCAGGTTATTTGGCTGGTTTGAGAAAAGAATCAACTGGTGAAACTCAATCTTGAAATCATGGTTCAAACTGTCTTCCACCGCTTCAATGGCTTGCTCCATATCCCGGCTTTCAAGAAGTGAGAGCGAAAATTTGCGAACACCGTCAAAGTGTCGTTCATTTTCTTTGGCATTATTGCTCATGTGGATAAGACGCCGTTGGGTTTCAGCCTGTTTTTCCCGCAATAATTGCAACTGACGCTCTAACAGGGAAATGGCTGAACCCCGCTGATGAGGGATGGCCATGTGCGCCAGCAGCTCATCGCGCCCGGCAAAAAAATCCGGGTGCTGCAGCAGAAACTCGGTAACCTGATCAGCATCCAGTGCACCTGTACCAGACGCCTTTGGGGTAAATTCTGTCATAGGCGGGTGTGACCTTCATAAACCCGTGTTGCAGCGCCTGTCATCATAACCGAATGCCCTTCTCCCGGCCATTGGATCTGAAGGGAGCCGCCGGAAAGGTTGACTTTAACATCTTCATTCAGCAACCCCTGGGTGACTCCTGCAACGACAGCCGCACAGGCACCGGAACCACAGGCCAGGGTTTCACCGACACCACGCTCATGAACCCGAAGGTTAATCTCATCCCTGCTCAATATTTCCATAAACCCGGCATTGCACTTACGGGGAAAGTCATCATGTTGCTCAATGAGAGGTCCCAAAGTCTCTACATGGACTTTTTGTGTATCATCTACCACCAGCACGGCATGGGGGTTGCCCATGGATACAGCGAATACCATCAACGTTTCACCGTCAACCATTAACGGATACAACACCGACTGGTTCTGTGCAGTAAATGGAATATCAGAGGGTGTTAAACGAGGAATCCCCATATTGACCGACACGTTATCATTATCAAGTATCTGTAATTCAATATTGCCTCCTCCTGTTTGTACACGCACCAGGTCACGCCCGATTAAACGACGATCTCTGACAAAGCGTGCAAAACAGCGAGCACCATTACCACACTGTTCCACTTCACTGCCATCAGCATTAAAAATACGGTAACGAAAGTCCATGTCCGGATCGGTTGGAGGCTCTACAATCAGTAACTGATCAAAGCCAACACCAAAACGACGGTCAGCCAGACGCCTGACTCTTTCCGGCGGCAGCCGTGCATTTTGAGTAACCATATCGACGACCATGAAATCATTACCCAGCCCGTGCATCTTTGTAAAATATAAAATCATAGTCGTTTTTAACTCTTTGGTGGCAGTGATTCAGGGGCCAGTTGTTCGGCAATGGTTTCCCGGCGGCGTACTTCATATACCTGACTTCCATCAATCATTACTTCTGCTGCACGATTGCGTGTATTATAGTTGGAACTCATTACAAATCCGTAAGCGCCAGCGCAACGCACCGCCAGTAAATCGCCTTCCCTGATTTGCAGTGATCGCTCTTTGCCCAGAAAGTCTCCGGTTTCACAGATAGGTCCTACAACATCATACACTCTTCGTACAGACTCAGAACCATTGAGGCTCACAGCGGCAATATTATGCCATGCGCCATAGATAGAAGGACGCAGCTGGTCATTCATCCCGGCATCCACTACGGCAAAAGCCTTATGATTATTCTGTTTGATCAGTTCTACCCGGGTCAATAGCAGACCCGCTTCTGCTGCAATGGAACGACCCGGCTCAATAATCAGTGTCAAGTTGTGATCTTTGAGTTTTTCAATGACGACACTGAGGTAGCTTTCAGGAGAAGGGGGGGTTTCATCCCTGTAACGCACACCAAGGCCACCGCCAATATCCACATGTTCCAGTGTAATACCGTGTGCTTTCAGATTATCGGTCAGCGCCAAAAGCCGGTCGAGAGCATCAATAAAAGGTTCCTGCGTCGTCAACTGCGAGCCAATATGACAACCAACCCCGACTATGTGAATATTTGCCATGGCCTGGGCTTTTTTATACACGGCCTCCGCTTCAACAATATCAATCCCGAATTTATTCTCTTTCAGTCCTGTGGAAATATATGGATGGGTCTGTGCATCTACGTCCGGGTTCACCCGTAATGATATGGCTGCCTTTTTACCGACTTTTTCTGCACATACCTGGATGCGTTCCAACTCGGTTTCAGACTCCACATTAAAGCAACGGATACCCACGTCTAATGCCCGTTCAATTTCATGCATCTGCTTGCCGACGCCAGAGAACACCACTTTGGCAGGATCACCTCCTGCTACCAGCACCCGCTCCAGCTCTCCCACAGACACGATATCAAATCCTGCCCCCAGCTCTGCCAGCACATTGAGCACTGCCAGATTACTATTGGCCTTAACGGCATAGCAAATCAGATGGGGAGAATGTTTCAATGGATACTGATAAGCCTCTAAACCTGCTTTCAGACCCGCTTTAGAATAGAGATAAAGGGGCGTTCCAAATTGCTCAGCAATAACCGATACCGACAACTGTTCTGCCATGAGTTCGCCATTAACGTACGAAAACCAGTCCATCAGGTACTTTTTCCTGTGATTATTATGAGTGCCTGGTACTGAAGCATCAGTCAGTTCAGGTAGAAGAGCCATCGGCAACATTATGATTAGCGGCTGCTCTGTCTGGCAAGTATAAATCTCCTTTTTGACCACAACCGGCAAGCACAAAGGCGGATAACAACAGGGCAAACATAATTTTCATACAATAGTCCTCATACAATAGTCCTCATACAATAGTCCTCAAACGGAGCCTGTCTAAGTGAGTAATGTACTTCACTATACCGTAGTAAAGTGGGGGTTCCTACAATTCCTACAATAAGCTCTCTGGAGAGGCTTTCGGTACCCTCAAGCAGCCGCCATTGGCACTTTCACCGGGATGATGACAATGAAGCTGCTCATCATTTTTGTTACAGACCGAAAACGTTGACAAACCTGCTCTTTTCCACTTTTTCTCGTTATATAGCTCTACTATGTACCTCGAATGCGCCTCGAATAATCGAAAAAATAGTCGATTTCTCACCATTTTCACTTCTGCAGAAAGATCATGAACAGCTTCTTATGAGAAAATCTGCATGTCAGTACCCAGACCGCCCTGCCACTGTAATGGATTAATGGTACAAACACTGGTATTCCCCTGTGAGACTGCTACTCTCTGCATTACTGAATCATTTGGCCACTATGGGATACCCATGAAAGACACCGATTACAACCAGTTGATGGATGAAGTGATGATGTCCATCGAAGATGCCATTGATGCATCCGATGTGGACATTGATTATGAAAATGCTGGCGGCGTCCTGACACTGCGTTACAAAGACACGCCTCCGGTGATTATCAGCCGACAGACTCACCTGAAACAATTATGGGTCGCAGCCAAAAGCGGAGGTTTTCATTTTGAATATAACGAAAAAAAAGGGCAATGGTTTTGCAATACAACGCGGGAATCATTGCCTGATTTGCTGAATCGTTGCCTCTGCGAACAATCTGGCGAAAACATATTACTGAATTTTCAAAGCGACTTCCAAGGGAGCGGCATTGAAAATATACCCACGTCGTTCCTGAAAAAGTGAATGTTTCCATTGTAACGAAAAAAAGTAACGAAAAAGAAAAAAAGTAACGAAAAAAAAGTAACGAAAAAAAAGGATACCAGCAAAAAGGGCTTGCTTTGCAAGCCTCGCTTACACCCCACCATATGGAAGTACGGGGTTTTACGCGCTTTCCATAACAGCTCAGCCTGGTTACCGAGCCGGGTCTGTGTTAAAAATGCCGCGGTTTGTGGAAATAATTTTCAAAATCCGCCATTTCAACAATGCCGTTGACGGGGTTTCCGTATTGATCAAAGATGTTTTCGACCAATAAACAATCCACATGGGTTCGTTTTAACTGCTCATATCCCTCAAGTGCGGAGCGTTGGTAGTCTATAGACTGAAGTTGCCAGTGTTTCACCGGTAGATCCATAATGGATAGCGAAGCGTCAACGGGAGGCTGACTCTTTGCCAGTAAAGCGCTGCTTTTTACAGCAAAGGCAGGGCGTTCAAGGTCATTGATGATAATCCAGTGGTTTTTTTGGTTACTGATAGCCCGGTAAGTCTCGGGGCTGATGTCCATTGAATTGATCATATGAATCCGTTGCGTCATCAATCTGGCAATGCCTACACGCTCAAGCAAGGCTTCAAAGGCGCTGTTGAGTTGATGGGTTCCCCTCGCCTTCAGCGCAATAATATGGGGTGCCTCTTGCTTAAAAAGTTGTGTGCAGGTGAGATTAGCAATAACAATGCCGACCATTGCAGGTAATACCACTTCAGTGGAGCCTGTGAGTTCGATGACTGCTGTCAATGCAGCCAGGGGAGCATTCATAACGCCTGACATCATGGCCCCCATGCCGATCATGGGGTAGAGAGCATCGGCCTTAATGACATCTGGCATGAAGGTATTTATCGCGCCAAAAACAGCGCTGCCGACACAGGCTCCAACAACCAGTGTCGGCCCAATAATACCAATGGGCATGCCTAACCCTTGTGACACACAGGAAGTCACTAATTTAGCCATGACAATGGCAATAAGTAATTGAGTAGAGAGAGTATGGGTGAAGGCATTATTGACGTTGTTATAGCCAATGCCTAATATTTCTGGGACAAAAATACCAAAAAATGCGGTTAAGCCACCTGCGATGGCTAATCGGGTAATGATAGGGAGATGAGAAAACTTAAGGCAGCACTTGGATAAGTAACAAAAAACTGTCGATAATAGCCCGGCAGCTACCCCGGTTAAGATAAACAAAGGCAACTCTTGAAAGCTATGGGGCAATAATGTTGGATGCATAAACGCAGGTTCATCGCCATAAATCCACAGCGAAATAATAGTGCCACTCGTTGCTGCAAGTATCACAGGAATAAAACCAGTAATAGTGTATTCAAGAAGAATCACTTCCATGGCAAAAATGACGCCTGCAACAGGGGTGTTAAAAGATGCAGCAATGGCAGAGGCCACACCACATCCTGCTAAAACACGTATACTGTTGCCTGGGAGCTTGACCCACTGGGCAAAGAGGCTGCTGGTGGCTGCGCCAAGGTGAATGGCAGGGCCTTCACGGCCAGAACTCTGGCCTGTCAAAATGCATAAACTTGCCGCAGAAAACTGCAATATAGCAGCTTTGGCGGGCAGGCGGCCATGATAATTTATTATACGATCCAGCACATGGGCAATGCCCATCGAAGGGAGGTTTTTGCCAAAGCTCCGTAAAAAAAAGGCCAAAATTATCGCGCCTGCAAATACCGTGATGGCATTGATTAAAGGGCTTCTGGGCGTAAAGTCAGAAGAGAGTCCAAACAGTTCCGGGGTTTCTATAGAAAACCTGAAACCCTGGATGACAATACCAGAGAGAATACCGGTAATGATCGCAAGCAGGGAGAGGGTTAATACCGCCCGGTCATCAGCAAGACGGTGGCGTAAACGGTGATGGCTATTACGAATGCGTATGGCTAAGTTAATGAAAAAATGCATAAATAAAATAAGTGCTAAAAGTCCCCGGGAAACTCGCCTTTAATCGGATACTATTGGTAGTTAATTAGCGAGAAAGAATACAAGAGAATGGACGGATAATTCAAGGGGGTATTATCGGTACTCCACAAACCTTAAGCTGGTCCGATTATCAAATTCTGCGTAAGAGCGACACCGAAACAGGTGGGTGAGGGTATCAATAAGCAATCATTCTGACGTTGGAAGTCCAGGGCGTCAGGAGTTCAGGGTCAAGTTCAGGGGGTAGATACTGAATCTTGAAAGTTAGTGAATAATCAGAGACATCTGGTCAAGAATCAAGACCTGACCCAAACTTTTTCAAACTTTTTCAAACTTTTTTGACCCAAACTTTTTACAAACTTTTTACAAACTTTTTTGCCTGGGAAAAATAGAGGATAACTAAAATGCTTAAGAATTTTGACAGAAAAAACTTACTGTGCTTAAGAATAAATCGACTTGCTTGACGACAATGACTATTGGTAAGAAATACTATATTTATATTGACGATTACAGCGACCTGAAAGATATGGTTAAAGCAGGTAATGTTAATTATATTTTAATTGTTTTTGCCATCTCTATTTCGATAGTTTCACTCTTTGTTATGACGTCTAGAGGTTTTAACAAGGTATCTAATCTATCACCAAATGAGCTTGATGGTGCTTATTCAAAAATGTATGCAGATGTTTATCAAAAAAGACATGTTCGGTCCACTTTGTTTAGCAAATGATACGGTGTCACTTTCCGTGAGGTCACTGCCGTTTCCACTACCTGAACCGCAACCCGTTTGAAAACCGTATGTTTTCGAGTGTGACTGATTTCATTGCAATATACGTGAACTGACAGGCAAAAATCCATTGGTAAAATAACATATTTTTCCATGGGGATTGTCTTTTGCTGAAAGTCCACCACTGGCAATGAAATCAAACACTGGAATGTCTGCTGACACAGTCTATTCATGCCACTCATGCCACTCATGCCAGGCTCGTGAAGATTCTCTGCACTGTATCAGGTGACCAAAGGTTGCTCACCTGTTGCCGTGGTGCGAGCATTGAACCACCGTCACGATACAGTGACCGAATGGATTAACAAATACAACAATAGCCGTGAGACACTCCCGCAAGCCTTGAAACGTCAGGGACACTCATGGAAAAAAACCAAAAAATCACTGAACACTGAACAAAGCTGGCCCTGATGGAATCCGCTCACTCCCACCTCATCAGGTCTTCGGCCTCTGTGAACCCTGACTCCGGTCAGGTTTAAGGGAGTGTATCTCCCCTGTCAATACAAGGGCTATGGGTATGGAGTTTCCACGAGGAAGCAGGGGAGCCACGCTTTTGCGACGGCCTTATCAGGAGGGAGAAAATGTCAAATCTGACAAATCCTTCTCTTCTTTCAGCCCGAAAGCACAGTCAGTTATTTTTCACATGGCTCAGTCTTTTCATTGGTTATTTTGGATAGAGCGAACAAGCAGGTAGAATAATCTGATCATTGACGACATACAGCTGTAAATACCGGTGAAAACCCTTCGAATCTCAACACGCAAAAGTGCACTGGCATTATGGCAGGCAGAGTACGTTAAAAAGCAACTGGAACGCCATCATTCCGGAATTAACGTCGAGCTGATAACAATGACCAGCAAAGGAGACAAAATACTTGATGCCCCTCTGGCAAAAATCGGTGGCAAGGGGCTGTTTGTTAAAGAGCTTGAAAATGCTTTGCTGGAGAACAGAGCCGATATTGCTGTTCACTCCATGAAAGATGTCCCGATGGATTTTCCCCAGGGGTTGACTCTGGGCGTTATCTGCCCTCGTGAAGACCCGCGGGATGCCTTTGTTTCGAACACATTTGCATCTGTGGATGACTTGCCTGAAGGTGCAGTCATAGGTACATCAAGCCTGCGCAGGCAGTGCCAGCTATTAGCCCGGCGACCCGATTTAACCGTTCGGTTCCTGCGTGGGAATGTGAATACGCGCCTGAGCAAATTGGATGACGGTCAGTATGATGGGATTATCCTGGCCGCGGCCGGTTTGATCAGACTTGGGATGGCAAGTCGTATTCGCTCACGGTTAAGCACAGTGGCAAGCCTGCCAGCAGCAGGGCAGGGGGCTGTGGGTATTGAACTCAGAGCAAATGATAATGAGACAAGACAGCTTATCGCACCTTTACACCATAAACCCACTGCTACCTGTGTGCTGGCCGAACGAGCCATGAACAAG
Organism: Endozoicomonadaceae bacterium; assembly: GCA_965232215.1. GTDB lineage: Bacteria > Pseudomonadota > Gammaproteobacteria > Pseudomonadales > Endozoicomonadaceae > Endonucleibacter. The sequence goes on from CBDDPF010000011.1 coordinate 199,987, forward strand.
CGCCTGAACGGTGGATGTCAGATCCCTGTTGCCGGGTTTGCCGAGCTGCAGGGAAATACCCTCCACCTGAGGGGTCTGGTCGGGCAGCCGGATGGTTCTCAAGTGCTTACTGCTGAGGTGAGCTATGACGCCAGGCAATACCATCAGGCCGGGATTGACGTTGCTGATGCATTACTGAAACAGGGGGCTGATACCATTCTTGCGGCACTGGCCCATTAACCAGCCAGGGAAGGTCAAGACGGCACCTGTTTTACTGAACCTCTGCTCTCATGGCATCATCACCTTTTAACCCTATTGATAACATTGACTATTGCCATTATGCGTCTGACATCTATCAGGGCACTGGTTACACGCCCCATAGAACAAGCTGAACCCTTAGCCCAGGCCATCAGAGCGCGACAGGGCTATGCTGGCATCCTTCCCCTGTTAGCCATTAAGCCACTGGCTGAAACACAGCTCATGCGGGATACTATCCTGTCTTTGGATCAGTATGAAAAAGTGATTGTCACCAGCCACCATGCAGCAGCCTGGGGACTGGAAAAAATTGAAATCTACTGGCCACAACTGCCGCTGCACCAGGTGTGGTTTGCCATTGGCAGGAAAACAGCCAATACACTGAGCCATTTTGATGTATCACCGCAAAGCCCAAAGAGTAGCGCCAGTAGTGAAGGGCTTCTGGCCCTGGATAGTCTCAATCATGTGAGTGGGCAACGCATCCTGATCATCAAGGGGGAGGGGGGACTCACCCTGCTTGAAGACACCTTGAGGGAGCTTGGTGCCAGTGTCTCCGTACTGCCTGTGTATTGCAGACAATGCCCGGACTACCCTGAACATACACTGGCAAATCGGTTAAAAGATGACTTTATAAATACTATTTTGTGTACCAGTGGGGAAACCCTGAGCAACCTGATGACATTAGCAGGTGAGACCCCGTTGAGGCTCTGTGATTTAATTGTACCGAGCGAAAGGGTAGCGGAACTGGCTTATAATACCTCTTTCAGACAGATTATTATCGCCAACGGTGCGAGTAACGATGCCATGTTGTCAGCCATGGAAACACTGGAGTTACAAAAAAAGTGAATGAAAAAAAAACGGCATTGACTGAGGCTGACTCGTCCAGAAAAGATGCCCCTGCCAAAAGTGCAAAAAAAAGTTATGCAAATGTTGGCGATAAACCCTCGGGTAAATCAGGCAGTAAGCGGGCAACATTAGCATTGCTGCTTGCTTTTGTCACATTAGCCGGTGTGGCCTATGTGGGCTGGAAGAGTTATAAAATGGAGCAGGTGCTGCCCTCAGCAGTATCGGATATTCAACAGGTTGATGGCCGGTTATCGTTACAAACGAATCAGCTGGCACAAACACGGGGCACTATCACCGCCCTTCAGCAGACGACAAAAAACCTGAAGCAACAAAACCAGCGACTGCTTGCACGTGTTGACCAGCTATCTGGACAGATCAGAAACCTCGAAGGTACCACTATGGTGGACTGGCAGCTGGCGGAAGTGGAATACCTGCTTCGGCTGGCTAATCAGCGACTATTGATGGCAAACGATTTCCGTGGAGCCAGGCAATTGCTAACCAGTGCCGATGAGATTCTCCAGGCCATTGATGACTTCAATTTGTTTGCCTTGCGGGAAACCCTGGCGGAAGATATCGCCGCATTGAATGCAGTGCCCGCCTTTGATCAGGAAAGTGTCTATATGAAGATCCAGGCACTGGATACCCGGATACCCTTATTGCAACTGCTGGAGATGGACCGTTTTAAACCCGTGCTTTCAAAAGACACTGAAGCCCCGGAGAAAGCTGAGGCTACCGATAACCACTGGAAAACAATCCTTAAAGCCAGCATGCTACGAGCCTGGGAAGGATTTGCCGGACTGTTCCGCTTTACGGTCAGTCGTGAAAGACCGGTGGATGTGCTATTAACCCCGGAGCAGAACACCATTGTTCGCCAGAATCTCAGCCTGCTACTTGAACAAAGCAAACTGGCATTGTTGACTCGCCAGCCCACCATCTACAAGGACACACTGATGCAGGCAGAAGCCTGGATCAAAAAGTACTTTGCCAGAAACAGTGGAACAAACCAGTCGTTCATAAAAGCTTTACAGGCATTGGCTACTGTTAATATTCACCCGGAACTGCCGCGTATTAATCGGGCACTGTCGTTCTTGAAGCATATTCAGTTGCAGGCCATACCTAAAGCCATTCCTGAAAAGGAGCAAGAAGAACAACAGCAACCCCCTTCTCAACCGGATGCTGACCAGACTCAACAACAGGCTCAACAAAAAGAAGCGCCGGGTGAAGAGAAGGTGATGGGGAGCATCAGATCATGAGAAAACTCATTTTCTTTTTGATTGCCATTACCGGTTGTTTTCTATTGGCGAATGCCATGGTCAATGACAGTGGCTATGTACTGGTGACCTATGACAATATGAGTTTTGAAAGTAGCCTTTGGGCGACACTGTTGCTACTAATGGTCATGTTATTCTCAGTCTGGATCGTGATGGGACTGGTGCATTTTTTTATCGGTGCCAGCACAATGATTTACCCCTGGTCACAGTCAGCAAAACAAAAGAAGGCACAGCACCTGTCAGTACGAGGTCTGGCAGAGTTTTCCCATGGTCACTGGAAAAAAGCGGAACGACTGTTAGCACAAGCGGCAGAAAGCGGTGAAACACCATTAATTAATTACCTGGCCGCTGCCCGCGCTGCCCATGAGGCTGGTAATAATGCCGCCTGTGCAGAATACCTGCGCCGTGCAGACTATAAAGCACCGGGGGCGGATATTGCCGTAGGCATTACCCAGGCTCAGCTGCAACTCTCAGGTGGTCAGTTGGAACAGGCTCTGGCGACATTGAAGCATCTGCGCAAAAAGAACCCTAATCATGCCTTTATTCTCAAGTTACTAAAGCAGGCTTATACCCGGCTACACGACTGGCAGTCGCTGGCACTGCTTTTGCCTGCATTAAGGAAGCAAAAAGTCCTTGATGACGCCCAGCTCAGGAAGTTGGAAAGCGAAGCCTATGGTGCGCTGTTTGAGCAGGCTTACCGGCAGGGGCGATCTCAGACGCAACTTGAGGAAAAAGTAGCCACCGCCAACGCGGTATGGCGTAAGCTAAGTAAACAGCAACAACGTGAACCCGGCATGTTGTTTCGGTATACCCAGACACTGACGCTGCTGGGGGCGGAAGAAAAAGCTGAACGGCTGCTGCGTGACAAGCTGGTAAAATACTATACCGTGCCACTGATTAACCTGTACGGAAAAATCAAAGGTGCGGATACCCGTAAACAGCTGCTCTCAGCAGAAGCCCTGCTCAATGAGCGTCCCAACGATTCTCATCTGCTGTTGGCGCTAGGTCGCCTTGCCATGGGCAATGAGCTGTGGGGAAAAGCCAGAGAATACTTTGAAGCCAGCCTGCGGTTAAAAAAATCGGTGGATGTGTATAACGAGTTGGGCCGACTGTTGGCACACCTGGATGACTACGAAAAGAGTTCTTACTATTTCCGCGAAGGGTTAAAAACAGTTAGCTGTAAACTATTATAATCTGTAACTATCTGATATAATTTCGATCATGAATCAAAGGTGGTAAACGGTTACGCGAAAACCAAGCTAACAGTTACCATTTTTTTGATTCATAAGCATGGTCGCAGACACGTTACAGCTCGACCTAAAACCCTACGAAAGAGTGGAGTCAGACACAGCTCGCTGTGCATCCATGTAGACGGCGTAGATAAGTCTGCATAATTACAGATTATGTAAGATTTTTAGTAACGGTTGAACTTTGCGAGTATTCGAAATAGCCTGTGGGTGGAGGGGTAAAACCTATGTTTACCTTTGCACCCTGTTTGAGCTGAACAAGCCTTACGCTTTTACCAGGTTCATCATTGTGTTGCCCGGCGTGCCGGTGCGCGAAGGTGTGCTGAAAAGCATTGAGGTCATGAAAGACCACTTTCGGGCACTGTACGACAATATTCCGTTTAATCACGTTGTCTACGATTCCACCAAACTGAATCTGGTGCGGGAGACCAGGAACCCCGCCAGTAAAGCGGAACGTCGTGAGGAGGAAAACGACAAGATTGTCTGTGCTGAAAAGCACTTTGAGACGATTGATGTGGACTACAGGGTCTGTACCCATTAGAAGGAAGCCCTTGAAGTGGCTTAAGTTTGAACAGGAGGTGCTGTTCTGAACGGCAGCACCTTTTGACCCTGTCACTCAAGCATTAGTCCTTAAGGCATATGACGGTTATGGGATAATAAGCTGAACAGGCACAGGCTCAAGGGCTATATTCCAGTTTAGGTCCGGCTTTTACCAGTGCCAGCCCTTCATCAGTATCCGTAAATTTGACAAAGTTGGCGATAAACTGACCGGCCAGCTCTCTGGCTCTGCGATCCCACTCGGCCGGGTCTTTGTAGGTATTCAGGGGGTTCAAAATACCTCCATCAACCCCCCTCACTGCCGTTGGTATCGTCAATCCAAAGTAAGGTAGCTCAATCGTTTCAGCCTCATCAATGGAGCCATCCAGAATGGCATCAATGATGGCACGGGTAGCATGAATGGAAATACGCTTGCCGGTACCGTTCCAGCCGGTGTTTACCAGGTAGGCCCGGGCATCATTGGCTTCCATCTTCTTCACCAGTTCCTGCGCGTAGCGGGTCGGGTGCAAAGTGAGAAAAGCCGCGCCAAAGCAGGCAGAGAACGTTGGGACAGGCTCAGTAATGCCGCGCTCGGTTCCGGCCAGCTTCGCCGTAAAGCCAGAAAGAAAGTGGTACTGGGTTTGTTCGGGTGTCAGGGGAGATACTGGCGGCAGTACACCAAAGGCATCAGCCGTCAGGAAGATAACCTTTTTGGCATGACTGCCTTTAGACACGGGTTTGACGATATTGTCGATGTGGTAAATAGGGTAGGAAACCCGGGTGTTTTCTGTTTTGGAGCTGTCGGTGTAATCAATCTTCCCTTCACGGCTGACAGCAACATTCTCCAGCAGTGCATCCCGGCGAATGGCCTTGTAGATATCTGGCTCACTTTCTTTGTCCAGATTAATAGTCTTGGCATAGCAGCCACCTTCGAAGTTGAAAATACCCTCATCATCCCAGCCGTGCTCGTCATCGCCGATCAGAGCACGTTTAGGGTCAGCAGACAGTGTTGTTTTACCAGTACCCGACAGGCCAAAGAAGACAGCCACATCACCCGCTTTGCCCATGTTAGCGGAACAGTGCATGGAGGCCATACCCTTCAAGGGCAACAGGTAGTTCATGATGGAAAACATGCCCTTTTTCATTTCACCACCGTACCAGGTGCCACCGATCAGCTGAATACCTCTGGTCAGGTTAAAAGCGACAAAGTTCTCAGAGTTTAATCCCTGTTCCTGCCAGTGGGGGTTGGTACACTTTGCACCGTTCATCACCAGAAAGTCTGGCGTGAAGTTAACCAGCTCATCATTAGCAGGGCGAATAAACATATTCTTCACAAAGTGCGCCTGCCAGGCCACTTCGGTAATAAAGCGAACGCTCAGGCGAGTACTTTCGCTGGTACCACAGAAACCATCAATCATGAAAATCCGCTTGCCAGACAGCTGACGGGTCACTGTATCCTGTAGACTTGCCCACACGTCTTCAGAAATGGCGTTGTTGTCGTTTTTCCCCTGATCCGACCACCAGATGCTGTCTTTGGTGACATCATCTTTAACGATATATTTATCCTTGGGAGATCGGCCTGTAAAAATACCGGTATCCACAGCAACAGCACCCGATTCTGTCACAATACCACGCTCAAACCCTTCAAGTTCCGGTCTGGTTTCTTCCTCAAACAGTGTTTCATAGGATGGGTTATACACAAGCTCACTGACATGCTGTATACCTATGTCAGCCAATGCTCTCAGGTGCTGATCCACAGGTCCGCTGGGTTGGTTCATATTGACATGTCTCCCGGTCTTTAAAGAGTCAATGTAACACCACTCGACTCCTCTAACTCCGCTTTATGCTGGCAATCTGAACGGTCAACACTGCGTTGAAACTCCTTCCAACAGCAGGCTTCATTCGTCGTTTATTATTGTTCTGTCGTCCAGTTTGCCATACCGACTACGGTAGTCAGAAAAAACGATTGGTATAATTTCTGTGTTGTTTTGATCAAATATGTATAGATGCCTATCATAGGCGATCATGACTAGCAATTAAACGGGGGATATAGAGCGAAGGCTAAAGAGTAAGGAAAAGAGTAAGGAAAAGAGAAAAAGGATATCCGAAGGCGCTGTCAGTGCCTTCAGATCAAACAGTCAGTGCAGGCACTGTGTATCCCTAGCAGGTTTCAAGATCACGACCACTAAAAATGTGTGCTACATCTTTGGCACTAAACGTGTACTGTCTGTTACAAAACTGGCAGTCCATGGCTATCTTCCCATCGTCGTGGATAACAGACGTTGCCTCTTCCTGACCAATACTGCGAATAATGTGCGCGCTTCGCTGGCGAGAACAGTTACATTTAAAAGACACCCATTCAGCATCAAACACCCTGACCTCTTCTTCATGGTAAAGGCGGCTCAGTAACATTTCAGAATCCAGCGTTAATAATTCGTTATTGGACACTGTACTCGACAAGGTGACGATACGATTCCAGTTTTCACCCTGATCAGAGGCGCCATTGTCTTTGTTGCCCGGTAGTGCCTGAATAAATAATCCGGAAGCTTTCATTCCATCAGAGGCCAGCCAGACTCGTGTGGGCAGTTGCTCTGATTGCGCAAAGTAGTGCTCAAGGCACCCGGATAATGAATCATCGTTCAGGGGGACGATGCCTTGATAACGCTTACCCTGATCAGGGTCAATGGTCATGACCATTTGCCCCTGACCCAGCAGGTTAGACAGTCCCGATTGTGAGCAGTCACCGGATACACGAGCCAGAGCACGAAAGGTTTGCTGATCGGTACACTCCACCATCAACAGGGACAAAGGTCCTGTACCTTTAGCTTGAACTGTCATCAAACCGTTGTATTTAAGTGTAGTGCTGAGCAGAACAGTGGCTGCCACTAACTCTCCCAATAGCTTACGAACAGGTTCGGGGTAATTATGGGACGCAAATGCCTGTTCGAAGCTGCTATCAATAATCACCCGCTCTCCACGAATATTGGTATTATCAAACAGAAAGCGCTGCACAGAATCTCTATTGCTCATTAATTCTCTTCAATTGAGATGGAAACAAAAAGGGATTATAGCCAGTTAGAACGAATAGCACATGTGTTGAAAGTACGAATGCCCGCTTCATGGTGAAGGTCATGGGATGAGGCAGAGTGATCGCATTGGGTACTGACATTCAGGCTGTGTAAAATAATACTAATGGTCTATTTTAACTACGCTTTACGCTGACAATCTGAACGCCAGCGGTGCATTGAAACGCCTTACGGAAATTAGAAAAGACCATTGTTATATTGTTATTATGCCTACAGAACCACGCCCGCATCCAAACTGGGGGAATGTGCTCATCCTCGCTATGGCTCTTGATATTCAAGCGCTGAAAGATATGCGCCAGTGTTCCAGAGTGATGCGTCAGCCGTGCTTTAACGAACATTGCGGAATTCTCCATCCATAGCGGCATTGCGTAGCTTTGCCGTTTGGATGGAGATGGATAGCAAACAGCCCGTAGAGGGCTGTCATTACTCTGGCTTCTCCTGTTTTTGTATATATTCTGCTAATACTGACAATGGCGCACCTTCAGCAGTTATAAGGCAGTAGGCTCTTGTCCAAAGTACAGGCTTCCAGTAGTAACCTTTGAGGTGATCTGAGAACTCTTTTCTTATCAGCCTGCTGGTGACAGTTTTCAAATTATTGATGAATTTACTTAGCATGATATTGGGATGCATATCGAGCAATAGGTGTATGTGGTCAGCTTCACCGCCAAACTCATCAAGCTCTATTTCCCACTTTCGGCAAAGCTCACGACAGATTGCTTCCAGCCTTTCGAGCATTTCAGCAGTAAAGCATCTTCGACGATATTTTGTGACTAACACTAAATGGTATTTTAGCTTATATACGCAATGATAATGTGATTTCATACCCTTACACTAAGTTGTTTTATGTGTTAGTGTAAGGGTATGAGAGCATACAAGTACAGACTTTATCCGAACCAGAAACAACGGGTGTTGATTGAAAAACACTTCGGATGCTCTCGTCATATCTACAACTGGGCGCTCAGTGAAAAAGAGGCACACTACAAGGAAACAGGAAAGAGCCTTTCCAGGCGTGACCTTCAAGACAAACTGATAGCCAGCAAAAAAGCTGATAAGCCCTGGCTGAAAGAGGTCAATAGTCAGAGCTTACTGGCATCCCTGGCTAATCTTGACAAGGCGTTTTCCAATTTCTTCAAAGGTCTGGCAAAGTTACCACGATTCAAAAAGAAATATACTGGCTGGCAGTCTTATCAATGCCCTCAGCATGTATCGGTTGGCTTTGATAGCGGTACTGTTAGCCTTCCCAGGATAAAAGACATAAAGGCAAAACTGCACCGACCTTTTTCTGGAAAGATAAAAACCGTCACTATCAAGCGCTCGCCTTCTGGTAAGTATTTCGCCAGCGTTCTTGTTGATGACGGCATTAGTGATCCAGTGCCAACCGTCATTGAGACAGAAAATACAGTGGGTCTTGATGTTGGCTTGAACCACATGCTGATTGATAGCCGAGGTAAAAAAATAGATAACCCACGGTTTTTGAAAAACTCACTACATCGACTGGCAATAGAGCAAAAAAAACTGTCCAGAAAGCAGAAAGGCTCTACTGGCAGAGCAAAACAAAAACGCAAAGTGGCAATCGTGCATGAGAGCATAGCCAACCGTCGTTATGACTTCATTCAGAAAGAAACAGCAAAGCTGGCTATCAAAAGTCACGTAACCACCTTTGCTGTTGAAGACTTGAATATCAAGGGTATGGTCAAAAACCGTAAGCTATCGAGAGCGATTCAGGATGTGAGTTGGGGTACATTTCTTTCTGTGCTTGATTATAAGTGCCGTTGGAATGGTAAAAATCTGATTCGCATTGGTCGTTTTCAGCCAAGCTCCAAGGTTTGCAATGGATGTGGCTATAAAGCTGAATCAATGCCCTTGTCTGTTCGTGAGTGGGAATGTCCCTCTTGTCATACGTTGGCAGATAGAGACATCAATGCCGCCATGAACATAAGAGATTTCGCTTTAGCTGATTCGCTGGGACACAGCGATTGTGTAAAGAGTTCCCCTGTAGAAAGTTCTGTCAGCGCAGATTCTACAGCGAAAGGTGCTGATATTTCTCAGTACGGGTCGCAAGAAGCCCCCACTATAGCCGCCTCAGCGGCTTAGTGGTGGGAGTATGTCACAAGCCCTGTCAGCACAAAACCGCTTTATAGCCATCAAGCTGTCCTCTGAAGCCGTCAATGAAGCTGTCAATAAGGTTGTCGCTTCGCTCCACGCACTTCAGGTGGCGAGTAAACACCACCTAAGCGATACAAACCGTCGAGACAAAACTTGGCAATGCCTGCGGCTCTTTACTCCGCCAGGCTAATGCTCTGGTGGTGAGTTTTGAGTCTGAACTATCTGGTAAAGAAAATACGACGGTGGTTAATCATCAGATTTTTCGTTATTAAATATCAACGGGTTAATTGCTCCATGAGTGCCTCCTTAGCGCCAAAAGAGACACTCACATAGGGCTGATCGAGGAGCTCGCCCCCCCAAACATCAACGAAAGGTTCATATCTTTTTCCAATTAATGTGAGTATTTTCCTTTGAAGTTTTTCGGCTTTATCAATAGAGCCAAGATAAATGTCTATAGTGTTGGAACTTTTGTTGTCGATGCTCAAGATATCAAACTCCCTGTTTGGGTCTAACTTGCTTTGTATCAAGGTGTATAAATCCAGCTTATTATCTGTTAGTTCATCACCTGTTGACCTATCATCTATTAGCTTGAAAGCAGGCGTAATCATTGCAGGACCATTTGTAGAAAGAAACTTTTCACAACGAAGTACCACTTCAAGTAAATTCTCTTTTCCATTGGTAATAACAACGAAGCTGGGGCAGTTAACTTCAAAAATGTCCGTCCCTGAACCCCAGCCTCTACCAATGACTTTTGCGGCACTGGCAACAACAACGCGAGCTCCTTGCTCATCAATGGATGCCTTGATCTTCTGAATGATATCGAGTCTATAGTATTTTCCATTGATTTTTAATTTTGATAATTGATTTGCTTGTATATCGGTATTTAATGCCTGACTGATTTTTTCATTCAGTTTATTATCACTACTTTCAATCGCCATTTTGGGTAATGTCAGCTGCACCTTTTCTTTTGATGAACAGGAAGCCAATTTATTCATTATCTCATTAATGATCAAACGGTTCAGGTCTTTAATCTTTATAGGATTAAATGCAGCAGGTCTTATGACAACGAGTTTTAGTTCTTCCCCATTCTCAGACTTGAAATCTTTTGATAAGGCTTTAAATCCATGATGTGTCACTGTTGGCAAATTTTCAGTTATACGCATCATCCACACGTTATTAACTATACTTCCATCTTCACGCTGAAAAGAACCCAGGAATGTACTATCAGGAGAAAAAGCTGTCTCCCAGTTTGCCTTTATATCCATGACATTGCAGAGGATAACCTTAGCCGAATATCTATCTGACTTGCTCTCGCCATCAAATAACATTGTGATTTTATCATTGGTTTTAGATTGAACATAAGCATCAATGATTTCTGACTCGTTCATATGATTGTCTGCCAGTTTTTCCGCCAGATAATATTCATAAAGCATTTGTAGATACTGCTCATCAAACCCATGTTCATTAGATACGATAAGATTAAAATTTACGATCTGATGATTATTGTTCAGTCCCATAGCGTTATCACAGGAGTGGCTTCTGCTGAATTTTCCCAGTAGCTGATGTATTTCATTTTCCAGCTCCGGTGTTAATGAACCGTTGGGAATACCCAGCAGCTTTTCCTTGTCACAGTTATCCCCCATGCTTGCCAGCATCATACCCAACACTGCAGTAATACTGACAGGGGAACAGGCAACACTTCCTTTCCCTTTCAGCATTAAACTGGACGATATTTTCTCAATCATCGTTTTTACAATATATTCAGCTTGAAGGTTCCCACAGACCGATTGATCAGCACTGCCGGATGCTTGTGCCTGAACTGAATATATTGGAGGAAATCGTTGATTGAAGGTGTTGCAGGCTTGTTTTTCCGTATCACCAGCAAAGGATAACCCAGCCACTATTGCTGTACCCAATACCAGAATTTTTTGTCTACATATCATAGGGTTTTCCTCAAGCAATCCAACTATTTTGTTGGGCTACAGGTTTTAAATTTTGCCTTCTCTAAAGAACATGGAAATAGTTGAAATGTTCTCAAGCACACTAAAATGTAGCCCGGATTATTAAAATCTCACTAACATACTGACTAATTCCATAGTATTTTAGTGATAAAATTTACCAAAAGTGCGGAAAGCCCCGTACTTCTAGTGCGGGGATGAATAGCACACCAGCCTTCAGGCTGGCAGTACTCGGTACATTTGTCTTTACTGTGTGAAACTGTTTCTGTAAAATGTTGGTATGAATACGAAACGTGCCTGCAAATACAGAGTCTATCCAAGTGCAGAACAGAAGACACTTCTCGCTCAGTCATTCGGATGTGCACGATTTGTATACAACAACACACTGCGCTTTCGCACAGATGCCTACTACAACGATGGTGAAAGCATCTCTCATTCAAAAGCTGAAAAGCGGCTGGTTTCTCTTAAGAAAGAATTTCCTTTTCTGAAAGATGTGTCTAGTGTGGTTCTTCAGCAGTGTCTGCGAGATCAACAGGAAGCATTCAAGAATTTCTGGGCTGGCAGAGCCAAATACCCAAAATTCAAGAAGAGGAATGCAAGGCAAAGTATTCGATTAACAAAGTCTGCATTCAGCATGAAAGACAGGCAGTTGTTCATCGCCAAAAGCAGGGAGCCACTGTCCATTAAGTGGAGCAGAAAACTCTCATCAGCACCTTCCAGTATCACGATCAGCAAGGATCGTGCAGGCCGGTACTTTGTATCCATGCTGTGCGAGTTTGAAGCTAAACCAATGCCCATTAGTAAAAAGACAGTGGGTATTGATTTAGGTTTGAAAGACTTGTTCATCACGTCAGATGGCGAAAAATCCGGTAATCCAAGGCATATCAAACGCTACGAGCAAAAGCTCGCCTACCTTCAGCGCACGCTGGCTAAAAAGCAGAAAGGGAGCAACAACCGAGATAAAGCAAGGCTCAACGTTGCACGCCTGCACGCAAAAATAGCTGATTGCCGGATGGATGCTACCCACAAAGCATCCCGCAAACTCATTAACGAAAACCAAGTTGTTTGTGTCGAAGATTTGTCCGTGAAGAACATGATCAAAAACCCAAAGCTGGCAAAGCATATAGCCGATGCTAACTGGGGTGAATTTGTCAGACAGTTGCAGTACAAGGCTGAATGGGCGGGTCGTACTGTATCTGTCATTGATAGATTCTTCCCAAGCTCAAAGCGTTGTCCTGGCTGTGGATATATCAACGAAAGTATGCCGCTATCAATCCGTGAATGGGATTGTCCACAGTGCAATACCCATTGGGACAGAGACATGGCAGCAGCATTGAATATCAAAACCGCCGGGCTGGCGGGGTTAGCCTGTGGAGCGACTGGAACGGGGATGGCTGCGTAAGCAACCATCCAGGGAAGGCGTGTTGAAACAGGAAACCTGATTGGTGACGATTAGGAATCCTCGTCCTTATAGGGCGAGGAGGATGTCAAAGTTGACTAAAAAGTTATTTAACCACAAGAATGAGCGGAGCATTGTTACTTTTGTCAGTTACAGGGTAATCACCAGCCCTTGGATAATCGTTAAGAATCTTCGGGGTAAGTTCTGCGTTAGCAAATGTATATGCAAAGGGTTTGTCACTCAATAGCTTATGGAAAGTGCGTAAAACCCCGTACTTCCAGAGACCGTCGCAAAAGTCTGATTTCCATGCTCCTCATGGGAATACCCTACCTGCAGCCCTTGTATTCAGAGGGGTATACAGTCCCACTCAGAGCATGGGAGCGAGGTTTTCGGGATTTTGCGATACCTTCAAACAGTGAGTGAAGGAGGATGTCAATCTGATTCAGCCAGCCACTCATCAGCCCAGGTAAGATTGAATATGGTCAGTAACTGACCGGTTGCCGCCAGTACCCGATACCGTGAATACGCTTCCTGATAAGAGGTGCGGGTCAGTGTCTGGCTGGATTGGAACAACTCATTTTCAGTATCCAGCAAATCCAGCAGAGTACGTTTACCAATATAGAATTGCTCCTGATACGCCTGAAGGGTTTTTTTGCTGGCCTTTTCATGCAGACGTAGATAATCCAGCTGATCACTTAAATAGTCGTAAGAGTCCCAGGCCTGGCGCAGCTTTTCTTCAACCTTTCTTAATAGCCGATCCTTTTGAGCCCTGGCTTCTTCCATTTGATAGGCCTGTTGCTGCATCAATGCCTTGTCAGCGCCCCCTCGAAACACATTGTAAGTCAGCCTGGCCATGGCCGAAAGGCTTTCCGTCGTACCCAGCGAGCCATCGGCATTGGTGCGCCAGTTTTGATCTATTTCAAGATCCAGTGACGGAAAGTAACGGCTTTTCTGTGACTGATAAGCTGCTTCTGCAGCCTTAATCTCATGGTCAGCTGCCTGAATACCAGGATGCATTTGTAAAGAAAGGATCAGAGCCTCATCAAAGCTTTCAGGTAATACCAAGTCGGCAACAGGGGGGGAGCCCAGCGTTTTGGGTGGCATTTTACCCACCAGGGAATGGTATTCACTGCGTGCATCTTCCAGGTTATTTTTAGCATTGATCAGATTGGCGTTGGCACGGGCGCGTCTTCCCTGTATCTGGGCCAGGTCAGAGCTTCTTGCCAGCCCCTGTTTGACGCGTTTCTGGATTTGTTGATACATCTTGTCATGGAGTTTCAGGTTTTCTTCCGAAAGCTCCACCAGCTCTTTACTTTCAAGCACCTTTAAATAGGCATTGGTGACTTTAAGTGCCAGATCTTCCAGTGTTGAACCCAGTTGATAACTTTTAGCCCGGGTTAAAAAGCGAGCTTGTGCCACGCTTTTTTTCGTATCAAAGCCGGAAAACAGGTTTTGTTTCAGGGCAATGCTGCCTTCTTTGCGGGTATAGCTTTTATCATGGGTATTATTTGTGCCTGTACGTTGCTCATCTGGTAGTTTGCGCTTTTGACCGCCAGCACCGACGGAAATATCCAGGGTGGGGAGATACTCAGCCCAGGCAATATCAACCTTTTCCTGCTCTGCGCGAATTTTACTGATGGCAATCAATGCTTCCGGATGATTGTTCAGCGCGTACTTTACCACTTGGTCAAGGGTTTTTGACCAGCCATCAGAACTGAAAGCAACACTGCCTGCCATGATGCTGATGGCTATAAACTTGAGTCTGTTCATAAGATGCTCTTAGCCATTATAGGGTATTAACAGGGTATCCATCGGCAAGGCACGGGTTGCTTATAATATTTGTGGGAAGGCGATATTTTTTTTATTAACAGGTCAAAAAATAAACAGTGTGTTTTTATGTTTCATTTATAACTATTTATAAAAGGAATGACGGGTTCTTCATAGCTTATTCAGAAAGTTATCCACAGCCTTAGTGGATATTAATAAAAAGCTAATATTATCAATGAGATGAATTGCAAGTGTCTTTCTCATACTTTTGTCCAATTGCCATCAACCCTGAAAAACGTGACAATGGCAATCCGATGAGATGCATAATACATCTCCCGTCGATTCTCCTTAAACCTTTTCCTGAAACCCGGCCATTGATTGCCGGGTTATTTTTTCAGATGATAAAACACAGAAAATACTATCATTTCTGGTCATTTCCAGTTGTTATGTGATAAAAAAACAAGATAACCTACTGTCCGGGTCGCTGTTAATCCAGCCATTTATTCCTGGTATGTCATGGAGAGATTCAAAAGTAACAGTCGGAATAAGGAGGAGCCTATGGCCAAGGTACTCATCGTCGATGACTCACCTACCGAATTGCACCAGCTGAGCCAGATGCTCACCAGGCATGGTCATGCTGTGATTACTGCCAGTAATGGTGCCGATGCCGTGGCGTTGTGTCGTGAAGAGCTACCTCAGGCTGTGTTGATGGATATTGTTATGCCTGGCCTGAATGGCTTTCAGGCAACGCGCCAGCTAACCAAAAACGCGTTAACTACCCATATCCCCGTAGTGATTATTACTACCAAAGATCAGGAAACCGACAGAGCCTGGGGAATTCGCCAGGGGGCTAAAGCGTATCTGACGAAACCCGTTGATGAACAGACCTTAATGACTATTATCAACCGCTTACTGGAAAACGTTGTCGAAAAAGCATAATCCCGTTAATAACTGGCAACACAACCATGATTCAGAAAACATCCCCTTATAAAAAGAACAGTAGGGTTTTCAAGGTCGAGTGCTATCCATCAATATGGAGGCAAACCCCATGACGCCTTCCGTTCCCCACCCTTTTGATCTTCTGTCTGCACTGGAAAAAAGAGCGCTTGAAAATACCTGTACTTTTCCTGAAAAAGAGTCAGTCAAAGCTTACTGGAACGGTGTGAAGTTTCGTCTTAATGATCAACAATTTGTCATGGATAGTCGAGAAATAACTGAAGTTCTACCGGTGCCGGAGGTTACCCCTTTACCTGATGTGCATTCCTGGGTTAAGGGGTTGGCAAATGTGCGTGGCCGTATACTGCCTATGATTGATTTAGGTGATTTTTTAGGGCGCAGGGAGCCGTCACCGTCTACCCGTAATCGCGTCATTGTTGTTGACCAGCGGACTATTTCACTTGGGCTGATTGTTGATGAGGTTCAGGGCATGATGCAGTTTTCTGTCGTCAGTGTTGAGGATATTCCCGAAAACCTTACCCTGGCTGTTCGTCCTTTTATAAACGGGTGCTACTACAAGGAAGTCCACCATATGGTGTTTAGCACAGACCTGCTTGTCAAAAACCAACGTTTTTTAAAGGCAGCGAAAGGTGTGTAATCAGTATTTAAGAGGGTTACCCTGAAAAAGGCGATTGAACAAGATTGAAGAAGATTGAAGAAGATTGAAGAAGATTGAAGTATAAAAACGATCAACTATTTGTTGGCTTAACAATCAGGGATAGAGCATATGAAAAGTCAATTTATCCGGTTTTTCCGTAACTATAAAGAACACCATAGTTTTGTTCCACCGGTTACTGTGCTGGTCATTTCACTGGGAATCCTGGCAAGCACCATCGTATTTATGGATGGACAGGCAGAAAAAGATAACTACCGCATCACAGAAGCCAGTGAACTGAGGGTGCTATCTCAGCAAATTGCAAAAAATGCGATAGAAGCTGCTGCTGGCAAGCCGGAAGCATTTTCCCAGCTGAAGGATGCTCGTAACCAGTTTGACAGGCGCTTTGGTGCATTACAAAACTCTGTATCTTCCTCTCTGGCAGAGTCAAGCCCCGTGGTCAATCAGGTCAGGGCATTGGATGCGGCCTGGTCTGCCCTGAAAATTGAAGCCGATAACATACTGGCGTCTGAGGAACGTATTGTGTCACTTCATCGGTTGGCATTAACCCTGGCGGAAACCGCGCCACAACTGCAGATTGAATATGATGAGATTATAGAGCTGTTGCTGAAAGACCAGGTACCCACCGGGCAAATTATCGTAGCGCAACGCCAGCCCTGGTTAGCCGAACGTATTATTCGTAATATTGAGCAGGTGCTGGACGGGGGTGAAAACGCCATTATTGCAGCAGATACACTGGGGCAGGATACCCGGCTTTTTGGTCGTGTACTCAAAGGAATGATAAATGGTAATGTTTCCATAGGCATTAGCCAGGTAAAAAGTGAAGAGGCGATGGACCGACTGGTAGAAGTCGCGGACTTATTTGCCTTTGTGGAGCGCAGTACTAACGATATCCTGAAAGCTTCCCCGGAACTGTTTCAGGCAGGGGCGGCATCTGATCAGATATTCACGGACTCGCAACAATTGTTGCAGCAGACGTCTGTACTGGCAAGCACATTTCAAATGCTTTCACAGGAACGCCTTCTCGATACTATTCTGGTGATTGGTGCAGGGATTATGGTGCTTTTGTCCCTGGCCTTTATTGCATCATCAGCAAACACAGGGGCTCAGCGCCGTCTCGCTGCAAACCGGGAACAGCAGGATAAAAATCAGAAAGCCATTATGCGACTGCTTGATGAGATGGAAGAGCTGGCCGATGGCAATCTGACAGTAAATGCGACAGTGACTGAAGATTTTACGGGGGCTATTGCTGATTCCATTAACCACTCAATAGGACAATTGAGAGCTCTGGTTAAGACCATCAATCAAACGGCCGTGGAAGTTGACATAGCAGCGCAACGTACACAGTCTACCGCCCATGAGCTTGCAGAAGCCTCTGAACACCAGGCTACTGAAATTACCACAGCAACACAGTCCATGAATGAAATGGCAGAATCTATCGATAACATTTCGATTCATGCGGCAGACTCTGCAGATGTAGCCCAGCGTTCCCTGGGGATTGCCAGTAAGGGCACAGAGGTCGTGCGTAATACCATTGATGGCATGAATACCATCCGTGAGCAGATTCAGGATACCTCTAAACGCCTCAAGCGACTGGGTGAATCATCCCAGGAAATTGGCAATATTGTCTCTCTCATCAATGATATTGCCGACCAGACCAACATTCTTTCACTGAATGCTTCTATTCAAGCTTCCATGGCAGGAGAAGCGGGTAGAGGGTTTGCCGTTGTGGCTGACGAGGTTCAGCGGCTGTCCGAGCGTGTATCTGCTGCGACCCGGCAAATAGAAGGGTTAGTGTCGACTATTCAGACGGATACCAATGAGGCTGTTATTTCCATGGAGCACACGACATCGCAAGTGGTTCATGGGGCACAGCTGGCACAGGATGCTGGCATTGCCCTTGAAGAGATCGAGAATGTCTCAAGCTCTCTGGCAACATTGATTCACAATATCTCCGATACGGCGAAAACCCAGGCAACATCGGCAGCACATATTTCAAACCGCATGAAGGTCATTCGTGATATCACCATTAAAACCTCCTCCAGTACCAGTAAGGCAGCGGGTTCTATTGGCAATCTTGCCGATATGGCCGTAGAGATGAGGAAGTCTGTGGCCGGATTCAGATTACAAGAAACAGAGAGCTAGGGAGTTCGTCATGGCTGAGCAAAAAGAATTTATCGGCCTGAACTGGGTCAAGACGGATGTATTGCAATCTTTAAAAGAGGTTCGGGGGCTACTAGAGGGTTATTTAGAGTCGTCACCGGGTCAACCTGAGGCATTATCGGTGTGTCTCGCACGTTTTAACCAGATTCAAAGCGCGTTAAAACTATTGCCACAAAAGAGTGCATCCCTGCTTGCGGAAGAATTGCTCGGTGTGACACAAGCACTACTGGAAAGCAAGACGACAAATGCACAGTTAGCCGCTGAAACCCTCCTGCAGAGCACGCTACAGCTAACGACGTATGTTGGACAGCTGGCGGAGTCCCAAAGAGACCAGCCTGTTGTTCTAATGGGGGTAACCAATGCGTTAAGGGCCAGTCGGCAACTCCCTTCACTGACGGCCCTTGATTTTTTTCATCCTCAGGTTCAGAGCATACTACCCCCACTTGAAGCTCAACAGTTTGAGCAGTTAATACAGTCCGGTGCCATTAAGCTGTTAAAAAAAATCCGCCAGAAATATCAGGTATGCCTGACCAGTTACCTGCGGCGACAAGAGACAGAAAAAAGCCTGTTATTGATCAGTAAACTCTTTGGTAAGTTACAAAACCTGTCCTGGGGATCTCCGTCGTCTGTATTGTGGGATGCGGGTGCAGCATTGATTGAAGGATTATCCGAGGGTTCTATTCCTCCATCGGAAATCAGCAATACTCTGTTGAAAGCGCTGGATAACCAGCTAAAAACGCTTATTGACAGTGAAGGCGCAGATATCAATAAACCGCCAGGCGCTGTGTTATTGAAAAAGCTGTTATTTCTGATTGCTATTGCTGACAGCAGCAGCACATTGATTCAAATGCAGCAAAAGCGCTACCACCTGGCCGATGCCTTAACGGATGATTTAATGCAGCTGATTAATAATGAGCTGGTGCAGTCCCCGAAAAAAGAGATTCCCACAGGTCAGGTGTCGAACCCCTCAACATTTGGGGCCATCCATAAAATTGCCGTATTGGAAGCAAGAACCGAGCTGGCCCATGCACGAAAGGCCATTAAGGATTACCGAAACACCCAGCGCAATGCAGAATATTTGTCCAAATTACCCGTCTTGTTAAAAAGTGCCTGGGATACGCTCAATATGGCATCACTGACAGGTTCGGCAGATCTAATCAGGCAACTCCAAGGCTATATAGCCGCTCATTGGTTAAGGGAAGAACAAAAGCCAGCTGTAAAAGCCATGGACACTGTGGCTAAGGGACTCATGTGCCTGGAAAGCCATTTTACCGCGTTACTACAAAGTGATATGAAGCAAGCCAGGGAGCACCTGGCAGAGGCAGAGCAGTACCTTGATCACATTGAGGAGAAGGCGCAGGCGTTACAGCCGGTCTCCCTGGCAGAAATGTCTATTGATGACCTTGAAATCATAGATGCTTATACCCCTGCACAGACAGAAACGCCCGCTGAACTGCCAGAAAACACGCTGTTAGCAACACCTGGTACCTTATCTTTGGCAACAGAGGAGGCGCTCTCACCTGAAACATCGTCCAGCATCGTTGAAGTAAAACATCGTCAGACGCCTCTGTCATCCGCTCCCTGCGAGAGTACAGAGAGTACAGAGAGTGCAGAGAGCCAGGATAGTGAACAGGATTCAGAAAGTCACGATGAAGACGAAAAAGACGAAAAAGACGAAAAAGACGAAGAAAAAGACGAAAAAAGTGCATTGGTTACGGTGTTCACTGAAGCTGCTACCAATGTCCAGCGTGAGCTGAATACCAAGTTTTTATTGTGGGAAAAAGAACCGGCTGTCAATGATGCTATCAAGGTAATACGTCGATCGTTTAATACATTAAAAAACAGTGCAAGGGCGTCGGGAGCGAATATTATTGGTGAGCTGGCCTCTGCCGTTGAAAATATGCTGAATCGGCTCCTCAGTGGTTCGATTAAATCGGGCAAAAACATGCTCACCTTGCTTCGGGGCGTTATCGATATTCTACCGGAACTGACGGATGACTTCAGAGCCGATAGCCAACTGCTGACGCCTGAGGTTTTGCTATTTATGGAACAGGCCGATGACCTGGCACGTGGTGAAACATTCTATGATCCTGACGAGCTGGACGATGAAGGTATTGAATCAACCGACAGTCCATCACCGGCCAGTGAGCAATTGCCTGATGCAGCCGGGCAAACCATACAGACGCTGACAGACCTGCTTTTGACCCCTGAGACCGATATTTTGCTGCATGCAGATCATCATATCGAGCAGTGGTCATCGGCTATTGCTGCAACGGAGCTGAAACAGTTTCAGCAGGCTCTTCAGGTATTATCGCTGAAAGCCGGTCAGGCAAAGCTTGAGCCCCTGGTGTTGTTGTGTAATGTACTAATGGATGTCTGCCACTATCTGGGGCTACATGAAAAGTCATTGCCAGCAATTCTGGAAGCGCCGTTGAAAGAAGGCTTCGAGTCATTGATTGATCTGCTTAACCAGGCCGTGGCACGGCAAACCATCGAACCGCCTCAGGCAATTTTCAGCTTGATCAAACAGTCACTGGAATCACTGCTTAAAGAAAAGCACGCCAGAAAAAATACGGCAGTACCCGCAAAAAATAACAACGTTGTGAAAGAGAGGATGACGCCTGTCATCGGGGAGCCTGATAAAACAGAAAACCTGTCCTCAAAACCAGACCTGGAGCTGGTTACACTCTTTCTGGAGGAAGCATCTGATTTAACCGAAACCTGTTCTCAGGCACTGCAAAGCTGGTTACGCCATAATAATAGCGTGCGCCCTGTTGCCGAACTGCAACGGTGCCTGCATACCCTGAAAGGCGGGGCCCTTATGCTTGAGTTTCACGAACTGGGAAATCTCAGTCATGCCCTGGAGAGCGTGTATGAAGCCATTGTCACCGGGGTGAGGGAATCGGATGATGCACCGCTGGGGTTATTACAGCAGGCACATGACCAGATTGATGGGATATTACAGGCCATCAGTAAAGGGCAGGCCATACCTTCTGTTCAGACATTGGTCAGGCAACTGAATAGTTGGCATGGACATAAAGGTCGGTCAGGGGCAGTGCTTTCATTACCTGATTATATGGGACGGGCCTCTAAGGTATCGCCTGACAATAATCATAATGTATCAGGCACAACCTGCACCGCTGACAGGAAAGCAGCGTCAGAAGTCCCTGCACAACCGGTAATAGCGCCGAGCTTTTTAAATGATCGTGTTCGGGTATCCAGTGATTTGCTGGAGCAACTGGTGAATCTGGCCGGTGAGTCAAGCATTCACCGGTCACAGATTGATCAGCAAATTGTTGATATGAACCAGTCCCTGGGTGAAATGGACAGGACTGTTCAGCGTCTGCAGGAACAGCTGAGGCGGCTGGATATTGAAACACAGACACATATTTTATCGAAGAAGCATCAGGGCGATACCGAGGCCAACCACGACTTTGACCCTCTGGAGATGGATCGTTACTCCGAGTTGGCCCAGCTGTCTAATGCGCTGGTAGAGTCGGCTTCTGACCTGGACGATCTTCACCAGTCACTACAGGATAAAAGTCGTGCGACTGAAACACTGCTATTGCAACAATCAAGAACGCAGTCAGAACTTCAAACGCATCTTACACAAATACGTCTGGTACCATTTAAGCGATTACTGCCTCGTCTGTATAAAACAGTACGTCAGGTGTCTTCTGATCTGTCCAGGCCAGTTGATCTGGTGGCGTCAAACACCGATACCAAAATTGATCGCACCACGCTGGATAAAATACAGGCACCCATTGAGCATATTTTACGCAATGCTATTGCCCACGGTATTGAATCGGACAGGCATACACGACTGAGTGCAGGTAAATCTGAAGTCGGGCAGCTGCATCTTAGCCTATCCTATCAGGGGACTTATATTGCACTGGAGATCAGTGATGATGGACAGGGAATTGACTATGGGGCGATCCGACAGAAAGCATTGCAAAAAGGACTGATTACCAATGATGAGAAGCCCAGCCAGGGAAAACTGCTGAAGCTTATCATGACCTCCGGTTTCTCTACGGCTGATGAAATTACTCAAATCTCAGGCCGGGGTGTTGGGCTGGATGTGGTGCATAATGAAGTTCGTCAGCTTGGGGGGCATTTGCAAATTGAAAGCAAACCAGGAAAAGGCACAAGGTTCACATTGCACCTGCCCTTCCAGTCAGCCATCAGCCGTGCCCTGATGGTGGAGCAGGGAGGGCACTATTATGCCTTCCCCATGCAGTGCATTGATGGTGTTGTCATGACGACGCCGGAGGAGCTGATGGCCAGTTATATTGAAGGGCAACCCTTTGAACATGCCGGCGTTGGACACAAGGTTATTTCGTTTGGGCAGTTGTTGGGATTACCCCCTACCAGGATACAACCTGAGCAGTGCCCGGTCATACTCATTCAGCGCAATGGTGAAAATGTTGCATTGCATGTGGATACGGTCCATGGTGGTCGGGAGGTCATTACCAAGTCCCTTGGAGCACAATTTAAAGGGTTAACCGGTATTAATGGCGCCACGATTTTAGGAGAGGGTCATATTGTGATTATCATTGACCCTGTTGAGATGATCCGCAAGCACCACGAACGTCTGTACACCAGACAGGGGCAGTTTATACCGGAAACGGTCAAGGTCTCTCAGGCGGTGCGTGTTTTGATTGTGGATGACTCCATTACCATGCGCAAGGTAACGTCTGAGATGTTGATGCGCCACGGATATCAGGTAGAGACTGCCCGTAATGGTATTGAAGCCATGAACCATATCACTGATCATTGCCCTGATCTTGTCTTACTTGATGTGGAAATGCCAAAAATGGATGGCTTTGAGGTAGCCAGTGCCATTCGAAATGATCCGCAGTTCAGGGCATTACCCATTATTATGATCACCTCGCGTACGGGTGCCAAGCACCATGCCAGAGCGAAGGCACTGAGTGTAAATCACTATATTGGCAAGCCTTTTCAGGAAAGTACATTGCTGATTGCCATTAAAAAACTAACGTCTACAGTGGAGCTGGAGTCCTGCCTATGAGCCATATCCCCCCACAGGATAATGCCATTAAGTCGTTATTAATGCCGATGCAGCAGACACCTTTGCTGTTGCCCATGGCCTGCCTGGCAGAAGTGATTGATTATTTCCGGCCTTTTGACCGGGAGGAGACGAATGGCTGGCACCTTGGCCCTGTTGACTGGCGTGGCACACAAATTCCACTGGTGTCTTTTGAACGCTTTAATAATACTGAATTTTCACCCGTGGGATCGACAGCGCTTATTGCAGTGATCAACAAAACAACAGAAACAGGGAAGTACAGCTTTTATGGGGTGGTGATCCAGGGCATACCGAAGCCCCTTCGTTTGACCCGTAGTGATGTGTTTATCTGTAGTGATGAACCCGGGCCTGCTGAAGTAACCAGAATGACGGTGAAAGAAGTCTCTGTTATGGTACCTGATCTTGAGGCGCTGGAGTTACAGCTGTCAGAGCTAGGCCGTGGAGCCGATTAATGCACCTTAACCCTCCAGTAATGACACTGCGATGAAGCGAACGGCAATAATCTCTACTGGTAGTCGTCTTGGATTGGCGCTATTAGTGGCGACAACATTCCACGTTCTGGTGTTCATGTACGTGGGCTTTACCGTACAAAACCAGCCAGCGCTGTCAACGCCACTGAAAGTCACGCTGACTTCTTTTAAGACTGAACAAAAACCAGCACAGGCAGACTATCCAGCCCAGAAAATAGCCCAGCAAACAGCCCGGCAAAACCCACAAGGCAGAAGCACACAAACTAAAAAAACACTACCAACGACCAATAATCCTACACCGTTTCAGGGTACGGTGATCCATCAGGAACAAAATGTAATACAACCGCCAGACCAGCGAGAACCCCCGGGAAAAAATCTGCCCAAAGTGGTTACAACATCCCGTTCAGACCATAAAAAAGATTCAAACCATAAAGAGGAGCAGTCTTCGGCAGAGATGCCCAAAAAACCGGTAGCAACTTCCACTGAGCATGACTCACAGCCGATTGATTTGCGAGAAGAAATTGCTGCTCTGGAAACCCTGTTTAACAAGGAGCGTCAAGCCTACGCCAGACCACCGAGAGTGAAACGGTTAACCGCCCTATCCACCCTTCAGGAGCCAGGGGCTTTTTATAAGGAGTCCTGGCGGCGCAAGGTGGAAAAAGTGGGGAATATTAACTATCCTGAGCAGGCACGTACGCGTCATATTTATGGTGAGCTGAGTTTACTGGTGGCCATCAACCGGGATGGATCACTTGACCATGTTGAGGTTTTGAAGTCATCTGGCTATCCTGTGTTGGACGATGCTGCTGTGCGTATTGTGCGTCTGGCAGCGCCCTACGCCCCTTTTGGTGATGATTTAAAAGACTATGATCAGGTAGAAATTATCAGAACATGGCGCTTTGAACCAACCGACAAGCTGTTCAGTGCATCGTGAACGCTTACATCCCACTCTCCCACCGTCGCTTACGAATCAATGCGTCATTGAGAACACCGGCAGCCTGCCAGAGACTACTTGCAGTCCCTCGCCTTCTCTTCGTTGAACCACTATTGCGGAGGCAATATTTTGGGTAAAAATACCGCACCACACGAAGAGGTTCTGCACCTGTTAATGGGCAAATTTTTTTCCCGCTCACTGACAGCTGTTGCTGAACTGAATATTGCTGAATTGCTTCGTAATGGTCCACAGTCTGTTGATATGCTGGCCAGAAAGACAGGCTCTGACCCGAATGCTCTCTACCGCGTGCTGAGTACACTGGCAGCAGTGAATGTGTTTCGGGAGTTAACAGACCATACTTTTGAAAATAACACCCTGTCAGACACCTTGCGGGTAGATGCTGAGTACTCAACACACGCAATAGCCTGCTGGATCAATGACCCTGCTTGCTGGGCATCTCTGGGACGACTGGATTACAGCATTAAAACCGGGCGACCTGCTGCAGAAGAGGTGCTGGGCAGCGATCTTTTCACCTGGTTGCAGGCGCACCCATCAAGTCTGAACATATTTCAGGATGCCATGACAGGCTTCAGCAAACCAGTGGTCCGTGCCGTTGTGGAAGCCTGCGACTTTTCCGCTATTAATAAGATTGTTGATATCGGTGGGGGGCATTGCTGGTTGCTTGGCAACATTCTCAATAGCTGTCACACAACAACAGGTATATTATTTGACCGCCCGGAAGTCATTGATCAGGCGCTCCCTGTGCTGAAAAAACTTGCCGTGGCGGACAGAGTTGAGACGGTAGCAGGTGATTTTTTTGAACATGTGCCGCCAGGCGCTGATGCTTATATTATGAAAAATATTCTCCATGACTGGGATGATGAGCATTGCATGATGATCCTTAATAACTGTCGTAACGCCATGAAGTCAGACGGTAAAATACTGGTCGTAGAGACAATCCTGAATGATGAACCTGACAACCTGTTTGCAAAACAGGCCGATCTCGAAATGCTGATTATGACAACAGGGGGTCGTAAACGGACTCAGGAGGAGTTTGCCGACTTGTTTGCCCGGTGCCGATTAAAGCTCCAGCGCCTTATTAACACAGATTGTCCGGCTGTTGTCCTCGAAGCCGTGATTCACTGAAAACCATGCCAGGCTTTCCTGCTACAGTCAACCAGGCGTTGACAACCATACAGTGTTATTCCTGCTTTCCGCCTTCGCGGGGATGACAGGGGTAAAAACATGATCAGCCTCTGGTCAGCAGACAGTCTGATAACACTGTATAACTGGGTGTTTTTGCTAGTATTAACTGATGCCTGCAGGAGTCCTGTTTTCCAGGTTTTCATCCCTTACTGACAAGTGAGACCCTGAGAAGTCCACACCTATATTGTTAGAGGTTATCTTTATGTCAGTTTGCCCTATCCTTTGCGGTGCTGACGACAGGAACTCCGGGTATCTCTGATAGCAATGCTATTGATAGCTATTTTAACGATCCTTATCTTCTCTGCCTCTGTCTGGGCTGTCAGAGAATAAGATCAGGTTTTTGGTCGTGATTAAATTTGCCTATTTGTGGGTTTAGTCTGATACTGCTCCTATGAAAACCCTATCGTTTACCAGTCTTAAAAGCCAGTTTCTTATTGCAATGCCTAAAATGGTAGACTCTTCGTTTGCGTCTACATTGACGGTGATTTGTGAACATAACCCACAGGGAGCGTTAGGCATTATTGTTAACAGACCGACTAATTTGAAGGTCGAAGAAATTTTTCATCGGGTGGGTATTGAACAGGTCAGTGGTGGCACTAAGGTTAATAACACGGTTTATTCTGGCGGTCCCGTTGCGGTGGACCGGGGCTTTGTACTTAACAGTAGTGAGCATCAGTGGGAATCGTGCCTGCGAATTAACGATGACGTGCAACTCACCACATCACGGGATATCTTACTGGCGCTGGCAGCTCAGGAAGGGCCTGCCGATTTTCTATTAGCATTAGGCTACGCAGGTTGGGGTGCCGGGCAACTGGAGCAGGAGTTGGCAGACAATGCCTGGCTGAACTGTGAGTTTGACCCCACAATTATTTTCAATACTCCTGCCCACTTACGTTTGAATAAAGCGGCATCGAGTCTGGGTGTTGACCTTTCGCTGATATCTGGTCAGGTGGGGCATGCCTGAACAGGCTTGCTGAAATGGCCGAAAAAGTCAGGCACTGGTGTCAGTGCTGATCCATTTAGCACGAAAGCTTGATCATTGAACAAAGATATTCGCCTTTCTTTGGTCGAACGCAATAACAGGTCAGCCCTTAACTGGTCACTGAGGCGTTTAATTGCAGGGATCACTTCAGCTACTTTCAAATCTGGCCAGAGTGTCTCTGCTGAGAAGATCAGGTTTTTTTCTTCTTTTTGGGCATCAGGTATTTGATGATGTTCTGGAACCACATGACTTTGGCGAAATCCCCGGAGATAACAATCTGCTTGTCCTGAATACCTTTCATAAAAGCGAGTTGTGCATTTTGAGCCGTTAATGTCTTGAAGCCTGCGTCTGCCGAAGTAAATGCAATCTCAAAAGCAGGTGTGGCAAATTGCCCCCCTCGGCTGGTAACCTGCTGGCTTTTAACCACGTAGTGACGAACAGGCCCATCCTGACTGCTGATCTGAAAGGTTAAATCCTGGCCTTCCAGTTTCTTGATAAATTTTTCATTGCTTCTGCTGGCACGTTTCATTAACAGACCTAGTATCCACAACAGCACTCTGAACTTCATGCCAATTTTCCCGGTAGCAATTGATAATAAAAAATGGAGGATAACACGTTGACACCCTCCGCGCCCTAAAAGCTATCCCTTAGTCGCATCTCCACACCCTTTGTCATTCCATAGGTGTGGAGACGATCTTGCCGATAAAGAAGCAATTTATGACATTCAACTGCACAATTCAGGTTGAAAGCAATCGAGGTTATCCGGTCATGGCGACACTGATTGTCCAGTCCCTCAGAGAGGTCAGTGGCTGTTGTTTTGCTGAAAGATGACAGCAGATAGTCAGAGTACAGATCCATAAGATCTCGATGCATACTGGCTATCATGCTGTAAAATCAGCTCAATGCGTAATGTGAGTGATTAACACTTTCCCGGTCATTTCTTCAGGTTGATCAAGCTTCATCAATGCCAGTAGTGTCGGAGATATATCAGACAGCAGACCGTCAGACAAAGTGATGGCCTGAGGCCCAACGTAGACCAGAGGTACCCGTTCACAGGTATGGGCTGTATGGGCTTGCCCTGACTCAGGGTTCACCATTTGTTCAGCATTGCCATGATCCGCTGTAATCAGGCACTGCCCACCTGTTTCGGCCAGAGCATCCACCACCCGGCCTATACAGGTATCCACCGCTTCCACCGCTTTTACCGCTGCATCAAAAACCCCGGTATGCCCCACCATATCGCAATTAGCATAGTTACAGACAATCAGGTCATGTTGTCCGCTTTTAATCGCCTCAACCAGCTTGTCGGTTAGTTCAAAGGCGCTCATCTCAGGCTTTAGATCGTAGGTGGCCACTTTCGGGGAATCGACGAGAATGCGACTTTCACTTTGGTAAAGTGCTTCCCGTCCACCACTGAAGAAAAAGGTCACATGGGCATATTTCTCGGTTTCAGCAATGCGTAACTGGGTTTTCCCCAGTTTTTCCATGTATTCCCCCATGGTATTTGGCAGCGCATTAGGAGGAAAAGCACTGGGGGTATCAATATCGGCGGCATATTGCGTCAGCATGACAAAATCAGCCAGAGCCGGTACTTTTTTGCGCTCGAACCCATCAAAGTCACTTTCTACAAAACTGCGGGTGATTTCCCGGGCGCGGTCTGCCCGAAAGTTCATAAAGACAATAGCATCGCCATCATTTACCGTAGCCGTTGCCTGTCCCTTGCCAGCAACAACCGTCGCCGTCACAAATTCATCATTTTCATCGCGCTCGTAAGCAGCATGTAAGCCTTCTACCGACGTTCCTGCGATATAGTCAGCTTTGCCCCTGGTGATCAAATCGTAAGCAGCCTGCACGCGATCCCAGCGGTTATCACGATCCATGGCGTAGTAACGACCAACCAGCGAAGCAACCCGGCCAATACCCAGTGTTTTCAGTCGAGTATCCATTGCCTCAAGGGAGGTTTCAGCACTGCGCGGGGGCGTATCGCGTCCATCAAGGAACGCATGGACATAAACAGCTTTTGCGCCGCGCCGGGACGCCATATCAACCATGGCGTGCATGTGATCTTCATGGCTATGCACCCCGCCAGGTGATAGCAGTCCCATAATATGTACGGCCTTATTGGCAGCTACCGCCTTATCAACCGCCTGGCTTAATGCCGGATTCTCAAAAAAATCCCCCTCTTTAATGGATTTCGTGATGCGGGTAAAGTCTTGATAAACAACACGTCCGGCACCCAGATTCATGTGCCCGACTTCGCTGTTACCCATCTGACCTTCAGGCAGACCTACATCCATGCCCGAGCCTGAAATCAAACTGTTTGGGCTATTTGCCATCAGCTTGTCCATTACAGGCGTATTCGCAGCATGAATAGCATTGTACTCCGTTTCCTGGCGATAGCCGTAGCCATCAAGAATAATTAGTGCGGTGGTTTTACGTTGCTCAGTCATTGACAATCAACCATTGCAAAATAAGCTAAAAAGCTGGAGCCTCATTATAAAGATTCTAAAGACAGGGATAAATGTTTGCACCACAAGTAACGTATAAATCCTCAGCCCCTTAGCGCCAGACGCAACTTCCTGTTAAATAGTGGACACCCTGACTAAAAAGGGGATCAAGCTCATTTGCATCAAAGAGAATATCAGGTTGCATGAGAAAAAGAGCATGCAGACAAAAATCATGATCACTCTTTTTGGCTTGTTTGCGGAAGCTGAACGAGACCTGATTTCTGAGCGTACCAAAGAAGGGCTTATCCGAGCCAAAGAGCAGGGTCGGCACAGGCCGGGCCGACCAGAGGGATCGCTCAGCGCTTCAAAACTGGATGGGAAAGAGCAGGAAATCATGATCCTTTTGAAAAAAGGCGTTTCCAGGACCGCTATAGCTAAAATAGGCGATCCATACCCCTATAAACGCCTCATTTTCAGCGCTAAATGTCTTGAAGCTGGAAGACCGGAGAGCCAGGGGAACAAGTGGTAAGACGGTGATCTCTATTGCGAGCTGGAAGCGTCGCAAGTTCAACCAGCACTTGATGTGTAGCGTTTTTGACAACTGTTTTTGACAACTTGGGATTCAGCATAAATGATGAAAAAGTCATGGACACTTATCAACGATTCAGCGACTACGGTGCTATTGCTGCATGAAAGTGTCCGCAGTATTGTTGACATGCATTACTTAAAAATGTAGCCTTACTTTCAAGCTGTAAATGCTCTATGTCGTGTAATAATTAAAAATTAAAAAAGGGTCTTCTATGAAAAATGCGAAAGTTCTTTTTGTAAAAAAGCATAACTTAAACAAAAGTTATCGTGGATCAGCCTGGTAGAGCAATAAAAGAGAAGGAATCAATCTCTGGAAATAGAGTTTGATTCCTTTATTAATAACATTCTACTACTTAAAATATCTTTATGATCATAAAAAATAATAGCTTGTTTCCATTTGATAGACAGTATCCGATATATAATTTTTTTTATCCTAACTCTGGTTTTGAGATAGGTTTAGAAGATGTTAACGTCGGAATGGGTTTAGCTAATCAGGTAGCTAAAAAAAGAGCTTTATATTTTCATATACCTTTTTGTGAGACTATTTGTTCGTTTTGTCCTTTTACAAGAGGTGTTGTTAAAAATAGTGATGTGGTAGATAAGTATGTTTCTTCCTTGATAAATGAAATATACACTAAAACTCATTTGTATAATATTAATTCTGTTCCCATAAACGCCATCTTTTTTGGTGGTGGCACACCTTCAATGCTTAGTGCTGAAAATATAAGATCTATTGGTGCTGCAATAAGAGAAAATTATGATTTATCTAAAATAAAGGAATTCTCGTTTGAAATTGAGGTTAAAAGCCTTACACAAGAAAAAATTCAAGCGATGAAAGATATTGGTGTGACTCATCCCAGGTTTGGATTGCAAACTTTTGGCGCTAAATGGAGAAAATTATTTACTTTAACTTCTAGCTTAGAGCAAATATATTCAGCAATTGAGTTATTGAGGAGAAACTTTACAAATGTTAGC
The DNA here is from genome assembly GCA_965232215.1 of Endozoicomonadaceae bacterium. Taxonomy (GTDB): domain Bacteria; phylum Pseudomonadota; class Gammaproteobacteria; order Pseudomonadales; family Endozoicomonadaceae; genus Endonucleibacter. The sequence continues at coordinate 230,862 of CBDDPF010000011.1, forward strand.
TTTGATATTTTATATGGAATGTCTGGGCAAGACGAGGCTGAGTTGTTAAGAGATTTAAAGCTTGCATGTGATACAGAATGCTCGAATATTGATATATATCCAATTGATAATGTGATGTCACAAGTGAGCTTGCATAAATCAATTCATGATGCTGGGTATGAGCCAACATCAGCAGTTAGAAAATTCACTATGAATTTATTAGTTGATGAATATATGAGGTCAAGAGGATATATTCCTCATAATGGACATGGTTATATTAAAACTGATTCAGTGGATAGAATGACGATTGTTTCTGAGGAGTATACATTTCAGTATCATGAGCATGTATATGGTTACCATAACTTTGATCTTATAGGGTTTGGCGTAAATGCTATATCATCTTTGTATGGTATAACACTAACTAATCCAACTAGCAGAAAGAAGTATAATGAATCATATTCAAAAAAAGGAGAGGCAGACTTTTTAGCACGTCGCCATGATACCATACTGGACTATGCAAGGCCTGTAATTTTACGTCTTCCATATCACGGTATGATTGAAAAAAAATTTATAAGCTTAGAAAAGCTGCCTCTAGAGCTTTTTGATAAATTGAATGCGATAAAAAAGGCAGGATTGATTTATGAGGATGATGATTATTATAGATTAACTAAATATGGTTGGTATAACTATGTAAATATTATGTATTATTTAATGCCGGGGTTTGAAAAGGATAGCAATGATAATTTTGTCGCAAATCAATTGGAAGAGTCAGGTAGGTTAATTACAACAAGAGAAATATTGTTTATGGATGATTGTTATGCATAATATTTTGCTTCAAGAGCATCGCGATGCTGTGAATGATAAATTAGATATGTTGTTTAACGATAAAAAAGCGTTTTACTGTGATGATAGCAAGGCATGGTATATTAGAGATGTTGATCTTATTAACAATATTCTTTTGAGTAAATCTGTAACAAAAGATAGGTTTGAGTTTTCCCATGATTTATTTGATGGAAAGTATGTTGATGAAATTTCAATATTCAATGACTCTATTGCAAGTTCCATGATTTTTCGAGATATTTCTCAAGGTAAACCGTATTGGTCAGAAATTCTTTCTAATATCGAGAGTAAGATAGATAATAGAGTTGTAAATAAATTTATTCCTCTGGAAAATAGAACGATACTGGTTCAAGGTAGTGCTCAGGGGCTAAATAACGAAATATTTGATTTTATTGAGAGGGAGTTGTTGATAGAAAGTAAGGGGTTGCGTTGCGATTTAATTAATTATGCTAGGTTTTTGGATGGGTTTCTTGAAACTTTAGACGAAATTAAGGAGCTTATTTTATCGTACAAAATAGCTTTGAATAAAATTTATAAGGCTATAAAGGAGGTTCCTGGCTTTTATAATAGTAAGCTTGAGTTTGTTTCTGATATTATTCTTGTTTTAACGGCGTCTCTTAATTCAACATCCGATCTTATATGTGAGTGTTTAGTAAATTATTACAAAAATGGATATAAAAAAGGCATTTTGGAAACTGTTCTAAAGAAAAAACCACCTATAACAGTTATTGGTAGGGTTTCGTTGAACTCTATTAAAGTTGGTGATATTGAAATACCTAAAAATAAAAAAATCTATCTTCTAACTGGATATGCAGTAAACACCGATTTACATAGTAGCAATATTTTAGCTTATGGGATTGGTAATGGTAGGTGTTCTGGTTATAAAATTGCTAATCATTGTGCGAAATTGTTTTTTCCTAAATTTATAGAAAAATATCCTTATGAAGATTATTTTTTGTCTTCGATTGATTATGAGATTGGCTTTGCTGCAAGAAGTATAAGAAATCTTGAAATTAAAGGTAAAACAGTTGAATATAAATAAGTATCTATTAATATCAGCGCATGGTGTTACAAAATCTGGTAATGCACTCCATGATGTTGTTTTTGTACTACTAGCTCTAAATTTTCTCAAAGATGATAGCTTTTTGTTTTCAGTAGTACTTACTATAAAATTTATACCTTATTTGTTTTTTGGATATATAGGTGGCATTGTAGCAGACAGATACAATAAAAAAATAATAATGATATTTTCAGATATAACAAGGCTTTTTCTTGTTTCATTGCTTGCCTGGTTAACGTTTGAAAATAGCTTGAATGTTTTTACTATATCCGTTATAGCATTTTTTCTTACACTTTGTAGATGTTTTTATCAGCCTGCACAGCAAAGTATTATACCAAGCTTGGTAAGAAGAAGTGATTTAACTGATACCAATAGTAAAAATCAAATTGCAGAAGAAATTGGAACTATTGTTGGACCTGTGTTAGCAGGGTTACTTATTGTAACCGGTGAATATTGGCAAGCTTTGGTTTTTGATTGCTTAGCTTATGTTATATCTTTATCTCTTGTTGTTTTTATAAAATATAAGCATGAAAGTAATGAAGAAAAAAATGATAAGAAGTTAAATACAAATATAATTAAGTATATCTGTGGAAATGAAAAATTATTTGATACCATATTTTGCTCTTCTGTATGTATATTGTTTATATCTGCTGTTCTTCGGTTGGTTATTCCTATTTATCTAGTAAAGGAAATTTTTCTTTCTGAGTCATATCTTGGTTGGGTAATGGGGGTGATTGGTTTTGGTACAGTTCTTGGTGCTTATTTGTATAAGAAAATGAAAATAAAATTTGATACGCCAGTTTTATATTGGGGAGTGTATGGATTAATCACAGCTTTTATTTTTGCTTTTGAAAATGAAGTTTTATTGTTTACTTTTGCTTTTTTGTTAGGAGTAGTTGGTGCTTTTGTAGATATTTGCTTGATTGAATGCATCCAAAAATCATCAAATACAAGGTATTTAGGTAAGACATTTAGTGTTTTTTCGACTTTAGCAAATACGGGTGAAGCACTATCTAATTTGTTTTTTGGTTTTATTCTTTTATATTTGACTGCAAAGTCAGTAGGATTAGTATTAGGGGTGGCATGCGTTTTTGTTTCTTTATTGTTCTTTTTTATATCTATGAGTAGAAAAATAAAAAGAGGGATAGCCGTTAGTGGGTGATTTTTTAAATAAACCCTCTGTTTTGAAGAGGGTTTATTTCTATTAACACCCTCTTTTATAAATCTTAATTTTATTTTTTGATGATCCTAGAGAATTTATAAAATCTTGTGCTGATACTTCAGGATCACATGAGCCACAAGTAAATATATCAATAAAAATAGAGTTTTTTTCTGGGTAAGTATGTATGGATGCGTGAGACTCTGCCAGTAAAAGTAGAGCAGTGACGCCTGCTGGTTGGAATTTGTGAGATTGGTATTTTATTATAGTAGCTCCACTTTTTTCTACAGAATTTATAAGGAGCCTGTAAATAATTCTGTGTAAACGCCATTACTTGTTTACACCTTGATCCGGTCTGGAAACATGATTTCAAACCGGTTCATGGCTGACTTCCAGTCTCTTATTGGCATAGTCCATCTAGCCGACGCCTTTTCTGTCGCCAGGAAAATAACCTTCAGAACGGCATCATCCGTTGGGAATATTTTCCGGTTTTTTATAGCTTTTCGGATGACGCTGTTCAGCGACTCTATAGCATTCGTCGTGTAAATAGCCTTCCTGACCTCCTTAGGATAGTCAAAAAGGGTAATCAGGTTATCCCAGTTTTTACGCCATGACTTGCCTATGGAAGGAAACTTCTCTCCCCACGTGCCTTCAAAGGCGCTCAGCTCCCTTTCTGCTTCTTCAGTGGTTGCTGACTGATATATCCTCTTCAGGTCATTAGCGACTGCTTTGCGTTCCTTGTAGGACACGTATTTCAGAGAGTTCCTTACCTGGTGGACAATGCAAAGCTGCACCTGAGCCTTTGGGAAAGCCGTGTTGATGGCTTCAGGAAAGCCTGACAGTCCATCCACGCAGGCAATAAACACATCCTCAACACCTCGGTTCTGAAGCTCTGTTAACACCGACAGCCAAAATGTAGCGCCTTCTGTTTCTGCAAGCCAAAGACCTAAAAGCTCCTTCTGGCCTTCCAAATTAACGCCCAGAGCGACAAAAACAGTTTTCTTGATAACCCGCTTATCTTTGTGAACCTTGACCACAATGCCATCAAGATAGAGTACTGGATACAGGCTTTCCAGGGGTCTGTTCTGCCAGGCTTTTACTTCATCAAGAACAGCATCAGTGACCTTGGATATGAGGGTTGGCGAGATGTCAGCACCATACATTTCCTCAAGCGTATCAGCAATATCACGGGTGGTCATTCCTCGTGAGTAGAGGGACAGAATTTGCTGATCAAGCTTGTTGATTCGTGTCGACCCTTTGGTAATGAGCTGAGGTTCAAATTCGCCATTACGGTCTCGGGGCGTATTGATTTCCAGCTCACCAAAGTCACCTTTGATGGTCTTTTTGCTGGAACCGTTGCGACTGTTTCCCGTGTTATGCCCATCGGGAGAGTGTTTGGCATAACCAAGGTGCTCTTCCAGCTCGACGGCCATAACACGCTCAACAGCCGCTTTGATCAGCTGGCGGCTAAGATCGGCAAGGTCATCCTGATTTTTGATTTGCCCAACCACCTGGCCAAGCAATTTTTCATTGATTTCAACGCTCATAGTTATGCTCCTCTTTGGAGTATTAACGACAAGCGTTTACACAAATTAAATTACATCCTCACTTTTTTCTACAGAATTTATAAGTTGCTTTACCAGTAATTCTTCATTATTTAAAAAGTGATAATCAATGTCATAGCATTCTGCAAAAATATGTGTGCCCTTAAATGAACTAGTATCGTTTATTTTATCCATCAAAACCTCAAAATTATTTTTATTCGATCAAATAAAAAGTGGCATGTGTATTTTACTATATTGAGAAATAAACAGCTATAGATAACATCATAATATTATAAGAAAAATTATAGAACTCACTATTGTCCCCAATCGTCCCCTTTTTCCACCACATTCAACCAGATCCCGGAGTGGTCTCATTAAGCACTCATTTTCCCTTATGAGCGGTCTTCCCCTCGTCGAATAGCCTTAAAAGCGCTTCTACCATCATTCCCCACGAAGGTAAGACGCTACCACGAACACCACAACCCTCCTTTCCTCCTTTCCTCCTTTCCTCCTTTCCTCAGGGACGACGAACGACATTGGAAGTTCATTCTTATGACAAACCCTGCAAGACAGCACCCAATAAGATTACTCAAACCAGATCGCAGAAATTGGTATTATATCCACATAACCTAGTATACTTGACAATCTTGTGATTTTGAGACCACTGGATCAACATGGAACAACTTTTTGAATTTACGGCCAACCATCCGCTGCTGGTAGCAGTGCTGGTCGCTATTTTGTGTGCACTGCTTTTTACTGAAATGCGCAAAGGTGGACGAGCCGTATCAACTCAAGATGTGATACGGTTGGTCAATCAGGAAGATGCTATTGTTATTGACGTGCGTGAAAAAACTGACTACAACAAGGGGCACGTTGTTGGTGCTATCAATATCCCCTATGCCAAATTAAAAGACCGTGTCAGTGAGCTGAATAAGCATAAAGATAAACCCATTATTATCGTTGATGCCATGGGACAACATGCCGGCTCTGCTGGCAAGACCTTAAAAGAGTCGGGCATTACCAATGTGGTGAAACTCAAAGGCGGTATCGGCTCTTGGCAGGCCGATAGCCTCCCCCTCGTCAAATAAAGGAAATCTTTGATGAATCCGGTCATCATTTACACCTCAGCATGGTGTCCTTTTTGTGTGCGAGCTCTCCATTTACTGGACAAAAAGGGTGTCAGCTACAAAAATATCAGCGTCGATGGACAACCTGTTGTTCGCCAGGCAATGGCTGATAAAGCCGGAAGAACGTCCGTACCCCAAATCTGGGTAGGCGATACCCACGTCGGGGGTTGTGACGACTTATACGCTCTTGAAGATCAGGGGCAGTTAGATACCCTGTTAAAATCCTGATTTTTTATTATGAAGATTTTGGCAGTTTCAATGAAAACAAGGAAATGACAATGGCAGACAACCAGCAAGACCAGGCACAATTTGCTCTGCAACGTATTTACACCAAAGACTTATCTTTCGAGTCCCCTAAATCGCCGACTATCTTCCAGAAACAGTGGCAGCCGGAAGTAAAACTCGATCTGAACACCAGCAACAACCCCCTTGAAGAGGGTCTGTTTGAAGTGGTTCTATCTCTGACCATTACCGTGGATAACGGCCCTGAAGATGAGAGAGAAACCGCGTTTGTGGTTGAAGTACAACAAGCTGGCGTATTCATGGCCAAAGGCCTGCAGGAAGACGAGCTGCACCGCACACTGGGTGCTTTCTGTCCGAATATTCTCTTCCCTTACGCTCGAGAGGCTGTAGACAACCTGGTACTGCGTGGCAGCTTTCCTCCCATTATGCTGGCACCTGTTAACTTTGATGCGCTATATCTGCAAGCCCGTGAGCAGGCAGAAAAAAAAGATTCTACAACCGTTAACTAACCATCGCCCCCCCGGCCACTGTGTTTTTTCAGTGGCCTGCTTTTGCTGACATCCTCCCCGACGTGAAGAGGGTGTCGCAAAAACAAGCAGCAAGCGCAGGTATTTTGCTTTCCTCTCAGGTAGCGTAATGGCTGGACATACCTGACAAAGCGGTTGAGTCACACATTGACGCTTACTTTGCTTCAGCAACTGCCGTTTGCTGCTCGTCAGACTTTTTCAGGAAGGCATAGCTGAAACCAGTGACAATTGTGCCTGCCGCAATAGCCACCAGGTACATCAACACGGGTGAAATGGCATTGGGAATAAACAGCACGAACAGCCCACCATGGGGAGCCATCAACCTGGCACCGAACAGCATTGATAGTGCTCCAGTGAGTGCACCACCGGCCATACAGCTTGGAATGACACGCATTGGGTCACGGGCTGCGAATGGAATCGCACCTTCAGTAATAAAGCATAAACCCAGTACAAACGATGCTTTACTCGCTTCTGTTTCAATGGCATTGAACTTACGCTTCGCCAGCAAAGTGGCTAAACCCATACCCAGCGCTGGAACCATGCCCGCAGCCATGACCGTAGCCATTGGCGCATAAATCTGAGACGCCAGCAGGCCAACACTAAAGGTATATGCCGTTTTGTTCACCGGCCCCCCCAGATCGAAACACATCATACAACCAAGAATAATACCCAGTAGTACAGCGTTTGCCGAACCCATGTTATTCAGGAAGTCAGTCAAACTGGTCATTGCCACTGATACCGGACCACCGACGGCATAAATCATGATAAGGCCAGTCACCAGGCCCGATAGCAAAGGAATGATCAATATGGGTTTCAAGGCTTCCATTGATTGTGGTAATTTCACTTGCTCTGCTATAAATCTGGCGCTGTAACCTGCAAGGAAACCGGCAACAATACCGCCAAGAAAACCTGCACCTGTGGAGTTTGCCAGCATGCCACCAATCAAACCCGGTGCCAGACCCGGACGGTCAGCAATGGAGAAGGCAATGAAACCAGCCAATATTGGAATCATCAAGGCAAAAGCAGAGCCACTACCGATTGTCATCAGCGCAGCAGCCAGTGTTCCTCCTTGTTCGAAAGCGTTAATGCCAAAGACAAATGACAGTGCAACTGATAGACCACCAGCGACCACCAGTGGCAACATATGTGAAACCCCTGTCATTAAATGCTTATAGACACCGGTTTTCTCTTGCCTGGCTTGAGCAACAGATGCCGAACCGCTCTGTTGCTGATACGGTGTTGCGGTGGCAAACGCTTTTTCAAACGCTTCAGTTGTTTTTTTCAATGCTGCGCCAGTGCTGGTTTTATAAAGTTTTTTTCCCGGCAAAGGGAGAAAGGTCAACGTCAATATCCGCAGCAATAATCACCAGGTCAGCAGCAGCAATGTCTTCTGCTGACAGCGAGTTCTTCGCCGTTACTAAAAATCTTACATAATCTGTAATTATGCAGACTTATCTACGCCGTCTACATGGATGCACAGCGAGCTGTGTCTGACTCCACTCTTTCGTAGGGTTTTAGGTCGAGCTGTAACGTGTCTGCGACCATGCTTATGAATCAAAAAAATGGTAACTGTTAGCTTGGTTTTCGCGTAACCGTTTACCACCTTTGATTCATGATCGAAATTATATCAGATAGTTACAGATTATAATAGTTTACAGCTAACTGTTTTTAACCCCCACAGACCCCCTTGTCTCAACTTTAATTTGATGACCCTGACGCTTACCTTCTTCTTCCAGCGCTTCTGCTGCCATGAAGGTGTGTGCCACACCCGTTGGGCAAGCGGTGACAGCAACAATTTTCCTTGTTGTTGAATCACTGTTCTTCCATGGGGTAACCGGTGTCACTCCGGTTAATACCGTTGCCTGGCTAACCCCTTGTGAAAGAGCCGCTTTGGGATCAGCCAGTACATCGTCGATAGCAACCTGACACAGCTTTTTGCCTGTGAAGCGCGTTGTATCTACCGCGATATTCGAGACAACAACAATACAATCAGCCTCATCAATCACGGCCTGACTCAACGCCTTTACCGGTACGACTGAAGACTGACATTCTACTGCCACTGTCCATTCACTCTCTGCCGCTGCCTTTTCAATCAGGCCAGCAGCAATAATGCTATTTGCAATTCCACCTGGGCATGCTGTTATTACTGCAATTTTCATTTCAATACCTCCCGATCCTCTTCTGACCCCCTTCTGATCCCAATCAGCGCTTTATGGTATTGACTTGTACATTTTCTTTTACTTTCAACACCTGATGACTATCTTCAACCCCGACACCAACCTGGCTTACTGCCAGTGCAGACAGTGCCGTGGCAAAGCCCAATGTTTCTTCTTTATTCCACTGATTAAGCTGTCCCCAGCACAAACCAGCAACCAATGTATCTCCTGCTCCAACTGTGCTAACAACATCCATTGCTGGCGGCTGAGAGCGAAGCCATCCTTCGCTGTTGAGCCAGACCACACCTTCCGCCCCCAGTGAAACCACCACGTTGGCAATCCCCCTGGCTGAAAGTTGCTCTGCCGTTGTCAGCAAATCCTGTTCTGAGTTCAGTTCACGGCCAGCCCAGTGGGCAAGCTCCTGGTCGTTAGGTTTCACCAACCAGGGCGTCGCATTCAGACCGGCAGCCAATGCTGCCCTGCTGCTATCGAAAAATACCCGCTTGCCATTATCGTGCAGCCATTGGACCCAGTCAGCGCATTGCTCAGGGGTAATACCGCGGGGCAGGCTACCGGCAATCACAAACACATCATGGCTTTCAGCCAGGTGTTTCAGTGTGGTTTCGAACGCCCCCAGATCGTGTTTACCCACTTCCACCCCCGGGAAGTTGATATCACTGACTCGGCCACCTTGCTCAACCAATTTAACGTTGATACGGTTGGCACCTTTAACACGTACAAAGGTATCTTTAGCGCCCAGCCCTTCAAATAACTGACAAAAAGACGCCTGGTTATCTGCCCCAAGCAGCCCCGTTACGGTGACTTCTGCCCCCAGCTCTGCCAGCACCCTGGCGACATTGACCCCTTTGCCTCCAGGATGCAATGTTCCGGTATTAACGGGATTGACAGTGCCCGGATTCAGTGAATCAAGGCTACCGGTGAGATCCAGTGCCGGATTGAGCGTCACCGTCACAACTTTCAGCGGCGAATTACTTATTGGCTTCATCATTATCTGACTTCAATTTGACTTCAATTTGACTTCAATTTAACTTCACCAAGGCCGTCAGCAATTGCCTGGCCAATGGCAGCCAGGGCTTTATCAGCGTCATCGCCTTGAGCGGTGAACTTTAATGCGTGCCCCTGCCTGGCGCCCAGGGACATGAGTTTCATCAGGCTTCTGGCGTTTACCGCCCTGCCTTCACCGTTCAGGTTAGCCACCAGAATGTTACTGTTGAATTTCCTGGCAATATTCACCAGCACCGCGCCTGGACGCGCATGAAGACCATGAGAATTACGGATTGTGAAGATTTCGCTATTATCGCCAGGCGCTTCTTCTGTTAAAAGCGTCACAACCTGATGGGCAGCCGTGTTGAACAAGTTGCTCGCTTCCTTCCTGAACAGCAGTTGTGCCAGGTACTTCATGTTATTGACATGGGCACCATTGCAGGCAGCTACGAACAAAAGGCCTTTTACCAGAGAGCCTGCTTCTTCGAATGGCGCTGCCGGTGTGACAAATGACAAAGCAGTACGGCTTATACCTTTATGACTTTTTGCCACCCACAGCCCCTGGCCCAGGTGGGTCGCGCCAGAGACAATGGCATCAGCGACGGTTTCGTTATTGGCTGACTGGTGATTTTTCACCAGGCCAGCCGCCACAGCAGTTAGCTGAACAAGATCGGTTGCAGGAAATGCAAGTTGAACATAACTTTCATCAAAATCTGCTTCCAGCTGGGCTTCGCTGTTTAAAATCGCAATAAGGTCTTCTGCCCTATCACTCGCCTTCAGCTTCTCCTCAACACCATCGGCAGAAAGAACCCTGGTCAATTGCTTGAGAATGCCCAGGTGCTCATCAGATTTAGCCGCAATACCAATGGCAAGATAGACGGTTTTTCCACCCCCCCAGTTAACGCCCTGGGGAAAATGATGAATCCTTACCCCCGTCTCTTTCACCAGGCAACGGGTGTCCGTTGTCCCGTGGGGAATGGCAATGCCGTTACCGAGGAATGTTGAGTTTTGTCCTTCACGATCCAGCATACCGTTAACATAACCGGTTTCAACCAGCCCCTGTTGCTCAAGGCACGCAGCCATGGCCTTGATGGCTTCGTGCTTGTTTGTTGCTGACTGGTTAAGCTGAATATCTTGTGTTGAGAGTGACAGCATGTGTTTACTCCGGTTTTGGTATCCCGATGAAGACCGGGATACCAATGGTGCGTTCCATCTTACTTTGAGCCTGTTGGCAAAAGACAACCCACTGAAGCTGGCCCTGAACACCGTTGCCGGTGGCTATCGTGCCCATGTGGAGGTAAAAAATCCCTTGAAAAATCAAGCGCCATTAGTCCGCTTATTCGACGACTCAGTATCGCTGAAGCGATAGGTCACTATTTTTTCTTTCGCCTGACCATTCTCATTAACTTTGGCAATACCAATACCGACAGCCTTGAATGTCAGAGGTTGAAAACTGTCACCGTATTTCTTCATAAATTGTGTCAGCTTATGGGGATCACTCTCTGGCATTAAGGTGATATGAGGATCAAAGTTAGTGAAGACATTGGGGCTGCCATAACGCTTAAATGACGCCAGTTTACTGGGAAAGTGTGTGACCCAGTCAGGCAGAACAGGGTCCCTGGCACGCAATGGCTCCACTGCCACAGTAACGGCATCAGCCAGATGCTGCAACGTCTGGTTACGATCAACATTCAACATGAGCCAGTTCCCTTTGGTCTGCTTAATGCCGGTCATCACCACATGGAATGAATGCCCCTGACGGGCAATGGTTGCAACGTCTTTCTTCAGGGCAGGCAGGTTTTTTTCTGGATACTCGGTTAAATACAGGGTTACGTGGGGAAGATAGCCCTGCTGATAAAGTGACTTCACACCAACGGACTGAAGTTGATCGCTGATGTGTTTAACCGCCTGCACAGCGGTTTTATCCGGCATCAGGAAGATATTGTAGTTGACGTTGTCAGCAAAGGCTTGTGGTGTAACACAGGTCATCAAAGCCGACAACAGTAATTTCTTTAACATGATTCTCACTTGATGATGAACAAAAATGAACAGGGATGAGCAATAGTGAACAACAAAGACAGTAAGACAGACAGCAGGTTATTGATTAAGGGTAGATAGATAAAATAAATTCAAACAACGGGAAAAAACAGGTCATTACCACGAATTCCCAGACAGAAACAAGATCACCACATGGCACCCTCAAACCCGATTTGTCGCCAGGCCTCGTAAACCATAACAGCAACGGCATTGGAGAGGTTAAGGCTACGACTATCTGCCAGCATGGGCAGTCTCAGCACCTGCTCATGGGGCAGACTGTTACGCAAGTGAGCAGGCAAGCCTCGGGTTTCCGGCCCAAACATCAGCGCATCCCCCTTTTCAAATGCTGCCTGTGAATAGCACTGGCGCCCTTTGGTACTAAGGGCAAACACGCGCTTTGGCTGCGCAGAGACCATGTATTCTTCAAAGCTGTCATGAATGCTCAGTTCAGCGTACTCATGGTAGTCGAGTCCGGCACGTTTTAGCCGCTGATCGTCGAGTTCAAACCCCAGGGGTCTGATTAAATGCAGCATAAAGCCAGTATTGGCACACAAGCGGATAATATTACCGGTGTTCGGTGGAATCTCTGGTTGATAAAGAACGATATCCAGCATAATAAACAGGAATCTGACTTCAACGATCAGGCATTATAACAGTATTCAGCAAGGAGGCAGTTTTTTGTCACTGCCGTGATGGTGATCAGGCCTGGGCAAGCCCGGTAATAAACAGGATAATAAGAACCAGCGCTAACAAATTTCCATTACAGTGAGACGGGCAGTCGGGCGTTTCCATGCGGTTATCCTTTTCAGGTGACAGATTCATTTCAATCAAAGCCTCAGGGGAGTAAAAAAATTTTCAATGGAACGGCTATCTCTTTTCAGCATAGATCAGGTTTTTCGGGTTTGCGATCACCCCCGGTTTATTTTATTTTCACGCCGCAGACTGATAACCTGAGAAGAATTCAAAGCCTGCTCTCAGGCACATAACAACAAAAAAAACGAGTATATCAGAATGATGATGCCACTCCGGCGATGGACAGCCGTCGCTTTGATCGTGTTTGCCCCTTCAGTGGCAGTGGCTGCCAATAATCCGGTTGAACCTGCCCCTGGGTCATCCTCCGGCGATCTTACCATTGACCTGCAAGTACTCCCCCTCGCCCAGATAGGCTTTCCTTCGGCATTGACCAATCTGGACTTTGGCGACTTTAATGCCTCCTTTGGTTTTCAGGCGCAACAGCAGGGATTTTGTATTTTCCATAATACCTCGGCGGTTCGACTGGTGGCAGAGAGTTATCGCAGCAATGTCAGCGGGCTGTTTATGCTGGCACATTCTTCAGCAACAGGCAGTGTCTCACCGGATGATCCACAAGGGATTGAATACCAGATAGAGGTCTTCAGTAATGGCAGCCTGATTGGCAATGGCGCGCTCAGCGCCGGCACACCCACCCCGGATTTTGCCGCAGCCAATGCCCGGGAAATGGATGTGCCTGCCTGCAGTGACGCCACCGCCAATATGCAGTTACGCCTCAGCCTGGCCAGTAATATTGACTTTGAGGAAAAAAACGTTGGGGGCTACAGTGATGAACTGACCCTTACGGTAACGGCCGAGTAACAGGCACTGATAGCGGCCATCAACATTATCCCTGTAAAAATCCTGCCGATTTTTCTCTAAAACCATTTACAGATGTTTTTAAGCTGTTAACATGCCTGGCGCTTGAGTATAAGTCACTCAAGTTACGTAGTGCTGTTACATGCTATTACATATAGAGTGTTTATTCCATTGGACAAGTGACTACCTGTTGTAATTGATGGTAGCGAAGTGCGCAATGTCAGTCAGTAACTGGAGTTATGCATTTCAATGTGTCTTACCACCACCTCTTACCACCACCTCTTACCACCACCTCTTACCACCACCTCTTACCACCACCTATAGTATCTTGACCGAATAAATAAACGCTATACAGGGTACGAATACGTAACTTTAGCAAGTAATAGAAACCAAAAATTAAGTATAAGACGAGTAATAATTCGTCGTTTATACGCACTAAGAAGTAAGGGGAAAAGCGATGAAATTGCTTCATGTCGTTCAAAAAGTTGCTTTAACTGTCGCTGTTTGCGCTGTGACCACCGGAGCTATGGCTGCCACCCAAGGTGAAGTTGGCCCTACCAGCCAAGGTGATTTTGAGATCTATTACAATCAAGGAACATATGTAAGAATTTGGGGACTGGAAGATGTTAGCCTCAATAATAATAAAACCAGCCAAAAATTCACTTTTTGCACCTACAGCAACAATACAACAAAAGTTCAATTTACGTTGAGCAGTCGCAATGGCGATTTCCAACTTGATACAGGCTCTTCTACAACCTCCCTTGGCAGCACTACTGCAATCCCTTATAAAGTCATGTTGGATGATAAAGGTAATGCTGAGGAACCAGAAAATTATAGTGCTTTTTGGGGATTTACCGGGCATAAAAGCAATGAACTAAGTCCATTTCAATTCCAGACCCAGGGTACAGCGTCCGATGGTGCTTGTACTGGGACAGCGCAAACAACAGTCCTGAAAGTATCTATCCCCAGTTTGCCGGACAATCTGAGTGATGGTGCTTATTCAGATGTGGTAACTTTAACAGTCAGACCTATTTAACAAGACTAAAAAGGGCGGCCTGGCCGCCTGAGGGGGAAAGAATAGCTGAAACCATCTTTTGTCAGGGCTGTCAATGGGTAATTTCCATAAAACCATTTACAGATGTTCTTAAGCTGTTAATATGCTTGGACATACGTAATAAAAATAAAAAATTACGTATAAACCCAATAATAACTGAAGTTACGCACTTCACTACCATCCACCACAACAGGAAGTCATGTGCCCAATGGGATGGACACTATAGGTGGTAGCACTGCGTCACTTGAGTGATCAACAGATCAACAATAGATAATTAAACTGTCGTTTATACGGCAGATAATTAAACTGTCGTTTATACGGCAAATATAAGGGGAAAAACGATGAAATTGCTTCAGGGCGTTCAAAAAGTTGCTTTAACTGTCGCTGTTTGCGCTGTGACCACCGGAGCTATGGCTGCCACTGATGGCACAGTTGGCTCTACCAGCACGGGTGATTTTGAGATCTATTACAATCAAGGAGCAGATGTAAGAATTTGGGGACTGCAAGACGTCTTTTTTGATGATAATACAGCTGATCAAACATTCACTTTTTGCACATACAGTAACAATACAGCAAACGTTCAATTTACGTTGAGCAGTAGTAGTGGTAACTTCACACTTGATCCAGGTTCTTCTATAAACTCTCCCACCGGCACTGCGGCACAAGCTATTCCTTATTCAGTGAAGTTGGAAGATAAAGAAACGCCTGAAAATAATGCTCTTTGGGGTGCAGGTGGGCTAGGCAACAATGTACGAAGCCCCTTCCAATTCGAGAGCCAAAGTGCCCAGTCCAATGTTGCTTGTGCCGGGGTAGCGGAAACAACCGACCTGACAGTATCTATCCCCAGTTTGCCAACTAATCTGAGTGATGGTGCTTATTCAGATGTGGTAACGTTGACGATCAGACCTATTTAACAAGCATAAAAAGAGCGGCCTGGTTGCCTGAAGCAATCAGTCAACGCATGATAAAAAGGCAGGGGCAGGCCTTGTCACTTGCCTTTATTTTTTGCAACTCACCATGGAAGTGCACGCTTGCCCATGGTTTTCTGACCGTTGGTGCTGACTGACCCAGTTAAGAAGCGTCTGTCGTAGGGGGAGAAAAATGATAATAACAAGGAAGCGCTTTATCTTAACGGGGTTGGCGGCCTGTGTCGCTATGCAGGCACATGGCTCGCCTTTTGACAACACCGCAGGCCATCCTGTTTTTCTGGCGAAAAATGAGGTGCCGCCAGGCTTTGAAGAATTATCCAAACCCCAACGGTCACTCGTGGATATTTACTACGGCGGCCGTTACCTTGGCTCACAGTTGGCTACCTTTACCCCGCAAACCATTCGGTTCTCAGACCCGGCCCTGATTATCCGGCAGATTGGTGATATAAGCGACAGAATACTGGTGACCGAAGGGCTGGCCGGAGAGATCCAAACCCATAGCGATCAGGTGTGCTATCAGCTGGGGCAGGTGGATTGCGGTGTTATGGAACCACCCATTGCCAGTGTTATTTTTGATGAAAGCCGCTTTCGGGTTGATGTATTTGTCAACCGCCGCTTTTTATTGACTCGCGAAGCCAATGTCAGCAAATACCTGCCACCCTCAGACGCTAAAGGCTTGTCGTTTATGCAGAACTTTGCTGCTGCTTTTTCCGGTACACGCAGTGATGTGGACGATGCCGATAACGATGATTACAGTATTTACGGCAATAGCCTGCTGGCTAAGGGCGAAAACAGCCTGCGTGCCAACTGGGACTATTCCAGAAACCAGCATTTTTCCGTAAGCTCTCTCTACGGCCAGCGTGAATTTGAAGGCGTCAGTTACCGTGCTGGCATGGTCAGCAGTGAAGGGTTTGGCCTGAGTTTTACCTCGGATCGGATTTTAGCCGGTGTTCGCCTCGGCAGCTCCAATAACACCCGCACCGACACCAACTTTTCCGGCGGTATGCCCCTGGATGTATTTCTTACTACCCGTGGCCGTGTTGAAGTTCGCAAAGATAACCGGTTGATTGCTTCCTACTTTCTAGAAGCCGGTAGCCAGCAACTCGATACCTCGGCTTTTCCTTCCGGTGCTTACGACATTGACATTAAAACGTTTGATGAGCAGGGCAACCTGCAGAACACAGAAACCCGCTTCTTTGCCAAACAATTTGACCTGCCCCCCGAAGGAGAATGGCGTTACTTTTTAGAAACTGGCAAAGTAATGAACCGTGCAGGTGATGATGTATTGCCAGAGATGACCGACCAGGTTCTGGCCCGTGCCGGAGTCAGCCGTCGTATTGTTGAAACACTGGCAGGAACGTTCAGTGCCGCCATAAATACCGAGAGTGCCCTGGGCGAGGCAGGACTCTTTCATCTGGGTTACCGCTATGAGATTAACCCGTCCATCATGGTGGGCAGCAACGGTGCCTACGGCTTTAATGTGATTGCCCGCTACACCTTCGGTGATGTGGCCTTCAATGCCAGCCATCGGCAACTGTGGAACGATGACTATGATGCCAGTCAGGTGGAAGAAGACTTACCCGCCCTGCTCGGCGAATCATTCCGCCAAAGCAGCTACTCCCTGACGACACCCGTTTATACGGGCAATGCCAGCTACCGGTTCAGCGAGAATAAAACCGGCGATGAAGATGTCACCCGCACCCATACCGTCAGTTACCGCGCTAACCTCTACCGGATAGCCGATATGGACATTGACCTTGATGCCAGCTACAGCCAGTCAGACGACGACAAGATTGCATTACTGGCGCTGACTTTTCGTCTGCGCAATGATAACTGGGCTTACCGGGTCAATCCAAAGGCCGAGCGCAGGTGGAATGATAACAATAATACCCGCAGCGAACGGGCACGGTTACAGGCAACCTGGGATGATAACGACATTTTCGACAGTACCGTACGCGCCGGGCTTGGTGTGGAAGCTGGCACCGGCGATGAACTGTACGACGCACGTTTAGAAGTAGGTAATACCTGGGGGCGCGGTGATGTGGCGGTGAACCATGTTCAGGGAGATAACAATACCACCAGCTATACCGCCAGCTTCCGCAGCAGTTTTATGACTAACGGCAAGCATATTGCCCTCGGCGGTGAGCAAAGTGCTGAAAGCGCCTTGATGGTCAACGTCAATGGTTCTGATGGTGATGTGTTTGATGTCACTATCAACGGTCAACGTCGAGGCTATGCCGTGGTTGGCCGTCCGTCGCTGGTGCCTTTGTCGCCTTATGAACAGTATGCCGTGAGTATATCCCCTGCCGGGGAGGCCATGTACGATTTTGATGAGCGTGAGCGTTCCGTCACCCTGTACCCTGGGAACGTGGTTTCCCTTGATTATGACGCCGTTGCCCTGCAACTGTTGTTTGGACGTTTACTGATGGATGGTCAGCCATTGACCTCCGCCAAAATTACCGGCGGTTTGTACCCGGCGGACAGTGACGATGCAGGGTTATTCCAGTTAGAATTACGGGCAGATAAAAAGGTCATTGACGTTCAATTACAACATGGTCAGGTCTGTTCGCTACCAGTACCTGACACGCAGGAAGGAAACGTATTACGCATGGGTACCATTGAACTGGCCGGGCAACACTGCACCGCCCCTGTCCCCCATAGTGATATCACCCATGATCAGGGTGATAGTAAACTGACCAGTATGTCAGGGGGACAATAATGATACCTCTGTTACACAGGCTTTCCTGTTTCCACGCATGGGCATGGGGACGAACAGGGAATATCTTCAAGGTTGGCATTGCTTTTATGCTACTGATGAGTAGCCCCATGGCATTTGCAAAGTTTGAATTTGGCGGGTCTAGTGCTGATACAATTAAAATCTCTGAAAGCAATGATCTGATACCTTACACTTTTACTGTGCGCTACAGATCTTTCGAAGGTGACACATGGTCAGGCAACAATCCTTTTGCCAATTATCGGCTGGGGCTTTCCGATACCAAAGACTATAATCCGGTTCGTTTAACCTATACAGAGCTTGAAAAATCCTTTGAGTGGAGTTCCATCAAGGTCAGGCTCTCCAGGGGGACACCACCGCAGGCGCCCATAAACGCCAAGGGCTGGACCCATGGACAAGGCTCAGGCCTCAAGCCTGGAAATGGATCTGACTACATCACGGCCACCTTCGAAGTAAAGGTAAAGCCTCAAGTGTTAAGGCATTTATTCAGTGCCGGGAAAAAAAACCTCGATTTTTGCGTTTATGGTGAAGAAAACTCCAACACCACTTTTGTTGAAAAACCTTACGCTGCACAATGTCTGTCGATTCCAATAAGCTACCCTGCCAACGTCAAAGTCAGTGGTCTGAAAGATATGTCCATCGCTGGCCATAACCCCGGCATTGATGGTGACTATCAGAACCAGATAGACTTCTGCGTTTACGTCAGCCGTTACCCACGTAACTACAATATTGGCTTTTCGGGGGGTAATAGCAAAGACTTCGAGCTGAAAAGTGGCAGTGGCCATTCTTTGCCGTATCGAGTGCAATTTGCTGACAGCATTGCTCACTTAAATAACGCTGACGAACAAACAAGCCGTTTTAGTGTGCTGAATAATACCAATGGCAGTACCAGCCTCCACTGCAACAGCCATACGGCGAACAATGCAGCGTTACGTGTAAAAGTAAGCAAGGTTGAGGCCGATAATGTGCCTGATGGGATATACACTGATACGATCACCGTTTCTGTCGCCGCGCAATAACCCATGGGCCTTGTCGTCAAGTTCCCACACCCTGAATGACAACCTGACAGTGGGTGTCATCAATGCAATCAATGCAATAAATAAAGAAGCGCTTTTACAGGAACAGTGATCATCATAGCCAAGCCACGCGGATATGATAAAATGCGCCGTTTTCGCTGAAATGGAAAAACACATGTCAGAAAATTACACAACAGTAGAGTCTCGCGTAAGCTACGGTATTGGCCGACAGATGGGCGATCAGTTAGCCAGCAACCCTGTTGCCGGATTGTCCATTGATGCCGTATTAGCGGGTCTGGCTGACTCCCTTAACGGTGCTGCCAGTGCTGTTGCCCCTTCTGACCTGGAGTCCGCTTTTGATGAAATGCAAAAGCGCATACAGGTGCAACAGGCCGAGAAAGCCAAAGTAATGGCAGCCGACGGTGAGGCTTATCTGGCTGAAAACGCCAGGCGTGACGGCGTACAGGTAACAGCGTCCGGCCTGCAGTTTGAAGTACTGGTTGAAGGCTCTGGCCCCAGGCCAACCGCTACCTCTACCGTAAAAACCCACTACCACGGCACACTGATTGACGGCACTGTATTCGACAGCTCTGTTGAGCGTGGCGAGCCTGCCGAGTTCCCCGTCAACGGGGTTATTTCCGGCTGGACTGAAGCCCTGCAAATGATGAATACTGGCTCTAAGTGGCGCCTGCATCTGCCTTACCAACTGGCCTACGGTGAGCGTGGTGCCGGTGGTGCTATCGGGCCTTACGCTACTCTGGTATTTGAGGTGGAACTGCTGGATATTGTAGCCTGAGTCGAGAGCTGTCTTAAAAAGCTGCGCGGTGCCAGCATCAAAGAAAGCGGCTTTTCAGACAACCCCCTTACTGCTGAACCGCACTGGCAGCACGACGTTTAAGACCGTTTCTCAAACCAGCGACGGTATGGAAGGCGAAAGCATGACGCAACATAAAAACCCCGTCATGCCGCTTTCAGGTGCTCGGTAATCAACCGTAAAAGCCTGTCTTCCACCGGCACCGGAAAATCATGTCCCATCCCCGGCTCAATATGCAGTTTTGCTGTGGGAATTGTCTCTGCCAGCTGCTTACCATAATTCACAGACAATAAGGGATCAGCTTCACCGTGAATGACTAACGTTGGCGCATTCAACTGCTTCAATAATGGTCTTCTGTCGTTTTCTGATAAAATAGCTGCCAGCTGACGTGCAGCACCATTGGGATGTACGCCACGATCCAACAAGGTATTAATATACGCTTTTAATTCCCTGTCAGATGGCGGGTAATCGGGGCTACCAATGGTACGCCATAGTTTCTCGAAATGCTCCATCATGACCTGGCGATCACCATGACGTGGCTGGGAAATCAATGCCCACTGCACCTTGAGAGACGGGTGAGGCATATGGCGATCACCGGTCATAGTCATAACAAGGGTCAGGCTCAATACACGCTCGGGGTAATGAATAGCCATACGCTGGGCTATCATTCCACCCATGGATGCGCCAAGCATATGGGCTTTTTCTATGCCCAAATGATCCAGAACGCCCACAGCATCCGTCGCCATATCCTTAAGGCTGTAGGGTGATTGAATCCGTATATTTAGCAGAGAACCTTTTAAAATATCCAACATAGTCGGCATACCGTATTGATCAAAACAATCCGACTTGCCAGCATCACGGTTGTCCAGGCAAATGACCCGAAAGCCCTTTTCCCCCAGATACCGACGCCAGGATTCAGGCCAGCCTGTTAGTGGCATGCCCAGGCCGTGGATCATCAAAACAGCCGGTGCCGCTTTATCTCCGTACTCTTCATAGGCAATTCTGATACCGTTAACTGTCGTAAAAGGCATACGCCCCCCCTGTACTATTTGCTGTTCTCAAATAGTACGACTTAAAAAGGTACAGGGCTATTAAAGGAGGGCAATTCGCTACTGAAGGGATGCTAAACCTACATTCTGTAGTTGAATGTCATACATTGCTTCTTTACCTCGCGGCAGTCAGGCTGTTGTCTTTTCATAATCCCACTTCTGGGTGAATGTAGTCATTAGTGAAAAGTCAACTTGCGCAGGGCTGTCAGCGGAGGCAGTGATTTCAACGGAGGAATTTAGAATGATTGGGTAAAAATCTGGCAAAACAGCAAGAGAAGCTGCCCCCGAACGACCCACAGCAACGAAACAACAGAAATACCCAGGCACAAAAAAAGGGCTTACATTCTATGCAAACCCTTGATTTTACTCGCTTTTTTCTGGTGCCCGGAGGCGGAATCGAACCACCGACACGAGGATTTTCAGTCCTCTGCTCTACCGACTGAGCTATCCGGGCATCTATCTATGCAATGTCTTATAACTGAAGACGAAGCGTATTAAACGGATTTCCTCACACTGAGTCAAGCATCATCATGAAAAAAAACAGATTTTCTTTTTTTCACTGCTATAGGGTGGCTGACTGTACCCGTATATAGTTATAGTCGTTTTTCTTTTCGAGCAAGCCTTGATTTATCAGGGGTTGGATTCTTAAGTCAGTGTCACTGGGGTATTCACTCCCACGCAAAGCATGGGAGCGAGGTTTTTGGGATTTTGCGACAACCTTTGTTTCGGTTGGGGTCTTATGTTTCGGTTGGGGTCTTATGCGCTTTCCATAAAGAATTACTCATGCTCAGGAACGTAGCCGTCAGCCTGGTCAACAGCCTCATCAGCAAAGTATTTGTCCATTTGCTCCATCAGGTATTTGCGGGTTTCCAAATCCAGCAGGTTCAGGTGCTTTTCGTTGATCAGGCGGGTCTGGTGCACCTGCCAGGCGGTCCAGGCTTCCTGAGAGATATTCTCATAGACCCATTGTCCTTTAGGACCAGGCAGCGGGGGAGTCAGGAGTCCTTCTGCTTCTTTTTTCAACTTTACACAATGAACAGTACGAGCCATGGTATTCTCTCACAGGTTAATGATCAGTGGCTGGATTCTAAACCAGCTGATAGCTGGAAAATAGCGTTGAGTGCCTGTCTTGTTCAACTGTTTTCCTGCGACAATAAAGCTATTAAGACCATTGTCCACAGAACTCAGGATGAGCACGATACCTGCACTTGCCTGGCTCCTGCTGGTGGACCATGGGCATCATCTGCATTGTCAGGTTGTTCGTCAAACGGTTTTTTTAACACCTGCATTAACCGTTCAATCTCTGAAAGATCACCCCTTTCTGCCTGCTCAATGGCCTGCTGAGCCAGATAATTCCTTAAAACGTATTTTGGATTTACCTGCTTCATCTGATGGCTGCGCACCGTATCTGGCAATGTTTCTTTTTGCAGGCGCTGTGCATACCTCTTTAACCACTGCGCCATAGGGCGAGTATCCACAACCGAGGTCAGTGTCTGGTTATCAGTCCCTGGTACAAAGTCACAGAGTGCCCGAAAAAAACGGGTGTAGTCACACTGGCTGTGTTGCAGAGCATTGAGTAGTTGTTTTATCAGCTGATCATCGCTGTTTTCAGGCGATACCAGTCCCAGCTTTTCCTGCATAAAAAACGTGTAATAGCGTGAGTAGCATTCTGGATAGGTGTTAAGCGTTTCCTGAAGCGTATCAGGCTGATTGTTAAACAGCGGCATCAGGGCAGAACCCAATCGACCACAGTTCCAATAGCTGATGTCGGGCTGCTGACTAAAGGCATAGCGACCTTGATGGTCGGAGTGGTTGCAAACAAACTGCCAGTCAAAACTGTCCATGAAACCAAAAGGACCGTAGTCAAGAGTGTCGCCAGCAATGCTCATATTGTCGGTATTCATCACTCCATGAGCGAAACCGGCGGCCTGCCATTGCGCAATCAGCCTGGCAGTTCTGTCCAGTACTTCAGCAAACCACAATTGACAGGCGTTTTCCTGGTCCTTCAAATGGGGGAACAGGTGCTCAATGGTGTAATCTGTCAGTATTTTGAGCGCCTTGTGCTGGCGAGTGTAACTGAAATACTCAAAATGCCCAAACCGGATATGTGTCCTGGCTAGCCTGAGAAGGGTTGATCCACGCTCTTGCCGCTCACGATACACCGGCGTATCACTGGTAACGACGCACAATGCCCGCGTTGTTGGAATCCCCAAATGGTGCATGGCTTCAGAGCATAGATATTCCCGAATACACGATCGCAGTACCGCACGGCCATCACCAGAGCGAGAGTAGGGGGTTGGCCCGGCACCTTTGAGGTGCAGATCCCATTTCTCATCCACTTTATTTCTGACCTCACCCAATAGCAGTGCCCGGCCATCACCGAGCTGTGGACTGTAACCACCAAACTGATGGCCTGCATAAACCATTGCCAGAGGCTCAGTGCCGGGGCAGTGGGTGTTGCCGGAGCAAACCGCAACTAACTCAGACTGTATGTCTTCCAGAGAAGGTATATCAATTAACGCTGCAGCCTCAGGGGAATAGGCAACCAGCTGAGGATTCACCAGTGGCAGTGGTGATTGTCGGGTATAAAAAACATCCGGTAGCCGGGCAAACGTATTGTCAAAATAACAGGCATCAAGCACAAGGCTACCTCCTTGTTGCAGGTAAACAGGTACCTGTATTTTAACGCACTATTGGACGTTTAACCCATTATTCCTGATACTACCGGTATCATCCGGGATCGTGGTTTATTTATGTGAAACTTTATATGTGAAACTTTACCGGACGCGGATAAAAAATGAGCTGAGCCATTACGTTGTCTACATACCCCATGTTGGAACAGAACAATGATCAAGGTCAGGCTTTAACCCGCTTCATCAACACCCATCACCACCCATCAACACCCATCACAACAACATTGGGCGATGGAAGAGTATCATCGGGCACTGAAGCAACTCTAAGGGGAAAGAATGGCTAAAGCCCTCTTTTGTCAGCGCTGTCAATGCGTCAGTTCTAAAGAGGGTCTCCACACCTATCCAATGACAAAGGGTGTGGAGATGTGACTAAGAGATAGCCTTCAGGGTGAGGGAAGATGTCAAGCAGTAATAAGTGCCTGTTTGTAGCCTGTCTTATAATCGGGGTATTTAAAGGTATACCCCCATTGGCGTATTAACTCATTACTGCAACGTCGGTTACCCCGTGCTATTGGTGGATAGTTGTCGTTCAATTCAATGCCTCTTTGCTCAGCCAGCCAGTGTAACAGGGTGTGCATGGATTCAGGGTTGTTATCCACGCCTAAATAAACAGGAGATACCGTCTTGTTTTCTTCTGCCTGCAAAATCAGGTGTGCAATAATACCTGCACAATCATCCCGATGAATTCGGTTGCCATAAACCACTGGTGATTCATAGCAGCCCCGCCCCTCTTTGACTCGTTGAATCAAACGATTGCGCCCCGGCCCATAAATACCACCAAAACGCACAACGGTTGAGGGAAAAGGAGAGTCATGTAACAGGTCTTCTGCCTGAAGCATGGTTTTGCCGGAAAAAGTTGCAGGCTCTGTCAGTGAAGCTTCATTCACCCACTCACCCTCACATTGGTGATAGACGCTGGTGCTGGAGGTAAAAAACACCCTCTTCGGCTGATGACCATCAGAGACAAGCCGACTCAGGGTGTTCTTCAGCCCCGTGATATAAACGGCTTTGTAGTCGGCTTCCGTTGGCTCGTTTGCAGAAGCGCTAAAGATCATATAGTCAATACGTTCTGGCCATTTGCCAAGGGTTTTCGTGCTGGAAAAATCACCCAGGACAGGCGTAACACCGACAGGTAAGCTGTCAGGGTGCCGCTTGAGTCCCCAGACTTGACATGTTTGTGTTGCAAGCAGCTGGCTTGCCAGTTCTGAACCCACATAGCCGCAACCCACGATTAGCACATTTTTTTTCATAGAGACTTTCTCTCATTTGCACAGTCAGTGAAAAAATTCATAATAGATAAAATATTTATTACCGTGTAAGCAGCTCATGACGCTGACAGAACTTCGTTATATTGTCACCCTTGCCAGAGAGCAGCATTTTGGTCAGGCTGCAGCTAAATGCTTTGTCAGCCAGCCGACACTCAGTGTTGGTGTTAAAAAACTGGAGGACGAGCTGGGTATCCCCCTTTTTGAGCGTAGCCGTAGCTCGGTCAGAATGACCCCTGTGGGTGAAAAAATTATTCGGCAGGCGCAAAAAGTGTTGGAAGAAGCCGCTGCTATCAAGCAGCTGGCCAATACCGGGAAAGATCAGTTGAACACACCTTTGCGTGTTGGAGCAATTTACACCATAGGGCCTTATCTTTTTCCCCATCTGGTGCCACAGCTGGCTGCTACTGTTCCCGGTATGGCTTTGTATATAGAAGAAAATTTTACCGCGGTGCTGCGTCGTAAGCTACGCATGGGTGAGCTGGACGCTATTATTATTGCTTTGCCCTTTTCAGAGCCCGATGTTCTGACGAAAGCGCTCTACGATGAGCCGTTCAGGGTATTGATGCCAGCAGGCCACGACTGGGAAAAAAAGAAAGAAATTAATACCGACGAATTAGCAAAAACAGAACTGTTGTTGCTGGGTGAAGGCCATTGTTTCAGAGACCAGGTGTTGGAAAGCTGCCCGGGGCTGGCCAGGAAAAAAGAAGTCGGTGAAGACACCGGTGGCATTGAAGCATCCTCACTGGAAACTATTCGGCATATGGTAGCATCGGGTATGGGTATCAGCGTGTTACCCCAGTCAGCGCTGGTGGACAGTCATTATGCGCCCAATGTACTAATAACACGCCCCTTTGCATCGCCGGCGCCATTTCGGACAGTTGCACTGGCATGGCGGGCCAGCTTTCCACGGCCTAAAGCCATTGATTTACTCTCAGACGCTCTCCGTCTATGCTCAGTGGGCTAAAAAGAAAATAACGTAAGGATTACGCTGTGCCTGAGCCGTTTCATCAACTTCCTGTGAGCACCTTGAAAGGGGTTGGTGCAGCCATGGCTGAAAAACTGGCCAAAATGGGTCTGCATACGCTACAGGATATCCTGTTTCATCTGCCCCTGCGTTATCAGGACAGAACCTGTATAACCCCCATAGGGCATCTGCAGTTAGAAGGCGAAGCCGTTATTCAGGGCGCTGTTGTCTCGGCAGATATTACCATGGGGCGACGTCGAAGCCTGTTATGTCGTATCAATGATGGCACAGGGTCCGTTGGCCTGCGTTTTTATCACTTTTCCAGCCTACAGAAAAACCAGTTAAAACCGGGCACAGAGATACGCTGTTTTGGTGAACCCCGCCCCGGTGCCAGTGGGCTGGAGATCTACCACCCGGAATACAGCATCGTCCAGCCCGATGAGCCGCTGGATCAAGAAGCTACTCTGACCCCGGTTTACCCGACCACAGAGGGGCTGACCCAACAGCGTATTCGCTCGTTGTGTGAACAGACCCTGGTAAAGATGTCTGCGTCTGATGCATTGGAAGACTGGTTGCCCATCTCCCTGCGCCAGCGATTTCAGTTGCCGTCATTAACGGAGGCCGTTAAGCAGTTACACCGGACGCCTTCGGCCTTTGCTGAGGCTCTGCACCGTGGGCAGCGGCACCCTGCACAACGCCGGTTAGCCTTTGAAGAGCTTATGGCTCACCGGCTGAGTCTGCAAACGGTTCGTCAAAAGGTGCGTGCCAGCGGTGGTTTCTGTATGCCATCTTGTCACACCCTGATGCAACAGCTGCAACAACAGCTTCCTTTTGCCTTAACAGCTGCCCAGGTGCGTGTTTTGCAGGAAATCTCCACAGATATGGCCAGCCCAAAACCCATGTTGCGTCTGGTTCAGGGCGATGTGGGTTCTGGTAAAACCATACTGGCAGCTCTGGCCGTGTTACAGGCTGTGGAAAACGGTTATCAGGCGGCGGTGATGGCGCCCACTGAAATACTCTCAGAGCAACATGAACGTCACTTCAGAGAATGGTTAAGACCTTTAGGTATTGCAGTAGCTTATCTCTCTGGCAAAACCACCGGCAATAAACGACTGGCAGAGCTTGAGCGCATTGCCTCCGGGGAAGCCATGGTTGTTGTCGGCACCCATGCCCTGTTTCAGGACGATGTGGACTTTCATAAGCTGGGGCTTGCTGTTATTGACGAACAGCACCGTTTTGGTGTTCACCAGCGTCTGGCCCTTCGTCAGAAAGGCGAGAAGGCTGGCGGGCAGCCCGATCAACTGATTATGACAGCAACCCCTATTCCCAGAACGCTGGCGATGACCGCTTATGCTGATCTGGATTGTTCGATTATTGATGAGTTACCCCCGGGACGAAAACCCGTGAATACCGTGGTTATCAGTGATGATCGGCGCGATCAGGTGATTGAGCGATTACGACGGGCCTGTGCTGAAGGCCGACAGGCTTACTGGGTCTGTACGTTGGTTGAAGAGTCCGAAGCATTACAGTGCCAGGCAGCAGAAGTCATCGCTGAGCAGTTAACATCAACCCTGTCAGAGCTTTCTATCGGACTGGTGCATGGTCGGATGAAAGCGACCGAAAAAGCGGAAGTGATGGCTGCCTTCAAAGCGGGTCATTTGCATTTACTGGTGGCTACCACGGTCATTGAGGTCGGTGTTGATGTGCCCAACGCCAGCCTGATGATCATTGAAAACCCTGAGCGCCTCGGGCTTTCGCAATTGCATCAGTTACGTGGCCGTGTGGGGCGTGGCCCTGTGGCCAGCCATTGTCTATTGATGTATCACGCGCCATTATCTCAGCAAAGCAAAGCGCGACTGATGGTGATGCGCAATTCATCGGATGGTTTTTTGATTGCAGAAAAAGATTTGGAAATCCGTGGTCCGGGTGAGGTGCTGGGCACACGTCAGACCGGTCTGGCCGAGATGAGAATTGCGGATCTGGAACGTGACCGTGATTTGTTGTTGGATGTGCGTGCAGCGTCACAACAGCTGATGGAAGAGGTACCCGATCACGTTGCTCCGTTGATTGATCGATGGGTAAGCAATAGTGAAGAGTATCTCAATGTGTAATACCAAATGTGTAATACCAAATGTGTAATACCAATAGCCTTTTCTAACGACCGTAATGAGCATGGCAAGCTGGACGTCATGCTGACAGCGGTATTCCATGATATTGACGACTTCTGTCAGCATGTTGGGTCTGAATGAATAATCCGTCAAAGGACTCCACCAGTGACATTTTTCCTGACCTGATTATGCTTTGACAATCCTTAGCAGCAGGGTGATGACCTCACTATCCGTGAGTTTTGCTCCCACAGATTCTAAACGACGATTAAAGCCCACTATTGCGAGGCATTTCAACGCAGGCCCAACGTTCAGCCAGATTGCCAGCGCAATAGCCTAACTGGAAGAGTTGGAATAGCTGGAAGAGTTGGAATAGCTGGAAGAGTTGGAAGAGTCGATGGGTATTATGGTGAACTCAGGTCAAAGGGATATTGAGAATGCCTTTGCCACTGGGTATGCTTCTCCTTTTTTATGCATAGCTATTGTCTAATGCCCCTGGAAACTTCATTCAGTACAACTGTGCTCAACTGGTTTGACCAACACGGTCGCAAACAGCTGCCCTGGCAGGAAAATATAACACCTTATCGTGTTTGGGTCAGTGAAATCATGTTGCAACAAACGCAGGTGGCAACCGTGGTTCCCTACTTCCAACGGTTTATCAGGCGCTTTCCCGACACTGTCACTCTGGCAAGTGCCGAAGAAGATGATGTGCTCCATTACTGGAGTGGTTTGGGGTATTACAGCCGTGCCCGTAATCTCCATAAGGCGGCTAAACAGATTGTCTGTGAATTTAATGGGCAATTCCCACCATCAGTGGAAGCACTGGTCACTCTTCCCGGCATTGGTTTATCCACAGCGGGAGCCATTGCGTCCATTTCAATGGGTATCCGGGCACCGATTCTTGATGGCAACGTGAAACGGGTGCTTGCTCGCTTTAAAGCAGTTCCTGGCTGGCCGGGAAAAACATCTGTCGCCAGAAAATTATGGAGAATTGCTGATGAGCTGACGCCTGATACACGTACAGGCGATTATACACAAGCCATGATGGATCTTGGCGCGATGGTTTGCACCCGCAGCAAGCCTGTCTGTGCTGCATGCCCTCTGAAGGATCATTGTCTCGCTAACCAGGCTGGAACCCAGGCGCTATACCCAGGTCGTAAACCTAAAAAAATATTGCCTGAAAAATCTGTCAGTATGCTCATGGTAATAAACGAGCATGGTGAAGCATTGCTCCAAAAGCGCCCCTCCACAGGCATCTGGGGGGGGTTGTGGAGTTTTCCTGAAACCCCAGTCCCGGATACAGGGGCAATAAACATAGATGCTATCATCAAGACAACAGTGCCATTACAGCAACAGGAGTATTGGCCCTCCTTTCGTCACACCTTTAGTCACTATCATCTTGATATTACGCCTGTCAAAGCCTTTTCCAGCAAAGCTCACGTGCGTCTGGATGATACTGAGACGTGGTGTTGGTACCAACCAGAAAATCCTCTGGAATTGGGACTGGCAGCACCTGTAACCAGGCTGATGAAAAAACTGAAAGCCAGTTTATAGTGATAAAGCTTCAGATATGCAGTGCCTTGAAATAAAACTGATAATATTTCCCCATAGCGAAAGTTGTCTATAGAGTTAGTCAGGATAGCAGGGTACACTCAAATCCTGATTTATTGATGTTCGCCAGGTACTCAAAATATGCTGTCATTCCTGCCTTATAACCTGAAGGGACTTATTGCTGCCAGTTTGCTCATTATGAATACACTGCTATTGTGTATTCCTTTGTTTGTCTGTGCATTGCTCAAGTTAATTGTGCCTGTTACCTCATTCAGGCTGTCCATGGGAAAGGCAGCAAACAGAATTGCAGAACTATGGACGACTATTAATTCGGGCTGGATGAAGCTGACACAAACCATGAATTTTCGTGTGGAAGGCCTGGAGGGATTAAACCCAAAGGGGTGGTATCTGATTACGGCTAACCATCAGAGCTGGGCCGACATCACTATTATGCAACACTTGTTGAATAAAAAAATGCCGCCTATGAAATTTTTCCTCAAACAAGAGCTGATCTGGGTGCCGGTGATTGGTCTGTGCTGGTGGGTTCTGGACTTCCCGTTTATGAAGCGTTATACCAAAGCCTACCTGACCAGGCACCCCGAAAAACAGGGAAAAGACCTCAAAACCACCCGCCAGGCCTGTGCAAAGTTCAAAAATATACCCGTCTCCATTGTTAACTACCTGGAAGGTACCCGTTTTACACAGAGCAAGCAACAAAAACAACAATCCCCTTATCACGCCCTGTTAAAGCCAAAAGCCGGCGGCATAAGCTATGTTCTCGGTGCTATGGGAGAACAACTCAAGAGCATGGTTAACCTGACCATCTATTACGATCACAATGCATTGGGTTTTTGGGACTTCCTGTGTGGTCGCATCTCTACGGTCTATATCCATATTGAAAAGAAAAAAATACCTGCTGAATTTATCGGAAAGGACTACCAGAAGGATGCTGACTTTCGGAAAGTATTTCAACAATGGATCAATCAACTGTGGGAAGAAAAAGACAGGCGATTGCTGATGATGGAAAAGCAGGCACAGGCAGAAAGAGCAGGGAAGGTAAGACTCTCCCATTGACATCCGTCCCAGCCAGGTCGCCGGGGCTGCCAGTCACCTGACAGGGGTTCTGTTTCACCGTTCATTGTTCATTGTTCATTGTTCAGGGGTAGCGTGGTTCATCTCCGTAAAAATTCCGCAGTGGGTATTTTTACGGAGATGAACCCATCTGTATCCCCCGTCTGTATCCCCCGGGTCTCAATGAACGTCGAAGACTGACTCACCAATCGACGCTTCTAACGCCGCTTTACGTGGGTCACCTGAACGCCAGCCCCCCGCGTTGAAATGCTTCGCAATAGCAGGCTTTACTCGTTGTTTTGCCTTGTTCTTTTATCCTGTTTGCCATGCTCACTACCGTCGTTAGAAAAGACGATGGGTATAAAACACTTTCTGCTGACTTCTCACTGGAAAACTGGCAACGGGCAACTATAGTCAGTGAGTTATCATTTTTAAAGTGTCAGTAGAACTGTTAACCCCCCCCATCATGAAAAAGCGTATTCTATTACAGCTCCTGCTGATAATTCCTGTTGCCACAAGCACTGCTTTTTTCCAGT
This sequence comes from Endozoicomonadaceae bacterium, assembly GCA_965232215.1. Classification (GTDB taxonomy): domain Bacteria; phylum Pseudomonadota; class Gammaproteobacteria; order Pseudomonadales; family Endozoicomonadaceae; genus Endonucleibacter. The sequence continues at coordinate 261,931 of CBDDPF010000011.1, forward strand.
TGGAAAACCTTGTATCGCCGAAGCCTGCCGTGTCGCCAGGCACTCAAAAACAGCAGGTTCACCACCACAACAACAAAACCCTCCTGTCTTATCAGAAAAGCAGCGTGCCTGCCGGGTCCAGGTGGAATGCTTACACGATCAAACCGGGTGATAACTTCAGCACAGTGGGTATAAAACAGTTAGGCTTTACCTCGGCAGAGATAGTTAAAATTATTCAACTGGTCAAAAAGTACACCAACTTGTCTCAACTGTCGCCGGGCCAAACCTTGCAGTATTTGAAAGACCACAGTGGCAAACTGCAACGGTTAACAATCCCCATAACGGTAAATCGTCATCGCAAACTTGCGATTAAACGACAAAATAATTATTTTTCCGTAAAGACAGTCACGTGTGTCCATCAGATCTATAAGGGCAAAATAACCGGCAGCCTGATCAAAAGCCTGGCTAATCAGGGGGTTCCTGCCAGTCTGGCAAATAGAGCTGGCCTGTTGTTGGAAAAAAAATATACCCGCCTCAGAAAAGATTTACGCTCCGGTGATCAGTTCGATATACTGGTTGCCTCGGATGAAATTGACGGAAAATATTACACCCCCACCATTGAAGCGTTAAGAATTAATGGTCAGCGTATTAAAACTGCTTTATACCTGTACTCAGACGGTTACTATTACGATGCACAAGGGAAAGGTGTTGAGCCCGGCTTTATTCGCGAACCCCTGAAAGGGCATTTCCGGGTCAGCTCTCCCTTTAACCTTCACAGAATCAATCCAGTAACTGGCCTGGTATGCCCTCACTATGGCACGGACTTCGCTACACCTGTTGATACACCAGTCATTGCTCCTGCCAATGGTATCGTCAAGTGTGCAGGCACCCAGAAATATGCGGGGCATTATTTGACCATTGAGCATTACAATGGCTATGTCACTCGCTACTTCCATTTATCAAAAATACTGGTTAAATCGGGTGATACCGTCAGGCTGGGTGAGAGAGTTGCTCTGACCGGGAATTCAGGGCGAAGTACAGGTCCTCACCTGCACTATGAACTCCGCATCAATGGTCACCCTGTGGATGCCATGCTGGCAGCAATCCCTCTGCATCGAAGTTTGACAGGCAAAACACTGGCTTTATTTCAAACCATGGTCTCTCAGAGAGTGGCCAAACTGGATAAAAACGACCATACACCACTCGTTGCCATGGGGAGTCAATAAGGATGTCGCTTTGCTCCACATGCTTCAGGTGGCGAGTGAACGCCACCTGAGGGACACAACCTTCAAGGCAAAGCTCGGCAATGCCTGCGGTTGCCTGCTCCACCAAGATTACGCTCTGGTGGGGGTTTTGACCCTGAGCTGTTTGATAAAGTATTACCAAAGTGGAATTACACCGCTGTCCCTCAAATGAGTTAAAACTGACTCTCTGATAACCCATACAGTGTTTCAGAACCGGCCTCTGCTGTTTCTGCCAGAGCATACATTCGAGGCAGTAATCGCTGAAAATAAAAGCGGGCAGTGATCAGTTTACCCTCGTAGAAGGATTGATCTTCCTGCCCTTGCTGCAACCTTCGGTTGGCCTCGTCAGCCATCAATAGCCACATCCAGCCATAAGCTACGTAAGAGAATGCATGGAGGTATTCCACGCAGGCTGAGTTGATAACATTGGGATCATCTTTGGCCTGAATGAGCAGACCACGTGTCAGGTCTTCCAGCCGATCAAGCGCTTTTGCTAACGGCGCAGCCAGCTCATTGTATTGACAGGTGGTCAGGCTTTGGCGAACCTCAGCAACAAATTGCCCAACATGGGCACCCCCATTTTTAGCCACCTTTCGACCGAGTAAATCCAGTGCCTGGATACCGTTGGTACCTTCATAGATTTGGGTAATTCGCACATCACGGACAAGTTGCTCTTGCCCCCATTCGCGGATATATCCATGGCCACCAAGAACCTGCTGCCCTGCCAGACAAACCTCAAGCCCTGCATCAGTAAAAAAGGCTTTGGCAACGGGGGTGAGCAAAGCGACTAATTCCTCAGCCTGGGCTTTTTCTTCAGATTTATTACTGTATTTGGCAATATCCAGTTGCATGGCCACGTACGTTGAAAATGCACGGCCACCCTCGTTTAAAGCCTTCATGATCATTAGCATACGACGTACATCACCGTGTACTAAAAGAGGATCAGCCGGTTTGTCTTTTTTAGCGATGCCTGTAGCTGCTCGTCCCTGTATACGATCTTTGGCATAGGCGACCGCACTTTGGTAAGACATTTCACCGCAGCCTAACCCTTGTATGCCCACAAACAGTCGCTCGTAGTTCATCATGGTAAACATGGCTGCCAGGCCTTTATTGACTTCACCGACCAGATAACCTTTTGCACCATCAAAGTTCATCACGCAAGTAGCAGAAGCCTTGATACCCATTTTATGCTCAAGGGAACCGCAACTTAACTTATTGGCTTCACCTAATGTACCATCACTGTCCGGGTTAATTTTCGGCACCAGAAACATAGAGATACCTTTGGTATTAGCAGGGGCATCCGGTAACTTGGCAAGCACCAGATGAATGATATTCTCTGTCAGGTCATGCTCTCCGGCGGTAATAAATATTTTTGTACCGGTAATTTGATAACTGCCATCATCACAGGGTACTGCCCTGGTCTTGATCATGCCTAAATCTGTGCCGGCATGGGGTTCTGTCAGGCACATGGAACCTGCCCACTCACCGCTGTACATTTTTGGCAGATAGAGCGCTTTCAGTTCTTCAGAACCATGGGCATTCAGAGCCAGTGTCGCGCCAGAGGTCAGGCTGGGGTACAGAGTGAACGCCAGACTGGCGCTGCTCATCATTTCATCGAATTGAGCACCCAGTACTTTTGGCATACCCATACCCCCAAACTCCGGGTTGCCAGCCAAACCTACCCAACCGCCTTCAGCACATTGTTGATAAGCTTCATAATAACCTGCCGGCGTTGTCACTGTGCCCTCATTCCATTGACAACTCTCCTCATCGCCCGAACGGTTAATGGGGGCAACAACCTGTGAAGCCAGTTTGGCGCTTTCTTCAAGAATGGCATCGGCAATATCTTTGTCTACGGTTTCCTGGAGGGCAGGCCATTGCTGCCACATCCCGGACACATTGAACACTTCGTGTATCACAAAACGCATATCACGCAAGGGAGCGCTATAGGTACTCATGAATGTTACTCCTGAGGTCTTGCCGCTGTGTTATTTATTCTATAAAACCTGTACCAAATATTTTACAATAGACGTGGCTACCTTCAAAAGAACGTTTTAAACTAACGTTTTAAATCAGCTTGTTTAACGGGCTAGAAGCGGTAGAGCAAACCGGCAGTAAGCACAACACCTGCCCATGAAAATTCTATACCCAGACCTTTATAATCAACATCAGCCACTATCTGAATGAGTGGAAATAGCCGCGTCTTAAACAAGTTAAAGGATTTTTTATACCCGTACATCATCCCCGCACGGTAACCCATTTCAACATCAAGGGAGCCGTAGTTATTTTGAAACCAATGACGCTGAACACCTAACGACCAGACCCTGTCACTGAAGGTATTGTAAAACGTACCGGCATAATAGCCTTTGTAAGAACCCGCAATGAGTTGATTGTTAAAGTCCTGGTCATCATGAGGTGGAAAATGGTAGCTCCACATGCCCAGGTAAAGATGATCACGAAAGGGCTTGCCCCAGATTCGGCTCCACCAGCCTGATGGGTTCATTTCGTTTAATGCCGAGCCGGAAGTATCAGAAGTGTCAGAAGTGTCAGAAGTGTCAGAAGTGTCATTTTTAAGAGAACCATGATGGTCATCGGGTCTTCCGACAGCAACAGTGAATGGAGGATTAACTGTCTTCACATTATGGATATCTTCTGCCAATAGTGGTAACGACCACACAATTAAAAGACAAATGACTACCGTTGAACCGGTAGATCGTAATATAGTCATTCCTGAACGCTCTTTTCGTAGTATTTTATAAACTCTTAAAGACTAGTTCAGATTTCTTATAACACTGTGTTTTTACGCAACTGTAATGGGCATTATACTACCCATCGTCTTTTCTAACGACCGGAGTGAGCATGGCAAAATGGATGACAGAACCAGGCGAAACGACGAATAAAGCCTGCTATTGCGAGGCGTTTAAAAAAAGTACTATCGTTCATATTGCCAGTGTAAAGCGTGGTTAGAAGCGTCGATTGGTATTACCATGCTGTGCATTAGAACACGATGAAACGACAAATAAACCAAAGGGCATTTGAAGCCGCAGGTGCATCGGGTACTTTTGATTCTCACGTTAAAATAAGTAACGTGCGATTTCAAACGGATTTTGGTTTAAGAGGAACAGCAATAAAAACCCTATCCGCATTACCCCGCGAATAGGGAAATCCACTGTTATGGTGGATTTCTTCCTTCACAGGAATGGCGGACTCTTGTATTAAACATTCCCAAAATCAGCTTCATTCATGGTCAGCAGGTTATCAGCCCCTGACTCCATACAGGCTTTGTGATTGTATGCGCGTGGAAGCAAGCGTGCATAGAAAAATTTTGCAGTTTGAATCTTGGCTTTATAGAAACCTTCTTCTGAAGTACCTTCGGTCAGCTTTTCCTGCGCAACACGAGCCATATCAGCCCAAAAGTAGGCAAGGCAGGCATAGCCAGAAAACATCAGGTAATCCACACAAGCGGCACCCACTTCTTCCCGGTTCTTCATAGCCTTCATGCCAATGCTCATTGTGATCTCGCCCCACTCTTTATTGATAGCCTTCAATGGCTCAATAAATACCTGAAGCTGCTCATTATCAGTATGAGCCTGGCAGAATTTATGAATAACCCTGGTAAAACATTTCAACGACGCTCCCTGGCTCATTAAAACTTTGCGTCCCAGTAAATCCAGCGCCTGAATACCGGTGGTCCCCTCATAAATCATGGAAATCCGGCTATCCCTGACATTTTGCTCCATACCCCACTCTGCAATATAGCCATGACCACCAAGGCACTGTAATCCAAGATTAGCAGATTCGAAACCCGTTTCAGTAAAGAAAGCTTTCACAATCGGGGTCAGGAACCCTAATTGTAACTCCGCCTGCTTGCGCGTCTCTTCGTCATTGCTGTCATGCACTAAATCAGCAAGTTTAGCGGTATAGTAGGCCATGGCACGGTTGCCTTCGGTGAAAGCTTTCATGGTGAGCAACATTCGACGAATATCGGGATGTACCATTAAAGAGTCAGCCGGTGCATCCGGGCTTTTGGGGCCGTTGAGTGAGCGACCCTGCCGTCTCTCACGAGCATAACGCAATGCGCCCTGGAAAGCCGTTTCTGCATGGGCGATGCCTTGTAAACCCGTACCAATTCGCGCGGTATTCATAAAGGTGAACATGCAGTTCAATCCTTTATTTGGAGAGCCAACCATGAAACCTTTGGCATTATCAAAATTCATCAAACAAGTAGCATTTCCATGAATACCCATTTTGTGCTCAAGGGAGCCACAGGTCACACCGTTGTTCTCTGGGCTGACACCATCACCTTCGGGCAACTGGCGGGGCACAATAAACAGCGAGATGCCTTTTACACCCTGGGGCGCATCGGGCAGACGAGCGAGCACAATGTGCACAATGTTTTCGCACATATCGTGCTCGCCAGAGGAAATGAAAATCTTGGTGCCATTGATTCTATAAGAACCATCGTCCTGTGGTTCAGCCTTCGTTCTCAGCATGCCAAGGTCTGTGCCACAATGTGCTTCAGTCAGACACATAGTACCAGTCCACTGACCGGAAACCAGCTTGGTGAGATACGTTTGTTTTTGTTCATCAGTACCATGGGTTTCCAGGGTATTTATGGCACCGTGGCTCAAACCGGGGTACATGGCCCAGGACCAGTTGGCCTGCCCCATCATTTCACGCAACACTACACCCAGAGAAATGGGCAATCCCTGACCACCGTACTTTGTACTGCTTTCCAGAGAGGCCCAACCCCCTTCCACATACTGTTGATAAGCTTCTTTGAAGCCATCAGGGGTTCTGACACTGCCACCATCATCCTGAATACAGCCCTGTTGGTCGCCAATACGATTGAGGGGAAATAACACTTGCTCACAGAACTTGGCACCTTCTTCCATGATAGCGTCTACCGTATCCGGGGTAGCATCCTTCCCATTGGGCAGGTTCGCATAGTGTTCTGCAAAATTGAGCAGCTCATCACGAACAAAGCGAAGGTCACGAAGTGGGGCTTTATATTCAGGCATAACACTACCTCCAGGATATTTTCTGATTGTTATATCAGCATAGCAGTCAGTCAAACGTATGTTTGAAACCTACGTTTTAAATTGCCTTTTGTCAACTTCTGTTACTGTCTGTGAATTATGTGGCGCGTGTTGTTGTGACCCGCAGATAGGTTTGATACTTTTGACGTAAAGGTTTGATACCAGCATAAACAAATAGACTATCTGAGTGCCACAGGGTTTTACGTTATTTTTGGATAATGGATCACAACATAGGTTTGATAAGAGAATATTAGACAAAGGTGGCGAATGGTGGGGCCTCATGTGGCGCGCAGGAAAGTTTGGGAAAATCTGCATAAAAGTTTTGGACAACAGTGTACGTGTATAAACGCAGGAAAGTTTGGGCAACGCACCACTTTCATGTATTACATGACCGGGTGTGCTGCCTGATCAATGTACCGGAGGAAGGTTGCGCATAACTGGAAAACCGTAACGACTCATCTTTGACCAGAATGAATCCCATTGAAATGGACCCCAAAAATCAGGCAGTGGGCCAGTTTTCGCTTTCCGCCAATCCATGGAATAAGGGGTTTGAATCCCGACATAACTTCATTCCTTTTTGCTTTTTTTAAACCAATAGCCTGTAGCAATATGTTATGCTTGATACCGGTTCGGTAGCGACCGCTGGAAAAATAGACGGCGTCCAGTGACCTTTACCTTGCTGCTTGCAGCATAATGAGTGATGGAGGGCAAGCCGGCCTCCCGCTACCGTAACCTTTCAAACCGCCTTTCGTTATCAAATACCCTGCGATCTTGGTTTTTATCAAATACCCTGCGATCTTCTACCCTGAAAGCGTTCATCAAAACATCCAGGCGCGCCTTTTTCTTCTTCATATAATATGATGGGTTCACCGGCAACATCACCATTGCCCCCTCTCCATCAAACCGAACATACATCAGGTTGTTATGTTTCTTGTCCCAAAACACCGCATCATACTCAGCCAACAATACCGGCAGGATTTTAATTTCCTCGCGGTTTAACAATACTGCGGACACTTTCATGCCGCAATAGCTCCGTAGTTGCTGAATCGCTGATAAGTTCCCATGATTTTTTCATCATTCATGGCAATACCTGAGTCATCAAAAATTCTGCACATCAAGTGTTGGTTGAACTTATGGCGTTTCCAGCTGGCAAGTGAAGTGGTTATAGTTCTCCGGACACACACAAGTCAGTTATGACCGGGGTTTCTGGTCAGAAGAAAACCTTGAAAAACTGGAAGAATGACTCGACCGGACAGTGTTGCCCAAAAAGGGTAAATGGTCAGAACAGGACAGGCTCCGTGAGCGACACCCGGAGTTTATCAGGGCAAAAAGGAAGCACTCCGCTGTAGAATCTGATATTAATGCCCTCGAACAGCACGGACTGGACCGATGCCCGGATACTGGCATTGATGGCTTTCGTCGTTATGTGTCGCTGGCAGTTCCGGGTACCAATCTGTATCGATTGGGTACCTTGCTGCAAAAGCAGGCAGCCCAGGCAAGTAAAAAAGCGGCCTGAAAAGAGAAATGGGCTTGTTGGCAACCAGTTTCACTTTTGGGTAAGGTTGCCCTGTGTTCAAAAATCGGAAAGTTGTTCATAAAATAAACAGAAATTAACCAAAAAGTAGCACCCAAAAATGGGCAGGCTAAATTTTAATCAAAAATTTTGGCTACTGCCTGCTGAATCGGATTATTTTTGGGTTTTCGGGCAGGCACTACCTATGTCACCATACCTGTCACCATACCTGTCACCATACCTGTCACCAAAACAGGTGAACAACCATCAATACACAAAAACCACAAAAACGCTTACATACACATAATTCACCTAAACCCCTTGTAATTGCTGTATTTTTTACAGATATAAACATGTATAAACTTCATTGTATGTTTTGTACCTGCTCTCTAGCCTGCTCTATCAGCACTTTGATAAATACGGCTGTTTGCGTTAGCCCGGTATCAATGGATTTTGAGGAAAGCGTGTTAGCTTCGCGGTTCAGCTCTTGCATTAAAAAGTCCAAACGCCGACCAACGGCATGACTGTTGCTGGAGAAGATCCGCTTAACTTCCCGTATATGGGTATCCAGGCGATCCAGCTCTTCTTCCACATCCAGTTTGTGGGCAAGAATGACCATTTCCTGCTCCAACCTGTCAGCATCAAGGGATTGCCTGATGTCTTCCAAGCGGCTTAACAGTCTTTCCCGCTGACTTTGTAAGATGGCAGGAAGTACTGTGCGCAACCCCGATACTTGCTCACTGATGCTGTCCATACGAGCCAATATAAACCGTTCCAACTCACTCCCTTCACTTTGGCGCATGGCTGTAAGTTGTTCTACTGCTGTTTTAAACGCTGTAAGCGCACTGTTTTTTACGGGCGTAAGGTTGGTTTCCTCTATGACCTGTACGCCAGGCCAGGACATAATATCCATAGGATTAATCCCGGTATTATCAGGAAATGCCGTTTCTATTTGAGCCAGGGCATCAGCCAGCTTATCGAGTAGGGTTGGTTTCAGGGTAATGGGTTGTTCAGACTCTGCCAGTTGCAGTTTCAGGCAGCATTCCACCTTCCCTCGTTTGAGGCTTTGTTTGATGACCTCTCGGATAGCTGGCTCAATATCTCGAACCTGTTCAGGTAACCGAAAATGGGGTTCAAGATAACGGTGATTCACAGAACGGACTTCCCACACCAGGCTTCCCCATTCTTCCTGTGCTTGCGTACAGGAAAACCCTGTCATGCTCGATGTCATAAATAGCCCTCTTTGGGAAAATGTCATCAAAGATTTTAACCTGTACGAGGAATAAAGCTACTGTCAGAAAAACAATTATTCGTTTTCAGCGTTTTTGTTCATGGTTATACTTCGCTATTATTTTCCATCACTATTCAGGATATCTCAATGCGTCCGAGTCGAAGAACCGCAGACCAACTGCGGGAAGTGTCTATCACCCGCAATTACACTAAACATGCTGAAGGCTCTGTACTCGTGGAGTTTGGTGATACCAAAGTAATCTGTACGGCCACTGTAGAGCGGAATGTCCCGCGCTTTTTGAAAGGCTCCGGACAAGGCTGGGTGACCGCAGAATATGGCATGCTGCCCCGCTCCACCAATGATCGTATGGCGCGAGAGGCAGCACGTGGTAAACAGGGTGGTCGTACTCTGGAAATTCAGCGCCTGATTGGTCGCTCTCTTCGTGCAGCTATTGACCTGAAACAGCTGGGTGAAAACACGATTACGATCGACTGTGATGTTATTCAGGCCGATGGAGGCACTCGTACGGCCTCTATCACTGGTGCCTGTGTTGCGCTGGTGGATGCTATTCGTCATATGCAGAAACGCAAAATCATCAAAACAGACCCGTTAATGCAAATGATTGCCTCCGTCTCTGTGGGTATTTACAAAGATAGCCCGGTACTGGATCTCGATTATCATGAGGACTCTTCCGCTGAAACAGATATGAACGTGGTTATGACGGAAAAAGGAGGTTTTATTGAAGTTCAGGGTACTGCCGAAGGTGCACCGTTCAGCCAGAATGAAATGACGGCCATGCTGGCGCTGGCTCGCCAGGGAATTGAGGAGCTGGTCGGACTTCAGAAGCAGGCGTTGGCCGATGGTTGACAAATAAAAAGGGCAAGCCTCAGGTTGTGCTACACTCACGACAGGATGTAAAAAGCACGTAGTCAGTGGAACATGCATATGAGTCTTGAGAGCAGAGTTGACATGCTTGAATCAAAACACCATAGCCTGGATTACACCTTGCGTGATTTAATCAGGGTCGTGGGTGCGACTCATGAAGTGGTTGCTCTGATTCTCAAGGAACAGCTGGCAATGCGTAAAGAACAGATTGAAATGCGGGCAGAGCTCTGTGAGATAAAAGCAGAAGTCAGTGGTCGCTTTGACCAGCTCGAATTACTGATACGGCAAAGTATTCCTGCAAACTAAACCGCAACCGGGTAGCAGGTCAGATGTGTGGTGGGAAGATAAAAAATATCTGATCGTCTTCATATGCGTCCTATGACGTGTCTTATTGCAATCAAATGTCCTAACTGTAAACAAACTAATGTTTCGAAACATGGCTTTGGACGAAAAGGAAACCAATGTTACCTGTGTAACAACGAACACGGCCATATCAAGTCTTTTATGCTCGAGTATCATTATCATATAAGCGATTTTCAGGTAAAAGAAAAGATTGTAAAAATGGCCATTAACAGTGCTGGTATAAGAGACCCCGGCAGGATTCTCAATGTTAGCAAAACCACGGGTTATGCGTTCACTGTGATACCACAGATGCCGTAGTGAAAAACGGCAAAGCACCTTCAGGCATACAACGCTACCTGTGCAAACAGTGTAAGCAAAGCTTCCTATAGATGGCTTGTGGTAATCATTGATACGACCAGGTCCTGGTTCAATCCACATGGGTTTTCCGGTTGGAGATAGCCTGCTCAAATCAAAGCTCGCCCAAACTTCAGATGGCGGAGAAGGAAGTCTTGAGCCGTGGTGAAGGACTCATTCAGATGCGAATAAAGGTGGCTTCTGTGAATCGTTATCACTGTCGTTTTTTACTGCCCGCTTCCTGATTTTGATTTTATGGTACGCCCCGGCTGAGGAGGGTTCTGCTGAAAGCCATTCCAGCCTTTCCTCGGTGTCACTTCCTCTGTTCATCTGCACGAGTGCCCCTAAGCGCTAATCCTCATACAATATCACACTTGCAATGGTCGGCCTTTGTAAGTCCACTTAATCCACTTAATCCACTTAATCCACTTAATCCACTTAAAAGGCATGGCCATTTCTCGTTGAAGAAGTCCACGAACGGATGAAGACGTACCTTAAGATCTTCTGTTGACGTCAAGCTGTTTCGTTTCAGAAAGCGTCTCACCAAAATAGAAAACCCTGTCTCTATCTGGTTTAGCCACGATGCATGCTTCGGGGTATAGTGAAACACAATCTTGTGGGATATATCATTCAGGTAGGCTGCCCGTGTTTTCATAGTCTTGAGGATGCCGGTTTTCCCTTTTGCGCCAGGCTCTTTTCTGTAGTGCCCTCAATTCTCTCTATAGGCTTAACTGCGGCCTCTGACATATAAGTATTAAGGCGATCCATGAAAAAGTGCCAAGCTGCTGCATGAGAATCACTTTCCAGTGTGCTCTCAAGTCAGTCTGCAAAATCCTGTTCTTTCCGTGTATCCCTGACAAGAGGGATGATCTTGCCCGTCACTACACAGCGTTTTCCGGCACTGGTTATGAAAGTGATACTGTAACACCCCTATTCAGGTTTCAATAAATTATTGCTGTTTAGTGACTGTTTTTGTAAGGGTTTTTCACATTTTGTGAAAACTTTTGACTTGGAGCAATTAATGGTTGTTATTTTTTGCGTAAATTTGGGTTCTCGCGTGCGCAGGCGCGATATTCCCTTCAATTATTCATTCGGAAATGTGTTATGAATCTGGTGGACAATCTGCTTGAAGACGGTTCAGTTCAGCTACAGGTGAAAGTAGCTGACTGGAGAGAAGCGATTGAGTGTGGTGCCGGGTTGCTGTTAGCAAAAGGTGCTGTCACTGACAGTTATATTGAAGCCATCATAAAGAACACGGAAGAGCTGGGACCTTATTATATTCTGGATGAAGGGGTAGCTATGCCTCATGCACGGCCAGAAAAGGGCGCATTAAAAACAGCATTTAGCCTGATAACACTGTCTGAACCTGTCCAGTTTGGTGATAAGGATGATGACATGGTATCTGTGTTGATTTCTTTTTCCGCCACTGATGCTGAGGCACATAACCAGCAGGCATTGCTGCAAATTGCCGAGCTGGTAGAAAATGAAGAAGCAATGGCAGAGCTAAAGCTGGCTACCGATATGGATAGCGCTCAGACCATTTTAAAGACAGTGTTCCATTGATTCTCAGGACGATGATTCCATGTTAAGCAGTACCATTACGATTAATAGTGAAACAGGATTACATGCTCGACCCGCTTCGCGTTTAGTGAAACTGGCAAAGCGTTTTGATGCCACTATTGAGCTAAGTCACAGTGACAAAAAAGCCAGCGCCCGTAGCATGATTCAACTGCTTAAGTTGGGGGTCAGTCAGGGATCTGTCATCACATTGACCGTTTCCGGGGATAGTGCTCAGCCTGCATTTGACGAAGTTCATCACTTTCTTTCAACGATGAACGACTGATCGAAGTTATTACCTGGAGGCATTGAGATGGATGCACTTTCATCGGCTTTATTCTTTCTAAAAGATATTATTAGTCAGCCGGCTATTATCGTCGGGATATTTTCCATGGCTGGCCTGTTGGCGTTGCGAAGGTCTGCAACACAGGTGATGACCGGAACGTTAAAGCCAATTATTGGCTTTATTATGCTCAGTGCAGGGGCTGGCTTTTTAATTCAAAACCTTGACCCACTTGGCGGTATGATTGAACATGGTTTTGGTATTAAAGGGGTTGTACCCAATAATGAAGCCATAGCAGCTATTGCCCAGGATGTTCTGGGTGTGCAGACCATGAGTATTTTTGTGTTATCGCTTCTGGTCAATATTCTGGTTGCCCGCTTTACCCGGTTTAAATATATCTTTCTTTCCGGCCATGCGGTTTTCTACATGGCGGCGATGATTTCTGCGGTTTTCTCCATCATCGGTTTGAGTGACATCAGTAGTGCTTTCTGCGGCGGTATTATTCTGGGTGTCTGGAATTCAGTATCTCCGGCACTATTGCAAAAATATGCATTGAAAGTCACTGATGGTGATGAAATTGCCATGGGGCATACCGGTAACGTCGGTTATTTTATTGCGGCGTGGATTGGTGAAAAAGTCGGTAATCCTGACCATTCTACCGAAAATATGCAGATTCCGGAAAAGTATAGTTTCCTCAGGGATAGCACGGTATCTACTGCCCTGACCATGTTGATCTTCTATCTGGTGGCGGCTATTGCTGCAGGTCCTGACTATGTCAGCACTCTTTCCAATGGTCAGAATTACCTGATTTTTGCCTTTATGTCTGCCCTCGGGTTTGCGGTGGGCGTTGCTATTATCTATGCCGGTGTCCGTATGATTCTGGCGGATATGATCCCCGCCTTTGAGGGGATCTCACGGAAACTGATTCCTGATGCAATTCCTGCTGTGGACTGCCCTGTATTCTTCACATATGCACCAACAGCGGTAGTGCTTGGTTTTATATTCAGCTTTGCCGGTGGCCTGTTGAGCATGTGGGTTGTGGGTGCTGCCACCGGACTGTTTATTATTCCAGGGCTGGTGCCTCACTTCTTTTGTGGCGCTTCTGCTGGTGTTTTTGCCAATGCCACTGGTGGCAAACGGGGTGCAATGATTGGCGCATTTATCCATGGCATTTTGATTACCATCGCACCGGCCTTCCTGTATGGGGTTATGTCTGGTCTGGGTTTTGAGAACACAACCTTTGGTGATACTGATTATGCGGTTCTCGGCGCTCTTGTCACAGGGTTCTCCAGATTTATGGGGGCGGGTGGTATCTATCTGTTGGCAGGATTAGCGCTGGCACTGGTCGTTACTTCCCGAGTCAGAACTGGCCGAAAAGTGATTAACCATAATATCGAAGCTTACGAATAACGTATATTTTGAGGTATATGACTATGTTGAAGTTATTTACAGTGTGTGGAAATGGTCTTGGCAGTAGTCTGATGCTGAAAGTGAAGATGGAGGAGATCTGTCAGGATCATGGTATCAGTGCAGATATTCAGGCTATTGACCTTAATTCTGCCAAAGGTATCAGTGCTGACTTGATGTTTACCTCCAGGGAGCTGGCAGTGCAGCTGGACCGTCCAGAGGTGGTTGTGGTTCGTAGTTATATCAATAAGCGCAAGATTGAGGCTGATGTACTCGACATGCTCAAAAATAAAGCCGCAGCATAAGCCTTGATCTGTTGACATAAGACCTGTTGCCGGTGATGCAACAGGTTTTTGTCGTTTATAATAAGGTTTTTATTCTCAAGCTCAGATCATGTCCACTACTTGTAACCCTGTTGAAAAGGTTCATATCAAAGTGTATCAGGGCAGTGTGCTAAAAAAAGCGCCGCCCCGTGAGCGTTACGTACAAATTATGCCTAATGGGCAACCTGGTACGGTGTTTAAAGGGCGTGTTTACCCTCTTTATCAGGGTTGCAGAATTAATATTCTGGATCAGGGAGTGCTATCAACAGACTGTTATCAGGCGCCGGGAGATGATAATACCCGCTATCTGATGGAAAATTTGCCGCTTTTCCCTTATGGCTGGCTTGACGAGCGTAATATCAAATTCAAGCTTCAGGTCGATAGCGCTTTATTGGCGTTTAATGGTTCTGTTGAATTTAAAAACAAGTTAGTAGCACAGCTTGAAACTGAATTTACACTTCAGCTTTTGCAACGGCAAAGTCACTACCATTGGAGTCTTTTCCTTAAGCCTCATCGTCCCATTCATGCCGCTGATATTGAACCTATGGTCGTTAAACTGGTGGCTATAGAGGTGGAAAAGTCGTTTCCGTTAGCAGAGCGGCCAGAGGCAGTTCCTGAAGTTTTAAAGCGTCAGCTGGCTGAAGCCCAGGCGGAAATTGCCAGCCTTCGTAAAGAGTTGCTGTCTGCCCGTCAGCGAATAATGCAGCTATCTATGAGTAATCCACAGCCTCGTTAGAACATACCCTGTGTAATTGTTAGTACTGGTTTGTGTCTGGAAAACCCTGACCCCTTGATAATAGCGATGTTGAGGTTTATTAGAGCAGACGGCTGATGGTCCGGGGGTTGTAGAAAAATGCAAACTATGAAATAGCTGATTTTACGCTTCCTCAGTCTTTTGGTATCCCGATCTCCCATCTTTTGTGTCCCTTTTTTTCTTATCTCCTGAACAGCCATGAATGAATAAACAGCGCATCTGTGACTCGCGTGGTTGTTATGGAAATCGCGTAAAACCCCGTACTTTCGGTGCGGGAATGTAAGCGATGCTTGCAGAGCAAGCCCCTTGTGGTATGCTTTCTTTCTTCGTCAGGTGTTTCCAGCGACCACGCTACCTGACAGGGAAATCAACAAAAACACCTCCGTTTTCTGCCCGTGTTTCTTAATAATCCGAAAGGCAGAGCAGAGTGTGCAATAAGGTGTATTCCGCTACTGGTAAGGGGTACACTGCGGCGGGGCATGGCCGTCTAGCTGTACGAATTCCTGTCCTTTAGGACGAGGAGGATGTCAACTGCATCTGACTGGAGGCATATTGTGGCCATAGAGCAACATTTTGATTATCTGGTGATCGGAGCTGGCAGTGGTGGCATTGCCTCTGCAAACCGCGCAGCGATGTATGGTGCCAAGGTGGGACTGATTGAGGAAAAACACCTTGGTGGAACTTGTGTGAATGTGGGCTGCGTGCCCAAAAAAGCCATGTGGTTTGCAGGTCAGGTTGCTGACGCCTTGCGTTATGGGCCTGATTATGGGTTTGATGTGACTATTGACGACCAGTTGAAGGCCTTTAACTGGGGGAAACTGGTGGCGAGTCGTGAAGCTTATATCAGCCGTATTCATGGCTCTTATGAGCAGGTTCTGGATAATAACAAGGTGACTGTATTAAACGGCTATGGACGTTTTGTTGACAGCCGAACCGTTGAGGTTAACGGCAAACACTACACGGCTAATCATATTACTGTTGCTACTGGGGGAAAGCCTTCAATACCATCAATAGAAGGTGCTGAATATGGTATCAGTTCTGATGGATTCTTTGCTCTTACCGATCGCCCCCGGCGTGTAGCGGTTATTGGTGCTGGCTATATTGCTGTTGAACTGGCCGGCGTACTGCATGCACTGGGCAGTGAAACACATCTACTGGTCAGAAAGCACAAACCCCTGCGTAATTTTGATGACATGCTGACCAACACGCTGGTAGAGATTATGGCAGAAGAAGGTCCGCAATTACACACCCATGCTATTCCTTCTAAAGTCACTAAATCATTGGATGACACTTTGACTGTTCATACAGAAGATGGTCGTACCTTTGATGTTGATACCCTGATTTGGGCCATTGGTCGCACACCAAGAACCAGCAGCATCAATATTGACGCAGCCGGCGTAGTCGTCAATGAACGGGGTTATATCTCCGTGGATAAGTTTCAGAATACCAATGTACCGGGCATTTATGCGGTTGGGGATAATATCGGTAAGGTGGAACTAACTCCTGTGGCAATCGCTGCGGGTCGTCGTTTATCTGAACGATTGTTTAACAACAAAGAAGATGAACATTTAGACTACGACAATGTTCCCACTGTGGTGTTCAGCCACCCGACGATTGGTACTGTTGGCTTCTCTGAAAAAGAAGCCCGTGAGCGGTACGGCGATGACAATGTAAAAGTCTACACCAGCAGCTTTACAGCTATGTACAGCGCACTCACCCAACACCGCCAACCGAGCAAAATGAAACTGGTTACGGTGGGTACTGAAGAAAAAATCGTGGGGATTCACTGCATCGGTTTGGGTTCTGATGAAATACTGCAAGGTTTTGCTGTGGCGCTGAAAATGGGTGCGACGAAGGCAGATTTTGATAACACGGTTGCAATTCACCCGACCAGCGCAGAAGAGTTTGTGACTATGCGATGATCTTGACGCTGGTAGACTAAAAAAATTTAGTCAACTTTGAAAATATTGGTCAACTCAAAAAAAATTTGACTACTTCACCTCTGTAGACCATATTTCTGAAAGGCGAAACCTGCCCTTCAGAAACCCCCCTCTTCACATACTTTTCCATCTCCATATAACCCCATTACTGAAGTGTTTATAGTTCTCCGGACACACAAACACGGGTAATATTGCAACCCATTAAGTTGTGTGCAAATGTCAGCAAAGAAAACGAAATCATAGACAACTGAGATTCAAGGAATCTGCAGTAAAATTGGCTGTAGAGTCTGATAAACCGGTGACAGAAACAGCTAGAGAGCTTGAGGTGAATACTAAACCAAAACTCATTTGAAATCGCAGGTCTATCACCTCTAGTGCCGGAAAGCGCTGATATACATACAAGCAAAAACATGTTTTGATTCGCACCCCTTTTTTTAACAGCAGTAGCACGGATGCCATCAAAGCATACCCAGCAGATCATTTTGTCAGAGCAGGAACGTAGTGACCTGGAGCTTCTTGTTCGCCAGCGGAAAAGTGCTCAATCCATAGTGCTCAGGGCTAAAATCATATTGGCTGGTGCAGAAGGGAAAAGTCTTCTGGGGACAACAAAAGAACTCAAGTGTAACCGTGAAACCGTCACACGCTGGCGGAAGCATTGGGTTGAACGTAGTGATGAACTGCCTGTTTTGGAAAAACTAAAAGAAGCGCCTCGCCCCGGTGCAAAACCCAAGTTTACCGAAGAGCAAATTTGCCTGATTGTCGCTATGTCCTGTGACAAGCCTGAAGAGCATGGTTATCCATTCAGTCACTGGTCAGAAAGCTCGCTGGCTATGGCGGCTCAGGATAAAGGTATTGTCCCATCAATCTCACAGAGACAGGTGGGGCGTTTTTTAAAATCAGGCCGATATTCGTCCCGATAAAGTGAAGGGCTGGGTAGACACCCCAAGGGATGAAGACTTCGAAATACATAGCGCTGACGTCTGCGACACCTATCGTCAAGCTATTGAACGTGCTGAGCAGGGAATTCGTACAATATCCTTTGATGAAAAAACGGGCATGCAGGCATTAGAGCCATTGACAGGGGGAAAGCCTGTCAAGCCGGGCTATATTGAAAAACGTGAGTTTGAGTATAAGCGCCATGGAACTCAGGCCCTGCTGGCTGGGATGGATGTCGTGACAGGCAAGATCATTCCCCTTGTAAGGGATACACGGAAAGAACAGGACTTCGCCGACTGGCTTGATAATACGCTGGAAAGTGACCCTGCCGCAACGGGCTGGCATTTTGTCATGGATCGCCTTAATACCCATATGTCAGAAGCCGCAGTTAAGGCAGTAGCCAGGGTTGAGGGTACAACGGAAAAAGAGCTGGGTCTAAAAGGGAAAACCGGCATCCTCAAGAATATGAAAACACGGGCAGCCTACCTGAGTGATATATCCCACAAGATTGTGTTTCACTATACCCCGAAGCATGCATCGTGGCTAAACCAGATAGAGATATGGTTTTCTATTTTGGTGAGACGCTTTCTGAAACGAAACAGCTTTACGTCAACAGAAGATCTTAAGGTACGCCTTCATCAGTTCATGGACTTCTTCAACAAGAAAATGGCCAAGCCTTTTAAATGGACTTACAAAGGCCGACCATTGCAAGTGTGATATTGTATGGGGATTAGCGCTTAGGGGCACTAGGGAGGTGGCCTGCGTAAACGCTCTTCTTGTTCCTCAATATGGTTTTTGACCCATAAACGGTCTGCCAGCTCTACAGGCTTTTGGTTAATCGTTTCGCAAAACTGATTAACTGCCGATAACAGCGCTTCTTTCGTTTCGTAACAATGATGGCAGGTAACATCTTCCCGAAGCCAGCGCCACAGTGCTTCAACAGGCATAAAGTCAGGACTGTAAGCAGGTAACTGGACGATATCTATATGCAATCGCTCTGCTATATTTTTGATGGCATGTGCTCTGTGATACGGTGCGCCATCACAGATAAGAGTAACAGGCTGATCAGGTATTTTTTGGCGTGTCCGCTCCAGTACATTTCTTATATGCTGCTGATTCCCTTTGGGGTAAGGCCAAATATCCACCTGCCCTTGATTAAAATAGTACAGCCCAAAAAAAGTGATTTTTCCTGATAGTCCGGGAGAGCAGGAGGAGACCGTCAGGCGCTTTCCCGTTTCTGCCCACCCGTACCCTAAGTCAGTATCCTGGTGAATATGGGCTTCATCCCTATAAATCAGCTGTCTTTCCTGCTGGTAAGCCTGATCCAGCAACGGCTTCAAACATTCAAGATAGTGTTCGCGCTTTTCCGTATCAGCTTTGTTAAGCAGTTTTTTTACCTTCTTACATGAGTAGCCACTCTTCTTTAATACACGTCGGATGGTTTCTCTTGAGAATGTGAAGTTCCAACGTTCTTTACACCACTCGACCAGTCTTTTTAGTGTCCATCTGGGTTTGGATAGGCGAACACCGTCTTCGGCAGCTTCAACGGATTTTTGGATGGCACAGGTTATGACTGATCGGGCAAATGCACAAAAGGGGGGCGGCCTTCGGAGCGTTTGTAATACAGAGCTTCAGGGCCGAAGTCGTTATAACGATGAATCCAGGTCCAAAGTGTCCGGGGTTGTCTCGGCCGATAGCGTCAGCAATATGTGTTGCACATTCGCCTTTAGAGACTCGATACAGTGCCATAAACCGTTCTCTTGACCTTGAGTGGCTGGCAGTCATGCCCAGCTGATACAGGTGCTCAGGGGTTTGGTTCTACTTTTTGATCAAAATAGAGGGCATACTGAAAAGCGTCAAAACTGATAACAACAGTTGCATACTACAAACATGAAGCCGGTCAGTCATTGACCATGATCAGCATACCTGCGATTTCAAATGAGTTTTGGTTTAGAAAGAGCGATTGGTATTAGTTTATGACCATTACAAGGTTTACTTCCGCTATGCTGCTCTTCATGTCCTCTGCAATGCCCACCATCTGAGGGAATTACAGGCTGTTGTTGACAGGGACTGCAACCATCTTGCTGCACGTCTTCAACGATTACTGAGACTGGCCTGCCATCTCAGCAACGGCTTTAGAAAGATTGGCATGAAGGCCATGCCAGAAGTGATTCGCCAGCGCATTGCCTCACTGTTCGAGCGGACAGCAAGAAAGGCGCAGGCTGAAGAAGCTGAGCATATGGAACGAGTACGACAACGACTGGGTCGTGACAAAGTCAAAAATACCAAAGCCTTCAATCTGTTTAAGCGATTGGTGGAGTTCAAGGAAGAAACTCTGAGATTCATGTCCAACCTCAATACCCCCTTCGACAATAATGGTAGTGAGCAGGACATCAGAAATGGCAAGGTGAAACAAAAAATATCCAGTTGTATCAGGAGCGAGAAAGCAGGAGCGGAATGTTTTTGAAGCCCTACTTATAGCTATGAAGAATTACAATGATCATCCTTTGCTGGGTGCTGAATAGTTACATTGAATTTATAGAAAATTTAAGGCATTATCATAGTCCAATCAGTTAAGACCTTGAATATTGAAAAACGGTATAAACGATAAGTTAGTAAGGATAGCAAGTGACAGAAAGATGGAGTGAAGAGGAGCTTAAAGCTTCTGTTATTGCATATATCAATATGTATAGGAAAAGTTTGAATAATGTAAATTTTGTAAAAAAAACATATTATGCCGAGCTTTCTAGTCAGTTTGGTAGAACAGAAAAGTCATATGAGTACAGAATGCAAAATATCTCATATGTGTTTTCATTAATGGGAAGAGATTGGATCCTTGGGTTAAAACCTGCAAAAAATGTTGGCTCGCATAATGCTGAAGTAATTGAAAGGCTTATATGTGAGGTAGAAGGTAAAAGTTATGTTGGTGCTGCTAGCTTTGAGGCTAAGGTCAACGAATTTAAGAAAAAAAGGGTTCTCGATAGACCCGCTGGCGTTGTTAAACCCGCTATATTCGTAGGTAAGGTTACTCAATATAGCCGTGATCCAAAGGTGAAAGCATGGGTTCTGAAAGAGTCAAAAGGGAACTGTGAATGTTGTGATTCACCAGCTCCTTTCAATACACCTCCCAAGAATCCTTTTCTTGAGATTCATCATCTTAAGCGGTTGGCGGATGGTGGCTCAGACACTACTAGTAATGCTGTAGCTCTGTGCCCAAATTGTCATAGAGAATTTCACTATGGCCAAAACAAAACCGACAAGATAAATGCTATCTATGAAAAAGTTACGAGACTATCTCGGGAATAAACATTTTATTTGTTCGCAGTAGGTCAATATCTGCAGTAGAAGGTATCTCTGGAAATTCCATAGTCTCACAGTTTTTCGAGATGAAGTAGTCCAGACCTAATCTGACATTTCTTCTTAAAAAAAGAGAAGGGTTACCGATTTAGATAGAGGGTGATTAACCAAAATCTAAATCACGAATAAAGGTAACCCTTATGATTCATACTAACCAACGCATCATCAAACACAAGGTTGGTTTACTGAACCTGGCTGATGAGCCTGGCAACATCTCGAAAGCGTGTAAAACCATGGGTGTTTCCAGAGATACCTTCTACCGTTACAAGGAGGCAGTCAATGAAGGCGGTGTGGATGCCCTGATTGACCAAAGTCGTCGAGTACCCAACCTGAAAAACCGTGTTGACCCTGCTGTTGAACAGGCAGTTATTGAACACGCCATTGAAGACCCGGCCCATGGGCAGGCACGTGTCTCCAATGAGCTGCGAAAGAAAGGCGTTTTTGTCTCCCCCAGTGGGGTACGTAGTATTTGGCTGAGACATGACCTGGCTAACTTCGAACAGCGTCTGAAGGCGCTGGAGGCCAAAGTGACAGAGGAAGGTGTTTGAGTCGCAAGTCAGGGCGCTGGAACGCAAGAAACTCCATGACGAAGCCTGTGGCGAAATAGATACTGCTCACCCCGGCTATCTGGGTTCTCAGGACACGTTCTATGTTGGGACATTCAAAGGCGTTGGTCGGGTTTATCAGCAGACCTGTGTGGATACCTGTTCCAAGGTCGCCCAGTGTAAGCTCTACACAACCAAAACGCCCATCACCGCTGCTGACTTGCTCAATGACAAGGTCCTCCCATTTTATGAGGCGGAAGACTTGCCGGTATTACGCATTCTGACGGATCGTGGTACAGAGTATTGTGGTCGTGCAGATCAACACGATTACCAACTTTATCTGGCAGTGAATGATATTGAGCACACCAAAACCAAAGCGCGGCATCCGCAAACGAATGGCATCTGTGAAAGGTTCCATAAGACGATTTTGCAGGAGTTTTATCAGTCTACCCTGCGGAAGAAACTGTACACGACGATAGAGTCATTGCAGTTTGACCTGGACGAATGGTTAAATTTCTACAATACTGAGCGAACCCATCAGGGTAAGCACTGCGATGGGAGGTCACCGATGGCAACACTGGTGGCTGGAAAAGCAATCTGGAAGGAAAAATTTGTAGCTTAAATTTGACCTGACAGACACCCTCTAAAAATCAGTAACTGTCAGGTCAAGTCTGAACTACTACAAATCAAGCTCTGACGCTTACAGGCAGGTCATTTGTACCACCTTCAGAATCTTCGGAATAAGCTACCCATAGTTATTCCATTGATAACGAACAGGTCGTGTTTTTTTGACTAAAACGCCATCCTCTACTGCACGAATCAGCCATTCTTTGACTTGGCTCTTATGCAATCCGAGGGATTGGGATATTTCATCAGATGCGATGGGGGTGCTGCACAAAAGATTCAGGTGCTTCAGGAAAGAATCATAAAGAGACTCCAAATGTTGCCCTTTAAGCTCTACCCGGACTTCATCCTGAAGATTGGGTGCAGTTTCGATACTACCTTCAAGGACTTTCTGAAGGTCTTCCTGTTCTACCTTCTTTTCGAGAAGACTCGGCTGACTTTCCCTGACGTCACTGCTTACAGCAGAGACACAAGAATATGACTCTGATCCATTATCCTGTGGAGCAGACGGTGTTTCAGCTCCCCACAAGTCCAGAGTTGGTGCCTGTGACGGCTGTGATTGCTGTTTAATAAAAAGATCCGCCACAACCACCTCATCAACAATGCTGCTACACCAGTGAGCGCCTTGATTAACGATGTCAGCATTTCCTGCGGCTCGGTCTTCAGTCGGCATGACCCACAATGGCACCCATTCTTTCTTCAGGTTCTCCAAAGCACCGCTCCATGTGCCACCTTTAGTACCGGAATGCACAACCAGTGCCCCATCAGCCATGCAATAGACGTACTTATTGCGAGCCATAGCATTACCGGCGTTAAAGCCAGCTTCAGGATAAAATGGAGAAATCAGAACAAGATTGTTACTGGTAAGGTGGCTACGCCATTTTTTAGCCATTGCAGCTTTCAGCAAGCTGTCTGCAATTACACCGATTGAAGTTCCTTGTGCATATACAGCTCCCAGCATCGCGGTTTCATCAACACCCTGGGCACCACCGGAAACAATGCAGACTCCACTGGAAGCACTCTTGGCTCCAATAGCATCGGTGAATGCTAAATCGACTGGTGAAGCATTTCTGGAACCCACCACAGCCAGCCCCCCCTGATTGAGTAGATCTTTATTGCCTACCCCAAAAAACACAGGGGGAGCCAAAGTGCCCAGTCGTGCTTTTAGCCGCTTTGGATAGCAATCGTCGGAGCGAGTGATCACCCAGACCCCCGCTCTTTGCCACTTCTCCAAAGCCAGAGCCATGGCGTTTCCACGTTCGAGCAATGCTTTTATGCGGTCAAAGGTAATGTTTTTGTCCTGCCAGTCTGCCAGCAGTTCAGAGAAGTTTTTTTGCAATAGCTGGGCAGGAGAGAGCTTCTGGTCTTTCAGCCATAACGCAAAGCGCCCCCACTCTGTGGGGGTCAAAGGTTTTGCTGCTCCTCTCTCAGGCTTTGAGAAGTATGTGTTGAGCAGCAAAATTGCCTGTGTATTTTCTGAAAAACGCATTAATCACCTGTTGAGGTGGAGGCCAGTGCGACCGGATATACTTTTCCACTGCCTTCCTGTTTTAACAAGGCTGCTGCAACTGTGAAAGTCCAGCCAGAGTCCACAATATCATCAACCAGCAAAACAGGTGCTGAATAACATTTAGTGACTGCAAAAGCCCCGTCCAGATTGCGGCAGCGCTGATATCTGTTTTGCTGCAGCTTTTGAAGGCTATTGTCTCTCTTTTTTGCGATGGCGTCGACAAAGAGAAGTCCTAATGCATCGGCCAGTCGCCGGGCAAAGCTTGGAACCAACTCAGGGTGATTACGTGAAGGAATACAGCAAACCCATTTAGGGAACTCTTCAGGATTCCAGCGTTCACGAATCATTCTGGCTGTAGCTGTCACCAATTCATCCCGGAAGTGACCATCATGTTTGTCTTCAGCAACCATATAGCCCCAGCCTGCATCATCCCAGCGGGAAAGGACTCGTCCTTCCTGAGCACGCAATCCTTGAGGCAAGTTGCCCTGAAAACCGTATTCAGCGAATGCTCCTGCTGCAACTTGTATATTTGGTTTGATAGGCGCTTCCGCCCGCTTCAGGAAAACTGCTGCCTGATGAGCAATATCAGACTGAATTTTTGTAGCAATGATGTCCTGCTCCAAACAATTAGCGCAGCAACCGCAGGGCTCCTGATTGCCATCATCCAGCGCATTTCTGAGGAAGGTCATCAGGCACACGCCCGTTGACATATAGCTCTGTACTTCTTCCCACTCGCTTTCTCTTTGTTGAGTAAGGTGGGCAATACGCTCATGATCCATAGAAAACGGGTTGGAGGTGCGTTTCCAGAGTCGGTTATCCTTGAAGATCGGCGCAGGGTTTTCAATGCTCAACATCTTCAGAACCTTTTCGATCTGCCCACTGCTGACATTAGAATACTCTTCCAGTTGTCTGACCGTTAAGCCATCATAATCATCCAGAGCGTTCAAAATCTGATTAACTTCGTCTTCTGAGGGAAATGCGGAACCCCGAAAGTACTCATGAATATCTCGATCTTCCCAACCACTGAGCAGCACTCCAGTGGATGAAGTAATTCCACGCCCAGCCCGGCCAACCTGCTGATAATAGGCAACAATTGAACCCGGAGCCTGGTAATGAATAACAAAAGCCAAATCAGGCTTGTCGTAGCCCATGCCTAAAGCGGTGGTAGCTACCAGTACATCAAGCTGATTGCTCAACAGCTGGTCTTCAAGGTGCTGGCGATAACTATCACTGGTTTCAAAAGTGGGATCAGTGACACCACTGTAATAGGCTTTAGCATTAATACCATGCCCAACCAACCAGTCGGCTACCTGATCAGCATCCCGTTTGGTAAGTACATAAACAATGCCAGTGCCGTTCAGTTGTGGAATCGTCTGAGCAAGCCAGGCCAGCCGTGAAGCCTGGTCTGGCAGCTCCAGTGCTTGCAGGCTCAAACCGTCTCGAATCAGGGGGCCACGCTGAACCACAATATCACCGAGCTGATTCTGAATATCATCTACCACACGGTTGTTTGCAGTCGCTGTAGTGCCTAATACCGGTGTGTTGGCAGGCAGCCGCTGAAGAATATTAATGATACGACGGTAGTCTGGTCGGAAGTCATGCCCCCAGTCAGAAATACAGTGCGCTTCATCAACCACCATCAATCCGATGTTATCCGAGACTGGCATCAGGATATTGTTGATAAAATCATCGTTAGCCAGTCGTTCAGGGGAGATTAGCAGACAGTCAACCTGGTTGGCCAGGATTCGGTTTTTAATGGCTTCCCACTCATCCCGATTGGTTGAGTTCAAAGTGACTGCCTCAACACCCAGTCTTTCTGCAGAGTCTACCTGGTTGCGCATAAGAGCCAGCAACGGTGAGATAATAATGGTGACACCTCGCCCACGGTCACGGAAGATTTTTGTGCTGATAAAATAGACTGAGCTTTTACCCCAGCCAGTGCGCTGAACAACCAGCAGTTTCTGCCGCTGATTGACCAGAGCATCTATTGCTTCCCATTGTCCATCCCTGAACTTAGCCTCCGGGTTGTCGAGTGATGTTCTGAGCAGCTCCTGAGCCCGATCGTATTCCATACTGCCTCCAGTAAGGGAGATTGGTTTTTAGATATGAGAGGATTTTCAATCCTACAATTTAAAGTTATGGCAAAACTGAAAATTTTTTTGATCTGATGATAAAGGGTTTTCAATTTTTCCGGCTGAGCCTATGCCACAGATAAAACCGCAGCATAGTTAACTCCTTATCAATCGGGATACAGATCAATCCGCCGCTTTAAGCCCAAGTTTCAACCATCTCCGGAATCAATCTTTCTAGAGACTTCGGCATCTCTTTCTTACATGGGTGTGGCTCTCTTGAAACGACGAGCCAAGGCAGGAAGACCAAGGATTTTCAGTCTATAAATACGAGAAAAGAAGGCAGATTCATGGTGATATAAAGCTACCAAACCAATAACGCCATGAACCAGCCTCCTGTGAACGCATCTTACGCCAATACCCTCGAATATTCACCTTCTGCAGACTTCTACGACAGGCAATGCAGCTGGCGGAAAGTGCCTCCTGTGATTTTGTCGATTTTTACGCGCACCGTACGGTGAAGGACGAACAGAGAGATGACCTGCTGATACTGAGCTTTGATGGCAAAGGTTTAGTCATGCTGCCTGATGGCTTAAGGGAATGTACCCGACAAGCGGCCGAAAAGAGCAGGAACAACCTGCAGACAAGGCTTAGTCCGGGGGAAAAGAAAGATCGTAAGCCCATGGCTCAGGTCGCTACCGTTTACACTGTTCTGCCCCATATCCGGACTGCAGAGTCAGTAATAAACAGGGATTCAATGACCGGATGGACATCACCGGGGCACGATGGAGTTTGCAAGGGGCCGAAGCCATTCTGAAACTGCGTTCGATAAATTCCAGTGGCGACTGGGATGAGTATTGGAATTATCATCGTTCTCGATCTGCCTCCAGGAATTATGGAGATCTGGTCATCAGTGGGGCTACGTCGTAGCAAGCGAACTACACCCGACGCATTTAGCCTTCCTGGAACTCTTGTTGAGAAGATTATAAACAACTTCTAAGGGAAGCAGAAATGAAAACTATACCAACGTCGTCTTTACAGGAATGACAGACTGTCGGAATTTTCTGAAATGCGGCTACCCTGGAGCAGCCTCTTGGAGCAGCCCCCTGGAAAAGACCAGTGGTATTGTATTACTCATAGTTTCTCAGTTTCAGCATCTCTTTTAAGGTATTTGGATCAAGATAGCCCCGTTGCAGGGTTCTACTGTGTGCTTCATTTACAGGGGTTTCGGGATGCACAAAGGTGATGATTCGTGACACCCAGAAGCGGAATGCTGCCAGGCGAAGCATTAAGGGCCAAGCCTTTTTCTCTTCACGGGTCAGAGGGCGAACAGCGGTATAACTGTTCAGTAGGGCCGTGGTTTTTTCAGTATCTAACGTTAGGTCATCTTTGCATAAGCACCAGTCATTAGCAGTTACTGCTATATCGTACACAAGTACGTCATGGCCGGCCTGATAAAAATCAATGACGCCAGTGAGAGTATCGTCAGTAAACAACGTATTGTCATGGAATAAATCCCCATGAATCAGTCCTTCTGGCAGCGGGGACAAAGCCGATAACCCTTGCCGAATGGATTGCCACTGCGCCTGCATGAACTGAGCATCTTCTTCAGGAAGCAACGGGAAAAGGCGTTTTTGTTGTTCATCAAGCCAGTCCAGTCCACGGTGGTTTTTCTGTTTTAACGATGAGCGCATGCCCACTTTATGGATCTTTCCCAGCAAACCACCTATCTGGTGGATATGATGTAACGTCAAAGAGGAGGGGAGCTTGCCCGGCAGGCAGGGAACCATAAGGGCAGGTTTGTCCTTCAACTGGTGAAGGGCATTGCCCTGTTGATCACGAACGGCTGCAGGTACTGGAATGCCCGCAACATTAAGTTCGTCTGTAAAGTCAATAAAAAAAGGAAGGCTGTTTTCTGGCAGGTATTCAAACAGTGTCAGCACATAGCGGGATGAGTGTCCCGCCGCATCAATATCAAGAAAATAGTTAGTGTTTTCTACGCCACCTTCTATACCTTGATAACTGACGAGTTTACCCAGGTTGTATTGTGTGAGCAAAGAAGTAATGTCCTGTTGGTTGAGCCGGGTGTAAACAGCCATATTCTTCCTGTTTTTTTGTTCATCTGAGTGACTGGAGTGCAATGTATTCCCTGGCATCAGTTAGCATCTTTCATTAGCATCTTTCATTAGCATCTTTCATTAGCATCTTTCATTAGCATCTTTCATGATTTTTGTCTGACTGCCTGAATGTTTACGTCATTTCCAGGTAATTATCTGCCAGGAAGGGATCAACCGTTCAGGTTGATCAGGACGTATCAAAAAGTTGGGGTCGTCAGCAGGGACCAGAAAGTAGGGTGATCCAGTTTTGGGGATAACCTGAAAACCATACAGTTGACTACCCACTCGATATTCCTTGATCGTGCGGTTATCGCCTTCGCGGATAATAATGGATGTGTCGTCACGGCTTTCCAGCTCCTCAGGAGTCAGGCCCCTGGCGGGGGAGTTAACAGTCTGTGCCATCTTGTTCTTGTTGACAGCCTCTTTTTCAGCGCCTCCGGGCTGGCTATTATAGATGCTGGTGCAGCCTGCCAAGAGTAATGAAACGAATATCCCGAACAAGCGGTACTTCATGGCAGACCCCAACATTTGTAAACTGGCTTCCTAATTTTATCCTACTTTCAGGAATTTATCCGATCATGTCTGAACAAACCTCTGTCCCGCTGATACTGGTTGATGGTTCATCTTATCTCTACAGAGCCTTCCATGCATCGGAGCGTGCTAATCTGCGTACAGCTGATGGCCAGCCTACCGGTGCTATCCGGGTGATGACAACCATGCTGAAAAGCCTGATGCGAGATTATCAGGGCAGTGATGTGGTGGTGATTTTTGATGCCAGGGGCAAAACCTTTCGCCATGATATTTACGCGGATTACAAAGCCAACCGTAAACCCATGCCAGATGATCTACGCTCTCAGGTAGCGTCTGTTCACCAGGTCGTTCGTGCTCTCGGTTTGCCCCTGTTGGTCATTGACGGGGTGGAGGCCGATGATGTGATGGGAACGCTGGCACTGAAGGCCACTGAGAAAAAAATTGACACGGTGATCTCTACCGGTGATAAAGATATGGCCCAGCTGGTCAGTGAACATGTCACGCTGATTGATACGATGAAAAATGAAACACTGAACCGTACTGGTGTTATTGATAAATTCGGATTGCCACCTGAGCTGATTGTCGATTACCTGGCATTAATGGGGGACACCAGCGACAACATTCCTGGCATGCCAGGCGTTGGTGAAAAAATAGCACTGGCTCTGTTACAGGGGCTGGGCAGTATTGATAATATTGCCGCCAACCTTGATAAAGTGGCTGATTTGGGATTTCGTGGCAGTAAGAACTTTGCTAAGAAATTCGAAGAACATAAAGAGGTTGTGCTGCTTTCTCGCAAGCTGGCGACCATCAAGACTGATGTTAGCTTGCCCGTATCCGTAGAAACACTAAAATCAAATCCGGTAGACAATGATGCACTGCTGATGTTGTTCAAAAAGTTTGAATTTCGCTCCATGATTCGGGAGTTGGAGGAGAGGAATGACAGCCAGGAAGCCACAGCTGTCCCTGCTGCTGAATACGACGTTGTCACGGAGAAATCATTGTTTCTGAGCTGGTTGGATCGACTGAAAAAATCCGGTTTGTTTGCCTTTGATACGGAGACAACAGGGCTTGATTATATGGTAGCCAGTCTGGTTGGTCTGTCGTTTGCCTGTGAAACAGGAAAAGCTGCTTATGTGCCCGTTGCCCACAATTATATTGGAGCGCCTGATCAGTTGGACAGGGATTGGGTTCTTGCACAACTGAAGCCGTTACTGGAAGACTCTGCTCTTAAGAAGGTCGGGCAGAACCTTAAGTATGACCAGAATATTCTGGCAAGATATGGCATTAGTTTAAAAGGTATGGCTTTTGACACAATGCTAGAGTCGTATGTGCTGAATTCCACAGCTACCCGTCACGATATGGATAGTCTTGCCAGCAAATACCTGGGCGTTAATACCATCTCTTTTGAATCTGTTGCCGGCAAAGGTGTTAATCAGTTGACGTTTAACCAGATAGATCTTGAAAAGGCCGGTCCCTATGCTGCAGAAGATGCTGACATTACACTAAAGCTTCACGAGGTATTATGGCCACGGGTAGAAAAAGAAAACACCCTCAAACATGTTTTTAAAACCATTGAAATGCCACTGGTGGATGTCATTTCCCGTATCGAAAGAAACGGTGCTCTGGTTGATGGTGTATTGTTGGGGCAGCAAAGTCTGGATCTTGGCCAGCGGTTGACTGATCTGGAAAGGCTGGCGCACGAAGAAGCCGGTGAAGCGTTTAACCTCAGCTCCCCCAAGCAGCTACAGACCCTGCTATTTGATAAGCTGGGACTTCCTGTGCTTAAAAAAACCCCGAAAGGACAGCCGTCCACGGCGGAAGAGGTATTACAGGAGTTGGCGCTGGACTACCCACTTCCAAGGTTGATTCTTGAGCATCGCAGTTTAAACAAATTGAAATCGACTTATACGGATAAGCTGCCTCAGATGATTAACCCTGACACAGGACGGATTCATACATCGTATCACCAGTCAGGAACGGCCACGGGACGGTTATCCTCTTCGGACCCCAACCTGCAGAATATTCCTATTCGAACAGAAGAAGGGCGTAAGGTCAGGCAGGCATTTATTGCGCCTGAAGGTTATCAGCTGGTAGCAGCCGATTATTCTCAGATTGAGCTACGCATTATGGCACATCTCTCACGGGATAAAGGCTTATTGGCTGCTTTTGCTAAAGGTTTGGATATCCACAAGACTACAGCGGCAGAGGTCTTTGGAATTCCGTTGGATGCAGTCACTAACGATCAGCGTCGCAGTGCCAAGGCTATTAATTTTGGACTGATTTATGGTATGTCAGCTTTTGGCCTGGCAAAACAACTGGGAGTCTCTCGTCAGTCAGCACAGGAGTATATTGATTTATACTTTGATCGCTACCCTGGTGTATTGGAATATATGGAAAGAACAAAAGAGAGTGCCAGGGAGAAGGGGTATGTTGAGACACTTTTTGGCCGACGGTTGTACCTCCCGGAAATTAATGCTCGCAATGGTATGCATCGGCAGGCAGCAGAACGGGCAGCAATCAATGCCCCCATGCAGGGCACAGCGGCAGATATTGTTAAAAAAGCTATGTTGGCAGTGGATCAGTTGTTGTCAGCCAGACAGCTGGATGCACGTATGATTATGCAAGTACACGATGAACTGGTCCTGGAAGTGGCTGACGGTGATCTTGAATCCTTGCAGGAAGGTATTGAAGGCGAAATGGCATCGGCTGCTCATTTGGATGTGCCCTTGTTGGTTGAGGTTGGCGCAGGCCAAAACTGGGATGAAGCGCACTGATAATATTTTTTTTACTTTTTTCAAAAAAAATTACGTGCGTTGGGGAACTATCCTCAAACACTGTAGTCAAAGAACATGTGAGCAGTCATCAAGATGCTCACAACTCCTTGTGTGTGTGTTTGTTGGCAAATTTACAGCCCCTGCTCCCCCAGTGGGCTGTACCACAGCCGGTTACCCTTTCCCCCCATAGGTAACCGGTTTTTTTTACCCTGTTTTGGCAGTGGCTCAAAGTGGCTCAAAAAAGTGGCTCAAAAAAGTGGCTCAAAAAAGTGGCTCAAAAAAGTGGCTCAAAAATGTTGTTAGCCATAAATATCAATCCTGAATTCAACGTTATTCAGCGTTGTTGATCAATAGGCCAATGACGATATCATGTATCTTTTCGAGCTTTGAAAAACAGAGAGTTTTACGGGCGAGTCCCTTGACCCAAGTCCTGAAGTTCATGTTTTTTCTCTTGATGTTTGAGCGTTACGTTTACCAATCTCATGCTTCTCTTCATCAATATGACGTTCATAAGCACCTCAGTCATCAGTGTAGTATCGCTGGATATTCAACCTGAATTCCGCAGTTGAATTTCATAAATTGCTTCTTCACCTTGCCGCAGTCAGGCTTTCGTCTTTTCATAACCCCCCTTTTGGGTGACTGTAGTAAATAGTTATCAGCCAACTTGCGTAAGGCTGTCATCGAAGGCAGTGATTTCAACTGAGGAATTCAGGTTCAACGGGGCTAAAAGCGCTTTTAAGCCCTTGAAAACTTCATCCTTCCTGCTGCGCCCAAAGGCATAAGCCACTCATGCGCCCGATGCGTGATCGATGGCATATCAAAGCCAGCGTTGCTGTTCTTTTTTACCCACATACGACCACTGTTCATCGCATTTAGCCTCATCACACACCTGAATAATACAAACACTGAGCGATTTGTCTTTACAGCAAAAATCAGGATTGACTGAAATGAGCTTGCATTCCTGCTTCTTAAGTGTATCAATCACGGGCCTTTGCTGATATCCAAGACTCGGGGATTGTCCCGAATACCACTGCCATTGATAGCCATATAGATAATTTTTTTGAAATACCAGGTTCGCAGCCCTTATTTCGATACTCAAACATGAATGTGGTTATGTGACATTCTGGTGGTTTACACAGAAAGCTTCGGATGCCAGATTTGGCTTTTCCAGATTGAGTCTACACTGTGGGTTGCGTTTTTTGCGCATTTGAAGCCCCCCTTTTTTTGGCTTTTCCCTGTTTTTGTTGTCTTGGGAAATATAGCCGTTAAAAATAACAGGGCTTTAATTTTTACAGTGCCTGAACTCTCTGGCCTGTAAGCTGATTGAGTTTTTGGACGGGAACCAGCTGGAAAAGACGATTGGCATAAAATTCAAAACTACACGTTTAACCAACTACTACCGTTTTTTTGACATCCTCCCCGACCTAAAGGACGGAGATTCCTACTACTAGACGGCAATGCCCTGCCGCAACATATACCTCACCAGTAGCGGTATATGCCTTATTCGACAATCTGCTCTACCTTTCGGATTGTTGAAAAACACGGGCAGAAAGCGGAGGTATTTTACTTTTCCTGTCAGGTAGCGTAATCGCTGGAAACGCCTGACAGAAGTTAAATACTACATGGGCTTGCTCTACGCAAGCCGAGCTTACATCCCCTCACTCAAAGTAAGGGGTTTTACGCTCGTTCGATAACTTTCGACTGATTGTGCTTGATAAAGTCAGACAGTTGCCGATTTTATCTCTAACTTTCCTCAAATGCTGTTCATGGAGGTTGGAGGCCCTGCTTATGCTAAGGGTCAATTAAGGGGTCAATTAAGGTAATCCTGGCATCGTGGGCATATATGTCATCAATCAAAGCTATTAGTAAAAGTCTCGGGTTATTGAAAGAAAAGGTTAAAGATAGTACTCAAGGTTTTCTGAGAACTGCGAAGGGCCTTGTAAAGGTGCAGGAAGAAGCGGATGTAGCACCAAAGCAGACACCCAGGAATACAGACACAGTGATTGTGGACAAAAGCCTTGATCGCCGAAATATTGAAGCACCTCGGAAAGTGTCACCACGAGAGTCCTCGCAGAAAAAATTTGAGCAGGCAGGTGTACCTTCGTTATCAGAAACTCCTGCGCCGCCACAGAAAAAAAGACTCGATGCGACGGGTAGTAAAACTGCTTCCCCCCTTCCCTCAGAACAACAGCTTCAGAAGCCCGTGCCAGCGCCAAGAAAAAAAAGTTCCTTCGTACCAACACCGAAACCACGTTTATTGTCCTTAAAAAGCTCAGTAACTCAACAACCCATTCCCGCCAGGCGAACAAACTCCGCTTCTGATCGCCGGCCCTCAAATAATGTTAAAGACAGCTTGCTTGAACGTTGTGAGCATTTGGCTGCACGCGTAAAGGACCTGGATGAATACAGTAGAACGGGGGATAGTACCCATGGCGAAGCGCTTAAGAATATGCAGGTATTACATGACAGGTTGTGTATTGATCAGGATTCTGATGATGCACGTATCGCTCAATCAAAGGCAAACGTACAATACTGGAAGGGCAGAGTTCAGTTAAGGCCAGTTCACCGCTTGAAACAAGCCGTTATGGATAATGTCTCTGATAACGCCTCTAAAGTTGCTAAAGTCGGTACTGAATTCGGCAAGGAGGTAGTAAAAAGAGCAAAATATGGCTACAGACCACTTAATCCAAGTACTTATAGAACAGCTCATAAAAAAGTCACAGCCAATAAAATTGATCCTGTCGTTGAAAAGGTGCTGGAAGAAATCGAGAATGTTGAAAAACTAATCAAACATCTTGAGAGTGAACTGGAGGCATCACCCAATCAGCGTTACTTAGCAGCTAAAGAAGCATTTAAAGACAAGCTTCAGGATTATCAGAATGTAAAGGAGCGCCTTGCTAAGCAACACTTATTACAGCAGCAACTTCAATCAGCAAAAAACACATTATTTGAGAGGTTAAACATTGAAGGTCATGATGATTATGGTTTAGAGACTGGTATGAGTGAAGAGTACGTCAGCGCTCTGGAGGTAGCCATTGAAACAATCGATATGCGCTTTTTGGAAGCAAAAAGACACTTACACACTTTAAAAGATCCCATAACACGGCGTTGGGCAGAGAAACTATCATCTAGTTTTCGTCGCTACTGCGACAAATCCCTTCAGGATAAGTCCTTCAGATTAGAAATGAAAAGGCATCTTGATACCCTTAATGCCCAGGAACGACAATTAAAGCACTATCTGGAACGTGAACAAAGTGAATATGAAGCACTTAAAAAAGAGCTGACACAAGCAGCTGATACATTAGTATCAGAAAAAGAAACCTATATGACCTCAGAGCAATGCATCAATGTGATTGCTCAAAGAAAAAATCTGGAAGCTGCCAGAGAAATTAAGGAAAATTTCAATAAAGTCTGTGAAACTGTTTATTTACTTTCTTCCTACAAAAATCCTGGAAAGACACTTGCCTCACTCGTACAAAAAGAAAGAAAATATGAAAGACTGATCAATAAAAATAATCATGTGGATGATGAGACAAGAAAGTCACTCTATGAAAATAAAGAAGAAATCAATGAGCTTCGTCAAGCTATGAAGTTGTATTATCTGATAGGTATTCAATATGATTTATTCCCTAAAAAAAAGAAGAATAAAAAAGAAGAATAAAAAAGAAGAATAAAAAAGAAGAATAAAAAACAGGCCTTTTCTATACCTGCAAGGCATCAGCGCATCAGGGCTTACGTATCAAACGGAAACAGAAATAAATAGTGCCAAGAATGCGTTAACTATTTATGACTTTAGCCTGCTCTCTTGTGTTTAGTCCGCATACTACCAGAACTGCCAATATCCAGCTTCAAGATATTGAAGGTGATACGCTTCAATGTTGATAAGTTTTCGGCAGCATTTTTATTCTTTTTTGACAATCACCTTCATTGAACGTAACGTCAAACATACACTCTACAAACTATCCCATGTATTAGGGTAGTTTGTTTTTGATGGGTGAACCCTATGCAAGGGGTTGTCGTAATAATAGGAAAAACAGGAAAGCTGGAGCCATCTTGCTGCGTTGAAATCTATAATGAGATGAGACTTGTTAAATTGTAGAATATCATATTGGTATCTTAATACTAAAACTATTTGATTTAAAAAATCATGATTAAGTCTATTGTTTTTGCAATTTTTGAGTCTTTAAACATCAACTGTTTAAATAAAAAGGATGGGAGCAGGATAAGATGTAGCCGTGGCAACTCTGAAAGAAGATGAAAAATTTTCTGGAAAGTGAGGATGTAATTTAATTTGTGTAAACGCTTGTCGTTAATACTCCAAAGAGGAGCATAACTATGAGCGTTGAAATCAATGAAAAATTGCTTGGCCAGGTGGTTGGGCAAATCAAAAATCAGGATGACCTTGCCGATCTTAGCCGCCAGCTGATCAAAGCGGCTGTTGAGCGTGTTATGGCCGTCGAGCTGGAAGAGCACCTTGGTTATGCCAAACACTCTACCGATGGGCATAACACGGGAAACAGTCGCAACGGTTCCAGCAAAAAGACCATCAAAGGTGACTTTGGTGAGCTGGAAATCAATACGCCCCGAGACCGTAATGGCGAATTTGAACCTCAGCTCATTACCAAAGGGTCGACACGAATCAACAAGCTTGATCAGCAAATTCTGTCCCTCTACTCACGAGGAATGACCACCCGTGATATTGCTGATACGCTTGAGGAAATGTATGGTGCTGACATCTCGCCAACCCTCATATCCAAGGTCACTGATGCTGTTCTTGATGAAGTAAAAGCCTGGCAGAACAGACCCCTGGAAAGCCTGTATCCAGTACTCTATCTTGATGGCATTGTGGTCAAGGTTCACAAAGATAAGCGGGTTATCAAGAAAACTGTTTTTGTCGCTCTGGGCGTTAATTTGGAAGGCCAGAAGGAGCTTTTAGGTCTTTGGCTTGCAGAAACAGAAGGCGCTACATTTTGGCTGTCGGTGTTAACAGAGCTTCAGAACCGAGGTGTTGAGGATGTGTTTATTGCCTGCGTGGATGGACTGTCAGGCTTTCCTGAAGCCATCAACACGGCTTTCCCAAAGGCTCAGGTGCAGCTTTGCATTGTCCACCAGGTAAGGAACTCTCTGAAATACGTGTCCTACAAGGAACGCAAAGCAGTCGCTAATGACCTGAAGAGGATATATCAGTCAGCAACCACTGAAGAAGCAGAAAGGGAGCTGAGCGCCTTTGAAGGCACGTGGGGAGAGAAGTTTCCTTCCATAGGCAAGTCATGGCGTAAAAACTGGGATAACCTGATTACCCTTTTTGACTATCCTAAGGAGGTCAGGAAGGCTATTTACACGACGAATGCTATAGAGTCGCTGAACAGCGTCATCCGAAAAGCTATAAAAAACCGGAAAATATTCCCAACGGATGATGCCGTTCTGAAGGTTATTTTCCTGGCGACAGAAAAGGCGTCGGCTAGATGGACTATGCCAATAAGAGACTGGAAGTCAGCCATGAACCGGTTTGAAATCATGTTTCCAGACCGGATCAAGGTGTAAACAAGTAATGGCGTTTACACAGAATTATTTACAGGCTCTGGAAAGTTGCTCCAGATAACTTCCCAACACTTTCTCTGCCACGTTTACCCTGTGCTTTTGGAAGGGGGCTACAACCGGGCTATTATGGATTATTCCATTCGGGAGGGAGTATTCGGAAGACTCTATTCTTTCCTTCATCTTTATCATCCATATCAAGTTGATCACCTCCTGCGTAGTGCTTTCCATCGATGGCAATATAGCCTGATCCTTTAAACAGGTTTTTCTCTTTCAACGCATTGATAGCATGATCAAGTTGACCGCATACTGTTGATATTGAAAATTTTCTAGGTAGACGTTTACCTTCAACAGTTTTTCCGCCTTTTTTGACCCATCCACAGCCTATGCTATATAAATCAGTATTATTCAATGATATTACTTTAGTTGGATTTTTCCTGGCTAACTGATCATACGGGTTTTGTTGATTATCAGAGACAGGGAAAATGGTAAACTCGGCATTATTTTCCAGGACACAAATCAGTTTACTTGCGTCACCATTGACTACCATTTTGAACCTGAACTGAGCAGAATCATGTTTAAAGTATTCATCACCGGTTAAAAAATCCTGCACCGCCAGAATGTCAGATCCTCGTATTTCTGAACGACCAGAGGGGGATTGACCTGAGATTATTCTAATAACTTCTGGGTTGATGGGTAAGCTTGCCACAGGTATCAAATAAAGATCTTCCTGTTGCATGCCTGTAGGGTCTTTGATACGGCACATCCATGTTCCTTTGTTTTTTCTAATGCAACCAAAATGATATTGATATATTGTGGAAAAATCAGAACGGTAATTATCACATGAAACAATACCTAAATCACCCTCTTTTATTTTTTCTGGAGGGTTATTGTCATACCATAATAAAAATTTTAAATTTGGTGCAGAAAGACTTATTGTGGGTAAAAAAAGTATGATTAAAGTGATTAGTTGTAATATACGGACTTCCCATAAAAATAGTTTCTTCATTACATTACCTCACTGCTATTTTTGTTAGAAAAAATACCATTGACTCTTGGTTTCTTTTTTGACCTTAGAAGAGTAGATGAAATTTCAGAACATGTGAAGCTCATATATTCATCCTCATTTCCACACACTGCCTGGGAATTCATAATACTTATGAAAGGTGTACGATATTACTATTGGTTTACTGATCAACAACGCTGAAAAAGTTGAATTCAAGGCTAATGCTAACAACAATGTTGACTCGCTACCTTTGATTTGTTTGGTAAGGTTGGTGGCATAGGCCAGAAGAGGGTTGATTATTGCGATAGCATGGAGTACTTTGAAGAACTGAAAATAAAGGGCGGCGAGCTTGACGGCTTTCCCACTTGCACGGACAGTCTGCAAGATTTTTTGAGATTACTGATAGCATAAACGTCTAAATCAGGCGCAATGGACTATCAGCAGTGGACAGGAGTCCGATTTCTGGTAGTATCTGACAGCTATTATTGTGCTGCGTACGCCTGATAGTATACCAATGGACTCTTCTAGCTACACTAATGCGTTTTTTCCTGGTATTTGGCTCAAAAATGTACAATTTTAGCGGTTAACTTGAGCAAAACCGGCTTATTTTTTCCGTAAAACAGCCATGCTGTTGCCCCGATGCCACTGTCCCAAGATACCCAATGATATCATTTTCTTATACTTCTGCTATTTGTCTATTTATTATTTTCTTTTCTGTATTTGGCCCTCAAGGCGTATCTGCCAATACGCCTTCATCGTTTAGACAGGCCAAACAGATTGCTGCTGAAATTTATGAAGAACAACCTGTTAGCTTTTACTGTGGATGTATTATTAAAAAGCAGGGGAAAAAGCTGATTCCTGATCTTGCTTCCTGTGGCTACGAAATACGCAAGCAGCCTAAAAGAGCCAACCGTATTGAGTGGGAGCATGTTGTTCCTGCCTGGGCATTTGGTCATCAGCTACTATGCTGGCAGCAGGGGGGACGAAAAAACTGCGCTCGTAACAACCCATTGTTTCGTCAAATGGAAGCCGACCTGCATAATCTTGTGCCAGCCGTTGGCGAAGTGAATGGAGATCGTTCCAA
Organism: Endozoicomonadaceae bacterium; assembly: GCA_965232215.1. Lineage (GTDB taxonomy): Bacteria > Pseudomonadota > Gammaproteobacteria > Pseudomonadales > Endozoicomonadaceae > Endonucleibacter. The sequence continues at coordinate 300,873 of CBDDPF010000011.1, forward strand.
CTACCGGTTTACCATGCTGCCTGATACCAGCGACATGTACGGCCAATGCAATTTTAAGGTTAACTTTAAAAAAAGGGCTGCTGAACCCCCTGAAAGTCAATGGGGGAAAATTGCACGAATTTACCTGTATATGGCAGACCACTACCACTTCAAGCTGAGTGCTCAACAGAGAAAGCTGTTTAACGTCTGGAATGCTACCCATCCTGTTTCTGCATGGGAGTTAGGGCGTAATGAGAAAATTCGGGGCATTCAGGGGTGGTCTAACCCGTATATTATTGAGAGAAAGAATGTGGAGCTGGCATCTAAACATCTCCCCCTCCGCAACTCCTCCGCAGCTCCTCAGCAGCTCCTCAGCAGCTCCTCAGCAGCTCCTCAGCAGCTATAGATGACTGTAGGGATGAAGCAGTATAACAAGTGCTCTGTTTCAATGCGTTTGTATTCTTATATTAACAACACCTAATATGATACGTTTACATTATTTGCCGACGATTAAGATATGACGGAACAGATCCACATTGGTGACGATGGCTTTGAATGCCAAACACTGCGGTCCTATACAGAGAGTGCGTACCTGAATTACTCCATGTACGTCATTCTCGACAGGGCGCTACCCCATATTAGCGATGGTCTGAAGCCTGTACAGCGACGAATTGTCTACGCTATGAGTGAACTGGGTCTGAAAAATACGGCAAAATTTAAGAAATCTGCCCGTACTGTGGGCGATGTCCTGGGGAAGTTTCACCCTCATGGTGACAGTGCCTGTTATGAAGCCATGGTGCTTATGGCCCAGTCTTTCTCTTACCGCTACCCTCTGGTCGATGGTCAGGGTAACTGGGGATCTCCCGATGACCCTAAATCCTTTGCGGCCATGCGCTACACCGAGTCGCGGCTGACTCGATACGCAGACAACCTGCTAAGGGAGCTGGGGCAGGGCACTGTTGACTGGGTGCCCAATTTTGACGGCTCTCTCGAAGAGCCCTCAGTGTTACCTGCCCGTGTACCTAACCTGCTGTTGAATGGCACCAGTGGCATTGCTGTAGGTATGGCCACCGACATTCCGCCTCATAACTTGCAGGAAGTGGTAAACGTCTGCATCCATATGCTGGACAAACCAAAAGCGACAACTGCCGATCTTTGCCAATATATACAGGGACCCGATTTTCCCACTGATGCAGAAATCATCACACCACACACGGAGATACAAAAAATCTATGAGCAGGGCAAAGGCTCCCTGCGAATGAGGGCGGTTTTCCAAAAAGAAGATAACGATATCGTCATCACGGCTTTGCCACACCAGGTATCGGGTGCCAAAGTACTTGAACAGATTGCTGCACAAATGCAGGCCAAAAAATTGCCCATGGTCGTTGATCTGCGTGATGAATCTGATCATGAGAACCCGACGCGCCTGGTGATTGTTCCTAAGTCCGGCAAAACAGAGACTGACAGCATTATGCTGCATTTGTTTGCTACCACGGACCTTGAGCGTACTTATCGAGTCAACTTCAATATGATCGGTGTCGATGGTCGCCCACAGGTTAAACCATTAAACAGGGTGATATCGGAGTGGCTGGGCTGGCGTTCAGATACCGTAAAACGGCGTCTTCAGTACCGTCTTGATAAAGTTAACAGTCGCCTGCATATTCTTAAAGGATTACTGACAGCTTTTCTTAACATTGATGAAATTATTGAGTTAATTCGCTCAGAAGATAAGCCTAAGCTTATATTAATGGCTCGCTACGGATTATCTGAGACTCAGGCAGATGCTATTCTTGATCTTAAGCTACGACAGCTGGCTAAGTTGGAAGAGATGAAAATTCGTGGCGAACAAAATGATCTTGATAAAGAAAAGAAGCATATTGAATTAACATTAAGCTCCGATAAAAGACTGAAGGGATTAATCAAGAAAGAACTTAAAGCTGATGCCAAAGAGCATGGCGACAAACGACGATCACCCATTGCTCTACGAGAACCAGCAAAAGCAATGACCGAGTCAGATCTTTTATCATCCGACCCTGTCACTGTCGTGCTGTCAGAGAAAGGCTGGGTTCGCTGTGCGAAAGGCCATGATGTTGTTCCTGAAAATCTGAACTATAAATCAGGGGACAGTTACAGGCTATCGGCCCGGGGGAAAAACAGTCAATTATCGGCCTTTATTGACTCAACGGGGCGCTCATACTCATTACAGACACACACTCTCCCTTCCGCCCGTGGTCAGGGTGAGCCGCTTACCGGCAGAATAAACCCACCTTCTGGTGCAACATTTGAAGGGGTCTGTCTTGGCGACCCTGAAGATCACTTTTTGGTCAGTAGTGATGCTGGCTACGGTTTTGTGGCTCAGTATTCAGACCTTGCCAGCAAAAGTAAATCAGGCAAGGCATTGCTGACCATGCCCAAAGGTGCAAAGGTATTACCACCAGTAAAAGTCAGTAGTGATGAGCAATACCTGGTAGCCATCAGTAATGAAGGCCGCATGTTAGTGTTCCCCTTGAAAGAACTGCCAAAACTAACTCGAGGCAAGGGGAATAAAATTATCAGTATCCCAACTACACGTGTAGCAGAGCGTACTGAATTTGTGGTGGTCATTGCATTGCTGGAACCAGAGGAAACATTGACATTATATGCAGGACGGCGTCATGTGACACTCAAATCCGGTGATCTTGAGCATTACTGTGGTGAAAGGGGCAGAAGGGGCAATAAATTACCACGGGGCTTCCAGAAAGTAGATCGTTTTACTGTGCAGAAGCCATCTTAAAAGCCTGTGTGTGGCGATGAGGATCAAGAGAAACGGAAGATAACAAGCTGATTTTGAGCAACGAACAGCCCACTATACTATCTATACTATCTATACTATCTATACTATATTGACGAGAAAAATCGGCTTATTGAACTTCGTTTACCTCAGACTATAGCAGTAGCACCACTGTTACGAGGGTTAAAAACAGTTAGCTGTAAACTATTATAATCTGTAACTATCTGATATAATTTCGATCATGAATGAAAGGTGGTAAACGGTTACGCGAAAACCAAGCTAACAGTTACCATTTTTTTGATTCATAAGCATGGTCGCAGACACGTTACAGCTCGACCTAAAACCCTACGAAAGAGTGGAGTCAGACACAGCTCGCTGTGCATCCATGTAGACGGCGTAGATAAGTCTGCATAATTACAGATTATGTAAGATTTTTAGTAACGGCTTATTAGCAGCCTGTCGGAGTTAACACTGACCGGTTGCGAGAAAGCCTTATTTGACCATTTTTTATGCTGCTTCTCGTTAAACAGAACCACCATTCGACAGCCATTCCCGCAAAAAACACGCCTTTAGTCGTTTATATGCTTCAGCTAATGCAGCAAATTTTAAAGACAAAACATACCCTCTACCTTGTGGTAGATTAATGAGTCCAACCTGATAACACTCTCTTACACTGACTCAGAGCGAGGTTTATCAACCGGTATCCGGAATGAGATTTCGGATACTCTTTCCGTGACCATGACCTTAACTATTGAGTGCCAGCTATCAATAAGGAACCCGTCAAACAGGCTTCGGATTGCAAACCATCGCTTTACCTTCGTTCTCCGCTTTTCCCAGACTTCTTTGAATAAAGGACAAGCCAGTTGCAATGGCACTGACTTAAGCCGCCTTTCCCTGATATTGCTGAAGACTGCGAGCCCGTGCTCTTGGATTCTGTAACCTTTTATGTGGCTTGGGGCTGGGTTCCGATCTCCCAGGACGATTACCCACAATATGCTGGCTGATTATTTCAAGCATGTTGACCACCTTCTCCTTAAGATTCACTGTTGGCATCCAACAAGGTTTGGTGAAAAGCTACAGGCGTGTCTTGAGCCGCTTTGAAACTGATCTCCCTGGGGGTCTTATCAATGTGCTCTGCCGTTTTGCCCATAATGGCACGTATCAAGTTGTACACAAGCAGGTTTACTGAGATTTCCTTTCTCACCCTCTCTGGGCTTTTGCAACGCAGCATATCCATTTTCATGGTCGTCTTGATTACACCAGAATCCGTTTCAACGTGCCCCGCTTCAGGTATAGCGCAATAATCTCTGTTCCTGGATAAGCCTGATCATTAAGCAAGGTCGTAACAATAGGATGATTTATTGCCTTTGGCAGCTTGATCTCTGGCTTCATCAATGAGTGCGTGACGGCATGACCTGGTATCACTGGCAACTTGTTTCATGAACAGCGTTAAGGTTTTGAAAGGAGGGAAGTCTCTAACTCTGAACCCCTGATAGCTGGCTTGAAAAGCGTTGAGGTCATCAGCAATAAGAATTGCTGATAATGGGTCACTGTTCGTTTGGGCAAATTGCCGAAGGCAATCATCAGCAAGTGACAAAAAATCTGGACTAAACCTGGTCATGGCTGGCTCGGGATGAGGTGAATTTTCATTGACTTTTATAGTCAGTCTTCTTCCCGGGCAAGACCCGGTGCTTCTAATATATCAGCTTAAGTCAGTGCCATTGGTGTCTGGGTACCTCAGTCAATTCAGCTCCTACTGTGTCCGTGAGTCGTAGTAAACATTCTATGGTAAACTCTACCACCAGAAGATTATTGTTATGTGTAATTTGGTGACAGATATGGTGACAGAAATGGTTCAGGTTGATCATATGCACCTTATTTATCAAGGAGATACAGGATAATCTATAAATAAGTACAAAACATTCAGTAACCCGGAGTCCTTATGTTTAAAGGCAAACTGTATATTATTGCGGCCCCTTCCGGCGCGGGGAAAACCAGCCTGGTAAAAGCCATGGTTGCTTCCACCCGCCATGTACAGGTATCTGTTTCCCACACCACACGCCCCATGCGCCCTGGTGAAGAGGATGGTGTAAATTATCATTTCACCCGTGTTGATGACTTTAAAAAAATGCTTGGGGAAGGGCTGTTTATTGAATATGCTGAAGTCTTTGGTAACCATTATGGTACCTCTGCATCCTGGGTGCTTGAGAAAATAGATCAAGGTGAAGATGTTATTCTTGAAATTGATTGGCAAGGTGCCCGGCAGATACGTCAATTAATGCCAGACGCGGTGAGCATCTTTATCCTGCCTCCCTCAAAGGAAGCGTTACGCGAACGGCTCATTGGTCGTGGGCAGGATGATGACACTGTCATTGAGCGCCGCATGGCTCAGGCTGTCAGTGACATGTCTCATTATAATGAGTTTGATTACATTGTAATTAATGACGAATTTGATCTGGCGCTAAGGGACCTCCAGACCATTATCCGTAGTCGCAGGCTGTCTATTGGCTGGATTCAGCATTATAAAGAAACACTGATCAAAGCCCTTATTCAATAAGGTCAGCTGGTATTTGCCGGGCAATCTCATGGTCATTCCCACGAAGGCGGTGGGAATGTCTTTAGTGAACTACTCGCGCCTAAAGACGCGAGCTTCCAATACTAAGCAGCTACCGAGGGAGATACCGTTCTTTTCTTTTTTGACGTTTCGTTGCGAACTACGGGATAAGCCTTAGCTTTTCTCGGTTTACGAATCGCTCCACGTCCTTTAACCAGCACAGGGATTCCTTTACCGGCCAACTCCGTTCCAGAGTCGAGAAGAAGATTAATTGCTCTTTTCTTAATGACGATGCTGGCGTTCTTATCAGCGTTGTCAACGTGTCCGCAGTTACCACAAGCAAACGTCTCTTGTTTCCTGCGGTTGTCGGGGTGAGTGTGACCACAATCAGCACACTCTTGACTCGTATAGGGTGCAGGAACTTTGAATACCGCTTTTCCTGCTTTAGCCGCTTTGTAGCGGGTGCAGGTTTCCAGATAATGCCAGCCAACGTTAAGAACAGCTTTGTTGAGTCCAGCTTTGGCTTTGGCATTATTGGGAATAAACTTGCCGTTGCGGTCTTTCCTGGCCTTTGGCTTTCGGGTCATCCTTGAGGTTTTCAGGTTCTCAAAAATAATTACCCTGGCCTTACTGTTAACCATTGTACAGCTGGTTTTATGGCAAAAGTCCTGCCTGATGCAGGCTACTTTCCTGTGTTGTCTGGTTATCCGATTTTTTGTCTTTTGACGACGGCTTGAGCCTTTGGTTTGCCTGGATAGTCGGCGTTGCAGCTTTTTAATATACCGCTTGCGCTTATCCATAGTGCTTTTCTGGTTTATGGTGAAGTCGTAAGCCTTAACGCCAGTATGAGCAGGGACAACCACGCCACGATCTACGCCGATAACATACTCATCCAGCCATTCCTTAGATGCACCTTTCAGCCATACCCGATTATCCTTGTCGGTTGCTGGTTCGTATGAGTCATCGTCATAGCAGAAAGACACATAATAGCTGCCAGCTTCTTTCCTGATATATAGCGACTTTGGTTGTGAGAATGACCGATGATTCTTAATGGACAGATAACCAATATTATTGGTCTTTGTGCCAATGAAAAGACGTGTTACGCCATCCTTGCAAACATCGAACCTGAATAGCTCTTTTGTTATATGAACACTACCCTTGTCGGTTTTTGGCTTTCTCCCTGGTCTACCGCAAATTCCCTTCATGAATTTCTGACAGGTCTGATACCAGTTAACCGCCGAATTACGAATAATCTGGCTGGGGCAGTGAGAAAGCCAGGGGCTTAGCTCCCTGCTTTTGAAGTGAGATGTTTTTTGATCGACAGGGGGATACGTCCCCATAGGACAGTACTTTCTGGCGTAGGTTCTGAAATAGCGATCTTCATCACACTTTGCATTCCAGATAAACCGGGCGCAGCCCATCCATTGAGACAGAATCAGCTTTTGCTGCTCCGTTGGATTGGCTTTGAGTCGGATACCTTGAAGCATTTCTTCACCTTATAAAAACGACAATCACATGGTACTCCTGATAAAATTTACCGTCAAGCATGAGGTTAATATGTACGAATGGCGCACTGGTAGATCATGTATTTTTAAAAACAATGTTCACCTGGTATTTGTAACAAAATACCGGAGAAATGTGTTTACCAGAGAAATACTGGGTAGGCTGTCTGAAATATTCAGGGAAACATGCGGACAAATGGACTGTGAGCTACACGAATGCAATGGGGAGCACGATCATATACACATGATGGTGAGTGTTCACCCTGAATTAGCAGTATCCAATCTTGTAAGCAAGCTAAAAGGGAAATCATCCTGTTTCCTGAGAAAAGAATTCTGGCCTCAGATAAAGCCAATGCTATGGGGCAGGCACTTCTGGAGTCCTGGTTATTGCTGTGTGTCAGTTGGTGGGGCTAGCCTGGAAACAGTGAAAGCGTATATCGAAAATCAGAGAACGCCTCCGTCAGAGAAAGCGGTAAAAACATCTAAACGTCTATCACAGCAAGGCTAGGGCCTTGCCCAGGCTAGACTCGCCCTTAAAAGAGCGAGATTGCGCCCGGTTTTCGTTCAATTCAGGTCAATTTGCGTTCAGGGTCAAAGCCACTAAAAAATATTCGACCACTATCAGGTACTGCATCAGAAACATTTGAGCCAGGAAAAGGTCAAACGCATTGAAACGGCATAATACCAGGTGATATAGCCCGGCACGGAATCAATTTTCGGACTACACTGACAGGGCAGCAGGTTATTAAGAGTACTTACTCGAAACCATTATCAGGTTATTTTTCTTAATTCTACTATTAATTTATACGACTAATTTATACGACTAATTTATACGACGATCTGATTTAAAGCTTAAATGCAAAATCTGGTTGTCAGGCATCACGGATGCTGCCTAACTCATACTGACAATCCGGAGATGTTATGAAAAATAAAGCACTATTACTTCCTTTTACTGCCCTGGCAGTAGCCCTCTTAACTTCAACAGCTTATGCTGAGCCCTACAAGATGAGTTTAAAGCAGCTGAATGCCGATGAGGCTGCAATCCTTGCCAAAGCACCTCCCGGACTCAAGCTTGATAAAGACGCCATTAGAACCCTCGATAATAAAGCAGTGGAAGCGATTACTATCAATGGTAAAAACGACCCTGACAATGTAAAACGTGTTGAGCGAATTGTTGGTCAGAAGAAATGGGATTATCTTTTTCCCATGCGCAACTCAAGCTACACCTACCTGAACTTTCTGAAAGGTGTGGGGAAATTTCCGGCGTTTTGCCAGACTTATCAGGATAAACGCAAGCCTCAGTCCGATGCAATTTGCCGAAAATCCCTGGCAACCATGTTTGCCCACTTTACTCAGGAAACGGGTAAACATGACTCTGGCGGTCAATTTCCTCAGTGGCGACAGGGCCTGGTATACCTTCGGGAATTAGGCTGGAATGAAGACATGCCTGACGGCTATGGTAATTGCAGCCCTGATAGTTGGCCTGGACGAGCTTTCCCTTGCGGCAAGAATGATGATGGGTCTTACAAAAGCTATTTTGGCCGGGGAGGTGATCAGCTAAGCTATAACGTCAATTATGGTTTGTTGTCAAAACTTGTTTTTGGCGATGTAAAGGTACTACTCAATAACCCGGCAAAAGTTGCTGACACGTGGCTTAACCTCGCCAGCGCTGTTTTTTTCTTCATTACCCCTCAACCACCAAAACCCAGTATACTTCACGTAATAGACGGCACCTGGCAGCCTAACGCACTGGATCGTAAAAATGGACGGGTTCCGGGGTTTGGTGTTACCACACAGATCATCAATGGCGGTGTTGAGTGCCGGGGGACTGCAGAAAGCGAACAATCCCTTGACCGTATTACCTACTATAAAAGCTTTGCAAAGGAATTAGGCGTCAATATCCCGAGCGATGAAGTTCTTGGATGTGCGGGAATGAGTCCATTTGATGCAGGCAGTAGTGCAGCCCTGAGCATCTACTGGGATAAAGACTGGAGCTGGACACCTGATACCAGAACTGGCGAGGTCTACAAATGCAAGCTGGTAAACTACCAGGGTCCCTACGCTGCCCTTTTTAAAGGGGACTATCGTCAATGCGTAGAGTATAACTTTGATGTCATCATAACAGGATAACAGGATAAGCTGGTTTTTACCCTGTTGAGGGTACTCTGCCTGGCTGAGCTGTTTACCGACAGTTTCACCGGGCAAATGGTGGCAGGTAGGGGGCTTGCTATGCAATAGTAAAAAGAGATCAGGGAGGATCTCAGATGCTTTATGTACTAAAGGATAGTGAAGGTCATATAACGGCTGTGTCAGAGCAGGCCATTTCCGATGAGTGGCATGCGGTGAGCCTTGAAGACGAGGCTCTGCATGCATTTCTGGACAAAAACCCCGCCATGGGCAATAAGGTCATGGAAGCGGCGGATGCCGACTTTATTCGTGTACTGGAAGATGTTATTGATCTTCTGATTGATAAAGAGCTGATTCGCTTCACCGAGTTACCTGTGCCTGTTCAAAACAAGCTGTTAAATCGTCGGCGCTACCGGGAAACCCTGTGCAGTAAGGAAGACACCACGCACTTGCTGGATAGTGACGACCAGTTGATATAGGTTTTTGCACCTTTCACTCAATGGTTAAAAACACCTTGCTGGCAAGGGGGCTGCGCTACCACCTGGAAAATCCCATTACTGTTGATGGTGTAAAAACCATCATTCTGGACTGATATCATCCACAAGGAGACCTGTAATGAAGCTGGAACGCTGCCCCTGCTGCAAAGGCCGAGCCTACTTTGCCGATATGCCTGTCAACGACATGCTGCTATGGCAGGTTATTTGTGAGCAATGTGGGATGGCAACAGCGTATGATGAAGATAAACTATTTTGCCGTGATCGCTGGAACCTTCGTCAGGAACGAAGCAACCTGAAAACCTGGGTCACGGCACTGGGAGCATTGGCCCCCTTTCTGACCATTGTCTTTTTCCTGGCAGGCATATTGACCGGTGCCAGCCTGCAGCACTAACTCTTCACAGGATGACACTTTTCACACAGACTGTCATACAGCGTGTCTACCAGAGCATTAATAAAGTGAATGTATCCGTTTTTATTACTGGCTATATTCGTAGCCAGCGGGTCCAGTACCCCAATTGTTACCGGCAGCCCTTCGGTAAGACGGCTGATATATGCGGGCTTGAACTGTGGTTCACGGAAAATACTGGTGTGTCTAACAGCTCTCAGCTTTTTTCTTAACTGCTCCAAGTGTCTGGCACCGGGTTGTTGCTGAGGGTTCAGCGTAAACGTACCGGCAATGTTCAGACCAAAGTAGTCCCCAAGGTAGCCATAAGCATCATGGAACACGAAAAAAGGCTTTTCCTGAATGCCAGTCAGCCGTTTTTTATTACGCCTGTCAGACACCTTCAGTCCTTGCTCAAAGGCAGCCAGGTTAGCTTGATATTTTGCCTTATTTTTAACATCAGAATCCATGTCCACCAGCTTACTGGTAATGGCTTTGGCCATTGCCAGTGCATTATCAGGACTTAACCAGATGTGAGGGTCAACGCTCCCGTGACTATGGGTGTGACCGTGACCATCATCGGCATCATGGTGGTCAGCTTCTTCCGTGCACTGATGCCTGACCCCCGGTGCATCTATCATGGTCAGTACAGAAGTGGTTTTTCTGTCTTCTACTAAACCACTGAGAAACACTTCCATACCGGGGCCAATCCATAATAGCAAATCCGCACTATCCAGTTTTTTCCGGTCCGAAAAGCGTAAGCTGTAGTTGTGAGGAGAAGCGCCTGGCGGTAAAAGCACCCCTGTTTCTGATACCCCGCTGGTAATAGCTTGAGAGATTAATTGCAGCGGCTTGATAGATGCCAGCACTGTTGGTGGCTCACTGGCTGAGACCTTCAGTACAAAAGGTAACACCAGCAGTGCAAGACAGCGCCTTAACGATAATTTTAAAAACCGGGTCATAGCTACAACTCAAATCAAAATGCAAAATAAAGATACGTTATAATATAACCTGAAATTCAAACTATTGGTAAAGCATCAACGTCATTTTTTTATATAACAGAAGCGTTCCAGGGATATCCATCAATAACGGGAATGGGTTAAAGTGAACTACTCGCGCCTAAAGACGCGAGCTTCCAATACTAAGCAGCTACCGAGGGAGATACCGTTCTTTTCTTTTTTGACGTTTCGTTGCGAACTACGGGATAAGCCTTAGCTTTTCTCGGTTCACGAATCGCTCCACGTCCTTTAACCAGCACAGGGATTCCTTTACCGGCCAACTCCGTTCCAGAGTCGAGAAGAAGATTAATTGCTCTTTTCTTAATGACGATGCTGGCGTTCTTATCAGCGTTGTCAACGTGTCCGCAGTTACCACAAGCAAACGTCTCTTGTTTCCTGCGGTTGTCGGGGTGAGTGTGACCACAATCAGCACACTCTTGACTCGTATAGGATGCAGGAACTTTGAATACCGCTTTTCCTGCTTTAGCCGCTTTGTAGCGGGTGCAGGTTTCCAGATAATGCCAGCCAACGTTAACAACAGCTTTGTTGAGTCCAGCTTTGGCTTTGGCATTATTGGGAATAAACTTGCCGTTGCGGTCTTTCCTGGCCTTTGGCTTTCGGGTCATCCTTGAGGTTTTCAGGTTCTCAAAAATAATTACCCTGGCCTTACTGTTAACCATTGTACGGCTGGTTTTATGGCAAAAGTCCTGCCTGATGCAGGCTACTTTCCTGTGTTGTCTGGTTATCCGATTTTTTGTCTTTTGACGACGGCTTGAGCCTTTGGTTTGTCTGGATAGTCGGCGTTGCAGCTTTTTAATATACCGCTTGCGCTTATCCATAGTGCTTTTCTGGTTTATGGTGAAGTCGTAAGCCTTAACGCCAGTATGAGCAGGGATAACCACGCCACGATCTACGCCGATAACATACTCATCCAGCCATTCCTTAGATGCACCTTTCAGCCATACCCGATTATCCTTGTCGGTTGCTGGTTCGTATGAGTCATCGTCATAGCAGAAAGACACATAATAGCTGCCAGCTTCTTTCCTGATATATAGCGACTTTGGTTGTGAGAATGACCGATGATTCTTAATGGACAGATAACCAATATTATTGGTCTTTGTGCCAATGAAAAGACGTGTTACGCCATCCTTGCAAACGTCGAACCTGAATAGCTCTTTTGTTATATGAACACTACCCTTGTGGGTTTTTGGCTTTCTCCCTGGTCTACCGCAAATTCCCTTCATGAATTTCTGACAGGTCTGATACCAGTTAACCGCCGAATTACGAATAATCTGGCTGGGGCAGTGAGAAAGCCAGGGGCTTAGCTCCCTGCTTTTGAAGTGAGATGTTTTTTGATCGACAGGGGGATACGTCCCCGTAGGACAGTACTTTCTGGCGTAGGTTCTGAAATAGCGATCTTCATCACACTTTGCATTCCAGATAAACCGGGCGCAGCCCATCCATTGAGACAGAATCAGCTTTTGCTGCTCCGTTAGATTGGCTTTGAGTCGGATACCTTGAAGCATTTCTTCGCCTTATAAAAACGACAATCATAGGGTACTCCTGATAAAATTTACCGTCAAGCATGAGGTTAATATGCACGAATGGCGCACTGGTAGATCATGTATTTTTAAAAACAATGTTCACCTGGTATTTGTAACAAAATACCGAAGAAATGTGTTTACCAGAGAAATGCTGGGTAGGCTGTCTGAAATATTCAGGGAAACATGCGGACAAATGGACTGTGAGCTACACGAATGCAATGGGGAGCACGATCATATACACATAATGGTGAGTGTTCACCCTGAATTAGCTGTATCCAATCTTGTAAGCAAGCTAAAAGGGGAATCATCCTGTTTCCTGAGAAAAGAATTCTGGCCTCAGATAAAGCCGATGCTATGGGGCAGGCACTTCTGGAGTCCTGGTTATTGCTGTGTGTCAGTTGGTGGGGCTAGCCTAGAAACAGTGAAAGCGTATATCGAAAATCAGAGAACGCCTCCGTCAGAGAAAGCGGTAAAAACATCTAAACGTCTATCACAGCAAGGCTAGCGCCTTGCCCGGGCTAGACTCGCCCTTAAAAGAGCGAGATTGCGCCCGGTTTTCGTTCAAAAAATTGACAGTAAGGAACCAAACTCTGATAAACAACGGGACGGCGCAGAGCTGCTGACCGTACCATTGAGCCTGTGGATGCTTTATTTTCCTGGTCGGGGACGTAGCAACGTTGGCAAAGTGCCCTGATTAATTTCTATACTTCAGAAAATAACCCAGGTAGCATGGACGAACCCAATGAGCAAAATTACAGGTACCAGCGCGAATCAGCCTGCCACTTTTTCGAACAATTCGGCAGATAATAACAACCTTAATCAACCTCAAAACACCCCCTCAGGCCAGATTTCGCCACTGTCGGCCGATAAAGTTCAGCGTACTACAACAACAGCGGAGCATGCGTTGCCCAGTAACCCGGCAGATACTGCTCTGGGACAGCGCCAGATTACTCTAAACTCGACAGAGAAAGTGAACAGCCTCAAACAGAGCCGCCAGAGCAGTGACGAAGAGCAACTGGTGATGCTCGAAAACCAGATCCAAACCCTCACCACCCGTAGCAACCGGGAGCAATGCCAACGTATTGAGACCATGCTCAACTTCTATATGGAAACGCTCAAGATCATGGACAATCCACCCCACACTACCCGGCAACTCGGTCGGCTACACGGCTGCCTTAAAGAGAAACTGGCAATCATGCCAACCGTCCACAAAGGCTTTATCCGCTCCAGCATCAATACCAACCATCAATTTCTTAAAAAGCTGGCGAACGAGGTCAACGACAAGATTGCTGCCACTATGCGAGCTCCACATCTTGTTGAAAATCTGGAGATACCCACTGAGATTGAAGAGAAGATACGTATCGCCAGCAACGGCTGCCACGAGGACGATATGACAGCTATGAGAGCCTGCTGGGATGAAAAAGGTCTGCTTTTGATGCCAACTCAGACCAGGATCGATTTAACCAGAAACGTCATACGTATCCACGATGACAACGGTATCTGCTTTGACAATAGCGCGTTGCGCACTGAACATGGTGAGAAAACAGCCTATGAGGGAGAGGCTGCCGCCAGGGAGGTTCTCCAGACTATGGAAGACCAGATTATCCAAAACCTTGACAGTCTCCCTGTGGAGACCCAGATGCAGGTAATCAGCCATATCAATCAGACGGAGCTGAATCATATGCATAATAGCCTCCATGCCACACTGGAGAAGACAATGCCCGACTGGGGTGTACTGTCACAGACCAACGCAGAACAAAGCATAGATGTAATACGTGACAAAGACAGCACCCGTATTATCTACAGTATGAACTCTCGCCCAAGCTTTCTTGATAGTCTTGATGGAGAGATTCTCCAGTATGACGGCCAATCTCGTGTCTCACTCAGGAGCACCGTCACCATCGACAACAATGGCAATGTTGACTACGGCGAAATCAAGGCGCAGATCAACCTGCATGAGGCGGAGGAGCTTTAATCTACAACGGCTGTATCGCCAGGAATCAGTGTCAGGCTAGCTACATTTCAGACAATACCAACAGTCCGTCATCCCTGCAAAGGTGGGGATGACGCTGGTGATGCTGGTGATGCTGGTATAATAGTTTTCATTACTGCCCTCCTTAAACATGAGATACCCTTCAAAAGTCAGACAGTGGTGTAAGCTTCTGATCCATAACCCATTGGATAGAGCCATCATGGGCAAAAGCACAAGCCGAACCGCTCAAATTTCAAGCCGAAGGTAGCCCTTGCCCCTTAGGGAGTTATTTTAAGACATCTTTCAACACCATCATTCCTTAGCCAGCCTTATGCCTGTTTGCAAAAAAGAAGCAACAAAACATATTTATCGTTATATTTTTATGGGTCACCGATGGTCAGGTCAACATGCAGTAGTGAGACAATCATGAAGAAGAAAACCTTTTTTATCACAGGTACCGACACTGACGTCGGTAAAACGCTTATCACCAAGGGGCTGCTCGAAGCTGCAAACCAGCGAGGTCTAAAAACCCTGGCATTGAAACCGGTATCAGCAGGTTGCCAGCGCATTGGTGGCGCACTGCGTAACGATGATGTCCTTGAATTGATGGCAGTGATGAACACGGAACTCAGTTATGAGCAAATGAACCCCGTAGCCTCTGCATTGCCTGCTTCGCCACATATTGCATTGGCGCAGGAAGAGAAGCACATAACCATCAACCGGCTGGCGGGCTTTTGCCGAGGTGTGTTGATGAAGCCGGCTGATTTTGTCGTGATAGAAGGGGCTGGTGGTTGGCGGGTGCCGTTGAATGACCGGGAAATGCTATCCGAATTACCAAAAACACTCAACATTCCCGTCATTCTGGTCGTGGGGGTTAAGCTGGGCTGTTTAAATCATGGGAGATTGACGGCGGAAGCCATTATCAATGACAGGGTAAAACTGGCAGGCTGGGTGGCCAACTGCCTGGACCCCGAGATGATAGCATATGATGAAAATATAGAAACACTGAACAGCTTGATTCCTGCGCCTTGCCTGGGAGAAGTGCCTTTTCTGGCCGACTGTTTACCTGAAGAGGTTGCAGGTCACCTCGATATATCCACTGTGTTTTGATACCCATATACAAAACATTCACTAAGCCGAGATGATCCATAATCTGGGTACGGTAATGAACAGGAGGCATAACAGAACTTCTGATATTTATTGATCTTATAGATAGCAGGAATCAGGAAAATGTCAGGTTAGGTGGTGAATATTGGTTTTATGATTGCAACTGATTAATTCAGGTCTACTCATACTTTACTCATACCACTACCGTCCAATGGCCAGGTAGGTGAATCCGTGCTCTTTTATCACTGATGGATCAAATAAATTACGCCCATCAAAGATGACTGGTGCTTTTAGTAACTTGCCCATCAAATCAAAGTCAGGCGCCCAAAACTGCTTCCACTCTGTACAAATCAGCAGAGCATCGGCATCTTTTAGTGCAGACTGTTGAGTTTCACATAATAATAAGTCGTCCCGCAGCCCATATATACGTTGTGCTTCTTCCATAGCCTCAGGGTCATAGGCTTGTATTGTAGCGCCCCGTTGCCATAACGCCTCCATTAATACCCGGCTTGGGGCATCACGCATATCATCCGTGTTTGGTTTAAATGAAAGCCCCCATAACGCAAATGTTTTCCCTGACAGGTTGTCTTTGTAGTATGCACAGACCTTATTAAACAGTACTGCTTTTTGCTGGGCATTACGCCTTTCCACAGCATGAAGCATCATTGGCTCAAAATCCATAGCTTCTGCTGCACGCTTGAGTGCCTGTATGTCTTTTGGGAAGCAGGAACCACCATAGCCACAGCCCGGATATATAAAATGGTACCCAATACGAGGGTCAGAACCTATACCCTGGCGGACCATCTCAATATCAGCACCCAGCTTTTCAGCTAACCCTGCCATTTCATTCATAAAACTGATTTTAGTTGCCAGCATACAGTTAGCAGCGTATTTGGTGAGTTCTGCGCTGCGTACATCCATAAAAATCATACGATCATGATTGCGATTAAAAGGTGCATAAAGTTCCTGCATCATTTTTTTCACTACAGGACTATCCGTGCCCACAATAATCCGGTCTGGCTTCATACAGTCATTAACTGCAGCACCTTCTTTCAAAAATTCAGGGTTTGCACACACATCAAAAGTAGGGTCAACCCTTCGCTCAGAAAGTACTCGTGCCACCTCAGCCTTGACTTTATCACCAGTGCCAACGGGCACTGTTGATTTATCAACAATAATTTTTTCATTATTCATATAAGTGGCAATAGTATTGGCAACCGCAAGTACATACTGCAAATCTGCCGAGCCATCTTCGTCAGGGGGAGTGCCTACAGCGATAAACTGAATATGACCATGTTCCACAGCTTGTCTGGCATTCGTGGTAAAACGTAACCGGCCTGTTTCGTAGTTTTTTTTGACCAGTGGTTCCAGTCCAGGCTCATAAATAGGAATAATGCCTTTTTTCAGCTTATTAACCTTCGCCTGATCAATATCAACACATAACACATCATGACCAACTTCAGCTAATACTGCTGCCTGAACCAAGCCTACATAGCCAATACCGAAAACGGTGACTTCCATAAATGCTCCTTATTCCATGTATTAATATTTAAATAGTCAATACAAACAGCACTTCTTGCTAATGAGAAGGAGGTCTACTTCATTGTGACAAGTCTTTTTCTTACAGAACGTTTAATTCTTGAAAAAAGTCTATCAAAATAAACATAGGGATAGATAAATGGAAGAAATATTTTTACCAAAAATGGTACATATGGGGATCGAATAAGAAAAAAATAAGAACTTCTCATTTTACTAAGGAAACTTTTTTTCCCAAGCATTAACCGCCATCTTTGTTGGCAAATAATAATAAAACATAAAGCTGATCTAACTAAAAAATTAATATTCAGAATATATATATTTTTTAGAATCTCAGTAAGCAATCCTGCAGAATCATAACTCCAGTCTTTTTTGTTTACCTGAAAAACTTCAACAGGATAACAAGGAGAAAATATTGTATTCCCTGAAATACAACTCTCAGCAACAAAAAAAATAAAAGGATAAATATTTCTCAAGCCTTCATTTTTCATATATTTTTCAAACAATTTATTACGCTTAAAAACCAGGCCACTTAATTGATGTCCAAGATGGGCATTCTTCATTAAACTGATATACCCGGGTTTATAGGCTCTTATATTAAATTTAGAAACACGTTTATTAATTCTCCTGCCGTCAGAAAAAACTTCTGTAAAGCCAGGTATTATACAACCTAATGATGTGTTGTTTTTTATACTCTCAACAACAAATTTCAAATAATTTTTATGTACGTAATCATCATCCCCACAGTACATAACATGATCACTTGATGCCATATGAAGGGTGAATAATACATTTGCTTCTAGACCAATATTAGAATTCTGCTTATAGAGCTGAATTTTTACATCCAGGTTTTTCCTGAACAATAAAAGCTTTTCATAGGTATTATCAGAAGAACAGTTATCCGATATAATAATGGTTATATTATCTTCAAGCCCATCCCTAATAACCAGTTCATTTATATGTTCTATATTTTTTTTTACAAAATCATACCTGTTATAGGTAGGTATAAGTATATCAATCTTTACAGCGAGGCTCATAAAACTTTTACCAAAAAATACAAAGAATTAAATAGTAGCTGATACCCAGGATAACATTTTTCGTATACCGGAATCTTTGTCAACCCTGGGAATCCAGTCCAGTGTTTCTTTTATTCTATTTATATTGGCAACAAAAAATTTTTGATCACTCTGCCTTGTTTTTATTTTGCGATAGCTCAAAACAATACCTAATTCATTTTCAAGAGTATTGAATAATTCTAAAATAGACAAACTATTATTTATCCCTCCACCTACATTAAAAGCATGACCAGATAGTTTGTCCATACTGTTTGCAGCTTTAAAGTATAACTCAATCATATCATCTGCATACAGAAGATCCCTGACTTGCTTACCATTTCCAGCGATAGTAAATGGTGTTCTATCTCCGTGGGCCTGGCGTATTGCCTTTTCGCAGAACCAGCCTATCCAGCCTTGATCATAACTCGAAAACTGCCTACCTCCATACATTGATGAGTGTCTAAACACGGCTGTTTTTAAACTAAAAATGCGTGCGTAATCCAAAATATATTGATCAGCGGTCCCTTTTGAGCAACCATACGGTGAATGAAAATCCAGTTGAGTCTTTTCATCAAAACCGTTTGGTGCCTCTTTACATCGGTAGCGTGTTTCTGTCTCTTCATAGGAAAACTGTTCAAGATCACCATAAACCTTGTTTGTTGATGAGTATATCACTCCCGTTTCCGGAGACTCCAGCCTTACTGCTTCAAGCAGGTTATAGGTACCTATCGCATTAATTTCAAAATCCATTCTCGGATTTGAAATTGATGTTGTCATTGCTACCTGACCTGCCAGGTGAAAAATAATATCTGGCTTAATTTTCTTTATCAATTGGTAGACATCGTTATAGTTTCTAATATCCCCATGTATAAATGAAAATCCCCCCTTTTTTTTAAGCCACTCAAGGTTTATAGAAGAACCGCTTCGCTGAAGGTTGTCAAAAACATATAACTCGTCCTTTCTTAAAATAGCTTGCCTGGCAATATTGCTACCAAGAAAACCACACCCACCTGTAATCAAAAGCTTCATATTTATTTCTCGTAAGCGATTATATTTTTTATCGCCTGAACAAGATCATGCTCAGGCTTCCAACCATACTTTTCCAGTTCATTTTTTCCAGATGTAGAGATCATTATTTCATTATCTCTATAGGGATAAGCTCCAAAGTCCAGGATGCTCTTTGATTGAGTAATTTTGTGTACAGTTTCAACAAACTCCCTTATTGATATTGTAATCCCTGTTCCCAAATGGACTTCATTAAAAGACTGTTTGTGTATATTCGCCAGTAATAGAGTATAGGCTTTCACAACATCATCAATATAGATGAAGTCTCTTTTTTGCTCACCAGCAGTCATTTTGATGACAGGAATATTTTCCATACAGCTTCTTATTATATATGCAGTGAACTTTTTTTTGTCATCTCCAGGGCCATAAATATGCTCAAGCTTGATGTTGAGAAAGTTCATATCATGTGTTTTTGATAGTCTTCGCCCCCATTCAACCAACTGTTTTTTTGATAAAGCATAGGCATTAATGCTTTCAGGCAAAACAGTATCAGAATTAACAAATATTTTTGTTCCAGACAATGATGATAACTCAAGTATTCTAAGTGGCAATCTTGTATTTGTATCAAATATTTCTAAGTTACTTTCTCCCTCCCTTCCATAACATGTTGCAGTATGAACAACCGCATCATAACTAAGACCATTACTAAAAGCACACTGCAAGCCATCTTCTAAATAGTGATATATCAAGGATTTGTTACAGTCATTAAGGCGCTTTTTGATTGATGATTTTCGAATAAGAGCATGAACTTCATAGCCAGAGTTAACAAAAGCTTTAGCTAAATGACTCCCTAAAAATCCAGTTGCACCCGTTAGTAATATTTTCATTGTCCCCTTAAAAAATTGCTCTTATAAAATTTTTGATATCTTTTACAAAAGAGCAATTTTTTTCATCCTCTCTACTGATACTTTTTAGTAAACTCTACAAAGCTCTCATGTACATGGGATAGCATGTCATCCGTTAATCCGTGATGACAGGCAAGCAAAACCCCACCCCGCATAACATGATCGGCAACAGGATACCCAGCTTTTGCTACCTGCCTGTCAATCCCTTTAAATCCTGGTTGGCGAATAATATTACCTGTAAACACAACACGGGTTTGAATATTACGATTTTCCAGAAAGATCTGCATATCACGCCGGGAAAACGGTGCATTGTCTCGAATGGTCAAAGGGAAAGCCAGCCACCCAGTCCTGGATTCACGGGTTTGCTCAGGTAAAATAAACCAATCTTCGTACTGACTGAAAAAATCCAACTGCCTGTTAAAGTAGTTTTCACGCGCTTTAATATTTTGCTCCAGTTTCTCCAGTTGTACCAGGGCAAAAGCTGCACTGATTTCGGAAGGTTCTAACTGGTAACCAATGGTTTCAAAGACAAACTTTGCGTCATAAGGAATGCCGTCTACTTCAACATTAAAGCGGTTTTCAATGGCTTCACTCTCCACAAATAATGAAGAGCTGCGGCCCCAGGAGCGCAATAAACGCGCTTTTTCTGCCATCTGATCATCCTGGATACATAGCATGCCACCATTGCCAGCACCATTGATCACATGAGAACCGTAAAAACTGGTGATACTGATATCAGAGTGACGCCCACTTGATTGCCCTGCCAGAGTACCGCCCAGTGTATCAGCACTGTCTTCAATAATTTTCAGGTTATACTTGCGGCATAACTGAACAATGCTTTCCCAGTGGCAAATATTCCCAATCAGGTTGGGAATACAAACAGCACGGGTTTTTTCAGTAATCATTGCTTCAATTTTCTGAGGATCAATGCAATAGGTGCCTTCTTCCACATCAACAAAGGCAGGGACCAAACCATTCTTTACCAGGCATCCTACCGTTGTTGCAAACGTCAATGCCGGTGTAATCACTTCACTGCCCTTTGGTAAGCCCAGAACTTCTACCGCTAAATAAAGGGCAGAAGAGCCGGAGTTCACCATAATGCCATGGGCTTTATCAAATGTCTTAGCGACTTTCTGCTCAAATTCACGAACATGAGGCCCCATTTGCGTGGAGGTACGCAGTACTTTCTCAACAGCCTGGATTTCTTCTTCACCATGGACTGTGCATCCATAAGGTACATATGGGTAATCGTCACGTTTCATCTTTATACTCTTGAATTAAGAATCAGCACACTGTTAGAACTGTTGAAACTGTTGAAACTGTTTAATCTGCTGGAGGGTGAATGCTTTCATGCCTGCGCCAGCATTACAGGCCTGATGCCAGCTGACAATGCTTTTCAACGCCTGCTTCAGTGTCCAGCGGGGGCGCCACGCTAAATAGGAGTATGCCTTGCTGCAATCAAGCTTCAGATAACCTGCCTCATGTGGATGGGAGCCTGAATCCGTTTTCCAGCTTGCCCCTTCGCCCCATAATCCCGCTGTTTTATCGGCAATCCAGCTTACAGGTTTGGCATCATCAATGCGCGGCCCAAAATTCCATGCCTGAGCAAACGCCTGCCCATTGTCAAAAAGTCGCTGGGCAAGTTCAAGGTAACCTGCTAAAGGTTCCAGTACATGTTGCCAGGGTCTTATTGCGTTTGGGTTGCGTATACAGGCTGTCTGGTTATGACTGAATGCGCGAATCATATCGGGTATCAGCCGGTCTTCTGCCCAGTCGCCACCACCAATGACATTCCCTGCGCGAACAGAGGCGATACTTGTCTGGTGCTCATGATAGCGCACTGTCGGAAAATACGAGTTTCGGTACGAAGCCACCAGTAACTCCATACACCCCTTACTGCTGCTGTAAGGGTCGAACCCTCCCATGGGGTCATTTTCGCGGTATCCCCACGCCCACTCTTTATTCTCATAACATTTGTCGGTTGTCACCAGTACGCATGAACGAACGGTCTTGCTATGTCTGATGGCTTCCAGCAAATGCAGCGTGCCCATCACATTGGTTTCATAAGTTTCCACAGGGTGGTGGTAAGAATATCTGACTAAAGGCTGAGCAGCCAGGTGCAAAACAATGTTGGGCCGGGCCTTCTTTACAGCCACTGATAAATGAGCCTTGTCACGTATATCACCGATAATATGAGTCATACCATCCGCAACACAGGCTAACTCAAACAGTGAGGGCGTTGTTGGAGGTTTCAGTGAAAACCCTGTGACTTCAGCCCCCAGACTTTGCAGCCACAAAGCAAGCCAGCTTCCCTTAAAGCCTGTATGCCCGGTGAGAAAAACCCGCTTCCCCTGCCAGAAGCAATTGTTTAATGCCATAGTTTCCATGGTGCCTTGCCCGTTGCCCAGAGCTTTTCCAGATTGACCTTATCTCGCAGGGTATCCATTGGTTGCCAAAAGCTATCATGTTCATACACTGAAAGCTGATTTTCCTTTGCCAGACGTATTAATGGCTCTTGCTCCCATACCGTGGAGTCATCTTTAATATAGTTAATCACCCTGGGCGATAAAACAAAGAACCCACCATTAATCATCCCCCCATCCCCTTTTGGCTTTTCATGAAAGGAAACCACTTTATGGTTATTTATTGTAAGTGCACCAAAACGCCCCGGAGGGTATGTTGCTGTTAACGTAGCCAGTGTCTTTTGTTGTTTGTGATGTTCAATCGTTGCCGTTATATCAATATCACCAACACCATCACCATAGGTAAAACAAAAGGCCTCTTCTTCTTTAACGTAGTCAAAAACACGCTTTAGCCGACCGCCTGTCATGGATGTTTCGCCGGTATCCACAAGCGTGACTTTCCAGGGTTCTGCTTTTCTTTGATGAACATGCATTGTATTCTCACTCATATCAAACGTGATATCTGACATGTGCAAAAAATAGTTTGCAAAGTATTCTTTTATCATATACCCCTTGTAACCACAGCAGATAATAAAGTCGTTAATACCGTGGCTAGCGTATATTTTCATGATATGCCATAGAATCGGTTTACCGCCAATTTCTATCATCGGCTTTGGTTTAGAGTCAGTTTCTTCACTGATTCTCGTACCCATGCCGCCAGCAAGAATGACTGACTTCACTCAAAATACTCCTTTTGAACGATCGCACTTATTAGGTAACAGGTGTTTTTTTACCTTGCCCACTCGATTAAAGAAAATAGCAACGGACAAAAAAGCACCGATCACATCATTATTGATACTATCTTTATTATTAGTCTTGTTACAAAAACTCTCCAAATTATCCCTTACCCTGCAAGCCACTTTCTCGAGACAGTGATCTTCACACTGTTTTATATGGCTTTCCACAAAAGATCTGGATGCCTCAACGCGAAGCCATTTTGTATAAAGCACATGTTTTTTCTTTTTTTTGAATGTCTTAACAATCTTCTTTAAAATAACGTTATTTATTTCAGGTGTTTCTTCTTTGCTGATGACTCTTCCGGTTTTTTCCCAGGGGATACTGCCAAAATACGCTGGATAGTACTTTATCAACATAGCTCTATACAGACGACTATCCTCCCTGTAGTTATCGGGTAACGAATACAAAAATTCCAAAAGATCATTATCCATAAACGGATGTAGCGGCTCTATCCCATGATGCTCTACCATATCAGATCCCATCGATATAAAACGTACTCCACGGTTATAAATATGGAGAGGATCACTACCGGCAAATTGATAATAAGGGTCTTTTAACGCTATATTTTCAACAACTTTACTCAATGCCGGGCTTTCTTGCAAAATGCTTTCACTTGGGTAACTATCCAGCTCTCCTCTTATTAAATAGCTACCACCAAAAACAACATCCCCTAAAAAGCCACTGAGCATAAAGGGGCTATGCTTTGTCATCTCAGGTAGACAGAAATGTAGATGTGTATGGAGATAATTAAGTAGCCCGTCAGTGTGCCATACTGCTTCTTCCCTGGCGTCCATCCAGTTTTTTTCAGAAACATAAAAGACGCTATGGGGAATGTTACATTTTTTGCTGACAGATTTTGCTATCGTAACATCATCAGAACCTTTTATACCAAAAGTAAATGTTTTTATTTTTCCATTAAATTGTCTTTGCGTTTCTGCAAGGATAACCCTGGAATCCAAACCTCCACTTAACGGTATTGATAGTTGATTGCTTTTTACTTTTTTTAAGCACCGTTGAATAGCTTGAACCCATAAATCATGAGCTTTATCAACAGCCCTGTTAAAGTCAATATGCTCACTCTTTACTAACTCGGACCAGCGCCAATAAGACCTGCTGGTATATTCGCCGGTATAACAATTAATAGAAAGCATGCGAGCAGGAGGTATACGTCGTATATTTTTATATAATGTTTTGTCTTCTATAAGGTGTGAACAGCTTTGATAAGCATGAATTGACTCTATATCTATATGGCCATCAAAATCAGGATGAACGGCTAAAACTTTACACTCGCTACTTATCCCAAGAACTCGCCCATTTTTTTCCCAGAGATATAGGGGCTTTACCCCATATCGATCGGTTATAACCTGTAAATTATGAGTAGTTTTGTCAAGTATGATCAGGCAATAGTACCCGTTAACACGTCTAACAATATTCCCTATATCATCCATGTCATTTTTTTCATCAGCAAGTCTATCTAGCAGATCACTACTTTCTTGTTCTAATACGGATAAAGTATGGCCATACAGAATGAAAATACGATCTTTTATTTCTTTAATAGCATAACCAGATGAAGCCCTTACCCCATTAATTTGTAAAAACAGGCTTTTCAAATCATAAGTCTTTTCATGGGAACCACTCATCAAACCAGCACACGACTGCTCATAATAATGTCTGGCAGGATATAAAAAACCTGTTATTCCCGGCATATATAATATCCCCCAACGTGATTACTCAATACTGCCACTGCTTTTATAGAAAATCTCATACTTTCATCTTATATAACGTCACTTCATTATTTACTGAGTCAATAAGCAGCTCTTTAACAGCCTCTTTTACCAGCTTCATATCCTCTTTAAATCGAATAGCACGGGAATTTTCAAGACCTGTTTTGTAATCTAAACCTGTCATCGTTAACAATTTTTTAGCAAAACCCTGCTTATAAAAGAATTTTTTATTGCAGCCACTTTTAAGAAGATTGCTAACAGGCGTTTTTGAAAAACCATCAATCGTTTCATATTTATAATTTTTAATAAAGCGCTTTATAGACTCTATAAAAGGGCTATCTGAATTATCACTATTATCAATTTGATAGTTTCCAAACCCATTACACTTCTTTAGAAATTTCAAATGAAGAAACAAAATACCAAGATACTTTTTCTTAAATCTGGGGTGTACAAAGTGATCCATTCCATCGGTATTTTCATAACAGGTTTTTTCTGAAACAGGGAAGAACTCTATATCCACCCCGCCAGCAAAAGGATGGCTGGAACAAACGCCGATTTCATCATCGGTTATCTTCATTAAATTGATGCCACAGAAAGTATATTTAGCATTATACGCTTTCTTTTTTCTTATATAGGATATAGCCTCTTTAACATTTTGACCAACAGCAAAGTGGTCATCATCAAGCTTTACCGCCATTTTTCTTGTGGTCTTTGAAAGCGCAAAATTATAATAGTTGGCCATACTGTGTACTGAATCAGCTGACAATGATTTTTGCGCTCTTGATTTCAGCGGTGGGATTTTTGGTGCATAGTGATACACTTTTAGCTTATCTGGATATTTTTTCTCCAACGTTCGTAATACTAACTCAGTATTATCGGTACAATCATTATAGCAAGCTATAATCTCATCAAAATAGTCTATGTGTGACTCAATAACCAGCTTAAGCATATCCCCGCCATTACGGGTTCTTAAATAGGCACTAATACCTTCTTTTCGCTTAGCAGGATCAAGCAACGCTCGATTAAACGTAAATTCATCAAAACTCATAATCAGTCAACCCTCTTCAAAACAGGCTCAAGCGCTGGCGGGAAAACTTTCTAATGATTTTGCAAAGCTTGCAGTAATGCTTTATACCTGCACGCTTAAAAAAAATCTGGCCATTAATAAAATTTAGCCTTAGTGGCTCTGAAGAGAAAACCTGAATATCTTTAGTATCAAAATATACCGATTTTTCTTTCTTTATTTTTTCCCAACAAAGCATTCTATCTTTGTCAGACTGAAGATTGCTTATTTCCCGACCATTTCTTTTATAGTTATCTTTTGGGTTAATGCAGGATATAGCATCAACAACTGCTCCACGCTTACCTGCACCCTCCTTATTGAGTAATGTATCTGAATACCACCAATCTATGCCCCAACCAATAACAACAGGATCATAGATAGACATAAAGGTATCCAGCTTATCTTTTCTAAAAAGAGGGCAAGTGACTTCTATAAAATTGGTATAACGCAGATAAGAAAAAAAATGAGTTTTTGTATGGCGGTGACTCACCTTACCTCTATGATCAAAGGCAGGCTGAAGTAACCATAAATCGTACTTCTCCCTGACCGAAAAAAGCGCTCTTATATCATCCCCGGAAATGATAAGGTCATCATCCATTACAAAAACTGCATCATACTTGTCAACTATTTCTTTCCAGTGAGAGTAAACATAATGCAGACCAGGAAACTTACCCCCTTTTTTAGCCATATAATACTCACTGATAGTGGAGAATTTACCCGTCGTATTGCCGTAGTAACTAATCCACAAATCGAAATTTGATTTTCCTTTTAACCAGCACTCAAGATTTGAGTTATCACCAGCCGATGTAAAAACAAGGTTTTTCGATGTTGGCTGCTTGATATTTTGCGTAAGAGTAATAGACATAAACGATTTACATTAAACCTTAAACTAAAAGTACGTTCTCAATAACTGCTGGTTAAACCACTCTGCGTTTTGGTGGATGCTTGTTCAATCAGATCCGGTAGACAGGGAAAGTCACCACTGCCCATCATTGGGTCTGTCGGGTAATGCCAAAATGATAACCCATACCACCGACACGTTTTTTTCACGCGGGTGAATGTGTCATGGCATTGTCTTACCGCTTTACTCCGTGTGTGCCACCACTGATTTTTCGTCGTTTCACCGATTCCCGTATTTGACGTTCACTCAGGTTGTTGTGAAGTGGAAGGACTGGCAGCAGCTAGTTTGCTATCACTTTTTCTATCACTGTCAGTGCTGACAGCGCATCTTGTCAATCAGAGCCATTAACCCGGACTTGAGTCAGCGCTTTGATGTCATGACCTGTCTTGTCTGCCTTAACCCCTGAATTCAAGTCACAAGTGCTTAATAATTATCAACAATACACCTTGCCTGAAAGAATTTCATGTCAAAAATAAAACCTGGAATCCTATTCAATACATAAAGATTACAGCCAACCTCCAGGTTTGCATTGCTTGATAAAATAA
Organism: Endozoicomonadaceae bacterium; assembly: GCA_965232215.1. Taxonomy (GTDB): domain Bacteria; phylum Pseudomonadota; class Gammaproteobacteria; order Pseudomonadales; family Endozoicomonadaceae; genus Endonucleibacter. The sequence continues at coordinate 328,239 of CBDDPF010000011.1, forward strand.
CGCACTCGCTTCTCAAGGCTTTTTGCTGAGTACTGTTTACTGGTAGCGCCATTTTTAATATCAGCAACCCCCTCCCTGATAGTCGAGGTTTCTTCATTATCTTCTGTAAGATCCACCGTCCTTGGATATACTGCAAAGGTATTTAATCCTTTATTGATGTATTTCCCTGTCATATAGTCATCCACAGGCAAGGAGATAGGCATTGCTCTGTCAATCAGTTTTTTGGCGCCAGAAAGGGTTAGCAGATAGGCTGTTGTGCACGCACACTTATTAGCAAACTTCACAAGATTGCTGGCATCCGTGATTTTTTTCTGATTCCAGAAAGATGGAAAGCACTCCCTGTAGAACATCATGATCAGATCCCAGCCATTATCTAAACCTGCTACTTTATTGATACTCTTTAACGCTTCTTCAGAAAATACTGCATCCGATTCAATAACGAGCGCCATTTCAGTATTGTCATGAACCATTTTCTGCCAGATTTTATAATGGCTTAAAAAACAGCCTATTTCAGCATCCGCCAGCTTTCGTCCACGTACATCTATCGCTTTTTCTTCAGAATACCACTGTTTTTTTTCTTCTTCTGACAACAGCTTCCCATCAACAGCATTGCAAAATGTGAAATTGATAGTAAACTTTTCCAGCTCCTTTTTGATGTGTTTTTTCCTTTTTTTTTCTCTCTCCATGCACACAACAAAGGCTGGCATTGAAATACTTGACGTCATAAAATACTTCTGAATCACTTATTAAGAATGACTGATTTAAGCCGTTATTTTTGTAACCAGGCCTTGATGGCTTTACGAAAAAAATGAAGCCTGAACGCGGCCTTTTTATTAAAAGGTATGGCTTTTATATAGTGTGCCCAAGCCTCCTTATAGGCTTGAGCCAGAAATAATGTTCGAAACTGATCAAGATACTTTAACCCTAAATAGAGATCCCTGTACTTCATAAAAGCTTCAGGAATACGTAAGGGGGTAAATATCTCGTCAACCGATAGCTCAACAAGCCCATGATAGACCTGATGACGAAGACTACCCGCATGTTTTTGAATGAGTGCCACAGGCTTCTCCACTTTAACCACCCCAAAGTTAGCCAGAACATGAGCAAAAACAGGTTCATCTTCATAAAGCCTGAGATGTTGAGGAAAATTATAATCCTCAAAGACAGACTTTTTAAAAACAATGGAACTGCATAACAGTGAATTATCCACATTCAATAAATAATTTTTAAAATTCTCTTCCTGAGAACCCGATAATGACCAAAGGCACCGCTCTTTCCTTTTCCCATGGCTATCCACAGAGAAATACCGGGCAACCAGCATATCCGCTGCCGGGCTGCTATCAATGGTTTCCCGAAAGGTGGAAAGCGCATGGTCAAGCAGCTTATCATCACTGTCTAAAAAGTAGAGGTATTCTCCTCTTGCCAGTTCAATCCCTCGATTACGTGTTGCTGAAACGCCTTGATTTTCCTGGGAGTAGTATCTAAACCCCCCATTTGTCTCTTCAAGCAACTGTGCAGCAACATCATCCGTGTTATCTGCTGACCCATCGTTTATGACAATGAGTTCATAGTCACTGCCTGACTGCGTGAGTACCGACTTTACTGTATCAGGCAGGTAGTTAGCATAGTTATACGAAGGGATAATAATGCTAAATAACGGTACATCTTTTTTCATAAGCAGTATCAAAAATGGGCAAATAAATAACCAAGGTAAAAAACAATTGCAGAATAAATAAATAGACTGGTTTTTCTCTTAATCTTTTTCCATTTCTCTTTTATACTGGCAATACCCTGCTCATAGCCAATGTGTAAAACCGCATCATTTTCTAAAATGGCAGCAAATGCGCCAACAGATTTCATATGCTGTGAAAGTGCGCTCTCCACATTGATGTTTTCTTTTTCATCACCCAAAAAAGAGGTATAACCGCCCTTAATAGCCCTATAGTCTGAACGACGACGAAGGCCAGGATTGAAAGAAAATCCCTGCCATTTACTTCTGCTGCTTAACAGTCTGTGTGCAGTCACCCCATTTACCGTCATCTCTTCACCCAGACTATGAAAAGGATAATCTCGCTGAATATCATGATAAAAACTGCGTAACCACACCTGATAGATGGCGGTATTACTCGCCAGCAACGTTTTGGAGTCTTCAATAAAGCCTTTGCGGTAGAACTGCCAGTCCTCTTCACAATGAAAGATATACGGGGTATCAACCAGACCGTAAGCTTTATCGATGGAGCGTATCTGTCCCAGTTTTTCCTCATTCATTATAATGGTGAAATACGCTTTGAGTTCATTGGGTATGACACTATAAACAGCCTTATCGCCTGCATCCTCGGTAATGATAATCTGCTTTATCGGATAGGTATTATATTTGAAAAAGCTGTCCAGTGTCGCTTTCAGCAGAGCTATCCTGCCACAACAGGTGATTACAACCGTGACATCACTTTCCTGAGAAAACATCTTCCCTTATCCCTTGCTATATTTTATGGATAATCAGGCCAGGAACCTGCCTGATAATCTCAGGGTAGTGACAGTAAAAAATATACCCGCGTTGTCCCCCCAAAAGCGGAAGTCCACTCCGTGATGGATTCCTCTGCCTTCGCAGAACAAGCATTTACTGTGAACATTAATGCCACTGCCCTTGAAAATCGCGCTGCTAATGCGGTAAACGGGTCTGGAATTATTTAATCACACTTTTCTCCTGAGTAATATTTCCCCTGAGTAACATTCGCCAAAAACAATGGCAACATCAGGCTGATAAAAATACCGCCGGGGTAGTTGTAGAATCTGTTACCATCACACAAAAAGGCAGTAAGGCAACCTGCGACAACAAGATCCCAGGGGCACAGTGGCGCCTGTTTACTCAGCACCTGCCTGAACCGATAACCCACGCAGGCCAGAAAAAGCACAAGGCCAATAACCCCTGTATAAAAGACAGTGTTTATATAAATAGAATGCCAGTGATTAATTAGCTCACCATTTACCAGGGTATTTCTGGCGCTGGATGCTAACCCTTCACCAAACAGGACTGTCTGCCACGATGACGTGATGGCCTGGTAGGCAGATTGATAAATCTCTACCCTGGGTCCATCCAGCTGCCGGTAAAATGGAAGCAGTTCATCGGAATAAACATAATGCCCTGCTGTAGCCACAGTCAGCAGTAACACCAAAGTACTGTATAACCACTTCTGGTATAATACGTTAAGGGCGCTTGCCATAAAAAACAGTATCCCCGCCACAACACTGAGTGCCGCTGCCAGAGACAGTGTCTGGATGAGCATGTAGCACAACAAGGGTACTGCCAGTATTGCCAGCGTTTTCCCTGTTTTACCCTTATGGTTAATCACATAAAATAAAGCCACCAACAATACTGCACTAACAAACCAGGCCATTTCATTAATATTACCAAATACCCCATACCCGGATTTTGAACCAAACAGATTGTAAAGCAGTGAAGACCCATCAAACTTTATCAGTACCGCGATACTCAATGCACAGCCGGCGGCAATAAACAGGCCCTCAAAGTACGGTGTTTTTTCACGCTGATAGCGATATGTCAAAAACACTACATATAAAAACACCGTTGCACTAAGCAGTTTTATCGCCATATTTTTTATGGCATCAGAGTCTGACCAACACAATGTCAATGTACTCCAGAGTGTGAACGCCAGAAACAGCTGTACAAAAGGCATACTGATAAAGGCTTTTATATCTACCCCACGAATACACAACAAAATGGGCAGACAAACCCCTACGCGGTAGATATTAGTGACCGCTTTTCCATGGTCAATCAATACAGTGGTCATTATCACCAGACAAATCAGATAAAAGCCAAACTGTTCTGACACTGTTTTTCTTATTGTTAACATCCTGTCACCTTTTTACAGCAGACCTATTACAAAACTTACCCGTAAACCGGTAAGTTCTCAATAACAGGTGAAACGACGAAAAATCAGTGGTGGCACACGGAGTAAAGCGGGAAGAAAATGTTGTGACACATTCACCAGCGTGAAAAAAACGTGCCGGTTGTATGGGTTATCATTTTGGCATTACCTGACAGACCGAATGATGGGCAGTGGTGACTTTCCCTGTCTACCGGACCTGATTGAACAAGCATCCACCGAAACGCAGTGTGGTTTAACCAGCAGTTATTGAGAACTTACATAAACCGCCATTAAGTACGGTATTTATTCATTGTATCTGCTTGATGAGTGAAAGAAACAAAATGTTCTGCAACATTATCAAGCACGTATTGACCTTCCAGCAGGAGTAGATGACCTGCATCAGGCTCTATATATCTTTCTCGGTATTTGCTCCTGTCTAGATTTTTATAAAGTAGTAAGTAAGGGTTATCTTTTTCCCCATAGGGTGAACCAAAGAGTGTATCTTCAGCACCCCACTCAATCAGGGTCGGTTCAGTTATTTTACGTTGCGGATGGGAAAGTGCAGCATAAAAAGGAAACCGGCCTGCTATCTCATAAATAATTGACATGTCCCCATAGTGAGCAATATTCCCTTGCACAATCGCTTTTATTTTCTGGTCATCAGGCACTAATGGCTGATAATTATGCAGTAGCAGTTGCAGCTCGGTGATAAATTGTTCTTTTGTCGTGGGTATGAAAGGGTTAAAACCTTTAGCTAAACCTTTTTGCAGAAAAAGGTCGTCAGGTGGTACTACACCTTCGGGTGAACCTATAAAAGATAATGAAAGTACCCTGTCTGGCATATTCTCAGCGAGAATAGCTGCAACAAGTCCACCCATAGAGTTCCCTGCAATATGGAATTTCTTTAGCTTTAAAAGGTTTATCCAGTCTTCTAAAACCTTCGTCTGGCTTAAAGCCGTCGAGTCCTGTTGATAGATGTTATAAACCGAATTCAGGTATTTTGGCGCTTGCCTCCCATGCTTTCCATAACCGGGCAGGTCAGGAATAAGAAGGCGGAAATGGGATTGAGGATTTTTTCCCAGGGCATCCATAAAGCCTGACCACTGCTCTTTTTTTGCAAAAAGTCCATGAAGTAGAATAATCGTATCTATCGGTTCTTTAGCGTTATTAATAGTGACATCGTAATAATAAATATGACTATGATCCACGAGTAATTTTTTTTCAGGTAGTGAAAGGGATTGCGCAAATAGTAAACCTGATGAAAACGCTAAGAATACCGTAATCATTAACCTTAACATAATGGCCACTCCCTATTGCTTATACGGAAAAGGATAGCTTACTTGCAAAGAAAGCGTTATTCCTTCGAGTGCAGTAATCCAGGACAGCCTCATTGGACATTCACTTTCCCTGATGAAAGCTTTCCGCATCGTCGAACGACCTTAAGAGCAACCTTGAGAACAACCTTAAGAACAACTTTAAAAAAGGCGCTCCTGCTATCAGTCCCACAAGGTGGAATCCACGAGAAGCAATGGGTTCCTTCTTTCATAAAGCGACGATGGTGTAACATTTTCCATTGCCACTACCGTTAAGGGTGCTGTTTCCTTGTATTCTCCACAACAAACAACTCGTTTATGCGTACGGCTTTTCTAAAATAAGGGTCATTTCCCATGGCGTGCCTTTTCCTGCCTGACAGTTTCTCTTGCAACCAGCATCTTAACTGTTTTTTTAACGAAACCGGTCCCTGTAAGTCATGCATCATTGCTAATGCACAGGCCTTATCTGTTTGAATACGCTCTGATGCTGGCAGAGAAAAGTACCGACCCACTGTATGTTTTCCAGGTGGCGGAGCAACCAGTGTTCCTTTTTCACCAAATGGCCATTGGTCTGTCTCGGGCAAATGATTGACATAATACAAAAAAACGCTGTCAGGCAATGCCAAATCATTCACAACTTCCTGAACCGCTTTTGTTGTCAGCTGGTGATCACTGTGGGCATCCATCGTTGGGTGCGGGGTAACGATAACCTCAGGCTGCCAGGCATCAATAATTTCTGAAAAATCCTGTTTCAGCGTCTCCCAACTCAGGTTTAAGGCATTATCCGTTATCAGCTTATGGTGATTAAACTGCCGAAATACCGATGTATTCTCAGACTGAACAGGGTTACCGGCCTGCAAACCCTTCAAACTGCCGTCGGGGTAACCTAACTGAAACAACTGATCCGGCGTTAAACCCGCCCACTGAGGAATGGCCATACTATCCCAGGCTCTTAATCGCCCTTTGAGCATTTGTGCTTTTTCCAGGCTGCCTGTTTCCTCAATCATCGCCCTGTCTGGCTCAGACTCTCCAGCCGTTACCGTAACAATCATGCTATTGTACTGACGATAAAGGCTAAAAGCCGCTATTTCAGCATCATCCGGATGAGGTGCGAGCACCAGTATTTTTTTTCCCTCCAACTCAGGGTTATTAAATACCACTAATGGCACTGTTTTCTCTGTTATACGACAGTGCTTTGCTTCAAGCTGAATCGGTCGGTCATTGGAGAGCAGATGACTGATATTCAGGTAACGCTTGCCTTTAAGGCCGCGCTCGACATATTGACGAACTTTATCATTACCAACCTGAAGCGCTATATAAGGATCAAATAGATAACCTGATAACGTCGTACGACAAGTAACCTCAAGCAACGCAGTTACATTTTCAGTGGACTTTAGCGTCGGACAAATGACCTGATCACCCTCTATCAATGCCTCAACCCTTTGTCCCTCTGTAAAGCTATACTCGTAATCAGCCTGTCTGTCATACCGAATATGATCTGCCCATAACACCTCATTAGTCACATACATTCCGACAAGCATCAGCCCCCCCGAAAAAATGTGACCTGTGCAAAATAAAATAACAGCGACTACCAACAGGCAGACCAAACAACAGTATTGGTAAAACTTGCTATAAAACATTCACTACCTAAGAAACCAGAACTTAATGGCTTTTCTTAAAAATGTGGCCTTAGGGCCGCTTTTTTGTTGTACAGGAAACCACTGGCATACTCGTCCAGTGCCAGTGCCTGTTCGCCCGATAATGACTTCTTTGTGATTTCATGGAGTCCTCTGGTCAAGCATCAATACACGACGCTTCCATCCCCTCATTAAAGCGGGCAACCACCTCTTTTGCGCCATTCATACTATACCTGTATTCCCGGTTTACTGCCAGGCAGAGCCTGTCTGGCCGAAACCATGGATGTTTAGTGTTATCGAGAGCTCTTTCGCCCAAGGGCCAAACGAGGCCGACTATGTGATCAGAAGGAATGTTATGGGTAAAGTTTACTTCATATATCCTCCGTAAAATGGGAAAAATCCCAACCATGTGGTGATTTGGACGAGGAGTAGGAATGGCAAAACCCGTGAAGGTGACAGCATCAATAAGATAAACATTGCCTCGGCTGATCAGGCCTAAGAAATTGGCAGTAACAATATTCAGCCCCCCTGCTGTCCCAACACCATAGCTGCTGGCAACTGAAGCACAGACTGTCGTTGAAATACCGCAATTGTAAGTCAGCCCATTCGTATCACCAGTAACGGTACCAATGTCCTCCTGGGTCAGGATAACTTGTTTCTTAAATCCCTCACGAAAAATGATCTCTGGATCTCTGTTATCACCTCGAAAAACGTAGCCTGAAAAACATCCATTTTCCCCCGGATTAACAGGTGGGATCTCGCAACTTCCTTTTACCAGTGTTGTGTTTTCAAACGTCCCTGGGTTTCTCAAAACAAGAATATTATCTGGCTCTAAAATACACTTAATATAATCATGTTGTACCGTGGAATGCAGCATAAAGCCCACCATTGGTCGTCTGAGATATAATAAGAACTCAGAGAGATAACGTGTTTTTTATTTTATTAGCAGGTTAATTACTTTCAATTCTACGAAAAGCGTTGGCTGACAGCTCTCCTTGCCAGAGAAGTAATACAATAAAGGATAGTGTAATAAGAAATCCTATTATTGATTGTCACCACTATCAGAATCAGAGTATTAACTGTTTTGCTCGCTGAATAAAAGCGAACAAAAGCTACTTCAAGGAAATTTTCTGTTTTTTGTGTCGTCGTCAATGTAGAATTGTAGAATTGTAGAATTTTCAGCCACCCTATTGAATCGAGCAACGACTATCACTCATTTCATTATTAAAGCGGGCAACCACCTCTTTGGCGCCATCCATACCACCTCTGTATTCCGGATTCACCGCAAGGCATAACATATCAGGAAAAACCCATGGACATTGAGCGTTGCAAAATGGCTTTTCGTCAAAGGGCCAAACGAGGCCGACTATGTGATCAGAAGGAATGTTATGGGTAAAGTTTACTTCATATATTCTTCGCAAAATGGGAAAATGCCCAACCAGGTAGTGATCCGGACGGGGAGAGGGGATGGCAAAACCCGTGAAGCTGACAGCATCAATAAGGTAAACATTGCTTCGCTTGGGGAACCCTGAGGGGTTTAAGGGATTGAAAGGAAATCCCGGCACTCTTGTTGTTCCCACACCGTATCGGCTGGCAACTATAGCACAGACTGTCGTTGAAATGCCGCAATTACGGGTCAACCCATTCATATCACCAGTAACGACACCAATATCCTCCTGGGTCAGGACAACTTGTTTCTTGAATCCCTCACGAAAAATTATCTCTGGACTCCTGTGATCGCCCCGAAAAACGTAGCCTGAAAAACACCCATTTTCCCCCGGATTAACCGATGGAATCTCGCAACTCCCCTGAACCCTTACTGTGTTTCCAAACATCGCCGGGTCTTTCAAAACAAGAATATTATCCGGAGCTACAATAGATTTGATATAATTTTTATCATCTTCACTAGTGGCCGCCAGCATAACAGTCTCTCTGTTGTATTTTTTCGGGTAGTATGAAATGCAAGGGGAAATCAGGAATACTTCTTTCCTTACTTGCTGGCTAACTATTTTTTAATGCTGCTACAACTACCCCCTGTGTACCAGAAATCTTATAATGCTAACTGATAAGATCCCAGAAAGTTAGAGCGTATTTCCTGAAAGTAATATTCCTTATGATAATAAGTAGAGACTATCTTTTTGTCTTTCAGAACAAAAGCCCCTTCGTTGAGTGTAACCCAGTATACGTCTGGCTTTTCGCCATAGGTGGAAGTCCAGTAAGCATGGGGGTTAAAACTGTAGTGAAGAAACTTTTTTCCATTATTCATGGTTAATAAAAAGGCTTTATCATCTCCTGCGGTTGAGTTCAGAAAATAAACATCACATCGTACAATATGTCTGGGGTTTAAACGTTTATTACACTTTATGTGATTTTTTCCATCCTTTTTTACTTCTATTTCTGTTTTTTTACTATCATTATTTTCATCATAAGGATCAAAGTAAGGCAAAGAATTAGTGGCTCTGTAACCATCAATGCTACACTCAATCATTGGTAGTTCGTCTTGTAGTTCCAGGTCTCTCTTAAACTCCCATAAGCAGGAAGTCCCCCTCACCTGGCCTATAGCCACTTTTTCTCCTCCCAGCACCTTGACAGGGAAGGGTATAAAACTCATACAGCCGGTAGTATAGAAAATCATAATCCCTCGATCGCCAACAATAGCGCAACCGGCAATCCAAACGTCATCTTTAGTAACATTCAGTCTCGAGTTTACCGCCAATGCCGCTATATCACATTTTATGTCAACGATTGTGCCGTGGGCAGGATGAACAGTAAAACCTTCCTCAACACATTTAATATAGCCATCAGCAAAACACTGAGTGACAAAACTGACAACGAATAAAAACAGGAGCCTTATCACCATAACCCGGTACCTTTTATTAATCTGTAATAAAAGTATTAAAAGGTAGCATCAGCTCATTATTTTTCAAAAAATAGTCAATAAATTTACCCTGCTCAGTAATTAGGATGCCCGGCTTTACGAATCATCCGGGTATAGAGTTTTTTTGCTTTTTCTTCAGATTTTTTCCACAATAAAAAATGCTTATTCAGTGCTTCTCTCAGTGACAACCCTGTGTACCGTTTTATAAACCGATAAATATCCCGTTGAGTAAAACCATAGTCCATTGCAGAATAATACAGGCCAGACAAGTCTTTTATACGCCATCTATCGGGTAAAGAGTCACGAATCTGCGCACGATGAAGATCGATTAAGTAAAACTTCAGCGCTTTTTTGTCACCTTGACGGAACGCTTCGAAGCTACCCGCGGCTGCCAGAAAATGACAAAAATAGTAGTCTCTGTGATTAATGCCATTATTGTGCAGGGTGTGGCTGATATCAGCAAGCTTATCAATCAAAGCCCGTTTTAAATGAATACACGGCGGTTTATCCTTCCACTGCTCACACAGCTCTTCCAGAGATGACATATTACTCAGCTCTTCGGTGACAAGAAATGACTGCTGTCTGGCCGGGTTATTCCCTGTTTCACCAAAAGCAACAGGCGTCATGGTATCAATACCCAGTGCATGCAGTTTATTCAGGGCATCCCATTCATTGCGGGCACCGAGTACCGGTTTGCGAAAACGGAGCAGGTTTTCAGCAATCTCTTTCCACCCTGTGCCCTTATGCACTTTGGCAAAAAAGCCTTTGCCCTGAAACTCAAACCGGAAGGTACGGCGTGCTTCTACATCACGAAAGGTTTCTCCCTCCATGGTACTGAGCAGCTGGTAGACATTCTGATTCTGCCAGGCCTGTTTAAAGTCATCGCGTAAGTACAGCGTCATGAATACCGTTGTTTAAAGTGTTGATCAATAATCTGTGCTGCCTGTTCATGCAGGCTGTATAAATCCATTTTTGCAGCATAATCCAATCCCTGCTGCTGCCAATAACCAAGGCTGCTGGAGCCCACCATCATACGCAGGGCGGTGTCCATCTGCTTTTGCCGATAAGGGTCAACCGGGACAACAATACCTGCATCGGCACTCTCTACATGGTGAGCATAGCCGCAGTTATCCGTGACAATAGCAGGTAGCCCCGCTGCAATGGCTTCCACCAGTACAATACCTGCGCTCTCGGTACGTGCTGGATGCACCAGCACATCAGCGGCTACCATCAGTTGCTGGATATTATCTCTGGCTCCCAGAAATACCAGCTGGTTGACTATACCTGACTTTTTAGCCTGCCGTTGATAGCGGTCGGGCTTATCTCCACCTGCCACAATCAGAGACGTTTTTTTCTGAAGCACCTCAGGCAGGGCCGCTAACGCACTGATGGCACGGTCGAGTCCTTTGGTTTTAAAGCTCGAACCCACCAGTAGCAGCATTATATCATCATCAGATAAAGACAATGGTTTGCGAATGCTGTTCCGTGTTAACTGGCGCTTTTCAACATAGCCATTTTTTGCAATGCCTGGTGGCAGCAGGGTGAAGCGTCCTTTTGGCGTCTGATAGTGAGTCTGAAAATCCATAACCTGCTTTTCTGTCAACGTCAGAACATGGCTGGACGACGCATGACCAAAAACCGCCCGCTCCAGCTGCTCAAAGGTTTTATAACGCGGGGTCAGCCGGTACAGCCAACTCCGCTCAGACAGCCCTTTTTCACGGTAGCAGATGTCTGACGCAAAATAGATATCCAGCCCGGCCATTTTATTAAAGCCGATCAACAAGTCACCTGCTTTTTTCTGGGCCAGTATCGCCTGTTGAAGATTCATCATCCGCCGATGGTTAGTGTTGCCATTGACCGGTATTTGATGAATGACAAATCCTTCGGGCCGCTTACCTTCCCAGCGGGTTGTATACACTGAAATGCCATAACCTAACCGCTGGCAGGCTAACGCTGTTTTCAGAAAGTCCTGCTGCAACCCACCGTGGGAAAAATAATGGTACAGCACAAAACTTAAAGTGTGGTTTTGAGATGTGTCCATACAAAATCTGGCGTCATGGGCGAAAAGATATCAGGGTCAACCGCTGGGAAATCGCCTGGCGGGCATTGATCCAGGGTCAGGTGAATCTGCCCCTTGCCATAGGCGCCAATGCGTGCCGGGCTGGTAGATCCATATAGAGAAACAGCAGGTTTGTCCAGCGCTGCGGTCAAATGCGCCAGGCCTGTGTCAACAGAAACCACCCCTGCCGCATGGCTGATAATCCCTGCCAGCCTCGACAAACTGGTTTTTGGCAACACCTCGGCATGTTCAGACGTCTGAGCAATGCGCTCTGCCCGCGCTTTTTCCCCATCGTTTCCCCAGGGAAGCAACACACTGAGTCCTGAATGGTTCACACGGCTGGCCAGTTCACACCAATAGGGTTCAGGCCAGTGTTTATCGTGGCGGGTAGTGCCATGAAAAAAGACAGCATAGGGCCTGTCGGAATAAATGTCACCATCAAACCGTTCATTGTTCAGTAAAAACCTGCCAATATGATCAGGCATTTCGTAGCCAAGAGACTGGGCAAACAAGTGCCTTACCCGTTCCACAGCATGCTGGTTCCAGCATACTTGTTGAGGATACTGGTAAAAGCGGGATGAAATCGGCTCACGTGCCGAGTGCTTGTTCAGGCCAAACGAAGGCCCCCGACAGAGTTTGGTTAAAAAGGCCGTTTTCAACAGGCCCTGTGCATCAATCACTGCGTCGTACTGCCGTGATTTTAGCCGTTCTTTAAACCGCCGCCACTCACCAATGGTGAGTGCATTGAGGGGCGACTTGCGCCAGCGCCGCATGGCTACCGGAATAATTTTATCCACTGCCGGGTGCCAACCGGGAATTTCGGCAAAGGCTTCTTCAACCACCCAGTCAAAAGAAATACCCTCAATGGCCCGCATCGCATCTGTTAAAGCCGGTAAACTGTGAATGATATCCCCCATGGAGGAAACTTTTATCAGTAAAACCTTCATTCGGTGCAATGTCCTTTAGCGATCAGGGAGACTGCTTCCAGCTGAGGCGCCAGAGCCGCCAGCACTCTGTCAGGGTAGAGCTTTTTCATACAGTCATGGTGCTCAAGGGGGCACTCCCGTTTAAAACAAGGGCTGCACTCAAGCCCCAGCCATAACGTCTGGCTGTTATCATTCATAGGCGGTGTATGTGCAGCTGTGGTTGAGCCATAAAGGGCGATGACTGGCCGGGAAAGGGCTGCGGCAATATGCATCAGTCCCGAATCATTACTCACAACAGCGCTGGGGAGCGAGAGCAAGTCAACAGCATCAGCCAGGCTGGTTTCTCCGGCCAGATTAAAACAGTGCATCTGCAGGGAGCCGGGGATATACCCGACAATGTCGTTGGTAACGGCCCGGTCTTTTTTGGAACCAAACAGCCAAACCTGCCAGCCAGCTTTGATCATCTTTACAGCCACTTCACTATAGTATCTGGCAGGCCACTGCTTGGAGGGGCCAAATTCTGCCCCCGGACATAACCCTAAAACAGGTCTGTTGGTGTGCAGTTGATATTGATGCAGGACGCTTTCTACACTATCTCCCTTTACCTTGAGGGCTGGCCTGGGTAAGGGATCGGGTGTCTTCGCCCCGTCTGGATAAGCCAGTGCCACAAAACGATCCACCATCAAGGGGCGCCGGGCTTTGTCCAGCACGCGAATATCATTGAGCAGACCATAGCGCATTTCTCCCCGCCAGCCTGTGCGAACAGGAATGGATGCCCAAAAAGGAATCAAGGCAGATTTGAGTGAATTGGGAAGAACAATCGCTTGATCATAGCCCTCAATTTTAAGGGATTGCCCAGTCTTTCTCCGAATACCCAGTTCGAGCTGGCCATGGCCCAGAGGCATATCAATACTCCGGCGAACCTCAGGCATTCGCTGCAAAATAGGGCTGCTCCAGGCAGGTGCCAGTACATCAATAACGGCTTCGGGCTTTTGCTGCTTTATTGCAATAAACAGCGATTGCGCCATTACCATATCCCCCACCCAGGAGGGACCCACAATGAGATATTTCACGCTAACGGATATCCCTTATAATATGGAAATAAGACACGCTACCGCCCGTCAGAGAGGCCAGTTTGGCTCCGACTGGGCGTGAAAACAGCTCAAAACCCATAAAATCAGTGGCAAATAGTGCACAAGTAGTAGTTAGTAGTGCAAAAAACCCGACAAAGAAAGGTGTGATGAGCAGATCCTGAATTGCCGGAAGATAAGCTCTGCGGCAATTCATCGTGGAAGTGGAGCGAAGGTATACGATAATCATGCCTATTTCCACACGCACATTATATATTGGCTCGAATTTTTGTGAAATCAACTTTTTGGAAAAAGTACTTGTCAATGGACAATATAGCTAATACCTGATGTGTGACTTTAAGCTGAAAGCATACCCTCAAACTGCATAGGCTCATGCCCAGACTGGATGTTCAAGTAAATTCCAACAGTGATGCCCAGCAGCTTTCGAGCTACACGACTTGTCAGGTGCCATTCATCCCTAGTTCTCACACGCTGCAGCTCAAAGTACTCGGCCAATTGACCAATGACCGTCTCTATACGTCGCCGAATATTCATCAGCTTCCTGACAACCGATCTTGGTCGTTTATCTTTCATGTTTTTTCGCAGTGGCGTTTGCAAATCAATACCAAAACTTTCACAGTCTTGCTTCAGCTCAGGTCTGATATAGCCCTTGTCGCCAATCATTAATCCTTTAATGCCTTCAAGCAAGTCGTATATGCTGTCTCGCTCATCAATATTGGCAGCTGTCACTGTCATATCAACCGCAACGCCCCGTGCATCTGTTAGCAAATGACCATGAAAGCCATAAAAAGATTTCTTCTTTGACGCACAATATCCATAGGCTGCCTGGCCTTTGTAGACCTTACTGCGGTTAGCCCTTGTTCTTACACAGACATCCATGGGGAAGCCATCAACCAAGTGAATATCTGACCTACCCGCCCCAAGCATTCGCACCAAATATTGATGCAGTTTCTGCTTAACAACCCAGAGGTTTGCTGCTTGGCGTACAAACTGAGTCCTGTGGGACAAGTTGGGGAACAAGTGTTCCCAATGTTTCTTGAAGTATTCGTAAATGCCCTTGTCGTGATGGTGACCGAGCCACTCGCCTGCAATTTCCATAGCGATGACTTCGCTATCAGAGAGTTTTGGTGGAGTACCACGTCTACGTAATGGGCTGGTGACAACAGTGTTGTACAAATCATCAATCAAACAAAAGATATTGGTGATAAACTCTTCTACAGGCATGACCGGCACCGTCTGATAGTGGGTTGCACTTCTATTTTAGACGGTGGTCATGCCTTTCTGACTGCATCATTAAAAGTCACACATCAGGTAGCTAATGCTATGCCTGTCAATCGGGCATATAGCAATTATGTCAATGGTCTTTTCCAACCACTGTAATGAGCATGGCAAACTGGACGTCACAACAGTAAAAATGACAAGTAAAGCCCGCTATTGCCAGACATTTTAATGCAGGGCTGACGTTCAGATTGCCAGTGCGGTGGCGTAGTTAGAAGAGTCAATGGGTATAAGACGGTTTTTTAATCCAACAGGTGGCTCGTTCAGCCAGGCATTGAAACCACACATCGTCATTCCTGCGGAGGCGGGAATGACAGCAGCGGAAGTTGTATGGGTATTAGCCTCTGGTGACACTAGCTGACGGGGGTTTGCCACTCTGGCATAAAGTCGCGCTTGCCACGCACCTGATCGAAGTAAATATTTTGTAATTGTTCTGTAACAGGGCCACGTTTACCACAACCAATCTGGCGACCATCGTGCTCACAAATTGGCAACACTTCTGCGGCAGTACCAGTAAAGAAAGCCTCCCGGGCAGTGTACACTTCATCACGGGTGATACGTTTTTCACGCACTTCATACCCAAGCTTCCGGGCAAAGTGCATAATCGTATCACGCGTAATGCCTTCCAGACAGGAAGTTAGCTCGGGCGTATAAATAACCCCATCATTTTTAATAATAAAGATATTTTCACCACTGCCTTCAGCCACATAACCTTCGTTATCGAGCAACAGTGCTTCTTCACAGCCGCTGTTAATCGCTTCTTGTAGCGCCAGAATGGAGTTCATATAGTTCCCGTTGGCCTTGGCCTTACACATGGTAATGTTCACATGGTGGCGGGTATAGGAAGATGTGCGGATTTTAATCCCTTTTTCCACCGCCTCAGGGGACATGTAAGACGGCCACTCCCAGGCTGCTACGATACAGTGCACTGACAGGTTATCCGCCCGGATACCCAACCCATCGGCGCCCAAAAAGCACATAGGACGCAGGTAGGCCTCCTGCAGACCATTCTTGTGCACCACAGCACGCTGGGCTTCCCTGACCTGTTCAGGGGTGAAAGGAATCTTCATACCGAGAATATGGGCACTGCGATACAGACGATCCGTATGATCCTGCAAACGGAAAATACTGGCACCCTGCAAGGTGTTGTAAGCCCGCACGCCTTCAAAGACGCCCATACCATAATGCAACGTATGAGTCAGTACATGGGTTTTCGCCTCACGCCAAGGCACCATTTCACCATCAAACCAGATAACACCCTCTCTCTCAGCAAAAGACATGCTTAAGCTCCTCCGGGATTTTACTTATTATTTTCACCAGAAAACACTTTAGGTCAGCTTGAGCATTGTGTCTATGGGCTTTGACAGTTTGTTTGCAGACCAAACCAGAATTCACTTTATTAAATCGTAGCGGTCAAGGGCAAAAAGCATCTTAATTAGGTGGCCTTTTTTACTCTTTTTTACTCTTTTTTATTAAATTGCCACAGTCATTCATAAATCCATACAATACGCCGATAGGGAGAAAAGAGCCTTTGTATGGACAGATATCATGAAAAGAAGATCAATGGTTGTAATGCTGATGATAGTCGCCCCCTGGGCTATGCTGGGTGCGATTAAGCTGATCAATTATGATCCCTGCCCCCACACTCACCCGGACTACGAGCAACGTAAACTCCACGAAGTCGTCAATGACGCAGAGCATGAGGATAAAGTCCATATTAAAGGACACATTACCGGTCAGGTCACAGATGATACCTATGCCTTCAAGGACAAACATGGAAAAACAATCCATGTGCGTATTCATGAAGACAATGTACCTGAACAGGGAGTACAATTTCATTCTCCTATAACGCTACACGGCGAGGTGCAAAAAGTAAGCGACCAACCGGTGCATGTTGAAGCTGACCAAATTCATTATTTTTTCTAGGCGTTGTTTATGCCAATGGTTTTTTCTCACTACCGTAAATTGAATTGCTCCATCAGCTAAAGCAAAAAAACGATTAGTAACCAACTGAATCTACCCTTGGTTTTTTTGATAAAAAATATATCGAAGGCATTTTTAAAGTAGAGTTAGAAAGTAGAGTTAGAAGGCCAGGCCATTGCTGGCATAGAAAAGTTAAATCTGAATTCATCAGTTGTCATTGTGGGAATGTGGTTATGTGATATTCTAGTCGTCTACATAGAAACTTTTGGATGCCAGATTTGGTTTTTCCGGATCAATTAACATTGTCCATTTTTCAGGCTGTATACAGCACTTTCTGATAACAGATCATGCGACACATTATACATAAGCAACAGTTTTGACTCACGCTGGAGTAATACAAGTAGAAAAATCTATTCATCTATTGCTGTTGCTAACGCTTTCCTTGAAATCGCGAAGGCTAGTAGTAGTAAAGTTACTCCTATGAAGCTACAGAAGCTGGTGTATTTTGCTCATGCCAGGTATTTAGCTCTTGAAAACTCACCACTCATTAATGAGAAAGTATTAGCTTGGAAGTTTGGCCCTGTTATAAAAAGCGTTTATTCAGGGTTCAATGCGTGAAGAGATTGGTTTTGAGGCAGAATTTTGTAATGCCTGAAAATAAGAAGTTTAAGAGTCATAATGAAAGCTCCCCAATAGGGGAGCTTCCTGTTGATGATTTTTTCAACAGCTATGCTGAGGCGCTAGCAAAAAGCCAGGGAGCCAGCCCAGTGCTTCTGGCAGCTCCCCGGAATCCATTAAGAGCCTTTTTGTAATTCAAGTCACGAAAGAAAACAATGAGACAGTGGCCGTATGCTTTACTGCCTACTGTTTCTTTCAAAAGTAACAACTTGTGCCTGCCCAGAAGTAGGCTTGCGGTATCTGGACTTGAAATTGACCAGCTCAACATTATCCGTGCTATTGGTATTCATAAAGTATCCAGGAACCAGGCCACATAGTCTTTCCAGATTGTGGGCATCGAAAGATAGTTCATTCAATAAGGCATCTTTAGTATAAAGGCCATGAGTAACAATCATATGAACTGCACGACCAAGTAGTTTCGGTTCCTCTGGCTGGATAGCATCATCCAGCGGTTCCTTTTTCCTCCATCCTCTGGCAGAGAGACTCTTAAATAAGCGAACCTTGTCATTTTCATCGATAAGATCGAACTGATAACAGCGCATGATCATGGCAGCTACAGAAACCTTCCATCTGGCCTTCAAAGCCAATAGGTCATCAAGTGTTACTCTCCTGACTTCACGAATGAATGATTTTTCGGGCATCAAAAATGCGGCAGCAAAGCGATGAGCTTGTTCTTCAATAAGAGCATAACTTTCTTCGTAACACTCTTTATCTATATGCCTGTGCATAAGTAAATGCCCTAACTCATGGGCAGCGTCAAACCTGTTGCGAATACCATTGGCCTTGTCTGCAACAATAAATACGTAGGGTCTACCTTCAAGCTCATGCCAGGTAGATACGCCATCCATTCTGAGATGCCCAATGGAATCACGAGCACAGACCACTCCAGCGCTTTCCATAGCTTGAATGACATTGCCTATTGGCCCTTGCCCCAACCCCCAATGTGTCCGGCAAGATTCTGCCAGCTCATCAATTTGTTCGTCTGAAATTTGAAATAAGTCCGTTTCTTGTAACGGGTTCAGCTTCAACTCTGGCCAGTTCATCCATTTTTGAAAGGTCAAAGACAACTCTTGCAACCATTGTAAACGAACTTCTGCGATCTTTCTGGCAGACAGTGTCGTACTGGTATTACTTCTAAAAAAGTAGGTACCATCACGACAGCTTCGGACGGGTTGTGTAAACCAGTGCATAGGCAACTGAAAAATTTTCGACAACGCTGCCAGCGCCAGCCCTTCAGGAGATTGTTGCCCACTCTCCCATTTAGACACAGTGCTAACATTGCGTCCAACCTTGTCTGCCAGAACAGTTTTATTCATGCCCACCACCTGCCGGGCTTGTTTCAACCGCTCCGGCTGGAACCCTGCAATACCAGTACGCATATCAAAGCCTCATATAATCAGTCTTTCTGATCATCTTTTTCAGTTTCAAGTATTTCCTTACGAAAGGTAGGCCAGAAATCAACAGGCTCAACCACATCATCTTTATAGGATTCCAGCCAATCTCTCAGCCTTACCTGTAAATGGAACCCCTTACGATTAGTATAAGGTACTACCAATAATATATCCCTTGGGTGCCTTGGGTCTCCTTCACCAAACCTGGGATTAATAACCATCAAACACGTATGGAGTGAAGACCTCGCCAGCTCTGAGTCAGGATCAAATAAGTCAGGAATTTCTGGTTCTAAAATCTTGTTCATTTCTGCCAGTTCTTTCTTATAGTTGGCTGGCCGCTCAGGGTGCGTGGGATCAACACAGAAAGCAAGCATATTTATAGCGTTGAATTGTAACAACCCATACTTTTCACCCTTAGGATTAGTATGCTTGGCTTCCCCTAACTGGGCTAACACATCATTAACAAACTCCCTTCGCATGTAAGCACGCATTCTTTCATGGCCCAGCGCCTTGATTTCTTCCTTCGCCAGCACTTCAGCCCTAGCATATGCCGCATAGAGAGCATCAGATATTTTTTGTGCGACGTCTTCTGAGACTTGCTGTCTGATAAAGGCTAGAAACCTATCCTTATTCATGTTATCGACCTTGTTTTTGGTATTTTAACACGAATTATGGCGCATTTTTTTTCGTTTTGAAATTATGAAACCCTACTTTTTTATTGTTTTTTTCTACTAATATGCCCAATAAGCTTACTTGATCCAGTTTTTTACTGATGGTGGTTGTCCAGTTGATCCACTTCCCATAACTGTGCTCAACGTTACCCATTGGCACCCCAAACTGCTCACAGATCCCTTTACGTCCCACCAGCGGTTTCTGCTGGCCGGTGATGATACGATAGCGGTAGTTGTATAGCGTTGCCCGGCATACATCGTGCACACGAAGGATGGTTTTCTTGCGCATTTTCTTCGGGGCACGTTCGGCGATTTGTTCATCCACCCAGTTCCGCAGAGCAGCACACAGGTCTGGCTGGTGGAGACTGCGCTCTTGGTTGCGCCCTCACCGGAAGTATATGGCAAGAAAAGTTACCGCTGTATTTGGGGTTCTTCGAATGTCTGCATAATATCAGAAGACGTGGCAAAGCGGCTCTATCCGGTCTTCTGGAGGTGTTGTTTGGATAACACCCCGGAATCCACTAATAGCCAAGATTTTCAGCTGATGTACGACCAAAAAAAGGTTCATGCTGCATCTTTTTTTTTATAGATGGAACGATAGTTCTTTTATTTGTAGTCGGGAAAGCCGCATTTCTTGCAGCTCCTCTGAATCCATTAAGAGCCATCTTCAACTTACGCACCTGGTCTTCCTGGCGCTTTCGTTGAGAAGATTGTGAACAGCTTTTTTAAAGCCTAACCAAACTTCCAGAAACGCTGCCAGGGTAAGGCTCGGTCTCCTAGTATCAGGAAGTGCCCGTTCACTAATGACGCTTTGGTGTTATAGGCAAAGCGTTCACCGGCTGTATTCAGAAATAAACCACCTGCCCCTTCCACAACGGCCTGAACAGCCCCGGTATCCCACTCTGAGGTTGGCCCCAGACGAGGATAAATATCCGCTTTTCCTTCAGCAATAAGGCAACCTTTCAAGGAGCTTCCCACCCTTGAAAAGTGTAGCTCTGGATAAGATTGTTTCAGTTTATCAATAAACTGATCAGAAGCCCGATTGCCATAGTTGCGACTTCCAAGGGCAACAATATCACCAGTTGCTGGTAACAGGCGGGGCTTTATTGGCTCCACAGCACCACTGCCCACCTGCCGGAAGGCACCTGCCCCCTTTCCTCCCCAGTAACAGGTCTTCGTTGTTGGTGAATACACAATACCCAGCAGAGGGTAGTTATGCTCAATCAACGCAATGTTAACAGTGAACTGACCACTGCGGTTAATAAAATCCTGCGTACCGTCCAAAGGGTCCACCAGCCAGTAGCGTGACCACTGCTGTCTCTGGGCAAACGATGGCCACCGAGACTCTTCTGACAAAACAGGGTAGCCGTCGTTCAGGCCGTTAAGCCCTTCCACAATTATCGTGTTGGCCTGTAGGTCAGCCTGTGTGACCGGGGTTTTATTCAGCTTGGTACGAATATCGAGATTATCTTCCCGGTATATAGCCAAAATAGCCTCACCGGCTGATTTTACGATGGCTTTCAGTGGTTCAACCAGATAGGAGTTCATTACAAAAGCCCCAGCTTTAGCTGATCCCTGACTAGATATAATGCGGCCAGTGCTCGTCCTTCGGAGAAGTCCTGGCGTTCATTAATCTCCAGCAACTGATCAAATGAAAATACTTCCAGCCCAAGGGGTTCAGGCTCATCGCCTTCCAGTTTTTCTTCGTATAAATTGCGTGCAACAACGACATAGATGCTGTTGCACATATAATTAGGCGACAGTGTAAATTTAGTCAACAGTTTTATACTATTTGCCCCATAGCCAATTTCTTCTTTTAACTCCCGGTTTGCCCCTTCAAGTACACTTTCTCCTGGCTCTACTAAACCTTTGGGCAAGGTCAACTGGTAATTTTCTGTACCTGCTGCGTATTCTCGAATCATGAAAAACCGATTGTCATCCAGCAGCGGCACAACCATAACGGCCTTATGCCCGGTATTGCGTATAGATCCCAGGCGCTCATAGGTTCTTTCTTCACCATTGGAGAACCGCAGCTCCAACTCCTCAATGCTGAAAAGACGGGTTTTGGCGACCTGACGACGTGCCAGTATATTCGGTAATTTATTCATAGTTCCCTGCTTGTATCAGAAAAGGTATGATGGAAAAGCCTTTTTCTTTGTCTACAAACACCCTCGCTCATGATTAAATGGAATACAATTGATACCGTGTTGCTGGACATGGATGGTACGCTGCTTGACCTGCATTTTGATACTTATTTCTGGGCAAAACTTGTTCCGGCTAAATACGCTGAGCAACTCGGTATACCCCTTGATGAAGCAAAAGCGATCTATACGCCCCTGCTAGCCAAAACAACCGGGAGCTTGCAGTGGTACTGCCTTGACTTCTGGAGTGAAACCCTTTCACTGGACCTGGTATCGCTCAAGCGGGAAGCCCAGGACCTGATCTGCTTTCGCCCCTATGCAGAAGTTTTTCTCAAAGCCCTGAAAAACACCAGTAAAACCGTCATTATGATCACTAATGCCCACAGGGATACCCTGTCATTCAAACTGGAACGGTTGCCTATGGCGCATTATTTTAACCAGCTTATCAGCGCCCATGATTACGGCTACCCCAAGGAACACCCTCTATTCTGGCAAATACTGGAAAGCCGTATTAACCTTGACAAGCAAAGGACATTGTTTATTGATGACACTGCTTCTATTCTTGATGCAGCAAAGGCTTATGGTATCGCCCAGATCCTGGCAGTAGAAAAGCCAGACAGCCATAAACCACCATTAAATACAGGTAGCTACACGGCTGTAAAAGACTTTCGGGACTTATTAACGAATGAATGCACCCTCTGAGAAAATACGACTCGACAAATGGCTATGGGCAGCCCGCTTTTACAAAACCCGAAGTCTCGCCAAGGCGGCTATTGACGGGGGTAAAGTGCGCGTCAATGGTGCCCGGTGCAGACCCGGTAAAGAGCCAAAGGTAGGCGATATCATTCGCTTACGGGCAGGCTGGGATGACAAAACGGTAGTGGTACAGGCATTAAGCGATAAGCGCCAAAAGGCTGAGATCGCCCAGCAACTGTATACTGAAACCGATGAAAGTATCACCTTGCGTGAAAAGGCAGCACTGGAAAGAAAGTCTATGAACTGCGCCATTGTGCGCCCTGATCGAAAACCCAACAAAAAAGAACGCCGAAAACTCAGGGACCTGAAGTTTGACTAAGGGTGTTCTCAACTGCCATTGATTACTCCCCTGGTTAATCCCCTGGGGGACAAGGGCTGTAGAAATATGAGCCGCAGGTTTCCCTCAGCAGCACCTAAAACTCGTAACGTACCTTGCCGGAGAAACCATGAGATAGAAAGTGCTTACTCCAGTTCATATTGTAGTTGGCACTTAGCATCCAGCTATCGAGCACGTCTATTTCCACACCCAGCCCTGTCTTGAGTCTGAATTTATCACGTGAGGGACCCGTTATTGAGAAGTCATCACCACCAGCCAGATAGACAGCCTGTACCTCTGTACCATTTTTTTTCACATCATAGTAACCGGTTAAATCAAAGGTTGGCCTGAAGCGGTAGCCATATTCTGGTGCACGCCCAATACTAAAACCTAAACCAAACTCAAGTACATCATAATCCTTGATAGTCATTTTTTTCTCAAAGCCGCTATTACCCTTTTCCTCATAGGTATCAAATGCCATACGCCCGTAGTGTAGCTCTGCCTGTGGAATAACATCCCAATCGCCCATACCAAAGGCATGTCCAACAATAATTCGTGCACCATATGTCGTGCTTTCATAACTGGCTGATACCGGGTTACCCAAAATCAACTTACCCGTGTCCGTCTTTCCCTTGCCTGCACTGAAAATACTATCAATATACCAGCCATTTAAGTACCAGTGACCGTACAGTGTCGCCATAAAATTATGGATATCGGCCGAGGCATTGTTCTCTGCTTTTACTGAACTAGTTGTCCAGCTACCTGCACCTCCAACCCGAAATGTATTAGTAAGATCAAAATCAGCACCTATAACAAAGCCCTTCATATTGCCGTCAAAGCTACTCCGTCCATCCACTTCCTTGTGACGGCTGCTACCTGCAACAAATTGTCCCCAACCAGCCCCCCCCATAAAACTAAAACCTGAACTACCACGACCGACGTGGCCATAGTCAGCACTGGTGAAGTCATATCCATCACCATAAGAGCCACCCACAGTCACCCCCATGCGACTATCGGCAATAATATTCTGGATGGTCCGCAAGCCCACAAAGGTAGCAGGCTTAATGTCGGAAATCTTGTTGGCAACATCGGTGAGACCTTCCACTGTCAGTGCCTTGAGAATTTGGCGCTGCTTTTGTGGGTCAATGTTTCCGTCAAGGGTTATGGCCGCATCAACCGCTTCTGATACCAGGGTTTCCTGCTCTGTCGACAATTGTTCATTGGCTATCAGCTCATCACTTTTTCTTGGGATAATCCGGGCTACCAGCTCACCCGATGGGGTAATCTCGGGGGCCACGTCATAAAGCAGATAGCCGTCATTCACATAGGCAGGCTCAGAGTCCCGCAACAGCGTTACGTTATCCTCACCTTCAGCAATGGTTGATGCGGAGATCAGCGTCACCTTTTGCTTGTTCATCATATCGGCAAACGCTGCGCCTGACCCAGGCACAATCCAAATATCACTGCCATGGGAAGGAAGTGATAAGGATTGCCCAACCTCAACGACAGCATTATTCGGATTATAGCCGGAGCGCACTTCAACATTAACCAGAGCAGGTGCCACCCAATTGCCTGTAACCCTTATTTTACTGGATGTGTTCATATCAAGGTGATTAACACCCGATAATGACTGGGTATTAATTTCTCCCTGATTGATGGCTATTTGTTCAATGTCGGATATTGATTGAGTCGTTAATACACTGTCTTGCAAAGACAGAAGCGTTTGCGAGGACGCCCCTCCACTCAAATCACCCGACAAGGTAAGACGACTACCTCCCCTCAGGCTCAGATATTCAATATCGGATAACGCATTTGCGGTGAGGCTTGATGTGTTCATATCAAGGCGATTAACACCCGATAATGACTGGGTATTAATTTCTCCCTGATTGATGGCTATTTGTTCAATGCCAGATATTGATTGAGTCGTTAATACACTGTCTTGCAAAGACAGAAGCGTTTGCGAGGACGCCCCTCCACTCAAATCACCCGACAAGGTAAGACGACTACCTCCGCTCAGACTCAGATATTCAATATCGGATAACGCATTTGCGGTGAGGCTTGATGTGTTCATATCAAGGCGATTAACACCCGATAATGACTGGGTATTAATTTCTCCCTGATTGATGGCTATTTGTTCAATGCCAGATATTGATTGAGTCATTAATACACTGTCTTGCAAAGACAGAAGCGTTTGCGAGGACGCCCCTCCACTCAAATCATCCGACAAGGTAAGACGACTACCTCCCCTCAGGCTCAGATATTCAATATCGGACAACGCATTTGCGGCAATGGCATCACTCTCTTCTATAAATACACTATCAAAACCAGATATGTCATTAACGTTAACATTACTGTTCGAAAACATACCTAAAGCAGAACCCGATAGACCACTACCCGACAAGTTATCCGTTAAGACAACCGTTGACCCATTGTCCACAACCATCTGATGAACGCCGGAAAGACGCTTTGCCCCCAAGCCTCCATTATTCAAATTCACCTGGTTAAAGTCCTGAATGTCGTCACTTACCAAGGCACTTCCTGATGCAATAACCACAGTACTGCTGTTAGCAGAGTGGCCAACTAAATCACCTGTCAGCCCCACATTCGATGCGTTGGTTAAAGTCAGCTGGTCCACAGCAGAAAGATCAGCAGCGTCAATCCGCCCATTATCCAAAGTAACCTTTCTGAATCCCGTTATCCCCTGATTGCTCAAAGTGCTCCCGGTTGATACCGAAAGATGACTGCCACTGGCAAAGTCTCCCGCCAAATTTCCAGATAGCACCAGATTTGAGGTGTTGGCCAATGTCACAGTCTCAGCACCCGTTACCGTGCCGGTAGAAAAACTACTGTTGTCTAATACCAGGGCTTTAAAGTCTGAAACACCTGTCGTAAACAGCTTAGCGTCTGAAAGTATCTTCAAAGATGAGCCGCTCACCCCCGAACCAGAGATAGCGCCTGTCAGAGCGACCTCTGCCGTATCAGCCAATGTAAGGGTTTTGGCTCCAGAGATTGATTCAGCAGTTATTTGACTATTGTTTACTGTTATATCCTGGAATCCAGTGATGCTATCAGCCTGTACTACACTGTTGGACAGTACATTCATAGTGCCTGAGTTACCTGATAGACTACCATGCAGGGCATCCACAACCCCATTACTGTCAAGATAAATAGATCTAATGCCTGATATTTCATCTGAGCGCAGGGTTGCCCCCTCTATATGGATATCCTCTACCCCGGAAACGACAGGCGCAAGCACATTACCGCCGTTGATCAGTAGCTGATCCTCACCTGAAGCACTTCCCATAATGGAGCCTGTCGTCAGAGAGTCAGCATGGTCCTGAAAGAATTTTAACGATGAATCCGCTTCACTAAAGTCGATCACCTTATGTCCATCAGCGGCTTCCAGGCGCCCATCGTTGACCCCAATCCAGCCATGAACGACCCCATCCACTTCAATGGTGGTTCCATTAAATGCTGTGGCATGTCCGTTGACCTGGATTGCCTGAATATCGGGCGACTCTGCTGTACCCAGCACGCCACCATCTGCCACAAAAACAACAGAGTTTCCATCCCCGTCAGCCTCGGCCAGCCCGCCCACATAGATATAGTCTGTCTCAGAATAATTCCCCAGCGCAATCACATGCCCATGCAATGATTTTGTGACACCACCGCTATTTATCGAGTAGCCACCTTCCAAAATGGCTTTATTTCCAGAAACACCCAGGGCTGAATATGCTGAGTCGTTAAAATGAGTATCCTTTTCTGATGCCGTATGGGTGCCTGAAACAACAATCCCGCCTTTAATTTCGCCTTTGCTGTTATCTATTTCTCCGTTATACGATGAATTAATACGAATAGCTGACTCTGTATTTGTTCTTACAGATTTTATCAGCCCATCATAAACAACAATCCTCCCTTGGGCAGTACCGTCAATTTTGATGCCACTGCCCGCCTCAGAAAGAACAGTGCCATCAATGTACACTATATAAGTCGAAGAATCCCCGTTATTGGCAATATAGGTGCCATTATCAGGCACGTTATCCAGTGGATCATAGTTGCCGGGGAATGCCAGATCACCGCCTAATGCTCCGCCAGCCCCTACATAAAGGGCACTTTTATCATTGCCACGACTTCTCAGTAAGCCTCCTTCATTAACGACTAACAGATCTAAAAAACCCCCTTCACCTAATTCAATAGTATTACTGTCTGCTTCGTTAATATAGCCATTAATAATAATGCCTCCCAAAATATCGCCACCTACGCCGGTGCTGGAAGAAACAATGGCAGGGCCTGGGGAAGTACTCGTTCCAAAAATATTACCATCGACCTCGATGCCACTGTAAATAATGCCTTCATTAACAATATGTTCTGAAACAGTTCCCTGTGAACTAATCAGTATTGACTCTCCTCGTTGAGAATGAACAGATGTCAACGGCTCAATCCTTATACCTTTCACACTATCGACCACCTCAATATTATTTGCGCTATCTGTTGCACGCATTACCCCATCAAAAACAATACTATCATTACTATAACCACTACCGATGATAAAACTCGAAGAGTCAGACACTGTAATTGTTTCAGCATCCAAATAACCATTAAAAGAAAAAAGACTAAATGACAGCGAATATCCTATTAATTTGAACATTCTTTTCATAAACCCACTACCTTGCATATAAATTAAAAGCCCCTCCAGGAAAATATCCTGAAAGAAATAATAGAATTCATAACCATCGCTCAAATAAATCGACCTCACCACACTTTAAATTAAATAAAATAAAATTAAAAAACAAAAAAGCCACCCAATTGACAAAAAACAACCCTGTTAAAAAACCGCTCACAAACCAATAAAAGAACCAGACATATTATTTGATAAATTGATTTCATCCGGTAAATTCTTGTTTTTTCCTTTCATTTGCCGATTGACTTATTAACCCCTAACCTTTTATAAATGCGGTAGAATAAAGAAAAATAATGGATACTGGTTATGACATATAGACTTCGAAGGATGACTGTCCTTGCCATAACCACAGTGATCCTGTCCCCCATTTCTGTAGCAGCCACAGACCTCAATACGCTTGAGTCACAACGTCGTTTATTTGTGACGGTAGAAAGTAAACTGAAAAAGAAAGACAGCCAACTGTATAAAGCAAGCTATCAAACACTAAAAAGCTACCCACTGTATCCTTATTTAACGGCACTGGCCCTTGCCAACCGGCTTAACGAGGTATCTCAGCGAGAGATTGACAAATTTGTGACCTCCTGGCCTGCACTCCCTTCCAGCGATCGTCTTCAACGACAGTGGCTCGATTATCTGGCCACTAAAGAGCGCTGGGCTGATTATTTAACCGCTTTTGAGCGCAGTGATATCTACAGTGCCAAATATCAGTGCCTCAACGGTATCGCCCTTTATAAACAGGGGAAACGGTCAGTGGCCTGGCAGCAGGCATCTCAGTTGTGGATGGTCGGTCACTCGCAACATCAAGCCTGCGATCCACTGTTTGCAGCCTGGAAAAAAGCCGGAAAACTTACCCAGACCAGACTTTTTGACCGTTTCTGGCTGGCCGCAGAAAAAGGCAATATTAACCTTGCCAGTTACATTGATAAATCCATTACCCGCCCTGGTCTCAAAAAGCATACCCAACTGTTTTGGGAAATCAGAAACAATCCCAAACAACTGTCTCAAACTCGCCAACTCAAAAGATCACAGAAACATCATCGTTTTATATACCGATATGGTCTTAAACGACTAGGGCGCCATGATATAGAAAAAGCCAGCCGGTTATGGTTGGATAATCGCGATAACTACCCATTTACCCTCTCTGAAATCTCGGATATGGATCAATGGCTGGCCATCAGGCTAGCCAAAAACTTTAATAAAAATGCCCGCCGCTATATGGCCAGAATTGACCCATTATTCAGCTACCCTGAAGTGACCCAGTGGCGTATCCGTTTAGCGCTGACAGACCAGGACTGGGAAGATGTCCTGCGTTTTATCGCCCAGCTTCCTGTGGAGTTTGCAGAAAAAAGCCGTTGGCAGTATTGGCGAGCCGTTGCTTCAACCGCCATGGCAACAATACCTGGTAAACCTGATAAAAAACGAGCCCTGCATTCACCCGCCTTTTCTGATGTTCGCCGGCAGCGAGGCTTTTATGGTTTCCTGGTATCGGATATGAGCGATACACCTTTTCAGCTAAACCATCAAACCTTCACCAGAAAATCACGGGAACTGCAAAAACTGATGTCAGAATTTAAGTCAGTCTCTCGTATTCAGGAGTGGGTCCACCATAAGCGCTATTACCGTGCCCAGTCAGAAATCAATCGCCTGAAACCCTCACTTAGCGCTGAGCAGCGAAAGCTGATTGCCTACCTCGCTCAAGCGTGGGACTGGCACCATCAAGCTATCATGACGGCAGCCAGAGAGGCACTATGGGATGACCTTGAGCTACGCTTTCCCTCCCCCCTGTCCAACATGTTCTACCAGCATGCCAGAAAGCAGGCCATCGACCCTTCCTGGGCAATAGCCATAGCGCGGCAGGAAAGCGCCTTTAACGCCACCGCTCGGTCTCATGCCGGCGCTAAGGGGCTTATGCAACTGATGCCTGCCACCGCCAGAGAGACTGCCCGACAAAAGCGTATCCGCTACCACAGAGAAAGCGACCTGTTCAAACCCAGCGTTAACATTGCCCTGGGCACAGCACACCTGTCACAGCTGATTCAACAGTTTGACGGCAACAAGGTATTTGCAACGGCGGCCTATAACGCCGGGGCATCCCGGGTAAACCGCTGGCGCAGGCAGCGAGGGCACCTGCCTCTGGATATCTGGATTGAGACAATCCCCTTTGATGAGACACGCCAATATGTGAAAAATGTCCTGGCATTCCGGGTGATTTATAACAGTATGGATAATAAGTTTACCCGGATGCTCTCCGCATCAGAGGCTTCACAGATCTCCATAAGCTCGCTGTCACCAAGGCCTCTGCCCCTGTCCCGCCCCCTGCTGAGTCAAAGGAAAGAGTAAGCCCGATATCTCTGTTATAATATGAAGCGAAATTCATACAACCTTCGTCTTGAGTCAGAAGCGGCAGAGGTTCCTTTTGTTTTAACCCCCTTTTGCCGGATCTGGAGGAGTTCATACCGTGGATCGTCGCTATCAAACTCACGCCGTAAAAGTCGGCCATGTCACCATCGGTGGCAATGCACCGGTGGTGGTGCAATCCATGACAGACACCGATACTGCCGATGTCAACAAAACCGTTGACCAGATCAAACTCCTGGCTGACGCTGGCTCTGAGCTGGTTCGCGTTACTGTCAATACGGAGGAGGCAGCAGCGGCCATCCCTCCCATCTACGAGAAGCTGGCTCAGGCTAACTACAATGTGCCCATTGTCGGCGACTTTCATTACAACGGCCACATCTTGCTGAGCAAATATGCCGGTTGTGCCGAATTACTGCATAAATACCGCATCAATCCAGGCAACGTAGGCTTCGGCAATAAAAAGGATGAACGCTTTAATACCATGATTGATATAGCCATCCGCTATAACAAGCCTGTGCGTATCGGGGTTAACTGGGGCAGTCTTGATAAAGAGTTGTCCACTCGACTGATGGATGAAAATGCCAAATCTGCCCAGCCAAAATCCGCACAGGAAGTCCTCCATGAAGCCTTGGTTCTCTCAGCCCTCACCAGTGCAAAAGCCGCTGTAAACCATGGTCTTGGGGAAGATAAAATTGTCATATCCTGCAAAGTCTCCCGTGTACCGGATTTGATCTGTGTCTATGAAATGCTGGCTGAACGCTGTCGATACGCACTGCACCTGGGACTTACAGAAGCCGGAATGGGCATGAAAGGTATTGTTGCTTCCAGTGCAGCCATGGCGCTGTTGTTAAAAACAAAAAACAAAAAACAAAAGCGCATTGGTGACACTATTCGTATGTCATTAACACCTGACCCAGGTGGTTCCCGCGCCAATGAGGTCACTGCCTCCCAGTATCTGCTTCAGGCCCTTGAACTGGCGAACTTTTCCCCGGAAGTTACCGCCTGTCCGGGCTGTGGACGAACCACCAGTGACTTCTTCCGTGTATTAACTGACCATGTGGACAACTTTCTGCGCCGTAAAATGGTCAGCTGGCGCTCGGAGTATCCAGGGGTTGAAAATATGAGGGTCGCCGTAATGGGTTGTATAGTAAACGGGCCAGGTGAGAGCAAGCACGCCAATATCGGCATCAGCCTGCCCGGCACTGGCGAAGCGCCCTCTGCGCCAGTGTTTGTGGACGGTGAAAAAGTTGCCACGTTAAGGGGCGACAACATTTCTGAGCAGTATATTCAAATGATTGAAGAGTATGTCCAGAAAAACTATACGCCAAGGGATCAACTCATCGCCAGCCAGTGAATGTGCTGCATAAAAGTCCCAGAAATGCAGTTAAGCCCTGCAAAAAATACGACGCCCTGATACCCAATGAGAAGAACTATGGTGAGCAATGCACAAAGATAGTTCCAAGACTCACGGTGAGTCTTTACATTCAGAGGATATTGGTATACCTGGTGTCGTATTTTAACCCGTGCAATATCAAAATTTTTAAAGAAAGGTCAGGCTATTGCACCTGTTGTCCTTCCAAACGCCAGCTAAAGCCAAAAAGCGCTTGAACGAAAACCGGGCGCAATCTCGCTCTTTTAATGGCGAGTCTAGCCCGGGCAAGGCGCTAGCCTTGCTGTGATAGACGTTTAGATGTTTTTACCGCTTTCTCTGACGGAGGCGTTCTCTGATTTTCGATATACGCTTTCACTGTTTCCAGGCTAGCCCCACCAACTGACACACAGCAATAACCAGGACTCCAGAAGTGCTTGCCCCATAGCATCGGCTTTATCTGAGGCCAGAATTCTTTTCTCAGGAAATAGGATGATTTCCCTTTTAGCTTGCTTACAAGATTGGATACAGCTAATTTAGGGTGAACACTCACCATCATGTGTATATGATCGTGCTCCCCATTGTATTCGTGTAGCTCACAGTCCATTTGTCCGCATGTTTCCCTGAATATTTCAGACAGCCTGTCCAGCATTTCTTTGGTAAACACATTTCTCCGGTATTTTGTTACAAATACCAGGTGAACATTGTTTTTAAAAATACATGATCTACCAGTGCGCCATTCGTACATATTAACCTCATGCTTGACGGTAAATTTTATCAAGAGTACCATGTTACTGTTGTTTTTATAAGGTGAAGAAATGCTTCAAGGTATCCGACTCAAAGCCAATCCAACGGAGCAGCAAAAGCTGATTCTGTCTCAATGGATGGGCTGCGCCCGGTTTATCTGGAATGCAAAGTGTGATGAAGATCGCTATTTCAGAAGCTACGCCAGAAAGTACTGTCCTATGGGGACGTATCCCCCTGTCGATCAAAAAACATCTCACTTCAAAAGCAGGGAGCTAAGCCCCTGGCTTTCTCACTGCCCCAGCCAGATTACTCGTAATTCGGCGGTTAACTGGTATCAGACCTGTCAGAAATTCATGAAGGGAATTTGCGGTAGACCAGGGAGAAAGCCAAAAACCCACAAGGGTAGTGTTCATATAACAAAAGAGCTATTCAGGTTCGATGTTTGCGAGGATGGCGTAACACGTCTTTTCATTGGCACAAAGACCAATAATATTGGTTATCTGTCCATTAAGAATCATCGGTCATTCTCACAACCAAAGTCCCTATATATCAGGAAAGAAGCTGGCAGCTATTATGTGTCTTTCTGCTATGACGATGACTCATACGAACCAGCAACCGACAAGGATAATCGGGTATGGCTGAAAGGTGCATCTAAGGAATGGCTGGATGAGTATGTTATCGGCGTAGATCGTGGCGTGGTTGTCCCTGCTCATACTGGCGTTAAGGCTTACGACTTCACCATAAACCAGAAAAACACTATGGATAAGCGCAAGCGGTATATTAAAAAGCTGCAACGCCGACTATCCAGGCAAACCAAAGGCTCAAGCCGTCGTCAAAAGACAAAAAATCGGATAACCAGACAACACAGGAAAGTAGCCTGCATCAGGCAGGACTTTTGCCATAAAACCAGCCGTACAATGGTTAACAGTAAGGCCAGGGTAATTATTTTTGAGAACCTGAAAACCTCAAGGATGACCCGAAAGCCAAAGGCCAGGAAAGACCGCAACGGCAAGTTTATTCCCAATGGTGCCAAAGCCAAAGCTGGACTCAACAAAGCTGTTCTTAACGTTGGCTGGCATTATCTGGAAACCTGCACCCGCTACAAAGCCGCTAAAGCAGGAAAAGCGGTATTCAAAATTCCTGCACCCTATACGAGTCAAGAGTGTGCTGATTGTGGTCACACTCACCCCGACAACCGCAAGAAACAAGAGACGTTTGCTTGTGGTAACTGCGGACACGTTGACAACGCTGATAAGAACGCCAGCATCGTCATTAAGAAAAGAGCAATTAATCTTCTTCTCGACTCTGGAACGGAGTTGGCCGGTAAAGGAATCCCCGTACTGGTTAAAGGACGTGGAGCAATTCGTAAACCGAGAAAAGCTAAGGCTTATCCCGTAGTTCGCAACGAAACGTCAAAAAAGAAAAGAACGGTATCTCCCTCGGTAGCTGCTTAGTATTGGAAGCTCGCGTCTTTAGGCGCGAGTAGTTCACTTTCACACGTCAAACATTGCCCCTCATGGGCCGGTAGTAGACGACTCAACTGATGAATTTGGGATTATCGACCATTGACACAAACAGATGACCGATCGGTTATCTGTGGTTATCAAGTGGTGTCGGACCCAGTACTTATAAACAAAGGCAAGAAAAGACAAAAGGAATATTAACAGAATGTTAGAGGAAATTCACCTCCCGCCTGGTTCGGCGGGAGTACTCTTTCGATTCAGGATAGCTAAATACACCGCCAAGCAAGGTTGATAGCCGGGTTACTGTTGTCTTTCCAAATGAAGACAGCAGGTAGTCACTATAGCGTTCAAACAGCTCTTTGTTCATACCCTATAACATGACCGATTTATTCAAGTGCGTAACATGAGTTAATGAACGTCCACTTGCATTGGTACAGGATTCGAGGTATTTACTTTATTATCATATAGTGTTATCGAAGGAATAGTCTGTTTTGTTCGACAAATTGGACACGTATCTGTGTTTTCTAAACTAAGCCATTCTTTAATGCATTCAAAATGGAACGCATGACCACATGTAGTAAATGCCACTGTTCCTGTAATATCATCAAAACAAACAGGACATAATATTTCTTCGTAGATACCAGTGTTCTCATCAGGGGGTGGCGTCTTTTTTCTGAATGAATCAAGTATTTTTCTTGTCAGGTAAATCTGATCACTCATATTTTCTGTCAGGCCAAAGGTAACAATATTGCCCTTCAGGTCTTCAGGAACTTTTCCAGACAGGGGCGTAAGTGGCACCAGAAATAATCTTATATCCGGATTGATACTTTTTTTGTATGCCCTTACATTTTCACTAATATCAGCAAGGCAACTTTTCTCATCGGTAAATACAAGCATATTTTCAAAAAACATTTTTTCAGCGACAGCCTTTTTTATTGAGGCACAGGATAAAGCACTTTTGTCACTTCTGTCTATTTTATGAGTACCTGCACACTGACCTACCGACACTTCCATTATTTTTTCTTTGATTTTTTCTTTGATGGCGTTCTCATCCTTTTTTATATTATCCCTCTCAAAGAAAACATGTTCAGCAAGTGCACCTTGCTGCTTTAGCTCCTCGTATAACGTGTTAAATTGGTTAAAAAAACCATTGACTCTTTCAAGTGTGCTTGTGTTTATTAAATAGTAGCTAGCTCCTCCCTTTAACAGATTTTTAAAATAATGATCAGGGTCTCGTTTGAAGGGATCACCATCAAAAAAATTATCATGTGCGAACACAGAATAGCCAGCCTCTTCCATTCTCATTCTGTATTCACGAATAATGTTAAGTTCTTCTTTTGAAGGCATAAAATACTTTTTCCCGTGAGGTATACTGTCTGTGATATGAATAACCAGCTTCTTATGTAATGGATCACTCACCAACTCACCATAATTATCTGCATATACAACCAGTTTACTGGCATAAGATCGATTGATATCATAGGGATATTCAGGTGAAAAACTTGTCAAATAATCCTCTGGCAAACACCGTTGTTCATCGGTTATGAGTAGTGTATTCAGCACTTCAAGGCCACCAGCAACGTCTTCTGGAAAATCGGCACCCTTAACGACTCTTAAAGAATGTACAAAATTTTTGAGCGCCTCATAATTATCGGTGGGTGAAAAATACCAGATATCATTAAATCGTTCATTTTTTTTGCTGGAACAGGTATTATTTTTATCTTTATATAAATCATCATAAGCAACAATTCCAGCTCTTATATTTTTCACATACTGTTTTTTTCTTGATCGTTTTTTTTCTCTTTCACTACTGTCAATATCCGAGAAAAGTTCCTTTAAGGCACTTTTTACGCCATTGATCTCTTCTTTCATAGATGCTGTAACATCCAGTAAAATCATGACAGTCAATTTATTATTGCTGTCAATCTGTGTCTGTTCATCCAGTATTTCTTCTTCTGATACGGTAAAACCCTTCTCAACGTCAAAAGCCACGCAACCATCACCAGAGATTGAATCAATCAATGGTTTCATAATAGAAGTTGCTAATAACGCTGAGCCTTCTTTAAAAGGTCTGGTTTTAAGAGAAGGTGTAGCCACTAAATGGACAAGTAGTTTATCCAGCTTTACTTTACTGCCTGCTCTAATACTCGACTGCACAAGATCATCTAATTCAGATAAAATATCTTCATCAGGT
Organism: Endozoicomonadaceae bacterium; assembly: GCA_965232215.1. Lineage (GTDB taxonomy): Bacteria > Pseudomonadota > Gammaproteobacteria > Pseudomonadales > Endozoicomonadaceae > Endonucleibacter. The sequence continues at coordinate 363,996 of CBDDPF010000011.1, forward strand.
AACCATTGAGTATCACTACTGGGAGACTGGCCAGACTTATAAAATTCTCTGGATACTATCAACTGAGTGAGACTGACTTTTTTGTTAGCTGCCCTTAGTTTATTAATAACCTGTACTTTTACACTTTCATTCGAGAGTAGACCAAGGCTCGTATACCTCCCAAGGTTTCTCAATAGTGCCTGATGACCCATATTTTTTATCAATGCCCTGTTAACGGCTAAATTATTCTGAAATGCGGTAGTAATATTTTGAGGCTCAAGCTTGTGTTTTTCGATCAGAGCCACCAGCGCTTCTTCCGATATTGAATCATTCCTGGCATGACTGACTGCCGTTAAAAAGTTAAAGTCAGCGATGCCTGATTCTACTTCATCCTTTTTAGTCAACGTGAAACGCTCTATTTTATTCCGAGCCTCTTCTAATCCATGTACTATGGCACAAATTGTGCTGCTCAGCCATTGATCTTCTGGCTTGATATGGAACATGCGAAATAAATCAACAAGACTTGTCTTTCTTCTTTTACCACTGAGTTTGTCAGTACTTGTCACCTGTGCTGTTTTAGCGGCATAATAGGCGAGCATACTTACATCATCATTTCTTTTGATTTTATACAGTCTTGAAATAAATTTATGAAAGTGCTTCTTTACAACACGTCCTTCTCCAATAAATTTATGCACGTCTTCATTAACCAATACTAAAACATCCTTCAGGTTTCTGGCACTGAAAAAAAACGCTGACAGCGCCTCACCCCTGAATTCGTCAAGGGCGATAAAATTAAGCATGAGCGATGCATAAAGCTCATTACTTAAAAGATTGCTTTTGTAATATCTGGAGATTAATTTAATGGCCTGTTTTGCAGGAAGCTTGAATAACAGGTTACAGCCATGATCGGCAATATCATCATCTATTAACTGGTGTCGGGTACCCAACTGGCTAATATATAAAATGATATCTCTGATATATTCACTCTGTTTTTCTTCACTGGCATCCTTTCTCAGGGTGTCGTAACTCTGATAAAGTTCAGCTTTTTTTTCCTTAAGAATAATTTTTTCGATATTTTCCTTCGCAATTTTCAATGCATCATCTACTTTAATGGAAAAATTGCTCTTATTTAATTCTTCTGTTTTCATCGCAGTAAGCTCGGCAACCACCTTTCGAACCTCAGTAGATGCTTTTTCAAATAGCTCCTCCCCAGTGCCTGCATTACCTTTATATGCTTCTATAATCGCCAGGGAATTCTCCAGTCTTTTTCTTTTGCTGGTATCAGCAACGGCTGATGGCTCATTCATTATTTCAACCTGACCAGAACCAACAGCCTGAACCTGGAGAATAACTGACAAGAAAAACAAACCTGTACATAAAGACAGATAAGAAGACCTGATATATCTCACAATAATAAACTCTTCGCTGAACCATAAATAATTTTTTGCCTCTTCAGGCGTCTTACAATTATAGTCTTTATTTTAATTAAAACCTCCTTTTAATCGACCAATCTTGATTAGACCTGTTAGCTATATCCAAAATAATCCCATACTAATAATTGATTAATTGATACAAAGTACTATTAACATAGAGTGTCTTTTTTCTATCAAAACACTATGACACTATCTATCTAGTTCCGAAAGAGTACTCCCGCCGAGCTAGGCGGGAGGTGAATTTCGTTCAGCCCGTTAGGGCTGATCTTGATTCTCAATATACTCCTTAATTACATCCAGTGGCGCACCTCCGCAACTGCCAGCAAAGTACGATCTTGACCACAAAACCGGCTTTCGATACGCACCGGCAATATCACAAAACTCTTGTCTTAACCGTCTGGATGAAACAGCTTTCAAGCTGTTTATCAGTTTCGCAATGGCTGGCGTGTTTGGTGAGTACTCGACCAATAGGTGAACATGGTCGGCCTCTCCATTACAGTCTGTTAGCTCTGCCTCAAAGTTTCTGCATATCTCAGAAAATATTTCTTTCAATCTGGTTAGATGTAATTCGCCTAGCACCTTTTTTCTGTACTTTTTTTCTGTACTTTGTCACAAAAACAATGTGGCAGTGCAAAGTATAAGCACTGTGTCGACCTTTCTTAATTTCTTGCATACTAATACTTGATGTTACGCCTTAAATCATTTAATTTAAACACAAAATACTAGCACACTGATTGTATAAATGAAGATTCTCAAGGCATATAAATTCAGACTGGAGGTGACGCCAGAGCAGCATGTAAGGCTCATGCAGCTTTGTGGTACAGCTCGCTTTGTCTGGAATAAAGCGTTGAGTATCTGCAATGAAAAGTGGGAATCCGGTGAAAAAATCCCGTCCTCATACACAATGGCTAAATGGTTGCCAATCTGGAAGAAAGAGGAAGAAACCAGTTTTCTAACTCAAGGTAACGCTGTTGCCTTGCAACAAAAGCTAATGGATTTGGGTGGTGCATGGAAAAAACACTTTGATGATCTGGCAAAACTAAAGTCTGGAAAGATCAAAGAGGTTAAGTTCGAAAAACCGTGTTTTAAGCAGCGCAACAAAGATCACCATAACTCAATTCGTATCATGCAGTTCTCCAAGTACTGCAAGGTCGAAAATCGCAGGGTAAAACTGCCAGGTAAGTTGGGATGGGTAAAGTTCCGCAAATCTCGCAATATTGATGGTGAGATAAAGAATTGCACCATTACCCGCAAATCAGACCATTGGTTTATCAGTTGCCAAACCGAACAAGAGTTACCCGTGCTGGTTCACCCTTCTGAAAAAGCGGTTGGTCTGGATATGGGTATTGCCAAGTTTGTCACGCTTTCCAGTGGTGAGCAGTACAAGCCTCTTAATGCTTTCAGGAAACATGAGGACCAGCTTGCCGGGGAGCAAAGAAAGCTTTCTCGCAAAGTAAAATTCTCTGAAAACTGGAAGGAACAAAAACGGCGTATTAACCGTATTCACAGAAAAATAGCTAGTGCCCCTAAGCGCTAATCCCCATACAATATCACACTTGCAATGGTCGGCCTTTGTAAGTCCACTTAAAAGGCTTGGCCATTTTCTCGTTGAAGAAGTCCATGAACTGATGAAGGCGTACCTTAAGATCTTCTGTTGACGTAAAGCTGTTTCGTTTCAGAAAGCGTCTCACCAAAATAGAAAACCATATCTCTATCTGGTTTATACCCAAGTGAATTCAAGATGCAGGATTCAGTATCTGAAAATTGTCATTAATCCTGCTCACTAACGAAGCACCTATTTCTGGTAGCGTAACATACAGAAAATGACGTATATTTTTCCGGAAATCCTTCGGTTTTGCAAAGTATTGATTATTTCGAGCGTACTCATTCATTACCTTCCATAACCGCTCAATTGGGTTCAGGTTTGGGCTGTAGGGCGGAAGGTAATGCAGTTTTATACCCAGCTTTTCAGCCTCATCAACGACTTCCTTCGAATAGTGATAACCTGCTCCATCCAGCACCATGTGAATGACACTCTTTGATGTATAAGCGGACTTAACTTTTCTGAAGAATTCAATGATAGCCAGCCCGTTAACCGTCTCGAATTGATCAAAAATAGCAGCAGACAAGTTGTTCAATTCTATCGCACCGACGATGTTCATTCGGTTGCGACTGCCCGTCGTATTGATGACTTTATCAACACCTTTGCGTATCCAACCCGAGGTGATTTTGGTGGCTTGCGTTGGGTGAACTGCATCCATGAAAAGCACAACCTCACTCTCAGGCAGTGAGGCTTTCAACTCTTCGTAGTGCTCAATAAACTCTGCCTGCTTATTGGCATCCACCTTGTGCGGTACACCTTTTGGTTTTTTGTAGGTGAAGCCTTTTTGGTGCAACCACTTGTTGAGGCCTGACACGGTGTATTTGACAGCCCAGCGTTCAAAAATATACGACACAATTTCGTAGACATGGGCGTAAGTATGCTCTGAAATATGCACAATTAGCTGCTCACTTTGCTCGTCATTAAGATGACTCTCACTGCCACCGTTTTCAGGTTTCAGTTTGTCCTTTTTCAGGTAGTCATCAATGTGCCGGGCAATGGAAAATTCACTTTTTCTCAATGCTTGAGCAATGGCGGTTATTGACCAGCCTTCAGATCTCAGTAATACGGCTTTAATACGGTCACACTCCCGAGCATCCCGCGACGTTTTGTGTTGGGACTCCAAGGTTGATTTTTGCTGAGGTGTGAGCATAAATTTTGGCATCCGTTGAGATTGCTAAAAAAATGCAGAAAAATCAAGCATCTTCAACGGTCACGAGTATAGCCACGATGCATGCTTCGGGGTATAGTGAAACACAATCTTGTGGGATATATCACTCAGGTAGGCTGCCCGTGTTTTCATATTCTTGAGGATGCCGGTTTTCCCTTTTAGACCCAGCTCTTTTTCCGTTGTACCCTCAACCCTGGCTACTGCCTTAACTGCGGCTTCTGACATATGGGTATTAAGGCGATCCATGACAAAATGCCAGCCCGTTGCGGCAGGGTCACTTTCCAGCGTATTATCAAGCCAGTCGGCGAAGTCCTGTTCTTTCCGTGTATCCCTTACAAGGGGAATGATCTTGCCTGTCACGACATCCATCCCAGCCAGCAGGGCCTGAGTTCCATGGCGCTTATACTCAAACTCACGTTTTTCAATATAGCCCGGCTTGACAGGCTTTCCCCCTGTCAATGGCTCTAATGCCTGCATGCCCGTTTTTTCATCAAAGGATATTGTACGAATTCCCTGCTCAGCACGTTCAATAGCTTGACGATAGGTGTCGCAGACGTCAGCGCTATGTATTTCGAAGTCTTCATCCCTTGGGGTGTCTACCCAGCCCTTCACTTTATCGGGACGAATATCGGCCTGATTTTAAAAAACGCCCCACCTGTCTCTGTGAGATTGATGGGACAATACCTTTATCCTGAGCCGCCATAGCCAGCGAGCTTTCTGACCAGTGACTGAATGGATAACCATGCTCTTCAGGCTTGTCACAGGACATAGCGACAATCAGGCAAATTTGCTCTTCGGTAAACTTGGGTTTTGCACCGGGGCGAGGCGCTTCTTTTAGTTTTTCCAAAACAGGCAGTTCATCACTACGTTCAACCCAATGCTTCCGCCAGCGTGTGACGGTTTCACGGTTACACTTGAGTTCTTTTGTTGTCCCGAGAAGACTTTTCCCTTCTGCACCAGCCAATATGATTTTAGCCCTGAGCACTATGGATTGAGCACTTTTCCGCTGGCGAACAAGAAGCTCCAGGTCACTACGTTCCTGCTCTGACAAAATGATCTGCTGGGTATGCTTTGATGGCATCCGTGCTACTGCTGTTAAAAAAAGGGGTGCGAATCAAAACATGTTTTTGCTTGTATGTATATCAGCGCTTTCCGGCACTAGCGTTGGGACACAGCGTTTTAGCCTGTGGAGAGGGTTCGTTAGAGTCTTTGAAGAAGCAGGAACTTCAGCAAAATCGTGAGAAAGTAGCTGCCTGGTAACAGGAATCCTCCAGCGACCTAGCTGGAGGAGGATGTCAATATCCAGAGATCGAATAATGGGCAGTGATTACTTTGCCTGGTTAATTGGCCTGATAGAACAGAGCTGGCGGGAAAAAACTGTTGTTTATTTATAATGTTAGGACTTACGCATTGACAGCGAATCCAAAAATTTGATAATCGCCAGTAATACTGCAATGACTATCTTTCAGGGACGACAGTGAGAAGTACGACTCGCCCAACAACAGCACAATGCACACTTCCACAATACATGGGATTTCTGATCAGCGAACCCAAATCATCAACATGCACAAGGTTGGCAGAAGTGTTGGCAAAAGTGTCCGGAATTTCCCACGATAACGTTAACCGCTTTCTCAACCGCGAAGATTATCAACCAAAGGACATGTTCGACGAAGCAGCTCAGGACTTATGCCTTGTGGATGGCTCATTGAGCGTTGATGATACTGTTGCCGATAAACCCTACAGTCATTTTGTGGCGCTGGTCAGTCACTTCTGGTCTGGTAAACACCACCGGGTGATCAAGGGGATTAACCTCGTCACCCTCTATTACACCGACATCGCGGGTCGCCATATGCCAGTGAACTATAGGATATGCGACAAGTATGAAGGCAAGACCAAAAACGACTATTTTCGTGAAATGCTGCTTGAAGTCCTGGCATGGGGGTTGAAGCCAGCGGTGCCGTTGTTGCAATGATTTTCTTTCCCTTCCTGTAATCAAGGCTAAGGTCATTATTTTCGAGAACCTGAAAACCTCAATAATGACCAGAAAGCCCAAAGCCCAAAGCCCAAAAGAACAGGAACGGAGAGTTTATTTGTCTGTGGTAACTGTGGACATGTTGATAATGCCCATAGAAACGCCAGCATCGTAACTAAGAAACGAGCAATTAATCGACTTTTAGACTCTGGAACGGAGTTGGTCGGCAAGGGTATTCCCGGGTTGACTAAAAGACGCAGAGGGATTCGTAAGCCGGGAAAAGCCAGGACTTCTCCCGCAGTTCCCAGGGAAACCTCAAAAAAGAAAAGTACGTTTGTGTTATGGTATCAACCAAGCCTACAATTTGCCGTTATATTTCTTACCGGATTGTGACATGTCCTCACCTTCTCAATTACACCATCAGATATGCCAGGGCACAGAATTACTGGGATTTTCGTTACCGGAACAACAGACTGAACGACTCACACAGTACGTAGCGTTGCTGGCAAAGTGGAATAAAACCTATAATCTGACGGCTGTAAGAGACCCTGTGGAAATGGTGTCACGTCATATTCTCGATAGTTTGAGTATTACCCCTTACGTTAAAGGCGACAACATTCTGGATGTGGGATCAGGTCCTGGGCTACCAGGCATACCTTTGGCTATTATGTATCCTGAGCGACAAGTCACAACCCTGGACAGCAATGGTAAAAAAACTCGTTTCATGACGCAGGCAAAGCTGGAGCTGGGTCTAAATAACCTGACGGTGGTTAATGCCAGGGTGGAAGCCTACATGCCAGAGGGGTTATTTGATGAAATTACGTCTCGTGCCTTTAGCTCTTTATTGGCCATGGTGCAGGGAACAAAGCATCTTTTGCGTCAATCAGGTGTTTATCTGGCCATGAAAGGGCTATATCCTGAGGAAGAGCTTACTGAGCTGACGGCAAACACTGCCATTGATTTGGTGGAGTCTATCCTCCTGCAAGTCCCTGGCAGTGAAGGCGAGCGTCATCTTGTGATTCTGCGTAATAAGTAATAAAAGGTGGCAGGCGATTGTGGGAAAAATTCTTGCGATAACCAATCAGAAAGGGGGAGTGGGTAAGACTACTTCCAGTGTCAATCTGGCGGCCTCCCTTGCGGCCTCAGGAAAGCGGGTGTTACTGCTGGATCTTGACCCTCAGGGAAATGCCACAATGGGTAGCGGGGTTAACAAGCACGACCTTGATAAATCCGTATATCATGTGCTGACAGGTCGCAGCCCGCTGGAAGACGTTGTCTGCCGTGGCGAAGGGGTTGAGTTTGATGTCCTTCCGTCCAATGCTGATTTGACAGCCGCTGAAGTCGAAATGATGACAATGGATAATAAAGAGTCCATCCTGAAAAATGCCCTTGACACAGTATTGGACAGGTATGATTTTATCCTGATTGATTGTCCGCCGTCCCTTAACATGTTGACTGTAAATGCGATGGTGGCAGCCAAGGGTGTCATTATTCCCATGCAGTGTGAGTACTATGCGCTGGAAGGGCTAACGGCCTTAATGGACACCATTACCGGCATTCGAAAAACGATTAACCCGGATTTACACATTGAAGGCTTGCTGCGGACGATGTATGACCCTCGCACCAGTCTGACAACGGAAGTCTCACGTCAACTGATCGGTCACTTTGGTGATCAGGTCTATAAAACCGTGATTCCCCGCAATGTCAGGCTGGCAGAAGCACCAAGTCATGGCAAGCCTGTGTTAGCGTACGACAAAAACTCCCGGGGCGCTATTGCTTATCTGGCTTTAGCAGGAGAGCTGCTGAAAAAGCATGAACCCGATCTGGCTGGTAAGAAAACAGGGATGCGTTAAATTATGGCAAAGCAACGTTTAGGTACTAATCTCAATGCATTGTTGGGGGGGGCAAATATCAATCCAGCCATAGCAGAAGAGCTATCGGCAGAAGCATCTGTTGTTGAAAGCAGTAAACACGAAGCTGAGCTGAAGCATCTGCCGGTAGAGTTTGTTTCACGGGGAAAATACCAGCCTCGTCGTGATATGCACCCGGAGGCTTTGGAAGAGCTGGCTGAGAGTATTAAAGAACAGGGTGTGATGCAGCCTATTGTTGTACGCTCCATTGCCAGCAATCGTTATGAAATTATTGCCGGTGAGCGCCGTTGGCGTGCAGCACAAATTGCGGGTTTAGCGGATATTCCCGCAGTGATTCGGGATGTATCCGATGAGGCCGCCATTGCTATGGCGTTGATTGAAAATATCCAGCGCGAAGACCTTAATCCCATTGAAGAGGCAGTGGCGCTTTCACGCCTGCAGAAGGAGTTTGAGCTCACCCAGCAAGAGGTGGCACAGGCGGTTGGCAAATCCAGAGCGGCTGTCGCTAATATTTTACGACTTATGTCGTTAAGCCCTGAGGTCAAGAAAATGCTGGAGCATGGTGATCTGGAAATGGGACATGCCAGGGCACTGCTGACATTGCCCGAATCAGCACAGTTGGAAGTTGCTCGCACTATTGTTGCAAAAGGACTGTCTGTCCGGCAGACGGAATCCCTGGTGCGGGTGCACCAGCAGAAAAATAATAAAAACGGTAAACGCAAAAATAAAGTTGACCCTGACATCCGACGCCTTGAAGAGCAGCTGGCTGAAAAAATCGGGGCAAGAGTTGCTATTCAAAGTAATGCGAAAGGTAAGGGAAAACTGGTGATTTCCTACAACAGTAATGATGAGCTGGGCGGTATTTTAGCGCATATGAATGTGGTGCTCGATTGAGCAGATGGGCTGTGTAGTGATTGCCATCTCATCAGGTTGATGATGCCCCGAAAAGACGGAAAGTGTCAGATCATCAAATTTGCGCTGGCAGCCTTTGCAAAAGTAACGCTGCCTTTGTTCAAGCTGTGATTCATCCTTACCTTAACGGGTCATGTTATCACTTGTGCAGCGAGGGCGGCTCACTCCATCATGCCAGCGGATCTGACGTATGCGTTCATAGCACTTATCATTGTCGAGAAGATCATACCGTTTCATCATGAAGCTGTTTTACGCTGAAATACTCGATCTTTGTCGTCGGGAAAGCCGCATTTCTGGCAGCTCCCCGGAATCCATTAAGAGCCATAACTATTTACTGCAGTTACCCAAAAAGGGGGGGTTATGAAAAGACGAAAGCCTGACTGCCGCAAGGTAAAGAAGCAATTGATGAAATTCAACTGCGGAATTCAGGATAATCATACTGCACCTGCGGAGCGGTTGCATTCAATTTTTAAATGGCTACATACTTGCCACCCCTTCCCGTCCTGCGTTATATGCCACCAAGTGTTAACTTTTCAGGATTCAGTAACCGTTCAAGCTCCTCCCTTGATAAAGTCGTTTTTTCTTCAGCAACATCAATCACCGGGCGGTTTTCTTTATAGGCTTGCCTGGCGATATTAGCTGCTTCCAGATAGCCAATAATTGGATTAAGTGCTGTTACCAGAACAGGGTTACGCGACAGCGCTTGTTTTAGGCGGTTTTCATTAACACGAAAGCTGCTAATCGCTTTATTCGCCAGCAGGTAGGAAACATTGCTGATCAGTTTCATACTTTCCAGCAAGTTTCGTGCAATCATGGGTAACATAACATTGAGTTCGAAATTTCCGGACTGTCCCCCTATAGTGATGGCCGCATCATTACCAATGACCTGTGCCGCTACCATAGCTGTTGCTTCTGGCACAACAGGGTTTACCTTTCCTGGCATGATGGAAGAGCCGGGTTGTAGTGCTTCCAGCTCGATTTCTCCGAGTCCGGCCAGTGGACCAGAGTTCATCCAGCGCAGATCATTGGCAATTTTCATAAAGGAAACTGCTGTCATTTTTAACTGGCCAGAGACCGATACAACGACATCCTGAGTGCCAATATGGGTAAACAGGTTTGTAGCTTTAGTAAAAGTAATGCCTGTCAGATGAGATAATGTCTGGTTGAAGTGTTTGGCAAAATCAGGATGGGCATTAATGCCCGTGCCGACAGCTGTTCCCCCTTGTGCAAGGCTTTGCAGCATAGGCTGTGTATTTTTCAGAGCAACAATGTTTTGGTCAATCTGTGTCGCCCAACTAAGCAATGACTGGTCAAGTCTGACAGGCATGGCATCCATCAGGTGAGTCCGTCCGGTTTTCACCTGTTCTTTGACGGTTTCAGCTTTGTTTTTTATGGTGTTTGAAAGGTAGTTGAGAGCCGGTAAAAGTGTGTCATTTAAGGCTATGGCAGCGCTGATATGAATGCTACTGGGAATAATATCGTTACTGCTTTGCCCGTAGTTCACATGGTCGTTGGGAGATACAGGTTCACCACAGTTGCGGCTGGCCAGTGTTGCCAGGACCTCATTGGCGTTCATATTCGAACTGGTACCAGATCCAGTCTGAAACACATCCACAGGGAAGTGTTTTATCATATTTTCCTCTGACAGCAGTGCATCAGCCGCATTACAGATGGCATGTCCGATCGTTGCGTCTAACAATTGTAACTCGGTGTTTGCCTTGGCCGCTGCTTTTTTTGCCAGCAACAGTGCCCGGATAAAGGATTCTGGCATTCCCTGACCACTGATGGGAAAGTTGTTAATGGCGCGTTGTGTCTGAGCGCTATAAAGTGCATCTTCAGGGACTTCCAGTTCGCCCATGCTATCGTGTTCAATACGTGTTGCCATGATTTACTCCTGAACAGTGTTATTGGTGGGAGGAAGCTGAGAGGCTCGTAAAATCAGGACAGAAAATATAAGATGAAGTATTAATATCGTGCAAGAATCAGCTTGGCTCAAGTTTTTTCCTTACCAGACAATGCCTTAAACTTAAAAGTCTAACTGTAGCGAGAATCTTGAGAGGCAGTGGCTCAGATGTGTGGGTGAGCATGTCCAAAGACGACAATATGAACTGTTACCTGTTGAGCAGAAAAAATAGAAATCGAACTATCATTGTTTTGAAATAATACTGTCATATTTAACTGTCTATTATAAATAACTGATTTTATTTTTAATAATAGTTGGTACTTTTATTGCGGACATTAAAGAAACGGTTTGACAGGCCGTTATAGTTCTACCCATCCTTGATTAAGGATGTGGGTCTGTAATGGAGGATTAACCCCCCCATTGGGAGGCGCAAAGGAAGCACTTCCGTGCAGTCATCAAAAAATAATAAACATAAAACAACTATCTCAAGGAACTGGAGAATCTGATGACACCAAGTCATATTGTCTTCCTGCCAGGGCTTTTTGCTCGTGGCTGGATATGGAACGATGTTGCCAAACTTTGCCGCAAACAAGGTCATACTGTAACCGTTCTTGAGCCATCAATTCCTGAAGGATTTGGTGGCAAACTGGAAAATGCCCGCGTCATTATTCAGGAGTGCCTCTATAAAAATACAGGTTCAGAGCCTGCTATTTTAGTAGGTAATTCTATGAGTGGCCTCATAGCAATGGATTTTGCAGCCACATTTCCCGATGCAGTCAATGGCATTGTCATAAGTGGTTCACCGGGTTTGGATGAGCTTAGTGTTGGGGTTTCACTGGCCGATTGGAAAGAGGGAGGTGCCGGTGCTGCTGATATCCTTGTTGGTCGCGTTATGTATGACCGTAAAAATCTATCTCAGGAAGACTATCATAAAGCTGTTAATGATATAGAACGGGTTTTTCTTGGAAAAGATACCTTTAAATCCATCATAAAATGGTTAAATATCAGTCGGAGGTACAGTGTTCGCGAAAGCCTTGAAAAGGTCAAGTGTCCTATACAGCTTATCTGGGGAGATCATGATGTGATTACCCCAGGTCGTTCCTGGTATGAGTTGACATCCCGTTATAAAAACATGACCTATAACGAGGTAGGTTACTGTGGCCATAGCCCTATGTTCGAAAAACCTCATGAATTTTATAAGCTGCTTGCACGATACTTGACCATGGTATCAAAGCCTTTGGTCAAAACGGCTTAAATCCCAGGGGTATCAAACGACTTGTGGATGATACCCTTTCTTTCCTGTGAGCAGTATTTTTAGTCGGTCTGATTGACGCTTAACGATTATGGCAGACTTGCTTATAGAGCCTGGCTGCTTTATTTTACATTCACTGGTTTTTTCTTCTATTCTACCCACCTCTGTTGTCAGAATACGATGAAGCTGGTGTGACAATACGCTTAAAAACAACACTATTGCAAAACAAAGCAGTGGACCATGAATTGCCGCTTACTCCTGGGGCTGTTTACTGTCAGTCATCAGTGGTGGCATCAGGGTATTGTGCAGGTCAGTATGTATAGGGAGTCTCATACTATGAAGTATGTGAATCGTTGTGTGGTGACGCTGAAGCCGCGTGATGCTTTTATTCAATGGGTAAAAAAGCTGGATGCCGAACAGCCGGTGGACTGGACGTTTGAAGGCGGTTCCTATCTACTGGATGAGGAGTCCTCAGAAGAGGCAATTATTGAGTCCATCAACATACAGGCAGAAGCTATTTTGACCAATGAATTATCGGTTTGGACTGAAGATCGTTCACTTTGGCCAAAAGACAGAGGGTGCAATCAGTTAAGCTGTTTTTTTGAATATTATATTTCGGTAGTGGGTTTTGACCTTGGGCGAGCATCTCTGCTTCGAGCCGATATGACGTCAGATGACGTTATGTTTACTTGAAGGGTAGCCTTTTAACGAACATTGCGAAATTCTCCATCCATAGCGGCATTGAGTAGCTTTGCCGTTTGGGTGGAGATATGACTAAAAGATAGCCTTTCGCGGGGACGACGCTGGTGACACTGGTGACACTGGTATAGTTTTCATTACGCCACTACCCTACTTTTCAATAGAAGGGGAAGCTGAAGATGGCAGACGATTGTTTATCAGTTGCTTCAAGGCTTTTATTCGTTGAATGTCGGCTTTTGCCTGGAGTTTTATGGCCTTTGTGTACGCACTATCAATGTTGATTTTTGCCTGTTGCCACTGTCCAAGGTGAAATTGCACTTTTGCCAGCTGAAAAGCATTGATCATCTTCTCCCTGGGACACTTCAGACTTGCATTGATAACACCGAGTAGTTTTTCAGCATCACTGTATTGCCCTTGTAACAGGTAAATTTCTGCAATTCTACGTTTTATGCGCAAGCTATCACGCGGCTGTCCGAAAGTTTCAAACAGATGGCCTGCCTCCTTAAAGTGCCGTAACGATCTGTCCAGTATCGGAGACTCTGCTTCCATCTCTGCTGCAGCCAGGTTATACAAAACCTTTGCCTTGAGCATGCCATCTTCAGGCAGATACTGCTGGCACAATGTTAATGCGTGCTTTGCTGTAGCCATTGCCTGAGGTTCTTTTGTCGCCCGTTCAGCCGCCGACAGCAAATACAGGCTTTGTATTTCAGCTTTTCGACTCCCTGATGCCCTGGCAATTGTCTGAGCCTGCTCAGCCAGTTGCCGACATTGTTCAAAGTTACCCTGATAGAATTGCGTTGAAGCCAGCTGGATCGATAATTGCGCCACTGCATTGTGGTTATTGAGTGCCTTGGCAATGCGGATGGCCTCTTCACCAAGCATAATATGTTCTTGCCAGCGGCAATGCTTTTTAAAGTCGGCTTCATGATTAATTACCCATTGAACAAACACCGCGTCTTGCTTTTTCAGGGGTAAGACATTTGGGCCTTTCGAAAAGAGTGGCGCCTCTGCACAACCAATGAGGAAAGCACATAGAAAGCAGACAATTGAAAATACCTTCCAGTACTGTATGACAATTTTCATGTTCCAACTCTTTTTCTTAGATGAGCATATCATTAAAGAACAAGTTTGGCATAAATCAATGAATTGACTGTTTTTTCGGACATGAATCAGATACGTTGATCGCGTATACTCAATAGACGGGCGTTACTGGTATCCTGCCCATTTTTCCTGTGATAGTCATTAACGTTTCATGTGTTCACTGTGATACCGCGGATGGTGTTGTGAAAAACGGTAAAGCACCTTCAGGCATACAACGCTACCTGTGTAGATGAAGCGGTTAACCCGTAAAACCATTTATTTGCTATTCTCGTTTAGAAAAACTGCATGACAAGGTCATCGGGGAGTTTATCTTGAGAATATGATATCAACCTCTTTGAAACATGACCCGCCAGTAGTATTTTTATACCAATCATCTTTTCTAACTACGGTATAACCCTAAGCTAAGCCTTATGATGCAATGATCTTTGCCAGAGTTAGAAGATACAATGGGTATTAGATATAGTCTGGAATGGTTGGCAAGCTATTGTTTGATCGTATCGCATCCTCGACAGAACTTTTGTTTCACATCAGGTTGCTGGGTGAACCCGGAAAGCCCGCCAGCCTCAGCAATAACCCGGGCTAAAGCAAATTGTCCCCTGCAGAGCGGGTGACTATACAATAAAACGCTGTTTGCTGATAATGGCAGCAAGCTTGGCACTCTTATTCTTTGAATAGCCGTTATTATCCTGGGCGGTCAATTGATTAAAGATAATCTGCTTCTCAGCCTCTCTTTTTTCTTCGTACAGGACTCGCTGAGCCTTCAGATAGTCCTGATCTGTCGGCACATTGGCAAATAAACGACTATCGAGGCCGAGGGAGGCTACATCACCCATAAGCATCCTTTTTTGTTGGGTATATCCTTTAGTATAGAGACAGCTCAAGCGTAAGAATTTTTTCATTGAAAAAATATCAATCACGCACTCAAGATCATTCTTTTTCTGTTTTGGCCAGTGTCAGTTCCAGCGAATGTACCGCACTGGCAATGGGTGCAGCAGCATCTTTCAAGAATTTCTCATGCTGCGCTTTGATCCCCTTAATCAAAGCAAAAACCATGACCCCCTTGGCAAGACTTCCATAGTTAAAGGGCATCACATACACAGAATCGGGCTTTTTATCCAGGTGGGCAGTTTCCATACGGAAAAAGGTTTCAGATACATTATTTAATGCAATAGGCTTATTGCTGATTGTTGCTTCATGAATCAGACTACCTTCTTCAGTATTGATGAGTGTCAGAAAACCGCCCTTTTCAGGACAACCGTATTTTCCCATCAAAACGCTGTTAGCGTTGTGATCCATGAGGTACATTGCAGCAGCAGGGGCATTAATATGCCTGGCCAGGTAATTGGTAATGTTGTTGCAAAGTTCCTTTAAATCCATAAGCCCATTCATTTTTTCGTAAAGCCCTGAAAGCCGGTGTTCAAGCCAGTTCTTTTGCTTTTGGAATGTTCTCTGCGCGGTATAACTGTTATTGAGTGTAATGACTGACTGGCACAAGGTCTCAATATCTGAGTTTTGTGATAAACCATAACAGTTCACACGTTCGCCATCGGCTATCTGTTGTAACCATGCCGTGATTATTTTAATCGGGACACGTATCTGCTGAGACATTAAAAAGGATAAAAGCAGTATTAAAAGAAAAATTATTAATAACATAATGATATAAATATCCACACTATCACTGAGGGGTGCCAACATCCTGGAAACAGGCATTTCGGTGATAAGCAGCAACTTGAATCCTGCAATAGTGACCGGTCTATAAGCACCGAACACCTTGACACCGTTGATATCGGGGTAAATCGCTGTTTGGGTGCTGGCATCAGTGGCGTTTCTTTGTTGCTTCCAGCTTAAGTAAGGCGTGCTGCTTAAAAATGATGCATGGTTAGTGAAGGCGCCTGATGAATAAACAACATGGGATACGGCGTTGATAATAATGGCCTGTGTGTGGCTGATGTCAGGATGAATGCTGTCCAAAATGGCAGGAATACCATGTCCATAGCCAATTTCAAGGGCAAGGAAGCCAAGGATATTATCCTCATTGTCCATGAGGGGGCGAACCATAATATCGGTATTATTCATAGGGTCAGCAGGATTCGTTACCGAGCCGGAGTGAACGATGGTTTTCATGGTCATGGCCGCACTGGCTGTTAACGCCAGCGACGAGTCTGCTACGGACTTATCATAAATATTCTTCCCTGACAGCTGATCAACCCTGGCACTATAAATAATCTGCCCGCCCCCATCGGCAACAAACACATTGTCGTAGGCATGCGTGGTGACAAACGCCTTCATACTTTGCTTAATCGTAGACTGATCAGAAACAGAGCTAATTCTAAGTA
This sequence comes from Endozoicomonadaceae bacterium, assembly GCA_965232215.1. GTDB lineage: Bacteria > Pseudomonadota > Gammaproteobacteria > Pseudomonadales > Endozoicomonadaceae > Endonucleibacter. The sequence goes on from CBDDPF010000011.1 coordinate 380,225, forward strand.
GTTTTTCAGCCGATTTGGAAAGATACTTCACATCTTGCAAGAGCGTTGCATGATAGCGGTCAATTTTTTCTCCGAGCAGTTCGTTAGTACGGCCGACGCTTTCCTGTGAAACTGATAAATACTGTGATTGTACGCCACTGCCAACCATAAAAATAATGATACTCAGTGGCAAGACCACGACGGTGATAATGCCCAAAAAGAATTGAACGGTTAAACTGCGAATTTTCAGGAACCTTGGCATCCGTGCGCGTCCTGTAGTGTGTGAAAGTGTGTGAAAATGTCAGCAATAACTACCGGAGCTTTAAATAGTCGTTCTTCAGCTTCACATAATTATCGGCACTATAACGCAGAAAATGACGCTCTTTTTCGGTCAGCGGACGGGATTGTCTGGCAGGATTTCCCTTGTAGATATAACCACTTTCCAGCCGCTTGCCCGGTGGCACAAGGCTGCCGGCACCGACGATAACGTCTTCTTCAATGACGACACCATCCATAATCACTGCGCCGATACCAATAAGACAAAAGTCGTTCACTGTGCAACCATGAAGCACTACCTTATGCCCAACGGTGACATCATTGCCAATAGTCAGAGGGTAGCCTGCCGGGTTGTAATCACTGGCATGGGTAATATGGAGTACTGAGCCGTCCTGAATACTGGTTCTTTCACCGATAGTGATTTTATGCATATCTGCGCGTATCACAGCCGTTGGCCAGACCGAACTGTCACAACCAATGGTAACATCACCGATCAATACGGCAGATTCTGCAATGTAAACCCGCTCGTTGATAACGGGTTTTTTCCCTCTGAAAGTTATCATTTTATCACTCATAGTGGGTATACGTTCAGATGAATTTGAATTATCGTCAGAATACCGTGATGCTCAACTGATTGACCAGGAGTATATTAATGACCAATCCCTTGCTAGAAAATGCTGATTTACCCCCGTTCAGTGCCATCAAGCCTGAGCATGTCAAACCGGCCATTTTGCAGATCATTGCAGACAATGAAGCGTTTGTGGAGAGTTTGTTAAAAGGCAGTGCTGAGTTTACCTGGGATACCCTGCAGTTACCTTTGGACACTATCAATGACCGGCTCAGCAAAGCATGGTCACCGGTTGGGCATATGAATGCGGTGGTAAATAATGAGGCACTCAGGGAGGCTTATAATGCGTGTTTGCCACTGCTATCGGAATATGCCACCAAAATGAGTCAAAATCCCCGTTTATATCAAGTTTATAAAGCCCTTGCTGATTCTGAAGCGTTCAAGAACTACGATGACGCTCAAAAAAAGGTCATTGAAAACCAACTGCGTGATTTCAAACTCGCGGGTGTCGCCTTGCCAGAAGCCCAGAAGCAGCAATTTAAAGCGTTGAAGAAACGGCTATCGGAGCTGAGTAGCCAATTTTCCGACAATGTACTTGATGCGACCATGGCCTGGACCAAACTGATCACTGATGAAGCTGCTCTATCAGGATTGCCTGAGTCTGCTATCGCCGCTGCAAGGCAGCTGGCAGCTTCAAAAGGCCATGATAAAGGCTGGTTGCTGACCCTGGATTTTCCCAGTTACTTCCCGGTGATGACCTACTGCAATAACCGTTCATTGCGACAGGAAGTGTACACCGCTTATTTTACAAGGGCTTCTGACCAGGGACCAGGCGATGCCAGGCTTGATAACGCTGATGCCATTGTGGAGATACTCGCCCTCAGGCAACAACTGGCAAGTTTGCTGGATTTTAACAATTATGCCCAGTACTCGCTGGCCACTAAAATGGCAGATCACTGCGATGAGGTCATTGGCTTTTTAGAAGAACTGGCACAACGCAGCAAGCCTCAGGCAGAACAGGAACTCTCGGAACTCAAAGCCTACGCGTTAAAAGAGTTCGGTGCGGAGAATATACAGGCTTGGGATATTGGCTATTATGCCGAAAAGCTCAGACAGTCTCGCTATGCTATTTCCCAGGAAGAGTTGCGCCCATGGTTTCCTGCTGAAAAGGCCATTCAGGGGATGTTTGCCATTACCACCAGACTCTTTGGCGTTCAGTTTGAACCTGTGGCTAACGTTGACACCTGGCACCCTGATGTTCGGTTTTTTAATGTCTTTCGTGATGGCGATATTATTGGCCGCTTTTATCTGGATTTATATGCCAGAGAAAATAAGCGCGGCGGTGCCTGGATGGATGAATGCCGGGTGCGTCGAAAAATCATTGATACTGTCCAACAGCCGGTAGCCTACCTGACATGCAATTTCACACCACCGGTTGGGGATAAGCCGGCATTGCTGACTCATGATGAAGTGGTCACATTATTCCACGAGTTTGGTCATGGCCTGCATCATTTACTGACCCAAGTCGATTATGCAGCGGTATCAGGCATTAACGGGGTTGCCTGGGACGCTGTGGAACTACCCAGCCAGTTTATGGAAAACTTTTGCTGGGAGAAAGAAGCCCTGGCAGAAATCTCCGGGCATTACCAAACCGGTGAGGCTTTACCAGAAGATAAGCTGAACAAGCTGCTGGCCGCACGCAATTTTCAGTCAGCCATGATGATGGTCAGACAGCTTGAGTTTTCCCTGTTTGATTTCCGCCTGCATAAGGACTACAAACAAGGTGTTGATGTACAAGCTGTGTTAAAGGGTGTCCGTGAGCAGGTGGCTGTTGTGCTGCCCCCTGCATTTAACCGCTTTCAAAACAGCTTTAGCCATATTTTTGCAGGTGGCTATGCAGCAGGCTATTACAGTTATAAGTGGGCAGAAGTCCTTTCCGCTGATGCATTTTCCCGTTTTGAAGAAGAGGGCATTTTTAATGAGAAAACCGGCCAGTCATTTCTCAATGAAATTCTGGCCAAAGGGGGATCTGCTGACCCCATGACATTATTTATGAATTTTCGGGGAAGAAAACCCAGTATTGATGCGTTGTTACGCCATAGCGGTATTGCCTGAGCCTTCAGAGACAAGGGTAACCCGGCGTTGATAAATCTACTGTCGTCATTCCCGCCTCGCGGGGATGAGGGCAATGGAAGCAATGCGGGTATCAGTAGCATAACCTTGCCTTGCCACAGCGATCATGGGTTTTGCCGGGTTTGGGTTTTTATGTCAACAGAGCCTGGTATAATCACCGACTGGCTCGTGAGGAAGAGACTTTATATGCGTTTAAAACGTTTTATTGCCGGAGCAGTGTGTCCATCTTGTGGCGTAATGGATACGGTACGCACATTTACCCGCAGTGGCAAAGAACACCGGGAATGTGTTGATTGTGGTTACTCCGATGTGATGGATTTTGAGCCTGCTCTTGAGGGAGAGCTGCCCGAAACACGCATTGATCGTGAAGAACGTGTGCCGGACACTACCGTAGATATTATCCGAATTATTGATCATTAAAGCGCTGAGGCAGTGGCATAATCACTCATCACCCGGTGTTGCTGTAAAGACAGGCATTCATCATAACCGTCCCGTCTCTATATAGACGACGATGATCTATTTTTCGCCGCAACCACCCCCTACCTCGCTTTCATACGCTCAGCTCCCAACTTATCTCTGATAATGGCGCTTTCAATCAACTGAAGGCCTGTCTGCTGACAGGGAGGGAGAGTGGCATCCGAGCTCCCTTTTGGCACAGTTCTCTTACCCCACTTGATCGTGGCCGCAGCCGATGTCAGGCCTGCGCCAAACGCACAGGTCAACAAGTTTTCCTCCCCGTGGATACGACCTGCTTCCAGGGCATCACACAACGCAATAGGAATGGTTGCTGCCGATGTGTTGCCGTAGTGCTCAATATTAACAAAGGTTTTTTCGAGGGGAATCTGCATTTTACTGGCGAGTGTGTTGATAATACGAATATTGGCCTGGTGTGGAATCACCAGACTAATATCACCGATACCGAGTCCGCTGTCTTCCAGAACCCCGCGGGAGAGCTTCTCCATACCTGCGATGGCCCGTTTAAAGATTTCTTTGCCTTCAAACTGTAAAAAGAAGTCCATAGCATAAGGATTTTCCCTGTCCATACCGGTGCCAAAGCCATCGACTTTAAGAAAATCCCTGCCATCGGGGTCATTATGTGTCTGGTAACTTAATACGCCGGTAGGAACATCTGAGTCAACGCTTTCCAGTATTACAGCACCGGCGCCATCGCCAAAGAGTACAGCTGAATCACGTTGTGTCCAGTTAATATAAAAAGACAACCGTTCAGCGCCAACGATCAGTATGCGCCGGGATTGCCCACTGCGGATTTGTCCGGTAGCCAGGCCCAGTGCGTAAAGAAACCCGGAACAAGCTGCGTTCATATCAAAAGCGCCACACTGAGCGCCAATACTAGCCTGAAGCGTACTGGCAACATTGGGTATCAGTGTATCAGGAGACGCGGTTGCCAGGATGATCAAATCCAGGTCTTTACCTGTGAGACCGGCAGCAGCTAATGCTCTTTTGGCGGCAACGATAGCAAGGTCAGAGGTGCTGACGTGGCTAATATAGCGCTGGCCAATACCTGTCCGTGGTCGTATCCATGCATCGGAGGTATCAATCACTGTTGACAGGTCATCATTGGTCAATACAGCAGGGGGAACGGATTTTCCCCAGCCCGTAATCTCGGCATAGCGCATAATCAGTAGTTCTCTTTAAAATAGTTATTGCTGTAATAGGCACTATGCCTCGTGTAGCACAACGGTTCAATAATTGGGTAACAGATTGTTAATGATTTACCTGTATGACAAATCACTGACCAATATGCTTGAAATCTTCGCTTATATCAGCACGTTTACTAATCTTACTCAAACAAAATGTTTTCAGGGTATCCATATGCTGTTTCATGAAGTTTTTCAGCTTTCACTTTTTATTCAGCCAGTTATTCAGCCAGTTATTCAGCCAGTTATTCAGACAGATTTTTTCATCGTCTCTTCTGCTGCTATTTTCAGGGAAACAGGTCAATAAAGAGGTTAAATAATGTCATGGTAGTGTGGTTCGCTTATGTGGGTAAATGAGCAGTTTATAGCAATGGGTGAGAATATGCAGATCTATACTCTATGGGCCACGCAAGCGCTGGTCATTGTGCTGGTTGCGGCTGTGCTTAGCTATCTGTCCAATCATGCTTTACTTAAGCTCAGCTTGCGCATTGATAACAAAAAAACACCCTATTTAAGTGCTTTGCTACTATCTGCCAGGTGGCCATTGAATACACTGATCTGGGTTCTGGCTATTGGCTGGTCATTATCATTATTCACTGTTAATTTGCCAGTGCTGGAGGCCATCCCGCTAATACAACGCTTAATCACCATTGTATTACTGGTCTGGTTTTTCCTGAGTTTTATCAGTCGCAGTTACCAGCATCTTCGGGCAATGGCGTTTAGTCACACAGCGTTTGATGCCAACACGGCCGAAGTCATCTACAAATTACTTCAATTGCTGATTTGTATTGTGGCAGGACTTATGCTGCTGCAAAGTGCCGGTGTCAGTATTTCCGGCTTACTGGCTTTTGGCGGAATTGGTGGCTTGGCAGTGGGTTTGGCTGCCAAAGATATGCTGGCGAATCTTTTTGGCGGTTTGGTTCTCTACCTGGACAAACCTTTCCATGTGGGAGAGAAAATCAAAATAATCGGCACTGATGTGGAGGGCTGGGTAGAAGACATTGGTTGGCGTAAAACAAGAGTACTTAATTATGATCGACAGCCAATTTATGTGCCCAATGCCTTGTTTGGCAATTCAGCAGTGATTAACCCTTCACGTATTATCAACCGTAAAATCAGGCAATCCATTCCAATCAGGTACCAGGATTTACATGCTGTTAAAACGATTACTGAAGAAATCACTCAATATATTAGCAGCCACGCTGACATTGATAAAGCCAGGGACATAGTAGTCAGGCTGGTGGAATACGGCGCATCATCACTGAATATTCAGATTTACTGTTTTGCTGCCTGTAAGGATTATGAAGAAATGCTCAGAATACAGGAAGATATTTTACTCACTGCAGGAGAAATTATTCATGCCTGCGGAGCCGATATTGCCTTCCCAACCCTGACTTTGGATGCGCAGTGGCCATCTTCTAACGACAGCAAGAGTGACTAATAGTGTAATGGGCAAGCTATAAAACAAGAAGATACATTGCGTTAAAATGGCGCGCTCGGGAGGATTCGAACCTCCGACCGCCTGGTTCGTAGCCAGGTACTCTATCCAGCTGAGCTACGAGCGCGTTTCTTGCGAACTGTTTCTATCAGTTATAGCCGATGAGGAGTATTCGAAACCTTCTCCACATGCGCTACCAAGTGCTTATATATCAAGCAATTACGGAAGCTGACTATACACTAAAGTACCCATACTTGCCAATAAAAACCTTATTGGTGTATTTAGTGGACACTTTTTAGACAAACACCGACACCTGAAAAGCCATACCTTTTCGACTCTGATTATCCTGAAGCACTATCCCAGATTAGCAATGCGGATAAATAGTAGATGTATAAAGGAAGAAAGGTTGTATAGTAAGTAACTGAAGTTACGCACTCGTACCATGTATAGCGCCCGCTCATTCGGCCAGGATACTATTGAAGTGGTTATAGTTCTCCGGACACACAAACACGGGTAATATTGCAACCCATTAAGGAGTGTCCAAATGTCAGCAAATAAAACGAAATCATAGACAACTGAGTTCAGGGAATCTGCAGTAAAATTGGCTGTAGAGTCTGATAAACCGGTGACAGAAACAGCCAGAGAGCTTGAGGTGAATACTGGCACTCTGCATACCTGGATTGCCAGGTATCACCGCCCTGAAGCTTCCAGCAGTCCTCAGGTGAACGATGAACATCTATACGACGAACTCAAACGTTTGCGCAAAGAGAGCGCCAAACTGAAAGAAGAGCGAGTCCTGTTAAAAAAGGCAGCCGCCTTCTTTGCCAGGGAGTATCACTGAAGTTTCAATTCATCAGTGATCACCAGGAGCTGTTCAACAAGAGAAGAAATATGGCGGTGAGGGAGGGATTCGAACCCTCGATACGCGCAAACGTATACACACTTTCCAGGCGTGCTCCTTCAGCCACTCGGACACCTCACCATTGTTTGCTGGGCATTTGAACATTGTGAATACTGATCTTACCCAACGGGAGCCGAACTTTATAGGATTTTTTATATAAAAGCAAAAAAACATATACTTATGCGAAGGTCGACTTTTTCTGCAAAGGCCAAAAGTCGGACTTTCCACAATTACCAAGACTCAGGCACGAAAGTAGTAGTATAATTTGATGCACTGCTAAAGTCATTTGTCGTTTAAAAACCCCCAAATTTGCCGCACTTCTGATGCGCTAAAGTACATGATTTTCCCTGTAGCCCTTGGGAAACAAAAGATGGCCAACTTTATTGTAAACCAGAAAAAGTCGGTCTTCGCGTATACTTAGCTTAGGGTAGCTGCATTTCAGGAAGCATCAACAGTCTGTCATTCCTGCGAAAGTCGGGGGATTTATGTTCATGAAAATGAAGGCAGGAGCATCCCTAAGGCTTCTGATAAGTCTTCTGCCAGCGCTGTTTTTGAACAAGCAAAGCAAGCCACAAACCACAGAATATAAAAATGGCTCCAGCAAAGTGGTAGATATGCAGTGGCTCCCTGAGTACGACCATGCCAATAAGGGCAGTAAATACCGGCATCAAACTGTTAAACATGGACGCTGTGTTTGAACCCAGGATCTTAACACCATGATTCAAGCACAGAAAAGACACAATGGAAGGGAAGAGGGTGACATAAGCAAGCAGGCTACCTGAGTAGACGTTAAGTGCAAAGTCTCCAACAGTGAATAACTCAAAAAGGTAAAAAGGTAACAGTACTATTACGCCTATCCCTATAAGCACCGTTAACAGGGCAAGCTCGCTAATAGTAATTGAGAAGCGTCGAAGCAGGACGATGTAAAGTCCCCAGACAAAAACAGCAACCAGCATATAGAGGTCACCGGTATTGTGTTTAAGGTGCTGCCATTGCTGAAAATCCCCATGGGCCAAAATGACCAGCAGCCCTACCAGAATCAGCAGTAATCCCACAACCTGTCGCCTGAAAGGTGACTCTTTCAACAAAATAAAACTGAATATAAACGTCGTCAGGGGAAGGGACGTTTGAATGAGCGTGATATTAATGGCCTGGGTTGTTTGCGCTGCCAGATAGAGGAAGGTGTTGGGGCTGGCAATACCTGATGAACCCAATATGAGTAAAGACCACTTATGACGGCAAATCACAGGCCACTGGGATCGTAATGATTTCCATGCAAACGGTAACAGTAGAATAAACGCCAAAGTCCAGCGCCAGAAGGCAAGAGAGACCGGTGGAATCATACCAGCGCTCATGCGCCCGGCAATACTGTTACCGGCCCAGAAAAAGACGGTTGCAACAAGACCTGCCGCAGCGACCTGCCTTTTTTTTGTCTGAATAATAACCATAAAATGAGGCTTGTTCACTATAAGCGCTGGCAATAAATAGACTAGACTGCTTAACAAAAAGGTGAAAATAGAATTATGAGTACACTGGCGCAGCTTGATACACCTTCACTCATTGTTGATCTGGATAAGATGGAAAACAATCTGCGGCGAATGCAGGTATTTGTCAATAACCATGGTCTGGCTTTACGCCTCCACACATAAGCCCATAACATTCCTGAGCTGGCATTATTACCAAAAGTGCGGAAAGCCCCGTACTTCTAGTGCGGGGATGAATAGCACACCAGCCTTCAGGCTGGCAGTACTCGGTACATTTGTCTTTACTGTGTGAAACTGTTTCTGTAAAATGTTGGTATGAATACGAAACGTGCCTGCAAATACAGAGTCTATCCAAGTGCAGAACAGAAGACACTCCTCGCTCAGTCATTCGGATGTGCACGATTTGTATACAACAACACACTGCGCTTTCGCACAGATGCCTACTACAACGATGGTGAAAGCATCTCTCATTCAAAAGCTGAAAAGCGGCTGGTTTCTCTTAAGAAAGAATTTCCTTTTCTGAAAGATGTGTCTAGTGTGGTTCTTCAGCAGTGTCTGCGAGATCAACAGGAAGCATTCAAGAATTTCTGGGCTGGCAGAGCCAAATACCCAAAATTCAAGAAGAGGAATGCAAGGCAAAGTATTCGATTAACAAAGTCTGCATTCAGCATGAAAGACAGGCAGTTGTTCATCGCCAAAAGCAGGGAGCCACTGTCCATTAAGTGGAGCAGAAAACTCTCATCAGCACCTTCCAGTATCACGATCAGCAAGGATCGTGCAGGCCGGTACTTTGTATCCATGCTGTGCGGGTTTGAAGCTAAACCAATGCCCATTAGTAAAAAGACAGTGGGTATTGATTTAGGTTTGAAAGACTTGTTCATCACGTCAGACGGCGAAAAATCCGGTAATCCAAGGCATATCAAACGCTACGAGCAAAAGCTCGCCTACCTTCAGCGCACGCTGGCTAAAAAGCAGAAAGGGAGCAACAACCGAGATAAAGCAAGGCTCAACGTTGCACGCCTGCACGCAAAAATAGCTGATTGCCGGATGGATGCTACCCACAAAGCATCCCGCAAACTCATTAACGAAAACCAAGTTGTTTGTGTCGAAGATTTGTCCGTGAAGAACATGATCAAAAACCCAAAGCTGGCAAAGCATATAGCCGATGCTAACTGGGGTGAATTTGTCAGACAGTTGCAGTACAAGGCTGAATGGGCGGGTCGTACTGTATCTGTCATTGATAGATTCTTCCCAAGCTCAAAGCGTTGTCCTGGCTGTGGATATATCAACGAAAGTATGCCGCTATCAATCCGTGAATGGGATTGTCCACAGTGCAATACCCATTGGGACAGAGACATGGCAGCAGCATTGAATATCAAAACCGCCGGGCTGGCGGGGTTAGCCTGTGGAGCGACTGGAACGGGGATGGCTGCGTAAGCAACCATCCAGGGAAGGCGTGTTGAAACAGGAAACCTGATTGGTGACGATTAGGAATCCTCGTCCTTTAGGGCTATCTCTTAGTCACAAATCATGAGATGCTAAAAAACCTGTCTAGCCTTTAACACCAGGGGATGCATCCATAAATTGTGGTTCAGCGACGGGAAATTAAAAGCGCAGAAATCCACATATAAACGACAATGATTATAGTTAAATTAAAGGGTTGATACAGGCTCTATAGCAAGCAACTACAGGACTTCAGAATATTTTCCATTGTCGTATAAAAGAAAGGCTTCCATATCAGCCTCTCTATAGTGTAGTGGTTTTGTGCGGTAAGCCTTGTGACACAAGCTATTCAGGCACTTTTCCTGTTGTCCTGCCTTCAGGATTTGTGATAAAGAGATAGTCCTTTAGGGCGAGGAGGATGTCAAAGATCAATCACGGTGCACAAGGCATCTGTGCTGCCAGGCTTAGTGAAGCAGAAGTCATGCTGACCGGTGGCGTTGACGATGTGCTCATTACAACACCTATTGCCAATCCGGTGAAAAGTGAACTACTCGCGCCTAAAGACGCGAGCTTCCAATACTAAGCAGCTACCGAGGTAGATACCATTCTTTTCTTTTTTGACGTTTCATTGCGAATAGCGAGAGAAGCCCTGGCTTTTCTCGGCTTACGAACCGCTCCACGCCTTTAGGGCGAGGAGGATGTCAAAGATCAATCACGGTGCACAAGGCATCTGTGCTGCCAGGCTTAGTGAAGCAGAAGTCATGCTGACCGGTGGCGTTGACGATGTGCTCATTACAACACCTATTGCCAATCCGGTGAAAAGTGAACTACTCGCGCCTAAAGACGCGAGCTTCCAATACTAAGCAGCTACCGAGGTAGATACCATTCTTTTCTTTTTTGACGTTTCATTGCGAATAGCGAGAGAAGCCCTGGCTTTTCTCGGCTTACGAACCGCTCCACGCCCTTTAGTCAGCACTGGAATACCTTTGCCGACCAACTCCGTTCCAGAGTCGAGAAGAAGATTAATTGCTCTTTTCTTAATTACGATGCTGGCGTTTTTGTCAGCGTTATCAACGTGTCCACAATTACCACAGGAAAACAATTCTTGTTTCTTGCGGTTGTCGGGGTGAGTGTGACCACAATCAGCACACTCTTGACTCGTATAGGGTGCAGGAACTTTGAATACCGCTTTTCCTGCTTTAGCGGCTTTGTAGCGGGTGCAGGTTTCCAGATAATGCCAGCCAACGTTAAGAACAGCTTTGTTGAGTCCAGCTTTGGCTTTGGCACTATTGGGAATAAACTTGCCGTTGCGGTCTTTCCTGGCCTTTGGCTTGCCGGTCATCCTTGAGGTTTTCAGATTCTCAAAAATAATTACCCTGGCCTTACTGTTAACTATTGTACGGCTGGTTTTATGGCAAAAGTCTTGCCTGATGCAGGCTACTTTCCTGTGTTGTCTGGTTATCCGGTTTTTGGTCTTCTGACGACGGTTAGAACCTTTAGTTTGTCGAGATAAGCGGCGTTGCAGCTTTTTAATATACCGCTTGCGCTTATCCATGTTGTTTTTCTGGTTTATGGTGAAGTCGTAAGCCTTAACGCCAGTATGAGCAGGGACAACCACGCCACGATCTACTCCGATAACATGCTCATCCAGCCATTCCTTAGATGCACCTTTCAGCCATACCAGATTATCTTTGTCGGTTGTTGGTTCGTCTGCGCCATCGTCATAGCAGAAAGACACATAATAACTGCCAGCCTCTTTCCTGATATACAGTGACTTTGGTTGTGAGAATGACCGATGATTCTTAATGGACAGATAACCAATATTATTGGTCTTTGTGCCAATGAAAAGACGTGTTACGCCATCCTCGCAAACATCGAACCTGAATAGCTCTTTTGTTATATGAACACTACCTTTGTCGGTTTTTGGCTTGCGCTTTGGCCTACCACAAATCCCTTTCATGAATTTATGATAGGTCTGATACCAGTTAACCGCCGAATTACGAATAATCTGGCTGGGGCAGTGAGAAAGCCAGGGGCTTAGCTCCTTACTTTTGAAGTGAGATGCTTTTTGATCGACAGGGGGATACGTCCCCGTAGGACAGTACTTTCTGGCGTAGGTTCTGAAATAGCGATCTTCATCACACTTTGCATTCCAGATAAACCGAGCGCAACCCATCCATTGAGACAGAATCAGCTTTTGCTGCTCCATTGGATTGGCTTTGAGTCGGATACCTTGAAGCATTTCTTCACCTTATAAAAATGATAATCACAGGGTACTCTTACTAAAATCTGCCGTCAACCATGAGGTTTATATGTACGAATGGAGAACAGGAAGATCATGTGTATTTAAAAATAATGTACATCTAGTATTTGTGACTAAATATAGACGTAATGTGTTTACTAAGGAGATGCTGGATCGGCTTACTGATATATATGGGGAGACATGCGAACAAATGGATTGTGAGCTTCTGGAATGTAATGGAGAACATGATCACGTTCATATGATGGTGAGTGTTCACCCCAAGCTCGCAGTATCTAACTTGGTTAGCAAATTAAAAGGTAAGTCGTCCTATTTCCTAAGAAAAGAATTCTGGCCTCAGATAAAGCCGATGCTATGGGGCAAGCACTTCTGGAGTCCTGGTTATTGCTGTGTGTCAGTTGGTGGGGCTAGCCTGGAAACAGTGAAAGCGTATATCGAAAATCAAAGAACGCCTCCGTCAGAGAAAGCGGTAAAAACATCTAAACGACTATCACAGCAAGGCTAACGCCTTGTCCGGGCTTGACTCGTCCCTAAAGGAACGAGATTGCGCCCGGTTTTTTGTTCAACGCCTGATTAACCTGATACCACAGGTATTCCAGAACATGAATGAAGTCCATGATAATCATCCCATCCACCCTTTTTTTGCCATTACTTTTCTATGGGATTGAGCTGATGTGGGTGACCATCAACAACAATTACCCATTGACGTTTATTCTCCGGGTCTCTTTTCAAGGCTTCATCAAATGCCTCTTCAATCACTTGCTCCGCTGTTCTTTCAACACTGGCAAAGACCCTTTTATTGCGAACCGGTGGACGAAAATGAATGACATTATCCTGCTTCTTATCCCTGTTGATTACTGACTCTGCAGTGCGGATATGGGGCAGAACAGTGTAAACGGCAGCGACCTGCGCGGGCGAAAAGAAGTCTGAAGAAGGTGAAGATTCGAGGGTATTGGCGTAAGATGCGTTCACAGGAGGCTGGTTCATGGCGTTACTGGTTTCGTAGCTTTATGTCACCATGAATCTGCCTTCTTTTCTCGTATTTATAGACTGAAAATCCCTGGTCTTCCTGCCTTGGCTCGTCGTTTCAAGAGAACCACACCCAATTAATAATAAGCCCCAGTACGATTTAGTATGACTTTTCCAAGCAGTAAGTGAAGTAGCTTTACGCTGGTAGCTGTCAATAAAATAAGAACAGCCATAGCACTGGCAGGCCCCATTTGCCCGGCATCTTCCATATTCATCACCGCCACAGAGGCAGGCATAAAGTCAGGTGAGTAGAGAAAGACAACAGCAGAGGTTGTGGTCATAGCATTCACAAAAAGATAGATGCTGATATCCAGCAAGGCTGGAAGACAAAACGGCACGGAGACTTTCAGGAAGGCTTTGTATTGGGGGATTTTCAGTGATGCAGCCACTTGCTCAATCTCAACAGGAAGCTTCTTTAGGGCTGCAAGTGCAGTTAAGTGACCCACAGTAAAGTAGTGTGCCACAGTGTTAATAATCAGCAGGGCAAGGGTGCCATAGAGCAGATTTAGCGGATTTTCGGGCATATTAAAGAAAAAGATATAGCCAAGGCCCAACACCAGGCCTGGCACTGCCACAGGCAGCATAGCCATTGCCTGGATAATCTCCCGAATAGCCTTTGGCATGGTGCTTTTCTCCAAATTATAAGCAGTAATGAATATAATGATTGTGCCCACAATAGCGGTGCCAAAGGCCAGCTTCAGCGAGGTGAAAAAGGGATCCCAGCCACTGGAACTAAATGCATCAAACTGGTAGTTACGTAAAGAAAGCTGCGTATTCCACGGCCAGAAAGTTACCAGAGAGCCATAGATAGCCATACCAATCACTGTAACAATCCCTAATACAATGAGGCTGCAGAGAATAAAAAACAGACTGTCTCTGAGGCGGTTGGGAGCAGGTTTAAAGGGGATTGATTTAGAACTAAATAACGCCTTTTGTCTTTTCTGAACCTTTCTATCAACAATAAATGCTAAAATAGCGGGCATTAGTAGAAAAACACTAGTCACAGCTCCCATAGCAAAGTTTTGTTGGCCAATAACCTGCTTGTAAATATCCGTTGCCAGGACATTATATTGCCCACCAATCACCTTGGCGACACCAAAATCGGTAACTACCAATGTAAAAATCACAGTGACAGTACTGATTAAACCAAACTTTACTGTTGGCAGGGTGACGGTAATAAACGTGTAAAATGGTGAGGAGCGCATCACTCGTGCTGATTCATAGAGCCGGGCATCCGCTGTTGAAAGCGCCGTATTTAAAATGAGCACGGCATGGGGGAATGTCCAGAATGCCAAGCCGATAACTATACCAAGTAACCCATAAATAGAATGGCCCATTAACATATCGGTAGCGACACCCTGGTTACCAAAAAGGTAAATCATACTGATAGCGGGCAGCAGTGAGGGAACCAGAATTGGTAGCATACCCAGTACTTTAAATACTGACTTAAAAGGTATGCAAGTGCGTGTTAAGCCGTAAGCGTATAGAAATGCCAGAAAAACAACAAGTGTCGTTACTATAACACCTGTTGTCAGAGTATGACTGACAGAAGCTGTTAATGCCGGATTATTCAGATACTCATAAAAGTTAGCAAGGCCGACAAAATACCCATCACTGTCTTTAACACTCCTTGTTAACATTGCCAGTAAAGGAAGCAATACAGTGGTAACAAGGTAGACAATAGTGATCGTAACAACAGTGATAAGTATCAGGTTATCCTTACAGGGAGCAAGTTTTTTTTTTATGAAGAGAGAGGGCATTGCCAGTTCCAAGCGGGACATATTCATAAAGTGCTCGTCAGTCCTGTCCTGTGAATTGATGGATACACTGTTTTTTTATCGTCAAACCTTTGTGGCAGCCTGGGCTTAATGCCAGTTTTTTCAGTTCATGGATGGGGACATCCACGGTGATGGCTTCAGGTGCATCCCAGCCAATAGGGCTGCATTGTGTTCGAACAAACGCGCCCTGAAATTCAATATTATTGACACAAACAGGCAGTTTTTCAGTGCTGTTTTCGAAGGAGATGTCTTCTGGTCGAATGCCCAGAATATTTTCTTTGGACTCAGTGCCATTGTTAAACAAGGGCAGAGAACGACTATCAATGAAGTTCATTGCTCCAACAAACTCAGCGACAAAACGAGAGCGAGGCTGTTGATAAATGGTTTGGGGTGTACCCACTTGTTCTATATGACCATGGTTCATTACCACAATACGGTCAGCCATTGCCATCGCTTCTTCCTGGTCATGGGTCACCATAATCGTAGTAATACCCAGCTTTTTCTGGAGATTTTTTATCTTTTCACGAAGCTTGACACGCACTTTGGCGTCAAGTGCAGACAAAGGTTCATCAAGAAGCAATAGCCCGGGAGAGAGTGCGAGGGCCCGTGCCAGAGCCACACGCTGCTGTTGTCCTCCTGACAGTTGATAAGGGTATTTATCACTGGCTTCTGTCAGTCCTATGGTTTCCAGCCACTCAGAAGTCGCTCTCCGGGTTTCCTGGCGGGTCTTTCCCTGATTTCGCAGGCCAAAACCGATATTTTCAGCAACGGTTAGATTGGGAAATAAAGCATAGGACTGAAAAATAATACCAAAGTCCCGCTGTTCGGGTGATAGATGGGTGTAATTTTCACCATTCTGCCAGATTTCGCCACTGTCGCTGCTTTCGAGTCCTGCAATAATTCTTAATAACGTGGTTTTTCCGCAACCAGAAGGGCCTAAAAAGCAAATAAACTCGCTTTTGTTAATTGACAAAGAAATATCGTTTAATACGTTAAACTCTCCAAACCGCTTGCTAATACCGTTGACCGAGAGGAAAGCGTTCATGATCAAGCTCCTAAACATGCATTCATAGTCCTATAGGACTATGAGCGTAAACTGGAAAACAGGGGTTATGAGCTGGTTTTTTGCTCGAATCGCTGTGACCATTCTTTCAGTACACGGTCTCTTTCATCAGCCATTTCACTAAAGTCCATTTTGACCATGGCACTTTTTACGTCAGGGTAGTTTTTGACGGGTTTGTTAACGTCTTTGCGGCCAACAACAGCATATTTCTGGGCATACTGTTCATTGGCTTTTCGGGTGAGCGTCCAGTTTACCAGGGTTTTGGCTGCTTTCAGGTGTTTGGTGTTGCTCACCAGCCCTACGGACTCGACATCCCAGCCGATGCCTCCCTCAGGAAGAATCAGGTCAATGGGTGCTCCCTGGCTTTTAAGTTGTGCGCCGCGTATTGCCTGAGATATACCTACAGCAACTTCCCCCATAGCCGCCTGTACACAGGTTTTAGAGCCAGAATGGCTGTAGTAGGCAATGTTATTATCAAGCTTGTTCATGTAGGTCCAGGCTTTCTCATTTCCCATTGTTTGCAACCAGGCAGCGACCTGCATATAGCCTGTGCCCGATGATAAAGGGTTTGGCATGGCGATTTGCCCTTTATATACAGGTTTCAATAAATCATTCCATGTCTCTGGCTTAGGAATGTTTTTTGCTTTTCCCACTGCTGTGTTATAACAAATTACATTAAAAAAAGCCTGGTTACCAAACCAGGCTTTTTGTGCATCAGGGTCAACCAGTGCAGGCTTGATTTTCTCCAGGCCAGCAGGCGTGTATGGCGATAAAACCCCCTCTTTTTTTAACAACGCCATACTTGAACCGGCCAGACCCCACACCACATCGGCCTGGTTGTTTTGTTTTTCAGCCAGCAATTTTGCTGTGATGACACCGGTTGAATCTCGCACCCATTTGATGATGATATCAGGATGCTCTGCCTCAAATGCGTCTTTGTAGCGCTGAAGTAAATCTGACTCAAAGGCGGTATATACGCTCAGCTTCTGCTGGTCTGCTACTACAGAGCAGGCCATTAGGGATGATACTATCAGCGTCATTATCTTTTTTGATTTTTTCATCGCGGCATACCCTCAGGCTGCTGAAACACAATAATATTGGTCAAGATCAATTTGAATGAGTGCTAGCATATTAGGAAATTCAGATGTCTACTTTGTGAATAATTTTTTGCAAATTTGTGACATATTGCCTTGTCATGATGATGATTCAACGATGACGTTTCTATGGGGTTTCTTCTGTCACAACGAGAGCATCCTGACGGCAGTACTCAAAATCGCCATCAATTAATCGGTGGTGTTGGTTATGGTTTTTACGGGTTACTAACGGCCCCGAGCTTCCCTGAGCCACCTTTAAAGATGCAGTAAAGATGCAGTAAAGATGCAGTAAAGATGCAGCTTCGCCATGTAAGCCTACGAGTATAACTGAAAGACGATATTGGTGTAGGTGATGTCATAGTGTTGTTGATAAATATCAGATAATGAATGCTAAAGATTTTTATCGAGGAGTAACCTCGGGAGCTAATGGGTTTGTATGTAGTTTTCAACATACAAAACAGAACGCTTATCCACAGAACGAAGGCGTTGAAGTCTGTAAGTCGGCGTTTTTAACGGTAAGCCTAATAAACGCTGTACCTTGGTTGGCGCTATTATCACAGAGGCACTGATCAGTTATGTTTCAGGTATACGATTTTGGTCGCTGACCATTTGATTTCGCGGAGGGTAATATGTATTGTACTAAAAACCTCGCTTAACTGGCGTTCAGAGGGAAGTCTTTTCCCTGATGGCAGAAGGTCGTTTTTTTGTTCACAAAGGGACTGGCAGATGCTTCGAGAAGTAGTACTGCCTGTGATCATTATCTGTTTACCGTAGGTATTTGCAGTTCTGTCAATACGCTGCTGATTGTGTCGTTTGATAGTTACAAGTTCAGGGTTCAGTTAGAAGTAGATTGTTAAGATTGCTTCCCAGGGGGCTTATTGTGAATTTTTTATGAAGCTTTATCGCAGATGTTTACAAAGTTTCACTGAAGTTACGCACTTCGCTAATATGGATAACAACAGATTGTAACTGGTTCAATGGGATAGACGTTATATGTGGTAGCGTTGCGTAACTTGCGAGTTTCAGTCAAAATTCATGAAAGATAGAAATTTCGCATTGACAAACAATCAATCACTAAAGTTGGTAAACCAGCAAAAAAAGCAGTGGATGCCGTCGTGCGCAGAACGATAACGAAACCAACAGCAGCTATGTGTGATCTTCCAAAATATACTGGATTTCTGCTGTGTGAACCCAAATCCGCAACCTGTACTCGCCTTAGTGAGCTGAGCGGTATGTCACACCATAGTGTTAACCGGTTTCTACAGCGCGAAGACTTTTCCCCCAAAGACCTTTTTTTGGAGGCTTCAGCTAAACTCATTCTCGAAGACGGCACACTCTCTGTTGATGACTCTGTGCTGGACAAGCCGTCCGCTAAATACACGTCTTTTGTCTTTTATTCCCATGCCGGAAAACACCACAAAGCCGTCAAAGGAATTAGCCTCATCACGCTCTATTTCACCGATATCAAAGGGTACGGTCTGCCTGTCAGTTTTCGCATCTATGATCCAGCAGATGGAAAATCCAAAAATGACTATTTTGTCCCCATGCTACAAGAGGTGCTTGCATGGGAGGTGAGACCTGCATTTGTTACCGGGGACTCCTGGTATAGCAGTATTGCAAACCTGAAGGCAGCAAAAAACAGTGGTCTGGGTTTTATGTTCGCTGTTAAAAGCAACCGTACTGCCTCTATTCAAAAGGGTCACTACCAACAGGTGCAGAGCCTGGAGATTCCCAACGAGGGAATAACTGTTTGGCTACGTAACGTTGGTTATGTGAAACGTTACCGGACGCGGCTAAAAAACGAGCTGCGCCATGACGTTGTCTACATACCCCATGCTGGAACAGAACAATTATCAAAGTCAGGCTTTAACCCGCTTCATCAACACCATTGGGCAATGGAAGAGTATCATGGGGCACTGAAGCAACTCTGTAATATTGAGCGCTTTCAGGTAAGGGGAAAGCAGCAAGCCAGAAATCACATCTTTGCTGCTATCTTTGGATATACCTGCCTTAAAGCCATGAAGGTACCTGAGTCACTCAGGAGTCTCTATAGCGTTAAGAAAGATGCCCTCAAAGAAACCACCTGGGCGTTCATAAAAAGCTTTTCTGAGGAGAAAGAATGGCTAAAACTATCTTTTGTCAGAGCTGTCAATGCGTAAGTTCTAATATACATCATCATATTGGTATATACCAGATTTGTTATTGAAATTGAAAGGATTTATCTATGCCCAGCAATAATAACCCTTACTTGCTGTTAACTCCCGGACCATTATCCACTTCTCGCACGGTGCGTGAAGCAATGTTGAGGGACTGGTGTACCTGGGATGATGATTACAACCTTGATATCGTTCAGGTGATTCGCTCTCGACTGGTACAGCTGGCAACAACATCTTCCGGTTATACCAGTGTTCTTATGCAGGGCAGTGGTACGGCCGCTGTAGAAGCGACGATCGGCAGCGTTATTCCGGAGACAGGTAAGCTACTGGTCATCAACAATGGCGCTTATGGCGCGCGTATCGCTGAGATAGCGCGTTATTTGAAGATACCGCACACGGTGCTTGACTTGAAGGAAATAGAAGCCCCGTCCCCGGAAGCAGTAAATGAGTGTTTACAGTGTGACCCAGCCATTACCCATGTGGCCATGGTGCATTGTGAGACGACAACGGGCATGATTAACCCGCTGGAAGCTGTGACTGGTGTTGTAAAACAGCACAATAAAATTATGATTGCTGATGCCATGAGTAGCTTTGGTGGTATACCTATTGATGTTGAAAAGTTGGGGATTGATTACCTCATTAGCTCCGCTAACAAGTGCATTCAGGGTGTACCTGGTTTTGGCTTTGTGATTGCCAGGGAAGAGCAGCTGGTTCAGTGTAAAGGTATTGCCCGTTCCTTATCGCTGGACTTATATGCGCAATGGCGTTGTATGGAGGATAACCATGGAAAATGGCGCTTTACCTCCCCAACCCACACCGTAAGAGCATTCTATCAGGCCCTTGAAGAACTGGAGGAGGAGGGTGGTATAGAGGCACGTTATCAGCGCTATAAAAACAACCAGGCGTGCCTTGTAAAAGGAATGTCTGAACTGGGTTTTAATTGCCTTTTGCCGTTTAATTTACACTCTCCTTTTATCACTTCTTTTTATTTTCCTAACTATAAAAATTACGACTTTCGTCGTTTTTATAATGCACTTAAAGAGAGAGGTTTTGTGATTTATCCTGGTAAGGTTTCTGATGCTGATTGCTTTCGAGTAGGCAATATTGGAGAGGTTTACGAGCAGGATATTATGGCGCTTATCCAGGCTATTTCTGAAAGCATGTACTGGAGGTAAGTGAATGAATGCGGGTCATACACAACACCCGTATCTGCATCTGCATGGGGCAAGGGGGATACCAATTCCAGTGAGGCACATGCTAACTGCTAACTGGCAGTCATCATTCGACCATCAAAACACACAATAGGCTTTTGATGAAGACACACGCTATTTTTTGCACCATTAGAGTAAGAGAGTAAGAGAGTAAGAGAGTAAGAGAGTAAGAGAGTAAGAGAGCAAGTACTTTATAAATGCTTGGATAAAGATCTGAGTTTTAAGGTTTATCAAGTTTATCAATGTAGTAGCGTTATACAACTAAACGACTAATTACTATTATTCGTGAAGAGTTATTCCGTGCTCTTGATATTGTTAAGCAAGCCGTTAAAGTCTCTAGTTAGGGAATGAAGTAATGATTCAGCAGAATGCGATTGAAGCAGTTATTTTAGATTGGGCGGGCACTGTCGTTGACTTTGGCTCATGGGCGCCTACTTCTGTGTTTGTGGAAGCGTTTAAAAAAGCTTACGATTTTGACTTGTCGCTGTTGGAGGCTCGTGTACCCATGGGGCTGGGTAAACGGGATCATATAAAAGCACTGGGGCAGTTGAAGAGTGTGGATAAACGCTGGCAGAAGCAGTTCGGCCAGGCTATGGCTGATAACAATATTGACACTATCTACAACACATTTATGCCATTGCAAAAACAAAAAGTTTCACAGTACGTCGATCTGATTCCGGGTGCGCTTGAGACCATAAAAAAATTGCGCGAAGAGGGTATTAAAATAGGGTCATGTACAGGCTACCCCCGTGAAGTCATGGATATTTTGATCCCTGAGGCTGCAAGAAAAGGCTATACCCCAGACAGTGTTGTAGCGTGCGATGACCTGAAAGCAGGAGCTCGCCCTGGCCCTTGGATGGCACTACAAAATGTGATTAACCTTGGTGTGACTTCTGTTAGCCACTGCGTCAAAGTGGACGATTCAGCACCGGGTATCACTGAAGGAATTAATGCAGGTATGTGGACGGTAGGTCTGACTTTATCAGGCAATGAAGCGGGCTTTACACTGGATGAATACCAGCAGGCTTCTGAGCTCCTCAAGGAGGAAAGAAGACAGGTAGCGGCTGATAAATTACTGTCAGCAGGTGCTCATTACGTGGTTGATACTATTAATGATTTACCGGCTATTTTAAATGATATTCAGAGTAAGTTGGTTGCTGGTGTAAATCCATAGACGTTTATTTAAGTAATATAAGCAAAAGCATCCCAAGCCTTAAATGGCTTGGGATGCTTCCTGTTCAATGACGATCGACTCTTCTGACTCTTCTTTATGCTGGCAGTCTGAATGCCAAACCTGCATTGAAACACCTGGCAATATCAGGCTTTACTCATTGTTTCGTTTTTTCTGTCGTTCAGTTTTACATGCTTACTACGGTAGTTAAAAAAGACGATTGGTATAAAGTGCTAATAGCGCCAAAAAGCAGGGGTGAATAGAACGACCAGTGTGAATATTTCCAATCGCCCCAATAGCATGGCAAAACCAAGAATCCATTTGGCTGTATCAGGAAGTGACTGATAGTTTTTGGTTGCATCACCCAATGCAGGTCCCAGATTGTTCATAATGGATGCCAAGGTAGAAAAAGCTGTCTCAAAATCAAGGCCTGTCGCCAGCAAAGCAAGAAACATCATCACGAAAAGAATAATGTATGCCGAGAAGAATCCCCAAACGGCTTCACTCACCCTATGGTTTACGGATTTGTCACCAAGTTTAATTGCAAAAATAGCGTTGGGGTGTAAGCGTCCAAGCAGGGGGCAGACTCCCCCTACTTGTCGAGATCGGCTTTTAGTGGATTGACCCCGAATTTCTCTTTCCAGAGTCGTGGTATCAGTTCCCTGATATCACGGGCCGGGTGGAAGCTGATGCGTTGGAGAACATCAACCAGGTATTTATAGGGATCGATGCCCGCCAGCAGGCAGCTGGTGATCAGCGTCTGGAACACGGCAACATTGTCTGCGCCTTCTTCCGTCCAGCAGAACATCCAGTTCTTTCTGCCCATGGGAATGCAGCGAAGGCCACGCTCAAGATGATTGGTGTCTATCGCTACCGTTGGATCGTTCAGGTAAACCTGTAGCTCATTTTCCCGCTTGTGGACATAGCCCAGTGCCTTGCTCATAGGGTTACTGGGAACCAGATCAAGCCGTCGCAGCTGTTCCCGGTTCCACTCAAAGAACTGGTCAACCAGGGGCCTGGCTTTTTGTTGGCGATAATCACGCAGTGTATCGCCTTCCAACCCCTGACGACGGATGTCATCTTCAACCTTGTACAGTGCCCCGATCTGTTTCAGGGCTTCTTTGGTCCCTTCGGGTTCTGCTTTTTCTGATTTGACGAAATAACGTCGGCTGTGCGTCCAGCACTCGGCATGAGTGATCTGTGGGTATTTTGCGCAAAGGCTGGCGTAACCGGGGTAGCCATCCGTGAGTAATACCCCTTCAAATGCTTTCAGGTAAGGTTCAACCACATCACAGGAGCGGCTGTCGGAGTAGATAAAGGCGATTTCATCCCGGTCCCCATAAAAGCACCAGAAGTAGCCTTTTTTCATTTTACCCTTGCATTTCAACCCGGCTTTTGACGGTGTTTCATCCAGTGCCAGGGTGTGACTTTCAAGGCAGCTATTCAGTACTTCATGGGCAACAGGTTGTAACAACTGGCCAGCACGCTGCTCCAGATTGGTGAGCGTGCCACGACTCACGGTGACACCGCTGGCTTCCAGTCTCTGGTGTTGACGATAAAGCGGCAGGTGGTAGCGGTATTTCTCAACCAGCAGACCAGCAATAAAACTCACATCGGCAAAGCTGCGGTCAAACAGGCCGGTGGGGGCTGCCGCCGTGCTCAGGGTTTGGTCTGCCTTGTGGCGAACGACATCCCTCTGGTATTTCAGAATAACGTAACTGCCCGGTCGCTGCGCCAGACGATGGGTATATACTCGTGACCGTTGAAGATGCTTGATTTTTCTGCATTTTTTTAGCAATCTCAACGGATGCCAAAATTTATGCTCACACCTCAGCAAAAATCAACCTTGGAGTCCCAACACAAAACGTCGCGGGATGCTCGGGAGTGTGACCGTATTAAAGCCGTATTACTGAGATCTGAAGGCTGGTCAATAACCGCCATTGCTCAAGCATTGAGAAAAAGTGAATTTTCCATTGCCCGGCACATTGATGACTACCTGAAAAAGGACAAACTGAAACCTGAAAACGGTGGCAGTGAGAGTCATCTTAATGACGAGCAAAGTGAGCAGCTAATTGTGCATATTTCAGAGCATACTTACGCCCATGTCTACGAAATTGTGTCGTATATTTTTGAACGCTGGGCTGTCAAATACACCGTGTCAGGCCTCAACAAGTGGTTGCACCAAAAAGGCTTCACCTACAAAAAACCAAAAGGTGTACCGCACAAGGTGGATGCCAATAAGCAGGCAGAGTTTATTGAGCACTACGAAGAGTTGAAAGCCTCACTGCCTGAGAGTGAGGTTGTGCTTTTCATGGATGCAGTTCACCCAACGCAAGCCACCAAAATCACCTCGGGTTGGATACGCAAAGGTGTTGATAAAGTCATCAATACGACGGGCAGTCGCAACCGAATGAACATCGTCGGTGCGATAGAATTGAACAACTTGTCTGCTGCTATTTTTGATCAATTCGAGACGGTTAACGGGCTGGCTATCATTGAATTCTTCAGAAAAGTTAAGTCCGCTTATACATCAAAGAGTGTCATTCACATGGTGCTGGATGGAGCAGGTTATCACTATTCGAAGGAAGTCGTTGATGAGGCTGAAAAGCTGGGTATAAAACTGCATTACCTTCCGCCCTACAGCCCAAACCTGAACCCAATTGAGCGGTTATGGAAGGTAATGAATGAGTACGCTCGAAATAATCAATACTTTGCAAAACCGAAGGATTTCCGGAAAAATATACGTCATTTTCTGTATGTTACGCTACCAGAAATAGGTGCTTCGTTAGTGAGCAGGATTAATGACAATTTTCAGATACTGAATCCTGCATCTTGAATTCACTTGGGTATATTTATGGTCAATGATGTCATACTGGTCGGCTTCTTCGCCCTGCATTTCAGGTGCCGGAATATGAATCAGCTCAACGGGTACACCTTCCGTGAAGCGCAATCCCTGATCGGTGACACAGTCATCCGGCCTGTGCTTCTTTTTGCGCTCACAGGTGATGGTTTCTGTTTCCGGAACCTCTGGAGACTCAATGCCCTTGAGGATTTCCCCGAGAGCCAGCTGGTCCGGGTTTACTATCAGTCTCTTTTCCGATTTTTCACCAAACAGCTGTTGTTTAAACCAGGCCAGCTGATGTTTGAGGGACTCGTTTTCCTGCTTCAGGTGTTTATTCGCGGATTTGTGCTCCTGCAACAGCACCTGCAACTGCTGGAGCAGCTGCAGATGAGAGGATTGATTGGCAGGAACAGGTAGATTCATAGCCCTTCAATGTAGCTGCTATTCAGGGGTTGTGCTGTTCGATGTATCAAGTTTTACATAACGTTTGTGATAGCGGATAGAACGGGTATCAATACCGTCAATGATCAGCTTCAGGTCTGTCAGTGCCAGCAGCCGTTTAACCGCCTGACCGGCGTGAGAGTGAAACTGACCCTGCTCCAGCCGTTTACTCCAGATGCAGTAACCGCTACGTTCAAAGTACAGCACCTTGCACTGGTTTCGGCGACGATTGATAAAGACGAACAACTGCCCACTCAACGGGTCTTCCTCAAGGGTATTTTTCACCAGGGCAACCAGACCGTTGTAAGACTTTCGCATATCGGTGGGGCGTTTATAAAGCCAGACCCGCACCTGTGATTCAGGAAAAAACATGATCAACGCCGCATACGCAGGGTTACACCACCGGGTAATTCCAGTTCAATTTCCCATGGAGGCAGGTCTGATGGTGTGTTATGAAAATCAGTTTTAAATTCGAACCAGTCAGGGTCTGGTTGATCAGGCCTTTCGGTTGCCTGCCTTAGTTTACGCTTCCACAATGTGAAGGTGGACAGGCAGATATTGCGCGAAAGGCAAAAAGCTTTCTGGCTGACGCCGCTTTCCCGCTGTTGATCGATGAGGGCTTGCCACTGTTGAGCAGTGCGGCGGTTAGGTTGTTTTTGATTCACGGCTCGCTCCTGTTTTTGAAACAGGGGTTAGCGTGGCAGACACATGATGGGTTTTGAATAGGTCCTTAAATAAGCGCTTACGTTGGGGTGAATTAAACGACGAAGCTCTCTAATTCCCTGCTTTAAGATCAGCAGAACACGAATAACTTTCATACCACCGGCCGTTGATCCAGAGCAGCCACCGATAAAACTGGTCAGAAAGAGTAATAGTGGTAAAAAAGTTGGCCAGGTGGAAAACCCGGTTGATGAATAACCCGTGGTGGTTGCCACAGATATCACTTCAAAAATACCGTTACTGAAAGAGTCAACCAGCCCAAGTGTTTCAGAAAAATATAAGACAAGGACAGTAATTACAGTAACAAGGCTAAGTATCAGCAGGTAAAATTTAAACTCAGGATCTTGCAGGTACTGCAACAGGGATTTTTCGCGCAACGCGACAAAATGCAGGGCAAAGTTAGCCCCTGAAATTACCATAAAAAAAATAGCAACGGATTGAATGGTATGGGAATCAAAATACTCAATACTGGCATCATGGGTTGAGAACCCACCAATGGCCACAGTACTAAAACTATGACTAATGGCATCAAAGACAGACATGCCAGCTAGCCAGTAGGCAAAAGCACATACAATGGTCAGACCGAAATAAATAGACCAAAGCGCTTTTGCTGTTTCCGTAATACGAGGGGTTAACTTGCGGTCTTTAACGGGTCCTGGTGTTTCCGTACGATATAGCTGCATACCGCCAATACCCAACATGGGAAGGATAGCAACGTAAGCGCCAAATAAACCAGCGTACTGGCTGCCATCCCCAAGATTTCTTATTCTTTGCCTGCCTTAACATTCCAGGGAAGAAGCTGTTCCAGTTTCTCAACGGTATCAGCGTAAGGCAGCTCTTTTAAAATATGGTTCAGGTAATCGAAAGGCTCCAGGCCATTCACCTTTGCGCTTTCAATCAGGCTGTAGAAAATGGCACTGGCTTGCGCCCCTTTTGGCGTGTCTGCAAACATCCAATTCTTACGGCCAATAGCGAAGGGACGGATAGTGTTTTCCGCTGCGGCATTACTGATGTCCAAGTGGCCGTTGTCACAGTAAACGACCAGTTTTGGCCATTGGTTCAATGCATAGCTCATGGCTTGGCGTGACAGGCTGCCCGGGTCTAGCTTGGTTATGTTTTTCTCCAGCCATACATGAAAGTCGTCCAGTAGCGGCTTACTCTTTTGCTGACGCAGGATGGCTTTTTCTGATGGAGGAAGATCTCTTATTTCTTTCTCAATGGCGTAAAGCTTACCGATTTTGCCTAAAGCGACATTCGCCTTGCTAACGCGGGTGTTTTTCACCTTTTTGCCCGGTTTGGCTTCGCCCTTTCTGGCATCCAGAAATTTCCTGCGAACGTGGTCGAAGCAACCCACCTGGGTGATGCCTTCTTGTTTGCATACAGCGTCGTAACTGGCATACCCGTCAGTTTGCAGGTAACCGCTGAACCCTTCGAACAGACGCAGGGGAACCTCCTTGCCTCTTGAGGGATCGTATTCAAACACTACCGATGTTTGTCCGGGTGGCCCACCAAGGCTGACCCACATATATTTGTCAGAGTTGATGGACTTACTGGTTTCCTTGATTACCTGAATTCGGGTTTCGTCAGCATGGATCACCGAACCGGTCTTTTGATGATCTCTCATCAAATTGATGAGTGGCCGCAGTTCTGTAGACAACCGAATCAAAGAGTTGGCCATCGTCGTCCGGGTGACAGAGCCACCGTATCGCTTGAGGATATTCTCTTGCCTGTACAAAGGCAGTGCGTCGCAGTACTTGGAGACAATGATCCAGGCCAGTGTGCAAACAGAGAGTGAAGATTTGGGCAGTGGGTGTTTTGGCAGCTCTGCAACTTTAATGACCCGCTTCTCCTGTCCATGCTCATCGACTTCCGGAAAGACTGCTTTCTCTTGCAGAATTTCTTTCACCTGAACCCTGGCCGGTACGATATCAAGCTCTTCACGAACTTTGACAAAGAAGGTATCAATGGCTCCGGTTTTTTCTTCTTCACTGAGTTCAGAGCGTTCCTGCACTCTGGGCAGAGACTCTGAAAATGGCTTGCGCCCTGTTTTCTTTTTACGTGGTTTTGGAAGCTCTTGCTCTGGCTGATCTTTAGCTTCGTCTTGCTCTCCGGTACAGCCTTCCAGCTCCACCTCATTGAAAATATCGCTCTGGCTGTTATTTTTTTCAGTGCTTCTTCCGTACAGGCGGGATCGGGAGAGCCTCAGGTACTCTTCCAGTTGCGCAATGCGTTTTTTTTGAGAATCGATAATCTCTGACTTCTTTTGAATAATGTCGTCTTTTTCAAGAAGGGCATTTTCTTTTTCAAGAATGACACTTTCCTGCGAATGGATCGCCTCAAACAAGGCGACCATTTCAGGGGTTGTCTCAGCCTGATGAAAGGGCAAACCCAGTGCGGATTTCGGCTGAAAAATCAGAGTGTCGGCGGTCGATTTCATGGTCGCTATTTTACCATAACATCCTGAAAAACAGGACTAAAAACAGCTCTCATAATGCCTTTTTTTATGGGGTTGCATGGCGTTGAGATTGTAGCCGTCCAAGAGCCAGTTTAATTGTTGCCCGGTTAAGGTAACCAGCTCTTCATCCGGTTTGGGCCAGTGGAATTTGTCCTCAGACAGGCTCTTGTAATAAAGCACAAAACCATTATCCTCCCAGAACAGGCACTTGATTTTATTACGCTGCCGGTTGGTAAACGCATATAAGTAGCCGTCAAAGGGGTTATGCCCCAGCTCTTGTTCAACCAACACAGCAAGCCCACGAAATGACTTGCGAAAGTCAATTGGCTCCCGGTAGAGAAACACCTTTGATAATACCGCTGACGGTCGCATAACCGGGGTGTTCATAGCATTTCCCTCACCAGCTGCTCACAAAGTGACAGGTTACTGTCATCAATACCGGACACTGTTACACCACTGGGCAGGGTGATGGAGAGTGGTGTTATTTGAGAAAACGCATCAGGTTCTGGTTGGGGTGTTACCTGAACAAAGCCAGAGTTGTTCGGGGTCGCTTTTACGCTGGGGGTTGTGTCGAGTTTACGCTTCCAGTATCCGAATTTGGATACCCTTATACCGTGCTGCTGGCACCACGCACTCTGAGTCAAACCTGAATCCCGCCATGACTGAACATGCTCCAGCCATTCACTGTCTGCGGGTAATTTCTTTGCCATATTAGCCTCCTTATATGGCTATCTCTTAGTCACATCTCCTAATCTTGGTTTATCCTTCTCTATGGTAAACCAAGATCATGATGCCACTACCACCTCAGCAATGGGCTGAAAGCATTTTTGGGGATGCACAGTTGGGAGATAAACGTCGTACAAAGCGATTAGTCCGTGTCGCTGCAAGCCTTTCTGCAAATACTGGTTCATCCATGGCCAGTGCTTGTAGCGGTCATCTTGCCGCTGTTGAAGGGGCTTACCGGCTTATTGAAAATGAGGCCGTCAAGCCTGAAGCCATTGCTGAGGCTGGTTTCCAGTCAGCAGCCCTTGCGGCAGAAGATTCTCACCTTCTATTAGCCATTGAAGACAGTACCGCTCTTAGCTATTCACATTCCGTCAGGTCAGAGCTGGGTGATATAGGTGAACCAGAGAAAAGCCGGTCTAAAGGGATTTGGGCGCATACAGTGATGCTGATTGACGCTGATACTGAGCGGACGGTTGGCTTAATTGATCAGCAACGCTGGATCAGGGATATTGAGGAGCGTGGCAAAAGACATGAACGCAAGCAGCGGCCTTACGAAGAAAAAGAAAGCTTTAAATGGCAGCGTTCATCAGAAAATATTGAGTCCAGGCTGGGTCTCCAGATGGGAAAGACTATCAGTGTTTGCGATCGTGAAGCGGATGTTTTTGAATATATCCGGTACAAGCAGCTTCATTGCCAAAGGTTTGTTGTCAGGGCGACGCAGAATCGGGTTTTGGTCGATGATGACAGGCTTCTTTTTTATGCAGTGAGCCAGGAAGCTGCTCTTGGAACTTATGTAGTGGACGTTCCTCAACGTGGAGGACGCAAAGCACGATCAGTAATGCTACAAGTAAAAAGGAAGACAGTGACCATTCAATCACCTCAAAGGCTCGGTGGTCGATTGGAACCAGTCACTGTGAATATTCTTATTGCCGAAGAGTTCAACAACGACACAAAGGAGTGTTTGCGTTGGATTTTATTGACATCTGAACCGGTTGATACATTTGATGATTGCCGTATGGTATTACGGTTTTATGAGCTGCGCTGGCGTATAGAAGAGTTCCACAAAGCCTGGAAAACCGGGGCGGGTGTTGAACGTTTGCGGCTTCTTTGTGCAGGCAATGTGCTTCGTTTAGCTGTAATACTCATGTTCGTCGCCGTCAGGCTGTTACAGATCAGGGAGGCCTTGATGCTCCCTTATGACAGAAGACACAAAGACGATAAAGCCTGGAACGAGAAAACGCCGGCTAGCCGTGTTGTAAGTAAAGAAGAGTGGAAAGTGCTGTGGCTTACTTACTACGAAGGAAAGTCGTTGCCTAAAGAAGAGCCAACATTGACCTGGCTTCTCCATACCATTGCAAAAGTAGGTGGCTGGTGTGACTCAAAACGCACCGGCATACCCGGATGGTTGGTCATTTGGGAAGGGTGGGCAAAGTTGCAAGATCGTCTCCACACCTACCGCATGACAAAAGGTGTGGAGATGTGACTAAGAGATAGCTTATATGGGGAGGCTAATTATTTCAAACGGTTTTTTGATTCTGAAGGACGTGGGTTTATTTGGCGTTTACATAGCAACGGCCAGAACAATAATACCCATTCCACCGAGCCACTGTAGTTGCTGGCGGTAAAATAAAATGGATTTAGGGAGTTCATCAATACCTGTAAGAATAGTCGCACCCGTAGTGGTCAGCCCTGAGAGTGATTCAAAAAACGCATCAGTAATGCTCAGAGATGGAGCCTCCATCATCAGTAAAGGCAGTGCGCCAACGGAACTCAATACGACCCATAAGAGGACGGTTACTACAAAGCCATCCCGGTTTCGCATCTGTATACGCATAGTTCTAAAAGGGAACCATAGGGAAAAACCGGCTGCCATTGTGATAGTAAAGGTGTAGATGAACAAGTTGACTTCAGGCTCTGAGTAAATCAAAGCAACCAGAACAGACGGAAGGCTGGATGTGCTGAACAACATCAGAAGTATCCCTAGTACGGGAAAAATAACTGGTAACTGCATAAGGTCCCTGTTTATCTCTTTTTTTATGTCCCGGGCGTGTGAAGGACTCGCCTGGACTGTTTAGCTTATTTGAAAGTCCTTTTTCACAGTCAATGAGAACGTTCTCTGGATGTCTGTCAAATTGGGTGCTGACCTGCTGCGAGAAACTCAAGATTAATACCAGTCGACTCTTCTAATTTTGCTTTACGCTGGCAATCTGAACGCCAACTCTGCGTTGAAACTCTGGGCAATAACACGCTTTACTCGTCGTTTTGCCTTTTTCTGTCGGTCAGTTTGCCAGACTTACTACGGTAGTTAGAAAAGATGATTGGTATAATCTGTTTTTTCTTATTCAGGTCTGTTTAAATCGGATAGTCTCCTAACAGCTATTGAACCATTGTCTCTTTTTTTATGAATGACTTATATACTCAAACGACGTCAAGATACCAGGTTCAGACTAGCTACAGCCCTTTACTTTCAGGGTTAGGGGGGTGCTATTGATAAAAAAACCAGCATCTTCAACTCTGATGATTATATCAGTCTTGTCTACTATCTCAAGTTACGCACTGAACTGATTTTTCGGCATGTTTTGCGGCATGATAGTCAGTATGAATCAAGATCTTATGGAACTGTACTCTGACTATCTGCTGTCATCATTGAGCAAAACAATAGCAGGCATGGATTTTCCCGTGCTGCTGTTCCGTCACTTTAAAAACAAGGATGGCAGCACAGGCTCTCTCTATCTGGTATGCAGTGATCTCTCGTGTAACGGCGATAAACTCAAGACAATCTATCAAAAACGGTGGGAAAGTGGTGGGAAAGTGGTGGGAAAGTGGTGGGAAAGTGGTGGGAAAGTGGTGGGAAAGTGGTGGAAAGTTGAGGTCTTTCATAAAACGTTAAAGTCCAATGCTTCTATGGCGAAGTCACCGTTGCATAGGGTGAGAACGCAAAACAATCCTATATTTCTCTCAATTTACTCAGTCTTCAGGCTGGAAGTATTATCCTCAAAGCTGAAAATGAACCATTTCCAGCTTCGAGCAAAAATTGACATGAAAGCTCTTCGGTCATCATTTGATGAGCTACGCACCTGTTACACACCTATGCCGGTGCATAACTTGAGTTACTATTTTTGCATGGCGGACTAAAAAAATCCAAGCCCAACCTGAAATAGTTGTTCAACTTCATGTATCTGTTTTTTGTTTGTCAGGAAAAGAATTATATGGTCGTCTGTTTCTATACGTGTTGTGTCGTGTGCAATAAGAACCTTATCATTTCTAACTACAGCGCCAATCGTGGTTCCTGGTGGCAATTCAATCTGCTCTATGGTTTTTCCTACGACACGGGAAGAGTTTTCATCACCGTGAGCTATGGCTTCTATAGCTTCAGCGGCACCCCTGCGAAGAGAGTGAACATTGACAACGTCGCCTTTTCGGACATGTTTTAGCAAGCTGCCAGTGGTGGCTTGCTGGGGGGAAATAGCAATATCGATTTCGCCACCCTGCACAAGGTCGACATAAGCAGGATTGTTGATAAGTGCCATGACTTTGCGAGCGCCTAACCGTTTGGCCAGCATTGCCGCCATGAAATTTGCTTCATCATCATTGGTTAATGCGCAGAATATATCTGTTTCTTCAATATTTTCAGCAACCAACAATTCTTTGTCAGAAGCATTGCCATTAAATACCATGGCTTTGTTCAGGGACTCTGAGAGAAATTGGCACTGCTTCATATTACGCTCAATGATCTTGACCTTGTATGTTTCCTCACAGGCCTGAGCCAGGCGCAGACCAATATTGCCGCCGCCAGCAATAATAATGCGTTTATAGTCATCATCCAGCCGTTGCAGCTCACTCATGACAGCACGAATATGACAGCGATCTGCAATAAAGAAGACTTCGTCGTCTGCTTCAATGACGGTGTTACCTTTGGGCATAATGGCTCTGCCTCGACGAAAAATCGCGGCTACACGAGTATCAACTCCAGGCATATGCTCCCGAAGATAGCGTAGCTCTTGCCCAACCAGTGGACCGCCATAATAGGCCTTCATAGCAACCAGCTGGGCTCTGCCATCGGCAAAATCCAGCACCTGAAGAGCACCGGGTCGCTCCAGCAGACGTTTTATGTAATTGGTCACTACTTGCTCAGGGCTGATCAGCACATCCACAGGCAACGCATCATCACCAAACAGATTGCTTTTGCTCAGATAAGCGGTCTGACGGATACGGGCGATTTTTGAGGGAATGTGAAACATGGTATAAGCAATTTGACAGGCAATCATGTTGACTTCATCGCTGTTGGTGACAGCAACTAACATACCTGCTTCATCAGCCCCTGCCTGTTTCAGTACTGAGGGAAAAGAGGCCATGCCCTGAATGGTTCGAATGTCGATCCTGTCCTGAAGCTCACGTAATCGCTCACCGTTTGTGTCTACAACGGTAATGTCGTTTTCTTCACTTGCCAGATTTTCTGCCAGTGTGCCACCCACCTGGCCGGCACCGAGTATGATTATTTTCATCGTCACTATAAATAGGCTGATTTGCTCAGCAAACTGTAGAAGAAACCATCACCACTACCGGGGAAAATCTGGCGACCAAAGCCAGTTTCATACCCCCAGTTATCAGGCAGAGCCTGCAGGGATGCATCGCTATGTGTGGCCAGAAACCATTCTATCTGCCGGTGGTTTTCCTGAGGCATGATTGAGCAAGTTACATATAGCAGTGTGCCACCTGGCTTAAGTAAGGACCATAACCTGGTGAGTATTTGTCCCTGGAGTATAGCAAGTGCTTCAATATCCTCCGCGGTGCGCAGCAGCTTGATGTCCGGATGCCGTCGAATTATGCCTGTGGCAGAGCAGGGAGCATCAAGCAGGATGTATTCATAGGCTTTGCCATCCCACCATTGCTCAGGTTCCCTGGCATCACCACAAAGGACGGATGCACTCAGGTTCAGGCGTTCAAGGTTTTCTTTCACCCGAATCAGACGGGTTTCATCACAGTCCAGGGCGTGTAACTCAACGCCTTCGTGTTGCTCAAGTATATGGCAGGTCTTTCCACCCGGGGCGCAGCAGGCATCGAGGACGCGCTCACCTGGCTTAGGACTGATTAGCGTACCGGCCAATTGTGCAGATTCATCCTGAACACTGACTACCCCTTCTGAGAACATTGGAAGCTTTACCACTGCAATAGCTTTGTTCAATGTGATGCCTTGAGGGGCGGTTTGAGACTGTTTGGCCTGGATGCAGGCGTCCAACAGCTTTTTCAGATAGCGGTCACGGCTTATGCGTCGGCTATTGACACGCAAAGTCATGGGTGGGGGCTGATTGTTTTCATCGATGATCTGTTGCCAGTGTTCCGGCCAGGAGGCCTTTAAGACATCAACCAGCCAATCCGGGTGTGCTGTGGCACAGCGCTGGTTACTTTCAGCCAGCTGTTGTAACTGGTCACACCGGCGCTGAGCATTACGCAGAACACCGTTCACCAACCCACGAGCCCACGCTTTGCCCAGGGTACGGGTAGCCTGAACGGTCTCACCGATGGCAGCATGGGGAGGAATACGGGTATGAAACAGCTGATAGAGTCCAATAAGGATCAGGCTGTGAAGGTCTTTTTCCTTGGCCTTGAGGGGCTTATCCATTAGAAATTGCAGCCAGGTATCGAGTTTGACGTAATGACGGAGGGTGCCGTAACAGAGTTCAGCCAGTAATGCCTGATCTTTGATACCCAGGGTTTCCTGCTGTTTGGGAAGCGCCTTATTGAGGGAGTCGCCATAAACCACGTGAGTCACAACTCTGGCTGCAGCGAGTCGAACAGATGATTGTTTAGCCATGCGTTATCGTCATTCTTAGCTGAACTGTTTTCCCGGTGCAAACAAGGCTTTCCGGCTGTTAAGAATATCCTGTACGGTCATAGGGCGTGAGGAGGGCAGTTGCAGGTGTGTTAAGCGTAATATGCCATCTTTACAGGCAACATCTACCCCTTCTCTGCTTGCCTTTAACAGTGTGCCAGCCATGGTGTCTGTTGATCCTGACAGGGCGTACCCTTGCCAGACCTTGATTACCTTGTTATTCAGTATTGTGGTTGCCACAGGCCGGGGGTTAAACGCTCTGATATGGCACTCTAGTTCTTTGGCTGTTTTCTGCCAGTCCAGCTTCGCTTCTTCTTTGTTGAGTTTGTGGGCATAGCAGGCCTGTGCATCATTTTGCTGTTCAGGCTTTACAGTGCCTTTAGCAATACAGTACAGAGCTTGCTGTAAGGCAGGTTTACCGACACTGATTAGTCTGTCATGGAGGGTTGAAGCTGTGTCATCTCCATGAACAGGGCAGTGAGATTTAATTAACATATTACCGGTATCCAATCCAGCATCCATTTGCATAATGGTAATGCCCGATTCTTTGTCATTGGCGCCAATGGCACGCTGAATGGGTGCGGCCCCTCGCCAGCGCGGAAGAATAGAGCCGTGGACATTAATACAGCCGTATTTCGGTATATCCAGAACAGCTTGAGGCAGTATCAGGCCGTAGGCGACTACGACCATCAGGTCGGCCTTTAATGCAGACAATTCTGCCTGATGTTCTTTCTTTTTAAGCGTGGCTGGCTGAAAGACGGGAATATTATGGGCAAGTGCCAGTACTTTTACCGGGCTGGGGGTCAGTTTTTGCCCTCTGCCGGCAGGGCGGTCGGGCTGTGTGTACACGGCAATAACATCATGCTCGCTCTCCAGCACAGCCTGCAGGTGCTCACTGGCAAATTCCGGCGTACCGGCAAAAATAATTTGAAGGCGTTTCATCAGGTGCTATTCAGGCATTTAAAAAATGAAGTGGAGAGGATAATAAGTAAAGTGGCAGAAAGAGTAAAATCAGCCTGATAATTTTCAGGCTGATTGAGTGCACTTATCCATGGTGGCGACGGTTTTTTTCCAGTTTCTTTCTAATACGATCTTGCTTCAGACGAGACAAATAATCAACAAAAAGCTTGCCCTCAAGATGATCCAGTTCATGCTGAACACAGACAGCTGCCAGACCATCAAGGTCCATGGTGTACTCTTTACCATCACGGTTCAGTGCCGTCAGGCGGATTTTATCGAGTCGATGGAGTTTTTCATAAAAACCAGGTACGGACAGGCAGCCTTCGGGTAGTTCTGACTTCTCGTCAGAAAGGCCTTCAAAACCGGGGTTGATGAGTACAATCGGGTCATCGTTGTTTTCAGACATATCCATCACAACGATACGCAGATGGATATCCACCTGCGTGGCTGCTAATCCAACACCTTTAGCTGTGTACATGGTTTCCAGCATATTATCGACAATCTGGCGAACCTCATCATCGATGGTTTCTACCGGCCTGGCAATGGTGCGCAAGCGAGGATCGGGGTATTCAAGAATATCCAGTATAGCCATCAGTGGTATTTAACTCTCAATTTTGTTTGAAGATTATACACTGCATTGTACAGAAACAGCCATGATGGTCGAGAAATTAGTGGAAGACTCTCAAGGGGACGTGAATACCCATGCGCCGCATTGTTATCGCCACCGCATTGTTACTGTTAACTTTTTTTGTGAGCGCTTATGAAAGCCCACTCCGCCAGGGTGTCCACGGCAGTTATACCGTAAAAAAGGGTGATACGCTATGGAAGGTTGCTGAGCACTTTCTCCGCAGCCCCTGGCGCTGGGAAGAGCTATGGTTAGCAAATCCGCATATCCATAACCCTCACTTGATTTTCCCAGGTGACATTATCAGCCTGGTTTATATTGATGGTCAACCAAAGCTGACGGTATCCAGGCGGGGGGATGTGGGCAGAACTTTTAAATTGAGTCCAAAGATTCGAACAACCCCCACTGAAAAAGCCATTCCTGCCATTTCCATCAGTCTGATTAATAAGTTCTTGCGCAATGACCGGGTTTTTCTGTTAGAGGAAGAGTTAACCAGGGCGCCTTATATCTTTTCTTTTCCCAATAGCCGCATCGCTGGTAGTACGGGAGATCTGGCATACAGTAAAGGACTTGACGTCACAGGGGGGCGGTATGAAATTATCCGTCCAGGACAAGTGATTCGAGAACCGTTTACCAGTGAGTTGTTAGGGGTGATGGGGTATAAGGTTGCTGAGGCAGAAATAAGAAAAATGGAACGTGGGGTGGGGGTACTTAAGATCATCGGTGCGCGAATGGCTGCAAGGAAAGGCGATCGGATAGTGAATAAAGACACCTTTACACCGGTCACAACTTTTTTCCCAAAGTCTCCGTATACATCGGTGGATGGCAAGGTACTGGCTGTTGTATCCGGTGGTAAAAAAGCCGGAAAATATGATACCGTCATAATCAGCCTGGGTGACAGGGACAAGATGCAGCCCGGGGATGTACTCAGTGTTTATGAATCAATGGTTGTAGAAGATACAGCAACACGGGAAAAGCATCGAATACCGAATAGAGCGTTAGGCATGGTTATGGTTTATCGCGTTTTTGAAAAAGTCAGCTATGGTATTATCATGTCTACCATGGAAGATGTGCAGGTAGGTGATTTTCTCACCAATCCCTGATGAATAATAATAGAAAGATTTTGTATGCAATCAACCGTCAATAAGCCGTTTCAGTTAACCTGCTCCTGGGAAATACTTGAGCCATGGATACGTTTATCCCTGATCCCTGGTTTGGGAGCTATTCGTTTACACCGGCTATTGTCCCATTTTGAGTTACCTGAACAGGTGTTGTCTGCATCGGTAAAAGCGCTGGCACAAGGAGTGCCCGAAAAAGTTGCCCGGGCTATTGTCTCACAGCAAAAGAATCTGACGATTAACAAGCAGTTGGCGATTACCAGAGGCTGGCTTGATGCCAGTGATGCACATCATATTTTATGTCCGACATCTGACGCTTATCCTTTGCAGTTGAAGGAATTGCCAGACCCACCGGCAGTACTTTATGTGATTGGCAACCCGGTACACCTGTCAGAACCTCAATTGGCTATGGTGGGCAGTCGACGTCCCACACCGCCAGGGCGGCGTATGGCTTCGGAGATAGCAGAAAAACTGGCTCGCAGCGGGTTGGTGATTACCAGTGGTATGGCCATGGGAATAGATGGTGCTGCCCACCAGGGAGCATTGTCATGTTACGGGAACACTGTTGCGGTACTTGGGACAGGCGTCGATAAAGTTTATCCTCGCTCCCACCAGAGACTGTATGAAGCTATTTTACAGCAAGGTACTGTTATCAGTGAGTACCCTTTGGGTACCAGCCCGAAGGCAGCTAACTTTCCACGTCGTAACCGTATTATTTCAGGCTTATCGTTAGGTGTGCTGGTGGTTGAAGCAGCTCTTGAAAGTGGCTCACTCATTTCTGCCCGACTGGCGGCTGAACAGGGGCGTGAGGTTTTTGCCATGCCAGGCTCGGTACTGAACCCTATGGCAAAAGGGTGTCACCAGTTAATCCGTGAGGGAGCTGTGCTCGTAGAAAGTGCTGATGATGTATTGGTTGAGCTGAGACCTGATATTCAGCAACTGCTTTTGCATTGTGATAAACCATCAGTAGTATCTGATGAATGTAACGACCCTGTTCAACAGAAGATACTGGCCGCAATGGGCTATGATGTCATCACGGTGGATCAACTGGGTGCACTATGCTCTCTTTCCAATAGTGAGCTTTCCCTATTATTAACAGATCTTGAATTGCATGGGCGGATTGAGTCCGTGCCGGGTGGTTACCTGCGACTGTCATAATCAACGGGTTTATTGTCTGATAACGCACAATAAACCATGAGTTGTCAACAAAGGGAGGGCATGCTTGCAACCGCCCTGTCTGTGGATCTTCCTGGACATTAAAGCAGAACCTTGAATGATGAGACGGTGCTATTTTCTTATTAATTTATAAGCGCTCTCATAAAGCCATGAAACCTTACCTTTGAACTTTTTGTCATTTTCAAGTGTATCTTCACGGCTTAAGTGTTCTACCGAAAAATAAGGCAAAAGCAGAGCTTCGATCTGATCATGATTGATAGGAAAAGGTGGTGGGTTAGAAAATTCGTGTTGTGGGTATTCAATAGTAATCAGTAAGCCCTGCGCATGGGAAGGTAATAAGCTTGCCAGTTTTTCCACATAAGAAACCCGCATGCTCTCTGGCATGGCGATCAGTGCAGCCCGATCGTAAAAGCTGCCAACCGTCCCTGTAAGCTCTGGGGTCAGCGTAAAGTAATCCCCTTGAATAACACGAATGCTTGGGCTATGGTACAGTTTGTGTTCTTGCAATGTCTGAACAGTGTACTCAATTTGGGATTGGTTAAAAAAATCATCAATGGCTAAGGCTGATAATTCAATGCCAGTGACAGTAAGTGACTGTTCTGCCAGCCACAGCATGTCTAATGACTTACCACATAAAGGGACAAGTACATGGTCTGTGGTAGGGGCTAGAGATTTCCAGTGTCGTTTTAAGT
The DNA here is from genome assembly GCA_965232215.1 of Endozoicomonadaceae bacterium. Taxonomy (GTDB): domain Bacteria; phylum Pseudomonadota; class Gammaproteobacteria; order Pseudomonadales; family Endozoicomonadaceae; genus Endonucleibacter. The sequence goes on from CBDDPF010000011.1 coordinate 419,455, forward strand.
GTTGATTCACCGTGTCTTTATGAAAACCAATGTGCTGTTTTTCCCATTTATCTAACCAAAATGCTGCTTCCATAATGATGCCTGTAGAGGATGGTACGGACTAATAGTTTGACATCCTCCTCGCCCTGAAGGACGAGGATTCCTAATCGTCACCAATCAGGTTTCTGTTTCACAGTTCATTGCTCAGGGGATAGCTTGGTTATCGCGTAAATTCCCGCTGTGGGGGTTTTTACGGTGATGAGCCAACTCATACCCCCCAAGTCTCACATGAACTCCGCAGACTTAACATCCCACTAGCCCAGTGGTAGGTCTACAAAGACACAAAAGAAGTTACCAGATGGGCTTGCTCTACGCAAGCCGAGCTTACATCCCCCTCACTCAAAGTACTATCTATTAGTCACAAATCTTGAGATGCTAAAAAACCTGTCTAGCCTTTAACACCAAGGGATGCATCCATAAGTTGTGGTTCAGCGGCGGGAAGTTAAAAGCGCAGAAACCCGCATATAAACGACAATGGTTATAGTCAGATTAAAGGGTTAATACAGGCTCTATAGTAAGGAATCACAGGACTTTAGAATATTTTTCATTGTCGTATAAAAGAAAGACTCCCATATCAGCCTCTCTATAGTGTTTTTGTGCGGCAAGCCTTGTGACGCAGTCTATTCAGGCACTTTTCCTGTTATCCTGGATTTGTGATAAAGAGATAGCTCAAAGTAAGGGGTTTTACGCTCGTTCGATAAGTTCGTTGCAGAGTCGTTGGTAGTGGGTCAAAATGTTGTTAGCCATAAATATCAATCGTGAACTCAACGAACTCAAAGTTGTTGATCAATAGGCCAATGACCATATCATGCATCTTTTCGAGCTTTGAAAAACAGATAGTTTTACGGGTGAGTCCCTTGATCCAGGTTTTGAAGTTCAGGTTTTTCTCTCAATTTTTTGCGTGTTACGTACACCAACCTCATGCTTCTGTTTATCAATATGACGTTCATAAGCACCCCAGTCATCAGTGTAGTATCGCTGGATATTCAAGGGGGCTGAAAGCGCTTTTAAGCGTTTGAAAACTTTATCCTTCCTGTGCGCCTGAGGGCATAAGCCAGTCATGTGCCTGATGCGTGATCTATGGTATACCAAAGCCAGCGCTGCTGTTCTTTTTTACCCACATACTTTACCCACATACTTTACCCACATACGACCACTATTCATTGCATTGAGCCTCATCACACACCTGAATAATTGTCCATTTTGCAGCTTGGACAACGCACTTTCTGATAACAGGTCAAAAGATTTTCCAGGGCTTTTTTACATTAAACATGACGTCCATAGCCGCCTTTACTATGATATGCATGGAAGAAAAGTATCAGCACAGTAGAGATTTTATATCTATATTTTCGCTGTTTTCTCTCATGGTTCATCTATCTGAAAACTGTCCGGAGTATTGTTAATGAATGCAGATAAAATAGCAGCAATTTCAGCTATTTTGCTAAATGGAGGTTAGTATGCATATTACCTTGCGTCAGCTGGAAATCTTTAAAGCAGTTGCTCAGTGCGGACGAGTAACAGCGGCTGCGGAAGTGTTGTTTATTTCACAGCCAGCAACCAGTATGGCACTGGCTGAGCTGGAAAAACACCTCGGACCGTTATTCGACAGGCACCAGGGGGCAAGTCTCAGTTTGAATGATGCGGGCAGGGCTTTGTTGCCAAAAGCCTGTGAGTTGGTCGACAGAGCGGTAGAGGTTGAGCAACAGTTTAACCGGGATGCTTTTTATAAAAAAGGCGTGTTGAAAATTGACTCAAGCTCTACCATTGGCAACAACATTATGCCTCGTATTATTGGTAATTTTACAGAAGAATATCCGGATATCAGGATTGACTTGATGGTAGGGAACAGTCGCCATATTGTGCAGCGCATTCTGGATTTTGATATTGATATGGCGCTGGTGGAAGGCATCTGTCTTCACCCGGATATTAAAGTGACAACCTGGTGTGATGATGAGTTGGTTATTATTTGCAGCCCTTTACACCGTCTGGCCAATAAATCCAGTGTCGACCTTGCGGAGCTTGCTGATGAGCCTTGGCTGTTACGAGAATCGGGTTCCGGTACCCGGGAAGTTTTTGAGGAAATGATTGCTGCCAAATTAGGGGCACCACGGATAAAGATGGAACTGAACCGTGCAGAAGCAATTAAGCAGGCAACGACAGACGGGCACGGTTTAGCTTGTATCTCACGGTTAAGTGTATGGCGGGAAATTGAAAATGGAAGCCTGGTAACAATAAAAGTTGATAGTTTGTTGCTAAAACGACACTTTTATTTGATTCGTCACAAATCTAAATACATTAGTCGTATATTGCAAACTTTTTCAGAGTACGTATTGAAATCCTATTCGCATAGAGAGTTTTAATTGATAAATTCTCTGCCTTTCAACGCATAGCATTTCAAAGTATCCCGCTTTCTATGGAAATTCAAAAAATACTGGTTTCAGAGAGAGCAGGCAATTGTTTGATATAACAGATATCGAGATACTGAGTGAATTTTCCCAAGATAAACGATTAAACTTTTATATTTTTCTGTAACTCAAAGTTTTAGAAAGGTTAAGGGTGTGTGGTACGCGCTATGTTTTGTGAGAGCAAGCCGTTTTTCCTCAAAGAATCCATCACCCTAAATGCCTCAGTTGAAATCACTGCCTCCGCTAAAAGCCTTACGCAGGTTGACTTATAACTATTGACTACAGTCACCTGAAAGGGGTGATATAAAAAGACGCAAGCACCAGTGGTGCAAGGTAAAGAAGCAATTTATGACATTCAACTGCGGAATTTAGGATCACCAGCAGACCACTATTAATGAGTGCCATTGGTAAGTTAACAGAAAGTGGTCGGTAAAAAAATAACGTTGACAAGCCAGCATACATTGAAGAATAAAATCAAGGGAATGCAAGAAGAACTCTGCTTTTTTTCGATTCAATAAAAAATTTCAATAAAAAATATTGTGGCGCAGTTAACTTCAGATGAAATTTGGTGTCGTATTTTAACCAAGTCAGTATCGAAATTCTTAAAGAAAGGTCAGGTTATTACGCCGTTTGTTCTTCTAAACTCCAGCTAAAGCGAAAAACTCTTGAGTCTTATACGTCAAAAGCCGTCCATTACCAGGCGGTTGTGTTCGGCTCAACTGATAATCAACTGATAAATTGTGGATAATCTATTATTTATACATAGTGTGTCGTATGATATGTTGTTAAGTTGTTATCAAAAAGTGCTGTTTCATGGCTGCAAAATGGACAATGCCAATCAATCTGGAAAAACCCAATCCGGCATCCGGTGGTTTCTGTGCAAATGACCAGAGTTTTGCATAACGACGGAAAGTAAGAGCGAAAGCCCTGCTTTTATGCTTTTAATTGACTTAAACTGAGTTTATAATTTTGAGATGGGCTATAGAGATGACTTTTATATTACTGATAACATTATCGGGTATACTGGTAATGCTATGCTGCACCCGACAGTTTATTTCAAACATCAGTGTTTTTCTGGACATATTACCCAAAAACATCGCAACCCCGAGAATATTGGCCGCTCCATTGTTCTTTGTGCAAATGATTATTATATTACCAATTATTCCAAAACCATCACAGACCAAGCTATTTTGGATAGGCTTACACCTAAAATAATAGAGAATGGTTATATGTTTGAGTTTTACCACGGGAGGGTAAGGCATCGCAGTAGAGGCATTTTCACTTCCATACAAGACCTGGATACAACACTTAAATCACAGCTGTTTATAGCGATACACGGCTTTCCTCGTATAAAAATCCTAAACATTAAGTCCTTAATTGGCTTATACAAAAAAGCGCTAGATGATAGTAACTACTTTACTTCTCTAGTAAGCCCCGTCTACGGCTACAAAGAGCTAAAAGATTTAAAACATGACATAGACGATTCCTGTGAAAGTGTAAATATGGATGTTTGGTCAGTCTGCCATAGTTAGGGGACTCATTAGGTATGTGTCCAGTATTTCCACCAAACAATATCTTCAGGATCTTCAGGGTATAACAGCGAAAACGGCGGTTTGTGATTGTTTAGCATCAGTTACTCTGTAGGCTACAATTTGCTCTAGCCCTGTCATTGCCCGGGCTGGCGGGCTTTCTGGGCTCACCAAACATCCTAATGTGAAACAAAAGTTCTGTCGAGGATGCGACACGGTTAAACAATATTCGGGCAATCTCATCAAGCTCCAGACCTTTACACATAAGGAAACGTTTGAAGTGCTTGCGTCTGGAATCTATTTCTGTACCGTGTCCCGTGGTTTGGTATTACACGACAGTTTAAAATTACTAACCTGCATCAGACTAAAAATAGCAAGAGCCATGAGGTTAATACGGGATTGATGCCAACCTAAAGAAGTTTTAAGCTATTTTTCCAGAGAATGGGTGTGCTGCACAAGAAGTAGACCGCTAGAGTAAAGGGCTTGCAGAATACCGATTTTCAGTCACTCATTCTCCCTCTCAAGTCAGCATTTCACTCGAAATTGTCCCCTACAGAGCATCAGCTATTACCTGAATTCAATTAATACCAATACTGTGGACAGTTTTACTGAACTGACACCATGAGAGAATATCAACGATAATCAAGAGTTTATAAGCCAGATGACTATCTGAAGAGACTTCTTATGGATGCTATAGTTAAGACTGCTCTGAATGCTATGTCCAGTGTTAAAAAGCCTCAGAAGGCTTTCATTGCCTTACTTATCTATACGCTTATTGTCGTACAAGTGAAGGCGAACTTTCGCAATACGCTACTGCGCTACTGCGCTACTGCGCTAACAATCTGAAAGCCAGCCCTGCGTTGAAACGTCAGGCAATAGCAGGTTTTACCCGTCACTTCGCCTTGTTTTGACGTCCAGCTTGCCATGTTCATGACAGTAGCTAGAATAGGCCATTAGTATTACTGGTTCTGTAGAATGGGTTAGTGATCTCGTAATGCATCTCCTGGTCAACAAATCACTGCTGATGGAGAATGTTAGCTCTCTATAAATTTTCTAACCAATACTTCGGACAGCTTTATAAACTTAAAACTACCGGCTGCCAGGGGGTTGAGGATATATTGTTACTTGATGGTAACTCACGCTTATCCCTGAGTTACCATCAAATGGCCCTCTTGAGTTGTGTAGGCCTTGCAGCATCATACACCAGATTGTTTAAAACTGTCCGCAGTATTGCCAACTATAGAAGAGAAAAAAGACGTGGAATTTATTGCTATTCGTCTTAAGCCTGGCGAAGATCTCAGACAATCTTTGTTGAGGCTCTGTATCAACCAGAAAATTGATGCAGCTTACATACTGAGTTGTGTAGGTAGCTTGCGCCAGGCAGTGATTCGATTTGCGAATAAGCCTGAAGGAACAGTTTTCCAGAAAAAGCTCGAAATTATTTCCTTTGAAGGGACACTATCTCAGTATGGAGCACATTTACACATTGCAACATCAGATGGTGAGGGTCAGGTTATTGGCGGCCATTTGATGGATGGTTCGCAAATTTACACCACAGGAGAGATTGTTATTGGGACTGTGCCTGACGCCATTTTTAAGAGAGAGTTTGATCCAAGCACCGGATATAAAGAACTGGTAGTGGCTTAAATTTGGGTGTGGTTCTCTTGAAACGACGAGCCAAGGCAGGAAGACCAGGGATTTTCAGTCTATAAATACGAGAAAAGAAGGCAGATTCATGGTGACATAAAGCTACCAAACCAGTAACGCCATGAACCAGCCTCCTGTGAACGCATCTTACGCCAATACTCTCGAATCTTCACCTTCTTCAGACTTCTTTTCGCCCGCACAGGTTCAGCTGAACACCATGATCAAACACCTTGAGACTATCGGTACTCAGGATCATCGGGTTACAGAGAAATACCTGAGTGCTGAAGGAGATGAATTGAAGCGATGACTGCTTCAAGGCCATCTGAACCTGCTGGCGCATAACGAACAACAGGCTTCATCCGTGACCTGTGCCCATGGGCACCAAAGAAACCATGTTCGCAAAAACACCCGGCGAAAACTCACCATTGTGTTTGGATCTGTTACCGTCACTCGTCTGAGTTACAGCCAGCGACAGCAAAGCAGTCTGTTTCCTGTGGATGCCAGCCTTAATCTTTACTCAGATGAATAGACCGATGGCATCAGAGGGAGAATTGTTCAGGATGTGACTGACAGGTCTTATGATTGCGCCATTGAGCAATACAGAAAGACCTGTAGCGGTCTTGTCGGTAAACGACAGGCAATGCCGCTGGCGGAAAGTGTCTCCTGTGATGTTGTCGATTTTTACGTGCACCGTGTGATGAAGGACGAACAGACAGATGACCTGCTGATACTGAGCTTTGATGGCAAAGGTTTCGTCATGCTGCCTGATGGCTTAAGGGAATGTACCCGAAAAGCGGCCGAAAAGGGCAGGAACAACCTGCAGACAAGGCTTAGTCCGGGGGAAAAGAAAGATCGTAAGCCCATGGCTCAGATCCGTCGTTGTGGCCTCTGACAAATAATGCTCCAGTCAGGATAGTGTGAAAAAGTAGCCTGATTTTTAATAAGGCCATCTATAGATGAGATGGGTTTTCCTCTGTTTTGAAGGCATTTATCTCCTGACGCCCAGTAGCACGGAGAGGCACGTGATTGGCATATGGGAAAGTCAGGAGATAATCCTGTTTATATTGGGACCGACATACCAATCAATTTATTTCTGATTTGGGTGGTGAATGACGGATATAGAATACCATTGAACTGATTAGGTATTTGGCCGATAAGTTCATGGATATCAGGGAGATTATCGATGGAAAACAATATCAATAGATTAAAAACGGCAATTGCAAAAACGACTGAACAACTTCAAAAAGTCACCCGAACAAAATTTGGTGGAAGATTTTGCTCTATCCAAATCCAGAGTTTACGAAGAAAGCTTGTTGCTTTGCAGCGAGGGGATTTGAAACGACCGAAAACCACTATACATCAGCGAAACATAAAAAAGCTCTCTGGTATTCAACCGAAAATGAGCAACAACCGAATAAAACAACAGCAGGCAAGACAGTTGGGCACAGCAGCGTCCCCTGTGAGCAGAGCAGTAGCCCAACAACCTCATAAAGCACCTCAACCTATTGAACAGATGATCCAGAACTTACCCGAACCGCCCAAAGAAGCATCTGTACCAAAAAATCATTACGATTTTGAGCAGGCCATCCAGTTGAATAAAACACAGTTAAAAGCCCTGGCCAAACAGCTACAGGGTAATAATGCCCACCGATTTATGCGGGATTTAACCTGCGGTGCCTTTGACCAACATTTTAAAGGAGATATCGCACTGAGTAATCAAATCAAGATTGAACTTCAAGGCAAGGTGAGAAATGGTATGGCTCTCTCGGTTGATAAGGCGAACCGTCTTAAAACGTTGCTATTAAAAGATTCACTCTCTCAGGCTTCAGTAGACAGGATTGAACGCATGTTGGCAAATATAGAGCTACTCCCAGAGAAACGGCGGTCAGAGCTTGAAAGTCTGATTCAAATCAAGCGTAACCAACGTCAGCAGTAGCTCGGCTGTATAACATTTCATAGAGGTACATACCATGACGCAAAGTCCGACTTTTCTCACGCAAGTCTCGTGCAAGCTTGTGCAGGCTCGTGCAAGAAAGAATAAGTATTGACAGGCACACAAGGGCAGGCAGGCTATTTCCAGAAAATATCTGAAACAGCATCAGGCGCAGCCAGTTAAGCTGCAATCACGTCAGCCATTGCCGCAAAACAAACGCCCTTAGTCGTTTATATTCTTCAGCTAATGCATCAAATTTTAAAGATAAAGCATAACTTCTACCTTGTGGCAGATTAATGAGTCCAACCTGATAACACTTTCTTACACTGACTCAGAGCGAGGTTTATCAACCGGTATCCGTAATGAGACTTCGGATACTCTTTCCATGACCATGACCTTCGGTAATGACCTTAACTATTGAGTGCCAGCTATCAATAAGAAACCCGTCAAACAGGCTTCGGATTGAAAACCATCGCTTTACCTTTGTTCTCCGCTTTTCCCAGGCTTCTTTGAATAAAGGACAAGCCAGTGGTTCTGTCTGGTGGGTAAGGAAGGCCAGAAACATCAACATGGCCAGGCTGGTTGCCAGATGTTGTTTCCCATGCCCATAGTTGTGTTCGAGGTGGTAACCCTGTGTCTTGAGCGTGCTGAAGGTTTCATAGTGAGTAGACCGGCGGAACTTCACCGCCAGACTCTCGCAGAACGGTACGTAAACCTCTCAGCTTATACCGCTCCCATCAAGCAAACGCAACTGCCATTCCTGCTCGCCAGTGAGCAAATAAACGAGGACTCCGCTTTTTGAAGCTTTCGTCTTATGATGGCGCAGAGGTTTATGCTTTCGCCTCACCCATCTTACCAGTGCTTTGTCTTATGATGGCGCAGAGGTTTATGCTTTCGCCTCACCCATCTTACCAGTGCTTTGTTGAATTGGAATACGCTGTACATGGCTGACCGGTAGTATCGCCCATAGCAGGACAGCCACCCCGACAACATGGGATTTAACCATGCTGCCAACTGATCAGTGTTCAGCTCCGTACACATTCGGATTCGCAACTTACGGATTCTCCAGCCCATGGCTTTCTGAGCCTCCTTGCTGACCGCTGGCGTAAAGCTCACAAAGAGACTATCACTATAGCGGTTTTTGCACGTCCTGCGTCTGAAGGTGTAACCCAGAAAGTCAAAAGGGAGGCTTGCGAAGCAAACCCCTTTTGCTAATATTCCTCTGTCGGGCGTTTCCAGCGATTACGCTACCCGACAGGAAAAGTAAAAAATACCTTCGCTTTCTGCTCGTGTTTTTTAACAATCCGAAAGGTAGAGCAGTTTGTCGAATAAGGTGCACCCCGCTACGGGTAAGGGTTTACTGCGGCGCGGCATCGCCGTGTAGCGGTAGAAATCCCCGTCCTTTACAGGGTATCGCAAAATCGTGAAAACCTCGCTCCCATGCTCTGTGCAGGGGTGTATACTTCTCTAAATACAAGGGCTGCTGGTATGGGGTTCCCACGCGGGAGCATGGGAACCAGGCCTTTGTCACAGCCTCTTTCAGCCTCTTTAAGGTGGGGAGGATGTCAAAGGCGTGTGATAGACGTTTATTCTTTCTTGCCCGCCTTCTGAACCCTACGGAATAAACATGCGCAACCATGATAACAGTATCCATACAGGCCTTAGCGGGCGGCTGTTGCTGGAACACTCCCTGCTGAACAAAAATACGGCTTTTTCAATGGAGGAGCGCAGCGAGCTGGAGCTGCACGGGTTGCTACCGCCTAAAATTGAGTCCCTTGAAGAGCAGTGTCACCGTGCTTATAAGGCATTTTCAGCCAAGCCAACCCCCATCCTGAAGCATATTTATCTTCGCTCCCTTCAGGATACTAATGAGACCCTGTTTTATGCCCTGATGCAGCGCCACCTGCAGGAAATGCTGCCGATTATCTACACTCCCGTTGTTGGTCAGGCCTGCCAGCGGTTCAGTGATTTATACCGTCGCCCTCGAGGTCTTTATATCTCTTACCAGGAACGCGATCGCATGCGTGCCATGCTGGCTAACTTCAAGCGTAATATTGAAGTTATTGTTGTCACCGATGGTGAGCGTATTCTGGGTCTTGGTGATCAGGGTATTGGTGGGATGGGCATTTGTATTGGCAAGCTGTCTCTCTACAGTGCCGTCGGTGGTATTGCGCCTAACCAAACCCTGCCTGTTGTACTGGATACTGGCACCAATAATGAGAACCTCCTCAGGGACCCTAACTATTTGGGCTGGCGCCATGAACGTATTAACGACGATGAGTACTACGCGTTTGTTGACATGTTCATACAAGCCCTGAAGCATCGTTGGCCAAATGTGCTGCTCCAGTTTGAAGACTTCGCCATCAACCATGCAATGCCCCTGCTGGAAAAGTACCGTAATGAGCTGTGCTGCTTTAACGATGATATTCAGGGTACAGCCGGGGTTACTGCTGCCAGTTTATTAGCGGCTGGAAAGCTTGCTGGCAAGAATATTGAGGATATGAAGGTGGCTTTTCTCGGTGCGGGTTCTGCCGGTTGTGGTATTGCTGAGCAGATTGTCCGCCTTATGCTGGGCAAAGGGTTGTCTGAGGAGCAAGCTCGTGCCCGGATCTTTATGGTTGATCGCAATGGCTTGTTACATCGTCAAATGGCAGAGCTACGCCCCTTCCAGCAGAAACTGGCACAACCTTACAGTGAGATAGAAAACCGGTCTGACGTTGGTCCTGTCACCTTTGAAGATGTCATTATTCACACTAAGCCGGATGCTATTATCGGCGTCAGTGGGCAGCATGGGTTGTTTACGCAGAGCATCGTAGCAAAGATGGCTGAAAACCATGAACACCCGATTGTTTTTCCGCTGTCGAACCCGGTCAGCCAGGCAGAGGCTTTGCCGGAAGATATTATCCACTGGACGGAGGGAAGAGCATTGGTTGCCACAGGCAGCCCGTTTGAACCTGTTCTTTACCAGGAACAGTTATATCCTATTGCCCAGTGCAACAATATTTATATTTTCCCGGGTTTAGGGCTGGGTATTCTGGCATCAGGTGCCACCGGGGTTTCTGATAATATGCTGGATGCCTGTGTGCAAACCCTGGCGACATCTTCGTTGGCAATGACTGCTCCTAATGCCATATTACTTCCGTTGATGGATTGTATTCAGCAAGTGACCACTCATATTGCATTGGCAGTTGCTGTTCAGGCTCAAAAGGATGGACTGGCCGAACCCTGCGATCGTTCGGAAATGGAACACCGTATTCGGGAGCACCAGTGGAAACCTGTCTATCGTCGTATACGAATGGCACATAGCTAGTACCCATGAGCGCTAATGCCCATACAATATCACACTTGCAATGGTCGGCCTTTGTAAGTCCACTTAAAAGGCCTGGCCATTTTCTCGTTGAAGAAGTCCACGAACGAATGAAGACGTACCTTAAGATCTTCTGTTGACGTAAAGCTGTTTCGTTTCAGAAAGCGTCTCACCAAAATAGAAAACCCTATCTTTATCTGGTTTAGCCACGATGCATGCTTCGGGGTATAGGGAAACACAATCTTGTGGGATATATCACTCAGATAGGCTGCCCGTGTTTTCATAGTCTTAAGGATGCCGGTTTTCCCTTTTGCGCCAGGCTCTTTTTCTGTAGTGCCCTCAATCCTGTGGCTACAGCCTTAACTGCGGTCTCTGACATTTCGCACTGACCCTAACCACAATGATTGTGAACAGAGCCTGGTTCATGACGGGGTTAAAACAGCAAATGCGCCATGCCCGCAATGACAGGTAAGGTCAACAGTGTTCTTAAAATGAAAATCACAAACAATTCCCAAAGGGTGACAGGAATGCGACTACCTAACAGTAATGCACCAATTTCTGACAGGTAGATCAATTGTGTCAGAGAAAGTGTTGCAATAACAAAACGGGTCATTTCATTGTCAATGGAAGTTGCCAGAATAGAGGGTACAAACATATCGGCAAAGCCAACAACCATGGTTGTGGAGGCCTGTGTTGCTTCAGGTATTTTCAGCAACTCTAACAAGGGCACAAAGGGCATACCGAGGTAGTTAAAGATGGGAGTATACTCTGTAATAATCAGAGCAACAGTACCGATACCCATCACCACAGGAAGAACCCCGAACACCATATCAATGGCATTTTTACAGCCATCGGTGATGACCTGAACAGGTTTTTTCATGGTACTGGCTTTTTCCAGTGCTTTTTCCAGCCCCCAGGAAGCACTACTACGACCGGCAGGAATTATTTCCAGGTCATGCTCCCTTGCCTGACCATTGATAAATATATCTTTCTTGTTTGCAAGGGGAGGAAGCCTTGGAACAATGATTGCTGCCACTATACATGAAAGGGCAGCTGTCAGGAAAAAAGGCACAAACATACGCTCAAGGCCAACCTGAGCAATAACGACCAGAGAGAAAGTAATAGAAACTGTGGAAAATGTTGTACCTATAATGGCAGCTTCGCGCTGTGTATAAAAACCGGACTCGTACTGTTTACTGGTCATCAGGATACCAATACTGCCATCGCCGAGCCATGAAGCAAAGCAGTCTATGGCTGAGCGTCCTGGTAACTGGAAAACAGGACGCATGACGTTGATGAGCATTGTGCCAACCAGTTCCAGCAAACCAAAGTTCATCAGTAATGGAAGTAGTAGGCCTGCAAAAATAAAGACACTGAACAGTACAGGCAATAAGTTGTTTAATACCATACCACCGGTTGCACCTGACCATATTGCTTCTGGCCCAATTTTAAAGTAGCTGATCAGTACAAAAAGTGCACCGAACACACGGATAGTTACCCATAATGGCGAAACATTCAGCAGGCCATTTAAAAAGGGCCTTTTCTTGATAAAGGCTGGTGTCAATATTTTTATGAACAGGGTCATGGCACCCATTGCTGTAATAATGACCGTGATAATAGTCACTAATACGTTGCTCAGCGTAGACTGAAGAAGCTTGGCTAGAACGGCAATAGGGATAGTGATCTCACCCCCATGGCTGACAGGGATCACAAATAAAAACACCCCTGCCAGTGAGGGTAGCAAGAATGTCAAAAAGGTAGCCGTACCAAATGACCGCTTTGTGGTTGAGATTGACTGCATTTATGAAACCTGCTTCTCTCTTAGTGGCCTGATAGTTTCCGCTGGTGTGTTGGCGGGGTTTATGTTATCCGCCCTGCTGATTAATTATGCATTTATTAAGATTGGTTTTGCAAGCTGATAACCGATGGAATATGGCCGGAGAAGTTGTTGCATGAATACCTTGATACCTATAGATTCCAGCCGTTTTTGGCGGGTTAGGATAATATTATCTATCACTTTTTTTAAAAAATTTATAAGAATAATAAGAATAAATAGTACATTATACTGCGTGTTTTCTTGTGCTTTTCGACATCCTCTTTCTCCCTCCTGTTCAATTTGTTAAACATTTGTCGTTAGATTAAGTGTTGCAGTTCAAGTTTTTAGTGCTACTTTTTTGTAAAATTTCTTGAATCGTGTTTAAGTTACGCATTCCGTGTTGCAGATTCTGGTACCAATATTATCACTCCAATGATGAGTTATGGGGGTGTAGTTTTGGCCTTTATGGGTAAATACAAGCCGGGAACAAGCCTCGGAGACCCCATTGGAATTAAGCTGCCATACTCCATTGCGTTTATGGTGATATGGGCAGCGCTGCTGGCAGGCTTTTTTGCGCTGAATATTCCTTCAGGGTTCTGACCTTTTATGACCAGCCCATGGCAATATAAACAGTCATCCACACCGCTACTAAAAATCTAACATAATCTGTAATTATGCAGACTTATCTACGCCGTCGACATGAATGCACGACGAATCGTGTCTAACTCCACGCTTGTGTAGGGTTTTGGGTCGAGCTGTAACGTGTCTCGACCATAATTATCAAGGTTCAAACTCGCACTGTAATCCCTATCATGCAAAGTTTTACATTTCGGACATCGCCACTGGCGATCGGACAAAGCGATATTGTCGTTTATGTAGTTGCAAGTATGAACCGCACACTTTTTCGAGCTGGGAAAGAACCGATCTGCAATCACAATCTGGCATCCTCTCAGCTCTGCCTTGTATTCGACAAGCTCTCTCAGCTTGCCGAAACCTGCGTCACTGATTGCTCTTGCCAGTTTGCGGTTTTTTACCATGCCTTTTACATTCAGGTTTTCCATGGTGATTATTTTGAATCTTGACGTCAAATAATCACTTACCTCATGTATTACGGCTGATCGCTGGTTACTGATCCGGTAATGAAGTTTTGCAACTACCCGCTTGGCTTTCGCGTAACGGTTGCTTCTCTTTATTTTGCGGCTTAACGCTCTCTGTTTCCTGTTAAGGCGTTTCAGAGAGTGTTTCAGTTTCTGATTAGCAGCAAAGGTTTTGCCATTCGAACAAATAGCTAAATTTTTGATGCCAAAATCAACGCCTACAGACTCATTGCTTTGTGCTTTTGGGTCGTAGTCTTGAGTGTCTACCAAAATAGAAGCGAAATACTTTCCGGCTCGCTTACTGATCGTCACCTGACAGGGTGTGCCCGTGAATCTCAGTTCCTGGCGCATTTTAATTTTGGTTTTCAGTTTCTCAATGCGAAGTGTTCTGCCGTCAACATGGAACTTGGGTTTTTCTCTCAGAGAAAAACTATCGTGTAGGCCTCGCTTCTTGAATCTTGGGTAACCTGCTTTTTCTCCTTTCTTCACCCGACGAAAGAAATGAGTAAAGGCGTTATGAAGATCGTCGACTGTATTTCTCGTTACACGTTGACTGACTTCGGCATACCAGGGGAACTCAAGCCTGAGTTCTTTGTATTTTTCATTCGCAACCTTCTTTGACCACTTAACGCCTTCTTGATTGAAATGTGCTAACAGTTGATTGAACGCATGACGACGAGAACCACAAGCCCTGTCAAGATAATCGGCTTGTTGTTTTGTCGGTCTGAGTTCAATCTTGTGAGCTAACAACATCTTGCAAAATCTCAAGCATCTTTTTGTGTTTCTTGCTTCGGCTGCCGTAAAGTCTTGCGCTGAATACAGTGATTATTTCCAATACATCATTGGCGAGTTCTTCTTCAAACGAAGGCTGATCGCCTTTATGTACGATGACTATTTCTATTCCCTGCAATTCACATAGGGAGAACACCAATTCAGCGCCGAACCTTAACAGCCTGTCTTTATGTGAAACCACCAGTCGTTTAATCTGACGTTTCATTATTAACTCAAGTAGCTGATTAAGTCCTTTTTTCCGGTAGTTCATGCCAGAACCAAGATCACGTATAACCTGAGTTCGCCAACCTTTTGCAGAACAGTAGGCTTCCAGTAACTCTTGCTGCCTGTCTAAGTCTGGCTTTTGGTCGTGACTGGATACCCTGCAATAGCAAAGAGTAGGCGCAGCTTCGTTACTGAAGCCCATCAATTCAGACACGTCGTAGTAACGAGTTCCACCTTTGGTCTTTCTGGCAGGAAGCAACTC
The DNA here is from genome assembly GCA_965232215.1 of Endozoicomonadaceae bacterium. Taxonomy (GTDB): domain Bacteria; phylum Pseudomonadota; class Gammaproteobacteria; order Pseudomonadales; family Endozoicomonadaceae; genus Endonucleibacter. The sequence goes on from CBDDPF010000011.1 coordinate 434,486, forward strand.
ACCTGTACTTTCCCATTTTCGCAGTGTTACAGGGTCTGTACCAAGTAAACGAGCGGCCTCACCTATCTTCACTAATCTCTTATCCATGCTTGAGATTTTATCAGATAGTTTCAGATTATAATAGTTTACTGCGAACTGTTTTTAGCCCTGCATAAAAAAGAATCATGAGGTTGGTAAACGGTAAATCCGTCACTTGTACCACAACACCTGTTTTAGAACTATTGTAGAACTATTGTAGAACTATTGTAGAACTATTGTAGAATCGCCCTTAATTCTTTTTTGCAGATACTGAACAGTACTATGGATGTCACACCCATTCTGGACTCTCTGAATGATGACCAACGCAAAGCGGTAACAGCTCCTCTTTCTTCTCTGTTAGTTCTTGCCGGTGCCGGCAGTGGCAAGACCCGAGTGCTGGTGCACCGTATTGCGTGGCTGGTACAGGCAGAAGCCATTTCACCTTATTCCATTATGGCGGTGACCTTTACCAATAAAGCAGCAGCACAAATGCGCTCGCGGATAGAGTCTTTACTGGGTATTCCCCCCAGGGGGATGTGGGTAGGCACTTTCCATGGACTATCCCACCGGCTGCTCCGTATCCATTATCACGATGCCAGGCTGCCCGAGCACTTTCAGATTCTCGACAGTGATGACCAGCTACGCATTATTAAACGCCTGATGAAAGCCATGCAGCTGGATGATAAGAAATGGCCGCCTCGTCAGGCACAGTGGTACATTAACAGCAAAAAAGACGAAGGCTTACGGCCTGACTATATTGAACCGGGTTATGACCCCTTTGAGAAAACCATGCTGACGGTGTATCGCGCCTACCATGATTATTGTGAACAAATGGGAGTCGTTGATTTTGGTGAATTATTGCTTCGTACCCATGAGTTGATGTTAAAGCGCCCGGATATTCTTGAACATTACCGGAATCGCTTCCGTTATGTATTGGTGGACGAGTTTCAGGATACCAACGCCGTCCAGTATGCCTGGTTACGTCTGCTGACCGGAGATCAGGATAACATCATGGTGGTGGGGGACGATGACCAGTCTATCTATGGTTGGCGTGGTGCTCGTATTGAAAACATACGTCAGTTTTCTAAAGATTTCAGCAAAGCCACCACGATCAAACTGGAGCAGAATTACCGGTCTACCAGTACCATATTAAAAGCGGCCAATGGGGTGATTGCGAACAACCCTGATCGCCTCGGTAAAGAGCTGTGGGCTGAAGAAGGCAATGATGGTGAACCCATCAACTTCTTTGCTGGTTTTAACGAAAAGGATGAGGCGCAGTTTATTACCGGTCGCATAAAAGACGCAATCCAACAGGGGGTCAGGCGTTCCGGAATTGCGGTTCTGTACCGCTCCAATGCTCAATCCCGCATTCTTGAAGAAGCCATGCTGCAAGCTTCTATCCCTTATCGTATTTACGGAGGGCAACGCTTCTTCGAACGTGCCGAAATTAAAAATGCCCTGGCGTATATGCGCCTTGTGAATAACCCTGCTGATGACACCGCCATTGAGAGGGTCATCAATATCCCTGCAAGAGGTATTGGTGAAAAAACCGTTGAAAAGCTCCGAGAAGTTGCCCGTAGTCAAGGTGTGTCCCTTTGGGATGCAATCAATACTCTGGTTCAGCAGGGGCAAGTGCCGGGTAAGGCGGGTAAGTCCATGAAAGCCTTTGTGGAACTGGTGAAATCCCTGAGCAACCCGGGGAATGAGCTGGATCTGGGTGAACTGGCCGATAACGTGTTAACCATGACAGGACTCATTGAGTTCCACGGTAAAGAAAAAGGGGAAAAAGGTCGGGCACGGATAGAAAACCTGGAAGAGCTGGTCTCTGCCTGCCATGGTTTTGACAGGGATGATGTTGATCTTGCTGACAGCGACGAACCCATATCAACGCTGGAAGCCTTTCTTGCCCATGTCGCCCTGGAGGCCGGTGAAAGCCAGGCAGACTCGTCTACTGACAGTGTGCAGATGATGACACTGCACTCTGCCAAGGGGCTGGAATTTCCCCTGGTCTTTTTAGCGGGTTTGGAAGAAGGACTTTTTCCCCATAAGATGTCAATGGATGACGGCAATTTAGAAGAAGAGCGTCGTTTGTGCTATGTAGGTATTACTCGCGCCATGAAAACACTCTATATGACCTATGCCGAAACCCGTCGCTTGTACGGCACTGAAACCCGCAACCGTCCTTCACGGTTTATTAAGGAAATTCCCGGTGAACTGCTTCGGGAAGTACGTCTTGGTGGAAAACTGATCCGGCCAGTGGCTGTCCAGAAAGACTCGACCTCACCCGTCCATGATGTTTTGTCATTAGGTCGGCGTGTGCACCATGATGTGTTTGGTGAAGGTGTGGTGGTGAATTATGAAGGGGAAGGAAAACAGGCACGTATCCAGGTGCAGTTTGATACAGAAGGAACTAAGTGGCTAATGATGGCTTATGCTAATTTGCGAGCAATCTAATACTCAATCCAATACTCAATACTCTGGACAGTTTTCAGATAGATGAATCATGAAATCTGAGTTCGACATCATAAAGGTAGCTCCATTTCAGAAAATACCAACAGTTCGTCAGTCCTGTGAAGGGAGGAATCCACCACGGCAGTGAATCTACGCCTTAGCGGGTATAGATGACGTTGGTATAGTTTTTATCACTGCTCTCCTTCGTACGGAACCAGTAGCTCTTAGCCTGAATTCAGGAATTTTCAGGGCAAACCAGCTTTATGATGGCGAGATGGCGAGTTTTTCGGCTGGGTTGGTTGCATGCATTTATCTGGACTAAAACCGTCACTGAATATCCAGCACTCTGGTTTAGTTTAAGTTGTTGTTTAGTTGTTGTGTGGCACTCAAATCAACCGGAAAACCTGTGCCTGCAAGATAAAATATTTTTGTCGTTTATAGGGAGAGTTATGTTTTTCACAGTAATTCCCTGAAAATTGCGTAAAATAATGACTTGATTTGTATGTATTATTGTCCATATACTGTCACGGATATGGATAGCGGTAATATTATTAAAACGAAAGTCATTAGCGTATCTCTAGAAATTCTGGATATACGGTTGTAATGCCGGTTCTTCTTCGTACAATCACAATTTTTCCGCACCGCATAGAATTTTTCCAGGTTTTTGCATGCTTTTTTATGAGAGAGCATACAAAAGTTATGGTAGCTTTATGCAGTCATAATAGGCATGGTAACAGAAATATCTCTGATGCTGGTCAGTTTGCAGGTAAGAAGTGTGTAAGGAGAATACACAACAAGCGTATGTTTGAGGCTAAGCTCTGGTGTGTTAAACACATCATGCGGAAGAAGTCAGGGCTGGATTCAGGTCATGACTATCTGCAAAAACCTGCTATACACAAGGTGGTTTTCACCCAGTTTGGTGTGACGCTGTTTTTGACGCTTCTTTCACTGCCTGTCAGTTTTAATACTGCTCTATCGGCTTTGTCAGGTGGGCTTTGTTGCAGTATTCCCCACGCCTATTTAGTTTGGAAAACGTTTCGCTACAGAGGTGCCAGCGCAGCACATCAAATCATAAATTCTTTCTACCAGGGCGAGATCGGCAAATTTGTCTTAACCATAGCAGCGTTTGTCCTGGTCTTTACCCTGCACAAGTCGATTGAACCCTGGGTACTTTTTGGCACCTTTTTTATTGTCCAATCGACCAACTGGTTAACGCCTCTGTTATTGACGCAGCGGCAACGTAAAAATAGTCATTAATGGATGGTGTACGGGAATAGTCATGGCAAACACTGCTTCTCAATATATACAGCACCACCTGCAGAATTTGACCTTTGGTCAGCTGCCGGCAGGTTACGAGCGTGTTGACACTTATGGTGAACATATAAGCACGCTTACAGAACCCACCTGGACGTTGGCGAAAACTGCAGCGGAAGCCAAAGCCATGGGTTTTTGGGCGATTAACATCGACAGTATGTTCTGGTCGGTATTGCTTGGTTTTGTATTTGTTCTGCTGTTCCGCTTTGTGGCTAAAAGGGCAACATCCGGTATCCCCGGTAAACTGCAGGCGGCCATCGAAAATATTGTTGAGTTTGTGGACACCAGTGTTAAAGAGTCCTTCTATGGTAAAAACCCGCTGATCGCCCCTTTGGCGCTGACGATTTTTGTCTGGGTATTTTTCATGAATCTGCTGGATCTGCTCCCTGTTGACTGGATTCCCGGTCTGGCTACAATGGCTGGTTTACCCTACATGAAGATCGTACCGTCAACTGACCCGAACATCACCATGTCCATGTCCCTGAGTGTGTTTGGTTTGATGATTTTTTTCTGGCTGAAAGTGAAAGGCCCTGGTGGTATGTTTGCTGATTTGGCTCTCCACCCTTTTTCCAGCAGGAATCCTGTTATAAAAGCTATTCTGATTCCCGTAAACCTGTTACTGGAAACGGTTTCCCTGATCGCCAAGCCCATCTCTCTGGGATTGCGACTGTTTGGTAATATGTATGCTGGTGAGTTGATCTTTATTCTTATCGCGATGGTCGGGTGGGCGCAACTGCCATTACACTTTGGCTGGGCCGTTCTGCATATTCTTGTGATTACTCTTCAGGCTTATATTTTCATGATTCTGACCATTGTTTACATGAGCATGGTTCATGAAAATCACTAGGGGCTGAGCAGGCTCCTAGCCTCGTAAAGAGCCTCGTAAAGAGCCTCGTAAAGAGCCTTGTAAAGAGCCTTGTAAAGTTTAACTTTCAACAATTTTTTAATTTCACAACATCACACGACACAATTGTCGGGAGGAAATATGGAACTGGTAGTTGGTCTGACTGTCATTGGTGTAGCAATCATGCTGGGTCTGGCAGCGCTGGCAACGGCAATGGGTTTCGCTATGCTCGGTGGAAAATTCCTGGAAGGTGTTGCTCGTCAACCTGAAACTGCGCCAATACTGCAAACCAAAATGTTCATTATTGCAGGTCTGCTTGATGCAATTCCCATGATCGCTGTTGGTATTGCCTTGTTCTTTACCTTCGCTAACCCCTTTGTGTCTCTGGTGGGCTAAAGCCGACGTTGATGCCCGGCCGTGTGCAGGTTGAGAACTACGGACACATTCAGCGTCCGTAGCAGCACTCAAATCAGGCGCGTTGGCCAGTACTTTCGAGTGAACACCATTAACCGAAGCAAGAGGTATTGACGTGAATATCAATGCAACTCTGATCGGTCAGACTATTGCCTTCGCATTCTTTGTGTGGTTCTGCATGAAGTATGTATGGCCACCGCTGATGCAGGTACTGAACGATCGTCAGAAAAAAATTGCCGATGGCATTGCAGCGGCTGAAAGGGCCGAGCAAGATCTGTCATTGGCTCGCACTACATCAAAAGCCAAACTGCGTAAAGCCCGAGAACAGGCTCAGGCAATCATTGATCAGGCAAACAAGCGTGCAACGCAGATTGTCGAAGAAGCTAAACAACAGGCCAGGGTTGAAGGCGATCGCCTGAAAGCCGCTGCTGAAGCTGAAATCGAGCAGGAAGCGAATCTTGCCCGCCAGGCCCTGAGATCTCAGGTTGCTGCGCTGGCTGTCGTCGGTGCTGAAAGAATTCTGGGCGAGCAGATAGACATAGCGGCGAACAGCAAGCTGGTCGACGATCTGGCTGCTCAACTGTAAGGAGAGGTTTCATGGAATTGACCACATGTGCCCGTCCTTATGCGCGAGCCGCCTTTGAGCATGCCAGGCAGGTGGGACAATTGTCAGAGTGGTCCCAGATGCTTTCCCTGTGTGCCAGCGTTGTGAGTTTTGACAACGTTGTGAGTTTATTAAGTAATCCGTCGCTGACCGGAAAGAAACAGGCACAGACCTTCCTTGCATTGTGTCAGGGGAGTTTAAGCGATGATGTTGAAAACTTCATTCATGTTTTGTCTGTGAATAAACGGTTAGCACTGCTGCCAGCCATTGACACACTGTTTAATGAATTAAAAGCAGAAGAAGAACGCTCGCGGGATGTCAGCGTCACCACAGCTTTTCCTTTGTCGTCTGAACAATGGGATGCACTTGCGAAGAAAATCGAAGCTCGTCTTGGCCGCAGTGTCATCCTCAATACCCAGATCGATAAAAATCTGATTGGTGGCGTTATTATCAGGGCGGGTGATCTGGTCATAGATGGTAGCCTTCGTGCCCGGCTGAAAAAGCTGGCCGATGCGATGATTTCCTGAGTCACAAATAGCCATGAGCTCGGGAAATACAGTGTTAACACGCGTTTCATTGAGAGTAAAACATGCTGTTTTTTCGGGCGTAAATTGGACAGGTAAGCAATGCAGCAACTGAATCCTTCTGAGATCAGCGACATTATCAAGAGCCGTATTGAGCAACTTGATGTGTCCACTGAAGCCCAAAATGAGGGCACCATCGTCAGTGTTACTGACGGTATCGTTCGTATCCACGGCCTGGCCGATGTGATGTACGGGGAAATGATCCAATTCCCGGGCGGTGTATACGGCATGGCGTTGAACCTGGAGCAAGACTCCGTAGGCGCCGTAGTATTGGGTGATTATAACCATCTGGCTGAAGGCCAGAAAGTCCAGTGCACAGGCCGAATTCTGGAAGTGCCGACCGGCCCTGAGTTAATGGGACGTGTTGTCGATGCGCTGGGTAACCCTATTGACGGAAAAGGTCGAATTAAGGCCAGGCAAACATCCCCTATCGAAAAAGTTGCACCGGGTGTTATTGCCCGGCAGTCTGTTGATGAGCCTGTACAGACCGGTTATAAGTCTGTTGATGCCATGGTGCCTATCGGTCGTGGTCAGCGTGAGCTGATTATCGGTGACCGTCAGACCGGTAAAACAGCGCTGGCTATTGATGCCATCATTAACCAGAAAGGTTCTGGCATTAAGTGTATTTACGTTGCTATTGGGCAAAAGCAGTCGTCTATTGCCAACGCAGTGCGTAAGCTGGAAGAGCACGGCGCGATGGATCACACGATCATCGTAGCGGCCGGTGCATCAGAGTCTGCGGCAATGCAGTTCATGGCACCTTTTGCCGGTTGTACCATGGGTGAATACTTCCGTGACCATGGTGAAAATGCCCTGGTCATCTATGATGATCTGACCAAACAGGCATGGGCGTACCGTCAAATTTCCCTGCTACTGCGTCGTCCACCAGGGCGTGAAGCTTACCCAGGTGACGTATTCTATCTGCATTCCCGCCTGCTGGAGCGTGCTGCGCGTGTTAATGCTGAGTATGTTGAAACCCTGACCCGCGGTAAAGTGAAAGGTAAGACCGGTTCTCTGACCGCACTGCCTATTATCGAGACCCAGGCGGGTGACGTATCTGCATTCGTACCGACCAACGTCATCTCCATTACCGATGGTCAGATCTTCCTGGAAACCGATCTGTTTAACGCCGGTATACGTCCTGCGATGAACGCCGGTGTGTCTGTATCCCGAGTCGGTGGTGCAGCACAGACCAAGATCATCAAGAAACTCGGTGGGGGTATTCGTCTGGCACTGGCTCAGTACCGTGAGCTACAGGCGTTTGCTCAGTTTGCTTCTGACCTGGACGAGGCGACCCGTAAGCAGCTTGAGCATGGACAGCGTGTGACCGAGCTGATGAAGCAGAAGCAGTACGCGCCAATGTCTGTTGCTGAAATGGGTGTGGTTATTTTCGCTGCCGAAAAAGGGTTCCTGAATGATGTGGAATTGAAGAAAATCGGTGCCTTTGAAGGCGCACTGCTGAGCTTTGCCAACGCTGAATACAAAGAGCTGATGGCAACAATTAATGAATCCGGCGGATATAACGGTGACATTGAAGCAGGCCTTAAGGAGCTGATTGAAACATTCAAAGCCACCCAGAGCTGGTAATTTCAGTGAGCAGGTTGCAGTGATGACATGGCAATTGTGTTTCACTGCAACGGCACACTGTCAATAAAAGCCTGCTATATGCGGGTTTGAGGGCAGAAAATGGCAGGCGCAAAAGAGATACGGACGAAGATATCGTCCATTAAAAGTACGCAGAAAATTACCCGCGCCATGGAGATGGTAGCGGCGAGTAAAATGCGCAAGGCTCAGGAACGGATGGAAACCAGCCGCCCATACGCCGAGCGGATTTGCCAGGTCGTGGGACATGTTGCCCACGCCAATACTGAGTACAAACACGTTTTTATGACCGAGCGTGAAGTGAAGCGTGTTGGCTTCATTATTGTGTCCACTGACCGCGGTTTGTGTGGTGGTCTGAACATCAACCTGTTCAAGAAAGCGTTGGACAGCATGTCCGGGTGGCGTGATAAAGGTGTTGAGATTGACCTCAGCCTGATTGGTAGCAAAGCGGTTTCATTTTTCAAAAATTTTGGTGGCAACGTTGCCGGCATCATGACCTCCATTGGTGATTCGCCGAGCGTTGTTGACCTGATCGGTGGGATTAAGGTCATGCTGGATAACTACGAAACCAGTAAAATCGACCGGTTGTATGTTGTTCACAACAAATTCGTAAACACCATGACGCAAAAGCCGGATGTGCAACAACTGTTGCCACTGGTTCCTGACGATGACAAATCGTTGAGAAGACCCTGGGACTACCTCTACGAACCTGATGCCAAACAACTGCTTGATGGCCTGTTGGTTCGTTATATCGAAACCCAGGTATACCAGGCGGTTGTTGATAACAACGCCTGTGAGCAGGCTGCACGAATGGTTGCTATGAAGAGTGCGACCGATAATGCCGGCAACCTGATTGATGATCTTCAGCTGGTCTATAACAAGGCCCGTCAGGCTGCAATTACGCAGGAACTTTCTGAAATCGTCAGTGGTGCAGCGGCCGTTTAAGTCGGCTCTGGGCTTTGGCGGTGTAATGCCGGACCACCGGTTTCCGGCACACTGTTCAATGCCGAAAAAACTAAGGGAGAGGATAGGCAAGGCTATGAGTAGCGGTCGTATTGTACAAATTATCGGCGCCGTCATCGACGTCGAATTCCCACGGGACAGTGTGCCCAAAGTCTACGACGCATTGCGTGTTGAAGAAAAAAATCTGGTACTGGAAGTTCAGCAACAGCTGGGTGACGGTATCGTCCGTACCATTGCCATGGGTTCCACTGAAGGTGTTGCTCGTGGTCTGAAGGTTGAAAATACGGGTCAGCCCATTCAGGTCCCTGTGGGTACCAGGACTTTGGGTCGCATTATGGACGTTCTGGGTAACCCCATTGATGAAAAAGGTCCTATCGGTGAAGAAGAGCGTGCCTCTATCCACCGTAAGTCACCGAGTTATGCCGAGCAGTCTGCCAGTGAGGAGCTGCTGGAAACCGGCATCAAGGTTATCGACCTGGTAGCACCTTTTGCAAAAGGGGGTAAGGTGGGTCTGTTCGGTGGTGCCGGTGTTGGTAAAACCGTTAACATGATGGAGCTTATCCGTAACATCGCCATAGAACACTCTGGTTTCTCTGTGTTTGCTGGTGTGGGCGAGCGTACCCGTGAAGGTAACGATTTTTACCATGAAATGACCGACTCCAATGTACTGGATAAGGTATCGCTGGTTTACGGTCAGATGAATGAGCCACCAGGAAACCGTCTGCGTGTGGCGTTAACGGGCCTGACCATCGCTGAGAAATTCCGTGACGAAGGTCGTGACGTGCTGCTGTTCATCGACAACATCTACCGTTACACCCTGGCAGGCACCGAGGTGTCCGCGCTGCTGGGCCGTATGCCTTCTGCGGTAGGTTATCAGCCAACACTGGCGGAAGAAATGGGGGTTCTACAGGAGCGTATTACCTCCACCAAGAAAGGCTCTATTACCTCTATCCAGGCCGTCTACGTGCCTGCGGATGACTTGACTGATCCGTCTCCGGCTACCACGTTCTCCCACCTGGACGCGACGGTGGTACTGAGCCGTGATATCGCTTCCAAGGGTATTTACCCTGCGATTGATCCGCTGGACTCTACCTCTCGCCAACTGGACCCGCTGGTTATCGGCCAGAACCACTATGATGTGGCACGTGGTGTTCAGACTGTATTGCAGCGCTATAAAGAGCTGAAAGACATTATTGCGATTCTGGGTATGGACGAGCTGTCTGAAGAAGACAAGCAGACCGTAAACCGTGCGCGTAAGATTGAACGTTTCCTGTCTCAGCCTTTCTTCGTGGCCGAAGTCTTTACTGGTGCCCCTGGTAAGTATGTATCCCTGAAAGATACGATTCGTGGCTTCAAGGGTATTCTGGACGGTGAATTCGACGGCTTGCCAGAGCAGGCTTTCTACATGGTTGGCTCCATTGAAGAGGCTGTGGAAAAAGCCAAAACCCTGTAATCATCCAGAACCGGTTGCAGGCATTTCAGTATAAGATAAGTTATCTTTGTCGTTTATATGGATAACTGCAAGCCGGTGGAGAGTTGATAAGGAGTCAACAAGATTATGGCAATGACTGTACATTGTGACATCGCCAGTGCTGAGAAAGAGATTTTCTGCGGGCTGGTAGAGCTGGTCGTGGCTACGGGCATTATGGGTGACCTGGGTATTACCTATGGCCACACTCCACTGCTGACAGAGCTGGTACCTGGCCCTATTCGCCTGATCCTTCAGGGAGGCACTGAGGAAGTGTATTATATTTCCGGTGGTTTTCTGGAAGTGCAGCCCAATCAGGTCAAGGTACTGGCTGACACTGCGCTTCGTGCAGAAGATATGAATGAAGCAGCCGTAAAAGAAGCCAAGAAAAAGGTTGAGGAAGCAATGGCTCATCAAAATAGCGAGTTTGACTACTCTCGTGCGGCGATACATCTGGCCGAAGCGAATGCGCAGCTTAGAACGCTGGAGGCATTGCGGAAGAAATTTGGTAAATAAAAAAACGCGCTACGGCGCGTTTTTCCTGACCTGTCTTGACTATTCCATAAGACAGGCCCTCAGTCCGTCTGAGAAAACAGGGTGAATTTGTCGGTTATCTCAGGGAAATTCACTGTGTTTCTTAATGACAGTGATACCAAATTTCTCACGTCCCTCCCTGAAACTGAAAATTCAGGTGATTTTCTGAAGAGCTGATCATTTTGAAAATGCTATGCGTTTAAATTGTAGATTATAAATTTTAGGCTATATTTCCATCGTATAATTTTATTTGAACGGCACATGAATGTATTTTTATTTTATTTCTGTCACTCGCTGGCTGGTTATTTCTTTTTGCCTTATGATCTACAGTGCGCAGCTTTTTTCCGGGCTGAATGATGCTATTCATGCCATTAACGCAAAAGATAAAGTCGTTAATCTGGTTCATATTTTTAGCCCGGATTACCATGTAAAGGCGCTTTGCCGTTTAGCCAAGGCTGTCCAGGTTTGTCATTTATTAGGTGCCGACGATAATAACTACACTGACTGTGTATGGTGCGATCGCAGCCTATTCGTACCTGTTAGTATGTTTTCTGTACAACATGGAAAAAATGGAAGTACTTATATCCATAGTCCTATTGCGAACATTTTAATGAGCTGCTCGTTAGAAAAACCTCGACAATTCGTTGTCCCTGTTGTACACACCGCCAGGGATAACATGCTACAAATGATTCCTTTTCAACCAGTAATACCACAACAGTTCTTAATTAAACCTCCGACAAATTTTTGTGCCAATATTTGTGCCAATGCCAATAATGTTGGCCCGGCCCAATCATATGTTCACGGAAAGCCTGTAGTACAAGCATACTGGCAGCAGCCAACAAATGCCCCACCACCACTCATGGGTAACCAAAAAGGACCTTTGCCCCTTTATTTATCACCTGCTGAAGCTATGAGGCCTCATTTGCTTACAGCTGCCTCTGTGCAACAACTACCACCTGATCAATATCTGCAACATATGGGTTTTCCCACAGCCAAAAATGAATCAAAAACAGAATTAGATCATATGAACCATCAATCTATGGAGCAAAAGATCGTTGAACTGGGTGAAAAAGTAAAAGAGCTTTGTCATCAAAATCAGACTCGTGAAGCTGTACAGGAAAAAGACCAGCTTCTATCTCAGCAAAAACAAATAGCATCAATAAGGAGAGAGTTGGAGGGTCATAAATCAAATAGCAAGCTTCTATTATCTAAACAGGAAAAAGACCAGCTTCTATCTCAACAAGAGCAAATAGAATCAATAAAGAGAGAACTGGAAAGTCATAAATCAAATAGCAAGCTTCTATTATCTAAACAGGAAAAAGACCAGCTTCTATATCAACAAGAGCAAATAGCATCAATAAAGAGAGAACTGGAGAGTCATAAAGCTTTATCTCAACAAGAACAGACACAACAAGAACAAATAGCATCTCAGATTCGTGAAGCTGTAGCTGCTTCCAATACAACAGGTGATAAAGATTTAGTGTCTTTTGAAGAAGCATTAACCCAAAAAATAGCATTACTAAGGGAAGAGATGGAGCATTATAAATCAAACAGTGAGCTTCTATCTAAACAGGAAAAAGACCAGCTTCTATATCAACAAGAGCAAATAGCATCAATAAAGAGAGAACTGGAGAGTCATAAATCAAATAGCAAGCTTCTATTATCTAAACAGGAAAAAGACCAGCTTCTATCTCAACAAGAGCAAATATCATCAATAAAGAGAGAACTGGAGAGTCATAAAGCTTTATCTCAACAAGAACAAACACAACAAGAACAAATAGCATCATTAAGGAGAGAGCTGGAGAGTCAAAAATCAAACAGCGAGTCTCTATTTAAACAAAAACAAATAGTATCACTGTGGGAGGAGCTGCAAAAGTCAAACAGCAAGATTCTATCTCAACACGAGAAAATAGTATCACTGAAGAACGAGCTGGAAGAGTTAAACAGTCAACGTCTATCTCAACAAAGACAAATAGAATCAGCAAGCAATAATAGGGAAACACAGGCATCAAAAAAAAATGGCGTTCAACAAGTTGCTTTTATAAATCCAGAAATCACTTGTCAGGAAACAGCCGTTATCACCGATGATAAAACCGAAAAATCTTATTACAATGAAACAACAAATAAGCCAAACGATAGTAATGAAACGCTTCCGTTAGCTGATGATGATACTACTGAGCGTTTTGAGCCACCACTGGAAAAATATAGCTTTGATCAACCTGCTGGCGTGGGCTTACCAACAAAAGATCATGATTCAATGTCAGAAGAGATACAACATCCAATCACTAAAACACCAGAAACAACAAAGGAACAGGTATCGCATGTCGCTATAAAAAATAAAAAATACAAAAAAAGAAGACATACAAAAGCTGTGCCAAAAACTGTGAAAGCAGCAAGCAAGACAGTCGACCTTGTTAGAACCCTTGACGAATCCGGTGATAGCTCTCCCCATTTTGGTGCAGTCGGGCTTCATTTAAAAGAAACAGTTTTGCAATACCCGCGCACAGTAATTACTTCTGCAATGGTCACAACTCTCCTATTGTCTTGCTACTGTGCTGATGTGGACCTTAACTCAGTGTTTTTTTACCTGGTGACAGTACTCAATCACTTTTATGAAACGGGCATGTTTTATACTGACTACACCTTTCAAACGGGTATGGCACTGGCTTCAGAGTACTTGTCACACCCTTCTGTAGCTGTATTCAGTACAACAATCAGTACAACAATAGGTGCTTATATTGTCGGAACAAATGGCAACTGCTTTAAAACCCGGGAGGCTTTAGCGGAACATAAAAGACTTCATTCGTCGTTAATAACGGGAATAAATCCGACAGATTACTCTTACGGAATCTGTCCTGAGTTTAATCATTTAAGGCAGTACGGTACTGTACCCTGTTTTGATGAAGTTGACTGGCAAACCTTCCAAAAGCCAGCACCTGAAGGTAGCCATATTACCCTTGGACAAGGGGAAATAGACCTAAAGGATGCCAGCTGTAAAACGTTAAAAAAATTGGATCGCCTGCTCAAGCTGATAGCGCACACCAAGGATACAGAGTACATATTAAAACAATGTGGCGTGATTACGAATGATTCATGGGCTCAGTGGTGTTACTCAGAAATAGTTAAAAAAAGATCATCAAACAAGTTAGCCCATAAATATATTCAACAACTCGTTAAATTACAGAAAAAAAGAGCAAATGATAAATGGCAGCACCGCTTCCACATATCGGCTCGCAGGATTATTGGGAACAGGCCTAATAGTAGTGATGTTTTCTATGGTGCTGCGCTATGCTGTCAGTCACAGGGGGAATGTTCAATTCCTCCTGGCGTACAACAGGATTTTTTTAAAGCTATGAATGAAGATAACAACGGAAAAATAGCTTTCGACCTTCCCCATAAAGAAAATAGAGTCTATGCATTGCAGCAATTCCGTCCTTCAAAGCATGGTGGTTACTGGGTAGAGCTTGCACAGTTTAGCGATAAGAGTACATTGGAGGTTACTCGTGCTCCTAAAACGGGAATCTACCGGGTCATAGATACCAAGACAGATCATATTGCCAGTGCATATTGCATTATCAATGAAACGACTTCGAGCCATTTCTTTCAATAAGCTTGAAGCCAGCAGCTCGAAATTATACCACTGAAAATACCTTTTCAGCGCTTCCTTCAACTGTGCAGCATTGTCGAATGCTTTCAGGTAAACACATTCGTACTTTACATTACGCCATAGATGGCTTCCAGCCTCATTTATTCCATCAGTCAGTTGACGAACCCATTTACGGTTAACTTTGTACTCCAGACCATACAAAAACGTACACATCCCGTAACACGCAAAAAATCGAGAGAAAAAACCTGAACTTCAGGAGTTGGATCAGGGGACGGTTGAGAAGCCTGCTCGAGTATCTGTGGAAAACATTTTCCAAAGGGTATGAGGAACTCAGGAAACGAGGTATCAACAAGCGCTCAGCAAAAAGGACGGCGGCATCAGGTAAAGCAGATGGGTGGATGAGCATTAGCTCAGTCCCCATAAGGCGTTATTAAGTCAATAATCCAGAGAGACAGGGCTAATCAGATTGTCAGACACTTAACTGAACAGGCTGTGGAAAAGCCTGTTAAAAAACACGGGGATAACCTTGTGGATAAACTAATGAACAGTTGGGTTGTTAATAAATAGCATCTTATCCACAATCGCTCCACAAATTGATCAACGATTATACGCTTGACACAAACAGTGTTGTTAGCTTTGTAACTGACTGGTTCTTTTATGAATAACCCGGTTATCCACAAAAAATGCTGTCCCTAATAGCTACAACAACTACAAAACAACATCATTCATAAAAAAGAATATTTACAACTTTTATGAACAGCGGCTGAAGCGTTAGCTGTGAGAAAAGGTTGAAAAGGCTCCAGTAGCCCGGGAGATTGAATACTGACGGGCTGTGAAAAAGCCGGATTTATCAAATGGCTCAGGGTCACCCCCCCCAGAGCGTAAGCCTGCTGGAGCAAGCAACCGCAGGCATTGCTGCAAAGCTTTGCCTCGAAGGTTGTGTCGCTCAGGTGACGTTCACTCGCCATCTAAAGCATGTGGAGTGAAGCGACATCCTTATTGACTGATTTCGCAAGGGGGGCTTCTCGTTAAACAGAACCACTGTTCACCTCGAACTAACACCAAGACTGTCCGACCCCGTCTTTTTCTTACTACAGTTGCTTTAGTCAGAGAGACTGCCACCAGTGATTGACTGAAGTGATTAAACCGCAGGAGTGTGAGTTTATCCACAAGGGAGGGCATGGCAGGCAAAAATGAAAAATAAAAGGCATCCATACGAAGTTTTTCCACAGCTCATGGATTTGTCCTGACAGTTTTGGGGAAACCTGGCACATCTATGTGGCTACAGGCGTGTTATACTCTGCGCTTTTCAAGACTGAGGCAAGGTGAGCGATTTTGGCAGTGGATTTTCCGACCCGATTTGACGTAATTATTATTGGCGGTGGTCATGCAGGGACTGAAGCTGCATTAGCAGCTGCCCGTATGGGGGTAAAAACCCTGTTACTCACCCATAACATCGACACATTGGGGATGATGTCCTGTAATCCTGCCATCGGTGGTATTGGAAAAAGCCATCTGGTGAAAGAGGTGGATGCTCTTGGTGGTGCCATGGCCAGGGCAACGGATCTTGCAGGTATCCAGTTTCGGGTACTCAATGCCAGAAAAGGTCCCGCTGTGCGTGCAACCCGTGCCCAGGCAGACCGCGTCCTCTATCGTGGAGCGATTCGCTCTATTGTTGAGAACCAGCCCAACCTGTGGATTTTTCAGCAGTCAGCTGATGACCTGATCTTTGGTGAAGGGGCTGAGCATGATCAGGTGCGTGGTGTTATCACCAGTATGGGTGTGCGCTTCCATGCACCCAACGTTGTACTGACAGCAGGTACTTTTCTCAATGGGCGTATTCATGTGGGGTTGAAGTCTCACAAAGGGGGTCGTGCAGGTGATCCGCCCTCCATCGGGCTGGCTGAGAAGCTGCGTTCCTTAGCCCTGCCTGTGGAGCGTCTGAAAACCGGGACACCGCCACGGGTTGATGCTCGCTCTGTGGATTTTTCGGCCATGGAGCAGCAGTTTGGTGATAACCCACTGCCAGTAATGTCGTATATGGGTTCTCGGGCAGAGCATCCCCGGCAGGTTTGCTGCCATATCACCCATACCAATGACACCACACATAATGTCATTCTTGATGGTCTGGATCGATCCCCTTTGTTTAACGGGGTGATCGAAGGCGTTGGCCCACGCTACTGTCCTTCCATTGAAGACAAGGTCATCCGCTTTGCTGACAAGCACTCGCATCAGGTGTTTCTTGAGCCTGAGGGGCTTAATACCAATGAGCTGTATCCTAACGGGATTTCAACCAGTCTGCCCTTTGATGTACAGATAAACCTGGTGCGTTCCATCAGAGGGCTGGAAAACGCCCATATCACCCGTCCAGGCTATGCCATAGAATACGATTACTTTGACCCGCGTGGCCTGAAATATTCCCTGGAGACCAAGGCCATTGGTGGCCTGTTCTTTGCCGGGCAGATTAATGGCACCACAGGCTATGAAGAGGCAGCGGCTCAAGGGCTGCTGGCAGGAGTGAATGCGGCTCTGAGGACTCAGGACAGGGAAAGCTGGTGTCCTCGGCGGGATGAAGCCTATATTGGCGTGCTGGTGGACGATCTGATTACTAATGGCACCAGCGAGCCCTACCGAATGTTCACCAGTCGGGCAGAATATCGCCTGATACTGCGGGAAGACAATGCTGATTTACGCCTGACGGAAAAAGGCCGTGAGCTGGGTCTGTTGGATGATGCACGCTGGGCGGCTTTTTCTGAGAAAAAAATACGGATTGAGAAAGAAACTGAGCGGTTGAAACGCAGTTTTATTCAGCCTCACAGCGAAGCGGCAAAGAAAATAGCCGATAAACTGACTCGCCCCCTTAACCACGAATACAGTCTTCAGGAGCTGCTGCGTCGTCCGGAGCTCAGCTATGGGGATGTGGCGGGCCTGGTGGGTGATGCTGAAACCAGTGAACAGGTAAAAGAGCAGGTGGAAATTCAGACCAAGTATCAGGGTTATATTGACCGTCAGGCGCAGGAAATTGAAAAACTGCGTCGCTACGAAAATACACCTGTCCCTGAGTCTATGGATTTTGAGACTATTGCGGGTTTGTCTAATGAACTCCGCCAGAAGCTGAAAGAGCAGCGTCCTGATACCCTGGGTCGAGCTTCCAGAATTCAGGGGATGACACCTGCGGCCATATCGTTACTGTTAATCCATCTTAAAAAAAGTCAAAATCAGAAGTAGTCTACTACCAATGGCTTGTTTTAACTATCCTGTTGCCCTGGCAATCTGAACGCCAACCCTGCGTTGAAACGCCTGGCAATAGCAGGCTGTTACTCGTCATTTTGTCTTGTTTTAAGACGGCTTCTGACGTCCAGCTTGCAGCTTGCCATGCTCATTACGGCACGGGGAAAACCTTTTATCAAACAGCTCAGGGTCAAAACCCCCACCAGAGCGTAAGCCTGGTGGAGCAGTCAACCGCAGGCATTGCGGAGCTTTGCCTCGAAGGTTGTCTCGCTTAGGTGGCGTTCACTCGCCACCTGAAGCATGTGGAGCGAAGCGACATCCTTATTGACTGGAGGCTCTCCGGCTCAGAACTTCCAGCGGATATCTACGTTGTTACCAGGAAGCTGACACAAAGTATCAAGAGGACTAACCTGACACTTCGCGACCGCCTGAAGCGGTTAATGCGTAAAACCATCGGCTTTTCTCCCTTGAAAGGGTTAAAAACAGTTAGCTGTAAACCATTATAATCTGTAACTATCTGATATAATTTCGATCATGAATCAAAGGTGGTAAACGGTTACGCGAAAACCAAGCTAACAGTTACCATTTTTTTGATTCATAAGCATGGTCGCAGACACGTTACAGCTCGACCTAAAACCCTACGAAAGAGTGGAGTCAGACACAGCTCGCTGTGCATCCATGTAGACGGCGTAGATAAGTCTGCATAATTACAGATTATGTAAGATTTTTAGTAACGGCTACATGATAACGTTATCGAAGAGTTCATCTCAGGAATGCAGTATTAACCGGTTTGAAGCACGGTCTGTGGATTAACGGGGTTTCGTCGTACACCCATACGGTATAAGCAATAATGCGAAAGGGGAGTGGAGAAGAGGTCCTGTTTTCTTTGTCAGCACAGGGAGTCTGCGGGTTAGCGCAGGATTAACGACAATACTTGTTTATTATGAAGACTGTTCAAATCTTAGTATAGTGAGAGTGGTAAGTTCTGGTTAATTAATCTGTTTTTCGTATTTTTTTAGTTTTTTTGTTTATTTTTTTGTCTTTTTAGTAGATAGTGTTTCCCTGTCTTGTTTTTGTTGGTTTTAGTCAAAGAATAAATTTATATTCTGACATCTGCCTCAGGTTAGCCATGGATTTGCATTAATCACTGTCTGTTTTGAGCAGAGGTTCGAAAGAGTCTCGACTTCCGTTGAATTATTTGACGAAGGTTGAGCTTTAGCTGCCTGGTAGGGGGAGATACCAGGCAGAGCCCTTTGAGAGGAGGGCGATCAAGCGCTGTTGCAGAATAAGCAGTATAAGCCTCAGTGGAGCAGCGTTGAGTAACGGTCAGTGGGTTCGACCACTATCACATGATGGATGTCTCGAACCGATCACCAGAAAAGGGGGAGCTGCCATAGACGGCGGTGATTGTAGAGCATAACCCGCAATGGCGGTGTACAGGCAGGGAGCCATAAGCTCGGTCTGGCCAGACAATAAATAGAAAAGTAGTAGGGAAAAATATGTTTCGCAGAACCGTATTAAGTTCCGCCGTGGCTATTGCCTTAGGCACTTCAGTAGTCACCACCGGCGTTATGGCCAGCGATGAGAACGCCGTGGCAAAAAGCGATGAGAAGGCCGTAGAAAAATTAGAAAAAGTCCAGGTCACCGGCTCTCGAATTTCCCGAGTGGATGTTGAGGGGGTTGCGCCTGTCACCATCATTACCCGGGAAGACATTGACCGCACCGGGGCAACGTCAGTCTCTGATTTATTGCGCTCTCTCACAGAAAATGGCGCAGGGAGCTATGACGAATCCTTTACCAACGGTTTTGCAGCGGGTTCTTCCTTTATCTCATTGAGAGGATTGGGTTCCAGTCGAACACTGACGTTGTTGAACGGTCGTCGGGTCGCCAATTACGGCTTTGCTCAAAACGTCAATGAAACCGGCGTGGATTTGAACTCCATTCCTTTAGGCATCGTTGAGCGTGTGGAAGTGCTTAAAGACGGTGCTTCAGCTATCTACGGCTCCGACGCCATCGCCGGAGTTATTAATATTATCCTGAAAGACAATTACGACGGGGCGACGGTGACTGCATCCACGGGCATGACGGGTAAAGGGGATAGTGAGGAAGGTAAGATCAACGTCGTTGCCGGAAAGGAGTTTGAAGACAGCAATGTGCTGGTCGCTTTCGATTACTTTAATCGCAATAACCTTAAAATGAGCAGCAGAGATCGGAGTAGCTCTGCGGACCAAACAGGAAATGGCGGTCTTAACTGGATCAGTAGTTACTCACCCCATCCATCGTATGCCATTCTCAATCCCGATGGGTCGGTAAAAGATACCGTGTGTAACGACCCCACAGGCAATAACTGCCAATACGATTATGTGCAAGATCTTGATTTAATGCCTGCCACGGAGCGGTACGGTTTGCTGAGTATATTGAATCACGATTTTAGCGACAGTGTGTCAGGATTTACTGAACTGTCTTACAGTCGCTCAATGACAGATATTCGAATTGGGCCGACGGCAAATCCGATGGTAATGGAGGCCAGTAATCCCAATAATCCAGAGACTGAAGATATTCGTGTGAAAGGGCGCTACACTGATGTGGGGCCGCGTTTGAACGATATCACCAACGATGCTTACCGTGGTGTGTTTGGGCTAAGGGGGGGGTTTGAATTTGCTGAACGGGATGTGGACTGGGAAATGGCCGCCGGATACAGCCGTAACGAAACCGTGAGCAAAGGCCGTAACTTCATTAACGCTGAGAAATTCAAGGCCGCCGTTGATGATGGGTCATACAATCCTCTGACACCCACCAGCAATTCACAGGATGTGATCAATCAGTTTCGAGTGTCCACAAAAAGAAAATCCATTTCGGATACGACGTTCGTGTCGGGCAGTTTCTCCATGCCTTTGTTTGCTTTGCCGGCGGGTGATGTGTACATGGCCGGTGGTGCCGAGTGGCGTGAGGAGTCTATTGATGACAGGCCTGACCCACTGGGGGCTCAGCGGGGCATCCTGGGCTCTGGTGGTACGTCCGCTAAAGGTAGCCGGAATTCCCGTGCGGTGTATTCGGAACTGTCCGTTCCCCTCCATGAAACCCTGGAGATGCAGTTGGCGGGTCGGTTTGAAAAATACAGTGATTTTGGTACTACCCTGGACCCCAAAGTGGCTTTCCGCTGGCAGCCATTAGACAATTTGATGTTCAGGGCCTCCTACAGTACGGCGTTCAAAGCCCCCACCTTGCCGGAACTTTACCTGGGTGAGAGTGTGGGCTATGTGCAAATTACCGATACAGTTGGGTGTGAGGCCCATCCGAAAGATCCTGCATTTTGTAACCCCAAGCAGTACGAAGTGCACACAACGGGCAACAGTGAACTGGATGCAGAGGAGGCGGAAAGCTTTAACTTTGGCGTCGTGTATGAACCCATCGAGGATCTTCAGTTGAAGATGGATGTCTATAAAATCCGTAATACCAATATGATCAGCCGGTTATCTAGTCAGCAGTTGGTAAATGACAACGCCCCTGGTTCGGTGGAGCGCAATGACGACGAAACCATAGACTACATCAACAATGTCTATACGAATGTGGCTAAACAGGAGGTTCAGGGGATCGACGCTGAAATTGGTTACGACTTTGATGTTTATGGTCACGACATTGGTTTGAAGTACAAAACCAGTTACGTGCACAGCTTCAAAGTTGCGGACGCTTCTGGAGAAGTGGAAGACATCCGCAGTTACAGCAGTCTTGTTGGAGGCTCTGGTCCGCACCTCCAAAGCCAGTACATCATCTCCTGGAATTACGCAGATCATGGTGCCTCTCTGGCAACCAGTTATACCAGCGCCTACAAGCAGTTCTATGGGGCAGCAAAGACTGGAGGCAGTGACAAAATTAACAGCAACGTCACTTTTGACGTGCAGTACGTATACACTGGGTTCAATAACACCGAACTGACTTTTGGTGTGGATAATCTGACCAATAAAGAGCCGCCGTTTGCTGACGTTGATTACACAGGTTATGACTGGAGCGCTTATGACCTTCGTGGCCGCTTTTTCTACGGAAAGGTGTCTTATAAGTTCTGATGGTTGTCTTGCTTCAGGTTTTCTTTGGTTTCATCAACGTCGCCCCAGCCCGCCTGGGGCGCTCCCAAATACAACCTGGGCGATGACTGCTCAAAACAAACAACAGTGTTAGCGCTATTGCGATAATAACAACATCATGAGAAATGGCAGTCCATGTACATCAATAAAATTCCTACCCATAGGGTGAAGCGCCTGTGCAGTTCGCTGGCAATCAGCGCTGCGTTGTCTGCTTCGTTTATCGTGCCCCAGGCATTGGCCCAGGACCCATTGAGCAGTGCCTTGAGTACTCAGCAAAAAACCGATCAAGCCTCCCGAAAATCCCAGGACCGCGTGGATAAACTCTCGGACAAAACACAAGAATTGTTGAGTGAGTACAAGGGCGTTATTCGGCAAGTGGAAGCCCTGACGGTTTATAACCGCCAGCTTCAGCGAGTGGTCAATGCCCAGGAGGCGGAAATTCAATCCATGCTGGCTCAGCTGGAAACCCTTGATCAAACCAACATCGAAATTACCCCGTTGATGCTGAAGATGATCGATGGGCTGGACAAGTTCGTTGCCTTGGACCTGCCTTTCCAGTTGAAAGAGCGCCGTGATCGTGTGGCGCTGTTGCACGCCACCATGGACAACCCCAATGTCACCACGTCGGAAAAATACCGGAAAATCCTTGAAGCTTACCAGATAGAAAACGACTACGGTCGTACTATCGAGGCCTACGAAGGGAGTTTAGGGGAAGGCGATGATACGCGCACCTACAGCTTTCTGCGCATTGGTCGGCTGGCTTTGCTGTATCAGTCATTGGACGGTGAAGAAACCGGTCAGTGGAACAGCGATAAAAGCGCCTGGGAAGTGCTTCCTGACAGCTATCGTGCCGGGGTTAATCAGGGGTTGAAAATTGCCCGCAGACAGGCACCTAACAATCTGATTAAACTGCCTGTTCATGCTGCGGAGGACGTGTAATGAAGTATTATGTACCAGCGCTTTCTGCCGCATTTTCATCCGTTACAGGGGTATCCATGAAGTGGGTGATTAAGCCTCTGGCGGTGTCTTTGGTTGTTGGCCTGTCCCTGTCCGTTAGTGTGAATATCAGTGCAAACGAGGGCACAGCAGCCCTTCAGGATCTGCTCACTAAAATTCAGGCAGACAGCGTCGTTGAAAGTCAGGAAAACCGTGCCCGTGAGGCGCGTTTTTTAAGTGATAAAAATGCCCGGCAACGGCTGTTGGCCGAAGCCAGGGCGACGTTGAAGGCTCAGAACCAGCTCAGTGATCGTTTGTTAAAAGCATCGGATGACAATGAGCAGATCTTGAAGGACACCCAAAACACGCTGGACATTCGCTCTGGCGAGTTGAAGGAATTGTTTGGTGTTGTTCGTCAGTTCGCCGGTGACAACAAAGGCATTTTCGAAGCGTCTATGATCACTGCTCAATTTCCTGAGCGTACGGCGTTCATGGCCGAAATGGCGGAAAGTAAAAAGTTACCGACCACGGCCAGGCTGGAACAATTCTGGCACGAAGTGCTGCGTGAAATGGTGGAGTCCGGTCGAGTTGTTAAAATACCATCCACCGTCGTTTATGGCGAAGGAAATGAGGCCCCGAAGGAGATTATTCGGGTGGGCAGTTTTAACGCCATTGCCGATGGCAAATACCTGACCTGGTCGCCAGAAGTGGGCAAGTTCAAGGAGCTTTCCCGTCAGCCCGATGGCTCCGTTTTATCCACCGTAGAGGATTTAGAAGGACTCAATGATGGCTTTACACCCTTCTACGTAGATCCCTCCAGAGGGCAGATTCTGTCTCTGCTGGTGCAAAGCCCCAGTCTGGTTGAGCGCATTGATCAAGGCGGTGTGGTGGGGTACGTCATCCTTGGTCTGGGTGCTTCAGGTCTGGTGCTGGCTTTAATCTGCTTCCTGAATTTGAGCCGAATCGGGGTGGGTGTCAGTAAGCAGCAAAAATCGGAACAGGTCATTAAGGGGAATCCCCTCGGTGAGATCATGCAGACGTACCAGGACAACAGAAATGCGGATTTGGAAACCCTGGAATTGAAGCTGGATGAAATCATTACCCGTTCCGCGCCCAAAATCGAACGTGGCGTGGGCTTTATCAAGTTGATCGCCTCTGTGGCTCCTCTGCTGGGTCTTCTGGGCACTGTTGTGGGGATGATTGCCACCTTTCAGGCCATTACCCTGTTTGGTACAGGTGATCCCAAGCTGATGGCTAATGGTATTTCCGAAGCGCTGGTGACCACCATGCTGGGTCTGGTGGTGGCGATCCCAACGCTGTTTACCCACAGCCTGGTCAGCAGTAAAAGCCGTCGTCTGATTCAAATGCTGGAAGAGCAGAGCGCTGGCTTTATTGCCCGTCATCAGGAGCAGGATTTGAATACGGGTTCCCGTCATGTGAAAGAAACCCTGTCTGCCCATCACCGTCACACAGCTGAGACTGTGTAAGGAGTCAGTGATGCTCTGGTTACTGGATGAGCTGGAATCCATTCGACGTTTTCTGGGCATGGGCGGCGATGTACTGGTGATGCTGTTTGTGCTGACGCTGCTCCTTTGGGTGCTGGTGATGGAGCGTTACCTTTATTTCTTCATGGAGTGCCCGAAGCTGACCAGAAAGACCGTGAATAATTGGCAGTCGCGTTCGGACAAGCTGTCCTGGAGAGCCCGGCAAATTCGTAACGCCATGATCTCGGAGGTGTCCCTGAGTGTTCAGCGGGGACTGCCGCTGATTAAAACCCTGATAGCCCTTTGTCCTTTGTTGGGATTACTGGGTACCGTCGTGGGTATGGTTCAGGTCTTCGATGTTTTGGCCATTACCGGCACTGGCAGCCCCAGGGCCATGGCTTCCGGCATATCGAAGGCTACTATACCCACCATGGCAGGTATGGTGGCGGCGCTTTCAGGCCTTTATTTCAGTGCTTTATTGGAAAAGCGGGCCACGCAGGTGACGCGAAAAGTGACGGACTCATTGCAGTCTCACTGACGTCCACTGGCACGAAATAGACAGGCAATAAAAACATAATAAAAGACGTAATAAAGACGTAATAAAGACATCCCATCCCCCGGTGCTGTGCCCACAAGGGTAACCGGGGAGAGGAAACGATTATGAGAAGACGCTATAGCAACGGCGCACAGGAAGACGCTGGCATTGACATGACTCCGATGTTGGACATCGTATTCATCATGCTGATTTTCTTTATTGTAACAACGTCGTTTATAAAAGAAGCGGGCATTGATGTGAACCGCCCAACGGCCAACTCTGCTCAGGTCGTTAAAAAAGGCAACATCATGATTGCAGTGAGTGATACGGGAGCGGTTTGGATTGATAAGCGCCGAGTGGAAGTGGGTGCCGTGCGAGCCAACGTCGAGCGCCTGAAAGCTGAAAATCCGGAAGGGGCTGTCGTCATTCAGGCGGATAAAGCGTCACACTCTGGCGTTGTGGTGGAGGTGATGGATCAGGTTCGACTGGCAGGTGTGTACAGCATCTCGATTTCGGCCAGAGAACCTTAAGCCGATGGAGGTACGCCCATGCGTTATTTAGTCTCTCTCGGTCTGGGGTTACTGGTGGCTCTGGGGTTGTTTGCGGTGATGAATGCTCTGGTTAACAACAACCGCCATGAACTGGTGAAGTCCGATGACCATCGAATCAGTGAGTTTATTCGGATGAAACAACCAGAAACCCTCAAAGAGAAAAAGCGGGAAATTCCCAAGCCTCAGCCCAAACGGCCACCGCCTCCGCCGGAGATGAAGATCTCTCAGCAAGTGGACAAGCCGGTGATCGAACAGGTGAAAATGGATGTGCCACAGCTGGATGTGGACCTGGATCTGGCGGTGGGAGACGGTGCGGGTATGTACGCCGCCAGTGGTGTGGCAGCCAGTAGCGGGCCCGTGCCTTTGAATAAATTCAGCCCCATGTACCCTCGTAAAGCGCTGCGCAGTAATGTAACGGGCAGTGTTGTGTTTCAGTACACCATCTCCGCCAGTGGTCGAGTGATGGACATTAAAATCATTAAGGAAAGGCCCAGAAATCAAGGCTTTGGCAAGGCTATTAAGAAAGCGGCCATGAGGTGGAAGTTCAAGCCGGCCATGGAAGACGGTATGGCTGTTGCCCGGACTCAACAGCAGGAATATGACTTTGTATTGGAGTAGACCATGAACAGAGTGACTCAGACCCTGAGCAAAAGGGTGACCCGTTCTGTCCGGCGGACAGTGCTCCTGATGGCCATCGGTGCAGTACCTGTGGCAATGGCTGCGCCCAAAAAAGCACCAGAGCTTCGGTCGGTCACCTACAAGTACCTGAACAAAGCTCAGGAACAGATGGCTGAGGACGACCTGGTGGGTGCCCGTGAGAGCCTGGAGCATGTGCTGAAGAAAGTCATCAACCGCAAATATGACCTGGCTGCTGTCAATCAGATGCTTGGGGTGGTGTTTGCCAGTCAGGAGAAATACGACGAGGCGACCCGGTATTTTCAGGCGGCTTTGAAAGACGATGCTTTGTACCTCCCTGCTGCTCAACAGGTGCGCTACAACCTGTCTCAACTGTTGGTAATGAAGGGTGAGTATCAGAAAGGGATTGATCTTTTGCTGGAGTGGATGGACAACCTGGAGGACACTGCTGGAAAAGCGGTAAATGTCCCGGCCAGTGCCTGGATTATGCTGGCCAGCGCCTACTCCCGGTTGCAGCAGTGGGACAAGGTGGTTGAGCCGACAAACAATGCCATTGCTGCCTCCGAGGCCCCCCCGGAAGCCTGGTACACCCTGTTGTTAGCCGCTCATTATGAGCTGAAAAACATTCCGGCAGCCATTGAGGTGCTGGAGACCCTGGTCACTATGGCGCCTCAAAAGAAGCAATACTGGCTACAACTGTCGGGTATGAATATATCCATCAAGCGAGACGCTCAAGGGTTGGCAGCGTTGAGAGCGGCTTATGGCAATGGGTTGTTTGATAAGGAAAGTGATTACACGCAGTTGGCCAATTTCCTGACGTACCAGCAGCTTCCTTACAGAGCGGGTATTGTGTATTCAAAGGGCATCAAAAAAGGGATTGTGGCGTCCAGTGCTGATAATTATAAAAAGCTGGCCAATTTCTGGTCCATTGCCAGGGAGAACCGTAAGGCTGTTGATGCTTTTTATCAGGCTCTGAAGCTGAGGTATGAGCCGGACCTGGAATTGAGGCTGGCGCGAATGCTGGCACGTTCAGAGCGCTACGATGAGCTGTTGGATTTGATCACACAGCCTGATGCGGACGAGGGTATGACCAGGAAGCAGGAAGGTGAACTACTGTTTTTAACGGGCCTGGCCCACTACCAAATGGGTCATACTCGCAAGTCTCTGGATTATATGCAGCTCGCCGCCAAGATCAAAAGCAGTCGTGGGCAGGCGAAATCCTGGATTGGCTTTTTGAAACAGGATTTGAAGGCGAGCTAAAGGGCTGAGTCCTGTTCAGTGATGCTTCTAAGTGATGCTTCGTTGCACTGAATCCTGAAGGGTTAAAAACAGTTAGCTGTAAACTATTATAATCTGTAACTATCTGATATAATTTCGATCATGAATCAAAGGTGGTAAACGGTTACGCGAAAACCAAGCTAACAGTTACCATTTTTTTGATTCATAAGCATGGTCGCAGACACGTTACAGCTCGACCTAAAACCCTACGAAAGAGTGGAGTCAGACACAGCTCGCTGTGCATCCATGTAGACGGCGTAGATAAGTCTGCATAATTACAGATTATGTAAGATTTTTAGTAACGGAATGGCTCACTCTCTAACTGCCATCCGGGTTTTCCGGGGGAGGGAGTCATATTTCAAAGGGGTTGATACCACATTCCTGAGATAAACTCCCCGATGACTTTGTTATGGTGGTATTCACTGCATAGTGACCTGACCATAGATGACCTCATAGGACAAAGGCAGTCCTTCCGGTTGCCGGTAGTGTTCATAGGCGTTGCAGAGGGCGTTCAGTTTATGCCTTGTCATCAGTCCTGTGGCCGGTGACTGGACGATATTCACACCCAATGCTTTGAGTTCACTGAACATGGTTCTGACAGAGGGATAAAACAGCGTTTCCCGCTGATGATACACCCTGCTCAGGGGCATATTAAGCTGCTCAAAGACCTGTTTTTTTTCTGCCAATGTTTTAAACCGGTTGGTGTGTAATCCATCATCCACCTGCTGCCAGGCGGCCTTTAACTCAACCATAGTGCCATGAAGTAGTGACGAAAAAACAAACCGTCCTTTGGGTTTTAGCACGCGTCTGATTTCCTGTAGCACATGACTGAGTTCTCCCCATTGAATCGCCAGGTTTGAATAAACAAGATCGAAGGTACAGGGCTTGAAGGGGAGACAGTCCATGTCGCCTACAGCCCACTGTATAGGGTGATGGGAAGGGGTTTGAGACCGGGCGTATTGTGCCATGCCGGCAGCCAGGTCAATGCCCGTTATGGTGGCATGGCGATAACGCCGGTACAGTTGTCGTGTTTGATAACCTGTACCAGCCCCTAAATCCAGTATGTGCGAAAACCCATGCCATGGGGGAATGAGCAAATGCGTACGGTGAGCCACCCGCTGCTGCAATGTTGCGGCCCCATCATAGCTGGTGGCGGCTTTACTGAAATGGGTTTGGACCCGTTGTTTATAGCGCTGTCGGTTGAGGGCATTGAATAATACCGCCTCTTCGTCTGGTGAGGCTAACATGGGCTGGCGACCTCCTTGTGGCTGCTCCTTATTAAAGACGACACAGGCGCTGGATTATCCATAAAAAAACAATGGCTACCCTTAATTCGTTCAGTGCGATGCAAAGGATAGTGTGCTTGCATCAACGTGGACACAGCCACAGGCACAACAGCATCCTGCTCACCATAAAGATGTGTGGCCAAACACTGAATCCTGGTCATTAATGGCCGGATATCAAGGGTTCCGAACAGCTGTAACAACGATAATAAGCTTTCAGCGGCGGCTACGGGCATTTTGGTGAACAGTTGCCTTCGCTGGTGTGTCCCATTGCTCCCCCCCATACAACACAGGGCAATAAACTGCCTGCGGGTTTTTTCGGGGTTGGTTGAAAAGCGCTGCACAAATTGCTCGAAAACCTCTGCAGCCATACCGGCCTGCCAGTCAGCCTGAGCAATAAAGCCGGGATTCATGGCCAGGGTCACTAAGGCTTTGACCTGTTGCGGAAAGTGTGCAGCATAAGCACAGGCCAGCATACCGCCATAAGACCAGCCAATCAGTTGGCAGGGAGTGTCCGGCATTTTTTGATGTAATGCCAGCAGCAGAGTATCCAGGGTGATATCACCCGGTGTCACCAGGTCAGACAACGGGATAACCCGGCATGTTTCTGATGTCAGGCTTTCCAGTAATGTAGCCAGTGCACAGGTGGGCATGGCCCAGCCATTAATGAATACCCGCGGCAATGGCATGGCGCTCACCTCTTGAGGGATGGGTGGGATGGGTGGGATGGGTTGTTGATCGCGGTATCCAGGGCATCCAGTAACTGCTCGACCTGTGTCTTTGTATGGGCTGCACTTAAAGCAATACGCAGTCGTGACT
The DNA here is from genome assembly GCA_965232215.1 of Endozoicomonadaceae bacterium. GTDB lineage: Bacteria > Pseudomonadota > Gammaproteobacteria > Pseudomonadales > Endozoicomonadaceae > Endonucleibacter. Next base: position 463,724 of record CBDDPF010000011.1, read on the forward strand.
CGCCTTTTGGAACCGTCGGGGGACGAATAGCGGTCACCCGTATGCCCTGTTCAGCCAGTGCGTCACTGATAGCTGTGGTTTCAGCCACAGAGCCTGTCAGTAAAGGCTGGATGGGGGTTTCAGAGGACATCAGGGAAATCCCCAACTGCTCGCAGCCGTGGCGAAAAAACTGAATAAGCCTGTTGAGATGCTCACGCCGCCACTGCTCCTGTTGAATAATTTGCAGGCTGGCTCGTGTCGCTTCTGCTATGGCCGGTGGCAGGGCGGTGGTGTAAATATACGTACGGGCAAACTGGATAAGGCTTTCAATCAGCGTTTCACTGCCAGCAATAAAAGCACCGTAAGTGCCAAAGGCTTTACCCAGTGTTCCCATTAATACGGGGAGTTGCTGTTGTGACAGCCCGAAGTGCTCGGCGCTGCCGCCACCGTTTTTTCCGAGTACGCCAATACCATGGGCATCATCCACCATTAACCAGGCACTGTGCTGCTCTGCAAGGGATGAAAGGGCGTGAAGGTCTGCCATATCACCGTCCATGCTGAACACGCCATCAGTAGCAATGAGTTTGTGCTGGGCTGCACTTTTCTCCAGCAGGTGAATCAGGTGGTTATGGTTTTTGTGCCGAAACCGCCGACAGTGAGCCCCCGATAAACGGGCAGCATCCAGCAATGATGCATGATTTAACCGATCGCCAAAGATACCATCTTTGCGGCCCAGCAATGCCACCATGACACCGAGGTTGGCCATATAACCGCTGCCAAATAACAGTGCCCGGTCCCGTCCGGTAAATTCAGCCAGTTCCTCTTCCAGTGCATGGTGAGCTTTACTGTGACCGATAATCAGGTGCGAAGCACCACTACCTGTGCCGTATTCATTAGCGGCTTGTTGGAACCGGGCAATAACCTTCGGGTGGTCCGCCAATCCTAAATAATTATTACTGCAAAACGCCAGATACCGGCGGCCATCAACGATGATTTCAGGGCGTTGTGGCGATGCAACCGTGATTCGGGAACGATAAAGTCCTGCCATACGTTGATGTTGCAGGCCACGGGATAAGGAAAAACAGGTCATACACGGGTGTTCCCGGCCAGAGGCATTGCCTCATAAAACAGGGGGGGCGGGGTGATTTCAGATCCAGCTTTTCCGCCGTAATTGCCGCCGCCATGATTGATCGTTTCTTCGTAGGTTTCCAGCGTAATGCCCAGGGCTGAAAACAGCGCCGTATCACGGCCATGCCCGACATTCGGTGTAGTGAGCAGTTTTTCACCCCTGAAGATGGAGTTAGCGCCAGCCATATAGGCCAGTGCCTGCAGCTCATCACTCATGCTTTCACGACCCGCTGCCAGACGGATATACGTCTTTGGCATCATAATACGGGCAGCAGCGATGGTTTTGACAAATTCAATACCGCTCACTTCTTCAGCATTTTCCATGGGCGTGCCGGGAATTTTTGAGAGTCGGTTGACCGGTACGCTTTCAGGGTGTGCGGGTAGATTGGCTAACTGTTGCAATAAGGATGCGCGATCGTGCAAGGTTTCACCGAGTCCCAAAATACCGCCACAACAGACCTTCATGCCAGAGTCCCTGACATGGGCTAATGTTTCAAGTCGGTCAGTATAGGTGCGAGTGGTGATGATATTGCCATAATGCTCTGGTGAGGTATCAAGGTTATGGTTGTAATAATCAAGCCCGGCCTCAGCCAGGGTGTCTGCCTGTTGTCGGCTTAACATCCCCAGTGTCATGCAGGTTTCAAGCTCCAGGGCTTTCACCTGTTGAATCATTTCAACCAGCATGGGCATATCCCTTGCCGGAGGATTGCGCCAGGCTGCCCCCATACAAAAGCGGGTGGCACCACTTTCTTTGGCTTTGCGCGCTGCTTCAACTACCTTTTCCACCTGAATCAATTTTTCTTTAGTCAGTTGGGTATTGTAATGACCACTTTGCGCACAGTATTTACAGTCTTCCGGACAGGCACCGGTTTTAATAGACAGCAGGATGCAGGCTTGCAGTTGATTAGGTTGAAAACAGGTTCGATGAAGGGTTTGTGCTTGCAGCAACAGATCGTTGAATGGCATAGCAAACAATTGTGCCACTTCGTCAATGGTCCAGTTATTACGGATATCAGGGTTGTTGGAAGTCATACGCAGGCAGGCCAGGTAGTCACTAATACAGCGTTGATGGTAACGGACGGCAGCGATTAGTCAACCAAATGAATGTTAAAAAGTTTACATTAAATATTGTTCGAGGGTACCACATTGCTTGCAGATACTTGTCACATCAACCTGTAAGCGTTCGATGTCTTGTATGTTGTGATGTGAGCGTGCTCAGTCAACCTGTCTGTGAACATTGCATGGACAGCTTTCCTGTGGCAGAGGCCTGTTGTCCTCGTTGTGCCCTGCCCTTGAGGGATACGCTATCTGAGCTATGTGCCAGGTGTTTGAAAAATGAGCCGCCATTCGCCTGCTGCCTGACCGCTTACGTGTATGATTTCCCCGTGGATGTACTGATCCGCAAAATCAAATACGGCAATCGTCTGGAGCTGATTGCACCCATGGTAAGGCCGCTGGTGGATGTGTTGGCTGACCACTATCAGCAGCAATGGCCCGACACGATTATTCCTGTTCCCCTTCATCCTAAAAAGCTTCGACAGCGAGGTTATAATCAGGCGTTGCTTATTGCCAGGGCCATTGCAAGACAGTTACCTGAGGATGTCCACTGCCCTGTGGATTACCGCATGGTAAAACGGCACCGTTATACGGATTCCCAGCAGGGCTTATCCGTTAAAGCGCGGCGTAAAAATATCAAAGGGGCATTTGTGGCAGAAAGCACGCTGCGTGACCAGCATTACCGGCACGTAGCTCTGGTGGATGATGTGGTCACCACTGGAGAAACCGCGAAGGAGGTCAGCTATGCTTTGCAGCACCAGGGAACAGAGCAGGTGGATGTCTGGTGTCTGGCACGAACGCCTGACGCTCTGTTTCAGTGCGTTTGATGGGTTTATTGCTGCAAAAAGCCGTCTCAGGGCTAAAAACAGTTCGCAGTAAACTATTATAATCTGAAACTATCTGATAAAATCTCAAGCATGGATAAGAGATTAGTGAAGATAGGTGAGGCCCCTCGTTTACTTGGTACAGACCCTGTAACACTGCGAAAATGGGAAAGTACAGGTGAGTTGCTTCCTGCCAGAAAGACCAAAGGTGGAACTCGTTACTACGACGTGTCTGAATTGATGGGCTTCAGTAACGAAGCTGCGCCTACTCTTTGCTATTGCAGGGTATCCAGTCACGACCAAAAGCCAGACTTAGACAGGCAGCAAGAGTTACTGGAAGCCTACTGTTCTGCAAAAGGTTGGCGAACTCAGGTTGTACGTGATCTTGGTTCTGGCATGAACTACCGGAAAAAAGGACTTAATCAGCTACTTGAGTTGATAATGCAACGTCAGATTAAACGACTGGTGGTTTCACATAAAGACAGGCTGTTAAGGTTCAGCGCTGAATTGGTGTTCTCCCTATGTGAATTGCAGGGAATAGAAATAGTCATCGTACATAAAGGCGATCAGCCTTCGTTTGAAGAAGAACTCGCCAATGATGTATTGGAAATAATCACTGTATTCAGCGCAAGACTTTACGGCAGCCGAAGCAAGAAACACAAAAAGATGCTTGAGACTTTGCAGGATGTTGTTAGCTCACAAGATTGAACTCAGACCGACAAAACAACAAGCCGATTATCTTGACAGGGCTTGTGGTTCTCGTCGTCATGCGTTCAATCAACTGTTAGCACATTTCAATCAAGAAGGCGTTAAGTGGTCAAAGAAGGCTGCGAATGAAAAATACAAAGAACTCAGGCTTGAGTTCCCCTGGTATGCCGAAGTCAGTCAACGTGTAACGAGAAATACAGTCGACGATCTTCATAACGCCTTTACTCATTTCTTTCGTCGGGTGAAGAAAGGAGAAAAAGCAGGTTACCCAAGATTCAAGAAGCGAGGCCTACACGATAGTTTTTCTCTGAGAGAAAAACCCAAGTTCCATGTTGACGGCAGAACACTTCGCATTGAGAAACTGAAAACCAAAATTAAAATGCGCCAGGAACTGAGATTCACGGGCACACCCTGTCAGGTGACGATCAGTAAGCGAGCCGGAAAGTATTTCGCTTCTATTTTGGTAGACACTCAAGACTACGACCCAAAAGCACAAAGCAATGAGTCTGTAGGCGTTGATTTTGGCATCAAAAATTTAGCTATTTGTTCGAATGGCAAAACCTTTGCTGCTAATCAGAAACTGAAACACTCTCTGAAACGCCTTAACAGGAAACAGAGAGCGTTAAGCCGCAAAATAAAGAGAAGCAACCGTTACGCGAAAGCCAAGCGGGCAGTTGCAAAACTTCATTACCGGATCAGTAACCAGCGATCAGCCGTAATACATGAGGTAAGTGATTATTTGACGTCAAGATTCAAAATAATCACCATGGAAAACCTGAATGTAAAAGGCATGGTAAAAAACCGCAAACTGGCAAGAGCAATCAGTGACGCAGGTTTCGGCAAGCTGAGAGAGCTTGTCGAATACAAGGCAGAGCTGAGAGGATGCCAGATTGTGATTGCAGATCGGTTCTTTCCCAGCTCGAAAAAGTGTGCGGTTCATACTTGCAACTACATAAACGACAATATCGCTTTGTCCGATCGCCAGTGGCGATGTCCGAAATGTAAAACTTTGCATGATAGGGATTACAGTGCGAGTTTGAACCTTGATAATTATGGTCGAGACACGTTACAGCTCGACCCAAAACCCTACGCAAGAGTGGAGTTAAACACGATTCGTCGTGCATCCATGCCGACGGCGTAGATAAGTCTACACAGATTATGTTAGATTTTTAGTAGCGGTAGCCGCAATTCAGAAAACACCAACACAACAGCCCGTTATTCCTGCGAACGAAGGCATCCGAGGATGTAATTTAATTTGTGTAAATGTCGTTAATACTCCAAAGAGGAGCATAACTATGAGCGTTGAAATCGAGGTGGTTGGGCAAATCAAAAATCAGGATGACCTTGCCGATCTTAGCCGCCAGCTGATCAAAGCGGCTGTTGAGCGTGTTATGGCCGTCGAGCTGGAAGAGCACCTTGGTTATCCAAACATCTACCGATGGGCATAACACGGGAAACACGTCAAAGGTACAGCTGGAAATCAATACGCCCCAAGACCGTAATGGCGAATTTGAACCTCAGCTCATTACCAAAGGGTCGACACGAGTTTGAGCAAATTCTGTCCCTCTACTCACGAGGAATGACCACCCGTGATATTGCTGATACGCTTGAGGAAATGTATGGTGCTGACATCTCGTCGTCACTGATGCTGTTCTTGATGAAGTAAAAGCCTGGCAGAACAGACCCCTGGAAAGCCTGTATCCAGTACTCTATCTTGATGGCATTGTGGTCAAGGTTCAAAGATAAGCGGGTTATCAAGAAAACTGTTTTTGTCGCTCTGGGCGTTAATTTGGAAGGCCAGGAGCTTTTAGGTCTTTGGCTTGCAGAAACAGAAGGCGCTACATTTTGGCTGTCGGTGTTAACAGAGCTTCAGAACCGAGGTGTTGAGGATGTGTTTATTGCCTGCGTGGATGGACTGTCAGGCTTTCCTGAAGCCATCAACACGGCTTTCCCAAAGGCTCAGGTGCAGCTTTGCATTGTCCACCAGGTAAGGAACTCTCTGAAATACGTGTCCTACAAGGAACGCAAAGCAGTCGCTAATGACCTGAAGAGGATAAGTCAGTACAGCAACCACTGAAGAAGCAGAAAGGGAGCAGAGCGCCTTTGAAGGCACGTGGGGAGAGAAGTTTCCTTCCATAGGCAAGTCATGGCGTAAAAACTGGGATAACCTGATTACCCTTTTTGACTATCCTAAGGAGGTCAGGAAGGCTATTTACACGCTATAGAGTCGCTTCATCCGAAAAGCTATAAAAAACCGGAAAATATTCCCAACGGATGACACCGTCGGCTAGATGGACTATGCCAATAAAGACTGGAAGTCAGCCATGAACCGGTTATGTTTCCAGACCGGATCCAAGTAATGGCGAACAGAAGGCATCCACCATGATAGCGGATCGCCGCTTTCGCGCAAATGATACGTGAGAGTGTTTTCATTGCTGCTCCCCTCAGTAAGAATGTGTCCCAAAATAACTTGTCTGAAGTCAAGGCATCAAATGGTTATGCCAGAGCCTGTTTTCCATGAATACTTTTTAACGAACCTGAAGGTCAATACACGTATACCCGGTAGAATAAAAAAAGATTCCCTATACTACTGTATGCACTATAAACTTCATCATGACCTGTTTATTACCCATTGGAGTTCCCATGACTTCCGGCACCGCCCATCCTTACGACACACTCACGCCGGACCGGGTACTGGATGCCGTCGAAAGCCAGGGATTTTTCTCTGATGCACGGATACTGGCACTGAACAGTTACGAAAACCGGGTGTATCAGGTTGGGCTTGAAGCGAGTGACCCGGTTATTGTGAAGTTTTATCGGCCTGAACGGTGGAGCCGGGAACAGATTCTGGAAGAGCATGGTTTTTCTCACAGTCTTAAAGATCAGGAATTACCTGTTGTTGCGCCATTGCGCAATGCCGAGGGCAGTACCCTCTTTGAATTTGAGGGCTTTCAGTTTGCTATTTTTCCCCGTCAAGGTGGCTATGCACCTGAGCTTGATAACCTTGATAATCTGCTCATCCTGGGGCGCTGTCTTGGACGTATGCACAACTTAGGTGCCACTGTGTCTTTTGAGCACCGGAGCACCATTAACTTGCAGCGGTTTGGTATCGACAGTGTGGCGTATCTGCTTTCTCATGATTTTATTCCCCCATCCCTGAAAGAAGCTTATCAGACACTCACAAGTGACTTGCTGCATCGACTGGCCAGTATCGAAAAAAACGGTACTTTTGCACTCATTCGTGTTCATGGTGATTGTCATAATGGCAATATCCTCTGGCGCAACAATATGCCTCACTTCGTGGATTTTGACGACACCGCCATGGCACCGGCTATTCAGGATTTATGGATGCTACTCTCAGGGAATCGCCAAAATCAGACGGTGCAAATGGCAGAAATTCTTGAAGGGTATGGTGAATTCTTTGACTTTAACCTTGCCGAGCTGAATCTGGTGGAATATTTTCGCACCCTGCGCTTGCTTCACTACAGTGCCTGGCTGGCTCGCCGCTGGGAAGATCCTGCCTTCCCCATGGCCTTTACCTGGTTTAATACCGAGCGGTATTGGGCGGAGCATATCCTGGAGTTGAGGGAGCAACTGGCTGCATTGGATGAACCACCATTAGCAGTGTTTGGGCAATGTTGATAGCCTCTGTGCCGTGACAAGGTTGATTTTTTTCGGAATTTCCCAGGATTTTTGCCGCTTTCGGTACTTTTTCATGAGGTACGGGTAATTGACCGTGAGATGAATTTATAACGTTAATGACGCACCATTATCCCTTAGCCAGTCTTTGCGCTCATGATAATCAGGCAGCACTTTGTCTACTTCATCCCAAAACGCTGTAGTGTGGTTTCGATGATGGTTATGACAAAGCTCATGAACGATGATGTAGTCAATAATCCTGGGTGGTGCCATCATACATTTCCAGTGAAAGCTTAAATCACCGTTGCCCTTGCAGGCAGCCCACTTGAAACCGATATCTTTGACAGTAATGTTGCCAAATTGAACACCGACTTTTGGAGCAAAATAATGGGTGCGCTTCTTAATGCGCTGGAGTCCCTTCTGCGCGTAAAACTGTTCAAAAGCTTGTTTGGCGGCCTGCGCTTTGGGGGTATGAGCAAGGGGTTTGCTCAATAGAAATCGGCCATTTGTCAAACTCAGAGGCTGTGTGTGCTCATTGACCAGTGTTAACTGATAGTGTCGGCCAAGGTATAAAAAGGACTCACCATTGACCCATTCTCTGCATACATGCGTGCTATTGAGACTATGCCATTCAGCCAGGGTCCGATAGATCCACATACGCTTACTATAAACGGTGTCGTCAACCTGTTCTGCCGTCATGTGCAGGGGAGGGCGTACGCGAATAGTGCCATCGCGCTCTACCACAATGTCTGTTGTCTTGCGGGAGGCTCCGGGTAATAAGTAATACTCAATATCTTTTACCTTGCGTTTGTTCACCCGGTTACCCTTTATTGATTACGGCCAGCATTGAGCAGGCTCTGATGGCGATTCTTTGCCAGCTTCATGACTTCAACAGCCACGCGCTCACGGCTTTTCTTTAACTCAGGGATGCCAGATTTGGTGATTTCCGTTTTGATTTTGCTACGAGCCCGTTTTTGCTTATCCGGGTTTTGCCAGAAATCGATACTGCCAATGGTTTCTTGTAAGATAGCCACGATTGTCTCCATCAGCGCCTTAACTGAGGGCTTGCTTTCATCCGGTACCCGCCCATCAGTAAAGCCTGTCTGCACCACATGTTCAAAGAAAGTGGTTGCCTCCCGGCTCATGCCTTCCTCGCCTTCACTGCGCCCTTCCAGTGCCTCTGTCCGCAGTTCTGCCAGCTTTTCTACCAGGACATCCCATTCATCTTTATGTTTTTCTATCAGGTTATCGACCTTGTCCGACAGGCTTTTGTAGAAGGCGGGGTCTTCATTGTGGTGAACAGTACAGTGCTTGCGAATGGCATGTTCCATCTCGCTGGCTTTGGCTTCCTGATTATCACCGGCATGCTCATTGAGTTTTTCAATAAAATCATTGGAGAGGAGTTCAACGGGTTCTACTTTAGGGTTAATGCCTAAGCTGATCAGATGCTCATTGATTAAGGCTTTAACCTTCTCTCCGGCATTGCCAAGGTTCAGACTGGCATCTTTATAACGCTCTTTACAGAGCTGTAAAATATAGCCGAAGCGTTTGGCGGGTACCCTGAACGGCTGGGCAGGGCGGTCAGGTAGAATAATGTCGAGACTGTTTAAAAAGGCTTTGAGGTAAACTTCAAAATCAGCCCGGTGCTTTTCATCTTTTAATGCAGTCACTGCCTGATGAACAACCAGGGCATCATCATCCACTGATGCCAGTCTTCCCTGAATAAAGTCTTCACTATTATCAACGCCAAGACGGGTGAAGTGTTGTAGCAGCCGCTGGTAGCGTTCTTCCAGTACCGGTAGTTCAGCGTTGATATTTTGCAGCCCTTCATGCAACTCTTCCTGTAGCTCATCATTGGCGGCGTAAATATCCAGCGCTTCCGTCAGATGGTTAGCCAGGCCAATATAGTCAACAATATACCCACGACTCTTGCCTTTCTTAACCCGGTTAGTCCGCGCTATGGCTTGAAGCAGAGTGTGCTCCCGGAGTTTTTTATCCATATACATGACCTGCTCAATGGGTGCATCAAAGCCGGTTAGCAGCATGTCGCAGACAATCAGAAAGGCAATGCCGGTATTGTCTTTATCAATGTCATAATCAGGGTTATGGGGGAAAACAAAGGATTTACAGAAATTCTCAACGGCATTGTTACGGCTGGCCTGCTTTCGGGCAGCGGTAATATAAGCAGCCTCATTGGTGCCATCGCTGGAAACAATTACACCGGTTTTTAAAAAGCCCAGCTTTTGTATTAAGTGGGTATTTGGGGTGGCTTTGGCCTTTTCTTCCTTGATACGTTCTGCCAATGCCTGTTCAATGGCTTTTTGATAGCGAACACAGGCCAGTTTAGAATGACAGACCACCTGTGCCTTAAAGCCATTAGGTAAAATATTATCAATATAATGGGCAACCAGATCCTTACCGATGGCATTAATCCGGTTTTCGGCTTCAAGAATATCGCCACTGGTGCCGTATTTCTTTTTAATGGCGAGTAACTCTTCTTCTGTCCGGTCTTTGAATAAATCCTCAAAGGCCTGATCAAAGGCATGCTTTTCATTCAGCGCACTGTCAGCTGTTTTGCCTTCGTATAAAATTTGCAGGGTAGCGCCGTCATCCACGGCATCAAGCAGTTTGTACTTATCAATATACTCGCCAAAACGTTTAATGGTTTTTTTATCACCGTGGCGCCCGGTAATTAAGGGCGTACCGGTAAAAGCAATACGCGTGGCATTAGGAAAGGCCTCAAACACGTTATCACCAAGGTCTGATCCCTGCGTCCTGTGGGCTTCATCGATCATTAGCAGAATTCTGCCGGACTCATTAACCACACCAAAGGTATCAGCCGCAGGCATGGCCTGACAGGTGCCCAGCGCTTGTGCCACTTTGTTGGACAGCACCTGTTTGCGTTGCTGGAATTTATGCACCATCACCATATTGATATCGGATGCATCGTTTGCCAGATGGCGGCGCAGGCTTTGTGTGTTCTCGATGATGTTGACCCGCCCGCCAATGAGCGTAGCCGTTTGGCCCAATTGCTGCTCAAGGTCTTGCCGGTCATTGACCAACACCAGTTTGAAGTCGTTCAGATCACTGCTGGCGCGTAACATTCGGGCCACAAATACCATGGTGAGGGATTTGCCTGAGCCCTGTGTATGCCAAACCACCCCACTGCGCTCAACGGCGTTTTTACCTGCCCGCAATCGATCCAGAATTTTATGGGCGGCCCTGAACTGTTGATACCGGCAAACCACTTTAATCCGTGGGCCTGCATCGGTATCCATAAACACCGCGCAGGTTCGCAGGATAGTCAAAAGACGGGTTGGGTTCAGCATGCCCTGAATCAGTTGTTCCTGCTGGCTTTTACCTTTAAAGGTGGATTCTTTGTCAGGGTAAGGGGTTTTCCACCCATAAAAGTGTTCTTCACCGGAGCTGATGGTGCCATAGTCGGCTTCAATGCCGCAGGTGCGAATCAATAAGAGGTTACTGTGAAATAAACGAGGCTCCCCTTCTTTTAAACCGGCCTTTATGGTTTCTTCCCGTTTGTGCATGTACCGTTGCAATTGAGCAAAGGCTTCCTGCATAGGGTTGGCACAGGTTTCTGAGCCTTTTTTACATTCGACGACGGCTAACGGTATCCCATTCACAAACAGCACAATATCAGGAATGATAAATTGTTTCACACAGCCCGGCGTATCGACGCGGAACTGGTTAATGGCATGAAACTGGTTATTGGCTGGGTTAGTAAAGTCCATCAGCTGCACCACCGGATCTTCTTCTCCAGTGATTTCATTGACATCCACTTGTGTTTTGAATAGCAGCTGTTGAATGGCTTCGTTGGCTTCCAGTAATGAGCGGTTGGGTTGTCGAAGAATCTGCTGATATAACTCATCAAGCTGGGCGTCTGTTAGCCAGCATTGCCCGTCTTCCGTTGGGTTGATGGCTTTAATGGCCTGTTTAAAGACCTCTGGCAAGAGCCATTGCCGAAAATGCTCCCGAAGGGAATGGGCCGGGTTTTGGGGAATCATTTCCCCCTGATGGATGGCTGTCCAGCCGAGCCTTTCCAGCTGTTGCAGGAAGGGCTGCTCAACTTCAGTGTATTCGCTCATTCAGGATGTACCGTCAATTCAGGAAGAAAGGTTCAGGTCAGATCGCTTGTTGTAATACCTTATCGACATTACACTGTGTACATAAACAAAAAACATACACATTGGTGGATAGGGGTGAATAATGCGTACGAACATAGTAATCGATGATGACCTGATGGCGCAGGCATTGAAGGCTACCGGACTGGAGACCAAAAAAGAAGTGGTAGAGCAAGGGTTGAAACTGCTGGTAAAACGCGCCCGACAACAATCCATCAGAAGCCTGCGGGGGAAAATCCAGTGGCAGGGGGATTTGGATGAAATGAGGGGAAAACGGTGATCCTGGCGGATACCAGTGTCTGGATTGACTACCTCAATGGCAACATCACCCCGGCAACGGATTTACTGGATGCCTGCCTTATTGAAGGCACTCTGGCCATGGGAGACCTTATTTTTCTGGAAATTCTGCAAGGTATCCGGGATGACAAACAGTTCCGGCAAGTGAAAAACAAGCTGTCATTACTGGATGAATATACCCTGTTTAGCCCGGCTATGGTGATCAGGTGCGCTACTAATTTTCGAGCATTGCGCAAGAAAGGGGTCACGGTTAGAAAGACTAACGACGTGATCATCGCTTCATTTTGTATTGAGCAAAAAATGCCATTGCTTTATACCGACAGGGATTTTAAGCCCTTTACGGATCATCTTGGGTTGAAAACGGCACTGGCGTGAAAGGAGTCGGGTTGCTTGTGGAGCTTCTACGCTCCACAACGATATTTGTGGAGTCTATATTTGTTTCTGCGCTCCTTAAACTGGTTTGAGGCGTCCATAGGCTCCACAAATACCCGTGGCGAAAGAAAAATGTTTTACACGGACAGCCTCATAGGTGCGTGTTAAGCCGATGGAATGCTCAGATCAACCCGTGCTAACTGTGTCAGGGTATTCTTTAGCTGTTGGGCATTAATGGCCCGGTCCAGAAACCAGGCCAGTTTCTGGATTTCCAGAAAGCTGCACTCCATCCCTAATACCCAATAGCGGCGAACCCGTTCGGCAATCATGGCGCTATCAGGGTTGAGGTATTCCTTATCAGGAGGAGAGTTAACCATGGGCGTGGTATCTTCAGGTTTGTTGTGGCGTGTATTTCAGAAAACAGGCGTCATAACGAAGTTTGAGGAGCCTGCAAACTCCGCAAACACCTTTGTGGAGCGTATTTCTAGTTATAGGCTCCACAAAAGATTTTGAGGAGTCTGCACGCTCCACAAAATAACCAGGGGAGCCTATATTTAATTTCATGCTCCTCTAAGGTGTCTAATTCTTATCAACAACCACTTGTCCTTCTGCCAGTAAGAGCAATTGAGGAAAGCATAATACCGCTGCCCGGCGGCCAGAACCGGGTTTGAGTTCATGTAAGATGCCTGCCTCTTTGAGTTGGCGCAATAGTCCCGGTGTTGTTTTGCGGTGGATATTATGCCTCTGCTCAAACTGGCCAACCAGGTCGGTGGTTTTAAAAATGGGGCGGCTGAAGAGTGCATCCAGCAGGTGTACGGAGTACTGTGAATGGGTGATATCATGAATCTGATGTTTCATGTTGTCATACAGCGCCATAATCGCTTTGACCCGGGCACTGTTTTCTTTTGCCTGCTGGGAAATAGCCTGTAGAAAGAAAGCAATCCAGCCGTTCCAGTCACCTTCGGCAGAAATGGCTTTTAACCGTTGATAGTATTCATCCCGATGGGCTTCCAGATATTCACTCAAGTAGAACATGGGTTGAGATAACGCTTTTTTCTGGTACAGAAATAAGGGAATCAGAATCCGGCCAATGCGTCCGTTGCCATCTTTAAAGGGGTGCAAAAGTTCAAACTGGGCGTGGACCACAGCGGCTTGCAGCAAAAAATCCCTATCGTCCCGATCCATATACTGCTCCCAATCTTCCAGGTGTTGCTGCAAGGCAATGGGTGAGGGGGGAACAAAGGTGGCGTTGTCCATGGAGCAACCTGCTCTGCCAATCCAGTTTTGATCGTTGCGGAATTCACCCGGTGATTTATCCTGACCCCGGACGCTATTCAGTAAAATGCCGTGCAGCTGGCGAAGTAAACTCAGGCGTATGGGATAGGTTGTCAGGTGTTCACTGGCTTGCCGAAGAGCGGACCGGTAGTTAGAGATTTCCTGAATATCCTTGAACTTTTCGCCCTCTTTGGTTAAACCCGCTTCCTGCTCCAGCACCTCGTCCACAGTGGCCTGCGTCCCCTCTATTTTGGATGACAGCACGGCCTCTTGTGTGGTCAGTGGCGACAGCATCACGGCGGGGTTGGGGATACCTTGCAATAACCCATCGTAGCGTGCCAGTGACGCATTGGCTTCACCGACCAGAGAAAATAGCTGGCGGTAGTCGAGATTCTCCAGCGGTAGTGGATCGGGCTGGTAGGGCGTCATACCTGAATATCCTGAAAGGTGAGATAAATAATTGCTGTAGAGTGGCTGCCTGGCTGATTCAGCTGACAATAAGGGCTATCCATGGGTCGCTTCTGGTTCGTTAACGGAAACCGGGACTTTGCCGGTGAGGAGGTCTTGCATTAGGCCGAGTTTTTGAGATTTAAGCTTGAGCAGTCTCTCCAGTTCGCTAGAAATTAAATCATCACTCTTAGTAAGAGTTGTTACAGCAAGTTTTTGTTCTTTTAAAGTGGAAGGTAATGCAATGTTAACTTTCTGAACATTAGTTGGGTTGATGTTAACTTGCTGAACAGCAGGTGTTGCGAACCGTCGCAATGCCTGTTGTGAAGATGGTTGGTTAAACCAGAAAGTAAATAGCTCAGGGTTTACCCTTGTTTTATCGAGATTCAGGCGTACTAGATAAGAGGCAAAAGAATATTTTATGGTTTCTTCGTGCCAAATTGCAGCTTTACCAACATGCTCCATAGAATTGGTTCTGTTATACAAAACATCACCGAGCTTAAGTGTTAAAGCATGAGCATCAAAAGAATTACCGAATTTTAAATCCGTAAGATCAAACTTTCCATTCTTGATGTTATTCATGCGTAAGATGGGTATGCCAACAGGGTGGTCAGATAGACTTTCAGATATTCCGTATTCTGCTGAAGTAACAATATCTCCGACTTTAAGAAGTTCCCACTCCTTCGGAATCCAACCAATCGCCGTTTCCTGATAAAGCTCCGGTGCCTGCTCGCGGGGTGGGCGAAGCTGGCCGTTGGGGAGGACGCCACGGGTAAACAGGTCATGCATCAGCCCGGCCTTGATCTGCTGATACTTGGCAATCAGTGCCTCGGTTTTCTCAATCGCTGTGTCGATGGTGGACAGGATGGTGGCGATTTTTTGTTGGGCACGATAGTTTGGTATATTGACTTTATATTTTACCAGTTCACTTCTTTTTATATGTTTCATAGTGGAGCCATGAGAGCCACCACCTAATTTTTCCATATGGTAATCAAGAAGGAAATGAATGAAGCTTTTAAAAAAGCCTGGTTTTGGATCAACTCGGAATAGGTGTTGATTTAGCACAGCAGGGCCATGCTTCCAAATGGCTACCTTTAACGTTGCACTCCATGAAAAAATTAAATCGCCATCATTAATAGCATTAATACTTGGTACTATTCCTCTGTAATGATCATATTCGCCACTGGGGTTGTTTAACTGCTCAATGCGAATAATACGTATGCCATCCTCTGACCAGTCAGCAGGTTTGAACGCATAGCCATTGTGGTAATGAGCTAAATCAATAAGGCTGAATTCTGTCCAATTTTTATAATTTTCACTCATATCCAAGCTCCACCAAAAACTGCTGCAACTGTTCCGCTGCCTGATCCCGTTCCGATTCTATCTGTTTGGCCGTCACTGCATACTTCTGCCACAGGTTTTCAATAGCTGCAGTACACCCACGCAGGTTGGCCTGTAAATAGGCGGCATAGGTGTCCAGTAGTAATTGCCCCAGTCGTTCAGTAATGGCGGTACGGGCTTCATCTTCACTGATCTTTTCCCGTGCCTTATCCACCAAAAGCTGTTTCTGGTTATCGGTGGACTTGATTTTGGCTTTCAGTTCTTTGGCTTCGTCTTCCAGCGCTTTATGGCGGGTGAGTTGCTGATCAATCCGCTCGGCCTGTTGTTTATCTTGCTGGCCTTGCAGGATGGCGCTTTCAATCATCGGGATAAAGTCAGCGGTATGGTTCACCTGTTTAGCCAGGTCAAGAATACGGTGCCCGTTATTAAATACCGCCTCTTTCTGGCTTAACCCTTCCGTCAGGTAGTAGCTTCTGGGTTCGCCCCTTAATTCACTTTTAGCGCCTTTGGTGGTGATATGCCCGGCCACTTTTAAATCCGTAAACAGGTCTTTAGCAGCATTTTTCAGTGTTTTCAGTTCGGCCTTCCAACCGGCATTGTAGGTTTTCAGGTCTTTTTTCAGGGTTTTGACCTGATCCGCCGGGAGTACGCCTGTATCCTCTGTATCTTCAAAATCCTCTTCGCTGGCAGCGGCAAATAGCGCCTGCAACTCGGCCAGCCTTGCCTGTTGTTGCTCCTGCTCTTCCAGCACTTCGGGGAACTGGCTTTGCAGAATCACTTCGTCAGGAATCAGCTCCGGCCCCCAACCGCTGGCAGCAATGGACTTAAAGTCAGACTTCAGCAGGTTATAGTAATTGGCAAAGGCACCACGCACCTGATAGCCGCTCAGCAGATGCTGCCCGGCAAAGGTGCGTTCAATACTGCTGAGCAGATGGCTGCGCATCGCATACACATTGTGAGGCTTACTGTGTTGATTGGCGGCATCCGGTGCCAGCGCTTCGACAATAGGCAGGTGCTTTTCCCACCAGGCTTTCAGGGTGGCCATAAAGGTATCCTGCCGATCCATCACTGCCTGATGCTGGCTCACATGCTCGGCAATGGCCCGCTTGCTATGGATGACGGCACTAAAATCGGCATAATGGCTTTCGCTTTCACGCGCCGTACGGGGAACAAAGGTATCTTCCCGCAGGCCCTTATAGTTCTGCCAGAAGTGGTCAAGGTTATGGATTTCCACCGTAGGCACACCGCCATGGAGATGGGCACGGACATCATGCGGTTCAGCGGGCGGGGCATTGTCCACATAACGGCGGATATTGCAGTTGTACTCTTCAGCGGCGATTTCTTCTATAGGCACCTTTCGAGCGTAACCAGGAATATCCTTACCACCACGATAAGCATGCACCACCTTATCAATATCTTCCGGGCGCAGATGGTTCTGGGCTTTGCCTTCCCGGTATTCCCCATCGGCATTAATAAACAGCACATGCTTACGGTCGGCGGCCCCTTCTTTATTGAGCACCAGTACGCATGCAGGAATGCCTGTACCGTAGAACAGGTTAGAGGGCAGCCCGATTACCGCTTCCAGCACCCCGCGCTCAATAAAGTGTTGACGACACTCTTTCTCTTCTCCCCCCCTGAAAAGCACGCCATGGGGCATAACGGTGGCCGCTTTGCCATTGGGCTTTAATACAGACAGCATATGCTGCACAAACATCAGATCCGCTTTTTTACCTTTCTGGGGCATCCAGACACTGAAACGTCCCTGATGTTTCATCGCATCATTGCGGGAGTAGTTCTGGCTGAACGGTGGATTAGCCAGCACCCGGTCAAAACGCACGAGTTCACCGTCACGTTCATGTTTGGGTTCAATTAAGGTGTCAGCGTTATAAATATCAGCAAAGGATATACCGTGGAGCAGCATATTCATTTTGCAGATAGACCATGTGGTGCCCATTTTCTCCTGTCCGTTCAAAGACAGGTTTTCCGGGTTGCCGCCGCATTCCTGAACATAATCCCGTGCCTGAATCAGCATACCGCCAGAGCCAGATGTGGGGTCGTAAACACTCATCTCCTCGCGAGGGTTGCAGATTTCCACACAGATCCGTACGACTTCGGCAGGTGTGTAGAATTCACCGGCTTTTTTTCCGGCTGAATCGGCGAAGTATTTAATCAGGTATTCGTAGGCCGCACCCAGCAAATCAGGGAACTCAAAATTCTCATCACCGAGGGGGATGTTTTCAAAATTCTGAATAAAGTCAGCCAGTGTATCATCTCTCAGGACTTGCTGACCGATTTTACGGTTAAAGTTGATATGGCCACCTTTGAGGACATCCTGCAACGCGTCAGGGTTGTCGTCTTCCAGCTCTTCCAGTGCCTTGTTCAGGGCTGTGCCTACATTCACCTTGAGGTGTTGGATAGTCTTCCAGCGGGCACGTTCTGGTACATAGAAGTATTTACCGGAGTAATTGTCCGGGTCATCCAGCTCTGTTTCTATATCCTCATTACTGAGCCCGTCCTGGTGAAATTGCTGGCGAAGCTCTTCCCGTCGCTGGTCAAATAAATCACTGGCCCGCTTAAGAAAGAGCATACCAAAGATATATTCCTTGTATTCACTGGCATCCATATTGCCGCGCAAATCGTCACAGGCTGTCAGGAGCAGACTTTCCAGCCGTGACAGGGTCAGCTTGGTGGTCATACAATCTTCCTTAAATCAGGCACGCTACCGCCCGGAGGTGAGCCACGGTCTTTTATTGACCTGGCGGAGCATGGGCCTCGGTAGCTGGGGGAAAAAGCGTCTGTTGAGTAGATTACAAAAAAAGACCGCCATTGTATTGCCTTTGCGGTGATTTACGGTGAATAAGGTATGAGGGTTCTTGTCCTTCGTGGTGAGAAAATGCACCGATAAAACCGATTTTTTTGAACCAATACTGCCGGGTTAATAGGGTAACGTGAGTTCCATGACTTCAAACGGTCATGAGCAGACCCTCTGTCAACCGCCCTGCGCTAACAGGTGGTTTCAATGGCTGCTTTGTGCAGGCAATCAGTCCTGCCATAAGATTTACAGCCCAGTTGAAAGGAGACCTGTGACGTGTATGTTCGATCTGTGAGATGTTCTTTAGCTGGTCGTTGACGCTTTCCATAACAGCTCGTTTGCGAAGCATGATTTTATCAAAAATTCGCAGTCATCCGGGCTTCATATTCTTTTTAGCTCTGGTGATCAGGTTCAGCCCTTTCTCTGCAAGCCAACCTGCTGACTTTTCTGAAATATAACCCTTGTCACCATAAAGCCAGCCGATCATATGGCTGACCCGATCAGGTACAGGCTTACGATCATCAGTGTTTGCTGGTGTCAGGCAGAACGACAACAGCGCTCCTGAATGATTGATAACCCAATGGAGTTTGAAGCCAGATTTCCACCCCGTTGAGGTTTTCCCCCGCTGCGTCACATGCGTCCTCAGTGCCAGTGCCAATGCTGCCTCTGTATTGCGGGTTCACCCTGAAAGTGGCTCTGCCCTGCCATTGCGGTTAGCAAAGCTACTCATCATTAAAATCCCTGTAGGCGTCCGGTGCCAGGTTTTCAAAGCGTGTATAACGACCAATAAAGGCCAGGCGTACACTGCCAATAGGCCCGTTTCGCTGCTTACCAATAATGATCTCGCCCACCCCTTTGTACTCCGTATCAGGGTTATACACTTCATCCCGATAGATAAACATAATCACATCGGCATCCTGCTCGATGGCACCCGATTCCCGAAGGTCAGAATTGACCGGGCGCTTGTTAGGGCGTTGCTCCAAAGAACGGTTAAGCTGGGACAGGGCAACAACAGGCACATTGAACTCTTTGGCGATAGCCTTTAACGAGCGGGAGATTTCAGAAATCTCGTTAGTTCGCCCTTCGCTGTAACCGGGAATCTGCATTAGCTGAAGGTAGTCAACCATGATCAGTCCCACATCACCGTGTTCGCGCACAATACGCCGAATGCGTGAACGCATTTCCTGCGGGCTGATACCGGCAGTATCATCAATAAACAACTTGCGGTCTTTAATGCGTTCAACAGCAGACAATAACTTGGGCCAGTCATCTTCATCCAGCTGACCACTACGGGTTTTGGACTGATCAATACGCCCCAGGGATGAAAGCATCCGCATCATCAGCTGTTCACCGGGCATCTCCAGACTAAAAACCACCACGCCCTTATCACTGGCCATGAGAGCATTTTCCACCAGGTTCATGGCAAAGGTGGTTTTACCCATGGAGGGGCGTGCGGCCACGATGATCATATCGGAATCCTGCAAGCCCGAGGTCATCTTATCAAGGTCCGAAAACCCGGTGGTCACACCGGTAATGGCATCACCGGCATTAAACAGCTCGTCGATTTTTTTTACGGTTTTATCGAGGATCTCTCGAACACCAACAGGGCCACCGGATTTTGGCCGGTCTTCCGCAATATTAAACACCAGTCGTTCGGCTTCATCGAGCACAGACTGACTGTCAAGGCCTTCAGGGTTGTACGCCCTGTCTGCAATTTTCTGACTGGCATTAATCAACTGCCGCAGCATGGAACGTTCGTAAATGATTTCGGCGTAGGCGCGAATGTTTGCCACACTGGGCACATTGCTGACCAGGTCTGTGATGTACATGAGTCCGCCGACGATTTCAAGTTCTCCCTTGTTGTCCAGATGTTCGGCCAGGGTTAACGGGTCAAAGGGCTTACTGTCTGTGGATAACTGCAACACAGCTTCATAGAGTAGGCGGTGACCCGGATGGTAAAAATCATTAGCCGTGATTTTATCCACTACCTGCTCCAGTGCCTGGTTATCCAACATTAAACCACCCAGCACAGATTGCTCGGCTTCAATGGAATGGGGCGGTATTTTCAGTGCTGTTGTTGCCGCATCAACAGGAAATTCCTGTTCGCGGGGGAGCGATGCTTCTAGCATTGTGGTGGTCTGGACAAACGAGGGACATGGTTAAAAGCATACCAGCACTTTTATACACTGATACACTTTTATACGCTTTTATACGCTTTTATAGTCAGTGAAAAGAAAAACTGTGGCATAAGACAAAACAGCCCGTGACAAAAATCACGGGCTGTCGTCTATCATCGCAAACCTATCGCAAACCCATGGCAAACCTACTGGTTAACGATGGTCAAAGCTTATTCAGCTTCAACAAATACCTTGATGTTTGCAGCCACGTCAGTATGTAGCTGAATAGCAACATCGTATTCGCCTACTGCACGAATAGGCCCTTCCGGCAGGCGGATCTCGCTCTTGTTCACTTTAACACCGGCAGATGTAATCGCTTCAGCCAGGTCACGAGAGCCAATAGAACCGAACAGCTTGCCTTCATCGCCTGCTTTAGCGGTGAGGGTTAGCTCGATTTCAGCCATTTCAGAAGCACGGGCAGTTGCGCTGGTCAGCTTGTCAGTAGCGGCTTTTTCCAGCTCGGTGCGACGTGATTCAAAAGCAACCAGGTTGTCCCTGGTAGCAGGCACAGCCTTACCAAAAGGAACCAGAAAATTACGACCATAACCCGCTTTTACGGATACCTTGTCGCCCAGGCTGCCAAGGTTGGCAATTTTTTCAAGCAGGATAACTTCCATTGCTTAAGCCTCTAACTCTTTTAATAGCGTGAAGATGCTATCTATTGATTATTGATGGCATCTTCATAATTCTGGACGCACTGCCAGGGATTATCCCCCAGGCAGCCGTCTTCCAGCGTTCAGTCCTGATGCACCTTTTGTTCTACGCGTTTGCGAAAATCAAACAGGCTGTCAAGACAGGCTGTCAAAACAATTATTGGGTATGCCAGCTGCGTAAAAAGTATCACTAAGACATAGAATATGATCAGCGGCAAGCTGCCCATTTTCCGTAACCGAACCAGAGCATGTACCATAGACAGTCCTGCCACAAACAGTGGAAGAGACGCTACAGGTATCAGCACCACCATAATCGGTAACAATGCTGAGCCGGCCAGTGTCAGTGCCAGTAACGTTATACTCAATGATGCTGTGAACCGAATAGAGTGGAACTCCTGCTGGAACCCGCCGGGGTTATACAGCAGTGACTGCCAGGATCTGGCCAGAATCAGCCCTAACACACAATTGACCAGGTTAAACCAGGTCAGCATGCCAATCACACCAAAATGTACCAGCGATATCAGGTTTTCACTCAAATCAGCCGGAGTTTTGCCCGTCTGTTTCAGGACAGAGGTCAAAAACTCCATGATCATCCCTGACAGTTGAGACACCTGCCCGGGCGCCACTACAGACAGCATAAATGCCATCAGGCCGCCCACGGGAAGCAGCACCAGCAATGTTTTTTGCCAGGATACCGTGGCGCGTAATGACAGAGCTAACAGCCCGGTAGCCACTAACCCCATTAACACGCTGTATTGTCCTGCGGCGGCCCAGGCAATGCCGGGCAGTAATGCCCACATCAGTACCTTGAGTCCCTGATCGACTCCACGGCGCAATATCACCAGTGAAATGATAGCAGCGCTGAGCCAGAACATTACGGGAATGCTGGTAAAAAGAACAGACAGCAGTATGGCCTGCTTAGGGCCACGCATAGCCAGTTCTGCCAATCCACGCATCAGTTTACCCTATTTTTGTTTTTGTCCAGATTTCAGTGACGATCGCAGTACGGCAGCAGAGCTACGTAACGTGCACGCTTGATGGCGGTCGCCAGCTGACGCTGATAACGAGCCTTGGTACCCGTGATGCGGCTAGGTACAATTTTACCGGTTTCGGTAATGTATGCTTTGAGCGTGTTCAGATCTTTGTAATCGATCTCTTTCACGTTTTCAGCAGTAAAGCGGCAGAACTTTCTGCGACGGAAAAAACGTGCCATAGCAACGCCTCCTTAATAAAGTGAACGAATTTCCAATAGTATTGACCGGGTATTACCAGTATAACCCTCGGTCAGGACTATTATCGATTACCTGGCAGTTTCTTCTCTACCGGCAGAATCAGTAGCGCCTTCTTCACGTGCTTCAGGCGCCGTTTCAGGACGAGGGCGATCGTCACGACGCTCACGTTTTTCTTCAGCCTGCAGCATGATGGAAGGCTCAGTAATAGCCTCATCACGACGAATAACCATACTACGGATAACTGCGTCGTTGTAACGGAAGTTCTCAGTCAGTTCTTTCAGGACTTCATTGCCACACTCAATATTCATCAGGACATAGTGTCCCTTGTGGATCTTGTTGATTGGGTAAGCCAGCTGGCGACGGCCCCAGTCTTCCAGGCGGTGAACATGTCCTTCGCTCTCGATAATAGCGCGATTGTAACGCTCTATCATGGCAGGTACCTGCTCGCTCTGGTCTGGATGCACCAGAAATACAATTTCGTAATGACGCATAGTCGCTCCTTACGGATTAAACAGCCTTTCGGGCGAACCGATAAGGCAAGGAGTGCAGGAAAGCATACCGGGAACAGACGTTCACAGTGGCCAGCCTGACATAGAAAGAGACAGCGATTTTAGAGAAGAGTGCTCCCCGTTGCAACCCGCAAACCCCGTGGCCTTATGAGGAGGTGCCGTATAGTTATACCCATGGACGCCTGAATGCGCTGTTGCGCTGAGAATCTGAACAGCTTTCAGGCTCTCCTCAGGGGATGAAAGAAGATGAAACTACAGGGTTCTTTGACGCACGGCTTCAAACAGGCATACGCCGGTTGCCACTGAGACATTCAGGCTACTGACTTCGCCTGCCATGGGGATATTGACTAACGTATCGCAATGCCTGCGGGTAAGTCGGCGCATCCCTTTGCCTTCAGCGCCCATAATCAGACACAGCGCTCCTGTTAAGTCAGCCTTATAGACACTGGTCTGACTTTCCCCGGCAGTACCCGTCAGCCAGATACCCCGTTCCTTTAACGCCATGAGTGTTCTGGCCAGATTGGTCACCTGAACCAGTGGCACAGTTTCTCCAGCACCACAGGCAACCTTGCTGGCAGTGGCGTTTAACGTGGCTGATTTATCTTTAGGGATAATGACCGCATGCACGCCGGCAGCGTCTGCGGTACGCAGGCAAGCCCCCAGGTTATGGGGGTCTGTCACGCCATCGAGCACCAGTAAAAAGGGGGGGATTTCCAGTGTATCTAACAGGTCTGCCAGATCACCTTCCCGGAACACCTCTGCCTGGGCTACCTTGGCAACAATCCCCTGGTGAACCCCGTTTACCCTGGCATCCAACCTGGCACGCTCAAAAAACCGGACAGTCACACCCTGGTTGCGTGCTTCGTCCACCAGAGGACTGATGCGTTTGTCTGTACGGCCTTTTTGAATCCACAGTTCCAGTACTCGCTCCGGTTCACTGGAAAGCAGACTCTGCACAGCATGCAGACCGAAGATAAAGTCACTCAAGGAGAACCTCATTACATGGGTGAAGAGAAAAGTGGCGGGCATTATCGGCAATATTTTACCCAGAGGCCAGCTTTCCTCCCGAGGCATTAAACGTCAAAGAGTGATGACCTGCCATCACCAGGGCAGAAAGATCCTGATCTGATTGAGAGCTACCGAGGTAGATACCGTTCTTTTCTTTTTTGACGTTTCATTGCGAATAGCGAGAGAAGCCCTGGCTTTTCTCGGCTTACGAACCGCTCCACGCCCTTTAGTCAGCACTGGAATACCTTTGCCGACCAACTCCGTTCCAGAGTCCAAAAGAAGGTTAATTGCTCGTTTCTTAATGACGATGCTGGCGTTATTATCAGCGTTGTCAGCGTGTCCACAGTTACCACAGGCAAACAATGCTTGTTTCTTGCGGTTGTCGGGGTGAGTATGACCACAATCAGCACACTCTTTATTGTGGGAAGGTCTCTGACTGCTACAAACAATGTCATAACATTCCCTGAGAACGTTGGCTGTGCCGGGTAGTGGTTAATATGAGACTTTCACCCAAATAACTGGTGGTAAGGTAACGATGAAATAAGAGTCAGTTATGAGCAAACAGCACGAATACTGCGTGGTACTCAGTACAGCGGGTACTCAAAAGAACAAAGACGAGATTATCAAGGGGCTGTTAGAGGGTAAACTTGCCGCCTGTATTCAAACCATGGCTATTGAGAGTCACTACGTTTGGAAAGGACAGGTATGTAACGATAATGAATGGCTGTTGATTGTCAAGACGAGAAAAGATCTGTATGCGCTGGTCGAAGACAAAATAAAAGACCTGCACGAATATGAGGTTCCTCAAATCGTACAGATCCCAATTGTAGAAGGTTTCAATTCTTATTTAGAATGGCTTCGCCAATCGACGCTGAGTTGTCAGTAGAAGCAGTGATAAACCCGGGACTATTCCAGATTATTACAAATCTTTTGGCAGGGTGCTGCCATATTCAGCGTGTAAAAGTGAAGCCCGGGTGCACCGCCTGCCAGTAAATGCTGACAAAGTCGCGTAATCACTTCTTCACCAAACTGCTGAATGCTTGCTGTGTCATCGCCGTAAGCCTCCAGCTGTTTACGAATCCATCGAGGCATTTCTGCACCACAGGCATCAGAAAAACGTGCGAGGCGAGTAAAGTTTGTAATGGGCATAATGCCAGGGGTAATGGGAATATCAATGCCCATATTTTGTATCCGGTCAACAAAATAAAAGTAACTGTCGGGGTTAAAGAAATACTGTGTAATGGCTGCATTAGCACCGGCTTGAACTTTACGCTGAAAGTTTTTCAGATCATCTTCCATGGTTCGCGCTTGTGGGTGCACTTCCGGGTAGGCGGCAACCTCTATGTGAAAATGGTCGCCGGTTTCTTCCCGGATAAATTCAACCAGCTCACTGGCATAATGCAGCTCTCCAACAAAACCTCCCATACCGGAAGGAAGGTCACCACGAAGAGCAACAAGGCGCTCAATCCCTTTACTCTGATAATCAAGCAGCAGCTCTTTTAAACGTGCCTTGCTATCGCCAACGCAGGAAAGATGTGGCGCAGTAGGAATGCCTGTGGTCGTTTGTGTCGATAATACGGTATCCAGCGTACGATTACGGGTTGAGCCACCGGCACCATAAGTCACAGAAAAAAATTCAGGCTGATAATCGGATAACTGATGGGCAGCCGTCTTGAGTTTGTCAGCTCCTTCAGGCGTTTTTGTCGGGAAAAACTCAAAGCTGACTGGCTTGGACAAACATGAGAGGTTGCTCATTATGTATTCGTACAATTTAAAGGTAAATACACTCCAGACCCCAAACAGGCCTGGCTATAGCTCGACTATTTTAATACCTGTAGTTTTAATACCTGTAGTCGTCATTTTTAAAAGGACCATCAACAGGAACATTAATGTATTCAGCCTGCCTTTTACTCAGTCGGGTAATCACACCACCGAAGCCTTCGACCATATAACCGGCAACTTCTTCGTCCAGCTTTTTAGGCAGAATATCCACATAGAGTGTTTTTTCTTCCGCAGGCAAGTCTGCAAAACGGGCCTTGTACAGGTGAATCTGTGCCAGTACCTGGTTTGCGAATGACCCATCCATGATACGTGAAGGATGGCCGGTAGCATTGCCCAGATTAACCAGACGGCCTTCAGACAGAAGCAATAAATGGTCGTTGCTGGCGGCGTTTCTGATGACTTTATGCACCTGCGGTTTAACCTCTTGCCATTCCCAGTGCTCACGCATAAAGCTGGTGTCAATTTCAGTATCAAAGTGCCCGATATTACACACAACACAGCCGCTTTTCAGGGCTTTCAGCATCTGTTGATCACAGACATGGTAGTTACCGGTTGTAGTGACCAGAAGGTCTGTAGTACCCAGTAACGCTTTATTGACAGAGGCTTCAGTGCCGTGATTCACGCCATTGATGTACGGAGAAACAACCTCAAAACCATCCATACAGGCTTGCATGGCACAGATAGGATCAATCTCGGAGACTTTAACAATCATGCCTTCCTGGCGTAGTGAAGCGGCAGAACCCTTGCCCACATCACCATAACCCACAACCAGGGCTTTTTTACCGGACAGCAAGTGATCCGTCGCACGTTTAATCGCATCGTTCAGGGAGTGACGACAACCGTATTTGTTGTCATTTTTACTTTTAGTGACAGCATCATTGACATTGATGGCCGGAACTTTGAGGGTACCTTTTTCCAGCATTTTCAGCAGACGGTGTACGCCGGTGGTCGTTTCTTCAGAAATGCCGTGAATAGCATCAAGCAACTGTGGGTATTTGTCGTGAAGCACCAGGGTAAGGTCGCCACCGTCATCCAGTACCATATTTGCCTGCCAGGGAATACCATTTTTCAAGATGGTTTGCTCAATACACCACCAGAACTCGTCTTCAGTTTCTCCTTTCCAGGCAAAGACCGGTATACCCGCTGCCGCAATGGCTGCCGCAGCATGATCCTGCGTAGAAAAAATATTACAGGATGACCAGCGGACGTCAGCACCCAGCTCTACCAGTGTTTCGATCAGTACCGCAGTTTGAATGGTCATATGAATACAGCCAAGGATATTGGCCCCTTTCAGAGGCTGCTTAGCTTTATACTTCTTGCGTATTGCCATCAGCGCTGGCATTTCGCCTTCTGCAATCTGAATTTCCCGACGTCCCCAATCGGCTAAAGAAATATCAGCAATACGATAATCTTCAAAGCCCTTCTCCACTGCTGCGGTCATAGGGGTAACCTCTTTTTTCGGTCATTATAAATCGAGTTAAACGGAGTCTAGCAGCAGGTGCAACCTGCATCAAATTATTTTGATATAGACTTGCTGGTGGCAGTAAACACCAGGGAGCATATTATCCTGAATTCCTCAGTTGAAATCACTGTCTCCACTGAAAGCTGAAATGGACCCCAAAAATCAGACAGTGGTGTAAGCTCTGATCAATAGCAAATTGGATAGAGCCATCATGAGCAAAAAGCGCAAACAATACAGTTCAAATGTCAAGTCGAAGGTTGCCCTTGCAGCCATCAAAGGTGATCAGACAACCGCTGAGATTGCCGTACGTTTTGAGATCCACCCGACCATGGTAACGACCTGGAAACGCGAGCTTCTGGAGCGTGCCCCATAACTGCTTCAGACCAGGGGAGCCAAGCCGGAAAAGGATCATCAATTTGAGGTTAATAACCTCTATCTGGCGTAGTGTAAAGTACGAATGTGTTTACCTGAAGGCATTTGACAATGCTTCTCAGTTGAAAGAAGAGCTGAGAAAGTATTTTCAGTTGTATAATCTCGAGGGACCTCATCAGGGGTTGGGTGACAATACGCCCGACCAAGTCTATTTTAAGCAGGCAGCCTGAGCCTGAGCCTGACGAACGGTAGATCAGAGCTTAACTAACCACTCAGGTTGTTTGATTGTTGGGGACCACTTCAATAATAAAAATAAAATAATTCACAAAACATTATAATTTCAATTTATAAACTATAAGGTCAATTTTTTTCCCGTATAAATTTTCTGCTTCTGGAATAGGAGCCTGTAAATAATTCTGTGTAAACGCCATTACTTGTTTACACCTTGATCCGGTCTGGAAACATGATTTCAAACCGGTTCATGGCTGACTTCCAGTCTCTTATTGGCATAGTCCATCTAGCCGACGCCTTTTCTGTCGCCAGGAAAATAACCTTCAGAACGGCATCATCCGTTGGGAATATTTTCCGGTTTTTTATAGCTTTTCGGATGACGCTGTTCAGCGACTCTATAGCATTCGTCGTGTAAATAGCCTTCCTGACCTCCTTAGGATAGTCAAAAAGGGTAATCAGGTTATCCCAGTTTTTACGCCATGACTTGCCTATGGAAGGAAACTTCTCTCCCCACGTGCCTTCAAAGGCGCTCAGCTCCCTTTCTGCTTCTTCAGTGGTTGCTGACTGATATATCCTCTTCAGGTCATTAGCGACTGCTTTGCGTTCCTTGTAGGACACGTATTTCAGAGAGTTCCTTACCTGGTGGACAATGCAAAGCTGCACCTGAGCCTTTGGGAAAGCCGTGTTGATGGCTTCAGGAAAGCCTGACAGTCCATCCACGCAGGCAATAAACACATCCTCAACACCTCGGTTCTGAAGCTCTGTTAACACCGACAGCCAAAATGTAGCGCCTTCTGTTTCTGCAAGCCAAAGACCTAAAAGCTCCTTCTGGCCTTCCAAATTAACGCCCAGAGCGACAAAAACAGTTTTCTTGATAACCCGCTTATCTTTGTGAACCTTGACCACAATGCCATCAAGATAGAGTACTGGATACAGGCTTTCCAGGGGTCTGTTCTGCCAGGCTTTTACTTCATCAAGAACAGCATCAGTGACCTTGGATATGAGGGTTGGCGAGATGTCAGCACCATACATTTCCTCAAGCGTATCAGCAATATCACGGGTGGTCATTCCTCGTGAGTAGAGGGACAGAATTTGCTGATCAAGCTTGTTGATTCGTGTCGACCCTTTGGTAATGAGCTGAGGTTCAAATTCGCCATTACGGTCTCGGGGCGTATTGATTTCCAGCTCACCAAAGTCACCTTTGATGGTCTTTTTGCTGGAACCGTTGCGACTGTTTCCCGTGTTATGCCCATCGGTAGAGTGTTTGGCATAACCAAGGTGCTCTTCCAGCTCGACGGCCATAACACGCTCAACAGCCGCTTTGATCAGCTGGCGGCTAAGATCGGCAAGGTCATCCTGATTTTTGATTTGCCCAACCACCTGGCCAAGCAATTTTTCATTGATTTCAACGCTCATAGTTATGCTCCTCTTTGGAGTATTAACGACAAGCGTTTACACAAATTAAATTACATCCTCTGGAATAGTTCTCTCATATATAAAGTCACATTTTTCAGCAACTCTTTTGCTACCCAAGTTGTTTGGAGCAAACCTTAAATATAAAAGTTTTATACCTTTCGACTTTGCAAAAGCAATTAGTCTTTTTAATGTCGATGTCATTATACCTTTAGATTGATATTCTTTATCTATCCAATAGCCTACAACTCCAGAGCTATTTTCTATATTTCTTATACCTATTGTGCCTATTAGTTTTTTTTCAACAGAAATAAAAAAATCATAACCTCTGTTATCAGTTTTTGCTGATATTCTATCTGAAATAAATTTTTCAGAATCATGGACGCTGTTGGTTCCATTAAGCCAAGGCAACCATTCTTTCAAATAATCCCTATTGCTATCTACTAAGGAAAAAAATTCTAATGAATATTTTGTATCATACTCTATAAGAACTGAATCAGAGATCATAATCTATCACCGTAGAAAACACCAGACTATATAGTCTGGTTTTCTTATTACTCTCTGCTGGCTGTTTCCATGCTTCAGCAACTTGAGTTAAAACATTCCAATAATCCATATCTTGAATGATTACTTGCTTTGACCCTTTACCAAAGACACCTAAACCACTAGATATAAATGCAGACACATATGGAGCTAACTGTTTCATACAACAAATTTTTAATTTTATTTTAATAAAGTGAAGGGTTAGCCTTCATGAAAGCGTCGCACTTCCTTGCATAAAGGCCAACTTACGAATTAGTTGCTTACGCCGCCGGGCATGGTAACCCCTCCATTCTTATAGTTGTTTTGCACGGCATGGAACTATGTTACAACATTTTCTTTTGTTGTCAAACCTGAATTCGTATCATAAGTGCATAACTTCTGTAACCAGACCCAGAGCGCTGCAACACAACCTGATAAAATACCAGCGCCTTCTATATCTTTACACCAGATTTTGATGAAGTCGTGCCGCCCATTGTGAAATCGCTACTGTTTTCACCACTCCCTTTGCCGAAGTTTTCGGGTGTGGAATCCCTCGATACCGACCCTTACCACAGACTCTTCTGAAAATGTTGGTTGGCCAACGGAGAGATTGTCGTAACAGCTTTCGTTCGATCTCCGCTATCAGCTGATTATCCCAGCTTGTAAATGAAGTCAGCTTTAACAAATGGGTGGAGAGTGCCTTTGCTTTATCCGAGGTATCAACTTCCAGAATATGGAATACCTGATCCTCTGATTCTTCAACACTGACGTGTAGCGAATCAGTACTTTCACCTTCTTCGTCTTTGCGCCCGCAAACCCCCACTCTTTTTCTATCCGCAAGTTTTGCTGTCTTGAAGGCTTTACGAAAGTTGAACTCAACAGGCGATGGATGGGAAATGCTAACCCCCTTGTCCGTACTGGCATCCTCTTCCTCTACTATAAAATCAGAAGCCGCTTCAGTACCAGCTCTGCCGCCTCGTAATCCAGAACCACTGACCGATGTTGCAAACCCAGGGTGATAAAATTCAATCAACTCGGGCATCTCCGCTTGAATATTTCGTATTGCAGTGACTTCATAGACGAAGATGCTGCGAGTAGCCCAGCCCCATCAAACTGACCTCTTACCTCAAACTCAACAAAGGGCAGTGATGGCGGTGTAAATTGAACAAAAACCGGGCGCAATCTCGTTCCTTTAGGGACGAGTCAAGCCCGGACAAGGCGTTAGCCTTGCTGTGATAGTCGTTTAGATGTTTTTACCGCTTTCTCTGACGGAGGCGTTCTTTGATTTTTGATATACGCTTTCACTGTTTCCAGGCTAGCCCCACCAACTGACACACAGCAATAACCAGGACTCCAGAAGTGCTTGCCCCATAGCATCGGCTTTATCTGAGGCCAGAATTCTTTTCTTAGGAAATAGGACGACTTACCTTTTAATTTGCTAACCAAGTTAGATACTGCGAGCTTGGGGTGAACACTCACCATCATATGAACGTGATCATGTTCTCCATTACATTCCAGAAGCTCACAATCCATTTGTTCCCATGTCTCCCCATATATATCAGTAAGCCGATCCAGCATCTCCTTAGTAAACACATTACGTCTATATTTAGTCACAAATACTAGATGTACATTATTTTTAAATACACATGATATTCCTGTTCTCCATTCGTACATATAAACCTCATGGTTGACGGCAGATTTTAGTAAGAGTACCCTATGATTATCATTTTTATAAGGTGAAGAAATGCTTCAAGGTATCCGACTCAAAGCCAATCCAACGGAGCAGCAAAAGCTGATTCTGTCTCAATGGATGGGTTGCGCTCGGTTTATCTGGAATGCAAAGTGTGATGAAGATCGCTATTTCAGAACCTACGCCAGAAAGTACTGTCCTACGGGGACGTATCCCCCTGTCGATCAAAAAGCATCTCACTTCAAAAGCAGGGAGCTAAGCCCCTGGCTTTCTCACTGCCCCAGCCAGATTATTCGTAATTCGGCGGTTAACTGGTATCAGACCTATCATAAATTCATGAAAGGGATTTGTGGTAGGCCAAAGCGCAAGCCAAAAACTGACAAAGGTAGTGTTCATATAACAAAAGAGCTATTCAGGTTCGATGTTTGCGAGGATGGCGTAACACGTCTTTTCATTGGCACAAAGACCAATAATATTGGTTATCTGTCCATTAAGAATCATCGGTCATTCTCACAACCAAAGTCACTGTATATCAGGAAAGAGGCTGGCAGTTATTATGTGTCTTTCTGCTATGACGATGGCGCAGACGAACCAACAACCGACAAAGATAATCTGGTATGGCTGAAAGGTGCATCTAAGGAATGGCTGGATGAGCATCTTATCGGAGTAGATCGTGGCGTGGTTGTCCCTGCTCATACTGGCGTTAAGGCTTACGACTTCACCATAAACCAGAAAAACAACATGGATAAGCGCAAGCGGTATATTAAAAAGCTGCAACGCCGCTTATCTCGACAAACTAAAGGTTCTAACCGTCGTCAGAAGACCAAAAACCGGATAACCAGACAACACAGGAAAGTAGCCTGCATCAGGCAAGACTTTTGCCATAAAACCAGCCGTACAATAGTTAACAGTAAGGCCAGGGTAATTATTTTTGAGAATCTGAAAACCTCAAGGATGACCGGCAAGCCAAAGGCCAGGAAAGACCGCAACGGCAAGTTTATTCCCAATAGTGCCAAAGCCAAAGCTGGACTCAACAAAGCTGTTCTTAACGTTGGCTGGCATTATCTGGAAACCTGCACCCGCTACAAAGCCGCTAAAGCAGGAAAAGCGGTATTCAAAGTTCCTGCACCCTATACGAGTCAAGAGTGTGCTGATTGTGGTCACACTCACCCCGACAACCGCAAGAAACAAGAATTGTTTTCCTGTGGTAATTGTGGACACGTTGATAACGCTGACAAAAACGCCAGCATCGTAATTAAGAAAAGAGCAATTAATCTTCTTCTCGACTCTGGAACGGAGTTGGTCGGCAAAGGTATTCCAGTGCTGACTAAAGGGCGTGGAGCGGTTCGTAAGCCGAGAAAAGCCAGGGCTTCTCTCGCTATTCGCAATGAAACGTCAAAAAAGAAAAGAATGGTATCTACCTCGGTAGCTGCTTAGTATTGGAAGCTCGCGTCTTTAGGCGCGAGTAGTTCACAGTTCCAGTACCTGTACCCTCTCGACTCAATTGCAGTCAATTTTTGATATTGCCCAATGCTTTCATAGGATGCCTGGGCTTCCTGATCGATCAATATCCAGCTTAGAATACTGCGAACTTCCGGGTCGTTGAAAGAGATCAAGGGGTAGGTAGAGCCTGGCATGACATTGATCAGCGTCGTGTTGGTAGCGGAGTTTGTATTGATATCAAACTCCGCTTTCAGGCTGTCTGGCTCCAAGGCTGTCCGTGACAAATAACCATCATCCTAAATTCATCAGTTGAGCCGAACACCACCGCCTCGTAATGGACGGTGTTTGACGTATAAGACTCAAGAGCTTTTTGGCTTTAGCTGGAGTTTAGAAGAACAAACGGCATAATAACCTGACCTTTCTTTAAGAATTTCGATACTGACCTGGTTAAAATACGACACCAAATTTCATCTGAAGTTAACTGCGCCGCAATCTTTTTTATTGAATCGAAAAAAAAGCAGAGTTCTCTCTGCATTTCCTTGATTTTATTCATTAGTGTATGCTGGCTTGTCAATGTTATTTTTTTTTGCCGACCACTTTCTGTTAACTTTCCAATCGCACTCATTAATAGTGGTCTGCTGGTGATAGATTCTTTGTGTGAATCTGGATTGCTCAATCTAACGAATAAAGTCCACCAGTTATAAGCCAATGCAACCATTCTTGATATGAGTCGGCAACGTTTAATATCTTGCGTCGTATAGCCACCCCAACCCCACTGATTTTTTATTTCATCAAAATTATTTTCACAGTCAGCCCGATCTCTGTAATGATCAATTATTGTAATCACACCATCATCAAGACTGCTTACTAACACTGAGTACTCAAATAGTTTGATATTTTCAGGGCCTTCGAGAAAGGCTATTTCTTTCTGCTTTTTCTTATTTTCTTTTTCCAGTAACAAAGCATCTCCCGGCAATCTTCGACGAACGATAATGATTCGTCTGGGTTTCACCCAGCCATCCAGTTTTAATTCGGACTCCTTGCCTTCCCAGTATCTGTCGCAGCGCGTCCATCCTCCGCTACAGTGCGCATGGTAGAAGGCTTTCTTCACATTGGCTGTCTTTTTCATCTTGAATAGATAGTCGCATCCAGCCTGCTCAAGCTCTGTCATGACTCGATCGGTTCCCCAATCACAATCACCCCGAATAAATTCAGGCCAGCACGTTTTTGGAAGGCGTTCCAATAAGTTCATTAACCCCGGTAATGAATATTTACTATTCGTTTGGTTACCAGGTTGTACCTCAACTTCAAGGACTAATTTTAAATTAGCCATCATGTAAGTATGGTAAGTATGTGAAGGTCGTCCCCGTTTATGAGGATTATAGCCTTGTTCAGCCCCTTCCTGATTACCATAAATGGTTTTTATTGTAACATCGACATCCATTATCCAGGGTAGTTGTAATAAAGGTTCGTAGCATTCCTGCAAATGATGCTGCATCCATTTAACACCTTTTTTCTCATCTATTTTAAGTAGTCCTCGCCTGGCTGAATCATCACTGACTACTTTTGTCATACCCAGTAATTTCGGATTAACGCCATCACCGACCAGTGTTCCAATATTGGCATAACGTTTATGGCCTGAAAGAATTGAAAGAAACAGCGAACCCAATACATTCACTTTTTTGGGTGCATTATTACTTTTGTAAGTCAGAGGGCAATCATCAACCCATGGTTCAAATCGACAACCTGTCTTTAAAAACTGTATAAAAAAAGCAAGCTGTCCCATGGGTGTCACCGATGCGCCAGGCTCCCATTCAACCTGAACTTTACCTTCAAAAGTGTCCACTTCAAGCGTTGCTGTTGCGACCTGTTTACTGAGTTCGTTGCGTTCACCCTTTGGGTGAACCGGTTTTGGTGATAGAACCATGCTGTAACCCTCTCAACACAATGGGTTGTAGTTTAGCTGGTATTTTTAACTGAGGATTTTAGGATCATGCAGGAACAATGCCCTTGCCAGCTCAAACTGCGGCAGGTATACCGTGAGTCCATTCTCAGTCTGGAAAACAAAGCACAATTGTTCTTGTTCTATAGATTGCCGGTTCTCCAGGATAGGGCAGTTTCGTAAGACCTCAACCTTCCAGCAACGGGTATCCGTGATGGAAAACACTTGCCGATAACCCGCTTGTTTATTACTCTCCTATTACTCTCCTACATGTCGGTGGACATTATAGTTTGGTAAAAAAGTGGCTACTTTAGGGGTGCTTTTGAGCCTTTTTTCATTAAAGTTTGGTAAAAATCAGGGCAAGCCGTTTTGTCTCCCTCAAAAAAGCGACATTAAAGTTTGGCAAAAACAAAAATTCCACATGAGAATCATAATGTTATGAACTCTCACCCTTTCTAAAAGCTAGCTTTACCTCTGGTGGTCTGGAGACTTCCTGACCCAGAGGTGTTTACAGCCAGTACTAACCTACTTTAGAAATGGGGCCGCAATCATGAGGGGTATCAAACCCCTTAACTCCGCCGATATACTCTTGAGCAATAGCCATCACCCTTTTGACAGTTGCTTTATCTGTACTCAAAAAGCCAGTAGGTAAAGTTACAGGTAGGAAGTCGGGGTGTGAAACATGGTAAATAACCACTGCCAGCTCATCCTGTAGGCATAGGATTTCCACATTACCACTGAGAAAGCCTTCTAACAGCGCATTAGTATACCGGGTATAATCCCTGAGCTCTCTCTGCCAGTAGGATATTGCTCGTCGATCACTCGCTCCAGAGATTGGGACATACAGTCGTGGTGTATAGAGCTTCTGTTCCTTTGTCGATGCCATAGAAACCAAAGAGCTTATCGCACCTTGCAGTCGTTCACTTTGCCCCCAATATGGGTCTGAAGGGGCAATCCATATAAGCTCTGATGAACTGAAGTCTTTTTTATCTTTCATTCTCTTCTTAAGTACAGGAGCTAGAAACTGCTGAATAAACTCCCGGTTACTAGCACTATAGAGAGGGCCTAATAGACTACGCCTTGATGAGGAGCGGTGCTCTTCTTCTTTTTGCTTAATGCCGAAAAGCCTCACATCCACAGAGTGTGCGTTAAACACAGAAGATGTCTCTTCATCTTCCAAAATCTCCATAGCCGCTACAATGTCAGTGATATTGGAGGGTTTGGACAATTTTGTCAGCTCATTGGTTATGAGTTCGTGGGTTGCACCTGAGTCTTTCAATTCTTCGAAATCATCACGCTCAACTGCAACCCCCTCAAGATCAACCTTAAACTTTGAAGTCAGTCTAAATGGAACCTGCTTCAATTTGGAAACAGAGTTAACTGTATAAATCGATGGTTTCTCAGATCCATCCTGTTTGAGGAGCCTGGGTAAGTACCCTTTATCCAAAAGTTCATGGAAGTGAAGCTGGAAGTATTTTTCCGCTAAAGTTTCACTCTTGGATAATCTCTCACTATCAACACCGAGAGGGATCCCGGCCTTCCAAGTATCAGTAATATTATTCTTACCCACACAGTTAAAACTAGCGAGCTCATATGTCAGAGACACGCCAGTATCATAGACTTCAGACAAACGAGGGCTTCCTCCGAGGTCGCTAAAATACCCTCGGGATTTTTCTGTCAGGGTCAGTCGCCCACTTTCATTGAGGCTGAGCTCTCCTCGGTCTATCAGGTCTCCGATCGCCTCCTGAACCTCTCGTTTGCTCAATCCAAAGTAGGTTGCTATTTCTCTACGAGTCAAAGGGGATACATGAATAAGCCGAAGCATAAACTCCCTTATGAAAGGAAGCCCCTGCTGACTTACATAGGAAAATTGTATATTGAACTTTTGAGCTGGTAGCAGAAAGTCAATTTCATGATATGTAATCTGGTTATCAGTGGTCATGGCTATTTACTTCCTTGCTTGGCATTCATGAAACAGTACCCTTGATCTTTACCTTGCTCTGTCATGAAATTCACCACATGTCCCAGAGGAAGGCCTTTATTGCGCCCCCTCCACATGTTGCTATCACCAACTATGAGAAGCCGGTCCATCGCCCTGGACATAGCCACATTAATACGATTGGGAGTCCTTAAAAAACCTGGGCTTTGACGCTTATCAGAACGAGTTAACGACAAAATAATGACCCGATTTTCCTTCCCCTGATAACTATCCACAGTGTCAATTTTGACTAGCTCTTTGAACCCTTCCGACCACGTCTGCTGGTTAAACTTCTGCCTTAAGATCCGCTTTTGCTCACCATACATACAAATAACACCAATAGCGGCCTCTCCTTTGCCTACGAGCTTGGCTAGCTCGGCCATAAAGGGTTCATCACCAGAGACATCTTTCAGCACACCAATAATTTGATCAGCTTCTGTTCTGTTATAAATGCTGACCCCTCGATCCGTTTGGTGATAAGAACGTACTTGGAGGGGAGATGTATCTAGCCACGTCACTACACTCTGCAGTGATGGGGGAGCGGAACGATAAATATCTGGTATGGTTCGATCACCATTTTTCAGTTTACCGTTATAGAAAGTCTGGGAAACAAGATTGCCAATTGGTTCTGCCATCCGGTATTGAGTGAGCAAAGCCGCACTTGTCGCCTCCCCATACTGAGAGTTAAATGCTCGGGCAAAATCACTCTTAAGAACCTCGTCCAAGTCAGTATCAGTACTACCTATACCAAGTTTGCGAGCCAATGCTTGTTTGTGGGCATCTGAGTACAATGGAGGAAGCTGAAGATGATCTCCGACAAGCAGCACTCTTTTGGCTGATTGCATAGCAATAGCAAGCTCGCTGGCTATAGACCGGGCTGCTTCATCAATAATCACCCAATCGTACATATTCTCACTAATGCCAATCTTGTGTTGTCCTATACCAACACAGGTCGCAGTTACTAGCTGCCGAGAGCGTGCATAAAATTCATCAATGTTTACATTTTCACCGGAAAGTACATCCTGCATATCTCGAGAAATTTTTGCTAAAGCCTTTACTCGTCTTACCTCATCAGGCATGACGCTATAGTCACTGCATAGCTTGGCAGTGAGAAGGTCTTTAGCTTTTTCTAGAGGCTCCTTTTCTGAGAGATCAATTTCGTACTCACACGTCAGCGCATCACGAAGATTGGAATCCAGCTCAATGATAATAGACTTGAGCTGCTGCTGATCATCCTCTGGTGTGGACTCAAGCTGCTTCAACAGACCATTGAGATTATCAATCTGTCTAAATAACTTTAGCTCTGCCTGTACGTAACTGGATATGAATTCAGGCTCAAGACCTAATGCCGTGCTCAGGGCCTGAGCTCGGTACTTATACTCTCCCTTGAAACGCTCAACTTTCTCAGCAGTAATGGCGTTCGAGTAGGCATCTTTCAGACCTTCAGATACAGAGCGTTCTCGGTTGCTGAAGCGAACGACTTCCAAGTCTGTATTTAAGCGAGCACAGTGTTTCCTAATGCGCTCTGCAGCAGTGTTAACCGCCTCATGAGACTGACTCACAAGCAAAATTCTTTGGGTGTTTTGCTTTTCTAGCAGGTAGTGAACAAAAGCGGCGATGAATTCCGTTTTACCCGTTCCTGGAGGTCCTTGGAGAAGAGACACTGGCCCATTGTTTATCAGCTTTGTGAAGGCCTCTCGCTGCTGTGGGTTCAGACTGATTGTGTTGCCATGATTATCTTCTCTGTCATACCGTTCAAAATCTCTATCCGAGACGGAAATATTGTAGTCTTTGGCTTCATCGGCACAAGCAGGATCGAAGTAGTCAACCAGCTTGGAGATCACTCCTTCACGGTCAAGAAGGCGCTCAAGAGCTGCCTTGCGCTTTTTATATGAAGCTGTATCCTGCCGAGTCCGAAAGAATACGAGTTCACCTTCATTCAACCTCTGTGCAGAAAACCTGATATCTATCAGACGCACTTCATTGAGAGCCGATTTTTTGAGGTTAACCTTTCCAAGCACTAACTCCCTATCGTCATCCAGAACCTGGATAGCTTCAATTTCATCCGCCTTGTCAAATGACCCCAAAACATCTGTATCCGAGCTATATGGTAAGATGAGTTCCTCGCGACTGCCTTCTGGGGCAAATACAGGGCCATTAACCTCTATGTTCGGGTATGACTCCGTTTCTGTATCCAAAATAGCTCTCCAGAGCCTGAATGTTTGAATATCCAGCTCTTTCTCAGTAGAAGGGTCAGGCTGTGTTTCT
This sequence comes from Endozoicomonadaceae bacterium, assembly GCA_965232215.1. Classification (GTDB taxonomy): domain Bacteria; phylum Pseudomonadota; class Gammaproteobacteria; order Pseudomonadales; family Endozoicomonadaceae; genus Endonucleibacter. The sequence goes on from CBDDPF010000011.1 coordinate 502,423, forward strand.
ATCTTCTTGAAAGCTTCTTCTAGCTGTAAAGACAGTGAGTCTTTAACTTCGACCTTCTGGGGTGCTGTTGCCTTATCTACCGCGCGCTCAAAAGCCTCGTTGCTGTCGAGATAGTCTCCTAGTGCTGAAAGGTTATCTGGCTTACCTGGTACAATTCTGATGGGGGCATCAATTTCGAAGTTGCTTTCATCAATATCCCGCTTACCGATTGATGCTTTTTGCCTTGGAGGCAATCCAAAGCTAAAGACTTTTTCTGATTTCTTATAAATTGCAGAAAAATGCCCTCCAATACCGTAAAACGTTACAAAAGCTTCATCGTCACTTCTTTTGCTTTTGGCAACTTTGCCGTACAGGTGGTTGTTATCTGGGTAAATTGTGAGAGGCTCACTTGCTTGACCTACAGTGATTTCAAGTGCCTCTGCCAACTCTTCAACTGGGTTATCATAAGCTTTCTTAAAACGTCCCAAGTCTTTAAAGCCGAACTGGGTATCGGACAGCTCGGCTTTTACTGCCTCAGCAAGCTTCGGATATGCTTCAGACTCTTCACCCCAATTCATACCCAGCAATTCACAGCACATGCGTATAACTGCAAAGTTATCCCGTTCAAAAGGGGTGCAACTATCGATATTCTCAGGACTATAAAGATGGTTTCCAGGTACCTGCCCAGAAGGGGAGTAGTCTGGAATGTCGACCAGATACAACTCCCCATCGTTATCCAACATCACATTTTTAGGATGAATATCTCCATGAGCCAACCCAAGGGTGTGGAGGTGCTCCACTGCGGCAACCAGTTTGGATATTGATTTGGCGCGATTTTCATCAGTAAAAGCAAAGTCTTTCCAATCCGTCCCATCAATCTTGTCTGTCACCAGATACAAGCTTGAGGACTTAGTAGCAATACCATAGTCCCTTATGACGGGGAGGTAGTGGGGGCTTACCGCTACCAGCTTTTCAATACGCTTTAGGAACCTAAGTACATTGAAATTTTCAACTGGGTCGCTTGATGTGCTGCCTGCATTAAGCCACGCCTTCACAAGGGCCCCATCAGAAAAGTAAACTTCCTTATCCTCGGTTTCTATGAGGAAGTCATCATCTTCGCGGTACTCGCGGGAGTGATTGATTGGCCTCCGAAATGGATCCAGTTCAGAGTCATCAAATGTGGGAAGTTCTTCTCCGGCAGGCTCTGCATGCATTAAAGCATCCATAAAGCGACCTGCAGAACCATAAGTTCCAGCTACTGCCTCTAGCAAGACAGGGACAAACCACTGATCGCTTGAAAGCATGTCATCTTGGATGTTCTGAAGACTTTTCTGGGTCATCCGCTTGCCTGCCAACAAGTGCCAAGCAACCAACCCAAGAGCATGAACGTCCTGCTGGTATGGTGTGAGCCTACTTGTCTCTACCATGTCACTAGCTTCAACTGCGCCAACGGAGAGCTTGCTGCGATAATCCCCGACAGTTCCAGCGGGTTGGTGGTATGCAGAAATAAAGTTTGATAGTGCAATCTGACGTGCTGGAGATATCCACAAGCTATGATTTGCAATATCTCGATGAGCGATTTTTGCACCATGGAGATCTGTAAACTTGGCTAAGAGAAGCTTAACGAGCCCCAGTCGATCATTCTCATTAAGGGTCGTTCTGAATTTCCCAACAAATTCGTTGAAGCGCACATGGCCAGGAGGGAGCTCGTAGACTTCGTTATATTGGGCGGTTACCTGATCCCGCTGAAAACTGGTTAGTGACCGTAAACAATGGTTGTAAAGATCACGGTCGTGATGGTTGATGTGCTGAAGAATTTCACGCTCCCGAGACACTATCTCGGCACGGCCCTCTGGAGTAAAAGCTTTGTCACCCTCAAGGTTGTTGAAGTCCCATACCCGTAATAATGCTTCAGAACCTTTGGAAATCTCAGATTTAGCCAAGTATTCTGCATATACTTTTTTGGGGTGCTCAAAAATTTGATCCTGAGCTTCATAGCCGTCTACCCGTAGAGGCTTAGGGGCCGTCTGTTTCCCCAGAAAGAGCTCGTCGAAAAGGTCAAAATCCTGATTCAGGACCTGAGCATTAGGGTTTGGGCGATACTTTTGCAGGAAGGTATTTCTATCTGCAAGTTTGAGAAACTCATTCAGACTTATTGTGTGGCGTAACTGGTTTTCAGGGAGCTGGTCGAAGTTAGCATTCCCAGTCATAACCACATAAAAATCTATGAAAGGAACAAAGCCTTTATTGGTAAAGCGATGCTTTAGCTTCTTCAGTTTCTGATCAAGGGTGAATTTTTTTCCACGCGTAACACTGACTGGGGAGCGCCCCATATTTGAATGGCCTTTAAACCAGACATCCCCTTCAGCTGTCACCTCTTGATGATTCCAATCCTTAAGCTCAATAATGAGAACATTACAGTGTGTGACTATAACCAGATCAAATTCGCCCTCTTTCCCTCGTGCGTCGACAAAGCGGAAACCAGCGTACCCCTTCCACGGATACATACTGCCTTTCTTAAGTCCACCCAGCTGATCTCTGAGTGACCCACGTCTATTTTTACCTTTAGATGGCTCTGCAGGTGCCTCTGAAAAAGCTGCTTTGATCTTGTTGATGGCGCTGACCTCCTGCTCCTGGAGGCCACCATCCCAGATTTTTACGTCCACACATTTCTCCTGAACTTCTATGATCAGCTAGTCTGACCAGCTGCAAAATCCATCTATTCAAACCATCATTATATCGCTGGCTCGCTGGCAGTACTTGCAATAGTTACCTTTTCGGAGCAAATTCCCGAATCATCCAACATCCTGCAAGGGTTCAGCCAGTGCGTTAATCTCTCGCAACTTATCAGCGATAGCAATGACTTTTTCCTCAGAGAAAAAACCGAACGCTCCATCGTCATGCATATTGGAAAACGGTGGTTCCATTAGGGCGCTAGGGGCCATTGTGCCGTTTTGGCACAGCCACTCTATGACCCTGTTAATGAACTCTATCTGGTTGGCGTTATACGAACCTGTATCCAGAAACTCAGCAAAAGCACCCTTTGCAGCTTGTTGGTCAAGGCCGACCATCTCCCGAATAAACACACCCAAGCTCTTGTCTGGGTGAATAAGTTCACGGTACTGGTCTCGGTCAGGGATGCCTGAGGCTTCGAACAGCAACTCATCCAACTTTTCAAGGTCCAGCGCTGTAATTGCCTTGCCACGCTTTAAACGAGCAATAGTAAGCTGGTTCTCATTATCCAGAACGAACTTCTGTACTTTCTTTCGATACTGCTCAAGTCCTATACCAACAGAGGGCATTTCTACCTCAGTAACAGCGCCTTGCTCATCCTGAAAGTTGGTGTAGACGATCACCTTCTCACCTTTATCGAGGAACTGTATCAGGGTGCGCAACTTACGGCGGACATTCTCCAGAGTCTGCTGCTGAATATGCTCCCAGAACTCGGTAGTCTGCAGGTCTTGTATTAACGGCAAATTCTCAGCCACCTTGGGAATAGAGCTTTTGGCTTCCAGCTTCTCTGCTGTCTCAACAACCTTAAGGCGAAGACTCTCAGGCAGCACGCCCTTTTGCAGTAGCTCCAACTGCATTTGCAGCATCAGATGATCAAATCGTCGTGCAAGTTCGTCGTCTATCTCTTCGTCATTGAAGGCTTCTGCATTTGAGGGAAGGGAGGACAGCTTAGAGAGTACTTCACTATATTGATCTTTATTGAGGTTTTGCCAAATGCTCTTGTTCTGGTACTTTTCGACCAGTTTACGATGTGGGCGAACAATAAAGTTGTCCAGCGCCATGCCAGAGACCTGATGATGAATGATAGATAATAGGTAATCTCTTACCTGAGTGTTGCCTTCCCACTCCTCACCACTGATACCCCTGCCGTCATCTGGACCAGGCTTTAACCCTTCAGCTAATTCCAGACGCTTCTCAAATATCAACTGAGCAATAGGTTTGCTGTCGCTATCAGGCGCTCCTTCAGGGTTCTGCTCAAAAAATTCGAAGTTTTGACAGTAGTCAAAAACCTTAAAATACTTTTTGTCGTTTTCCTTTTCTGGTGTCATGTTCGGCCCAAACAGCTCTGGGCTTAGCCGTGTACCACGCCCAACCATTTGCATAAACTTGGTTTTGGAGCGAATGACTTTGAAGAACACCAGGTTGACGACCTCTGGTACATCGACACCGGTATCGAGCATATCTACCGAGATAGCTATACGTAGCGGAACCTGACCAGTCTCCACCTCATTCTTTTTGAACTCTTCGATCAATGTTTCGGCGTAATCTTCCTTGAAGGTGATAACCCGAGCGAAGTGACCTTTATATTTGGCGTAATGATGATTAAACCGCTCATGAATAAAGCGTGCATGATCATTGTTTGCAGCAAAAATAATAGTTTTGCCCAGTGTGTCATTCCCCTCTACTTTAACACCCTGCTCCATCAACAATTTCAGCATTTTGTCGACGGTATCTTTGTTGTACAAGAACTTGTTCAGCTCTGATGGCAGCACTTCCTCTCTGTCCTCCAGAGCTTCCTTTTCATCCCACTCTTCCTGCTCTTCTGGAGTAAGGTCTTTATGCTTCTTGATACCTTCACGCATAAACTTCAAAGGCACGGAGAAAGCTTTGGGTGGCACCAGATAACCATCTTTCACACCCTGATCAAGCTCATAGGCATAAGTGGGGACACCAGGCTCCATATCAAAAATTTCGTAGGTACTCTTGGCAACCTCATCCTTTGGCGTTGCTGTCAGACCCACCAGAAGACTGTCAAAATAATCAAAGATATACCGATACTTGCGATAAACAGAGCGATGCGCCTCATCGATGATAACAAGATCAAAGTGGCCAACCGTAAACAGGCGGCTGTCTGCTGGCTCCTGCAAAATATTCATCATGGTGGGGTAGGTGGAGAAGTACATCCGCCCCTTCAAAGCCGCCTTGCTCAAGCCTGATGAGAGAATTGCAGGAGACACTCTGGGTAGAAGCTTCTGAAACTCTTTCTTGGCCTGGGTCACAAGTGCATTTCTGTCGGCCAGAAACAAAATGTTTTTTACCCAGCCCTGCTTAAGCAGGTTATCGACCAAGGCAATAGAGGTCCGGGTTTTACCCGTGCCCGTTGCCATCACCAGAAGTGCTTTTCGCTGGTGATGATCCTCAAAAGTACTAGCGATGTGCTTAATGGCAGCTTCCTGATAGTAACGCCCTGCAATATCTTTCTCAGGAGCCATGTTTGCTATCGACTGTCTGCCAGTGCGGCGGTTTATCAGTCTTTGCAGCTGGTCGCGCGTGTAAAAACCCTGCACCAGACGTTCCGGGTAGTTGAGGTCATCCCAAAGGTGTATTTCATATCCATTGGTATAAAACAGGATTGGCCGTTGCCCGTAGATTTTTTCCAGGCAGTCCCCATACAGTTTGGCCTGTTGCTGGCCTTTACCTGCCGGGTAGCTGGTACGTTTAGCCTCTACTACAGCAAGGGGTAAGCCATCTTCCCCCCACAGCACGTAGTCTACAAACCCGATTTTCTTATTGTTTGGCATGCCCTCGACCTGAGTCTCAAAACTGACTCCAGCTTTTTTGGCTTCCGCTTCAAAGTTGCCAACCTGTTCAGCTTTGGACAAATCCCAGCCTGCCTCTTTGAGATACTCATCAATCAGATATTTACGGGTATCGGCTTCGTTATAGTTGTGGCTGTCTGTTTTCGCTGCGTTTGCTGCTTTGATAAGTGCAATCTGGGCCTGTAGCTCATCACTCTTGGCTTGGAGCTGAGCCTTTAGCTCTGTATTTGTCCGTTCCAGCTCTGCTTGTTTCTCAGCAGCTTTCTTGTCCTGCAGTTCCAGTTTCTTTTCGTGGGCCTTCAGCTTTTTAGCTGTATTCAGTGCCAACTGAGCATCGACGAGAACCTTACCGGTAATCAGGCCGCTATCAAATACCTGGTCGATAACCGGTTGCTCTGAGTAAGTTCTGCCAAACCAGTAAAGAAAGTGGTGAAGCTCTTTTACCATCTGCAGAGCGTCGACTTCTGTCAGCTTGCGATCTGAGTGTGCTGCCGTGTTGCCGCTTTTCTGGATGAGCTTAAGCTTGGGGAATAAACCGCTGGCCAGACTGTTCTTAAAGCTCGGCTCATGGAGCAAAGCATTGAGGCTGCTGTCGTAAGGCTCTTTTAACCACTTATCAATGCGATACATGGTTTTTACTGTACATTCCAGTGCGAATCGGGCAAAGAAACAGGCGCCACGAGGGTTCACCTTCACCAGACTTTCTGCCTGCTGTGCAGCTTCCTTCAGCTCAGGCCACTGAACCAGAAAGGTAAAATTTGAAGACATGGGTGAAGACATGATCGGCCTCCTGGCTCAGTAGTTCTTTCAGTGACTGCAATTTGACGACATAAGGCAACTATAAAACAGTCCAGTTTTATCATTTTTTCTGATGTAAAGCAGCAGGTCGGCAAAAGACAACCTGCTTGGCTTTATAAGGGCTAATTTAGGCAGCAAGCTCTTCTAGCTTGATCTCACCTTTAAAAGCTTTTTGAGTGAGGGACTGAAAAAGCTCACAGTGATAAGTTTGAAGTCTTCTTGTATCAGCCAATCGATCATTCAAGATACGGAAAAATTTTCCATATTTTTCTTGCTCTTTGAGCGGAGGAAAAGGAACTTTGAAACTTATCAACTTTACTTTTGATATGTTTTTCATTGAGCCTCCAGAGCCAGTTGCCAACTTACCCAACTCAGTTCTAATAGATGGATACATCAGCAAGTTCCAGATGTACATCACATCCAGTTTTGAACCCTCTTTCCAAATAAATCGCCACAGTTTATCGGGCAATAAATATCCTGCGTGCTCTCCCCATACATAAGATGTTGCACCAACTAACTCAGTTGTATTAGCTCGACTGAATAAGAGGTCGCCTTTTCTAACAAAGTGATCCTCTGGAGGCTCATAATCATCTGACACTGGCTTGCTCGCAGAAGGGTCAAAATCTCTCCAAGTTACGGCACTGATTTTGAGGACTCGGTTTCTGGTTTTCTCTTCGTCACCAATACTACTGAGACTTTTCCCCCCTTGTAGCTCTTCGACAAATTCAGATAGTTTTCTAGTTTCCCAACCCTTGAGATTCTTCACAGGATCACCAAACATCTCCAAAAATACGGACTGTGCCAGCTGATTCAGCTCGGCTTCCATCTGCTCGGTTTGTTTGCAAAGTTGGTCGGCCTGATCCAGAACCTTGGCTATATGGCGCTGGATTGGTAAAGGGGGAAGTGGTATTTTAATTTTTTCAAGAGTGCTTTTTCTTAAGGATGGTACTGTTGTTGCGCCAGTGTATGGATATAAATCCAGTTGACACATGAAGTAGTATAAATACTTGGTATCAACAACATCAGACTTTGGAATCAAGCCCATTGCATTGTTATCAATCAGCATTTCTACTTTAGTTACCGCACGAAAGTTCTGTCGAATGGCCTCGCCAATTTTCGCAAAAACAATGCTGCCTACAGGTAAAGTTTTAGCTTTAAGAATAGGAAGGTCGGAGGCATCAACATAATTATTGGCTGATGAAATAAAAGTGTATCCTTTTCTGACGGCAGCAGATATATCGCCAACTTTTGCAAATGGGTAATCGCCAGCTCTCTTCCCTTGCATTTTATTGGGAAAACCAAAGCCAGACTGAAAGATGCCTATCTCATGAAGTTGTACCATTGGCCAATTCATCATAGCAGCTCCTCTAAGGCTTTTACTCCACCGGTCATAGAGGACTGAAGCTGCTTTATACGTCCGATAATGGTTTCAGGTTTATCGTATTTCACCTCCTCATGCACTACTTCTTTATAGCGGCTGATAGAAAGATCATATCCTTCTGCAGCGATATCAGATTTTCCAACCATAAAGCTCTTTTCTGTACGGGCTCGCACCTCCTCAGCATCCTGATCTTCCCAGCGAGCCAGAATGTCAGGAATATCGCTCTGTTCTATTGGGGTACGCTTGTCATCCAGAGTAAAACCATCTGCCTGCATATCATAGAACCATACCTTATCAGTGCCGCCAGAATCGGTACGGTTAAAAATCAAGATGGCGGTACTCACTCCAGCGTAAGGTTTGAATACACCTGAAGGCATGGAGATAACGGCTTCCAGCTGCTGCTTTTCTACAATCGTTTCACGAATTTTTTTATGGGCTTTGGTAGAACCAAAAAGAACCCCGTCAGGAACAATTACTGCAGCGCGGCCACCTTTTTTCATCATGCGCAGCATCAGGGCAAGAAACAGCAGTTCAGACTTTTCTGTTGGTGCTTTCTTCTTACTGTCATCACTCTTTTTGGCTGCTACTTTCTTGGGTGTTTTACCCAACGCTAACAGTAGATCCGGAGAAATGGCATCGTAGTTTACAGAGCCTTTGAATGGCGGGTTTGCCAGCATAAGGCTGTAGGCTTCGTTGATATTGTTTTCACCATCGTCAGACAGACTATCCCGGTACTCGACTGTGGGGTTCTCAATGCCATGAAGCATCATGTTCATGGCTCCGATGCGGAGCATATGCTGATCGAAATCGAAGCCTGTGAACATTGCGGTATTAAAGTGTTCACGGTGCTCTGGCTTCATCAGCTCCTTGTTATAGGTCTGACTGATTTCTTCCTCAGCACTCATAAGGAAGCCGCAAGTCCCGGCAGCCGGATCACAAATAGTGTCGGTGAGGCGAGGCTTCATCATTTTTACCATCATTTTGATGATATGGCGCGGCGTCCGGAACTGGCCGTTTACACCACTGCTCTGCAGCTTGGAGAGCATGTATTCGTAAACGTCACCTTTTGTGTCTTTATTATCCATGTTGATGCCGTCGATCATCTGAACGACCTGGTCCAGTACATCTGAACGGGGGATCATAAAAATGGCGTCTTTCATATGCTTGGCAAAGTTACCCTGCTCCCCACCAAGATTTTTGATTTTGGGGAAAACCTTGTCCTTAACCAGTTCAAACATGACTTCAGGATCAAGTTCCTTGAAGTTTTTCCAACGCAGGGTTTTCTCAGTATCTGTGAATACCGGATTCACTTTGGCGCCCAGCAGAGCCTTCCTGTCCAACTGGTTCTGAAGGTCATCAAGACGTTTGATGAACAGCAGATAGGATATTTGCTCAATAACAGATATCGGGTTGGTTACACCGCCCACATGGAAAGCATTCCATACGGCATCAATCTGGCTTCGAATTTGACCTGTTAACATGGGTGTACTCCTTAAAGCTGTTTATCTACTACACCAGGAATAGCCCAGTGCTGATGAGTGAGTGCGTGTATTTTTTTCTCGATCTCTGCAATCTGCTTATAAGCTGCATCGATGCTTGAGTGACTGTCTGTGACTCGTTCTTGTTCTTCTGCTGAAAGCATGGGAACAGGAAGTGATTTGATATCTGAAGTTTTCAGTACAGGCTGAGCTGAGCCACTAACATGGCCAGCCAAATATGCTTGTACCAGAGGTGAAGATAGGTATCGGAACAGATAAGCCGGAGCGGTGATCCCAGACTGTTTACTAAGGCGAATAACCTGAAATACCTGCCCGGCGACCCAGTTGTCTGGGATGCCATCAGGAACCAGTGCTACCCTGCCAGTATTACCTTTAACCGTTAATAGGATATCTCCTGGCTGAAGCTTTTGCTGGTCTGCTTTTTCTGCCACAGAGCCGGTAAGTTTTATTCGTTTTTCTGGCTGAGTAACCTGGCCGTTAGAAGCTATGTCACTGATACGAACCTCGAAAAACTCAGAACCTTCTTCATGTTCATCCCCTTTCAGAAGCACTTGGGCACGCACCAGTTCAGCAATATTGTTCAGTGGCTGGGTAAACTTCAGTGTCTTCATTGCTTTGGACGCAGGACTCAGAACATAGCGACTGACAGAGAGATCGTAATCTTGACCGCCAATCTCTTTATTGCTGGCTAGAGAAGCATAGGTACTCTTAGTTTTGGCTTCGACAATATCATAAATTCCCTGCCAGTTATGGATGATGTACCGACGAGGGCGTTTGCCCATAGAGCGAAAATCATCATGATCAGCATTCATGAAAAAGACAGAGCTTCCAGGTGAGCGGCGCTGATCAAAAACCAGCAAAGCTAAAGGGATATTAGTTGCTGACAGTAATTGGCCGGGGAGCTGTATAACGGCTTCCAAAACTCCACTTGCGACAACACTCTTACGGAAGTCCTTTTCAAAGGAACCTCGAAAAAGAAAGCCTAATGGCACAATGGCTACCATTCGCTCAGCGCATTGAAACAGGCCATGCTGCAATGCGAGAAGTTCACTGCTACTTGCCCTAGTGTTGAGCCGATTGTAGCTGTCGTTGATGGCTTTCTTTGGGCGAGCTCCAAAAGGAGGGCTCATTAAAACTCGAGGGAATTTATTCGGGTCGCCCAGCAACTCTGGGGCAGGTGAAAATAAAGGGTCACCATTATGGCATTGGATGCCTTGCATTAGAACTGTAGCAGTGGCTAATGGTGAGAGATATGGGGATTCATAGTCTACTTTATCCGCTACTCTGGAAGCTTCAGATGCTAACTGAATGGATTGAGAAAAAGGGGTGTAAGTATGCGAAGGGTTATCCTTTTGGAACCCTAGAGCACACATCAATTTGACTAGCTCATCAGGGAGGCTCATATCTCCATTTTTCCCTGCATCCATGGTCACTTTCCAGAGTTCTTTGAGCCACTCATCGCTACTCACAACGGATAGTTTCAAAATTTCTTTGAGATAGTGCTCTACATCTTTCTGGGATAAAGCATCGGGCAGTTGAGAAGAAGCATAAGGCTCACCAATTTCAGGTAGATGGGTGACCAGAAGCTGATATGCTTCCTTTAAACTTATATTCCCACTAAGAACCTGCTCAGGAGTTGGCAGAATTTCATCACGATACACTGGAGATATGCGACAAAACGCAACCAGCAATCCGATTTCGCCTGCATATTTTTCTACACTCATAGGCGTGACCCGCAACTGCGATGCCAAACTGTAAATAAACTGCTCTACTTGTATCATGTCTTATTACCACCCTGTATCCGTTTGAAACTGTTAACTCTATAGGTTGTGATAGCTGCTCCTCCTGCCTCTACAACCACAAGCCCTCCTTTATCTCTGATCTTCAGAAGACCTCTGCTTAGCTTGTCCATCGCACCCATAAGTTGGCCAATGTTTTGCCTGTTCAGGATTAACTTGTCCTCGTAATAGACTCCAAAATCCTGTACCACCTGAAGCATCCTATCAGTTACACCCTGTTGACCCATGCCTGATGTAGATGTCTTGCTTTACTCATAACCTGCACCTTCTACCTCAAACCTATAGATAATACTAACAATAATAATAAAAATATCAATCTAGTATCTTAAATACTAATAAAGTGATGGTAACAAAATATAATGCTTTTCCAACAGTTATAGTTGCCGGAGCGTAACCAGACCTATCCCAGAAAGAACATAACAAACTGATTTTTAAAGAAATTACTATTTAGGTAAGGGAAGAATCAATAAATATCCACTTAAAGCACAACACAGAGCATGAAAACCGTTGTTTACGGGGAGTCAGTGTGAATCAGGCTGGGTGTTTACAAAGCACCTTCTGTTACTTGCTGCCTAGAGCGCTCAACAGCTCTACTTAGAGAAGATACCCAGGCATCTTGATATTCCTGCGGTGTACGAGCCCTCTTGCCTTTCTCTCCATCAACAGCCATTTCTCTATTTGGGTGCTTGGCAGAGACACTGACTCCACAGACCCTGTTGATGACTCCCGCATCCCAATGAACCCCGGCATCTGAGCATCCTTGCATGATGTCCCTGAACCCTTTTTAGGCATCGTTCCTGAACCCGAAAACTCTGGTACTCAGGGTTCGCTTGGGTGGGTAGTCATCCATATCCACTTCAACGATCAGAAGAGGTAAACCAAAATAGCGAATAAAGGCCGCATGGCAGACTCTTGGCTTACCGGTGACTTGGTTGGTGTAAGCTTTTCGATGCCCTATTGGCTCAGGAAGCTCCAGGCACTTGGTTGCTATATTTTGATACCCTTCGAGTGAAGTCAGCTGTGTTATAACTTCCTCAAAAAGCGTGAACCTGCTTGTGCCTTCTGCATCCTTCAACTCTTTCGACGAGCTCTCTTCAGACCGGTTGATGCCAAAATCAAGCTCTTGTGATATGCCATCATTGCTAGCGTGCCCTACACCTGTCTTCTCTGGAGCCTTTTTCCCATCAGACATTACCGCAGGTGATATTTTTTGTTCCTGCTTTTCAGGTGCCAGTTTTGAGGTGATGTCGCTACCAAAGGTAAATTTAAAGCCTGCCTCACTTACAACGTCCCGCCTACGTCCCACTTTTGGGATACTTTCCAGGTTCAACTGTGAGTCTTGATCCGGTTTGACGACGACTGGTCTGGCCTTATCTTCCGGGTTAACACGAACAGTGTCCTTAAGGCTCGGGTGTCTGATATTGACTTCGTTCTGATACTCGAACGATGGATTATGAATGGCAGTAATTTCGCCCACATATGGAATATCTTCATCCTCTTTTTCAACAGACATCGCCACTTTGGCAACCCACCCTTTTAAACTGGGCGGTGCGAAGTCGAAAGACCATTCTGGCTCTTTACACTGAAGCAAGGATTCATAAATACTGTTGAAGCCCCTACTCGCTGCTTCATCAAACAACAACCATATCAAATGGGCCTGAGTGCTACGTGACCGAAGGCTTGAAGCGGGAAAATCTGACAACTTGTGAAACGTGATAGTACTTGCATTCTGGCCCTCTTGGACTGTTGCCAACCCTCGCAAGCCGTTGGGTCTCAACGCCGTTCTAGTGAAGTGAGTGTTGTGAAGATAAAGTGCTCTGGCCAGCTCTAAAGCAGAAACAGCGATATGGCATCTGCCACAATCATAGATGAAAGCAACTTTTCCATTTTTGTCTCTTATTTTCCCTTTATAGCCTTCAAGGCTGACCTTCCTTATTTCCCTGCTTTCAGGAGAAAAGCGCTTTTTATTTTCATATGTGCTTCCCTCTACAAGCATTGGTATCAGCTCAGCAGGAACTTCACTTACTGGATACCCATCAAATTTAACTTTTATCTGTGGCCTGATCTTATGATTAAACCGTTTTCTGGTATTTATCTTTCCAATAGCCATAAGTGGCGTATCTGTCGGCAACCGCCTCAGGTCTCTGCCAGGCTGGAATGTCCAATCGTAGAATTTCCCGTGCAGGTTTTCGGCTACGTTGACGGCTGAGGCCAGCAAGTCGTTCAATTTCACAGACAGGCCTTAAATGCTCATTCCTTTGTTTTAGTTCTGCCATGATACAGGCAAGCCTCCTTGTCTGGTACTCCTCAATAGATTCGGCGTAGCGAATAAAAAAATCATTGCACAACGGCAAACTATTTAGCCTTTTCTCTACCAGACTTTTTACTCCAAGCTGATTACAAAACCAGGCTCGGGAGCGACGAGGAAGATTCAGCACCTCAGAGCTCTTCGCTTCTATTGTCAGAAACTGCTTAACCAGCTGCCTATCACGTAAAGCCCAATCGACACGCTTGTTTACATAATTTGTGACGGAGGCTGGTTTATGTTGGAGTAACCACTGATTGTCAAAACGGTAGAGCCATGAATACAGCCTTGCTCCCTGCCTGGTCTGCCTGATGGCTTTTAAAGTCGTATTACTCTCAACAGCAAGAATTTTTTTCCAGTCCTCTCTATATGAAGCTTTTGTGTTATCGCATTTAGACTGTTTGTACCGGCTCTCATGGGCTATCTCTTAGTCACATCTCCACGCCTTTTGTCATACGGTAGGTGTGGAGACGATCTTGCAACTTTGCCCACCCTTCCCAAATGACCAACCATCCGGGTATGCCGGTGCGCTTTGAGTCACACCAGCCACCTACTTTTGCAATGGTATGGAGAAGCCAGGTCAATGTTGGCTCTTCTTTAGGCAACGACTTTCCTTCGTAGTAAGTAAGCCACAGCACTTTCCACTCTTCTTTACTTACAACACGGCTAGCCGGCGTTTTCTCGTTCCAGGCTTTATCGTCTTTGTGTCTTCTGTCATAAGGGAGCATCAAGGCCTCCCTGATCTGTAACAGCCTGACGGCGACGAACATGAGTATTACAGCTAAACGAAGCACATTACCTGCACAAAGAAGCCGCAAACGTTCAACACCCGCCCCGGTTTTCCAGGCTTTGTGGAACTCTTCTATACGCCAGCGCAGCTCATAAAACCGTAATACCATACGGCAATCATCAAATGTATCAACCGGTTCAGATGTCAATAAAATCCAACGCAAACACTCCTTTGTGTCGTTGTTGAGCTCTTCAGCAATAAGAATATTCACAGTGACAGGTTCCAATCGACCACCGAGCCTTTGAGGTGATTGAATGGTCACTGTCTTCCTTTTTACTGGTAGTATTGCTGAGCGTGCTTTGCGTCCTCCACGTTGAGGAACGTCCACTACATAAGTTCCAAGAGCAGCTTGCTGGCTCACTGCATAAAAAAGAAGCCTGTCATCATCGGCCAAAACCCGATTCTGCGCCGCCCTGACAACAAACCTTTGGCAATGAAGCTGCTTATACCGGATATATTCAAAAACATCCGCTTCACGATCGCAAACACTGATAGTCTTTCCCATCTGGAGACCCAGCCTGGACTCAATATTTTCTGATGAACGCTGCCATTTAAAGCTTTCTTTTTCTTCGTAAGGCCGCTGCTTGCGTTCATTTCTTTTGCCACGCTCCTCAATATCCCTGATCCAGCGTTGCTGATCAATTAAGCCAACTGTCCGCTCAGTATCAGCGTCAATCAGCATTACTGTATGCGCCCAAATCCCTTTAGACCCGCTGTTCTCTGGTTCACCTATATCACCCAGCTCTGAGCTGACGGAATGTGAATAGCTAAGAGCGGTACTGTCTTCAATGGCTAATAGAAGGTGAGAATCTTCTGCCGCAAGGGCTGCTGACTGGAAACCAGCCTCAGCAATGGCTTCAGGCTTGACGGCCTCATTTTCAATAAGCCGGTAAGCCCCTTCAACAGCGGCAAGATGACCGCTACAAGCACTGGCCATGGATGAACCAGTATTTGCAGAAAGGCTTGCAGCGACATGGACTAATCGCTTTGTACGACGTTTATCTCCCAACTGTGCATCCCCAAAAATGCTTTCAGCCCATTGCTGAGGTGGTAGTGGCATCATGATCTTGGTTTACCATAGAGAAGGATAAACCAAGATTAGGAGATGTGACTAAGAGATAGCTCTCATGGGAGGGTACAAAACGTTCAGGCAGCGCTCGTGCCTCAGCAATGATATCTGAAGCTCGTATTGGTTCAGGATAAAAAGCAAGCCATACGACGATATGCTGGAGATATGTGAATGGACGGCGGTGCTTTCGAAACAGAGCAACCAACCAGTTTGGATTTCTCCCCAATCCCAAACCATGTTTATCCAGCCATTCACTCTTCCAATAGCCCTGCACTTTTTCCTCAATCTTTTCATGATTAATTCTGGCTCCTTCTCTACAGTCAGCCGTTCTCGCTAATCGCTGATAAAAGGTGCTCCACTGTTGTGTGGTTACAGAAGGTTGCGGGTGATCCAGCAGCTGTCTGATAATTGAAGATAACAACCGTAACTTACCTTCAGCCTTTACATCTTTCACTGAGGGTTCAGCAACCCCATCTGCGCCTGAGAACTGATGTCTACGACCTGAACTCATGGGCTGCCCAGTGCTATCCAATACACCGCCATGTTCTGGGCATGTTTCCACTCCAGGGCACTGAAATAAGCGCTGCCAATAGTTGTATCCATGCCTGAGTAACTGTAGCTGCCAACAGCTTGAACAGATGCGGTATTCATCTGGCCATTTCAAAATGGAGGCATTCATACCTGTTCTTAATGACCCGGTATTCAGTGCTTTCTCTATCAGGTTATTTTGCAGATCGCTATATCTCTCAGCAGGGACAAATGGCTTAAACAAGGGAAGCAATGTATGGCGTTCAATTATTTCAGCAGGCTGAACCTCCCATAAATGGCCTACATTGGCATGTAACTCACCAATATGGCCTTGAAGCAGAGGAGAGGGGACAACTTTCCTGTTTTTAAAAAGAATATCGAGGGCGACTTTATCATCACGTATTCCCTGACGTTTGATAAATCTGGCCAGAATACTTCCAAGGAGCTCATCATGCTGAGGTTGGGGAAACTGTGCGATCAAACCTTGTCACCAGTACAGCTAAAGGTACCCTAATATAGTTAAAGAACCGCTATTTTACAGGTATGCGGTTATATCTAGTACAATGCCTTCTTTTTTCAGGCTCACGTACGTTGAATGTGGCTCGATTCCCTGCATCAGCCTTATATCATTCTCGATATAGCGAGGCTTCAAAGGAGTAGGCTTAGTCTTTTTAGGCTTTCTCTTGGGCTTATCACTTAAACTTTTTATATGTGCAACGAGGCCAAACAGGTCTTCTTCAGGCTTTTCAGCCAGGGCTTGTGAAGCGGCAATTGGGGCAATATCCTTGCCTATACCCATTGCTACCAGCGTCTCTGTAAGCTCCACTAAACGATCCTTTGATGAGGTTTTCTCCTCCTCTACAAGAACCTCTTCCTCTTGCCGACTAAATATCCGGATCTTGTCCGTGGGAATATCCAAGTCTGCAAACTTGCGGATCTCGCTATCTCGACCGCTTTGAAGAGCTTTGATCATTGGGTGAATCATGGACAGTTCATGCTCATACACTTTCAGAACAAGCTCCTGATCAATAACTTCTCGTCCAGCCATCACTGCCCGAGCTTGGCAGAGGTAGAAGAGCGTGACAGCTATATGTGCTATTCCCTGAGTCAGTTCCCAGAACAATTCTTCAATCATGCTCGTCAGTGGGGTGGTATTCTCAAACCACTGCAGTTTCCACATTCTTGCAATGAAACGGTCCCACTCAGAATTGGTTCCAGATTGCTCTAGACGTTCAAATCTGTTCCAGGGCAAACTCCCAAACTGAGCAGCTCTCCTTGCCGAACGCATGGTTGGGGAAAATAGCTCCAATGCCTTTGGTGTTCCTACAAAGAGCACAGGTACTTTGATTACATTGGTCAGGGTCACGAAAAAATTCAAAAGGCGTTTACTACCTCCAGACCTTGCTGCCTGGAGGTGCTGGATCTCATCAATGACCAAAATTCCTATCGAGTGAAGAGCTGCAATACGTGCAATATCACCAAGCATTGATTCTGCTGATGAGCGAGCCTTCACGTATAAGCTTTCATAATCAGTCTGAAGGGCATCGTCCACAGCTCGAAAAAAATGGATGCAAAGACTTTTGGCCGATCCGTCATGGGGGCAGTCGAGCTTCAACCAGACAAGTTGTGTATGTTGGAAGTCTGGGTGGTATATAGCCTGATGCGCGTATCCGGAAAGAATACCTTCAACAGCTGTTGTTTTTCCGGTTCCAGAACACCCTATAATAGAGCTGGCCAATGCTGAGTTTCCTTCATTTCTGGCGATAGCATCAAAATCCAGATGATCTACAGAGTTCAGATTTTTCTGATAGTCACTGGTCGCAATATTTCGTCCTAGATAGCCACGACGTATCATGCCTGAAACCATCTGCTCAAGCTGAACGTGAGCCTTTGTAGGATAAAGAAACTCATCCAGAATTCTCATCATCGCGTGACGCCGGATATAACCGGGTAGAGTCTTTTCGCTGCTCCTAACCTTCGGGTAACGGTTTAACAGTTTTGCTGTATCCTGCGGAGAATTCAGTAACGGCAATGCATTAATAAGAGGGTGGCCACGATAATCTTCAACCTCTGGCTCATGGTACTCTGCCTGGTGAATATTAATCATCCTCATCCTCCAGGAAATCGTCCAACGATGGGTAATCAATAGATGACGTAGAAACTGCTGGTTTCAGAGGTACAACCTTAGCAGTTTGCTTACGTGGTGTTTGCGGCTTGAGATTTACAGCCTGCCTGCTTCTTTCCATCTCTCGCTCATCAACTTTATTTTTCCCTATATCAGAAAGGCGTTCAGATTTTTTGCGGGTAGGCTTTTTGGGCTTCTTACTTCTTTCCCTGGCAGCAATTGCCTCAATTTGCTCCTGCAGGTCAGGAGCCTGAAAATCCTCCTCCTGTTTGGCTCTTGCCCCGGCCTGCTTTACCTGTTTGAGGATTCCAGCCGCAGTCACAAAACTAACATCTTGATAACGGCGGCTTCTGTCTGACAGCTCACATATCCAGTAGCTGTTGTAGGAGTCATCTGGACGAAGATAGACAACATCTGTTCTTCGAGGGTCAAAAGCGATCTCTACCGATTTGGGGCGGTTTTGCTTAAAACGATCAAACCACCCCTCTGAAAGAGCCTCACTGCATGTATAGTTAAGCCCCTTAAACCCAATGCCTTCCTCAGAAACAGTGCCCTTCTCGGAAGGAAGCAGGTTCAGTTTTACAAAATCTGTATTACAGGGTTTTAGTCTTCCGGTTCTGTTTTTTATACCCCAGTTCCACAACTCCACAGGTATAGCCGGAAGATCTTCGGGCATGTCTTCAGCGAAGTCGTACCCCTTCACCACATGCTGGTTGTTGTGGTTAATGACTATATGAATAATCATTTCGGTAAATGCTTTCAGAGTAAGTTCTGCATCTAGTTCATAGCGTCGGCCCAACCGTTTTTTCCCATTAACTGGTTCAACGATACCGCCAACATAAGGCCTAAATTCAGCTTGAAGGGTGTTGAAATGCCGTTCAACAATGCCTTTATCATCTCCTCGATAAGAGCGTGAATTGCTTAACTGTATGTCGAAAACATTAACTAGAACATCTGCCTGACGGCGCAGTAGCTCACCTTTATCTGCGAAAATAGATGCTGGTATTCCAACACTGGGCCACTGAGAGGAATCTATCTCTATGCCATATTCTCGACAAAACTCCAATTTATCCAGAAAGGCATTTGTCATGGCCATCATTGCAGAAACCCATGAGGGAGCCTCAAGCCCAACATACAAACCTACAACCATCCTGCTGAACACATCTTTCACAACGTATGCTACAGGGCGGCCTATTATTTTTTCTGGGTCTTTTTCTGAGACCAAATACAAATCTGCAATGGTAGCGTCAATCTCATAGCGACCTCCTGGACCTATATTCATGTATGCCGCAGTGCTGGTTAAAGCCCGTATATCTTTATCGTAGACTTTGGCAGGAGTTCGCTGCCTGATCACTTCATGCTTGCGATAATTAGTATCATAGAAGTATCTGAATTGTCGCATTGTTGGAATACTTGTTTTATCTGCCTGAGGATATCGAGATCTATAAAGCCCTACAGCTTTGATTTTGGCAGCTTTCAGTGACAAGCCTTGGTTCTGAATAAAAAAACCTTTGATCGCAAGATCAAATATTTCAGCGATGTCTTCAGTAACAATAACCCCTTCCCCAGAACCTATCTCTTAGTCACATCTCCTAATCTTGGTTTATCCTTCTCTATGGTAAACCAAGATCATGATGCCACTACCACCTCAGCAATGGGCTGAAAGCATTTTTGGGGATGCACAGTTGGGAGATAAACGTCGTACAAAGCGATTAGTCCATGTCGCTGCAAGCCTTTCTGCAAATACTGGTTCATCCATGGCCAGTGCTTGTAGCGGTCATCTTGCCGCTGTTGAAGGGGCTTACCGGCTTATTGAAAATGAGGCCGTCAAGCCTGAAGCCATTGCTGAGGCTGGTTTCCAGTCAGCAGCCCTTGCGGCAGAAGATTCTCACCTTCTATTAGCCATTGAAGACAGTACCGCTCTTAGCTATTCACATTCCGTCAGGTCAGAGCTGGGTGATATAGGTGAACCAGAAAAAAGCCGGTCTAAAGGGATTTGGGCGCATACAGTAATGCTGATTGACGCTGATACTGAGCGGACGGTTGGCTTAATTGATCAGCAACGCTGGATCAGGGATATTGAGGAGCGTGGCAAAAGACATGAACGCAAGCAGCGGCCTTACGAAGAAAAAGAAAGCTTTAAATGGCAGCGTTCATCAGAAAATATTGAGTCCAGGCTGGGTCTCCAGATGGGAAAGACTATCAGTGTTTGCGATCGTGAAGCGGATGTTTTTGAATATATCCGGTACAAGCAGCTTCATTGCCAAAGGTTTGTTGTCAGGGCGACGCAGAATCGGGTTTTGGTCGATGATGACAGGCTTCTTTTTTATGCAGTGAGCCAGGAAGCTGCTCTTGGAACTTATGTAGTGGACGTTCCTCAACGTGGAGGACGCAAAGCACGATCAGTAATGCTACAAGTAAAAAGGAAGACAGTGACCATTCAATCACCTCAAAGGCTCGGTGGTCGATTGGAACCAGTCACTGTGAATATTCTTATTGCCGAAGAGTTCAACAACGATACAAAGGATTGTTTTCGTTGGATTTTATTGACATCTGAACCGGTTGATACATTTGATGATTGCCGTATGGTATTACGGTTTTATGAGCTGCGCTGGCGTATAGAAGAGTTCCACAAAGCCTGGAAAACCGGGGCGGGTGTTGAACGTTTGCGGCTTCTTTGTGCAGGCAATGTGCTTCGTTTAGCTGTAATACTCATGTTCGTCGCCGTCAGGCTGTTACAGATCAGGGAGGCCTTGATGCTCCCTTATGACAGAAGACACAAAGACGATAAAGCCTGGAACGAGAAAACGCCGGCTAGCCGTGTTGTAAGTAGTGGTTGTCCGAAAACCCATCAGCCCTTGAAAACAGCAGTCTGTGACCTAACTTAATCATTGAAGATTTCCACTGACAGGCTGTTTTCTCACTCATGCGCCAAACCATCAAGCCACAAATGCAGTTAGGCGAGGTCGATATCTCTGCCATCACCTTCAACCCCAAATCCAGGGACGACATACCCCGCCTCTTGCGGGCTTTTCAGCATATCTGGGTCACCCCAGAGCTGAGGGAGCAGGTTTTTCAAGCCCTTGAGCGAATGATACCCGCTAGCCGTGACAATGGCCGCCCTGGTATGGATCTCTGGAAAATACTGATTTTTGGCACCCTGCGTCTGACCATCAACTGCGACTACGACCGCCTTCAGGAGCTGGCCAATGAACACGGTACATTGCGGCAAATGCTCGGACACGGACCGTACTGTACCCACTCTTATCACATCCAGACTTTGCAGGATAATATCGCCCTGTTCACCCCGGAAATACTGGATGAGATCAACCAGATTGTGGTCAATGCCGGTCACCAGCTGGTAAAAAAAAAGAAGAGCGGATATGCGCCCGCGCTGACTCGTTTGTCGTAAAAACCAATGCCCACTTTCCAACGGATACTAACCTGCTGCGGGATGCCGTTCGCAAGATGATCGAATGGGCAGCCTGCCTGTCGTCAGAGCAGCAGGAAAGCCTGTGGCGACAGAGCAGCTACTTGCAGGATCAGCACAAAAAGCGTTTTCACAAAGCCCGTAACCTGAAACGGTCAACGTCGTCCAATGAGTCGCTCCGTGAAGCACGACAGTATGGTATCGAAACTGTCCATGCTGAGTATGTAGCCTACAGCCAGAAGCTTATCCGCAAGGCTGAAATAACCTTGAATCTCTTGAAGGCACGGATACCCGGAGACTTACGACTGAAAGAGCTGGAGCGCTGGATAAAAGATGCAGACTACCAGTGTCAACTGATTATCCGTCGTGTACTGAAACATGAAACCATTCCGCACAGTGAGAAGGTTTTTTCGTTATTTGAACGCCATACGGAATGGATCAGTAAAGGAAAAGCAGGCGTTCCTGTAGAACTCGGCCTCAGGGTGTGCGTACTGCAAGATCAGTTTGGTTTCACCCTTCACCATTTGGTCATGGAAAAACAGACTGATGACCAGGTGACTGTAGCCATTGCTAAAGGCGCAAAACAGCGGTTTTCTGAAGTATCGCAGGTCAGTTATGACCGGGGATTCTGGTCAAAAGAGAACCTTGAAAAGCTGGAAACATTTCTTGACCGAGCCGTCTTACCCAAAAAGGGGCGATGGTCTGAACAAGATCGGAAGCGTGAACGACACCCTGAGTTTGTCAGGGCAATGAAGAAGCATTCTGCGGTAGAGTCCGACATTAATGCACTTGAGCAGCACGGACTGGACCAATGTCCGGACTCAGGGATTGACGGTTATCGTCGGTATGTTGGCCTGGCGGTTTTAGGAACAAATCTGCACCGCTTGGGCTCTATACTGCAAAAGCAATCCAGTCAGGCTGTCAAAAAAGCAGCCTGAACGGAGAAGCGTACCAGAAAACAAACGATCATCGTTGGGTGAGGATTACGGACACCCGAAAAACGGGGAAATGATTAAGTTTTGATCAAAAAAAGAGGTGACTGGCATGAGCGGCCTGTTTTGTTTTCAAAAAAATTTTGTCAGTGCCTGTTGAGTCGGATTATTCATGGGTTTTCTGACAGACACTAAGTAAAGAAGAGTGGAAAGTGCTGTGGCTTACTTACTACCGACATTCACCACCCCACCTGACATTTTCCTGATTTCTGCTATTTATCAGATAAGAAAATATCAGGAAACCGTCTTATGCCTCCTGTTCAATACCGCAGTCAGATCATGGATTACCTCGGATTGGTGGCTGGAATGTGCAAAGAGTTGAAAATCGCCGAGCATATCGACCGGCGAGCACCAAAAGTATCCGATGACTGGCACATATCCCATGGTGAAGCCGTTGTTGGCATGATTATCAATGGCTTAGGCTTTACTGGACGATCCCTGCATATGTTTCCCCAGTTCTTTGCCAACAAACCCCTCGACAAGCTGATCAGGCCTGGTATCGAACCGGAGCACATAAACGACAAAGCACTGGGCAGGACACTGGATGAACTCTTTGAGCTGGATGTCAGTAAAGTCTATTTCGAGCTGGCTATCAAGGTGGTGAAACATCTCAAGCTGCCTTGCGAGGCGTTAAACCTTGATGGCACCAGCTTTCACGTTGACGGTCGCTACAACAGCGACAGCGAAGAGAGTGACGAAGACCTCAACTGTATCCGGCTTTGCCAAGGCTATAGCCGTGACCATCGCCCGGACTTGAATCAGGCCATTTTGCTCCTGATGACCGAAAACCGGGCAGGCATTCCCCTGTTTATGGCGGCTGCCAGTGGCAATGTGACTGACAAGACCAGTTTTAAACAGGTGGTTTCAGAGCACTTGAAGAGTTTCAAGGCGGCACTGGCATCCCGGTACTTTGTCGGCGATGCGGCACTATACGTGGGGGAGACTATTCGAGAACTCGACCAGCAGGGTCAGCTATTTATTTCCCGTGTTCCGCTCAGTATCAGTGCTGCCAAAGGGCTGGTGCAGAGTGTGCCCTTACACGCCATGGGGGCTGTTGAGGGATTTGAGCATTATGAAGCTGTAGAGGTGTCGTCTGATTACGCAGAGGTCAAGCAACGCTGGGCGTTGTTTCGGAACAAACAGAGCCAGGAAAAAGAGCAGAAGGCGCTGACAAGGCGCATGCAGAAAAAGTCCCTGAAGGAATTCGAAAAACTGGAAAAGCTAGGTAAAAAGGCCTTTCGGTGTGAAGCTGACGCCATGGAAGCCTTCAGACAATGGCAGAAGCAATCCGAACTCTGTCAGGCTGAACCCATGGTTATCAGTAAGCCTTGTTACAAAGGTAAAGGTCGTCCCGCTAACGGCGCAGAACCTGATCACCTTGAGTATTACGTAACAGGTTGCTGCTCGGTTGCAGTGCAGACTCGCCGGGATGCGGAAGCTTCGCTGGGCTGCTTTGTACTGGCCACCAACGATACAAATACAGACCGGCTAGGCACGGCTGAACTGCTAAGGACGTATAAATCACAACAGCAGGTCGAGAGGGGATTCCGCTTCCTGAAAAGTCCTGATTTCCTGGTGTCGTCGCTGTATTTGAAAAAACCAGAGCGCATTGAAGCTCTGTTAATGGTGATGACTCTCTGTCTGATGGTCTATGCTGCTATCCAACATCGAATCCGCTATGAGCTGAAGAGGCAGAGCCGAACATTTCCGGACATGAAGAAAAAGCCGGTTCAGAACCCAACGGGCAGATGGGTTTTCTATTGTTTTGAGGGTATTCATGTTTGGACTATCAACGGGACGGAAAAACACGTGGTTGGCATTTCAGAAAATCAGTCGATCATCATTTTTATTTTAGGCCCTACGTACCAATCAATTTATTCCTGATTGAGGTGGTGAATGACGGTTACTACGAAGGAAAGTCGTTGCCTAAAGAAGAGCCAACATTGACCTGGCTTCTCCATACCATTGCAAAAGTAGGTGGCTGGTGTGACTCAAAGCGCACCGGCATACCCGGATGGTTGGTCATTTGGGAAGGGTGGGCAAAGTTGCAAGATCGTCTCCACACCTACCGTATGACAAAAGGCGTGGAGATGTGACTAAGAGATAGCCCCAGAACTTACAGTGCGCTTAGCACCTGGTTTTTTATCTATATTTCTTCGGGGCTTCCCTCCTGCCCCGGAAAGGTAGTAATCAGGAACCAAGGAGTTAGGGTTCATTCCTCTTTGCCAATATCTTCGTAGTTGTCGAACAATATAGCGCCGCTGTTGTTTACTGTTTTTTGCGGCTTGGCTTATAACAATATTTCGCTCTTTCTTATGCAGAAGTCTGCCAGGTTCCTTCAAGACAAGCTCTAGTTCACTATATGCTTGGTCTCGTTTTTTCTCCTGAATACTTCCCTTGGGAACGGCTAGGACCTTGAAAGGCTCGTCAATCTCGAGATAAAGACCATTCTTAACGAATTCATCAAACTCATCTTGCATAGTCATGACAGGCCATGCATCTTCATCACTAATATCAATCAGCCAAATATGATCTATAGCCTCAAAAATCACTCTAAAACGATATTCAGACCCTTTTCGGTGAAAGACTTTATTAAGAAGCATACCCAGCCCCTTTTTTGAATATGGTGTCCGACCTATCATTTAACTCAGCACACTTCCATTTTGTGAACTGCTTGCCAATTGGAGCTTCAAGGTATCCACGAGCAATAGAAAACCTTAAAAATTCAGCATGAGAACCAGGTTCTAATTGGTATTCATCATCAAGAGCGCCACAAAGCCTCATAGCCTGATTATTTGGATACTGTTGAATCCTGTTAATCAAAGAAATCACATCATTATCAGATATGTCGTATGCATTCTGAGTATCGACATTCAGAAACGGTTTTAGCCATTTCAAATTAGCCTTCAGGGCTTCAGATATATCCCTCTCTGTGAACACAAACCAGCTAGTACCACATGCTTCCCAGTACGTCTTTTCCACCTGAAGCTTTTCCAAAATCCTTTTATTATCAAGATCCCTTGTGGATACGGTTCATCACTACTTTTTGACAGCAATAGCGATTTGTTTTCCCCCTCTAATATCTATAAGCAGATCAGTACTGACAATGCCTAGCTCACCTCCCACTTGCGGGTGACGAATGCCCAGCTTGCGGCATATATTCAGTGTGTCCTGTAGAGGCAATGGATACTGCTCACGGATGTCGACAGTGTCTTTATGCCTGTCAAATACAAGGAATGGGGCTAACTCTAGCCCTGAATGGAAGTGGTGGATACGGCCTACTGTAATGCTCTTGGCACGAATACTCTCACCAGAACTACTGAACTCTCCTACGAGAATGAAAGGCAGATAATCCAATCCCCCACCGGAGCCTCTCCTGTCTCCCAAGCGCTTCTGATCTTTCTTATTTAGAGGTTTTTCTGCATCAGACATAAAAAGAGCCTTCTGTTATCCACCCAAGTTAGCAGAAGACTCGATTTTTACCAAACTATAATGTGATTTACCAAACTATAATGTTACTTACCTAACTTTAATGTCCTCCGACACTACAGGAGCCTGTGTCATTGTATTCTATTCTACCGTCACTGACTTGGCCAAATTCCTTGGTTGATCTACATCGGTACCTTTTATAATTGCCACATGGTAAGACAGAAGTTGTAGTGGAACGGTATACAGAATAGGGGCAACCACTTCCGGTACATCGTCTACGTATAATACCTTAATACCATCACTGGTCACCAGTCGTGCATGACGGTCGGCGAAGACGTAGAGAATACCGCCGCGAGCGCGGACTTCTTCCATATTGGATTTTAGTTTTTCCAGAAGATCGTTATTTGGCGCCACCACAATCACGGGCATATCATTATCGATCAAAGCCAATGGGCCATGCTTAAGCTCACCTGCCGCATATGCCTCAGCGTGAATGTAAGAAATTTCCTTAAGTTTCAGCGCTCCTTCCATGGCAATGGGATACTGGGTGCCGCGGCCTAAAAACAAACTGTGATGTTTATCAGCAAACTCCTGTGCCAGCACTTCTATGTCAGAACTCAGTGTCAGGGCGGAGTTAATCCCATGGGGAAGTTCGCGAAGGGCTTTCACAATATGGGCTTCTTCAGCATCGCTCATACCTTTATGACGGGCAATGCCTGTCACCAGCATCAGCAATGCTGTGAGTTGTGTAGTAAAGGCTTTGGTTGACGCCACACCGATTTCTGCACCAGCACGGGTCATAAAGGAAATATCAGACTCCCTTACCATAGAAGAACCTGGCACGTTACAAATACTCAAAGTGGCCATATACCCTTGCTCTTTAGCCTGCTTGAGTGCAGCCAGGGTATCAGCCGTTTCTCCAGATTGGGAGATCGTTACAAACAAACAGTTTTCTGGTACAAAGAATTTGCGGTAGCGAAATTCCGAAGCAATTTCTATACGACAGGGAATACCTGCCAATTCTTCAAACCAGTAGCGTGCTACCATGCCTGCATGGAAACTGGTTCCACAGGCGACAATTTGTACGCTCTTGACTTGTGCCAGTAATTCTTCAGCCATATTGCCCAGTGAAGCCAGGTTCAGTGTATCCTCACCTAATCGGCCCTCGAGAGTATTGGCAATGGCTTCAGACTGCTCATGAATTTCCTTTAGCATATAATGACGGTAAGATCCTTTGTCGCCGACATCGTGCGCTAAATCGCTGTCACGTACCTGACGCTCAACGGTTTGTCCATTGCTGTCGAGAATATTGACGGCATCACGCGTCACTTCTGCTACATCGCCTTCTTCAAGGAATATAAAACGATGGGTAACGGATAACAAAGCTAACTGGTCAGAGGCAATAAAATGTTCACCAATGCCAATGCCAATGACCAGTGGGCTGCCGGAGCGTGCAACCACGAGACGCTCCGGGTCGGTACAGTTCATTACCACCATGCCATAAGCACCATCAAGCTGACGAACAGCTTTTTGAACGGCTTCCTGCAATGTCTGGCTATTTTTAGCTTCGTGATTGACAAGGTGGGCAATGACTTCGGTGTCGGTATCCGACTCAAAAAGATAGCCTTTCTGCTGCAAAAAGCGGCGCAGGATTTCATGGTTTTCAATAATGCCGTTATGAACAACAGCAATATTTTCACCAGAAACATGCGGATGAGCATTCCGCTCACTGGGTTCCCCGTGAGTTGCCCATCGGGTGTGGGCAATACCAGTACCGCCGGGTAAGGGCGAGTCTTTAATGGCGTCACTGAGCTCTGAAACCTTGCCGGTGCGACGCAATCTGTTCATGCTGCCGTTGCTGTTGATGATCGCAATACCTGCAGAGTCATATCCACGGTATTCAAGACGACGAAGGCCTTCTAGTAAAATAGCAGCTACATCCCGTTGTGCTACTGCCCCTACAATTCCACACATAAGCTAAGCTCCATAATTGTTTTAATCGCGAATCAAGAATGTTTAACCGGACGACGCCAGCCGTTAATATTGCGCTGCCAACCACGGGCAACGCCTAACTCATTGTCGGGAACATCCTGGGTAATGGTTGACCCTGCGGCAGTGGTTGCATCTTTGCCGATGGTCACAGGTGCAACCAGTGAACTGTTAGTACCTATGAAAGCACCGTCACCAATAATGGTTTTATGTTTGTTAACCCCATCGTAATTACAGGTTACTGTGCCAGCGCCTACATTCACACTGGCACCAACGTCGGCATCACCCACATAAGTCAGGTGGTTAACTTTGCTGCCTTCTCCAATCGTTGATTTTTTGATTTCAACAAAATTGCCCACCCTGACGTGGTTGGCAAGTTCAGTGCCGGGGCGCAGTCGGGCAAAAGGACCAATGTCACAGTGACTGGCAATAGCGACTCCGTCCAGCACAGAGTGCGCTTTGATAGTACTGCCCTCACCAATGGTTGCATTGCGAATGACACAACCGGGTTCAATCATCACGTTGTTCCCGATGGTCACATCGCCTTCGAGCACAACATTGATATCAATGATGATATCTTCTCCCAGAGTAATGTTTCCTCTGAAATCTACCCTTGCCGGGTCCCTCAAGGTCACGCCAGCGGCCATAAACTGCTTAGCCTGATGTTGTTGGTGTTCCCTTTCCAGTTCAGCCAGCTGAATACGACTATTGACGCCTTTTACTTCCATCAGGTGTTCAGGCTGGGCATGGACCACTGTAGTGCCTTCTGCTACAGCCATGGCAACGGTATCCGTCAGATAGTATTCCTGCTGGGCGTTGCTATTACTCAGGTTATTGAGCCAGACACCGATGCGGTGGCCAGGCAGAGCCATGATACCGGTATTGATTTCATGAATGGCCAGTTGCTCTACAGAGGCATCTTTATGCTCAACAATAGCCTGAATATTACCGGTTTGATTACGAACAATACGCCCCAGGCCCTCAGGGTCAGGCATGGTCGCTGTCAACAGGGCTAAATGCCTGCCATGACAGGCTTCGGTGAGCAGCGTTAATGTGGATGATTGAATCATAGGCACGTCACCGTAAGCAACCAGCACCACATCGGCTCCCTCAATGCCGGGTAATGCCTGCCTGACAGCATGACCTGTACCCAGCTGCTTTGTTTGTTCTACCCAGTTCACAGGGTAGTGAGAGAGTGCGGTTTTCACCTGATCGGCACCGTGACCAATCACCACATGAATCGTACCGCTGTTCTGTACTTTTTGGGCAGCCAGGATCACATGCTCCAGCATCGGTTTACCGGCAATCTTGTGTAATACCTTGGGTAAACCGGATTTCATTCGGCTGCCTTGCCCTGCGGCAAGAATGACAATATCTGTTCTCACGGGTGTGTACTCAAAAATGGATTTTATCTGTTGGAATGCGCGTAGCAGTTGCACTTACTTGAGGTTTTGCAGTCGTTACAGGTACCAGTACAAGACAAGGCTATTTGTCTAAATTTGTCTAAATTTGTCTAAAATAATGTGACAGTCAGATTGTTTAATAGCCTGAAACATTACTTGAAAATAACGTAATTGGGAATATAGTCACTAGACTATCCTTAAATCACGAAAATACAAGACTGCTTGTCATACAAATTTTGACAAAAATGAACCTGAATACTCTTGAACAACTCGGGCTGACACCCCGTGAAATTAGCGTTTACCTGGTATTGCTGAAATGCGGGACAGCGCCTATTCGCGAAATTGCCCTCCAGGCAGACATTAACCGTGGTACAACTTATGACACCCTGAAACAGTTGGTCAGTAAGGGCGTTGTCAGCTATTTTCCGAAAGGCAGGCGCAGGGTCTTTTGTGCCGAATCCCCGGAAAAACTACTGGATCTGGCAGAGGAAAAGCTCGCAGCACTGGCGCAGGGGATTGACGATATGAAGCAGCGCCTTATTCCACAGCTGAACGATCTGAAGCCCGACTTTAACCCGGGTAATGTGCGTTTTTATGAAGGAGATGCAGGTATCGAACGGGTGTTGAAGGATATTTTGAACACAACCGCTCATCAACCCGAGAAAACCTACAACGTGTTTTCATCGAAGTTGATTCGCCAGCATTTGTATCGCCTTTTTCCGAATTATACGCAACAACGCGTCCGTAAAAAAATCAATGTTCGGGTGATTGCCATCGGTGATGGCGGCGAAGATGCTGAGTTGTCTGAACGAAAATGGATTGAGACCAGGGGGCCACTGGATGCGAGTTATATCGCTATTTATCCTCCCAAAGTTGCTATGATCTCACTGGCTTCGAGAGATTATCCTGTGGCTGTTGTTATGGACTCACCAGAAATTGCAACAGCGCAAAAAATTATTTTTGAAACGCTCTGGGCTTCCTTATAAACCTGTCTCTTAGTCACAAATACCCAAACTTGACTTATCCTTTTTAGGGGCAGGTCAGAATCATGATGCCTCTTCCTCCTGTTGTGCAGACCATCACTGGCACGCTTGCTCTTGTTGAACTCACTATGCCGTTTTAACTGACGACACAGGGTGCAGGTTTTCACGAAGTGGCCTCATTTTCATCCGTGCTGACAGTGTACCGGATGAAGGCAGTCGTCCGGTAGGGGCTGAGACCGGCTGTATCGGTAAACAACACTACCGGCAGCAATGGGAGAAATGGGTTTTAATTGGGTATTTAAACCAATGCCTTCTTTTTTTGTTTTTAATGCGTTACACGTTGTAATTTAATTAAGTATTCATAAAGAATGTTTTGCTTATCTTATATAGTGGTTGTCCGAAAACCCATCAGCCCTTGAAAACAGCAGTCTGTGACCTAACTTAATCATTGAAGATTTCCACTGACAGGCTGTTTTCTCACTCATGCGCCAAACCATCAAGCCACAAATGCAGTTAGGCGAGGTCGATATCTCTGCCATCACCTTCAACCCCAAATCCAGGGACGACATACCCCGCCTCTTGCGGGCTTTTCAGCATATCTGGGTCACCCCAGAGCTGAGGGAGCAGGTTTTTCAAGCCCTTGAGCGAATGATACCCGCTAGCCGTGACAATGGCCGCCCTGGTATGGATCTCTGGAAAATACTGATTTTTGGCACCCTGCGTCTGACCATCAACTGCGACTACGACTACGACCGCCTTCAGGAGCTGGCCAATGAACACGGTACATTGCGGCAAATGCTCGGACACGGACCGTACTGTACCCACTCTTATCACATCCAGACTTTGCAGGATAATATCGCCCTGTTCACCCCGGAAATACTGGATGAGATCAACCAGATTGTGGTCAATGCCGGTCACCAGCTGGTAAAAAAAAAGAAGAGCGGATATGCGCCCGCGCTGACTCGTTTGTCGTAAAAACCAATGCCCACTTTCCAACGGATACTAACCTGCTGCGGGATGCCGTTCGCAAGATGATCGAGTGGGCAGCCTGCCTGTCGTCAGAGCAGCAGGAAAGCCTGTGGCGACAGAGCAGCTACTTGCAGGATCAGCACAAAAAGCGTTTTCACAAAGCCCGTAACCTGAAACGGTCAACGTCGTCCAATGAGTCGCTCCGTGAAGCACGACAGTATGGTATCGAAACTGTCCATGCTGAGTATGTAGCCTACAGCCAGAAGCTTATCCGCAAGGCTGAAATAACCTTGAATCTCTTGAAGGCACGGATACCCGGAGACTTACGACTGAAAGAGCTGGAGCGCTGGATAAAAGATGCAGACTACCAGTGTCAACTGATTATCCGTCGTGTACTGAAACATGAAACCATTCCGCACAGTGAGAAGGTTTTTTCGTTATTTGAACGCCATACGGAATGGATCAGTAAAGGAAAAGCAGGCGTTCCTGTAGAACTCGGCCTCAGGGTGTGCGTACTGCAAGATCAGTTTGGTTTCACCCTTCACCATTTGGTCATGGAAAAACAGACTGATGACCAGGTGACTGTAGCCATTGCTAAAGGCGCAAAGCAGCGGTTTTCTGAAGTATCGCAGGTCAGTTATGACCGGGGATTCTGGTCAAAAGAGAACCTTGAAAAGCTGGAAACATTTCTTGACCGAGCCGTCTTACCCAAAAAGGGGCGATGGTCTGAACAAGATCGGAAGCGTGAACGACACCCTGAGTTTGTCAGGGCAATGAAGAAGCATTCTGCGGTAGAGTCCGACATTAATGCACTTGAGCAGCACGGACTGGACCAATGTCCGGACTCAGGGATTGACGGTTATCGTCGGTATGTTGGCCTGGCGGTTTTAGGAACCAATCTGCACCGCTTGGGCTCTATACTGCAAAAGCAATCCAGTCAGGCTGTCAAAAAAGCAGCCTGAACGGAGAAGCGTACCAGAAAACAAACGATCATCGTTGGGTGAGGATTACGGACACCCGAAAAACGGGGAAATGATTAAGTTTTGATCAAAAAAAGAGGTGACTGGCATGAGCGGCCTGTTTTGTTTTCAAAAAAATTTTGTCAGTGCCTGTTGAGTCGGATTATTCATGGGTTTTCTGACAGACACTAGTTAGCGAATACAATTGGTAGAACTTTTCCTGTATAAAATGACGTTGATTGACACTGTTCCAATAGCTTCAGTGGTTTGAAAAGAATTTGTCATGTTTAGTCTGAATATCACACTCGCTGAAACAGGAGAGTCAGTTTATGGGCGACAATATTATTGACAATGACAATATTGCGGCACTGTTATTTACAGCTGATCAAGTAAGACAGTTTGATCGCATCGCAATAGAAGACATGGGCATTGATGGGTTTGAGCTGATGAGAAAAGCGGCAGCAGCGGCTTTTGAATGGCTCTGTTCCCAATGGCCGAAGGTATTAACAGGCAGGCTTACCCTGCAGGTTTTCTGCGGTACCGGCAACAATGCCGGTGATGGCTATCTTATCGCAGCACTGGCAAAACAGAAGGCGATTCCTGTCTCTATTGTTTATCTTAAATCACTGGATCAACTTACAGGTGATACTAAAAAAGCCTGGCAATACTGCCAAAAACAAGGTGTTAATATGACCGCATTTAACGGCTGTAACCTTGTAAGCGCAGACATTATCATCGATGCAATGCTGGGCACGGGATTGCAGGGTATTGTACACGGCAACTATTGCCATGCCATTGAAAGCATCAACGCGTCAGGCAAACCCGTACTTGCTGTGGATATTCCTTCCGGGTTATGTGCTGACACTGGCACCCTGATGGGTTCGGCAATAAAAGCCACCACTACCGTTACATTTATTGGCATGAAGCAGGGATTATTCACAGCTATGGGGCCGGATTATTGTGGTGAACTGCACTTTGCTCAACTTGGTGTGCCTGGTGATGTTTATAAAACACAAACGCCCTCCAGCTATCAGCTCAGTGAAGCTGCTTTTAAACAATTAATTGGCAAGCGACCCGCCTGTTCCCACAAGGGATTATACGGCAGCGTCTTATTAGTTGGCGGTAATCACGGTATGCCCGGTGCCATTATTATGGCCGCAGAAGCAGCTATAGCTTCAGGGGCTGGGCGGGTGGCCGTTGCAACACGGACAGAGCATCTTACCGCATTGGCAATTCGCCGCCCCGAAGTCATGGCGTTCAGTGTAGAGGTGCCAGCAGATTTACAGGCATTGATAAAAGGGAAAACCGCTGTATTGGTGGGCCCTGGACTTGGTCAGGATGACTGGTCCCGGGGGTTACTCAAAGAAGCTTTAACAGCCAGATGCCCGGTAATTCTGGATGCCGATGCCCTGAACCTTGTTGCCCAAACCCCTTCATTACTGAATCAGAGAAAATACTCAACAATAATAACCCCGCATCCTGCTGAGGCTGGACGATTGCTCAATACCACGACGGCAATGATTCAAAGTAACCGTTTTAAAAATGTTATATCATTACATAATCAGTATAATGTTACGGCAGTCTTAAAAGGTGCCGGTTCACTGATCGGGAGTGCGCAAGGCATTGCCTTATGTTCTGCTGGAAACCCGGGAATGGCCGTTGCCGGTATGGGGGATGTGCTCAGTGGCGTTATAGTCGCCTTACTGGGGCAGGGCTTACCCGCAGAAAAAGCGGCTTCCCTGGGCGTATGGCTGCATGCCACCGCAGGTGATGATTATGTGGCTGCGCACGGTGAAATAGGTGTGCTGGCCACAAGCCTGATACCCTGCCTGCGAGATCGATTAAACAGTCTGGTGTGTTGTACATGACGGAAAATAACAGTGAACTGCTGATTAATAATGAACAAGAGATGATGCACCTGGGTAAACTGCTGGCACAAGCCAGCCAGGGTAAGGGGATTATTTTTTTGCACGGTGATCTGGGTGCAGGCAAAACGACCTTCTGTCGGGGAGTGTTAACGGCCCTTGGGCACAAAGGTACGGTGAAAAGCCCTACGTATACGCTGCTGGAACCTTACCGGGTGAACGGTCGAGCCATCTACCACTTTGATCTTTACCGTCTTGGGGACCCTGAAGAGTTGGAGTTTATTGGCGGACGTGATTATTTCGATCAAAACAGTCTCTGCCTTGTGGAGTGGTCTTCCAAAGGTGAAGGTGCTCTGCCGCAACCCGATATGGAGATTACCTTGAATTATAATTTACCGGGACGCACAGCCCTGTTATGTGCTGTTACTGATTACGGTCAGCAGCTGGTTACAGCCACAGTAGCGGCCTATACTCAACAGCAGGGGGGTTGAATGGCATTATTGTCGAAGAAAGCTGTACAGTTTTTCCATCGGCTTGTTACCGTTCATCGTTCACCGACAACAGAACAGACTTCTCGGATTTCAGAAGACCGCCGTCGTTTTATAGTCAGGGCGACTGGATCGTTTGCATTGTTGTTCAGTCTTTCGGTATTGAAAACAGAGTTTGCCTGGGCGGTTTCTGCCATCATCAAAGGTGTGCGACTTTGGCGCTCACCCGATAAAACACGTCTTGTCTTTGATGTTTCCAACACTGTGACACACTCTGAGTTTGCGTTGACAAAGCCTGAGAGACTGGTCATTGATATTAAGGATTCTCAGCTTAACACTTCACTGTCTCGTGTTTCTCTTAAAAATACGCCCATTAAAAAAATACGATCGGGTATCCGTAATAAAGATGATCTACGGGTGGTGCTGGATCTCAGCCAGAAAGTCACCGTCAACAGCTTTCTGTTAAAACCCAACGAAACCTATGGCCACCGGCTTGTTGTGGATATTTTTGATACAAACAGGCCCCCTCCTGAACCGTTGCCCAGAAAACAGGGCTTTCGGGATATTGTCGTTGCTATTGATGCCGGTCACGGTGGCGAAGACCCGGGTGCTGTTGCTCATGGGGGTGGTTATGAAAAGCACATTACCTTAGCCATTGCCAAATACCTGGAAGCAATGCTCAAAAAAGAGCCTGGCTTTAAGCCGGTGATGATTCGCAACGGTGATTATTATGTCGACCTTCGCCAGCGAACCCGTATTGCCCGCCAGAACAATGCTGATTTATTTATTTCTATTCATGCCGATGGATTTAAAAATTCGCAGGCTAATGGCGCATCGGTATTTGCCCTGTCTCGCCGGGGAGCAACGTCTGAAACTGCACGATGGCTAGCCCAAAAAGAAAATAATACCGACCAGATTGGTGGTGAAAATGGCATCTCTCTAAAGGATAAAGATGATCAGCTTGCAGGTGTGCTTTTGGATTTGTCCATGACATCAACCATCTCATCGAGCCTCAATGTTGGTGATAAAATCCTCAACAATATGGGGAGAATCAACCATCTTCATAAACAAAAAGTCGAACAGGCTGGCTTTGTGGTGCTGAAATCACCCGATATCCCGTCCATTCTGGTGGAAACGGGCTTTATTACCAACCCGAAAGAGTCCAAAAAGCTTAAAACCCGCTCCCATCAAAAAGCTATGGCACGTTCTATTTTTAACGGTTTGAAAACATGGTTTGTTCAGCGACCGCCACCTGATACACTGATTGCCAGGTGGAAGCGGGAAAACAAGCTCCATACCCGTCAGGATAAATATATAGTGCAGGCAGGTGATACTTTGTCAGGTATTGCTGACTACCACGGTGTCAGCCTGTCGTTGCTAAAAAAAGCGAACAGGCTATCACGGGCTAACGTTATTATGGTGGGGCAGGAACTGGTGATTCCTGACTGAGCTAATGTTTCTGGTACTTCGTCTTAAAGCACATAATAGGAGAATTGAGTATCATGGTAACTCTGAGTCAGAAATGACGGAGTCATCATGACTATTAAATACCCTGTGCGGCTTAGTGATAATGAACGCTCACTGCTCGAAGAGCTTATTAAGCAGGAAAAACCAGGCGTTGCTCAATACAAGAAACGTAATGCTGGTATTCCTCTGGCTATGGACGAAAACAATGACCCACTGACGCATGATCAAGTGGCCAAAACTTTTCGTGTCAGACCGCTTACTATTACTCACTCCGACAACGACTTGTTGAAGAAGGCCCTGATATAGCCGTTAATGGTAAGCGCAGTCATCACGGGACTCCTTCCAAACTTGATGGTGACGGTGAAGCTCACCTTATGACCCCTGCCTGCTCCCCACCACCCCATGGCCGCTGTCGCTGGACACTCAGCTATAGCTTTTTTGTTTAACATAGGCCTGATCAATGGAGACCAGACAGTGCTTTACCGCCTACATTCTATTTCATACGCTTGCATTGTCATAAACCCATACTTTATTTCATTTCAACAGAGCTTACTTTACACCTTGGCTATGATGATAAGCCCCTGGGTCATATCGGCTTATTTGTGGTTGATGAACTGCTATGGCAGGGCAGGCCTGATACGCTAACTATTAGAGCCAGAGCTGCGGATTTTAAAAATAGTTTGAAAGAGCAGCGTACAAATGGCTGGCATGAGATCAGTATCGAAAGCATCTGCACAGTGATAGCTGCACAGCATGATTTAGCAGCGGATGTTAGTCCTGCATTAGCAAGTAAGCACATAAATCATATTGACCAAACCGAGGAGTCCGACCTTCATTTTCTGACACGGCTTGCCAGACAATACGATGCTGTTAGCACCATTAAAGCAAAGAGACTTATCTTTTCTCAAAAAGGGCAGGTCTCCCTTGATACTCATTTAGTTGGCGATAGTAAACCGACCGACTTAACCAGCTACCGCTTCACCATGCCCGACCGTCATCGTTATGTCGCCGCTATCGCCCACTGGCACAACAACCAAACGGGCAAGCGGGAGCCTGTTAGGGTAGGCAAGGAAGGTAAGCCGGTCTATACCGTCAGAAGTCAACAGCCGGATAAAGAATCTGCCAGGATAGCCGCACAATCGGCGCTGAAAAGTTTAAAGCGTGGAACGGTAACAGGTGAACTTACCTTACCCGGCAATACGAAATTCAGAGCAGGAGGTAAACTCACCCTCTCAAATTTCCGTGATGAAATAGACGGCGACTGGATAGTGACCAGAGTAGAGCATCGTTTAAGCCGACAAGGATTTAACGCGTCGGCTAGTGTAGAGTCGCCTAAAGGCAGGGAGTAAGTTTAAGAGCTTTCTTGTAGCCGCTCTCTCACATCATCAACGAAATCTTCATACTTACGCAGAGCTGTTACTTTCACCTGAACATGCTGGCCATGTTTTTTCATAATTGGTAGATCAAATAAAATTCTATCGAGATCATCAGGGCTTTCTACCTCGACGACGCAGAGAACTTTTCTCTCACCTACACATTTCCACAGGTCAACAACCGTCCCGCCTGCTTTTGCAGATAGCGCTGTATCTGCCTCCTCAGCCCATAAACTGAACAAGTCCTTTTGTGACATTTCAGTTGGGTACTCAACTTGAAAAGTAAACGCCAAATAAACCCACGTCCTTCAGAATCAAAAAACCGTTTGAAATAATTAGCCTCCCCATATAAGGAGGCTAATATGGCAAAGAAATTACCCGCAGACAGTGAATGGCTGGAGCATGTTCAGTCATGGCGGGATTCAGGTTTGACTCAGAGTGCGTGGTGCCAGCAGCACGGTATAAGGGTATCCAAATTCGGATACTGGAAGCGTAAACTCGACACAACCCCCAGCGTAAAAGCGACCCCAACAACTCTGGCTTTGTTCAGGTAACACCCCAACCAGAACCTGATGCGTTTTCTCAAATAACACCACTCTCCATCACCCTGCCCAGTGGTGTAACAGTGTCCGGTATTGATGACAGTAACCTGTCACTTTGTGAGCAGCTGGTGAGGGAAATGCTATGAACACCCCGGTTATGCGACCGTCAGCGGTATTATCAAAGGTGTTTCTCTACTGGGAGCCAATTGACTTTCGCAAGTCATTTCGTGGGCTTGCTGTGTTGGTTGAACAAGAGCTGGGGCATAACCCCTTTGACGGCTACTTAGTGTCTGTCAGAAAACCCATGAATAATCCGACTCAACAGGCACTGACAAAATTTTTTTGAAAACAAAACAGGCCGCTCATGCCAGTCACCTCTTTTTTTGATCAAAACTTAATCATTTCCCCGTTTTTCGGGTGTCCGTAATCCTCACCCAACGATGATCGTTTGTTTTCTGGTACGCTTCTCCGTTCAGGCTGCTTTTTTGACAGCCTGACTGGATTGCTTTTGCAGTATAGAGCCCAAGCGGTGCAGATTTGTTCCTAAAACCGCCAGGCCAACATACCGACGATAACCGTCAATCCCTGAGTCCGGACATTGGTCCAGTCCGTGCTGCTCAAGTGCATTAATGTCGGACTCTACCGCAGAATGCTTCTTCATTGCCCTGACAAACTCAGGGTGTCGTTCACGCTTCCGATCTTGTTCAGACCATCGCCCCTTTTTGGGTAAGACGGCTCGGTCAAGAAATGTTTCCAGCTTTTCAAGGTTCTCTTTTGACCAGAATCCCCGGTCATAACTGACCTGCGATACTTCAGAAAACCGCTGTTTTGCGCCTTTAGCAATGGCTACAGTCACCTGGTCATCAGTCTGTTTTTCCATGACCAAATGGTGAAGGGTGAAACCAAACTGATCTTGCAGTACGCACACCCTGAGGCCGAGTTCTACAGGAACGCCTGCTTTTCCTTTACTGATCCATTCCGTATGGCGTTCAAATAACGAAAAAACCTTCTCACTGTGCGGAATGGTTTCATGTTTCAGT
Source organism: Endozoicomonadaceae bacterium (assembly GCA_965232215.1). Taxonomy (GTDB): domain Bacteria; phylum Pseudomonadota; class Gammaproteobacteria; order Pseudomonadales; family Endozoicomonadaceae; genus Endonucleibacter. The sequence goes on from CBDDPF010000011.1 coordinate 541,177, forward strand.
ACACGACGGATAATCAGTTGACACTGGTAGTCTGCATCTTTTATCCAGCGCTCCAGCTCTTTCAGTCGTAAGTCTCCGGGTATCCGTGCCTTCAAGAGATTCAAGGTTATTTCAGCCTTGCGGATAAGCTTCTGGCTGTAGGCTACATACTCAGCATGGACAGTTTCGATACCATACTGTCGTGCTTCACGGAGCGACTCATTGGACGACGTTGACCGTTTCAGGTTACGGGCTTTGTGAAAACGCTTTTTGTGCTGATCCTGCAAGTAGCTGCTCTGTCGCCACAGGCTTTCCTGCTGCTCTGACGACAGGCAGGCTGCCCATTCGATCATCTTGCGAACGGCATCCCGCAGCAGGTTAGTATCCGTTGGAAAGTGGGCATTGGTTTTTACGACAAACGAGTCAGCGCGGGCGCATATCCGCTCTTCTTTTTTTTTACCAGCTGGTGACCGGCATTGACCACAATCTGGTTGATCTCATCCAGTATTTCCGGGGTGAACAGGGCGATATTATCCTGCAAAGTCTGGATGTGATAAGAGTGGGTACAGTACGGTCCGTGTCCGAGCATTTGCCGCAATGTACCGTGTTCATTGGCCAGCTCCTGAAGGCGGTCGTAGTCGCAGTTGATGGTCAGACGCAGGGTGCCAAAAATCAGTATTTTCCAGAGATCCATACCAGGGCGGCCATTGTCACGGCTAGCGGGTATCATTCGCTCAAGGGCTTGAAAAACCTGCTCCCTCAGCTCTGGGGTGACCCAGATATGCTGAAAAGCCCGCAAGAGGCGGGGTATGTCGTCCCTGGATTTGGGGTTGAAGGTGATGGCAGAGATATCGACCTCGCCTAACTGCATTTGTGGCTTGATGGTTTGGCGCATGAGTGAGAAAACAGCCTGTCAGTGGAAATCTTCAATGATTAAGTTAGGTCACAGACTGCTGTTTTCAAGGGCTGATGGGTTTTCGGACAACCACTACTTATATGCGTTTACCAACCGGCAGCGTAATAAAATCAAGTGCCTGTTCTGGGAGGATAATGGTTTTGTGCTTTATTACAAGAGCCTGTCTGAGGACAAATTCCACTGGCCCAAACCGGATGAAGAGCTGGTTACCTTAACCGGGCAACAATTAAACTGGCTGCTGGACGGCTACAATCTCAACGCCATGCAACCCCATAAAAAAAGGCATTATGAGAGCTGTTTTTAGTCCTGTTTTTCAGGATGTTATGGTAAAATAGCGACCATGAAATCGACCGCCGACACTCTGATTTTTCAGCCGAAATCCGCACTGGGTTTGCCCTTTCATCAGGCTGAGACTACCCCTGAAATGGTCGCCTTGTTTGAGGCGATCCATTCGCAGGAAAGTGTCATTCTTGAAAAAGAAAATGCCCTTCTTGAAAAAGACGACATTATTCAAAAGAAGTCAGAGATTATCGATTCTCAAAAAAAACGCATTGCGCAACTGGAAGAGTACCTGAGGCTCTCCCGATCCCGCCTGTACGGAAGAAGCACTGAAAAAAATAACAGCCAGAGCGACATTTTCAATGAGGTGGAGCTGGAAGGCTGTACCGGAGAGCAAGACGAAGCTAAAGATCAGCCAGAGCAAGAGCTTCCAAAACCACGTAAAAAGAAAACAGGGCGCAAGCCATTTTCAGAGTCTCTGCCCAGAGTGCAGGAACGCTCTGAACTCAGTGAAGAAGAAAAAACCGGAGCCATTGATACCTTCTTTGTCAAAGTCCGTGAAGAGCTTGATATCGTACCAGCCAGGGTTCAGGTGAAAGAAATTCTGCAAGAGAAAGCAGTCTTTCCGGAAGTCGATGAGCATGGACAGGAGAAGCGGGTCATTAAAGTTGCAGAGCTGCCAAAACACCCACTGCCCAAATCTTCACTCTCTGTTTGCACACTGGCCTGGATCATTGTCTCCAAGTACTGCGACGCACTGCCTTTGTACAGGCAAGAGAATATCCTCAAGCGATACGGTGGCTCTGTCACCCGGACGACGATGGCCAACTCTTTGATTCGGTTGTCTACAGAACTGCGACCACTCATCAATTTGATGAGAGATCACCAAAAGACCGGTTCGGTGATCCATGCTGACGAAACCCGAATTCAGGTAATCAAGGAAACCAGTAAGTCCATCAACTCTGACAAATATATGTGGGTCAGCCTTGGTGGGCCACCCGGACAAACATCGGTAGTGTTTGAATACGATCCCTCAAGAGGCAAGGAGGTTCCCCTGCGTCTGTTCGAAGGGTTCAGCGGTTACCTGCAAACTGACGGGTATGCCAGTTACGACGCTGTATGCAAACAAGAAGGCATCACCCAGGTGGGTTGCTTCGACCACGTTCGCAGGAAATTTCTGGATGCCAGAAAGGGCGAAGCCAAACCGGGCAAAAAGGTGAAAAACACCCGCGTTAGCAAGGCGAATGTCGCTTTAGGCAAAATCGGTAAGCTTTACGCCATTGAGAAAGAAATAAGAGATCTTCCTCCATCAGAAAAAGCCATCCTGCGTCAGCAAAAGAGTAAGCCGCTACTGGACGACTTTCATGTATGGCTGGAGAAAAACATAACCAAGCTAGACCCGGGCAGCCTGTCACGCCAAGCCATGAGCTATGCATTGAACCAATGGCCAAAACTGGTCGTTTACTGTGACAACGGCCACTTGGACATCAGTAATGCCGCAGCGGAAAACACCATCCGTCCCTTTGCTATTGGCCGCAAGAATTGGATGTTTGCAGACACGCCAAAAGGGGCGCAGGCCAGTGCCATTTTCTATAGCCTGATTGAAAGCGCAAAGGTGAATGGCCTGGAGCCTTTCGATTACCTGAACCATATTTTAAAAGAGCTGCCTTACGCTGATACCGTTGAGAAACTGGAACAGCTTCTTCCCTGGAATGTTAAGGCAGGCAAAGAATAAGAAATCTTGGGGATGGCAGCCAGTACGCTGGTTTATTTGGCGCTTACCTTGAAAATCCAAAAAATACAACATTTTGATACTTCCTTTTTTTGCTATGAATCGCCATCATAGCATTGCAAAAATTACGCGCAACTTTACAGAGCGATTAATGCTATACATGTTACCTATGTGACAATTGTAAAGTAGTAAAAATAAGAAGTAGGACACGCATCAGGCTTTATCAGCATTAGTTTACTACTGTAGTACATCGTTCTTTGCGCAGAATACTTGCTTAGACTGGAGTAATACTAATTGTATTTTCTAACTCTGGCAAAGATCCTTACATCATAAGGCTTGGCTTAGACTGATACTGTAGTTAGAAAAGATGATTGGAATAAATATCGTAAGTTCTCAATAACTGCTGGATAAATGCAAAACCCTGTTATGCGTCTATCCTTTTCTCATGCATCTTTCAAACTATCAAAAGCATGCGTTCTCTCCTGAAAAATTCCTGAAACTCATTGCTTAACAGAAGGAACCGGTCGCAAAGTTACAAGGGCTTGTTGAGACATTACAAACTGAGACTCATCGTTTAAAAAAACGTCCGGAGGAGCCTGATATTAAGCCCGACAAAAAGCCAAAACAGGGTGAGGGTGAGGATAACAGTGGTTCCGGTGATGACGAAGAACCCTCTGGGAACTCAGAGAGACCCAAAGTCAATAAACCTAACGGGAAAACACCAAAACATTGCCAGCAGCCCAGCAAGCCTCCGGTAGAAACGACACCATCAGTTGAGGCGTCTACTGTGCCTCCAGATTCCACGCGAAAGGGTTTTAGCGCTTATTATGTGCAAGAGTTGAACATTCAGGCAATCACCATCGACTATCGTTTGGAGCAATGGTTGACGCCCGACGGGCAAACCATAACAGCGAGGCCACCTGAAAGCTTGTACGGGCATCATTATGGGCCAGATGGGCCAGCCGCTTCAGGGCTATTTGTTACACCAGCACCATGGCTGTTCGGTGACTCAGCCACAGTTATTGGACTGGTTGTGGGATGTGGGCATTTCAATGTCTGCGGGGGGGCTGCATCGCCTGCTCACAGAGGGTCATGCTGATTTTCATGAAGAAAAAGCCCCATTACTGGCAGTAGGCCTCAGGTGCGCCAGCCGCATCCAGACCGGTGATACTGGTGCCCGGCATCAGGGGCAAAATGGCTACTGTACCATTATCAATAATGAGCTGTTTGCCTGGTTTGAAAGCACCAAAAGCAAGAGCCTGGAAAACGTCCATGGTCTTTTATACCGTCCCTGGAAGACCTGTTCGGTCACACAAGATGCGCTGATTTACAGCAACTTAATCGCTCATGGTATGGGACACCTGACGACATTCAGTGATGGTGCCCAACCGTTTAATGTGTTCAACCATAGTCAGTGCTGGATACATGCAGAACGTGCACTGGGAAAGGTTCACCCCGTTAACCACCAGCAAGCGAGTGCTCAGTACTGGTGTCGTACAGGGTTCCGGGCAATCTACAATGATGTAAAAGCCTTCAAAGCCAATCCTGACAAGGGTAAGGCAGACAAGATACGTCATGACTTCAAAGCTTTGACTCAAGTCCGGGTTAATTGCTCTGATTAACAAGATGCGCTGTCAGCACTGGTAGTGATAGAAAAGGAGCTGCTGGGAGTCTTGGAAAACCCAAGCCTTCCACTTCACAACAATCTGGGTAAACGTCAAATACGGGAACAGGTGGAACGAAGAAAAATTAGTGATGGCACACAGAGTAAAGCGGGAATAAAATGTCGTGATACATTCACTTGCCTGAAAAAAATATGCCGGTTGTATGGGTTTTCATTTTGGCATTACCTGACAGACCGAATGATGGGCATTAGTGACTTTCCCTGTTTACCGGACCTAATTGAACAGGCATCCACCGAAACGCAGTATGGTTTAACCAGCAGTTATTTAGAACTTACTAAATATCATGTACATAAGTCCATTTGCACTCAAAAAAGGCGATATTATTTTTCAGCACAACCGTAATGAGGATATCAGAAGAGCCCTTACTACGCATGTTGCATTTGTGATTCAAGAGCGTCTGGATGGGCGCCCCTATATTTTTGATATTATTAGTAGCCTGGGATTGACAAGAAGAGTTCTGCCACTTCCCAAAAACAAAGTATGGTCAGTCTTCCGCCAGGGTTCTTCTGATTGCAGTGCACTGGCAGCCTTAATTGGCAACCAGTGGTTAACGTATAACAGGAGAGAGTCTTACAGGCATAAAAAAGACATCATTCATATACCCGGTATCTATAGTTTTTCATCAATAATCACTGCTTTTCTTGGTAGTGCTTCCTATGGCCGGCAAGCCATGAAGTACGCAGAATATCTGTACAGAGAGTGTCGGGGAAAGCCCCCTGCAGAACTAAATTACCGTTTAATCAGCCTTTTTACGGGTACTATCTGCGCCTATCTACCCATTGCTATTTATCAGGCTACTTTGGGGATGGAAAAAACTGCCAGGTATATGGCCATTGATCCCAGAAAAGCTCTGCCGAAGGATTTGGCCAAATATTTAATCATGAATACTAATAATGCGTGGCGTTTTAAAGGGACAACTGATGAGTTGAAAAATGACCTGGCAAAAGGCTGATGACAATCACCAAACTATACCAATGGCCTGTTCTAACTCCGCTTTACGCTGACAATCTGAACGCCAGCCAGCGCCTCACAATAGTTGGCTTTACCCGTCATTTCGCCTTGTTCTGAAGCCCGGTTTGCCATGCTCATTTCAGTAGTTAGAAAAGGCCATTGGTATAAAAAATCTGAAGGTCGTCAATACTTGATGAGATTGCCCTGAGTGCTAAAAGCTTTCTGGTTCTGCCTGTCCCCTGTTATACTCCTTTTCCCAAAATCACCAAAGCCAGGCGCCATTGTCAGCAGCACCGTATACCGAAGAACAGCTTGAGATTCTTGGCCAGCAAATAAAAATATGGGCCAGAGAGCTGGGGTTTCAGCAAACCGGGATTGCCAAACCGGTCATCAATGCACGCGATAAAGTTGCATTCCAGCAATGGCTGGCCGCAGGTTTTCACGGCGACCTTGACTATATGGCACGCAATACGGATTTACGGTTTCACCCTGAGCAACTTCATAAAGGCGTAACCCGAATTATCTCAGTGCGAATGGATTATCTTCCTGCTGATACCAAAGCCATTAAAGTATTGGGCAACAAAGAAAAAGCCTATGTTTCTCGCTATGCATTAGGGCGTGATTACCATAAATTGATTCGTAAACGGCTGACGCAACTCGGTAAAAAAATTGAAGAGCAATGTGGCGAACATGGTTTTAGAGCCTTTGTGGATAGTGCGCCTGTTATGGAGCGACCATTGGCTCAGCAAGCCGGTCTGGGATGGATGGGCAAGCATACGTTGATCATTAATCCAAAGGCAGGTTCGTTCTTTTTTCTGGGAGAACTGTTTACCAATATCCCATTACCGGTAGACGAACCTTTCTCTAAAACGCATTGTGGCAGCTGCACATCCTGTCTGGTCAAATGCCCGACGCAGGCCATTATCGCACCTTATAAGGTGGATGCGCGCCGGTGTATTTCGTACCTGACCATTGAAAACAGCGGGTGTATCCCCGAAGAGTTCCGGCCATTGATGGGTAACCGCGTGTTTGGCTGTGATGACTGCCAGCTGGCTTGTCCGTGGAACAAGTTTTCAAAACCTACAGAGGAAGACGATTTTCAGCCTCGGCATAAGCTGGATGCTACCGATCTGGCAGCATTGTTTCTGTGGACAAAAGAAGAGTTTCTGACCAATACTGCAGGGTCCGCCATTCGCCGTGCTGGTTTTGAGTGCTGGTTGCGTAACCTGGCTGTAGGCCTGGGTAATGCACCATCGACAGAAGCGGTATTGTCAGCATTACACGCCAGGGTGAATTACCCCTCAGACATGGTGCGAGAACATGTGCAGTGGGCGCTTCAGCAGCATCAGCAATCGGACACCATACTGGTGACATCATCCACGCAGTAACTCAAGTTACGCATTGAGCTGATTTTGCGGCATGATAGTCAGTCAGTATGAATCAAGATCTTATGGAACTGTATTCTGACTATCTGCTGTTATCTTTCAGCAAAACAACAGTCACTGGCCTATCTGAGCTACTGGACAATCAGTATCGTCATGATTAGGTAACCCGGTTACTTTCAAGCAATGATTTTTCCAGTGTCACCCTTTTGAGCAATAATGCGGACAGCTCATCTCCAAAACCCATTTCTTCTACAAGTGGTTTCGTTATAATGCTCTAATGATTACATTACAGACTATCAGTTTACTTAGACAGGGCAAGCTTCTACTGGAAAATACCAGTGTTATTATTCATTCAGGCCAGCATGTGGGGCTTGTAGGGAGCAATGGTGCGGGTAAATCCAGCCTGTTGGCCTTACTAACACAAGACCTCCACCCGGATACCGGTCATTTGACGATTGATGCTGGCCGTGGCATTGCCCATATGTCTCAGGAAATTCTGGCTCTTGACCATGAGGCCATTGAGTATGTACTGGACGGTGATGAACCACTGAGAAACATTGAACAGGCGCTGGCGGATGCAGAGGCGAGCCAGCAATATGAAAAAACAGCTGAACTTCACGATCAATATTTGTCTGCTGATGGATATACAGCCCGAGTCCGAGCTGAACAATTACTGGTTGGCCTGGGGTTTGCCCATCAGGACACGCGTAGGAGTGTCCGTGACTTTTCCGGGGGATGGCGTATGCGTCTGAACCTGGCACGTACTCTGATGAGTCCGGCTGATATCCTGTTACTCGATGAGCCAACCAATCACCTGGATCTTGATGCCATTGTTTGGCTTGAAACCTACTTAAAACGCTTTCAGGGGACACTGGTTGTTATTTCCCATGACCGGGATTTTCTTGATGCGGTTACCGACCATACGTTACATATTGAGCACAAAGCCCTGGTAAAATATCGAGGTGGGTACTCAACTTTTGAACACTTGAGGGCAAAACGGTTGGAGCAGCAACAGGCTGTGTATGAAAAGCAGCAACAACAACGCGCTCATATGCAAACCTTTGTGGATCGCTTTCGGGCGAAAGCAACCAAAGCCCGGCAAGTACAAAGCCGTTTAAAAGCCCTTGAACGGCTTAGAGAAAGCGCACCTGCACATATTGACTCTCCGTTTTTATTCAGCTTTCCGGAAGCGGAGAAACAGTCTTCACCACTGCTAACGCTAGACAGGGCATCGTTGGGGTACGGTGGTAAGGAATTATTGAAAGCAAAACTGTCGATTTTGCCGGGTAGTCGTATTGGTCTGCTTGGCATAAACGGTGCGGGTAAGTCAACATTGATAAAAAGCCTGTCGGGTGATATCCCACTCGTTGCCGGTGAACGTCAGCAAGGCGAGCATTTAAAGATTGGCTACTTTGCCCAGCACCAGCTCGAAAGTCTTGATATTCATGCCAGCCCCCTGTTACACCTGCTGCGTTTGTCTCCCGATGCCCGTGAACAGACCCTTCGAAATTTCCTGGGCGGATTTGGCTTTACAGGTGATAAAGCATTGGAGACTATTGAAGGGTTTTCAGGGGGAGAGAAAGCCAGATTGGCTTTAGCCATTATTGCCTGGCAAAAACCTAATCTATTGTTGCTGGATGAGCCAACAAATCACCTTGATCTTGATATGCGCTATGCATTGACAGTTGCTCTTCAGTCATTTCGAGGTGCTGTAATTATTGTCTCTCACGACAGGAATCTAATACGTCATACAACGGATATTCTGCTGCTGGTTCATGATGGAAAGGTCACAGAGTTTGACGGTGATATTGAAGACTACAGCAACTGGCTTGTTAAACAGCGCCTGCAGCTGAGCAATAGCAGTCTACCAGCCGCCACTGCCTCTGCTAACTCGGCTCAAGCTAAAAAAGAGCAAAAGAAGCAGCAGGCTGAGCATCGAAAGGCGTTACGGCCGTTAAAGTTAAAGTTGGGAAAAATAGAAAAAACGATTGACACCCTACATATATCGCTAAATTCAGTAGAAGAAAAGCTGTCAGATCCGTCTATTTATGATCAGGTCAATAAAGCCGTGCTAAAAGAACTGCTTGAACAGCAAGCCACATTGAAGAAAACACTGGCAGAAGCAGAAGATGCCTGGATGGTTCTACAGGAAGAGTGGGAAGTTGCAAACGAGGGTGTCACAGACCAGAGGATGTAATTTAATTTGTGTAAACGCTTGTCGTTAATACTCCAAAGAGGAGCATAACTATGAGCGTTGAAATCAATGAAAAATTGCTTGGCCAAATGGTTGGGCAAATCAAAAATCAGGATGACCTTGCCGATCTTAGCCGTCAGTTGATCAAAGCGGCTGTTGAGCGTGTTATGGCCGTCGAGCTGGAAGAGCACCTTGGTTATGCCAAACACTCTGCGGTTATGCCAAACACTCTACCTACGGGCATAACACGGGAAACAGTCGCAACGGTTCCAGCAAAAAGACCATCAAAGGTGACTTTGGTGAGTTGGAAATCAATACGCCCCGAGACTGTAATGGCGAATTTGAACCTCAGCTCATTACCAAAGGGTCGACACGAATCAACAAGCTTGATCAGCAAATTCTGTCCCTCTACTCACGAGGAATGACCACCCGTGATATCGCTGATACGCTAGGAAATGTATGGTGCTGACGTCTCGCCAACCCTCATATCCAGGTCACTGATGCTGTTCTTGATGAAGTAAAAGCCTGGCAGAACAGGCCCCTGGAAAGCCTGTATCCAGTACTCTGTCTTGATGGCATTGTAGTCAAGGTTCACAAAGATAAGCGGGTTATCAAGAAAACTGTTTTTGTCACTCTGGGCGTTAATTTGGAAGGTCAGAAGGAACTTTCAGGTCTTTGGCTTGCTGAAACAGAAGGCGCTACATTTTGGCTATCGGTGTTGACAGAGCTTCAGAACCGAGGTGTTGAGGATGTGTTTATTGCCTGCGTGGATGGACTGTCAGGCTTTCCTGAAGCCATCAACACTGCTTTCCCAAAGGCTCAGGTGCAGCTTTGCATTGTCCACCCGATAAGGAACTCTCTGAAATACCTGTCCTGCAAGGAACGCAAAGCAGTCGCTAATGACCTGAAGAGGATATATCAGTCAGCAACCACTGAAGAAGCAGAAAGGGAGCTGAGCGCCTTTGAAGGTGCGTGGGGAGAGAAGTTTCCTTCCACAGGCAAGTCATGGCGTAAAAACTGGGATAACCTGATTACCCTTTATTTTGTAATATATATTGATACCTGTCATCCCTTTCGGGATGAGGGCTTACATCCTCCACCTTCTTCGGTGGAGGTCTTACGCGCTTTTCGATAAAATCATCAATACCACAGGCAGCAGAACCCGACTGAACATCATGGGAGCTATTGAGCTGAACCCTCTGTCAGCCGCTATTTTCAACCAATACCAGACCATCAACAGTCAATCTGTTATGGCATTTCTCAGAAAAATTCTGGCTGCCTGTGCATCTATGACGACTATTCCTATCGTGCTCAATGGAGCAGGTTATCACCGATTAGAAACGGTGTTGGAAGCGGCTGGAAAGCAGAGAATAAAACGGCATTATTCACCATCGTACAGCCCGAATCTTAATCTAATGGAAGGGTTATGGAAGGGTTATGGAAGGTAATCAATGAATATACTCGAAATAACCGGTACTTTGCCAAACCCGAAGATTTCCGAAAAAAGATTAATCACTTTCTTGAGGTGACATTACCGGGAACAGGTACATCATCGGTCAACAGAATCAATGACAATTTTCAGATGCTAAAATCAGCATCTTGAATTCACTTGGGTATATACATAAAAAGTTTAGGTGACAGTCAATGGCATTTACAGTCGGTGTGATTGAAGGTATGTATGATGAAAAGCATTGCTGGACCTGGGAGGCACGTCAGGCCTACGCAGGCTTTTGTGCAAAGCAGAAATTCGACTTTTTTATTTATGCCCCGAAAAACGACCCTTACCTCCGTGAACAATGGCAGTTACCCTGGCCAGATGAGTATCTTGAGCAATTAAAGCGTCTGAGCACCATTTTCCGGGAGAAAGGCGTGGAATTTGGTATCGGTTTCACCCCGTTTGAGGTTAATGTACTCAATGATAAAACACGACAGGCGCTGAAGACTAAAATCGCCATGATTAACAGTATTAATCCCTCAATGCTGTCGATTTTGTTTGATGATTTTAGTAACAATGTTGCTAACCTCGCTCAGAAGCAATCAGATATTGCTGAGTTTATTGCAGGTGAGAGCAGTGCACAGCACTTTCAGATGGTTGGAACTTTTTATTCCCGCGACCTGTTGCTGGAAAAAGTGTACGGAAAAAAGCCACCGCATTACTGGTCAGAGTTAGGCGCTGCCCTGGACCCGGCGATTGATATTTTCTGGACGGGAGACCATGTTATTTCTCTGGGCTATGATGAAGAAGGCTTGTCTGAAATAGCCCACTGCTTTCAGCGAAAGCCGTTTCTATGGGATAATTACCCCGTCAATGACCCGAAATGGTTGCAGCAGCGCCTGCCTGTCTATACGTTTACCGGTCGTCCCTGGCAGCTGTCGCAGTGGTGCACAGGTCATGCGGTTAACCCGATGATACAGCCCTACCTCTCCATGATTCCATTAGTCACTCTGGCTGAGAGTTACCGCAAAAAAGACCAGTTTATTGCCCATAGCGCATTTAAGTCAGCGCTTAAAAGCGTCTGCGGTAAAAATCTGGCTAAAGAAATTCATGGCAATCTCATTCAGCTTGCCCATGCGGGTCGTAGCTCTTTTTTACCCCGGACTGTGGAGCAGCTAAAAAGTACATTCAGTCAATTTACCAAGCCAGAAGAACAGCGCTTTGCCGGAGAAATACTGAGCTGGCTCAGGGACGTTGAATCCTTTGCGCAAAACACAGATACGCAAGAATAGATAATATGAACACACAGGCGCAGATGTATATATAATCTAAACTATGTTTTTAACGCTAAACGCAAATGGACAGTGCTATACAATGACAGAAAATAACCTCGACACTTTAATACCAGCGACTCATGTACCCGATGAAGCAAAAGCACTTCTTGAAAAGCTGGCAGGCAGACCTGAAGACGATGTAATGAATACAGAAGCTTTGCGCCTCGTACGTGCTATCTGGCCGAAGGCATTTCACGTATCTTCTCCACAGCCATTGAAAATTGGTATTCATAAAGATATGGAAAAAGCAGGTGTTGTACCTGCTCATGTTATCAGTAAGGCCCTGCACTTTTTTACAACGCTGGACCGTTATCTGGAGGCCGTCAAGCCAAAAGCAACGCGAATTGATTTGGAAGGGCAGCCTGCAGGGCAAGTAAGGTTGAGGGAAGCGGTGGATGCAGAAATCAAACTGTTCTCTCTGAATAACACCGAGCAACCACCCCAGCGTACACGCGTCGTCGTGAAAAAGATGCGATTACTTGCAGTGAACAAAGCATCTTGACGCGTTCAGGCAACAAGCATTGTTACCGAAGGTGACAATGACCTGTTCTGGCTACCCGGTAAAAGCAAGAATGGCTCTAACGGATCAAAACCAAAACTCATTTGAAATCGCAGGTCAACCACCGCTACGGAGGTGACTTGCGTAATAACAGCAATTCCCGACAAATATACGCCTTAGGACGTATATCCTGCGGCAGGGTGAACCATTTTTTGGATTTGCAGCAAATAACCTTCAGCCAAAAGCTGACATTATGGATGATTTTTTCCCTCAGACACAGGCTTACCCGGCAGCTATGAAGTATCTGGAATAACAGAACACCTGATGTGTGACTTTAAGCTGAAAGCATACCCTCAAACTGCATAGGCTCATGCCCAGACTGGATGTTCAAGTAAATTCCAACAGTGATGCCCAGCAGCTTTCGAGCTACACGACTTGTCAGGTGCCATTCATCCCTAGTTCTCACACGCTGCAGCTCAAAGTACTCGGCCAATTGACCAATGACCGTCTCTATACGTCGCCGAATATTCATCAGCTTCCTGACAACCGATCTTGGTCGTTTATCTTTCATGTTTTTTCGCAGTGGCGTTTGCAAATCAATACCAAAACTTTCACAGTCTTGCTTCAGCTCAGGTCTGATATAGCCCTTGTCGCCAATCATTAATCCTTTAATGCCTTCAAGCAAGTCGTATATGCTGTCTCGCTCATCAATATTGGCAGCTGTCACTGTCATATCAACCGCAACGCCCCGTGCATCTGTTAGCAAATGACCATGAAAGCCATAAAAAGATTTCTTCTTTGACGCACAATATCCATAGGCTGCCTGGCCTTTGTAGACCTTACTGCGGTTAGCCCTTGTTCTTACACAGACATCCATGGGGAAGCCATCAACCAAGTGAATATCTGACCTACCCGCCCCAAGCATTCGCACCAAATATTGATGCAGTTTCTGCTTAACAACCCAGAGGTTTGCTGCTTGGCGTACAAACTGAGTCCTGTGGGACAAGTTGGGGAACAAGTGTTCCCAATGTTTCTTGAAGTATTCGTAAATGCCCTTGTCGTGATGGTGACCGAGCCACTCGCCTGCAATTTCCATAGCGATGACTTCGCTATCAGAGAGTTTTGGTGGAGTACCACGTCTACGTAATGGGCTGGTGACAACAGTGTTGTACAAATCATCAATCAAACAAAAGATATTGGTGATAAACTCTTCTACAGGCATGACCAGCACCGTCTGATAGTGGGTTGCACTTCTATTTTAGACGGTGGTCATGCCTTTCTGACTGCATCATTAAAAGTCACACATCAGGTACAGAACGGATATTATGACCAACCCCTTCAGAGGTTCTTGAGATTATTCCCATAAAAAAATCTCGCCAGGAACCAGTGAAAAACCACTGAAACAGGCTTCTCATATGTTCCCAAAGCGCTTTTTTAGAGTGGCTTACCGCCCAGGCTTTCTGAAACAAGGGACACCCTGACTGTTCTATCTGATCAATAAGGAAGGTGGTAAACGTCAGGCAGGCAAAGTTTGTCGCCAAATGCTCCTTGCCGTGTCCGTAGTTGTGTTCGAGGTGGTAACCCTGTGTCTTGAGCGTGTTGAAGGTTTCATTTTCAATCTTCCATTTCCCACGGCCTGCGCGCATTACTCTTCAATCCCTTCAGCTTTTCTTTTTCAATTCGTTAAGCGGGACTTAAGGCTAACGGGCTGAACGAAATTCACCACCCATCTATTCCGGCGGGAGTACTCTTTCGATTCGGGGTAGATATTGTCTACACAGAAAAGCCCAGTTCACTCAGTCTCCTGAAAGGGGTTCCGGATAGGGTCTTACTACGAAGGGTATCAATGTACGTATCATCATTTTCTGTAGCAAAAGCGTTGTGGTTGCCAAGCAAAGCCTCAACCCTGCGGGCAATCGCATCCCCGGAGTCTACCCATGTTACTGGAGAGGGTGCAACATGCAGGAGCTTTTTTTTCAATAACGGAAAATGGGTGCATCCAAGCACAATGGTATCGACTATTCGACTTCCCTGAAAAAAAGGTGCAACGATTGACCGAAGTGCTTGCTGATTAATAGTTTTACCGCGAAGCACATCTTCTGCCATATGTACCAGATCACTGCTACCTACCCGAATCACTTCACAGTTGCTGGCAAAATCAGCTATCAGGCGATCTGTATATGCCCTGCGGACAGTGCCCGGTGTTGCTAAGAGTCCAATGCGTCGACTTACTGACAATTCAGCAGCTGTTTTAATAGCTGGCACCACCCCCACGACAGGGATATCCAGTAACTGCCGCAATGCCGGTAATGCAATGGTGCTTGCTGTATTGCAGGCAATAATAGCCAGCGACGGATGATATTGCTCTGTCAGTGCCCTGAGAAAATAACAGCTCCTCTCTACGATAACGTCTTCAGGTTTTGGCCCATAGGGAAAACCTGCACTGTCAGAGCAGTATACTACCTCCAGATCAGGCAAACGCTGCTTTATAGCTTGATAGATACTCAGGCCACCAACGCCAGAGTCAAAAATAAGAATGGGCTGGGCTTTCTGCATTATATCTCTATCATGGGTGACTTCTCCCAGGCACAGGTAATCTGTTGATTTGTTGCAGTCCAGGCAATAGCCATAATCCTGGACTCCAGGGCGAGTTCATTTGACACTCACTTTCGCTGATGAGAGATTTCCGTATTGTCGAACAACCTTGGAAACCGTCTTAAAGGCACTCCTGCCATTATTTATACCAAGGCAGAAATCCATCACGGCAGTGAACCCTGGTCTTTTTGGGAATAGACGATAGTAATCGCCTATTATTACAAATACTGAATTTTAGTACCAAATGAGATCACTCTCCAAGACCCAAAACGCGTCAAAATCGCTTTAATGCCAAACAGTTCTGCGTTTTTCAGGGCCGTTGTTGCTTGTGCAGCACAAATTGTAAGCACCTATTAAGCACCTATTGAGTACCTATGTAGTATACACACAGATTAACGCCTGCTGGACAGCAGCTCCGTATTGTGGCAATTTCTATCCTCCATAAACCAGTTACTCCTGTGAGTCAGGAAGTTTTGATGATAGCATCCGCCTTTCACGAACAACTCGCCCGGTTTCCCAGCGCTGCTGTTGCCATTCTGGAAAATTTGAAGCATCAGAATGGTCGGCTTGATTCAGAGCAGTCTCAGGGTTTAATGCATTGTCTGAATATCTCCCGGGATGAGCTTCTGGAAGCCTTACTGCCTTTGGCCACAGCGCTTACAGTGCATCCCGTTTCACACTTCCCTGTGGGAGCTATTGTTGAAGGCTATCGGGAGACCGGGCATGGTCCTCTGTACTTTGGGGCGAATCTGGAAATGCCCGGACTCCCTTTGAAACTGTGTGTTCATGCCGAACAGGCCGCTGTCTGCAACGCCTGGCATCAGGGAGAAACTCAACTGCGACAGCTAATCGTCAATGACGCCCCTTGTGGTCATTGCAGGCAGTTTCTGAATGAGTTGCACCATGCTGAAGGTATCGTTGTGACCGTCAAGCATCCAAACAGCGAGAAAGTAGCGCGTTATTTTATGGCAGATCTGCTCCCTGACTCCTTTGGTCCTGCCAGCCTCAATCAGAATGACCGCTTGATGTCTTCAGCGTCTACCGACATTCAACTGGCTGAGCCATACATTCGGGATGCCCTCACCGTAGCGGCTGCCGAAGCCGCCACTAACAGTTATGCTCCTTACACGCAATGCTACTCTGGTGTTGCACTTCAGTTATCAAACGGGCAAATCATCACTGGTCAATACGCGGAGAATGTGGCTTTTAACCCGGGAATGACCGCCGTTGAGTCCGCCATAGTGAACTGGCGGTTAGCAAATTTAGCCACCCCTGAAACCCCTGCACGCATTACCAATGCTGTACTTGTGGAAAAAAAAGCCATGATTTCCCATCAGGCAATAACAGAAAACGTCCTCAGCTATTACCGTGTTAATCTAACGACAATAGTTATATAATTAAGAGTTGACATCCTCCTCCAGCTAAGTCGCTGGAGGATTCCCATTACTGAGGTGTTACTTTCTCACGAGTTCACACAGGTTCCTGCTTCATGGTTACGGCCACAAGGGACTTACATTAACTCCACAGGCTTTACTTTCCCTCTGCCCGAGGGTAGGTCAAAAGACAAAAGGGATATTAACAGAATGTTAGACGAAATTCACCACCCGCCTAGTTCGGCGGGCGTACTCTTTCGGAACTAGATAGAATTATCCTGAACTGCCTTAAATATGATCTGGCGACAGTCATGTTTTGTTTATCAATGAAACCTCTTAGTCAGTAAAGCCTGGCAAAGGGGTCATGTTTAGCGTCCTCGTTCCACTGATACTCAGCCAATACTGCAACTTTTTGCGCAATCTCTTTACCATAAAGTGTTGCCAGTAACGACAACGACATATCAATACCCGCTGAAACACCTGACGATGTCATAAATCGTCCGTCGATCACCCACCGGGCTTCTCGAACCCATAGCACACTATCACTTTGTGATGTTGCCCATTCAAAGGCCAGCTTGTTGGTTGTGGCTCTTTTACCATTGAGCACACCGGCTTTGGCAAGTAGTGCACTACCTGTGCAAACTGATGTTACGTACTCTGCTGTTTGAGACTGTTGTCTGATCCATCTCAGTATTGTTTCGTTGTTGACCAGTGTGCGAGTACCTATTCCTCCCGGTACAACAACAATGTCGTATTTATATCCATCGGCAAAGCAGTGATCGGCTACTGAACGAGGGCCTGCGGAACTGCTGACCACATCCTTTGCTTCAGAAACTAAATGAACAGTTAGGCACTCCTTCATCAATCCAAACATTTCGAGAGGGCCAAAAACATCCAAAAGTTCAAACTGATCAAAAATGAGTACGCCTATGGATTTTTTATCGGTCATATTTTCCCCTACTGTATCAACGTCAATACTCTACTACTTTACTTTACGCTTTCCAGAATCTGCTACAAAAATGGTTATTATTTATGCTGTTCAGCGAAAAGTTGAACAAAAAATAAACACTACTTAAATAATCGTAAAAAGGCCTGTTTTAAACGACAATAAATTATCTAAAAAAACTCCAGTAATCCAGTCTAACCCCTTATATAACGATACTCATCGATAGATAATAAAAAAATAAACGACGAAGATTATAAAAAATGCAGGTGCTATGCATCTGTGGATAAATAATCTGATACTGGTGATAAATATTTTTCTCAAGGACTTTTTTTCTTTTTTTGTGGATAAGACATGGAAAAAAACCGCACCTTCAGTACCTTGTTTTAACATATTTCAAGTGTTTAGTGGTTAAAACAGGTAATATGAAGTGACATCCCAGCTATTTATAACCTCCTTTGTAATAGCGTGACTTCTTTATGGCAGATGCTCAATCCACATGCCAGATAGTTATTCAGTGCTGACGGGTGATCCAGCGTAAAGGTGTGAACCCAGACACGCCTGGTCCTTTCCAGCCCCACGCCTCATTAATGGCCCTTGATAATAAACAGCCACCAAAGCCTTTACCAGTAAAGTCTTCAACTAGACCAAAGTGGGCAATTTCAACGTTGCCACCAGGGTGTTTTTGTCGTTCAAAATACCCGGCAATTGCGCCTTTACAATACGCAACCCAGGTTCTTAAGTCATCGCTTGCTGCGTATGCCTGCCACTGTTCATCAGAATATGACAGTTTGTCTGTCCATTGCCAGTGTTTGCCCACAAACTGATAGAGAAAGCGGTTAAGAGGATACTGTTTTGTCAGCACCTCGCGGATAAATAGCCGTTACTAAAAATCTTACATAATCTGTAATTATGCAGACTTATCTACGCCGTCTACATGGATGCACAGCGAGCTGTGTCTGACTCCACTCTTTCGTAGGGTTTTAGGTCGAGCTGTAACGTGTCTGCGACCATGCTTATGAATCAAAAAAATGGTAACTGTTAGCTTGGTTTTCGCGTAACCGTTTACCACCTTTGATTCATGATCGAAATTATATCAGATAGTTACAGATTATAATAGTTTACAGCTAACTGTTTTTAACCCTTCGGGTGTCTGCTTTTCCATCAGGTCATCAGGGCTGCTTATTTCAAGACAGGTGGTGGTGACATTTTCTATTACTGTTTTATACTCGCTAAAATCACTGTTTGCAGTGACTATCATTTCAAAAATACAGCCGTATTCAAATGGAAATGCTGTGCATCCATTGATTCCAGTAAGGCTGATTGTTTTGGCATTGCCATCCCTTATCAGCAGGTTATCAACCCCACAAGCACTTCGGCAGGATTTCCTTTATACTGTGCTGATTATCACTTCTAAGGTAACTCTGCTTTATGTCCAAATTCTTCTACAAAGGTGGCCGTACAAATATGTCGGATACCCGCAGTGTTGGTTATAAGACCAAAAAAGTGCTGCGCCCGGGTACGGAAACAAATCCAGCCAGGGTTATCGTTCAAACAGCACAGCGTAGCTCAGAACTACAGACCCTTGCCAAAGCTAATGATATTATCATTGAGGTCGTGATTGATGAAGAGAAACCAGAATATACCGTTGAACTCGATACCCTGCTGCAAAAAACAGCAACACAGGTAAAGGAAAAGACCCCTTCCCGTAATGACCCGTGTATTTGCAACAGCGGCAAAAAGTATAAGAAATGCTGTGGTGCCTGAGACAGCTCTGATACCGGGCTAATAAGCCGTCTTATCAGAAGCCGTCTTAAAAGTCGTGCTGCCAATAAGGTCTGAGGTAAACACGCCTGAAAAGTCGATTTTTTTCATTGAATAGCGGGTTATTCGTCGCTTAAAAGCAGCTTTTATCGGCCATTTCCCTTGATCCTTATTACGCGCAGATGTTTAAAATGGCTTCTAAAAATTTTCAACCTTCCAGACCTCATAGGCCGGTGTTTCGTAGGGATGTGCCTGTTGCAAGGCAGTCACGGCCTTTCTTATATACCGTTCTGCGCAAACTGTTTCTACTTTGAGTTCGGGTAGCTGTTCTACTGCTCCTTCTGTTCCCTGATAAGGTAAACTGCCTGCTAATGCTCGGAACTGTGTCCTGCCTTCCGTTTCCCAGGCGTATTGGTCATAATGGCCGATACGACCGGCACCTGCTTCGAACAACGCTTGTTTAACCCGCTCTGCATGGGTTTTTGGGACAAAAAAGCAAATTTTATACATGCAACGACCTCAATGGCATTTAAGACTTTGTTGAGTAACACCGTACTCTATGGTTAGATACCTGCCAACATAAAGGCAGGTAAATTCATGAAAGAGCAGCAGTTTGATGTATTGATTGTTGGCGCAGGAATGGTGGGTAGTGCAATAGCCAACGCCCTCGGAAGTGCCGACCTCACCGTTGCTCTTTTTGATCAGAAGGCTCCTTCTCCCTTTGATCCTTCGTCCTTACCCGATATAAGAGTTTCTGCACTGAGCTATGCGTCGGAACAAATACTGAAACAGCTCGGTAGCTGGGAGTATATGCAAGCCATGCGTATGTGCCCTTACCAGCAAATGGCGGTGTGGGAAAAGCTGAACAGCCCTTTGGCAGGGGGAGCAAACAGACCGAATAAAACCCTGTTTGATGCTGCAGATATCGGGCACCCACAACTGGGCTTTATTGTAGAAAACAGCATTACCCAGTGCGGTCTGCACCAGGCTATGACCAGGTACCCTGGCATTCGCTTTTTTTGCCCAAGCGTTATCGAGACGTTACATTCGGGTGCTGATCACCCATCAATCACCCTGAGTGATGGTCGCCGATTCACTGGACAGGTTATCATAGGTGCTGACGGAGCTAATTCTGTCGTGAGACAAGCCGCTGGTATTGGCTTGAATCGGCAGGATTATGAACAGCAGTGTCTGGTAGCAACGGTGGAAATTGCCGGTAAGCCACAAGTGATTACCTGGCAGGCGTTTACCCCCACAGGTCCTGAGTCCTTCCTGCCGCTGTCCAGCATTGACGGAAGAAATTATGCGTCCATTGTCTGGTATAATCATCCAGACAAGATCGCACAATTAAAATCGCTGCCTGACAGAGACTTTATTGCGATATTAGAGCAGACCTTTCCGGTGGAACTGCCTGCCATTAAGCACCTTCATCAGCGTGCATCTTTTCCTCTGGCACGCAGACATGCGCAAACATACTACAAAAAAGGTGTGGTGCTGGCAGGCGATGCTGCTCACACTATTAATCCTCTGGCAGGACAAGGCGTCAACCTGGGATTTCAGGATGCGGCCTGGCTTTCAGAGATACTGGTTCATGCCCTCCATAGGGGGGAATACATTGGCAGCCCCGATGTATTAGCACGTTATGAGGAAATTCGACGTCCTGACAATCAGCGGATGATGACCATTATGGATGGCTTCTATCATGCTTTTAGTAATGATCACTTACCTCTGAAAGTTATTCGTAATATTGGGTTAACCCTGGCAGGTCACTTTAACCCCGCCATTAAACAGGTCATGAAATATGCCATGGGACTTTCGGGTAAACAGCCACGGTTAGCAAAAGGACTACCTGTCACCTTGCGTTAATGTTACCTTGCGTTAAGTCCTCATCGCAGCTGCTTGAATATGTGATTAGTATCGTCTTTGTATATTACAGAGTAAGGGCTATTATGAAAGAGGTTATCTCAGCAGGTTTTCGGCTTACTGCCATGGCTTCATTTGGATTATGGAGGGCATGGTTGATTGGTGGCGCTGCCTATTATTATTTTGTTGAACAGGTTTCATTGTGGTCATCGTTAACTTCTGGCGCAGGTATCTGTTTGTTTGCTTCGGTCTGTGGCGTGTTCAGTGCACTGTTCTCTGAAGCTGTATCGAAAAAATAACCAGTGCCATGGATTCTACCTGAGAGAGGAATTTTATATTATAACCTGATGTGTGACTTTAAGCTGAAAGCATACCCTCAAACTGCATAGGCTCATGCCCAGACTGGATGTTCAAGTAAATTCCAACAGTGATGCCCAGCAGCTTTCGAGCTACACGACTTGTCAGGTGCCATTCATCCCTACTTCTCACACGCTCCAGCTCAAAGTACTCGGCCAATTGACCAATGACCGTCTCTATACGTCGCCGAATATTCATCAGCTTCCTGACAACTGATCTCAGTCGTTTATCTTTCATGTTTTTTCGCAGCGGCGTTTGCAAATCAATACCAAAACTTTCACAGTCTTGCTTCAGCTCAGGTCTGATATAGCCCTTGTCGCCAATCATTAATCCTTTAATGCCTTCAAGCAAGTCGTATATGCTGTCTCGCTCATCAATATTGGCAGCCGTCACTGTCATATCAACCGGAACGCCACGTGCATCTGTTAGCAAATGACCATGAAAGCCATAAAAAGATTTCTTCTTTGACGCACAATATCCATAGGCTGCCTGGCCTTTGTAGACCTTACTGCGGTTAGCCCTTGTTCTTACACAGACATCCATGGGGAAGCCATCAACCAAGTGAATATCTGACCTACCCGCCCCAAGCATTCGCACCAAATATTGATGCAGTTTCTGCTTAACAACCCAGAGGTTTGCTGCTTGGCGTACAAACTGAGTCCTGTGGGACAAGTTGGGGAACAAGTGTTCCCAATGTTTCTTGAAGTATTCGTAAATGCCCTTGTCGTGATGGTGACCGAGCCACTCGCCTGCAATTTCCATAGCGATGACTTCGCTATCAGAGAGTTTTGGTGGAGTACCACGTCTACGTAATGGGCTGGTGACAACAGTGTTGTACAAATCATCAATCAAACAAAAGATATTGGTGATAAACTCTTCTACAGGCATGACCGGCACCGTCTGATAGTGGGTTGCACTTCTATTTTAGACGGTGGTCATGCCTTTCTGACTGCATCATTAAAAGTCACACATCAGGTATTATAGTGAACGCATAGCATTTTCAAAGTGATCAGTTCTTCAGAAAATTACCTGAATTTTCAGTTTCAGTGAGGGACGTGAGAGGTTTGGTGTCACCGTCATTGAGGAAACAGTGAATTCTTCTCATATAAGCGACGGATTTATTATATTTTCCTGTAACCCCCAGATTTCAGACAGATTGAGAGCATGTGCTACGGAGTACGCTTTCCGGGAGCGAGCTGTTTTTCGCATTTTGACAACTGTCCACAGGATAATCCTCGAGTGATGCCACTGAATAGCGTCTTGAACTGGCAGAGTGGTCACTTCAGAGGATTGAGACCAAAGCTCTTTATCGGGAATTGCTGGCGGCTGGTCATTAACTGCGACTAAGACCGGCTTCCTGAGCTGGCTGACGAGCATGTAACTCTCCGAAAGATGCTGGGCCATGGGCCTCACTGTGAACACCAGTACAAACTGCAAACCCTGCAAGACAACACCTCGTTGTTCACACCGGAAATTCTGGATCAGATCAATCAGGTCATCGTTAATGCTGGCCATGAATGGGTAAAAAAAAAGAAGAGCGGCTATGCGCCCGCGCTGACTCGTTTGTTGTAAAAACCAATGTTCACTTTCCGACGGATATCAACCTGCTCAGGGATGCTGTTTGCAAGGTGACAGAGTGGGCAACCACTCTGTCTTTGAAGCAGCATGAAAGCCTGTGGTTGCAAAGCCGCTATTTGCAAGATCAGCATAAGAAGGGATTTCATAAAGCTCGTCACCTAAAACGATCCACCTCGGCCAGCGAGGCGCTTCGGGATGCCCGGCAGAATGATATTGAAGCGGCCCATGCCGACTATGTGACTATGTTGCCTGCAGCCAGAAGCTTATCAGCAGGGCAGAAGTCACCTTAAAGCTCCTGAGAGCGCGTACGCCGGGGGACTTGCGGCTAAAAGAACTGGAACGCTGGGTAAAAGATTTAGACTACCATTGTCATCTGATTATCCGTCGTGTATTGAACCATGAAAGCATCCCTCATAATGAGAAGGTTTTTTCTTTATTCGAAATCTGGTCATGGAAAAACAGACGGACGACCAGGTGACTGTACCTGTTGCGGAAAGTGCCAAACAGCGATTTCCCCAGGTATCACAAGTCAGTTATGACCGGGGTTTCTGGTCAAAAGAAAACCTTGAAAAACTGGAAGAATGACTCGACCGGACAGTGTTGCCCAAAAAGGGTAAATGGTCAGAACAGGACAGGCTCCGTGAGCGACACCCGGAGTTTATCAGGGCAAAAAGGAAGCACTCCGCTGTAGAATCTGATATTAATGCCCTCGAACAGCACGGACTGGACCGATGCCCGGATACTGGCATTGATGGCTTTCGTCGTTATGTGTCGCTGGCACTTCCGGGTACCAATCTGTATCGATTGGGTACCTTGCTGCAAAAGCAGGCAGCCCAGGCAAGTAAAAAAGCGGCCTGAAAAGAGAAATGGGCTTGTTGGCAACCAGTTTCACTTTTGGGTGAGGTTGCCCTGTGTTCAAAAATCGGAAAGTTGTTCATAAAATAAACAGAAATTAACCAAAAAGTAGCACCCACAAATGAGCAGGCACTCTATATGGTATGGGTATGGTATGGGTGCGTAACTTCAGTTATCAAAGGCATAATGCATAAACAGATTACTGAGTACGGGGCTAATCACACCGTCCCGTGGCGGTACTCAAACTCTTGCAGGGTTTCTGCTTGAGTGGCTCCCTTAGCATCAAGGCGACAGGTTCCCACGTTCCATACAGAAGCCTGTGTTAAGTTCATGCTTCTTTACGCCGGATGCCGTCTGGACAGTAAGCAGGTGTCCTCCAGACTTATCCCAGGCTAACGACGCCCTCCCGGTTTCGACATCATTCCTACGCTTTCGACGCTTCATCAAAGGTTCACTTGCGTTCATCTCCTTAACACACACCTGACAGGGTCATGCCCTGCCTTTTCCATAACGCTCACGACCAAGGCTCTTTACCTTCGCCGCTTGAGGTGGTTTGGAGCTTCCTCCTGAAGGCGACTCCGAGGGGGGCCGCCCTCATCTATGGTGGACCCCACTGTCAAGACAGTAAATCAACAAATTTAAGTTAAGTCCTGGCAGTGGTTGAAAATCCCTCATGCAAAGTGAATTGCCTTCGGTGTCTTGTAGTCCAGTGACTGATGTAATCCCTCAGTGTTGTAAAACTCAAAGTACTCATCCAGCCCCCCATGGAGTTCAGGAACCGTCTGAAATTCATGTGTGTACAGCCATTCGTACTTGACGGAACGCTAGAGCCTTTCTGCAAAAATGTTATCCAGTGCCCGGCCTTTGCTGTCCATACTGATCTTGATTTCCCGTTCCTGCAAGGGTGCCAGAAAATCATGGCTGGTAAACTGGCAGCCTTGATCTGTGTTAAATATGTCAGGCTGTGCCCGCTCCAGAGCACGGTTCAACGCATGAATACAGAAATCTGCACCCAATGTATTTGATAACTCCCAGCTCACCTGTGCCGTGAACTCGGACCCGTGTCGCTTTCTTTTTGCTGTCATGATTCCCTCCTGCAGGATCATGTTACAGCCAGAAAACTTAACTTAGCTAGCTGTCCAGTTTATGGGGTCCACTATAACTTGAGTAAAAATACAAAAAATGCAATTGTGTTGTTGTCTCCAGCATTAAGTGCTTTTAATGCCGCACCCTTTAATGATGAGCTGTATCAAGCTCTCTGTTGCAGCAGTAATATCCTTTTCTTCAACTTCATCTTTTCCTAATACAGCGGCCACCTGAAGATGAAAGTCAATATAATATTGCGTAGTCGCCCAGATAGTCAGTAATAAGTGCATTGGTTCAACGGGTTCCATCTTGCCTTGTTTTATCCATGCATGAATAACCGTTGATTTCGCATTAATCCAATCAGTCAGGCAATGAAAATACTCTTTAAAGTACTCTCCACCATGGAGGATCTCACTGCTAAAAATTCGAGAGGCATTAGAATGTGCCTGGCAATATGCCATTTTTTCCTGAATATATACCTGAAAAGCTGTGGCAGGATCATCCTCTACATTTAACTCACTAAATACAGCTTCCCATAGCCCCATAATATGCTTAAGTACGGCAGTATAAAGATCCTTCTTACTGTTAAAATAATAATGTACATTTGCTTTGGGTAACCCTGCTCTGTTGGCAATGCCTCTTATGGAAGCGCCTCTATAACCACTGGATACAAATTCATCTTCAGCAGCCTGTAATATAATTCGTACGTTTTTCTGTCTTGCCCGACTGGTCTTTATACCCTCTTTTGGGTATCTGATAGCAGATGGTTGCATTTTTGCCTGTTTCCGTGATTGTAGTGATTTAAAGTTATGCATATTGCACAAGCATCAAATATAGACAACAACGAAAAGTTTTCCATGTGCTTTCATCTTTAATAAACGTCATAAGTATTTTATATTTGGTGAAATAGCTGCCGATATAAACGACATGTTATGACCTGGGAGCATATTTGAATACATCAGAATTTATGCCTTCTATATCAAAGCCTGCTTCTAACATTGAATCCACTGTTGCATAGACCATCGTTGGAGAGCCGCTGATATAAACCTCCGTATTTCTTAACGCTTCTTTATCAGCAATAACAGCTTCATACAGCAAACCGAAACGACCACTCCACTCTTTGTTTCCCCGATGATCACTAACAACAGGGTGATAATGAATACCTTTGCCAGTCCACTGAACAGGCAGGTTGGGAAGATAAAAATCAGTCGGGGTTCTCGCTCCCCAATATAAGTGCACAGGGTGTATGTGAGCCTGATTGAGACAGTGCTCAATGATGGATTTCATCTGGGCAAAACCCGTTCCCGCTGCTATCAGGAGAAGTGGCTTATTGGGCAGTACTCCTGCATGACAGCAGCCAAAAGGCATTCTCACTCTAACAACCCCTTCTTCCAGAGCTTGAAATAATTGTTCTGAGTTTTTTTTGCCTGGCAGCTTCTGTATATGAAGGTCGAGCTTTTTCTGGTTTACGGTGGGAGCAGAGGCAATGGAAAATGCACTGGCCATCCCTTGTTCCAATACAATTTCCAGGTACTGGCCAGCAGAATAATCAGGGATATACCCCTCCAGGCAGGACAGCTGCACCCGGTATATATTAGCTCCAAGCAGTTGTATATCCGTTACCTGGAATAGCTTCGTTGTTAGAGCCTCTGTCTGCACCTGTATGCCCCTTCACAAATCTGATTAGAGGGCTAGGATATACGTAGCTGTATGCAGCGACAACCTGATTCTTGCTGCCAGCGTGTCAGTCAATGCCCAGGTCAGACCACAAGTCATCAATACGATGTTTAACGTCATCTGACATAGTGATGCCTGCACCCCATACCCGCTCGGTTTCACCCTGCCATTTATTAGTAGCATCAAACCCCACCTTTGAACCCAATCCAGCGACAGGTGACGCAAAATCAAGGTAGTCTATTGGGGTATTTTCAATAAAGACAGAATCCCTTTTTGGGTCCATGCGTGTAGTCATGGCCCATATTACATCTTTCCAGTTCCTGGCATTAATATCATCATCCGTAACAATTACAAACTTTGTATACATAAATTGTCGTAAAAATGACCAGACACCCAGCATTACGCGCTTTGCATGACCCGGGTATTCTTTTTTTATGGTTACAACAGCGAGCCGATATGAACAGCCTTCTGGCGGCAGGTAAAAATCGACAATTTCCGGGAACTGCTTTTTAAGGATAGGCACAAAGAGTTCATTAAATGCCATACCTAAAATAGCTGGCTCATCAGGAGGACGTCCTGTATACGTACTGTGATAGATGGGTTTTTTTCTATGCGTTATGCATTTCACGGTAAACACAGGAAAACGCTCTACTTCATTGTAATATCCCGTATGGTCGCCGTAAGGCCCTTCATCGGCCATTTCGCCTGGCATTAAATAGCCTTCAAGAACAAACTCAGCACTGGCAGGGACTTGCAAATTATTGGTTTTGCAATTGACTAGCGTTGTTTTTGACCCACGAAGTAATCCGGCAAAAGCATATTCTGAGAGTGTATCAGGTATGGGTGTCACTGCCGCCAAAATAGTGGCAGGATCAGCCCCGAGTGCAACCGACACAGGAAAGGGTTCACCTGGATGCCGTGCTTGCCAATCTCTGAAATCCAGTGCTCCTCCGCGGTGCGATAGCCAGCGCATGATCAGTTTATTCGGACCCAATAACTGCTGACGATAAATTCCCAGATTTTGCCGTTCTTTTTCAGGGCCGCGGGTAATCACCAGCGGCCAGGTAATTAAGGGGGCAATATCCCCAGGCCAGCAGGTTTGAACAGGTAGTTTTGTCAGATCCACCGCATCACCTTCCAGTATAACCTCTTGACATGGCGCTGAACTGACAACTTTTGGTCCCATGGCCATGACTTTTTTAAACAGTGGCAGCCTGGAAACAGCATCACGAAAACCTGTTAGCGGTTCTGGCTCTTTAAGAAAAGCTAATAGCTCACCCACTTCTCTTAATGCACTGATATCATTTTGCCCCATTCCTATTGCTACCCGACGGGTCGTACCAAATAAATTGGTGAGCACAGGCGTATCAAACCCTTTGGGATTTTCAAACAGCAATGCTGGCCCTTCTTTGCGAAGTGTTCGATCACTGATCTCTGTCATTTCGAGATACGGATCAATTTCTGCAGTGATTCGCTTCAGCTCTCCTTGTTTCTCCAGCAGATGAATAAAATCTCGAAGATCCCGGTATTTCATAATGCTCCAAAGGTGGCTGAATGTGTCTGGTCAGGCACACGGCCTTAGAATAAATGAAGAAGTTGCCCTGAAAAGGCTGCACGACGAAAACGATCAGTGGCCTTCACATCCCCAGCCTTCCCTGCGGCCCCATTAATAGCAATACATCAACAGGGAAGGTGGCTGTTAAGAAGGTAAGATAAAAAAGTGGACGCTTATTTCCTTTTCATGGATTGAAAAAACTCATCATTGGTTTTCGTATGCTTCATTCGATCCAACAGGAATTCAACGGCGGCTATCTCATCCATGGGGTGCAGGATTTTGCGAAGAATCCACATACGTTGCAGATCTTCCTCTGTGGTTAGCAGGTCTTCACGACGTGTACCGGACTTGTTAATGTTGATAGCCGGGAATACGCGTTTTTCAGAACAGCGGCGATCCAGATGCAGCTCCATATTACCCGTACCTTTGAACTCTTCAAAGATAACCTCATCCATTTTAGAGCCTGTATCCACCAGAGCCGTTGCCATAATCGTCAGGCTGCCACCTTCTTCAATATTACGGGCAGCACCAAAGAAACGCTTTGGCCGCTCAAGGGCATGGGCATCCACACCCCCTGTCAACACCTTGCCTGAGGACGGAATAACAGTATTATAGGCTCTGGCAAGACGGGTAATAGAATCCAGAAGAATTACCACATCTTTTTTATGCTCCACCAGTCGCTTGGCTTTTTCCAGAACCATTTCTGCCACCTGTACGTGACGTGATGGCGGTTCATCAAAGGTTGATGCGACAACTTCTCCCCGGACGGAGCGAGACATTTCAGTCACTTCTTCCGGCCGCTCATCAATAAGCAGTACAATCAGGTGACACTCCGGACTATTACGGGCAACATTAGCCGCAATATTCTGCAGCATCAATGTTTTACCCGCTTTTGGTGGCGATACAATCAAGCCTCTTTGTCCTTTCCCAAAAGGGGCAACCAGATCAATAATCCGTGCAGTCAAATCTTCGGTAGACCCATTACCCATTTCCATAACCAGGCGATCCTGAGGGAACAGGGGCGTCAGATTTTCAAAAAGAATTTTGTTACGGGCATTTTCAGGCTGGTCAAAGTTAATTTCGCTGACTTTCAACAGTGCAAAGTAACGCTCACCTTCCTTAGGTGGACGTATCTTCCCGGAAATCGTATCCCCTGTACGCAGGTTGAACCGCCGAATCTGACTGGGAGACACGTAAATATCATCGGGACCCGCCAGATAAGAGCTGTCTGATGAGCGAAGGAAGCCAAAGCCATCCTGCAGAATTTCCAGTACTCCATCACCATAGATATCCTCACCACTGCGAGCATGACGCTTGAGAATAGTGAAGATAACATCCTGCTTCCGTGAACGTGCGAGGTTTTCCAGCCCCATTTCATTCGCGATCTTCAGGAGTTCGGGAACAGATTTTTTTTTCAGCTCGGTAAGATGCATAACAGTGTGCGAACGCTTATTGAGAAGGTAATTGTGGACGTCGTCGTTGCAGGGAGATCAAGTTTTTACGGTTTTATAGTGCTTCTGGACAGCTGCACGTCGATGCCTGTGAGTTTGTTTATATCGGCTGTCCATTTTTTGGTCAGACCCCGACTATATACCATGCCTTAGAGATCTGACAGCCCTTTAACTCACAGTTTATATCCTTTATTGGAAAATAATCAAGGTTACGTCTTACGTCAATGCAAGAGCTGATTATTTTTAACAGGGTAAGAGAAACTGATCGGAATGTAGCCTTCAGACTCACGATAGTACATGTTATTCTCTGACCAGCGTCAGAAAACAACGCTATCTGGCAGAGATTTTAACGCTTTTGCCAGACAGTGCAATCCTTTGCTAAACATGCGCAGCATATAACCCTGGACTCAAAAATGCAAAGGCAGAGTTCACTCTGCCCCTGATTGTATTCTCAGGCAAGGTTACTATCCAGAAATGCGGTTAGTTGTGATTTGGAAAGTGCACCCACTTTTGTCGCTTCAACGCTACCGTTTTTGAATAGCATTAAGGTAGGAATACCACGAACACCGTACTTTGGTGCTGTTTCTGTGTTTTCATCAATATTAAGCTTGCAGATTTTCAACTTGCCTTCATAATCTTGTGCGATTTCATCCAGTACCGGCGCAATCATTTTGCAAGGACCACACCATTCAGCCCAGTAATCCACCAGTACCGGGGATTCAGCCTTCAGAACTTCCTCTTTGAAGGATGAGTCTGTCACAGTGATAATTTCACTCATGGAACGGTCTCCTGGCCATCTATCTATTAGGTAAAGATCTGCATCATAGCAAAGGGATGCCTAAAGTCACAAACACAGCAGCCCTTCTGATATATTCCTGGCTGAAGACACAACGTGCGATCCTGGTGATTTTTCACAGGGGACAAGGGCGAAGCCATCTATGGCTGATCTTGTGTGACCAGCTGGAAGACAGTTTTCCTTATCATCCGAAGGGTAAAATTCAGAGAAATACACTATGGAACAAAAGATTCCTCACGAGGGTGACGAGCCAGCCCTGGTTGCTGCTATTGATCTGGGCTCAAATAGCTTTCACATGATTGTGGCCCGTACCGATCAGGGTGAGATACGCCTCCTCGACCGACTGGGCAAAAAAGTGCAACTTGCTGCCGGGCTTAACAAAGAGAGCATTCTGCAAGAGGATGCCATGCAGCGCGGCCTGGACTGCCTGGCTGAGTTCTCTCAATACCTCAATGGCAAGAGCTTTAAGGCGGTTCGCATTGTTGGTACCAATGCCCTTAGAAAAGCAAAAAATGCACAGGCCTTTGTGGAGAGAGCCCGCAAAGTATTGCCTTATCCTATTGAGATCATTGCTGGACGGGAGGAAGCCCGTCTGATTTATCTGGGGGTTGCCCAAACTCAGGCTGATGATGATCAGCGTCTGGTGATTGATATTGGTGGTGGTAGCACCGAGTTTATCATTGGTGAAAAGTTTGAACCCAAGCTACTGGAAAGCCTTCATATGGGCTGTGTCACATTCACAGAACAATTCTTCAAGCACGGCACCATCACCCCCGGGCAATTCCACTCAGCTTATTGCGCAGCCCGTCTAGAGCTGCTCAATATCGAGAAACCCTACCGTCAGCATCGCTGGGTTGATGCTTTGGGTTCATCAGGCTCCATCAAGGCTATCAGTTTAATACTTGCTGCTACTGAAGGTACAGACATTATTACTGCTGATGCGCTGAAACGCCTGAAAAAAACCGTCTTATCCTTCCGTCAGTGTGGAGACTTGCAAATCCCCGGGTTACGCCCTGAGCGACTGGCCATCATGCCCGCAGGCCTGGCTATTTTACTGGCCAGCTTTGATGCCCTGGGTATTGATAACCTTCAATACTCAGATGGCGCGTTACGAGAAGGTGTGCTTTATGACATGATGGGGAGGGATCAGCACGAAAATGTCAGAGAGAGAACCATCAATGCACTGATGGCCCGCTACCGGGTGAACCCCGTTGATGTGGCCAATGTTAAAGCCCATACACTTAACTGCTTTGAGCAGGTGCAACAGGATTGGCAGCTGAGCAAAAAGCATGACCTTCCCCTGATGCTCTGGGCTGCGCGGTTGTGCACCATTGGCCTGGATATTTCCCATACCCGGTTTAACCATCATGGTGCCTATATCATCAAGCATTCTGATTTGTTGGGATTCAGCAAGTTACAACAGAAACAGCTCTCACTTCTGGTAGGGGGGCACCGCCGCTCTTTACCAACAGCAGCCCTGGCAGACTATCCAGCCCATGAAGCTGAGCGACTCATAAAACTCACCTTGCTATTACGGTTGGCATCTTTGCTCAATCGCAGTAATGTATCGGCGGATATTATTGATTATCAGCTAGCTGTCAGGGACAAACAGATAACGGTTTCGTTTCCCGAAGGCTGGCTCAAAGCCCATGCTCTGACACAGGCTGATTTTGAAAGAGAACGTTATTATCTCAGAAAAACAGGCTATGAACTGAATGTCTTTTGACCTGCGGGGGCGTCGCTGGCAAGATCGTACTCTCTGTACTCTTCGCGGTCCCGGGTGATCATAATCACAGCACCATCAATCAGGTTAGTACAGGCATCATGAACATGGGCACTGTCATTGAGCAATGAGCTGGCCATATAAGAGTCTACCTGTTCAGAGCGGATCAGCTTGTTGAGTGTGCTATAGGTTTGCTGATCCTGCTCATGAAGTTCAAGCTTCAGCTGAGCGGCATGTTCCTGAATATGGTTATAGTTTCGCCGAACCCCGAGCACATCCACCCGCTTTAACACCGAGGCAAGACACAATCTCAGCTGGTTATACTGGTGCCTGATTTCATCATTTTCTGACTCAATATACTTGCCCATATTCTTATAGACATGCTTGACATGCTTGATGGCCTGGACAAAGTTGCGACAGGCCACCTTGAGGGCAAACAGCTCCTGAGCCTGCTGCCTCGGCAGGTTACCCTCCAGGGCACCGGCAAAATGGATAATGTCTGCATAGATCCCTTTAATATGACGAATATATAACCCTTTGATGGACCAGGGCTGTTGTTCCTTTTCCCAGTTTTCTGCCAGCTCAGACAAATTATCAGTATTCCTTAGCTGTTCACCTGAAAAGTAGATGCCATAACAGATAAGCTCCAGTGTATTGCGATAGAGCCGCCCGGATTCTTTTGTAAGCGCCCTCATGGCAGCATCAGGATAGCTGAGCACGGCGGGGTTCAAATAGATCGCACGTTCCATGGAGGATTCATCAATTTTAGCCAGATTCAAAGGCTCTTTGTTGTACGAGTCAATAAACAGCGATTCCAGCCATTTCACCAGGAGCTTGATAAACGGGGCAAACAGCGCAATACCAATAATGTTGAACAGACTGTGAAAAATTGCCAGCTTCAGAGTGTAGTCGTCGGCATGAATACCAAAGAATGTCGCTATTTCATCCACTGTGGCCATTAATGGATGGAGAGCAATAATCCCGACGACTGCAGTGACAACATTAAAGAGTAAGTGCGCTGCCGCCAGCCTTTTACCCGGCACGTTTGCGCCTATTGCTCCAAGAATGGCAGTTACTGTGGTACCAACGTTTGAGCCAATAGCTATGGCCAGGGCATTCCCATAATCAAGCTGCCCAACAGCCAGGGCAGAAAAAACCAGTACCATCAATGCATTAGTAGACTGCATGATGACCGTTGCGGCGGCACCCAAAAAGGTATAAACCAAAATGCCATAAATGCCACTTATGTGGAATGCGGATAAATCAATGCTGCTTTGAAACTTATCAAACCCTTCTTTCATATAATGAATGCCAAGAAAAAGAAAGGCCACTCCAATCAATATATAACCCATTCCTTTGAGGGATTTGGTTGCTCTGGTATTGAGCAACAGGCCAAATACCAGCATAGGCATGGCATAGGATGATAAGTCAATTTTCAGTCCAAAGACGGCTAGCAGCCAGACCCCTGCCGTACTCCCTAAATTAGCACCGAAGATGATTCCTACAGCAGCTTCAAGGCCTATAAGCCCGGCACTTAAAAAAGAAATCACAATAACAGAAACCAGAGAACTTGACTGTAAAAGAGAGGTTGTTGCAAGACCAAAACTGACAGTTTTAAAGAGGGTGCTTGTTGTTTTCTTCAGGATATTCTCCAGCAGCCCCCCTGTATACAATTTAAACCCTTTTTCAAGGTAAACCATTCCCATCAGAAAAACAGCAACGCCTGCGGCAATAACCTTGAATTCAGTGCTGATCCAAAACCCATAGATGAGCAAAGCAAAAACAGAGGGCAAGAATAATCGGTTCAGCATCCTGTCTATGCACCTTTTGGCCGGTCCAATTCCCTCTTTTTCCTCAGATCATGCCAGGGAACACATAAGCACAATTATCGGCAAAGTGTAACTGATCATAACCGTATACCATTGACTTTCACCGGACATTCAGACCATGAAAAGAAAGCCTGCAACTTGCTGGTTTGGCAATAGCCTGCTAATTTTGATCCATAGGTTATTATGCCCTCATAGCTTTTTCTTATGCTTGCAGGGACAGGGAGTGAGTTACTTCTTGTTGAATGGTTTATTTTCAATGGATTAGAAGCATTCTCAGTCATTTTTCCAAGGCACAAGGACCCAGATCTGTGGAAGTGGCTATTTCTGACCCATGGAATAGTTGACACACACAGCAAAGTGATTGAAACATTGAGTCATAGATATCCTTTTTTTGGGTTGAATGATGTAGATCTTTCAATTTCTGCTGTTGAAGAACAAGCTGTGTATTTAGCGAGTAAATACTGAACAGACAAGCTGCCAGATTCTTTAAAAGTCAGCTTCTAAAAATTGATAGTAGATGCTTGGATGTGAAGAAAAAACACCAGCTATCAATAGGATAATTATTCTCAATATCCCACAGACAGAGCTAAAATATTCTGGATAAGTAATGAATATATTTGATGAAATCCTAAACCGTTTAAGCAGTAAAACGCGTACGCGTGCACTATTTAATGACGTCCATATCGAAGATATGGAAAAAATTATACGACGTATGCAAAAAATTGTGGAAGAAAAAAAACAAGCAAGATCGGCTGACCGGAAAGAAAGAAAATCCCGGCAAAGTATGATTCGAAATATTCAAAATACATTAAAAGAACATGGCTTATCGCTGGATGATCTCAATGAGCTTAACGTTGAGTCCGATAAGCGTGCATCACGAAAAATGCATACTTTTGAATATACCACGCTATCTGGTGATACCGTGTTCTGGTACGGCTATGAAGCGGGACGGCTGCCAAAACCGTTTCAGCAATATCTGAGCCGTACTGGAAAGAAAAGAATGGATTGCATTGTTTCTGAGAGTGACTGAATGCCGACGAGCTTTTCTGCTCCAGGCATCATCCCCCTCGGCTTTATTTGCTAACGGTAACATCAATCAATACTGAGAATACTTTTATGCAGTGATAGCTCCAGCCCCATAGATAGCTACTTAATTGCTGATAAGTTTCCATGATTTTTCATTATTCCCCTGATTGTATCAGTTAAAGAACACCCGTTATACTTTAACACTTTGGCTGGGTTAATATTTGCGCTGTAAGATGACAGATGATACCGCTTTATTTCCGGTTTTTTTGCCGCTTCCAGCACTTTTATCACAGGTAATGACTGGCCCTATGGAGCTAGAGAGTGATAATCATCATGGTGGATGGCACAGGCAGCCCGAATTTTTCTGAAAAATACCACAACAAATTGACCCTCTGTTACGTCTTAGCTTTTAGTATCCATATTCTCTTTAATTTTCTCAATTATTATCCTGTAGCGTTCTTTAAGCATCAAAAACTCGATATTGTCTTTTTTATACGGGAAAGATTCCTTAATTCTTTGAATTCTTTTCAATATTCTTTTTGATTGTACATCAAGAGTGCAATGCTTAATGTCTTTAGTAGTCCTTCTTAAGGGAGACTGTTCATACGGTGAGTCCCATTCTATATTTTCTATACCAGTCCCTTTCAACCAGTTGAAAAATTCATGCTCATCCTGACAGGTAATCATCTTT
Organism: Endozoicomonadaceae bacterium; assembly: GCA_965232215.1. Taxonomy (GTDB): domain Bacteria; phylum Pseudomonadota; class Gammaproteobacteria; order Pseudomonadales; family Endozoicomonadaceae; genus Endonucleibacter. The sequence goes on from CBDDPF010000011.1 coordinate 576,728, forward strand.
GGAAAAGCAGATTTGAAATTCTGAGACAACCATTTTGAGATCTTAATATTATCATCAATTGATCGAAGAAGAATATATTTCCATATATGATCAGACATTTTCACAAGAGATGACTCAGACATTAATCCATTTGTATCACCAATAACCATTGCGTTATTGAGTGATGTCATTAAAGTAGATTTAGAAAAATCATCACCATCAATATCACATACCAAAAGAAGATAGTTAAACACCAGGGGATCAATAATAGCAAGCCAGCCCTCCAGTCCAGGGGAAGATGTTTCTTCCAAAAAATAATCAATAATAGTATCGGGTCTCCAGTTTTCATTAACAAAACCACAGGCAATAGGTTGTAATAGTGGAAACAATAGTAACAGATATATAAACTTTTCAGTGCTGATGTTATTTTTTGAGTAAAAAATGATTGTTTTTTCGGATAGCTCTGATAACGATTTCTTTAAACTGCCTATTTTTTGTTCTGGTATTTCGCTGTTTTTAGCCGACTTTTCAACCCTGGCTTTAGACGCGGAGTCCATATCCTCTGTAATAAAAGACATTCTAAGTAAATAAAACGAAGCTACATTATATAAAACAATCGGGTCATAATGATTTCTTACACTCTCTGAATCAAAATTTTTGAATGTGCAAATATTATTCACTTCTCTATAAGTCTTCTTCATAAAAAGACTGTTCATTTTTTTAGCACGTAAAATTAATTCATCATCATAGTTATTAATACGCATAAATTGTAGAGTTTCGTCATGCAGATCATAACAATAACCATTAGCAAACATAAAAAAAGCAATAAAAAAACCCACATGTTTCATATAATATTTACCCTCTTTTTTACTTTATATTTTCTAGCGTAACTGGCTAAATGACTTTTCTACTATGAATGGAAATCAAGTAGCTTCACATACCTTAGGCGATTATAGTATCAAATCAAAAAAAGAGTACTTTATCAGATTGGGGCTTACACATGATATACTCACACGACTTCAGGATGCTGGGTTTATATTAGCTACAGCTCTTTATTTGTGAGGGTTGCCAGTGATAAAAAATGATTATTTTCACAATAATGATTGACTGCTTACGTATTGGTAAAGTGCTGCTACTAAAAATCTAACATAATCTGTAATTATGTAGACTTATCTACGCCGTCGACGTTCATATGGATGTACGACGAATTGTTTCTAACTCCATTCTTGCGTAGGGTTTTGGGTTGAGCTGTAACGTGTCTCGACCATAATTATCAAGGTTCAAACTCGCACTGTAATCCCTCTCACTCAGAGTTTTACATTTCGGACATCGCCACTCGCGATCGGACAGAGAGATTGTCGTTTATGTAGTTGCAAGTATGAACCGCACACTTTTTCGAGCTGGTAAAGAACCGATCTGCAATCACAATCTGTTATCCTCTCAGCTCTGCCTTGTATTCGACAAGTTCTCTCAGCCGGGTGCTCTCTCTGAATAATTGAAACTAAGGTACACCCAAGTCACGACTATAATGAAGACAACTTTTCGTAGTAGTAGTTTGCCACCATGCCTGCATCTGTCATTGCCCGTCAATCAGAAACCATTGTGCTGCAAATTGAAGTACCTGTTGAATCTGACAATATACTGAATCTTGAAAATGGGTTGCAGCGAGCGCTGAATGAGGCCGGAAAACTCGGAACTCAAGAATTACTCACGTTGTTTGAACCACCCAACAAAGAACCTGTTGTCGTTAATCAGCAAAAAAAATGGAGCTATAAGGGAAAAGTGCTAAAGCACTATGAAACCCTTGACGGGCGCGTCCCCATGGAGCGTTCTGTTTATCAGGGTGTCTGAGGTGGAGTCACTATGGCACCCCCCTTGATTATCGCGCTGGCATTGTTGGCTCTGCTACGCCCAGGTTTGCAAAAATGCTTGCCTGGAAGTATAGCCAAATGCCAGCTCCTGCGGTGAAAGAGGATTTTGAAACCAACCACCAAAGAACATTGTCAAACTCGTATATCAAACATTTATCTGACAGAGTCAGTTCATTAATCGAAGATCAGAAAGACACTCGCTATGAATTACCGCCTCTGCCAGAGTCGGTCGAAACCATTGCTACAGGGGTGGATGGTACCTGTATGTTGCTTTGCGAAGAAGGCTGGCGAGAAGCTATGTGTGGCACATTAAGTCTTTACTCAGCCAATAGCGACAGACTGCACACCATTTATACCGCTAATATACCGCTAACTCACCTGAATAGGGTAAACAACGTTTTATGAACACGCTTAACGAGGAAATTGCAGAACTCAAGCGGATCTATCCGCAAGCGACGTATATTGGTGTAGCCGACGGAGCAAAAGAAAACTGGTGTTACCTGAAGCAGCATACTTCAGCTCAGATACTCGATTTTTATCATGCCTCGGAATATCTTGCTGGAGCGGCAGAAGCCTTGTTTCCGGGCAGAAAGCTCTGACTGGAAGACAGGTTCCATAGCCTGAAAAACAAGCGAGGTGCGGCCGGGAAAATACTGAAGGAAATTGAATCTACAGAGCTCCCGAAAAAAACCGTTGCACTGACAGAAAAACGTTACAAGGCGGTGACGTACTTTACGAACAATCATCACTTAATGAAATATCAGCAGGCTTTGAAGCACAACTGGCCGACAGGCTCAGGAGTGACAGAAGCGGCATGTAAGACACTGGTCAAACAACGATTGTGTAGTTCAGGCATGAGATGGAAATCGGCAGGCGTGGAAGTTCTTTTGAAAACAAGGTCCCTAATCCAGAGTAGATACACGGCCAGTGCCTGGGTAACAGGGCCATACTGCACGTGAGAGTGGAACAGCTTCTTCCCTGGAATGTTAAGGCAGGTAACAGGGCCATACTGCACGTGAGAGTTTACGCCTTCGGGAAAGCTGGCGTACGTTACATGACCGCAGCCGCACTCTTTGACCTCTGCCACATGGGTAGTGACTTCGAAGTGACCAAAACGCCCCGGTTCAAACACTTGCCGCTCGATCAACTTAATGGGCTTTTTGTCACGTACTGAACGGAGGCATTTATCACAGCCTTTAACAGGGTGATATCGGGTATATTCAGCTTCTGAAGTCTGCTGTAGGGTAGTCCCTTTACGACCCTTCTGGCCACCGGGCTTTACGGCCCGACTTCTGTCGTAAGCTTTTTGGGTTAGGTTTATCATCTTTGTGGTCGCTTTCCGCCGTCTCTGAAGAGTCCTTTGTGTTGGCGTTGGATTTTGCGTATCCATCTGAGGATGGAAGCTTGCTGCTATTGCGGCTGTTCGTATCCAGCCTTGCAGCGAGTTCCTTGTTCTCTATCTCCAACTTTGCCATTTGCTCTTGCAACTGATTAACAGCAGCTAAGAGAGTGATAATAATCTGAAATTCGGGAGCAGGTTGACTCATGACGGAAAACAATCAGGGATTTTTCCTCAAATGTGGCACAAAATCACGAAAATTCCAGTCCATTATGAAGGGGCTGAAATAGTTACCCCGATCGATGTCTATTATGTGTGAAATACCTCTTGATTTAGCTATGCGGTGTATTTAATCTACGCTCAAAAGTTGTACACATATCTGGAGGAGAAAGTGAAATCTAAAGTTGCTTATCTTTATGGTAAAAATGATATTCGCCTGGAAGAAATTGAGCTGCCTAAAATTAAGGAAAATGAAATTTTAGCCTCTGTAGTTACCGATAGCATCTGCATGTCCACTTTAAAGTTGGCGAACTTAGGAAACGACCACAAAAAATCACCTGACGATTTATCAGTTAATCCAATTATTGTTGGTCATGAGTTTTGTGGCGATATTATAGAAGTTGGTAAAAAGTATAAGGATAAGTTCAAAGTCGGCGATAAGTATGTAGTTCAAGCAAACCTGCAACTTGGAGATCGATCAGATTGTCCGGGGTATTCATACCCTTATGTAGGTGGTAATGCTACTTACGTTATCATCAACAAAGACATTTTAGAGAACGATTGTCTTATCACTTATAAAGGCGACTCTTACTATGAAGGTTCTCTAGTTGAGCCGTTGTCTTGTGTGATTGGGGCATTCAAAGCTAACTACCATCTTAAAACTGGTACATATGAGCACGAAATGGGTATCAAGCCAGGTGGCAACTGCATGATCATGGGCGGTACGGGTCCAATGGGTCTTCTTGCAATTGATTACGCATTGAATGGTCCGATTAATCCTAAGAACCTGGTCATTACTCATATCGATGATGATTTGGCGAACAAGCTGAAAGAGCTTTATCCATCTAATGAAAAAACCAAAGTGACTTTCATTAACGTTAATGGTCATGATGATCAATCAAAACTACTAGTTAATGATGAGATCAAAGGTTATGACGATGTCTTTGTCATGCTTCCTTTTAAGGATGTCGTTTCTGCAGGTGTTAAGGTTCTGAACCCAGATGGTTGTCTGAACTTCTTTGCGGGCCCAAAAGATAAAGAATTTTCGACTGAGATTAACTTCTATGACCTACACTACAACTTCACTCACTTCGTAGGTACTTCGGGTGGTAACACTGATGATATGAGAGAAGCAGTGAGCCTTATTGAATCCAGGCAAGTCAATGTGTCCAACATCGTCTCTCACATTTTGGGTTTGAATGATGTTCCAGAGGTAACGCTGAATCAAGACAAGATCAAGGGTGGTAAAAAGGTTGTGTACACACACAAAAACTTCTCTTACTTCTCTGTCAATGAGCAAAGCTTCTCACCAGAACTGGATGAAATTCTTAAGAGAAATAACAACGTTTGGAACCTGGAAGCTGAACAATATGTTTTGAACAACTAATCCTTACTTTTCTTAAAAAGGAAGAGTGATAGCTTTATTTAACGTGAGTTCGATCATCTTAAGCTAAGAGACACAGAACCCGCAAACTAACCTAAACTTTGGTTTTGGATATCTAGGCAGTTAGCAGGAGGGTTCCATGTCTCTCACTAGTTTATTCTGTGATCTCGATGATTTCTGCATTGAATTTGAATCAGAATGGAATAAACAGCTTATCGCTAATACTTCAAAGACTGTAGCGAAGAGTCGACTGACTCTGAGCGAAACTATGACCATCATCGTCTATTTTCATCGTAAACGCCAAATAAACCCACGCCCTTCAGAATCAAAAAACCGTTTGAAATAATTAGCCTCCCCATATAAGGAGGCTAATATGGCAAAGAAATTACCCGCAGACAGTGAATGGCTGGAGCATGTTCAGTCATGGCGGGATTCAGGTTTGACTCAGAGTACGTGGTGCCAGCAGCACGGTATAAGGTAAACGCCAAATAAACCCACGCCCTTCAGAATCAAAAAACCGTTTGAAATGATTAGCCTCCGGATATAAGGAGGCCAATATGGCAAAGAAATTACCCGCAGACAGTGAATGGCTGGAGCGTGTTCAGTCATGGCGGGATTCAGGTTTGACTCAGAGTGCGTGGTGCCAGCAGCACGGTATATGGGTATCCAAATTCGGATACTGGAAGCGAAAACTCGACACAACCCCCAGCGTAAAAGCGACCCCGAACAATTCTGGCTTTGTTCAGGTAACACCCCAACCAGAACCTGATGCGTTTTCTCAAATAACACCACTCTCCATCACCCTGCCCAGTGGTGTAACAGTGTCCGGTATTGATGACAGTAACCTGTCACTTTGTGAGCAGCTGGTGAGGGAAATGCTATGAACACCCCGGTTATGCGACCGTCAGCGGTATTATCAAAGGTGTTTCTCTACCGGGAGCCAATTGACTTTCGCAAGTCATTTCGTGGGCTTGCTGTGTTGGTTGAACAAGAGCTGGGGCATAACCCCTTTGACGGCTACTTATATGCGTTTACCAACCGGCAGCGTAATAAAATCAAGTGCCTGTTCTGGGAGGATAATGGTTTTGTGCTTTATTACAAGAGCCTGTCTGAGGACAAATTCCACTGGCCCAAACCGGATGAAGAGCTGGTTACCTTAACCGGGCAACAATTAAACTGGCTCTTGGACGGCTACAATCTCAACGCCATGCAACCCCATAAAAAAAGGCATTATGAGAGCTGTTTTTAGTCCTGTTTTTCAGGATGTTATGGTAAAATAGCGACCATGAAATCGACCGCCGACACTCTGATTTTTCAGCCGAAATCCGCACTGGGTTTGCCCTTTCATCAGGCTGAGACAACCCCTGAAATGGTCGCCTTGTTTGAGGCGATCCATTCGCAGGAAAGTGTCATTCTTGAAAAAGAAAATGCCCTTCTTGAAAAAGACGACATTATTCAAAAGAAGTCAGAGATTATCGATTCTCAAAAAAAACGCATTGCGCAACTGGAAGAGTACCTGAGGCTCTCCCGATCCCGCCTGTACGGAAGAAGCACTGAAAAAAATAACAGCCAGAGCGATATTTTCAATGAGGTGGAGCTGGAAGGCTGTACCGGAGAGCAAGACGAAGCTAAAGATCAGCCAGAGCAAGAGCTTCCAAAACCACGTAAAAAGAAAACAGGGCGCAAGCCATTTTCAGAGTCTCTGCCCAGAGTGCAGGAACGCTCTGAACTCAGTGAAGAAGAAAAAACCGGAGCCATTGATACCTTCTTTGTCAAAGTTCGTGAAGAGCTTGATATCGTACCGGCCAGGGTTCAGGTGAAAGAAATTCTGCAAGAGAAAGCAGTCTTTCCGGAAGTCGATGAGCATGGACAGGAGAAGCGGGTCATTAAAGTTGCAGAGCTGCCAAAACACCCACTGCCCAAATCTTCACTCTCTGTTTGCACACTGGCCTGGATCATTGTCTCCAAGTACTGCGACGCACTGCCTTTGTACAGGCAAGAGAATATCCTCAAGCGATACGGTGGCTCTGTCACCCGGACGACGATGGCCAACTCTTTGATTCGGTTGTCTACAGAACTGCGGCCACTCATCAATTTGATGAGAGATCATCAAAAGACCGGTTCGGTGATCCATGCTGACGAAACCCGAATTCAGGTAATCAAGGAAACCAGTAAGTCCATCAACTCTGACAAATATATGTGGGTCAGCCTTGGTGGGCCACCCGGACAAACATCGGTAGTGTTTGAATACGATCCCTCAAGAGGCAAGGAGGTTCCCCTGCGTCTGTTCGAAGGGTTCAGCGGTTACCTGCAAACTGACGGGTATGCCAGTTACGACGCTGTATGCAAACAAGAAGGTATCACTCAGGTGGGTTGCTTCGACCACGTTCGCAGGAAATTTCTGGATGCCAGAAAGGGCGAAGCCAAACTGGGCAAAAAGGTGAAAAACACCCGCGTTAGCAAGGCGAATGTCGCTTTAGGCAAAATCGGTAAGCTTTACGCCATTGAGAAAGAAATAAGAGATCTTCCTCCATCAGAAAAAGCCATCCTGCGTCAGCAAAAGAGTAAGCCGCTACTGGACGACTTTCATGTATGGCTGGAGAAAAACATCACCAAGCTAGACCCGGGCAGCCTGTCGCACCAAGCCATGAGCTATGCATTGAACCAATGGCCGAAACTGGTCGTTTACTGTGACAACGGCCACCTGGACATCAGTAATGCCGCAGCGGAAAACACCATCCGTCCCTTTGCTATTGGCCGCAAGAATTGGATGTTTGCAGACACGCCAAAAGGGGCGCAGGCCAGTGCCATTTTCTATAGCCTGATTGAAAGCGCAAAGGTGAATGGCCTGGAGCCTTTCGATTACCTGAACCATATTTTAAAAGAGCTGCCTTACGCTGATATCGTTGAGAAACTGGAACAGCTTCTTCCCTGGAATGTTAAGGCAGGCAAAGAATAAGACATCTTGGGGATGGCAGCCAGTACGCTGGTTTATTTGGCGCTTACAAAAGAAAAGAACGGTATCTCCCTCGGTAGCTGCTTAGTATTGGAAGCTAGCGTCTTTAGGCGCGAGTAGTTCACAAACTCACTGCATCGGCTGGCAATAGAGCAAAAAAAACTGTCCAGAAAGCAGAAAGGCCCTACTGGCAGAGCAAAACAAAAACGCAAAGTGGCAATCGTGCATGAGCGCATAGCCAACCGGCGTTATGACTTCATTCAGAAAGAAACGGAAAAGCTGGCTATCAAAAGTCACGTAACCACCTTTGCTGTTGAAGACTTGAATATCAAGGGTATGGTCAAAAACCGTAAGCTATCGAGAGCGATTCAGGATGTGAGTTGGGGTACATTTCTTTCCGTGCTTAATTATAAGTGCCGTTGGAATGGTAAAAACCTGATTCGCATTGGTCGTTTTCAGCCAGGCTCCAAGGTTTGCAATGGCTGTGGATATAAAGCTGAATCAATGCCCTTGTCTGTTCGTGAGTGGGAATGTCCTTCTTGTCATACGTTGGCAGATAGAGACATCAATGCCGCCATGAACATAAGAGATTTCGATTTAGCTGATTCGCTGGGACACAGCGATTGTGTAAAGAGTTCCCCTGTAGAGCGTTTTGTCAGCGCAGATTCTACAGCGAAAGGTGCTGATATTTCTCAGTACGGGTCGCAAGAAGCCCTCACTATAGCCGCCTCAGCGGCTTAGTGGTGGGAGTATGTCACAACTAAAGAAAAATCATGAAGATGCAAAGCTCATGTAACTATCCATTTCAGTCTTCAGGTTATCCGATTTAGTACCGAAAATGGCCTGAACACCCTGCCCCATGATGAGCACTTTCTGAGAACCAAGCTCAGAAAGCCTTGCTTCGTTTACCAGGCTAACATCTTTAACCTGAACACGGAGGCGAGTGATACAAGCGTCTAGATTGGTGATATTTGATTTACCGCCAAATGCATCAACGAGGTCTTTACCGGTTTCTTGACCAGCGACTGATATGTTAGTGCTTGATTGTTCCTCACGACCCGGAGTTTTAAGGTCAAACCTCACAATCACAGTTTTAAACAGCACATAGTAGAGAGCGGCATAAACAGCACCTAACAGTAGAATCATCAAACCATTTGTGGACTGAGAATAAAGAACCACATAATCAATGATACCGTGAGAGAAAGTTGTACCGTGTTTTACCTCAAGCAGAATACATAGGAAGAAAGCCAGACCACTAAGAACAGCGTGGATCAGATACAGGATTGGGGCTACAAACATAAACGCAAACTCAACAGGCTCAGTTACACCAAACGCAGACGTTAGAGCTGCTGACATCATGATACCGCCAACTACCGCACGCTTTTCTGGTTTCGCAGAGCGCCAGATAGCAATAGCAGCAGCAGGAAGACCAAACATCTTAAACAGGTAGCCACCCGCCAGACTACCTGCGCTTGGGTCACCTGCGATGTATCGAGCCACTTCCCCATTGAAGACTTGACCGGCACTGTTTACGTACTCACCGACTTCAAAGAAGAATGGCATATTCCAAATATGATGAAGACCAAAAGGAATGAGAAGTCGCTCAACAAATCCGTAAATGGAAAAGGCCATGGCCGGGTTCTGGTATGCAGCCCATTCTGAAAAGCCCTGGATTAATGCACTGACAGGTGTCCAGACAAAAGAAAGTACCACTCCCAATACGATTGTTGCGATACCCGTCAGGATAGGAACACTTCGTTTACCGGCAAAGAACCCTAAGAACTCAGGAAGTTTGATGTTGTAGAAACGGTTGAACAGATAAGCGGCGATGGAACCTGAAAGGATGCCTCCGAGTACTCCCACATTAGAAATCTGCGCCACTATATCAGCATAATTTGGGTCTGCAGGATCCAGTCCAGCTACAACCGGAGCGACAACACCAATAGTCTTGGTCATGGCAATATAACCAACAATTGCCGCCAAACCGGCTACACCATCATTCTTGGAAAAACCCAGGGCAACACCAATAGCAAATATTAAAGCAATATTGTCAAATATCCCCCCGCCCGCTTGTGCCATAACATCAGACACTACATCTGGCAGGAAACTAAATTTAGCGGTGCCCACACCTAACAAAATACCTGCTATGGGTAAAACAGATACAGGCAACATCAATGATTTGCCTATTTGTTGCAGATTGGCAAATAGCTTATCGAACATATCTCACCTTATTAATCACCAGTGTCACTGTCAGGGCGACACCAAAGTTGGGACCCATTACCAGACCAAATCTTGAACCGGGCTGCCCATCACGGCATGACCCAGGCTGAAAACCAGAAATGCCACCTAAACCGATACAGGAACCAGCCATGGCTGAACTGCAACAAAATGCCTATTTGTCGTTTGTTGCCAAATCAACAATCCGACGTGCATTTGCAGCACGCTTATTAATCGTATCCGGGTACAATGTTAAGCTCCCACGTTAATTACGAATTTGAATACGATTGTTGTGAACACGAACATCAAAGGTTCTCAGTTCCATACCTTCCTGGTCCATACTTGCACCACATGCCAATAAATAACGCTGTTTCAACAAGGGTGAAGCTACATAGAATGCGCCATCCTTTTCACCAATCAAGCCTCTGGACATCACACTGGAACCTGTTACAGGGTCAATATTTGAGGTGGCAAATAGCTGTTCACTCTTTTCGGGGCGGAAAATAGCAACATGATCATTGTCAACCAGAGCACATACTCCAGTGCCCGGGAGAAGATCAGTCAATGGGCAGATAGTTTTCCAATTCATGGTCTTCCCTCAGCCAGCAGCAATCATGGCTGCTTTTTCTTCCAGGGTTGCAGGACGATGCTGATTCCTGAAAGATACAAACTGCACATTGTCATCACTCTCATCGCTGTTGATAAAGTGTTGAAAGCGTTTCAGCTGTGCGTCCTGAGATAATGTTTCCTGCCATTCACAGCGGTACTTATCAATCAACTGATTAATCTGCTTGTCCATGGCATCACAAAGATTCAGGCTGTCGTTAACGATCACTTCGCAGATATACTCAACACCACCTTCAAGACTTTCTACCCATACTGACGTTCTCTGAAGTTTGTCAGCTGTCCTGATATAAAACATCAGGAAACGGTCAATCATCTGAATCAACGTCTCTTTTTCAAGTTCACTGGCCAGCAGATCACCATGACGGGGACGCATACCACTATTTATTATGTTGTTGATAAAAAACGGGTTTTACCAAAGACAGTTCATCTGCCGTATGATGGGAGAAACAGGAACTGAGGTGGACGCGGTCATAAGCAACGCGAGATTCTTCACAGAACACCGTAATTTCATACTGGTCGTCTGCCTGAGCGATCAATTCTTCCAGAAAACGGTGCCCAACCATGCCGTTACCAATGACAACGATGCATTTTTTGTCCTTTCTCTTCATGAGTTAGGTTATCTGCTATGGTTAATTGCAAGTTGCAGGAAATATAAAGCGTTTGAACAGAAAGCAAAATAAGGATTTGTCCCTTTAACATAGATATGATTCCCAGCACAGTAGTAATACCAATCGCTCTTTCTAACTCCTTGAAGCGGTAGCTGCTAATATTAAGTATCATTAGCTACCCAGTCTTTGAAACGATGTTTCGTGGATCACAGTTACCCGAAGGGTTTAACTATCTTTCATCACCCCGACTGATATTTGCCTAAAATCTGTTGTCAAAGAAATGAACAGATATTCAGGTACATCAAAATGTCTCCAGATCAATACCAGTTTAAGAACCTCAACCACCCTGGTTTGGTTGCTGCTATGTGTCGGGAGTTAAAGATAGCCGAATACATTGATGCCCGTATCACAAATGACTCCGATGCCCGTAATTGAAGCTTCCCTGCAAGACATTAAATCTGGACGGTACCAGCTTTCATGTGGATGGAGTCTGTAACAGTCATGACAACCCGGATGACTTGAACTGTATCCATATCTGCCAGGGTTACAGCCGTGACCATCGGCCTGATCTGAATCAGGTAGTTTTGCAGTTAATGACCGAAAATGAGGCGGGTATCCCTGTGTTTATGGCTCCTGCCAGCGGCAATGTAAACGACAAAACATGTTTTCAGGAAATTATCAAAAATCATCTGTCGTATTTTAAAGCGGCTTTGAATAGCCGCTATCTGGTTGCTGATGCCGTCATGTATGTCGCAGAAACCCTTAAGTCGCCTGATGAGCAAAAGCAGCTGTTTATCTCCCGGGTGCCCCTGAATGTCAAGGATGCAAAGGAGCTGGCCTGCAAAGGGCCAGCCATGTCACTGGAGCCTGTTGAAAGCTACGAAGATTATTACTCAGCTGAAGTGCCTTCCTGCTATGGAGAGGTTCAACAACGATGGTTCTTGTTTCTCAACAAAAAGCGCAGGCGTAGTGAACAGAAAACACTGACCCGAAAGATGCAGAAGCAGTCACTGAAAGAGGCCCGCGATCTGGAGAAGCTGAGTAAAAAGGCCTTTCTGTGCCGGGACGATGCATTGAAGTCTTTTGCCTTTTGGCAGAAACAATCAAAACTCTGTCAAAGTGAAACAGAGCCTGAGGTTATCTGTAAACCCTGTTATTCCGGCAAAGGGAGACCATCGCCGGATAGCAGGCCTGATCACTTCGGGTACTTTGTGCACGCCGAATGCTTTGTTTCCTGCGAGAAAAGGGAGAATGCACAGGCCTCACCGGGTTGTTTTATCCTGGGTACCAATGAACTGGACCAGGATAGTTTGAATGCCTCTGAGCTGCTGTCTGCCTGCAAGTCACAACAACAGGTTGAAGGTGGCTTTCGGTTCCTGAAGAGTCCGGATTTTCTGGTTTCTTCATTCTATCTGAAGAAAGCGGAACGCATTGAAGCCTTGTTAATGGTGATGACTCTGTGCCTGATGGTCTATGCTGCTATCCAAGACAGAATAAGGCAGGAACTGAAAAAGCAGAGTCGTGTATTTCCAGACCAGAAAAAAAAAGCCTTGCCAGAACCCAACGTCGAGATGGGTATTTTTCTGTTTTCAAGGGATTAGCCCCCTATGTCAGCATAGTTGTCGCCTCTTCTGATTTTTTCTATTAAATAGGGGGCGGTCAGAGAGTGACCAATGGCTCGTTATTCAGAAGAGTTGAAAGCATCTGTTATTCAACGAATGATGCCGCCTAACAATGTATCCATTGCCGAGCTGGTTCGTGATACTGGAATCTCCGATGCAACCCTCTACACTTGGCGAAAGAAAGCAAGAGCGAAAGGAGTACCTGTGCCTGGTGATGGTCAAAATCCCGAACAATGGCGTTCGGAAGATAAATTTGCTGCTGTCCTTGAAACAGCTGCCCTGAACGAAACAGAACTGTCTGAATATTGTCGTAAAAAAGGTTTGTTTCCAGAACAAATCGCCCAGTGGAAGCAAGCCTGCTTAACCGCTAATGCTGAGGCCGTTGAACAACGCAGGCAACTGGCTGAAGAACGCAAGGAAGACAAGAAAAAAATCAAGGTTCTGGAGCGTGAGTTGAACCGTAAGGACAAGGCACTGGCTGAAACGGCTGCCCTGCTGGTACTGGCAAAAAAGGCCCGCGCGATCTGGGGGGGAGGGCGAGGAAGACTGATCACCCACCCGGATCGCAAAAATGCTGTAGAGCTTATTCAACAGGCACAAGATGCAGGTGCCAGGCAGTCTGTTGCCTGTGAAATACCTGGGCTGTCTGAGCGCACTTATCAACGCTGGAAACGGGAGGTTAACGTGGCAGCAGATCAACGAAAAACCGCCGAAAGGCCAGCGCCCGCTAATCAGCTGACAGAGGCTGAATACCAGGCCATTCTGGACGTTTGCAATGAGTCCCGCTTCCAGAGTTTGCCACCCAGTCAAATTGTGCCGACCTTGCTTGATGAAGGACGCTACATAGCCTCTGTGTCGTCCTACTACCGGGTCTTGAAGGCTGCTGGTCAACAGCATCGTCGTGGCCGAGCCAGCAGCCCATCCGGTGGCCGGAAGCCGACCTCTTACGCAGCGACAGGCCCCAATCAGGTCTGGTCCCGGGACATCACTTACGTGCGCTCGGAGGTCACAGGGCAGTATTACTACCTGTATCTGGTTATAGATATTTTCAGTCGTATGCTTGTGGGCTTGGGAAGTCCATGAAACAGAGTCCGCAGATCATGCCGCTGAAATGATCAGAAAAGCCAGTCTGAAACACGGCATTGGTCAACTGGATAATCTTCTGGTGCTGCATTCAGACAACGGTAGCCCAATGAAAGGAGCCACCATGTTGTCCACCTTGCATCTGACCCACTACCAGAATACCATGTCGTTCATTTTCACGCACAGGTCACTACCCACAGAGGGTGCAATTAAAAGTGTTCTAACCAGTAACTTTCCGGCACTTATCCCAGTCACCATTAGCCCTTAAAGTTTTAAGGTTCAACATGTCATGTGCATACTCTGGTTTCCACTAGGCTCCGGGAAGCTTCAGCCGGGTTTGTACAACAGAACGATTAGAGTTCTCTGTTTCACCCGAACCGATGGGTAAGCTGGCGGCTTCTGCCGCGTGGTAATGAAATTGCCCGGGACAGTTCCTGATATAGCGATGGCACTCTTCTGACTTATTGGCTTCCTTTCCAGCCTTACCATTGCGATACGGCTCAAGCTCTGCCAGAACTTTCTCGGAGTGACCTGTCTTCATTTTTGTTTTTTGTTCATCCGTCCATTTTTTGCAGGCTTTCTCATCTTTGCCAGCGCACTCTCTGGCAGCATCTGCGATGTATTCGCAAAGGTGGTAGTAATCCACCAGGAAGCGCCCCTGAGACGCAAAAACCCGGTCTGCCTGACTGGCAATCCATTTCGCCCCGTCGCTCACGCAATGAATGGACGACTGCACATTCAAGCCCTGTTCAATAGCGCAACTTAACCATTGATCACCTGCTTCGTCAGGTTCTCCCATGACGACACGATGCCGTTTATTGCAACTTCCCTGCTCATAAACCAGGCAAAGTCTGGCTTCTTGCCAGTCTGCTTTTCTGGTCTTACGTTTGTCACCCTCAGCCTCTTCGTCAAAAAGAACCACAGGGATCGTACTGCCGTCCATCTCACCGGTCAGTTGTTTGCCATCCCCTGCACATTTCTGGCGATTCTGCAGGGAAGCTTTTGATTGCTCACACATGCAGCGGGCATGACCCAGAGTAATGGCTCGGATAGATGACCCGGGTATGACAACACCATAATGTTCTTCCATTTTCTGTGAGGCTGTTTCGAAAGAGCTGTCTGATGCAAAATCAACCAGGCGCCGTTGTAGTGGCTGAGAGTAGTCACGACAGTGAATATGAGCATTCTCGGAAAAAGGCCGGACACGATGTCCTGCAACGGTCAGGCATCGCTCACAGAGACTTACTTTGCCATAAGTGGTTATCCAGTGGATGTCTTTTTTTTAGCTTTTGATTCAGGGTGAAGATTGTGAGTTTCATCAAACTTTTGCTTCTCTTTATGGGTTCCCCAGTCCGTCAAAAGCTCATTCCCCGGTTCCCTGAGGTTCTCAATGACAGCTTCTTCTGCTTCATCAGCCCGGTCAGGATGTCCGGATTCGGCTTCTGTCAGGCTGATCAACTCAGATACTCTTTTTCCCAGCTCTGGGTGGGCAGCAAGTTTTTCAGCGAGGGTTTTGGAGGCAGGCATGGGAGGCATCGGAAAAAATGAACTCACCATATTATGGTCAAATTGTGGGAAATTGCTGACTGGGGAACACTTTTAATTGCACCCACCCACAGATGCCAGGAGCGTGCTTTTAACTCCCTTCCATGCATGCATGAATCTAACACTTCATAATCCATCCGGTCGAAACCATCTCTACGCAGAATGACAGGGCTTGTAAGGCTGTCTTCATTTGCGCAAAGAAGCATAACCGGCGCAGTGCCGGTTAATACAGGGAATTCGGCAAGTCTAGAAAGACAGCTCCCAGTCATAATCCATAATCACAGGGGCATGATTTGAGAATATCTGCGACTTATAGATGCCACCGTTAAGCACACGGTGACGCATGCCTGAAGTGATGATCTGGTGGTCTAGACGCATACCCAGGTTATCATGACGCAGGTGTTCATCCTGCCACCAGGTGTACTTGCCAGACTCACGATCCACTTCGCGGTACGCATCGCAGAACCCCATATCACCGAGTAATCCTTCCATCCAGTTACGCTCTGCTGCCTGGAAGCCTGAGATTTCCTCTGCTTTACGCCAGTTGGCCACATCGATTTTACGATGGGCAATATTCCAGGTGCCGGTCATCACAAACTCACGGCGTTTGCGGCGCTGTTTGTTCAGGTTGTGGGAGTAGCCATCCAGAAAGCGGTATTTGAAGTTCTGACTTTCTTCATCATAGCCTTCAGGCACATAGATATTGACAATACTGATCTTGTCAAAATCGGCTTGCTGGTAGCGACCGGTTTCATCGGCTTCCGGATAGCCGAGGCCACTGATAATCGCTTTGGGAGCTTGACGGGTATACAGTACAACGCCACCCTGCTCTGTTCGGTTGTAACCTTCATAGGGGTAACAGAAATAGCCATCAAGCTGATAGTTATTGCTTTCCATAGCAATATCACTTTCACGCGTGTCCTGGAGGCAGATAACATCGGCATCTTGTTCTTTCAGCCAGTCAAAAAGGCCTTTTTGACTGGCATTCTTAATGCCTTCGCAGTTAAAGCTTATAACTCTCATTGATTACACCTTGCCAGGGTGCGCAGCAGTCGAGTAACAGACTTAGACTGTCTGGGCACCGCACATAAAAAGCAGCTACCACAGTTTTTTGAAAATAGGTACTAAATGCTTGATTAAAACTATAAAATCGTCGTCAATCATAGCGTGTCATTTCCTTCTTGTTTATCCGCATAAATGCGATTTATTGTGGCCAATGCCGGTACGTCCGAATCATTTATCAAACCAGTGGATCAGACTTATGCGTCTCAGGAGCCTCTCGTATATTTTTCAAAAATACTGTCGAGGGTAGCAAAAAAGATTAACTTTACTGCTTTATCACGATAAAATAACAAATACATCCTAAAAATAGTATTTATGCAGAAAATTATACCAAATGACGTCGATAATGATGAAGAGGTTGAGGGGTTATGCATAATTATCAAGAAGCGTTCCTGACATTTGCACTGGAACAGCAAGTGATTCGTTTTGGTCACTTTACCTTGAAGTCAGGTCGGCAATCTCCGTATTTCTTTAACGCCGGCTTGTTTAACACAGGTGAAGCCATGAGTAAACTAGGGCAATTTTACGCCAATGCCCTGATGACCTCAGGTGTCGATTGCGATATTTTATTTGGTCCAGCCTATAAAGGCATTCCTCTGGCAACGGCCACTGCTATTGCGTTGTCAGAACACCATGGCCGCAACATCCCCTGGTGCTATAACCGCAAGGAAGTCAAAAACCATGGCGAAGGTGGAACGATGGTGGGGGCGCCACTGAGAGGTAAAGCTATTATCATTGATGATGTGATTACTGCAGGTACTGCAATACGCGAAGTGATGCAAATCATGGAAAACTCAGCAGCGAAACCTGCTGCAGTGATGATCGCCATGGATCGCCAGGAAAAAGGCTCAGGCCAGCTGTCTGCCATTCAAGAGGTCGAGTGCGACTTTGGTATTCCTGTGATAAGTATTGTGAAACTGGAACATCTACTTGAGTATGTACTGGATAACCCTGAATTTAAAAAGTTTGGACCAGCCATAAATACCTATCGGGAGCAGTACGGTATTTGACTGTTCGTCAGCTTCTCTTCGCCTGACATCTGCCATTGTTCCACAAGACCCTGCCAGGAGGGAGAACCCTCACTGAGCATTCAGTACCCCGGCTTAGTCGATGGATTGCGTAGCTGCTATGTCTAACTACGGCAAAGGTACATTGGAAAAAGAAAGGCTGCTCGTTTTTGGTGTATGATAAAGTATAGAAAACAAGTTGTTATCGGGATGCTTAATAACGTCAAACAGAAGACCATTCAGCCACTGGTTGAAGGAATGGAAGGAATGGAAGGAATGGTTGCTTAGAAGCCGTCTGAAAACTCTGCCCACGGCGAGGGCCACTAGAAACAGAGGATAAAAAGGGGCTTTTGTGAGACTGATGGTGGCGCTATTTAACGAACAAAAGCCGTTTTTCAGTCCCATTTATCGTGTATACAGCAGGCGCATAACGTTTAAGATGGTTTCTTAGGATTACGGGTATAAAACCGTCTTTTATGGGACTTGGGAATGGGGTAGAGATGATGAAGGTGACGGATATCACAACGTTTACGTCCATATGTCCGTATAATGTAAGGGTTCTGGTCTTTGCGGCGTTCCTGGCTTGCCATCATAGAAGTATTTCACACGAGCAATAGCAATTGTATCTTCTCATTCTGACAAGGCCATTTGCGTTATAAGGCTCCACCGGGAGTTATGCCGTAGCTGGAACAGTCGGTTGGTATAACTCCCTGTTTACCAAGGCTTTTTGAGTGTCTTTATAGCATCAGGCAACGAGGAAAAGCCGCTATTTATGGACTGCTGGAGCTGCTGTCAGGCTAGCTCCCTGAAACACAGAAAGAGCCAAAGATTTATGGTTGATATACAAATACCGTGCTGTCCTCATCTGCCAGAGTTAAACGAAGAACGTTATAATCGTCTGGCAGATATTTTCCGACTGCTGGGCGATGAAGGTCGGCTGAAGATGGTACTGGCATGCATTGATACACCGCAGCCTGTCGCCAGGCTAGCTGAAATTGCTTCTATGTCTCAGCCCTTAACCAGCCATCATCTTAGACAGTTGCGGGAAGCAAGAATCCTGAAAGCTGTACGCCATGGCAAGCAGATGTTCTACGGGGTGAGCGATTATCATATTCGCCATATGCTGCTGGATCTGGCTACACATGTTCTAGAGCCAGAAGCAGAAGGGAAAGAGGAAATCATTACAACTCAGGAAGGGACAGAAAAAAAGCAGGTATTGCCTGACGAACCCACTGCCCGTCAGGCTTGACGGTACCGCATGTAACAAGAAAAAGTGTTTACTTGATCTTGTATTCTTTGTACTCAACATGCTTACGAACGACCGGGTCATACTTTTTGAAGACCAGCTTGTCGGGTGTATTGCGCTTGTTTTTGGTTGTAGTGTAGTAATGACCTGTTCCGGCAGAGGATACAAGCTTGATCTTTTCGCGAATACCTTTAGCCATGGTTTAGAGCTCCTGAGTATTAAATTTTCTGACCCGCTTTACGCAAATCAGCCAGAATGGCATCAATACCTTTCTTATCGATAATGCGCATGCCTTTCGCAGAAACGCGCAGGCGCACAAAGCGGTTTTCAGTAGCTACCCAGAAGCGCTTGTAGTGCAGATTAGGCACAAAGCGACGACGAGTTTTGTTGTGTGCGTGGGACACATTGTTTCCGGTAACCGGACGCTTGCCGGTAACCTGACAAACCTTGGACATTGTTATGGCCTCTCAAACTAACGCTCCAGCCGTGAGGCCGGTAATATTCTGAATTTCACAGAGTCTGCCTGGGTAAATCAGGACAAATAAACGCCCGACGCTGCTCAATAGCGACCCTCATATAAAGACCGGGCTTTATACCAAACCCGTACATTATATGCAAATAATTGCCACTAGTAAAAAACACACCACCCCGCTACAAGTCAGTTCTGGTAAGGCATAGGAATGATTATATTTTTTGCTCATTATGGGTTTTAAGGAGGTAAGACCCCATTTTCACCACCACCGCATAACTTGTTGATTTTAAAGCGTCAAAAATCAAGCCACCATATATTCGATTATAAAATACCTGATGTGTGACTTTTAATGATGCAGTCAGAAAGGCATGACCACCGTCTAAAATAGAAGTGCAACCCACTATCAGACGGTGCCGGTCATGCCTGTAGAAGAGTTTATCACCAATATCTTTTGTTTGATTGATGATTTGTACAACACTGTTGTCACCAGCCCATTACGTAGACGTGGTACTCCACCAAAACTCTCTGATAGCGAAGTCATCGCTATGGAAATTGCAGGCGAGTGGCTCGGTCACCATCACGACAAGGGCATTTACGAATACTTCAAGAAACATTGGGAACACTTGTTCCCCAACTTGTCCCACAGGACTCAGTTTGTACGCCAAGCAGCAAACCTCTGGGTTGTTAAGCAGAAACTGCATCAATATTTGGTGCGAATGCTTGGGGCGGGTAGGTCAGATATTCACTTGGTTGATGGCTTCCCCATGGATGTCTGTGTAAGAACAAGGGCTAACCGCAGTAAGGTCTACAAAGGCCAGGCAGCCTATGGATATTGTGCGTCAAAGAAGAAATCTTTTTATGGCTTTCATGGTCATTTGCTAACAGATGCACGGGGCGTTGCGGTTGATATGACAGTGACAGCTGCCAATATTGATGAGCGAGACAGCATATACGACTTGCTTGAAGGCATTAAAGGATTAATGATTGGCGACAAGGGCTATATCAGACCTGAGCTGAAGCAAGACTGTGAAAGTTTTGGTATTGATTTGCAAACGCCACTGCGAAAAAACATGAAAGATAAACGACCAAGATCGGTTGTCAGGAAGCTGATGAATATTCGGCGACGTATAGAGACGGTCATTGGTCAATTGGCCGAGTACTTTGAGCTGCAGCGTGTGAGAACTAGGGATGAATGGCACCTGACAAGTCGTGTAGCTCGAAAGTTGCTGGGCATCACTGTTGGAATTTACTTGAACATCCAGTCTGGGCATGAGCCTATGCAGTTTGAGGGTATGCTTTCAGCTTAAAGTCACACATCAGGTATATAAAATATATTTTGAAATCAGTTTTTTCCGTCATTTCAGTAGTGAAAGTGAGTAAGATAGCTACGGTTTTCCCGACTGTTATGACTTGGCTTATCAAGTAAAAATAAAAGTATGGTATTGAATTTTCATGACCTGTCTGATAACGCCAAATGCTATGACCTGCTTAGACAGCTTTGATGGCCCCGATGGTGTGTGGTGCTGTCCTCAATGTGACAGCTATAACATGACAAAGTGTGGAAAACACACTGGTAGCACTACGATTGCAAGGGATGTCGGCGTGATTTCAATGATTTGACTCTGTCCGTATTTTCTGGTCATCACCAACCTTCAAGATATGGACGCACTGCCTGTACCTGATGTCACTGAATCCCTCACACAGGCAGATCGCTCAAGAGCTTGGACTCAACAAGGATGATGTACAAAATAGACTTGGCAATTGTGAAAAACTGTCAGTGCCAGGAGTCCACCGATGAGCCTTGAAGGTGAAGTTAAATTTAGTGAAGTCTGTGTTATTGCTAACCATAAGGGGAATACAGGCGCTGTTAAAAAAAGGTCGACCTGGGTGCAGAAACCGTTTAAAAGGAACCCGTGGCAGAGGCACTCTGGAAAAAGAAAAACAGCCAATCTTTGGCATGATCCAGCGTGGAGCACAGGTTGTTTCAGGATGTTTGATTAACCTCAAACAGAAGGCCATCTAGCTACCAGAAAGAGTGATTGCTCAGGGAACGCTGATAACGCTGATGTTTACTGACGAATACACTATCTATAACGGGCTTGTCGATTGTGACTACTGCCGCTAAGTGCTTTACCCATACATCGTTCGCACTGAGCTTGTCGAATTGCGGTGACATCATCCTTCGACAAGCTCAGGATGAAAGAGGTGTACGGATATTAGGGCTTGCCAGCATTGCGAACATAAAACGGTTTGCCATGGGGCTGGAGAGTATGCGAGAGATGAAAGCGGTGAAGGATTTCACGAAGTGCCGTCAATACGATGGAAGAGTTTTGGTCTTTGCTTTGTTCCTGACCCTGTCCTCAAAGAGATGTTTTACAAGAGAAACTGCCTGCTTATACTCGTGACCATTGAAGATGCTTGATTTTTCTGTGTTTTTTTAGCAATCATCAACGGATGCCAGAATTTATGCTCACACCTCAGCAAAAATCAACCTTGGAGTCCCAACACAAAACGTCGCGGGATGCTCGGGTGTGTGACCGTATTAAAGCCGTATTACTGAGATCTGAAGGCTGGTCAATAACCGCCATTGCTCAGGCATTGAGAAAAAGTGAATTTTCCATTGCCCGGCACATTGATGACTACCTGAAAAAGGACAAACTGAAACCTGAAAACGGTGGCAGTGAGAGTCATCTTTCATCTTAATGACGAGCAAAGTGAGCAGCTAATTGCGCATATTTCAGAGCATACTTACGCCCATGTCTACGAAATTGTGTCATATATTTTTGAACGCCGGGCTGTCAAATACACCGTGTCAGGCCTCAACAAGTGGTTGCACCAAAAAGGCTTCACCTGCAAAAAACCAAAAGGTGTACCGCACAAGGCGGATGCCAGTAAGCAGGCAGAGTTTATTGAGCACTACGAAGAGTTGAAAGCCTCACTGCCTGAGAGTGAGGTTGTGCTTTTCATGGATGCAGTTCACCCAACGCAAGCCACCAAAATCACCCCGGGCTGGATACGCAAAGGTGTTGATAAAGTCATCAATACTATGGGCAGTCGCAACCGAATGAACATCGTCGGGGCGATAGAGTTGAACAACTTGTCTGCTGCTGTTTTTGATCAGTTCGAGACGGTTAACGGGCTGGCTATCATTGAATTCTTCAGAAAAGTTAAGTCCGCTTATACATCAAAGAGTATCATTCACAGGGTGCTGGATGGAGCAGGTTATCACTATTCGAAGGAAGTCGTTGATGAGGCTGAAAAGCTGGGTATAAAACTGCATCACCTTCCGCCCTACAGCCCAAACCTGAACCCAATTGAGCGGTTATGGAAGGTAATGAATGAGTACGCTCGAAATAATCAATACTTTGCAAAACCGAAAGATTTCCGGAAAAATATACGTCATTTTCTGTATGTTACGCTACCAGAAACAGGTGCTTCGTTAGTGAGCAGGATTAATGACAATTTTCAGATACTGAATCCTGCATCTTGAATTCACCTAGGTATATCTCGGCTTTTTTGAATATCTCCATAACATCAGGTGACGAGGAGAAACCGCTATGTATAGGCTGCTGGAGCTGCTGATAGGCTAGCTCCTTGAAGCACAGAAAGAGCCAATTTGAAGATATCAGTTTTTTATCACTGGCAACCCTTATGAATAAAGGGCTATAGCTGATATAGACTTGGCATCTTGAAGTCGTTTAAGTATAAATGCGAGCTTAAACAAAGAGCCAACTAAAGCAACGAGGTTAAACTATGGAATGGATAATTCATGGTGCGGAATGGTTCATCGGACTATTCCAAAAAGGTGGAGAGGTATTTTCTGGTATGGTTACCGGCATTTTACCTTTGTTGATTTCTCTATTAGTTGCGATGAACGCACTGATCCGTCTGATTGGTCAAGACAAAGTGGAGAAGTTAGCACAGCGTAGTGCCGGAAACCCTGTATCTCGCTACCTGGTGCTTCCCGTTGTTGGCACGTTCATTTTCTGTAACCCGATGACTTTGAGCTTAGGTCGTTTCTTGCCTGAGAGCTACAAACCTTCATATTATGCCGCTGCATCATACAGTTGCCACTCGATGAACGGTTTATTTCCTCATATCAACCCGGGCGAGCTGTTCGTCTATCTGGGAATTGCCAGTGGCCTCACCACTCTGGGTTTAACGTTAGGTCCACTTGCGATCAGTTACTTACTGGTCGGTATGCTCACTAATTTTTTCCGTGGCTGGATCACCGACTTCACAACTGCCTTAGTTGAACGTCAGCAGGGTGTTCAGTTAGAGCGTGAAGTTCACTTTAGCTAATGAGAAGATAGGAATGTCTAAAATCTTACGCATACAAAAAGGTGTTGGTGGCTGGGGTGGACCTCTTGAGTTGCCTGTCGAAACTAACAAAAAAGTGGCTTACATCACTGGAGGCACTCGACCAGGCATTGTTGACCGCATACATGAACTGACCGGATACGAAGCGGTTGATGGATTTAAAACCATCGTTCCTGATGAGGAAGTGGCAGTTGCGGTGATCGATTGCGGTGGTACCTTACGCTGTGGTTTATACCCTAAAAAGCGTATACCAACTGTCAATATTCACTCGACCGGTAAGAGTGGTCCGCTTGCACAGTTCATTACGGAAGATATCTACGTTTCAGGTGTTCGAGAAGGTGATATTCAATTGCTGGGTTTTGACAGCGCAGCAACGAAACCAACAACCGATGATTCTGGTGCTGAAATTCTACAGGCAGAAAGTACTTACGATACGACCAAAAAACTGTCTCAGCAGAGCGACAGCTTACTCGCCAAAATTGGTATTGGTATGGGTTCTGTCATTGCGACATTCTTCCAGGCCGGGCGTGAAACGATTGATACGGTGTTGAAGACAATACTACCGTTTATGGCATTTGTATCGATGTTGATTGGGGTCATTATGGCTTCAGGTTTAGGTGACTTGATTGCTAATGCCTTAACACCACTTGCGCAAAATCCACTTGGCCTGGTTACGTTGGCACTCATTTGCTCGTTCCCGTTACTATCGCCTTTCCTCGGTCCTGGCGCGGTCATCGCCCAAGTCATTGGTGTACTGGTGGGAACTCAGATAGGCATGGGAAATATACCACCCCATTTAGCACTGCCGGCTTTGTTCGCCATCAACGCCCAGGCTGCATGTGATTTCATTCCTGTCGGACTGGGTTTGGCTGAAGCGAAACAAGGAACCGTGGAAGTTGGGGTTCCATCAGTCCTGTATTCGCGCTTTTTAACAGGTGCTCCAACTGTTTTGCTAGCTTGGTTTGTTTCAATGTTTATCTATCAGTAGGAAAAAATGAATGTTACCCCTGTATCAAGTTCGAATTGAAAGTATTGGTGAATTCGCAAATTGCGCTCTGGAAGATGACATGATGATTATCTTTAGCGATATGGCTCCAAGCGATGCCGCCGACTACTGCTTTATTCATGGTCATGATGTACTTAAAGGCGAGATAAAGCCAGGAGGGGTGCTCAAACTAGGACAGCAGCAATATCCAATCACCGCTGTTGGTGATGTTGTCAACCAAAACTTAGCAGAGCTAGGGCATATCACCATCAGATTCGATGCATTAAACGAAGCTGAGTACCCTGGGTGTTTACATGTATACGGTGAACGACCTCAGCATGTGAGCTGTGGTGATGAAATTATCTTTTTAAACTGAATATTAGTGCTCCAGGAACAGAGCATTTTGTAAGCAAGGTATTGAAAATGAGTAAAGTAGCGTTGGTAGTTGGCGGTGGTCAGACATTGGGTGAGTTTCTAAGCTCAGGTCTTGCGGATGCAGGCTACCGCATTGCGGTAGCTGATTTAAATGGTACTAATGCGGAGTTAGTGGCTGACAAAATTAATCAAGAATACGGTCCTCAAGCGGCATTTGGTGTTGAAGTGGATGCGACCAAAGAGCAAAGCGTAGTAGATATGCTTAAGGCAGTCGACGAGTATTTTGGGCGTGTTGACCTGCTGGTTTACAGTGCGGGCGTTGCTCACGCGGCGAAAATCGATAGTTTCCCTCTGGACGCATGGCAAATGTCTATCGATGTAAACCTGACTGGGTACTTCCTTTGCGCGAGGGAGGCATCAAAAATAATGATCCGCGAAAAACGTGGCGGGCGTATTATCCAGATCAACTCCAAATCGGGTAAAGTTGGCTCTAAACACAATAGTGGGTATTCAGCAGCCAAGTTTGGTGGTGTAGGTTTAACCCAGTCTTTAGCTCTGGATTTAGCGGAGCACAATGTAACCGTACACTCATTAATGTTAGGCAATTTGCTGAAAAGCCCAATGTTTCAGTCGTTGATACCCCAGTATGCAAAAAAACTTGGCGTTCCGGAATCTGAAGTGGAACAAATCTATATTGATAAAGTACCTTTGAAGGCAGGCTGTGAATACCAAGACGTACTGAATGTGTTGAAGTTTTATGCGAGTGATGAGGCTGCCTATTGCACAGGACAGTCGATCAATATCACTGGTGGTCAGGTCATGTTCTAATCTATCTCCCATAGATAATACCCAACGCTCCTATTTAAAGGTTAAAGGGTAAACTGTATTGGGCAAGCTCGCGCTTGCCCTTTTTTAACAAGAGGTGGGCGATGGATTCAACAATGGTTTTAATTTATTTCGCAGCCAGTGCTTGGATAATGCAAATTGTCCTTGGATACCTGCAAATTCGCGCTTTTAATCGCATGCTTCAGAGCATGGCGAAAAAAGGGCAGGTTAAGATAGGTCGGACGCAGAGTCGCTGGAAATCTCGAACGGTCGTAGTATTGGTTCAAGATGATTCTAACCATATTGTGGATGCTAAAGTCATGAAGGGGATCTCTGTATTTGCACGTCCTAAAGCATTATCGCTGCTGATTGGTCAAACAACAAAAATTTCTCATGCACTCATGTCGCAATTTGAGCCTAATGTCCAGGAAGCGCTGAACGTCGCAATTTCCAGGCAATGATGAAAGGTTATGGCTCCTACCTGGTTTTGACAGGCTGTTCTATGCTATATGCACTATAGACCTGAGCCTGACATAACAGCTATTAAGCCACTTCAACCAGTCCTGAGTGTTGAATTTTCAAGAAATGCTTCTGAAAGTACAGGCCACAAGCCCTGCGAGCAAGTTGACCATGAAATTAAACGTTGAACGGTGGCGGCTGTGCTCTATCTGGGAGATATTATTCAGCTGATCGTTGACCGTCTCAATGTGGGTGGAAGACTTGCCCTAGCCTGCTTCGTCCTTAAGATAGCAATGCCTGTTGAGTCAATACAGGAAACGCCAGATACCTTGCATACCGAGTCTGCAAGAAAGCTAATAGATAGCACCTCAAGCGCTTGCGGCATAAGCTCAGCAAACTTTTTTTCCAGATAGCAATGCCTGTTGAGTCTACAGGAAACGCCAGTAACTGCAAGAAACTAATAGATAGCCCTTGCGGCATAAGAGCAAAGTAACTGACCAGCCCGTGAAAGTGCCTGCGCCAATATTTATAGACATGATCAATAGAGAAATGCTTCAGGCAACGATAGCCTTTAGCATGAAACATGATGACGATTGTTGCCACTTCGCTGATTGATAGAGACTGTTTACGAATACGATTATGGTTACAATGCTCTCCATTAGATATTGATTTAACCTTGGCTCAAATTGCCTGCAAAAGTCGTCTACCGTGCAAAATACCCTGGTCAGCACGCAGTACTACCCCATCCCTGATCAGCATGGTAGCTATGCTATATAAAATCAGTTACTCACGTCGAACTCAGGTCGAGCAGGGTTTTGACAAACGAGCGTAACGATTCATTATCTGTGGTGTCGATCATGGCGTTTGAGAAAGGCGCAGGTCGCATGTCTATCACAGTTGAGCAGCTTTTTTCTTTGACCTATGCGGTTGCTTTGCCAGTTAAGTATGAGCAGTTACAGATTGCTGTCTAAGGATTTGTCTGAAAATAACCTCCTCATTTCGACCACCTGTGCCCACGCTAAAACGGCAATGGGGCAAGCAAATCGGGAAGTTATTTAAGGACAAACCCTAAGGAACACTTTTAATTGCACCCAGACGTGCCATAGCAGTGCAACTTAGGTCGCATTCTGTTAAATTTTCCGGGTTACTTTTTCTCATAATTACATTTGTTAACAATTCATAACACCCGAAATGATTTGCCTTTTAAGATAGGGCATAAGGTGTAAAAGAAAAGACATGAGTACATTTACAGACATTCGTAAACTGACCCTCAGTCAGGTTCAGTCATGGATAACCGAGCGCATGCCAGAACGTGACCGCGAGCAGGCAGGTCGTCTGGCGGACTATTATTTCCGACAGATTCAGTCGAGAGATCTTCTGCATATATCAATTGATGATTGTTATGGCGCTATTCTTTGCCTTTGGCAATTTATTCAGCAAAGGAAGCCAGGCGAGCTGAATATCCGTGCCTATAATCCTGAGCCAGAAACACACTACTGGCACTCCACCCACAGTATTATTGAAGTCCTGGTGGATGACATGCCCTTTCTGGTGGCTTCTATCCTGATGACCCTGGATAATCAGGAGGTCGTGGTTCACAACATCAACCATCCCGTGATTCAGTCGCAAAGGGATAAAAACGGTCAGTTGATCTCCCTGCAAAAAGCTGGCACTGAAAAGGACCCGTTGAAATCCGAAGCGCTGATGCAGATTGAAATTGACCGTCAGGGTGGTACTCAGGAGCTGGAGCATATCGTTACCAGCATAAAAGCGGTCATTGCTGATGTACGGCAGGTGATTGATGACCGTACAGCCATGTCTGCCCGCCTCGATGAAGCCATACAGTGGTGTGAGAGTCAACCTCAGCCAGTCACAGCAGAAGAACAGGAAGAAACCCTGGCCTTCCTGCGCTGGCTGAAAAACGACAACTTCCTGTTTATTGGTTATCGCTATTATGAGGTGAGTGAGTCCGACAATAGTGCCAGGCTCCATATTCAGAAAAACTCAGGTCTTGGCACCTTCCGCAAGGAATACAGCCAGAGTGCGGATATTCAACACCTGTCATCTTATCAGCTGGAAAAACTGCACGGGCCTGAGCTACTGGTGATCACCAAGTCATCCACACGCTCCACTATCCAGCGACCGGCACATCTTGATTACCTGGGTGTCAAGCATTTTAACGACTTAGGTCGTGTCATTGGGGAGTGGTGCTTCTTTGGCCTGTTTTCATCAAAGGCATACTCTACCCCGCTGGAGCAGATTCCCATGCTGCGAAAGAAGGTAGAACGGCTGCTTGAAATTGCTGATACGCCAGAGCATAGTCACCGGGGCAAAGCCCTGCATCATGTCATTAACACCTACCCCAGAGACGAATTAGCCCAGTCCAGCCAGGAGCAACTGCAAAACACCATTATGGGGATTCTGGATTGTCAGGAGCGCCGTCAGATGAGGGTTTTCCTGCGTCCTGACAGTTATGACCGCTTTATCAATGTAATGGCCTACGTACCGAGGGATCATTTTAACACCGGCCTCCGCCAGCGCCTGGCACAGATTTTGCTGGATGAACTGGGTGGACACAGTATTGACTTCAGTGTACATCTGTCTGAGCACCCACTGGTACAGCTCCAGTTTACTGTGCACTTTGAAAACTCCCACGAGTTGGACACCAATATTATTGCCGACCTTGAGAAAACCATGACCGAGGCGGTACTGAGCTGGAAGGATCACCTGCGCCAGGCCGTTCTCGACGCCCATGGCGAGGCTGCTGGTAGCCGTTTGTACCGCCTTTATGCTGAGGCTTTCCCCGCTGCTTACCGGGAAGACGTACATCCCCGGCAGGCTGTAGCAGATATTGGGCGCTTTGGACGACTCAACCAGCACACACCCATCAGTACCTCCCTGTATCACCCGGTGAATGACTTTGAGCACTGGCATTTCCGGGTGCTGGGTACGGGAAAACATCTGGCACTTTCTGATGTGCTACCCATCCTTGAGCATATGGGGGTGAAAGTCTTCAGTGCCAGACCTTATAAAATAACGCCGAAAAAAGGCGGCGACGGTTGGGTATTGGATTTCCGAATTGCGCCTTGCTCCACCATGAATCTGGAAGACAGTGCGCTGCGTGAACAGTTTCAGCAGGTGTTTATCAGCACCTGGCGTGGCGAGCTTGAAAACGACAGATTTAATACCCTGGTAGTGAGCGCCGGCCTTGAGGGGCGTCAGGTTATGCTACTGAGAGCTTTGGCTAAATACCTGCTGCAGCTGCAAATTCCTTTCAGTCAGTCATACATGGAAAAGGTCGTCATCAATAATGCGGCTATTACCCGCCAGCTGGTGCGTTTGTTTGAGATACGCTTCATCCCTGACAGCGTGTCTGAGCGTGCAAAGCGCGCGGAAAAAATTACCGAAAAAATCATTAAGCTGCTCGATGATGTGGCCAACCTTGATGAGGATCGTATTTTACGCCACTTCCTCAGCGTAATTAATGCCATGCAACGGACAAATGCCTATCAGCTCGACAGTGAAGGTCAGCCTAAAAGCTATATGTCCTTTAAACTGAAGCCCGACATGATTCCTGCCGCGCCACAGCCTCGCCCAATGTTTGAAATCTTTGTGTATTCACCCAAAGTGGAAGGTGTGCACATGCGTGGTGGTAAGATTGCCCGGGGCGGTTTGCGTTGGTCTGACCGCCGGGAGGACTTTCGAACCGAAATCCTGGGACTGATGAAAGCACAGATGGTGAAGAATGCCATTATTGTGCCCCATGGTGCCAAGGGCGGATTTATTCCTAAACAGCTACCAGACAATGGTTCCCGCGATGAAATCATGGCCGAAGGGGTAGCCTGCTACAAAACCTTTATATCTGGCTTACTGGATATTACAGATAACCTGCGTCAGAGCGATATTGTCCCCCCATCCAGTGTCGTACGTTATGACGAAGATGACCCTTACCTGGTCGTTGCAGCAGACAAAGGCACAGCGACATTCTCTGATATTGCTAACGATGTATCAGACAACTATGACTTCTGGCTGGGTGATGCTTTTGCTTCTGGAGGCAGCCAGGGCTACGATCACAAGAAAATGGGCATCACTGCCCGTGGTGGCTGGGAGTCGGTAAAACGGCTGTTTAAAGAACGTGGGCACGATACCCAAAGCAGCCCTTTCACTACCATTGCTATTGGCGATATGGCTGGTGATGTGTTTGGCAATGGCATGCTCCTGTCTGAACATATCCGGTTGGTAGGTGCATTTAACCACATGCATATTTTTATTGACCCTGACCCGGATGTTGCCAGCAGTTATGCTGAGCGTAAACGGATGTTCGCTCTGCCTCGCTCCAGCTGGGATGACTATAACCGTATACTGATTTCTAAAGGCGGTGGTATATACAGCCGTGCCGCCAAGAAAATTCGTTTGAGTCCGCAAGCCTGTAAAGCGCTGGGTATTGAAAACCCTTTACTGACCCCTGCCGAACTCATTCAGCAAATGCTGAAGGCACCTGTGGATCTGTTATGGACCGGTGGTATTGGCACCTTTGTGAAGGCCTCCTTTGAAACCCATACTGATGTAGGCGACCGGACAAACGATAGTGTTCGTATTAATGCCAGCGAACTACGCGTAAAAGTGGTGGGCGAAGGCGGTAACCTGGGTTTGACACAGCAGGCTCGTATCGAGTTTGCCCGCCAGGGAGGCTTAATCAACACTGATGCAGTGGACAACTCTGGCGGCGTTGAAAGTTCCGATTACGAAGTCAATATCAAGATCCTGCTGGATCAGGTGGTGGCTGCTGGTGATATTACCATGAAACAGCGTAATGAACTGCTGGCAGATATGACTGACGAAATTGCATCACTGGTATTGCGTCATAACTTTCTGCAAAGCCAACGCCTGAGCATAAGCAATCATCAAAGTAGTTTGCTGTTTAACGATCACCGTCAGCTCATTCGAAAGTATGAAAGTCAAGGTCGTTTGAACCGTAAGCTGGAGTGCCTGCCTTCCGACGAGGAACTGAAAGAACGTTATCTCCATGAAGAGGGGTTAAGCCGTCCCGAGATTTCTGTACTGCTTTCCCACTCCAAGCTAAAACTCTGTGAAGACCTGGTGGCTGCAAAAGTGGATGAAGACCCGTATCTGAGTAAAGCCCTCTACCACTACTTTCCCACGCCTCTGCGTCAGCGCTACGCCGCACAAATTGATCAGCACGCCCTGAAAACAGAAATTCTGGCAACACACCTGAGCAATGAGGTCGGCAATCGGATGGGAGAGACCTTTATTGATTATATTCAGCAGGAAACCCATTGCAGTGTTATTGATGCGGTGCGTGCTTATACTGCTGTAATGCGCATTCAGTCTCTTGAAACATTATGGGACCAGTTCGAAGCCCTGGGCTTTGATGTGAACGATGCAATCCAGCGCAATGAAAGGGTGCGAATTCAGCGCCAGATTGAAAAGGCCTGTATCTGGATGCTTCGGATGCATGGCAGTCACCTGGATGTGCAGCAGTTGATCGACATGTACAAAAATGGGGTGGAAAGTATTGCCGTCAACCTGGAACAATTGCTTGGTGACAGTGACCGTGAATGGCTGCAAAAACTGGTTGAGCAGTTGACGACAGAAGGATTTAGCCCCGAAATGGCCCATAACTGTGCAGCCCTGCGTTACCGTTATTACGCCATGAGTATCGTTGCTATTGCTGGTTGCCGGCAGCAACCTGTAGAAGATGCCGCCCGTGTATACTTTGCACTGGAAGAGCGATTGTCTTTACACTGGTTTCGTAGTCAGGTTCGGGCGTTGCCGGCATCGGATGTCTGGCAGCGAAGGGCTCAGGCCTCTTTGCGTGATCAGCTCGATCGCAGTCTTTCAGACAGCTGTGCCCATGCACTGGCGAATGTAGACACAACCTCCGACGAAGCCCTGTGCCAATGGCTTGAGGTGCGCAGCCAATCCATGGAGCGCTGGCAGTACACGTTAGAGAGCATTCAGTCTGCACCGGGACCTAACCTGGCCATGTTGTCAGTGGCTGTGCAGGAGCTGTCGCGTATAGCCATGACATAGTTATCGCTGTTTTTT
This sequence comes from Endozoicomonadaceae bacterium, assembly GCA_965232215.1. Classification (GTDB taxonomy): domain Bacteria; phylum Pseudomonadota; class Gammaproteobacteria; order Pseudomonadales; family Endozoicomonadaceae; genus Endonucleibacter. Next base: position 608,998 of record CBDDPF010000011.1, read on the forward strand.
CCCATCAAAAGCCCGGGCAAACGGCCGGGGCTTTTCTATGCATTCCCTATACTGTACCAACATCATCCCTTGAAACATGAATTGACATCCTCCCCGCCGTAAACGCTATCTCTTAGTCACGTCTCCACACCTTTTGTCATGCGGTAGGTGTGGAGACGATCTTGCAACTTTGCCCACCCTTCCCAAATGACCAACCATCCGGGTATGCCGGTGCGTTTTGAGTCACACCAGCCACCTACTTTTGCAATGGTATGGAGAAGCCAAGTCAATGTTGGCTCTTCTTTAGGCAACGACTTTCCTTCGTAGTAAGTAAGCCACAGCACTTTCCACTCTTCTTTACTTACAACACGGCTAGCCGGCGTTTTCTCGTTCCAGGCTTTATCGTCTTTGTGTCTTCTGTCATAAGGGAGCATCAAGGCCTCCCTGATCTGTAACAGCCTGACGGCGACGAACATGAGTATTACAGCTAAACGAAGCACATTACCTGCACAAAGAAGCCGCAAACGTTCAACACCCGCCCCGGTTTTCCAGGCTTTGTGAAACTCTTCTATACGCCAGCGCAGCTCATAAAACCGTAATACCATACGGCAATCATCAAATGTATCAACCGGTTCAGATGTCAATAAAATCCAACGCAAACACTCCTTTGTGTCGTTGTTGAACTCTTCGGCAATAAGAATATTCACAGTGACTGGTTCCAATCGACCACCGAGCCTTTGAGGTGATTGAATGGTCACTGTCTTCCTTTTTACTTGTAGCATTACTGATCGTGCTTTGCGTCCTCCACGTTGAGGAACGTCCACTACATAAGTTCCAAGAGCAGCTTCCTGGCTCACTGCATAAAAAAGAAGCCTGTCATCATCGACCAAAACCCGATTCTGCGTCGCCCTGACAACAAACCTTTGGCAATGAAGCTGCTTGTACCGGATATATTCAAAAACATCCGCTTCACGATCGCAAACACTGATAGTCTTTCCCATCTGGAGACCCAGCCTGGACTCAATATTTTCTGATGAACGCTGCCATTTAAAGCTTTCTTTTTCTTCGTAAGGCCGCTGCTTGCGTTCATGTCTTTTGCCACGCTCCTCAATATCCCTGATCCAGCGTTGCTGATCAATTAAGCCAACCGTCCGCTCAGTATCAGCGTCAATCAGCATCACTGTATGCGCCCAAATCCCTTTAGACCGGCTTTTCTCTGGTTCACCTATATCACCCAGCTCTGACCTGACGGAATGTGAATAGCTAAGAGCGGTACTGTCTTCAATGGCTAATAGAAGGTGAGAATCTTCTGCCGCAAGGGCTGCTGACTGGAAACCAGCCTCAGCAATGGCTTCAGGCTTGACGGCCTCATTTTCAATAAGCCGGTAAGCCCCTTCAACAGCGGCAAGATGACCGCTACAAGCACTGGCCATGGATGAACCAGTATTTGCAGAAAGGCTTGCAGCGACACGGACTAATCGCTTTGTACGACGTTTATCTCCCAACTGTGCATCCCCAAAAATGCTTTCAGCCCATTGCTGAGGTGGTAGTGGCATCATGATCTTGGTTTACCATAGAGAAGGATAAACCAAGATTAGGAGATGTGACTAAGAGATAGCCGTAAACGACGGGGATTCCTGCAACTAGACGGCAATGCCCTGCCGCAGCATATTCCTTACCAATAGCGGTATATGCCTTATTCGACAATCTGCTCTACCTTTCGGATTGTTGAAAAACACGGGCAGAAAGCGGAGGTATTTTACTTTTCTTATCAGGTAGCGTAATCGCTGGAAACGCCTGACAGATAAAAGATACCACAAGGAGCTTGCTCTGCAAGCCTCGCTTACATCCCCGCACTCAAAGTACTGGGTTTTACGCGATTTCGATAAATATTCTGTATTTATATTATCAATAAATATATAAAAGTCTTCACGGATATTAAAAACAAAAAACATACGCAAACTGCAAATTTATTGTCATTAATATGTTTACAATACGTCAGCTTGTACTATACATAAAACTCTCTCTGTTGGAATTAGGCAGACTACTTTATTTAGTACGATGGTAGAGCATTAAGCCACGAAACAAGTAGCGAATTGCCAAGTAACACTAACGTTTAATCATTGAGTGACGGATAATGAAGCACAGGTCTATTAAGCAACTGTTCCTGAAAAAATGTTTGCTGGCAAATATGATTGCAATTGCATCGTCATACTCTTTTGCAGGATTTGTTAAAGTACATGAGGTGCAGATACCGGGCAACCTCAAGGTTATTATTTGCAAAAATAATGGGCATTATGATGGTGGCCCACTTACAGAGTTGGACTTTGTGCTTAATGATCTGGGTGACAAAAGAGCTACTACCATGATTGGCAGAGCCGCCATGGTTGCAGATGGAGGCACCATGCGTAATCCAGAATTACCTTGTCAGGCTGACAAGGCAGTTACAAAAAACGTTTTGCTTCAAGTGTTTGAACCCAAAGTACGCAACCTGCCCTGCGAATTTAGAATTAAGAATGACAATAGGTTTTCACAGCTAAAATTCTATGTATTTTCCAGTCAAAAGAACGGCTTTGATGAGAGTGCATTGAATGAATGGAGGCAGAAAAGCAACAAAAATCCTTATACATGTCCGATAGAAATCCACTGGAATTCTTCCAGCGATCAAGAAAATTTACCCGATGGTGATGCATATATCTCATGGAATGGGGATGAGGAATTTAAACACTGTTTTGCCAGCGTTGTCCCTATACCAAAACCAGAACCAGGAACAGAAGATGTTATCATTCCGGATTTTTTTATTAAAAGACATTTACAAGCTGCAGATGCATTGCCCGAATACTCTCAGAGAAATAATGATGAAAAATTGTTTGATCATGCAACAATTGTTTTCAGTTTGCCTGGATACCAGGGACAGGCATCTGCTTATGATGATCAAGATCCTCGAATGCCATTCATAAATAGACTCATTCAAGAGAGTTCACATAACTACAATTGCGTATCTACTGTTTACCTGAGTATCCCAAACAGTGATAGTGAAGATGTAGAGTTTATGAGTAAATTGTATCAAGAGGTTTCTTATCTTACTGATAAGAGCACAGGCGATGAGTCTTCTCTCAACCCCTCTTTATCAGACCCGAAATACAAGACAGAACAAGGACAATGGGAGGCAGTCAAGGAAATCGCTGAATTTAATGCTCGGAAAATCCTTGAATTATCAGATGAAAATAGAGCAAAACATTTAACCAGAGTGAATGCTAATTTAAACGAACAGTTAGTAGAACTGAATAAATCAGTTAAGACTGCAAAACTTGAAGAAAAGAAAGCAAATGAGGCTTTAAAAGCAAGTCAGTTAGAAATAGAGAAACTAAAAGCACAATTAGATTCTTTGAGAGATCAACATACTATAGATAAACGAGAATTTGAAAGAGATCTTGAAAAATCACAAGAAGAACGCGAGACCTTTATTATAAGCAATCATGAAAAGAATAAAGTCATGGTAAAAAATTATCAAGAGACAATAGAGGCGCTTAAGATACAACACCGAGCTAACTTGGCGAAAGTTCAGAAAGAACATGATGCCAGAGCAAGGGACTGTCAAGATGATTTTAATACAAAAACAAAAGCGATTGAAAGTGAATTTAAAAAAAAGGAGCTTGAGCTAAAAGAACAGAACGAAGAAATATCTAAAAAATTTGAACAGTTAACAACCGAGGTAAGGCAAGCAGATTATTTGATGACTATTCATAAACAACAGTATGATGATTCATTAGGTATAGTCAATGCACTTACTGAAGAAAACGAAAAACTCCGGCGACAACTAGAGAAGGTTCCTGAAGAAATAAAGAGTAAGGACGACAAGATCAAAGAGTTAGAGAGCAATCTTGAAGAGTTGAACAAGAAGAAAAGGAAAGTAATGAAACAAGTACGGAAAATTAAAAAGATGCACTCTAATTTCAACAAAAACGGTGGATTTTCCAGTGATGAAGGAACTCAATCAGATAGCTCACATGACCCAATGTTGTCTGATGAAGAGGCAGAGCAGTCTGCAGAACAACAGCCTATTAAAAGCTCAAAGGAGCAGCTGGGAGGAGCCTCAAAGGAGCAGCTGGAAGCCTAAGAGCCTGAATTTTGAGCCTGTAAATAATTTTGTGTAAACGCCATGACTTGTTTACACCTTGATCCGGTCTGGAAACATGATTTCAAACCGGTTCATAGCTGACTTCCAGTCTCTTATTGGCATAGTCCATTTAGTCGACGCTTTTTCTGTCGCCAGGAAAATAACCTTCAGAACGGCATCATCCGTTGGGAATATTTTCCTGTTTTTTATAGCTTTTCGGATGACGCTGTTCAGCGACTCCATCGCATTCGTCGTGTAAATAGCCTTCCTGATCTCCTTAGGGTAGTCGAAAAGGGCTAAAAACAGTTCTCAGTAAACTATTATAATCTGAAACTATCTGATAAAATCTCAAGCATGGATAAGAGATTAGTGAAGATAGGTGAGGCCCCTCGTTTACTTGGTACAGACCCTGTAACACTGCGAAAATGGGAAAGTACAGGTGAGTTGCTTCCTGCCAGAAAGACCAAAGGTGGAACTCGTTACTACGACGTGTCTGAATTGATGGGCTTCAGCAACGAAGCTGCGCCTACTCTTTGCTATTGCAGGGTATCCAGTCACGACCAAAAGCCAGACTTAGACAGGCAGCAAGAGTTACTGGAAGCCTACTGTTCTGCAAAAGGTTGGCGAACTCAGGTTATACGTGATCTTGGTTCTGGCATGAACTACCGGAAAAAAGGACTTAATCAGCCACTTGAGTTAATAATGAAACGTCAGATTAAACGACTGGTGGTTTCACATAAAGACAGGCTGTTAAGGTTCGGCGCTGAATTGGTGTTCTCCCTATGTGAATTGCAGGGAATAGAAATAGTCATCGTACATAAAGGCGATCAGCCTTCGTTTGAAGAAGAACTCGCCAATGATGTATTGGAAATAATCACTGTATTCAGCGCAAGACTTTACGGCAGCCGAAGCAAGAAACACAAAAAGATGCTTGAGACTTTGCAAGATGTTGTTAGCTCACAAGATTGAACTCAGACCGACAAAACAACAAGCCGATTATCTTGACAGGGCTTGTGGTTCTCGTCGTCATGCGTTCAATCAACTGTTAGCCCATTTCAATCAAGAAGGCGTTAAGTGGTCAAAGAAGGCTGCGAATGAAAAATACAAAGAACTCAGGCTTGAGTTCCCCTGGTATGCCGAAGTCAGTCAACGTGTAACGAGAAATACAGTCGACGATCTTCATAACGCCTTTACTCATTTCTTTCGTCGGGTGAAGAAAGGAGAAAAAGCAGGTTACCCAAGATTCAAGAAGCGAGGCCTACACGATAGTTTTTCTCTGAGAGAAAAACCCAAGTTCCATGTTGACGGCAGAACACTTCGCATTGAGAAACTGAAAACCAAAATTAAAATGCGCCAGGAACTGAGATTCACGGGCACACCCTGTCAGGTGACGATCAGTAAGCGAGCCGGAAAGTATTTCGCTTCTATTTTGGTAGACACTCAAGACTACGACCCAAAAGCACAAAGCAATGAGTCTGTAGGCGTTGATTTTGGCATCAAAAATTTAGCTATTTGTTCGAATGGCAAAACCTTTGCTGCTAATCAGAAACTGAAACACTCTCTGAAACGCCTTAACAGGAAACAGAGAGCGTTAAGCCGCAAAATAAAGAGAAGCAACCGTTACGCGAAAGCCAAGCGGGTAGTTGCAAAACTTCATTACCGGATCAGTAACCAGCGATCAGCCGTAATACATGAGGTAAGTGATTATTTGACGTCAAGATTCAAAATAATCACCATGGAAAACCTGAATGTAAAAGGCATGGTAAAAAACCGCAAACTGGCAAGAGCAATCAGTGACGCAGGTTTCGGCAAGCTGAGAGAGCTTGTCGAATACAAGGCAGAGCTGAGAGGATGCCAGATTGTGATTGCAGATCGGTTCTTTCCCAGCTCGAAAAAGTGTGCGGTTCATACTTGCAACTACATAAACGACAATATCGCTTTGTCCGATCGCCAGTGGCGATGTCCGAAATGTAAAACTTTGCATGATAGGGATTACAGTGCGAGTTTGAACCTTGATAATTATGGTCGAGACACGTTACAGCTCGACCCAAAACCCTACACAAGCGTGGAGTTAGACACGATTCGTCGTGCATTCATGTCGACGGCGTAGATAAGTCTGCATAATTACAGATTATGTTAGATTTTTAGTAGCGGTTTTTGTAATATCGTGAAATGAATAAAAAACGTGCACAAAAATACAGATTTTACCCGACGCCGGAGCAGGAATGACTAGGGGCTTAGAGCATCAAACAGAGCCTGAAAATCATGAAACTGGCAAAGAAAACAACAGGTTTCTTAAAGTGTGATAAGAAGTACGATATTGTTATTGGCTTGCTGATCAGTCTTATTGACCCATACGGTTGAATTTGACGTTGATATACCCGTTAAACTAGCATCTTCGTGTTTAATGGACATATAACCGTTTTACAGCAGGGCTTCTCGTTATGAATATTTGTTACGATAAAGATTGCGATCTTTCTATTATCTGCAACAAAAAAGTGACTATCGTCGGTTATGGTTCTCAGGGACATGCCCATGCGAACAATCTTAAAGACTCTGGCATAGATGTAACTGTTGCCTTGCGCAAAGATTCTTCTTCCTGGTGGAAAGCAGAAGAGGCGGGGCTGTTTGTCAGTGAAGTACCTGAAGCCGTGCGTCTCGCTGATGTTGTGATGGTCCTGACCCCTGACGAGTGCCAGGCTGAACTTTACAAAACCAGGATTGAACCAAACCTGAAAAAAGGTGCTACTTTGGCTTTTGCTCACGGCTTCTCTATTCATTATAACCAGATTTTGCCTCGGGCTGATCTGGACGTAATAATGGTCGCACCAAAGGCACCCGGTCATAAGGTGCGCTCTGAATTTTTAAAGGGCGGTGGTGTTCCAGAGTTGGTCGCTGTGCACCAGAATGTTTCCGGCGAGGCACGTAATGTGGCATTGTCCTATGCCGCTGGTGTGGGGGGTAGTAATGGCATTATCGAAACAACCTTTAAAGATGAGACCGAAACCGATCTGTTTGGTGAGCAGTCTGTGCTTTGCGGTGGTGTGGTTGAGTTGGCGAAAATGGGCTTTGAAACGCTGACTGAATCGGGTTATGCACCTGAGTTGGCTTACTTCGAGTGTCTGCATGAGTTAAAACTGATTGTAGATCTTATATACGAAGGTGGAATTGCTAACATGAACAACTCCATTTCCAACAATGCGGAGTATGGTGAGTATGTGACAGGACCTAAAGTTATCAACGAAGAATCCCGAAAAGCTATGCGTCAGGCGCTGAAAAACATTCAAAGTGGTGAGTACGCCAAGCAGTTTATTTTGGAAGGTTCTACTAATTATCCATCCATGACCACTTACCGTCGTGATAACGCGGCGCACCCCATTGAGCAGGTGGGTGCTCGTCTTCGTGAAATGATGTCGTGGATCACTGAAAGCAAGCTGGTTGATAAGACGAAGAAATAATGCCAATTGCCTTTTCCAGCTACCGTAATGGGCATGGCAAGCTGGACGTCAGAACAGTAGAAACGACTATAAAGCCTGTTATTACGAGGCGTTTCAACGCAGGGTTGGCGTTCATATCATTCACGCTGATGGACTCACCGCTCTACCGACATTTTTTGCCGACTTGAATCTGACCCGATGCCAAAAAAGTCGTCCCTCCAGTCTTTGGTGAGTAAAATAGCCACTGCTACGTGGGAACGTATTTCCCATGCCTGTTTGATGGCTACCAGACAACAGACGATCGAAACAGGCGGTGGTAGCCATCAACAGTACGGTCACGACAACCCATATCCAGACGCCTTACGACAGCTACCTTCTGGCTGGCTCTGTCAAAGAAATATATCGTCTATAGCTGTTTCACACCCGACATTCACCACCCCACCTGACATTTTCCTGATTTCTGCTATTTATCAGATAAGAAAATATCAGGAAACCGTCTTATGCCTCCTGTTCAATACCGCAGTCAGATCATGGATCACCTCGGATTGGTGGCTGGAATGTGCAAAGAGTTGGAAATCGCCGAGCATATCGACCGGCGAGCACCAAAAGTATCCGATGACTGGCACATATCCCATGGTGAAGCCGTTGTTGGCATGATTATCAATGGCTTAGGCTTTACTGGACGATCCCTGCATATGTTTCCCCAGTTCTTTGCCAACAAACCCCTCGACAAGCTGATCAGGCCTGGTATCGAACCGGAGCACATAAACGACAAAGCACTGGGCAGGACACTGGATGAACTCTTTGAGCTGGATGTCAGTAAAGTCTATTTCGAGCTGGCTATCAAGGTGGTGAAACATCTCAAGCTGCCTTGCGAGGCGTTAAACCTTGATGGCACCAGCTTTCACGTTGACGGTCGCTACAACAGCGACAGCGAAGAGAGTGACGAAGACCTCAACTGTATCCGGCTTTGCCAAGGCTATAGCCGTGACCATCGCCCGGACTTGAATCAGGCCATTTTGCTCCTGATGACCGAAAACCGGGCAGGCATTCCCCTGTTTATGGCGGCTGCCAGTGGCAATGTGACTGACAAGACCAGTTTTAAACAGGTGGTTTCAGAGCACTTGAAGAGTTTCAAGGCGGCACTGGCATCCCGGTACTTTGTCGGCGATGCGGCACTATACGTGGGGGAGACTATTCGAGAACTCGACCAGCAGGGTCAGCTATTTATTTCCCGTGTTCCGCTCAGTATCAGTGCTGCCAAAGGGCTGGTGCAGAGTGTGCCCTTACACGCCATGGGGGCTGTTGAGGGATTTGAGCATTATGAAGCTGTAGAGGTGTCGTCTGATTACGCAGAGGTCAAGCAACGCTGGGCGTTGTTTCGGAACAAACAGAGCCAGGAAAAAGAGCAGAAGGCGCTGACAAGGCGCATGCAGAAAAAGTCCCTGAAGGAATTCGAAAAACTGGAAAAGCTAGGTAAAAAGGCCTTTCGGTGTGAAGCTGACGCCATGGAAGCCTTCAGACAATGGCAGAAGCAATCCGAACTCTGTCAGGCTGAACCCATGGTTATCAGTAAGCCTTGTTACAAAGGTAAAGGTCGTCCCGCTAACGGCGCAGAACCTGATCACCTTGAGTATTACGTAACAGGTTGCTGCTCGGTTGCAGTGCAGACTCGCCGGGATGCGGAAGCTTCGCTGGGCTGCTTTGTACTGGCCACCAACGATACAAATACAGACCGGCTAGGCACGGCTGAACTGCTAAGGACGTATAAATCACAACAGCAGGTCGAGAGGGGATTCCGCTTCCTGAAAAGTCCTGATTTCCTGGTGTCGTCGCTGTATTTGAAAAAACCAGAGCGCATTGAAGCTCTGTTAATGGTGATGACTCTCTGTCTGATGGTCTATGCTGCTATCCAACATCGAATCCGCTATGAGCTGAAGAGGCAGAGCCGAACATTTCCGGACATGAAGAAAAAGCCGATTCAGAACCCAACGGGCAGATGGGTTTTCTATTGTTTTGAGGGTATTCATGTTTGGACTATCAACGGGACGGAAAAACACGTGGTTGGCATTTCAGAAAGTCAGTCGATCATCATTTTTATTTTAGGCCCTACGTACCAATCAATTTATTCCTGATTGAGGTGGTGAATGACGGTCACACTATTGCAAAGCTGGGAGGCTGGTGTGACTCGAAGCGGACAGGAATACCCGGTTGGCTCGCTGTATGGGAAGGTTGGGCAAAGCTGCAAGACCGTGTCCAAACCTACAGGCTAACAAGGACTGTAGAGATATGACTAAGAGACAGTCCAGAAAGGAGGGGTGGGGTGTTAAGCTTGTCGTTTTGCATTTTATCCCCTTTGGGCGACAAGGGTCTTTGGTGTATAGTACGGTCACTGGTTTAGTCCGCTACTCAGGAGATGATCATGAATACCTGTGTTGAGGTTTGTGTGGATAGTTCTGAATCCTTGCGCCAGGCTCTATCAGGTGGGGCAAACCGTATTGAGTTATGCTCTTCCCTTTACCTTGGCGGACTTACACCCAGTGATGGATTGATGCAGCAGGCTGTGCGTATATCAACGGTACCTGTTTACGTCATGATTCGTCCACGGCAAGGTGATTTTCTTTACTCAGACGATGATATTGAGGTTATGCTGTCTGACATCCACGGGGCAAAGCGGAGAGGACTGGCAGGTATTGTTGTGGGGTGCCTGACTCCTGAAGGTATTGTTGATAAGACTATTCTCAGGCAGCTTGTCAGTGCTGCTGATGGTATGGGGGTGACATTTCACCGTGCCATTGATCAGTCCTGCAATCCCACAGAGGCCTTGGAAATTATTGCTTCCAGCGGCTGTGAGCGTGTGTTGACTTCAGGTTGTGCCAGTAGTGCCCTTGAAGGCGCACACGTTATTAACGATATGGTTAACACTTTCGGCACCCACCTGAATATTATGGCAGGTGGTGGTGTTACTGCTGAAAATGTGCAGGCAATTGTTGCAGCATCAGGGGTTTCTGAAGTGCACCTGTCAGGAAAAACCGCTCGTCCAAGCTATATGACTTATACCGCAGCTGATGCCAGTATGGGGGCAGTAAATGTCAATGACTACAGTATTGAGGTTACCTGTGCAAAAAAGGTAAAAGCAGTTGTCAGTGCTTGTAGCAGGTAATTAGCAGGCTCCCCTTGTTCTCATTTCTCATTTCTCAGTGTCATCAGCTCCCTCATCCGTTGCTGCTTCGTCTGGCTCAGTGCCTTCACTGCTGCTTTCTTCAGGTTCGGGAGCCAGGGACGCCAATATCACAGGAATGATTTCTTTATCCAGGTATATCTCCATGTCCCTGAGAAAAAGTGCCTTGATTGCTTCAAGGTCAGCACTGACATCATCGCTGCTATCAATACTGCCAGACAGAAACATTGTCGTGAGTTCTTCAACAATGGTATGCAGTTCAGTACCCAGTTTTTCCTTGATCTTTGGAAGAATCAATCCTAATTGAATCTTGAATGCAGTTTCTTCAGACATGGTCGTTCCTTGTGGAAATAGAAGCATGTCTTTTACTATAGAAGGCCTGCGGCAGGTCTATGGCTTGAATAGGTGAATTTTTTTGTAAAAGTGATGGAAAAATAATATCCATCGTCTTTGGGTGTAGTTCGCTTGCTACGACGTAGCCCCACTGATGACCAGATCTCCGTAATTCCTGGAGGCAGATGGAGAACGATGATAATTCCAATACTCATCCCAGTCACCGCTGGAATTTATCGAACGCCGTTTCAGAATGGCTTCGGCCCCTTGCAAACTCCATCGTGCCCCGGTGATGTCCATCCGGTCATTGATCAAGTGCCGGCAAGCTCCTTCTGTAACACCGCTGGCAATGGACAACCCTTCTGCCAATGTGATGTTATACCAAAGACGTGACTGGTTTTTCTGAAGGTAACCTGCACACTTGTCCATGGCTTCTCGCTTTTTCAGCTGCCTCTTGCTGGCACTTTGTCTTATGCCTCTGGCCACTCCTGCGGATTCTCCCCTGAGCACTGGTAAAGCTCCCTCACATACCCAGCTTTCTGCGGCCTCACTGCCTTTTTCATACAGGCAATAAGCCGCTTTCCACAGGTATTCCAGAACATGAATGAAGTCCATGATAATCATCCCATCCACCCTTTTTTTGCCATGACTTTTCTATGGGACTGAGCTGATGTGGGTGACCATCAACAACAATTCAGGTATTTCTCTGTAACGCGATGATCCTGAGCACCCATAGTCTCAAGGTGTTTGATCATGGTGTTCAGCTGAACCTGTGCGGACGAAAAGAAGTCTGAAGAAGGTGAAGATTCGAGGATATTGGCGTAAGATGCGTTCACAGGAGGCTGGTTCATGGCGTTATTGGTTTCGTAGCTTTATGTCACCATGAATCTGCCTTCTTTTCTCGTATTTACAGACTGAAAATTCCTGGTCTTCCTGCCTTGGCTCGTTGTTTCAAGAGAACCACACCCATCGTCTTTGCTAACGACCGTAGTGGGCACGGCAAACTGAACGATAGAATAAGGCGAAATATTGTACAGAGCTATCAACAATGGCAGTGGCATCCGCTCAAATATCCAGATCAGGTACGATGGACTACAATTAGCGGAAGTCATCTAACATGGGAAGCCTCAATAATGCCTAATTATACATGCACAATATGCAATAAATACTCTACCGATATAAAGCGGAATTTTGCCAGACACGTAAAAAGACACACTGAAGGAAAAACTTTTATTTGCACTTACTGTTGGAAATTTTTTCGTGAGAGTAGTCATTTAGTCGAGCACCAAAGAGTTCATACTGGAGAAAGACCTTTTGATTGCAGTGAATGTGGGTTAACTTTTGCTCAGTCGAGCACTTATAGAAAACACCTGAAAATTCACACTGGAGAGAAACCTTTTATTTGCAATGTCTGTGGAAAAACTTTTTGCCGGAATAGCACTCTCAACACCCATATGAAAACCCACAATGAAGAAAAACCTTTTATTTGCAGTGTCTGTAAGAGAACTTTTGATCAGAATAGCGCTCTCACCAGTCACATGAAAACCCACAATGGACCTTTTTTTCATTGCAGTGTCTGTAAGGCAACTTATTCTTATTCTTCAAGTCTCAAAAGGCACATAAAAAGACAACACTCTGATACTGTTCAAGTCACCACAAGTAGACGGCTACTGCCAGATGGAACTACAGAAACCTGCACAACCCATACGTTCACAACCACCAGCACTGTCACGAAGGTATCTCAGCTAAGCTCTCCCACTGGCACTGCAATTATAAACACCTTTGAATCACCTCACGCAACATCAACAACTGTTTCGCAACCCTCACAACCGACTGTTAGAATCACTGAGAGCAAACAGGACACATTGTTTGATCTTTCTACTTTACCAGGTTTACCCGGTTTACCCGATTTAGGAATACCTGATTTTGAAATATAGCGAGAGCCACTGTGTACATGATGCCAAAGGCGGCAACGTCTGGCTGCGAGGGGCTCACAATAGTGCCTGTCAATGATGAAATAACTGAAGTTACGCACCTCGCTACCATCGAATACAACAGGTAGTAATACCAATTGCATCTTCTAGATCATTGCATCATAAAGCTTAGCTTAGAGTTATACCGTAGTTAGAAAAGATGATTGGTATAACTTGTCCAACGGGATAGACACTATATGTAGTAGCACTGCGTAACTTGAGTAAAATAATACTTTTTGGCTCTTAATGGATTCCGGGGAGCTGCCAGAAATGTGGCTTTCCCGACGACAAAGATCGAGTATTTCAGCGTAAAACAGCTTCATGATGAAAATGTATGATCTCCTCGACAACGATAAGTGCTATGAACGCATACCTCAGATCCGCTGGGATGGAGTGAGCTGCCCTCGCTGTACAAGTGATAACATGACCCGTCAAGGTAAGGATGAATCACAGCTTGAACAAAGGCAGCGTTACTTTTCCAAAGGCTGCCAGCGCAAATGTGATGATCTGACACTTTCCGTCTTTTCAGGGCATCATCAACCCATCATCAACCCATCATCAACCCATCATCAACCCATCATCAACCCATCATCAACCCATCATCAACCACTGAAAACAGGGGTTAGCTGCCTGCACCTGATGTCACTCAATGTGTCGAACTGCCAGATTGCTCAAGAGCCTGACCTGAATATCAGTGACGTCCATAACATGACTGAGCAGCTCAGGCAGGCAGTGTATGACAAGCGTCCCGGTGTTACCCTTGATGGCGAGGTGGAATGCGACGAAGTTTATAGAGTTGCAGGCCATAAAGGCCACCTAAAGGCCACCTGAAGGCCGTGAAAAAAAAGGACGATCAGGGCGACGAAACAGGCTGAGAGGAGTCCGCGGACGAGGCACTCTGGAAAAAGAAAAGCCTCCGGTTTCTGGTATGATTCAGCGTGATGGTCAGGTTGTGATTCCCATGCCTGCCAATGTTAAGCAATCTACCATCAAGCCACTTGTTACAGCAATCATCGAATCTGGCCCATTGGTGCACACCCATGAGTACGCTATCTGCAACAAACTCCCAGAGTGTGGGTTATGGGCATAAGTCAGTCTGTCATGGAGACGGTCAATATGCCCGTGATGAACACGGCGATGGCTTTCATGAAGTTCATGTGAACACCATGGCACCATGAAAGGGTTTTGGTCGCTACTGCGCTCCTGGTTGCGCCCTCACCGGGGTATATGGCAAGAAAAGTTACCACTGTATTTGGGGTTCTTCGAATGTCCGCATAACATCAGAAGACGTGGCAAAGCCGCTCTATCCGGTCTTCTGGAGGTGTTGTCTGGATAACACCCCGGAATCCACTAAGAGCCATTTTGATTTGTTTTGAAGGATTTTACCACGTTTCTCTGATTAATGAGCTACTTCACTTCCCAATGCAAAACGATGAAAAAATACGCCCCAGAAGATCATCCGATGAAAATTCACCGGTAATTTCGCCGAGTACTTTTTGTGCATGACGCAGATCTTCAGCTAACAACTCACCTGCACCCGTAAGTTCCAACTGAGCTTTACCATTGTTTAACAGCGCCTGTGCTTTATTCAGCGCATCCAGGTGTCGCCTGCGAGCAGAGAAGCCTCCTTCCACTGCACCTTCATAACCCACAGACTGCTTCAAATGCTCTTTGAGCACACTCAGACCAGCTTGTTCCATGGCACTGATTCTGACTACCGGAATACGATTATCGAGGATCAGCCCCTGTTTTTCCCCCGTTAAATCGATTTTATTGCGAATTACCGTTAACTTGCTACTACAAGGGAAACGCTCCACAAATTCAGGCCAAATTTCGTGAGGATCTGTGGCGGGTGTAGAAGAGCCATCCACCATTAATAAAACACGATCTGCTGCGCCTATTTCTTTAAAAGCTCGCTCCACACCGATTTGCTCTACCTTATCTTCAGTATCCCTTAAACCAGCGGTATCAATCACATGAAGTGGCATACCATCAATATGAATATGTTCCTTTAAAACGTCGCGTGTCGTACCTTCGATATCTGTAACAATGGCTGTTTCCCTGCCAGAGAGGGCATTTAACAGGCTCGATTTACCGACATTAGGACGTCCTGCGATAACCACAGACATTCCCTCTCTCAAAATAGCACCCTGCCCGGCTTGCCGAATCACCTTATCCAGGTTGTCCAGAATCATCGCCAGGTCAGCTCCTACTTTGCCATCAGCTAAAAAGTCAATTTCTTCTTCTGGGAAATCAATAGCTGCTTCCACATACATACGCAGCTGTATCAGCTCTTCAACCAGCGCATTCACCCGCTTTGAGAACGCACCTTGCAATGACTGCAAAGCTGAACGTGCGGCCTGCTCAGAGGTGCTGTCAATCAGGTCTGCAATGGCCTCAGCCTGAGCAAGATCCATTCGATCATTCAAAAATGCCCTTTCAGAAAACTCACCTGCGCCAGCCTGACGTGCACCTAAGGACAATAGCTCTTTTATCAATAAATCCATCACTACAGGTCCTCCATGTCCCTGTAGCTCAAGCACATCTTCACCGGTAAAGGAATTTGGGCCAGAAAAAAACAGGGCAATGCCCTCGTCAAGAACCGCACCTTTCTGTGTATAAAAAGGCCCATAATGGGCATAACGCGGCTTAAGATCCTTTTTCAGCACCTTGCTGGCAATACGCCTGGCATCGCAGCCCGACACTCGGATAATGCCTACACCTCCCCTGCCAGGGGCTGTTGCCTGTGCAACAATCGTATCCTGATGAATGGCACTCAGATCTGTCATGAACGTTAAAACTGTGTCAGTTGATAAAACGTCACAGACTACAACAGATGCTTTGTTTATGCTAACTTACAGAAAAAGTTTTTCCCAGATGATATTTAGTTTTCTTCTTCAGGAAAATACTGTGTTATCGTTGTTTAATCTTTGGTTTAAGAAGCTCCCAGTTTGCTTCAAGCGCCTTGGAGACAGTATCATCCTCAACAGCTATTTCTTTATTTTTAGCTGAGTTAGCTGAATCAGGTGATGTTGTTATATCCGTTTTTTTCATCACATCAACATCATTACTTTTATTTTTTTCAATAAACGTCGTAGGCTTTTTATATTTTTGCGACAAATGTCTTTTATTAACCGGATTAGCTTGATCGCGACTATCAATATTCACCGCTTTAGTGGAAGGTAGCGTGCCTGAGTTTTTAATGGCTTTCTCAACTGGCATTAATGTACTTTCAGACTCTTTTTTTACCTGGTCACTTAAAAACTGGCAACTACCCATTCCATTCCAGGTGATAAAGTTACACACTTCAGTTCCCTTATAAGACTCAGACGCAGCAGGACTGATATTCTTATAAACACCATAACTTTTTTTATCACCGATGTAGGAACGCACAACAAAGCCAAAATCACCAGCATTCACTGGCAAGTTGCTGGTTACCCGAACTTTAGCCTCTTTGTTATCCTGCTCGATAATCGTAAATTTCAGACTGGATGACAATGAAGAAGGTTCTATTTCATTACGGTAAAAATCTACCAGAGAGCCAAGGTGCAGCTTTATAGGGTGTCCCTGAGCATCTGCATCATGGCGAAGAATAATCGTCGCATCCAGCGACTCATTCATTAATGAATGTAATGTCAGTGCCCCAAATTCACTTTCTGCATATACGTAGCCAGACAGCGTGTAAACCAAGGTCACTCTTGCCACTGTTTTGTTCAGCATGAGCATAACCGTGTCTTGAGATGAAAGAAAACGCTTACTACCGTCTGTTTCTGTATCGACAGATAAATTTTCGTCTAAAAAAAAACAGGCCATTCGGCCCGTTTTGTATAATTATTGACGCACGAGGTCAGGCTTTTTTCGGCAGCCCCTCACGTTCAATCTTCCGGGTAATCAGATACTGCTGAATAATTGAAAGCACATTGTTGGTTACCCAGTACAGTACTAATCCTGAGGGGAACCACAGGAAAAAGAAAGTAAAAATAACAGGCATCAACTTCATCACTTTTGCCTGGGTGGGATCAGGCGGTGTTGGGTTCAACTGCTGCTGCAGGAACATAGATGCCCCCATAATCAATGGCAGGATAAAATAGGGATCCATCTGGGACAAATCATGAATCCAGCCTAACCAGGGTGCCTGTCGCAGCTCAACGGACTCCAGCAGAACCCAATAGAGGGAAATAAATACTGGCATCTGTACAAGAATGGGGAGGCAGCCTCCCATGGGGTTAGCCTTTTCTTTCTTGTATAACGCCATCATCGACTGAGAGAGCTTCTGACGGTCATCACCGTACTGTTCTTTCAAGGCCTGCATCTTGGGTCCCAACTTACGCATTTTCGCCATAGAGCGAAAGCTCGTCGCGTTGAGCGGATAAAACACTGCCTTCACCAGTACTGTCAGAAAGATGATGGACCAACCCCAGTTACCCACGATATTGTGAATCCAGTGCAACAGGAAAAACAATGGCTGGGCAAGAAACCAGAGAATGCCGTAATCAACCGTTAACTCCAAACCTTCTGCCAGTGACTTCAGGTTTTCCTGCAGTTTTGGTCCTGCATACAAAGTGGCACCGGTTGTCACCGTCTGACCAGGGTTTGCAACTAATGCATTATCGTAGAAGCCAACAAAATAATACTTCCCGTCTTTGCTTACATTGGTGTAATAGTTGTGCTCGACATTTTTGTCCGGCACCCAGGCGCTGATAAAGTAATGTTGAAGTATCGCCGCATAACCACCAAAGACACGCTCATCAAACTTTTCTTTGGCAAAATCATCAAAGGGCAGCTTCTGATACGTTTTTTCCCTGGAATGAACAGCAGCCCCCAGATAGGTGTTTATAGGGGCATTTGACGTAGCCTTACTCGGATCTTGCGACCCATCGCGTTTTAGCTGTGCATAAAAATGGTCTTCCCAAACGGTTGAGCCCTTGTTTGCCACAATATACTCAACACGGAACTGGTAGCTGTTACGCTCAAAAGTGTAGCGCTTGGTGATGTTTACATTCCCTTCGGTACGCTTCAAATCAACAACCAACTGCTTCTGGCCACTCGGCAGGGTATAACTGCTTTGACTGGTTTTATACACAGCTCGCTGATTATTGCTGTCAGGTCCATCAGACTTTACCAGGGCGCTTTGTGCGGTATAAACACAGGTTTGTTCTCCGGTACAGCCTGGTTTATCCACCAGCAGGCGAAATGGGTCCACTTTCTCACCTGCTTTAGGTAACCATGCAGGGTATTCAGGGAGAGTGAGTCCAACAATATCACCGCCAGCAGTGTCAATTTGCACATTCAACGTATCCGTCTTTACGCTAACGCGTCGGCTGGATAGTGATGACTCCGCTGTGCCTGTGTTGTTGATGAGTGGTTCTTTTTTCAGAGTCGGTAGGTCAGACCCGCTTTGTGAAGCGGTTACCGTCGGAACCTGTGTATCACTTGTCGGTCTGACCTGATTATAATCCTCATTCCATTGTCTCAGGGTTAAAACCCCAACAATAGCGAGGGCACCTATCAGGAGTGTTCTTTGCAAATCCATGATTTACGGGCCACAGATACGGGTTGATGAGTATGATTGTCACAGAGTTCTTGCTGATGCTTATCAGTGTTCTCAGGGACCGGGTCAAAACCTCCCGGATGCCAGGGATGGCAACGAAGTAACCGCTTGACAGTTAACAGAGATCCCTTCAACGAACCATGACGATCGAGGGCTTCAAGAGCATAGGCTGAACAGGTGGGATAAAATCGGCAGCGTTCAGCCATCAGTGGGCTGATAAAATAACGGTAGAATTTGACCAGTCCGGTAAGAGCGCGTCTTGGTAGCTTTAACATTCTGTTATTCATGATAATGCCTGGTATCATCAACAGCAGGTTTAGACGGTTCGAGAACAACAGATTCGCTCTTCTGTTACCCGTTAACGACTGCGTAAATATCAATCAAGTGATTGACGCAGAAGGAATCACCTTCTGCAATAATTGGGTTGACCATCGGGTGCAGGGTGTTTCTCTAAAGAAACCCTAGCAGGAGGCCTTCCACAAAGACAGGCGCTGACTCAACTTCAACCACTGTTTTGTCAGCAATTGATTCATTTCATTATCTGCAAGTTCACTAAAGCCCCTGCGTACCAATACAACAATATCTAAACTATCAAGTACCACAGCATGGTGTCGGAAAGATTCTCGAATATGTCGTTTCGTACGATTGCGACTAACGGCAAGACGTACGTTTTTTTTGGCAACGACAAGACCGAGTCTTGGAGTATCTTGTTTATTGATCCTTGCCAGGATCAATAAATGCCGACTGGATACCTTGATATCCGTTTTGTCAAAGACCTTTTTGAACTCAGCTGCTGAGCAAAGCCGTTTGTTACGGCTAAAATCAAGACCCACGTTTCAGCCAGAAAATCAGGCTGTTAAGCGCTTACGGCCTTTAGCGCGACGACGTTTGATAATTTGTTGCCCATTTTTAGTTGCCATACGGGCACGAAAACCGTGGTCGCGTTTACGTTTAAGGTTACTGGGTTGAAAAGTTCTTTTCATGGTCGCTTCCGTCTGTTTCGTTAATACAAAAGACGAGTATTCTAAGAAATTGTGGGATTACCGTCAATTTAGTTAAACCTGTAAACACCGTAATTTTCATAACCTCCTGCTGGATATTTATCCACATATAACACCTTTCAGGATCTGTCCTGTTAATAAAACCCACTGGTTAGCATCTGAGAGTAGACGCTTAATCCGGTTTGTACAGATCACCTTATTCACAGACTGTTAACCATTCAGAATTGCCAGGGACTATTTTTTTAAAAAATAAATATATTTCTTATCTAGTGTTTTTTATGGTTGAAGTAATTATTAGTGAGTCCTTTATTTGTGGATAAGATATCTTATCCCTTTATTCCTGTAGCGTTGAGTCTGTGTACTTACCTGTAGAAAAAAGGTCATTAACCTGTTGCTTTCTTGAGGATTTGTTGTGAATAAAAGCACTTGTTATCCACAGTAATATTGTCCCCAGGTTTATGCACAGGAATTCAGCAAGGTTTTACCGTATATATTAACAGGGTTGTACACCGATCTTTTTTCTGTGTTTTTCTCTGGTATTTATCCACAGGATCTGAGTAATCTGCTGAAAGATATAAGAAAACGGTAATGTTGTGATTGAGGGTGCGGGGTGTGGATAACTTTCTCAGGAAAAGATACAATAGTCAGTTCCCCTGCCTATCAAAAAAAGTCTTGCCACAGGCAGGCTGAGAGACTTCCGCGTTATCTGTATTCAGGAGATGAGCCTGTGCCCCTAGAGCTATGGCAAAAATGTTTAGACCTTCTTCAGGATGAGTTGTCATCTCAGCAATTCAATACCTGGATTCGTCCCCTAAAAGTTATGGGTGATGACCATGATCTTTGTCTTTTGGCTCCTAACCGCTTTGTGGCTGACTGGGTAAAGGAAAAATTTCTTCCTAGAATCGAAGAAATCCTGGATGAGATTTCTGATCTTGATGACGGCCTGGCACCGGCTGTTGCCTTAGCTGTATCTAATAGACGGCCAAGATCTCTGAGTAAGCGAGTAACTCCTGTGAGTCGCCCGTCGCGATCACAAGCTTCGGAAGAAATGAGAGAGAACCTTCGTGAAAAAAATGTGATGGTTCAACAGCGGGTTGATGCCTTACCTGTCAACAAGCATACTGAGGTTATTGAAGAACCACCGGTTGTTGCACGCAAGGTTAACCCTCTGAAAAAAGAGAGAATGGAGCAAACATCCATTGAGATGATGGTGCCTTCTGAAGAGCCTCAGGAAATCAGGGAGGTGGAAGTTGAGGGAGCGATTAAGCACCATAGTTCGCTAAATACGCAGTTTACTTTTGAAACCTTTGTTGAGGGTAAGTCGAATCAGCTGGCTTTAGCTGCTGCACGGCAGGTTGCAGAAAATCCTGGTTCAGCCTATAACCCGCTATTTTTGTACGGGGGGGTTGGTTTAGGTAAAACCCACTTAATGCATGCTGTGGGTAACTCGCTGGTGAAACAAAATAGAAATTCCAGAGTCGTATATTTGCACTCGGAACGCTTTGTTGCCGACATGGTTAAAGCATTGCAGCTGAATGCGATTAACGATTTTAAACGATACTATCGTTCTGTCGATGCGTTATTGATTGATGATATCCAGTTTTTTGCCGGTAAAGAGCGCTCTCAGGAAGAGTTTTTTCATACCTTTAATGCCCTCCTGGAAGGGGGGCAACAAATGATACTGACCTGTGATCGTTACCCAAAGGAAATTCATGGTGTGGAAGAGCGACTGAAGTCGCGTTTTGGTTGGGGGTTAACGGTTGCAGTAGAACCACCGGAGCTGGAAACGCGTGTGGCGATACTGATGAAAAAAGCCAGCCAGCAAAAAATTGAACTACCCCACGAGGCGGCTTTCTTTATTGCTCAGCGTATCCGTTCCAATGTCAGAGAGCTGGAAGGGGCTTTGAAGCGCGTGATTGCCAGTGCGCATTTTATGGGTAGGAAGATTGATATTGATCTGATTAGAGAGTCTTTGAAAGACTTACTGGCTTTACAGGATAAGCAGGTGAGTATTGATAATATTCAGCGGACAGTGGCTGAGTATTATAAAATAAAAATCTCTGATATTTTATCCAAGCGCCGTAGTCGATCTGTTGCCAGACCTCGGCAAATAGCCATGGCTCTGTCTAAAGAATTAACCAGCCATAGTCTGCCAGAAATAGGTGATGCTTATGGAGGCCGAGATCATACGACGGTTTTACATGCTTGCCGAAAAGTGAAAGAACTGGTTGGAGAAGATACAGAAATACGTAGTGATTACAAAAACTTGTTAAGGTCCCTGACCAGTTGATGACCCGTTGATGACCCGTTGATGACCCGTTGATAATGGTATTAACAGGTTACATTATTGTAGGGGTTCGTTGTCTACTCCTTCTTTGGATCTAGCTATTAAAAAGGAAAATGATGAAATTTACCATTAATCGGGAAGCGTTGCTTAAGCCTCTGCAGCTGGTTGCTGGTGTTGTTGAGCGCAGACAGACATTACCAGTATTGTCCAATGTCCTGATGGTGGTGGACGGCAATCAGTTATCGCTGACAGGCACTGACCTTGAGGTTGAGTTAGTTGGACGTGTTACGCTTGAAAATGTGCAGGATAATGGAGAAATCACGGTTCCTGCCAGGAAGCTGATGGATATTTGTAAGTCCTTGCCTGAAAGTGCCGTGATTGAATTTTTTATGGAAGATAACCGGGTGAAGCTGAAGTCCGGTCGTTCCCGTTTTACCTTATCATCACTGTCAGCTAATGAATTCCCGGGTATTGACGAAGAGCCGGGTTCTTTGGTGTTTTCTATTGGTCAGAACCGTTTGAGACGCTTGATTGACAGAACCGGCTTTGCCATGGCTCAGCAGGATGTTCGCTATTATCTCAATGGAATGTTGCTGGAAGTCAATGAGAACAGTTTAAGAGCAGTAGCCACAGATGGACACCGAATGGCGATATGTACAGTTGAGGCAGATATTAGCCAACAGACCAGGCATCAGGTCATTGTGCCAAGGAAAGGTATTCTGGAAATGGCTCGCCTGTTGATTGATGGTGATGAAGTTGTGCATATTTCCCTGGGGGCCAATCATATTCGCGCTAAAACCGGGGACTTTATGTTTACCTCGAAACTGGTGGATGGCAAGTTTCCAGACTATGATCGTGTATTGCCTCGTGGAGGTGATAAAGTCGTTATCGGTGAGCGCCAGGAATTACGCCAGGCTTTTCAGCGAGCCTCAATTCTTTCCAATGAAAAGTACCGTGGTATTCGTCTGATTTTGTCTGATGGACAGTTGAACATCATGGCTAATAATCCTGAACAGGAGGAAGCGGAGGAAGAAGTTACTCTTTCTTACCATGGTGAGAGAATTGAGATTAGTTTTAATGTCAGTTATTTACTGGATGTGCTTTCAGTGCTTTCAGGTGACTCCATCAAAATTACATTGTCTGACCCTAACAGTTGTGCATTGCTTGAAGAAGATGCTGAAGATAGTGACTCTTCCTATGTTGTCATGCCCATGAGGCTGTAACCGTTGTACTAATAATATCTGCAACGAGTTAACTGCCAGGCTTTTGCCTGGCAGTTTCTTGCTAAAAGAGACTGTATGACTATCCGAAAACTGACTATAACGGATGTTCGCAATGTGCTGTCAGCATCGTTTGAGCCTTCCGCTGATATAAATATTTTTTTTGGCAACAATGGCAGTGGGAAAACCAGTTTGCTGGAAGCGATTCATATTTTAGGTGTTGCTCGCTCTTTTCGAACGCCAAAAGTGAAGCCTGTTGTCCGTGCAGGGGCTGAAAAATTAACAGTTTTTGGGCTTATTGATCATTCTGATAGAAAACAGTCGTTGTCTGTTGGTGTGTCAAAAGGTGTGCTTGATGAGAGTACGTTAATACGTGTTGCAGGGGAAACGCTGTATTCATCCTCTGAGCTGGCGTATTTACTCCCCCTTCTGGTGATTAATCCTGATACCTTCAAGTTACTTGAGGGTTCACCTGGATCAAGGCGTAATTTCATTGATTGGGGGGTGTTTCACGTGAAACACGATATTTTTCTACCCGCCTGGAAGAGTCTGCAAAAAGCCTTAAAGCAGAGAAATGCATTGTTGCGGCAAGGACGAGTGTCTGAAAGCGAGTTATCAGCATGGAATCACGAGTTTGTTGCTGCCGCTGAGCAGGTTGATATTTTGAGGAAAACGCATATTGAGCAATTGCTCCCTCATTTTTACACCCTTTTAAAGGAATTAAGTACCTTGGGTGATATAACGGTAAGCTATCATCGAGGCTGGGATAAAGAGAAAGACTTGCTGGACGTTTTGCAAAGAGATGTCCACCGGGATTTTCACACAGGCTTTACGCACTCCGGGCCACAGCGTGCCGATCTGAGGGTTCGATTAGGGAAGGGCAGTGCAATAGAGACATTGTCCCGGGGGCAGCTAAAAATTGTTGTTTGTGCATTAAAGCTGGCTCAAGGCGCGCTCCTTGCTGAAATTACAGCAAACAAATGTGTTTTTCTTGTGGATGATCTTCCCTCCGAGTTAGACGCTTC
This sequence comes from Endozoicomonadaceae bacterium, assembly GCA_965232215.1. Classification (GTDB taxonomy): domain Bacteria; phylum Pseudomonadota; class Gammaproteobacteria; order Pseudomonadales; family Endozoicomonadaceae; genus Endonucleibacter. Next base: position 633,105 of record CBDDPF010000011.1, read on the forward strand.
TCACAGAAAAACGCTGTGTCATATACTGCAGCAAATGGATACGCAGGTGTTTATCACCTGTGTGGATCAGGATTCATTGGCTGATTGTTGGTTGCCCGAGGTCGAATGCAAGATGTTTCACGTGAAACAGGGGCAAATTGAGTGGATAGAAAACCCTGTGCGGGCAATGCGCCAGGCTGAATCTTTGGAGATAGAGCATGACTGAGCAGAATTATAATGCATCGAACATTAAGGTGCTAAAAGGCCTTGATGCAGTGCGCAAACGCCCGGGTATGTATATAGGTGATACGGATGATGGCACCGGTCTGCACCATATGGTGTTTGAGGTGGTGGATAACTCCATAGATGAGGCGTTGGCTAATTTCTGCGACAAAATAGAAATCATCATTCATCCTGATGAGTCCATTACCGTCAGGGATAATGGCCGAGGAATCCCGGTGGATATCCATGAAGAAGAAGGGGTGTCTGCAGCAGAAGTTATTATGACGGTGTTGCACGCTGGGGGAAAATTTGATGATAACACTTATAAAGTCTCTGGTGGCCTTCACGGAGTGGGTGTCTCTGTGGTTAATGCCCTGTCTAAAGAATTGAAGTTAGTCGTTCGCAGAGCAGGCAAAATACACCAGCAGATGTATGCCCATGGTGTACCTCAGGAGCCAATGAAGGTGATTGGTGAGACAGAGGGAACAGGAACAGAGATACATTTTTCGCCTTCCGAAGAAACCTTTACAAATATCCAGTTCAATTATGATGTACTGGTTAAGCGACTACGGGAGCTGTCTTTCCTGAATTCTGGTGTATACATCAAGCTCACTGATGAGCGAATCGGAAAAACCAATGATTTTCGTTATGAGGGTGGGCTTAGTGCCTTTGTGGAGTATCTGAATCAAAACAAAAACACCATCAATAAAGTGTTTCACTTTACTATGACGCGTCCTGACGGGGTTGGTGTTGAGGTGGCACTTCAATGGAATGATGGTTTTCAGGAAAATATCTTCTGCTTTACCAACAATATCCGCCAGCGTGATGGTGGTACCCACCTGGCTGGTTTTCGTGCAGGTCTGACCCGAAATCTGAACAGTTACATTGAAAAAGAAGGATTGCTGAAAAAGCATAAAGTGACAACATCCGGCGATGATGCCAGAGAGGGCTTAACCGCCATTATTTCTGTGAAAGTGCCTGACCCCAAGTTTTCCTCTCAAACGAAAGACAAACTGGTTTCTTCAGAGGTTAAGTCCGCCGTTGAGCATGAAATGAGTAAGTATTTCTCTGACTATTTGTTGGAGAATCCTCAGGAAGCCAAGTCTATTGTGAATAAAATGCTTGATGCTGCCCGGGCCAGAGAGGCTGCTCGTAAAGCAAGGGAAATGACCCGCAGGAAAGGTGCGCTCGATATTGCGGGTTTACCAGGAAAATTAGCAGATTGTCAGGAAAAAGACCCTGCCTTATCTGAGCTATATATTGTCGAGGGTGATTCTGCGGGGGGGTCTGCCAAACAGGGTCGTAACAGGAAAACACAAGCAATTTTGCCCTTGAAGGGTAAAATTCTGAATGTAGAAAAAGCCCGCTTTGATAAGATGTTATCATCTGCTGAAGTGGGCACGCTGATCACTGCGCTAGGTTGCGGTATTGGACGACAGGAGTTTAATATTAAAAAGCTGCGCTACCATAACATCATTATCATGACAGATGCGGATGTGGATGGTTCGCACATCCGTACACTGCTATTAACCTTTTTCTTCCGGCAGATGCCAGAACTTATTGAGAATGGCTACATCTATATTGCCCAGCCACCCTTGTTTAAAGTGAAGCGTGGCAAGCAGGAACAATACCTGAAAGATGAAAATGCTTTAGAGGACTATTTAACGCATTCGGCACTGGATAATGCCAGCCTGTACGTGAATGAAACAGCCCCTGGCATTGCTGGTACGCAGCTTGAAAGTATGGTAAAAAATTACCGCCAGGTGACATCAGCCATTGATGAGCGGTTATCACGCTTATATCCCGGTGATTTGTTAAAAGAAATGGTCTATATGCCCACGATTTCTGAGGATGTCCTCAAAAATAAGGCTTTCATGAAACAATGGCTTGATCAGTTAGCTGACAGGGCCGAAGGTTCGAAACCGTCAAGTTCAACCTTTGTGTTTGAGTTGGTTGGAGACAAAGAGCTTAATGTCTTTTTACCCAAAGTGACTATTACCGCTCATGGGTTACCCACAGAATATACGTGGAACAGAGATTTCTTTGCATCGACTGACTATCGTTCTATTGTAACGCTTGGAGAGCAGCTACAAGGGCTTTTGGAAGAAGGTGCGTACATTCAAAAGGGTGAGCGTAAAAAGTCAATCAGCAGCTTTGAAGAAGGGTTGGCGTGGCTAATGAAAGAGTCCACAAAGCGCCACTATATTCAGCGCTACAAAGGGTTAGGCGAGATGAACCCTGATCAGCTCTGGGAAACCACGATGGACCCTGATACACGACGTATGCTGAAGGTGACGATTGAAGATGCCATCGCTGCTGACCAGATCTTTAACACCTTGATGGGGGACCATGTTGAACCTCGTCGGGACTTTATTGAAAGCAATGCCCTTAAAGTGGCCAACCTGGATATTTAACAGTCCATCTTGTTAAGCCGATATGCAAGTGTCGGCTTTTTGACGCCTGTTTAAATGATATAAGAAGGATAATTTATGTCTTCTGAATACAAAGCGATTATCAGACAGGAGCTTGAAGAAGCGGTTATTGTCTTAAATCGTTTTCTGAATGATGAAAAAAATCTGGAAGCGATTGATGAAGCCGCTCAATTAATTTCAGCTTCTTTTAGGGCCGGTGGTAAGGTGATTTCCTGTGGGAATGGTGGATCACATTGCGATGCTATGCATTTTGCAGAGGAGCTTACAGGGCGCTACAGAGACAATCGACCGGCCTACCCAGCCATAGCGATTTCTGATCCCAGCCACCTTTCCTGTGTTTCTAACGATTTTGGTTATGATCATGTCTTCTCCCGTTATTTGGAAGGGTTAGGAAACTCTGGTGATGTGTTGGTGGGAATCAGCACCAGTGGTAATTCCAGCAATATCATCAACGCTGTGGAAACAGCGAAAAATCGTGGCATGAAGGTGGTGCTCCTGTCAGGGAAAGAGGGTGGCAAACTGGCTGGGCAGGCTGATGTAGAAATCCTGGTACCGCATTTTGGTTATGCTGACAGAATTCAGGAGATCCATATCAAAGTGATTCATATCATGATTCAGCTGATCGAAAAGCATATGGCGTTATCAAGCTGAGTGTCAGCACCATTGTGACAGGAAAAGCTGTTTTCCTGTCACACCGAAAGAAAAATCAGACGCACTATGGTCGTCGTTTCAGTCACTTGATGCATAGTATTTTCAAAGTGATCGGTTCTCCAAAAAAAAGTGCCTGAATTATCAGTTTCAGAGCCATCTCTTAGTCACAAATACCAAACTTGACTTATCCTTGTTAGCGGCAGGTCAGAATCATGATGTCTGTAGTAGTTCAGACTTGACCTGACATCCTGTTCGAAGAGTTCGTCCAGTGTTATTATAATAACTTTGTCGTTCATATGCTCTGGTTTAATACCTTCCCGTATCAGTTTATCGAGAGGCTTATTGGCGAAGAAGTGGGGAAACATATGGAGAGACTGCCCTGTAAACCCAGGGCCATTGATGATCATTCCGACAACATACTTGCCGTAGTAAACATTCCAGTCGTCGGATACTTTTGGAGTAAGCCGGTCAATGTGATCGACAATGCCTGACTCTTTGCACATACCGGCTACAAGACCGAGGTTGTCTATGTTCTGAATTTGAGTGCGATACTGAATAGGAGGCATAATGCAGTTTCCTGATATTTGCTTTTTTGATAAATAGCAGAAATCAGGAAAATGTCAGGTTAGGTGGTGAATGATTGATCTACCTGTAGGTTCGGGAGTTACGGAAGCCGCCTGCAAGACACTGGTCAAACAGCGAATGTGTCGCTCTGGAATGCGCTGGAAAGATCAGGGGGCATCAATGTTATTGACCCTGAGAGCCTTGATCTGTTCGACAGGGCATTGGGACGAGTTTTGGTCAAAAGTAGACAGGTTTGGATTTCCTGTAGCCCATAACCTGCCTTTCGTACATTGATTAGGCAGCACACCCGTCTTTTTCATCTGACCACACATCTGACCCACTACCCCTCTTTTCTTCTGGCAGGGGGCTTGCATATAGCCATTGATAGCTCATATTGTGGGGGTCTGCTGCGCCTGCTTCTCAGCGGCTTTTATTGCATCTGTAGGTAGATAGAAAATACCGTCCCTCAGGGCAGAAATATCATAGCCGGCAGCTTCCAAAATATCTAAACCGTAGTTGTAGCAATTGTGGAATGCCCCACCCCACTGCCAGGTTTTCTTAGCATACTTTTGGATCACCTTCTGCATTTCTTTATGATCTTCCCCTAGTCCCACTCGAGAAGCTCTTAATGGTGGTCGGTACTCCATGCGAACGGTACCTGCTTCTTTTGCTAAATATTTTGCACATTCTTCTTCTGTCATATGATCAGGATGAGCACGGAAATTATTGATTTGAGCATAGAAGCGTTCACCTTGGGGTGACTCGAACCCCAGTAATGCGTGACCATAAGGGTTTGCACCATAGCCTCTCACGATAATCAGCGCCGGGTTTTTATGCTTTTTTAAGAGAGAATCAGGTAACCCTTTGTTTGGATAAGCTTTTCCAAAATAGCGAGGTTTAGTTAAAGAGACGATCTCATTTATTTTAGCGATGACTTTGGACAGGCTGATTTTTTTATTCTGTTTTTTTTCTTCTTCTGTCATACGGTGTATTAAAACCAAACCACCGTCTTTATTGATAAAAACAATATTTTCATTGAGCGCGGGGAGTGTTTCATTCATATAAACCATCCTTGGAGTAATGCTGACATTACTGACAGATTGTTTCTGCGTTTGGTGATTTTTTGGATGATTCGGGTTGACTGGATAATGCCTTCTCCATCTCAGAGCAAGAGCGTTATTTTTAAAGGCATGTAAGACCCGGCGAACGATAGATTTTATGACATTGATAATTTTTGCACGTCGGCTCAGAACGGATTTTTTTGAAGGTTGTTCGCAAGTATCTGAAGAGGACAGCTGATTTTCCCGGTCAGAGGTAACAGATGACACATCCGCCCCCTTGAACGTCCCTTTAAGTTCAGGTATTCCCTGTTTTTCCAGGGAGGTTGTAGCCCTTGATGATTGATTAAAGGCATTTGATCTGGATACAGGCATATTCATTCCTTGAGTGGGGCCTGGACGGTCCAAGGTTGTTTCTTCACTTCGGTCTGCTGAGAAAGGGAGTATTCCTCCAATAAATCTAGCATTTCCCAAGAGTCAAAGTCCCGTATTGACCACTACAGATTGTGCATCTGGGCAATACTGGTTAATAGAAGACACCAACCTGTCTGAATTAATCGATCGTAGCGGGAAAAAGATCGGTTTGAGGCAGTTTTCAGGCTGATCCGAGGTGAATAGCTGTTCTATATATTGGCTCATCAGCATATTGGCTCATCAGCAACGTCGAGCAGACCAGAGCGGACAAGGCGTAAGCCACTGAATCAAAAACGTATGGGTGAAAGCCTCATATTGATCGGCACTTTCATTCCAATACGGCAAGGAGCATTTGGCTACAAACTTTGCCTGCCTGACGTTTACCGCCTTCCTTATTGATCAGATAGAACAGTCAGGGTGTCGCCTGTTTCAGAAAGCCTGGGCGGTAAGCCACTCTAAAAAAGCGCTTTGGGAACATATGAGAAGCCTGTTTCAGTGGTTTTTCACTGGTTCCTGGCGAGATTTTTTTATGGGAATAATCTCAAGAACCTCTGAAGGGGTTGGCCATAATATCCGTTCTGTTATTCCAGATACTTCATAGCTGCCGGGTAAGCCTGTGTCTGAGCGAAAAATTCATCCATAATGTCAGCTTTTGGCTGAAGGCTATTTGCTGCAAATCGAAAAAATGGTTCACCCTGCAGCATAATATACGTCCTAAGACGTATATTTATCGGGAATTGCTGACGCAACGTTGGCATGGAACAGAAAGCCGACGCGAAGCGGCCTGCCTTCAAAGTAGGTGCGTATTCCTGTATAACCGTGTCTTGCCACAAAGGCTCCGGGTTTTCTGATCTTGCGTCCTATGTCATCAGAGCTTGGTAAGAGTGCTTTCTATCCAATCTCTCGCTTGGTTATTAGCAGCTGCGGGTCCTCTATCCCTGGTTGTGATGACTTGTCCAATATGTACATGAATTGTGCCTGGGGTTTTTGTCCATCGGTTTTTAGGCCAGTATTGTCCTGCATTGTGGGCAACAGGCAGAATATCAACACCAGCAGAACAGGCAAGCCCTGCCCCTCCACGGGAAAACTTGCCTATCTCACCAGCATGGCTGCGGGTGCCTTCCGGGAAAATCAACACAGAAACCCCTTTTTTCAGCGAGGATAACCCTTGTCTTTTTACCCGTTGCAGGGCATCACGTGGGTTCTTCCGGTTGATAGCAATGGGTTTGGTACTGCGCAAGGCCCAGCCAAAGAAAGGTATGGATAACAGCTCTTTTTTTAGCACCTGCGTTTGTGGTGTCAGCAGCGTCTGAAGAAAAAATGTTTCCCATGTGCTTTGGTGATTACTGATAACGACGCAAGCATTGTCAGGGATATTTTCTTTGCCATGTACTTCCCACCGGATACCACAAATGACCCGACAAAGGTAAACAGCGACCAGGCTCCAGTTTTTAACCAGCAGTTGATGCCTTTTTTTGTAAGGGAAAAAACGAATAACTAATAAAACCAGTGCGGGGAAAAAGATTGTCCATAATGACAATAGCCCATAAAAGACAGCTGTTCTGATAGTAGATACGACAGAAGACATTAAATACCTGATGTAACTATTTTTTTGTAAAAGGAAAAAAGGTCATCAAACACCAGCGTATTCTCCAGTGTTTGTTGTTGCTTTAGCGTTTTTTGCCCTTTGCCGGTTTTAACCAGTGCGGTTTTGCAGCCTGCCTGCGTTCCAGCCTGGATGTCTCTCAGGGAATCGCCTACCAGCCACGTATCAGCAGGACTCACGGCTAGTGTATGTAAAATGCTATTCACCATTCCGGGCTTTGGTTTCCTGCATTGGCAGCCGTCGTCAGGGTGGTGAGGGCAATACTCAATAAGGGCAATACTGCCTCCCGCCTGACCAACCAAACGCACCATTTTTTCGTGCATTGTATCCAGCTGTGCCTGGGTAAAATAGCCCCTGGCGAGTCCGGACTGGTTGCTGGCAACTGCGATAAGATAGCCTGTCAGGGAAAGCCTGGCAATAGCGTCAATGCTACCAAAAATGGGTATCCATTCGTCAACAGACTTTATGTAGTGATCGGAGTCTTCATTAATGACACCATCCCGATCAAGAATAATCAGTTTTTTCATAGGTAAGCGCCAATAAAACCAACTTTATAGCTAGGCCTAACCAATTTATTTGGGTGAAAATCTCAAATTGATCGGGCTTCTTAAGCTTGCCAACCGGGGAAAGTAGTAAGCAGCTATTTTTTCAATGCTGAAGCAAGAGGCAGCCAATCACATAGGTATCATGTTGATAGCGCCTGACACCTTGCTAGCGAGAGGCTGCCCCATGGAAGTATGAAGTATGTCAGTCACGGACTGAAGCTGCCAGCATTTCTTGTGATGCGACCAACAGTCAGGCTGCCAATTGCCGACTCTGCAAGAGTCTGGCAACCCTGTCAGGCACTTTGAACCTAAAATCCTCAGTTAAAAATACCAGCTAAACTACAACCCATTGTGTTGAGAGGGTTACAGCATGGTTCTACCACCAAAACCGGGGTGAGCGCAATGAACTCAGTAAACAGGTCGCAACAGTGACGCTTGAAGTGGACACTTTTGAAGGTAACGTTCAGGTTGAATGGGAACCTGGCGCATCGGTGACACCCATGGGACAGCTTGCTTTTTTTATACGGTTTTTAAAGACAGGTTGTCGATTTGAACCATGGGTTGATGATTGCCCTCTGATTTACAAAGGCAATAATGCACCCAAAAAAGTGAATGTATTGGGTTCGCTTTTTATTTCAATTCTTTCAGGCCATAAACGTTATGCCAATATTGACACACTGGTCGGTGATGGCGTTAATCCGAAATTACTGGGTATGACAAAAGTAGTCAATGATGATTCAGCCAGGCGATGACTACTTAGTGTCTGTCAGAAAACCCATGAATAATCCGACTCAACAGGCACTGACAAAATTTTTTTGAAAACAAAACAGGCCGCTCATGCCAGTCACCTCTTTTTTTGATCAAAACTTAATCATTTCCCCGTTTTTCGGGTGTCCGTAATCCTCACCCAACGATGATCGTTTGTTTTCTGGTACGCTTCTCCGTTCAGGCTGCTTTTTTGACAGCCTGACTGGATTGCTTTTGCAGTATAGAGCCCAAGCGGTGCAGATTGGTTCCTAAAACCGCCAGGCCAACATACCGACGATAACCGTCAATCCCTGAGTCCGGACATTGGTCCAGTCCGTGCTGCTCAAGTGCATTAATGTCGGACTCTACCGCAGAATGCTTCTTCATTGCCCTGACAAACTCAGGGTGTCGTTCACGCTTCCGATCTTGTTCAGACCATCGCCCCTTTTTGGGTAAGACGGCTCGGTCAAGAAATGTTTCCAGCTTTTCAAGGTTCTCTTTTGACCAGAATCCCCGGTCATAACTGACCTGCGATACTTCAGAAAACCGCTGTTTTGCGCCTTTAGCAATGGCTACAGTCACCTGGTCATCAGTCTGTTTTTCCATGACCAAATGGTGAAGGGTGAAACCAAACTGATCTTGCAGTACGCACACCCTGAGGCCGAGTTCTACAGGAACGCCTGCTTTTCCTTTACTGATCCATTCCGTATGGCGTTCAAATAACGAAAAAACCTTCTCACTGTGCGGAATGGTTTCATGTTTCAGTACACGACGGATAATCAGTTGACACTGGTAGTCTGCATCTTTTATCCAGCGCTCCAGCTCTTTCAGTCGTAAGTCTCCGGGTATCCGTGCCTTCAAGAGATTCAAGGTTATTTCAGCCTTGCGGATAAGCTTCTGGCTGTAGGCTACATACTCAGCATGGACAGTTTCGATACCATACTGTCGTGCTTCACGGAGCGACTCATTGGACGACGTTGACCGTTTCAGGTTACGGGCTTTGTGAAAACGCTTTTTGTGCTGATCCTGCAAGTAGCTGCTCTGTCGCCACAGGCTTTCCTGCTGCTCTGACGACAGGCAGGCTGCCCATTCGATCATCTTGCGAACGGCATCCCGCAGCAGGTTAGTATCCGTTGGAAAGTGGGCATTGGTTTTTACGACAAACGAGTCAGCGCGGGCGCATATCCGCTCTTCTTTTTTTTTACCAGCTGGTGACCGGCATTGACCACAATCTGGTTGATCTCATCCAGTATTTCCGGGGTGAACAGGGCGATATTATCCTGCAAAGTCTGGATGTGATAAGAGTGGGTACAGTACGGTCCGTGTCCGAGCATTTGCCGCAATGTACCGTGTTCATTGGCCAGCTCCTGAAGGCGGTCGTAGTCGCAGTTGATGGTCAGACGCAGGGTGCCAAAAATCAGTATTTTCCAGAGATCCATACCAGGGCGGCCATTGTCACGGCTAGCGGGTATCATTCGCTCAAGGGCTTGAAAAACCTGCTCCCTCAGCTCTGGGGTGACCCAGATATGCTGAAAAGCCCGCAAGAGGCGGGGTATGTCGTCCCTGGATTTGGGGTTGAAGGTGATGGCAGAGATATCGACCTCGCCTAACTGCATTTGTGGCTTGATGGTTTGGCGCATGAGTGAGAAAACAGCCTGTCAGTGGAAATCTTCAATGATTAAGTTAGGTCACAGACTGCTGTTTTCAAGGGCTGATGGGTTTTCGGACAACCACTACTTAACAATACTGCGGACACTTTCATGCAGCAATAGCACCGTAGTCGCTGAATCGTTGATAAGTGTCCATGACTTTTTTATCATTTATGCTGAATCCCAGGTTGTCAAAAACTCTACACATCAAGTGCTGGTTGAACTTGCGACGCTTCCAGCTCGCAATAGAGATCACCGTCTCACCACTTGTTCCCCTGGCTCTCCGGTCTTCCGGCTTCAAGACACTTAGCGCTGAAAATGAGGCGTTTACAGGGGTGTGAATGGCCTCTTTCCGGCGAGATTGACAGTCCATCAGTCCAGTGTATTGTTTGGCATCACGGAAAATGAACTCAATTTGAAAACGTGCCTTGTAGTAACTGATAAGAGTCATAGCGTCCAACGCTGTATCTGTTGAGCAGAGCAGAGGGATACCGACTTTCTTTTTCCCCTGTACTCTCAGCATGACAAGCCTGATCCGGCACTTGAGGCATTTGGAGTAAACGGTTCCAGCCCATACTTCCTCACCTGTTTCCAGCACACCTGCATGAGCGAACCTGTTCAGGTCATTTCCAAAGCATACCTTGCCGTGGTAAGTTTCAGGGCGTCCACGACCTGAATACGCTCCTGTACAGAGCCACAGAAGATCAGCATCACGCCGTCACTTACCGGCAATCTGAATGCCTGCTGCGGTGACCGGGGAGACAAACTTCTCCCTGAAATAACAGGCGTCCACTGCAAGACAGGTGACCCCCACAGACACCAATTGCCGGGCTAAGCCTGTGACTTGTTCAGCATAGAGGTCAATACGGCTCTTGCCTTTTTTATCTATCGTCTGAAACGCCTTTAACGCAAAAGCAGTGTTTGATAAAAGGTCAACCAGACAAAGCAGGTAAAGCTCAAGCCCAAACTCAGTTCGGCTTGTACAACCACGCCAGAACATACCCATGCCATCAGTGAGCTTGCCACTTTTGCTCATAAAGCTGGCATCCAGGTTACTGGAAAAAGAAAATAAGAAAAAGCAGAAAGAAATAGCCTTTCTTGAAGACCCTGAAAATATCAAACTGTTTGAGTACTCAGTGTTAGTAAGCAGTCTTGATGATGGTGTGATTACAATCATTGATCATTATAGAGATCGGGCTGACTGTGGAAATAATTTTGATGAAATAAAAAATCAGTGGGGTTGGGGTGGCTATACGACGCAATATAGTAAACGTTGCCGACTCATATCAAGAATGGTTGCATTGGCTTATAACGGGTGGACTTTATTCGTTAGATTGAGCAATCCAGATTCACACAGAGATTCTATTAATGAGTATGATTGGAAAGTTAACAGAAAGTGTGGCTGGCAAAAAAAATAACATTGACAAGTCAGCACACACTAATGAATAAAATCAAGGAAATGCAGAGAGAACTTTTCTTTTTTTTTCGACTCAATAAAAAAGATTGCGGTGCAGTTAACTTCAGATGAAATTTGGTGTCGTATTTTAACCAGGTCAGTATCGAAATTCTTAAAGAAAGGTCAGGTTATTACGCCGTTTGTTCTTATAAAATCCAGCTAAAGCCAAAAAGTTCTTGAGCTTTATACGTCAAACGACGCTCATTACAAAGCAGTGGTGTTCGGCTCAACTGATGAATTTAGGTTGATAGAGGGGCTGTTATGAAAAAAACCAAACAGCAAAAAATTTTCCTGTCGTACATCCCGATGCGGCAGGCATCGACATTGGCTCACAGTTTCATGTAGTAGCAGTTCCTGCAGATCAAGATTCTGAACCTGTGCGTACCTTCCAGAGTTTTACCGGTGACTTGCATAAAATGGCTCGTAAACGCCAAATAAACCCACGTCCTTCAGAATCAAAAAACCGTTTGAAATAATTAGCCTCCCCATATAAGGAGGCTAATATGGCAAAGAAATTACCCGCAGACAGTGAATGGCTGGAGCATGTTCAGTCATGGCGGGATTCAGGTTTGACTCAGAGTGCGTGGTGCCAGCAGCACGGTATAAGGGTATCCAAATTCGGATACTGGAAGCGTAAACTCGACACAACCCCCAGCGTAAAAGCGACCCCGAACAACTCTGGCTTTGTTCAGGTAACACCCCAACCAGAACCTGATGCGTTTTCTCAAATAACACCACTCTCCATCACCCTGCCCAGTGGTGTAACAGTGTCCGGTATTGATGACAGTAACCTGTCACTTTGTGAGCAGCTGGTGAGGGAAATGCTATGAACACCCCGGTTATGCGACCGTCAGCGGTATTATCAAAGGTGTTTCTCTACCGGGAGCCAATTGACTTTCGCAAGTCATTTCGTGGGCTTGCTGTGTTGGTTGAACAAGAGCTGGGGCATAACCCCTTTGACGGCTACTTATATGCGTTTACCAACCGGCAGCGTAATAAAATCAAGTGCCTGTTCTGGGAGGATAATGGTTTTGTGCTTTATTACAAGAGCCTGTCTGAGGACAAATTCCACTGGCCCAAACCGGATGAAGAGCTGGTTACCTTAACCGGGCAACAATTAAACTGGCTGCTGGACGGCTACAATCTCAACGCCATGCAACCCCATAAAAAAAGGCATTATGAGAGCTGTTTTTAGTCCTGTTTTTCAGGATGTTATGGTAAAATAGCGACCATGAAATCGACCGCCGACACTCTGATTTTTCAGCCGAAATCCGCACTGGGTTTGCCCTTTCATCAGGCTGAGACTACCCCTGAAATGGTCGCCTTGTTTGAGGCGATCCATTCGCAGGAAAGTGTCATTCTTGAAAAAGAAAATGCCCTTCTTGAAAAAGACGACATTATTCAAAAGAAGTCAGAGATTATCGATTCTCAAAAAAAACGCATTGCGCAACTGGAAGAGTACCTGAGGCTCTCCCGATCCCGCCTGTACGGAAGAAGCACTGAAAAAAATAACAGCCAGAGCGACATTTTCAATGAGGTGGAGCTGGAAGGCTGTACCGGAGAGCAAGACGAAGCTAAAGATCAGCCAGAGCAAGAGCTTCCAAAACCACGTAAAAAGAAAACAGGGCGCAAGCCATTTTCAGAGTCTCTGCCCAGAGTGCAGGAACGCTCTGAACTCAGTGAAGAAGAAAAAACCGGAGCCATTGATACCTTCTTTGTCAAAGTCCGTGAAGAGCTTGATATCGTACCAGCCAGGGTTCAGGTGAAAGAAATTCTGCAAGAGAAAGCAGTCTTTCCGGAAGTCGATGAGCATGGACAGGAGAAGCGGGTCATTAAAGTTGCAGAGCTGCCAAAACACCCACTGCCCAAATCTTCACTCTCTGTTTGCACACTGGCCTGGATCATTGTCTCCAAGTACTGCGACGCACTGCCTTTGTACAGGCAAGAGAATATCCTCAAGCGATACGGTGGCTCTGTCACCCGGACGACGATGGCCAACTCTTTGATTCGGTTGTCTACAGAACTGCGACCACTCATCAATTTGATGAGAGATCACCAAAAGACCGGTTCGGTGATCCATGCTGACGAAACCCGAATTCAGGTAATCAAGGAAACCAGTAAGTCCATCAACTCTGACAAATATATGTGGGTCAGCCTTGGTGGGCCACCCGGACAAACATCGGTAGTGTTTGAATACGATCCCTCAAGAGGCAAGGAGGTTCCCCTGCGTCTGTTCGAAGGGTTCAGCGGTTACCTGCAAACTGACGGGTATGCCAGTTACGACGCTGTATGCAAACAAGAAGGCATCACCCAGGTGGGTTGCTTCGACCACGTTCGCAGGAAATTTCTGGATGCCAGAAAGGGCGAAGCCAAACCGGGCAAAAAGGTGAAAAACACCCGCGTTAGCAAGGCGAATGTCGCTTTAGGCAAAATCGGTAAGCTTTACGCCATTGAGAAAGAAATAAGAGATCTTCCTCCATCAGAAAAAGCCATCCTGCGTCAGCAAAAGAGTAAGCCGCTACTGGACGACTTTCATGTATGGCTGGAGAAAAACATAACCAAGCTAGACCCGGGCAGCCTGTCACGCCAAGCCATGAGCTATGCATTGAACCAATGGCCAAAACTGGTCGTTTACTGTGACAACGGCCACTTGGACATCAGTAATGCCGCAGCGGAAAACACTATCCGTCCCTTCGCTATTGGCCGTAAGAATTGGATGTTTGCAGACACGCCAAAAGGGGCGCAAGCCAGTGCCATTTTCTACAGCCTGATTGAAAGCGCAAAGGTGAATGGCTTGGAGCCTTTCGATTACCTGAACCATATTTTAAAAGAGCTGCCTTACGCTGATACCGTTGAGAAACTGGAACAGCTTCTTCCCTGGAATGTTAAGGCAGGCAAAGAATAAGAAATCTTGGGGATAGCAGCCAGTACGCTGGTTTATTTGGCGCTTACAATGGCTCAGTGGCTGAAGTAGTGCAGGATCACTACTATTGCCATGGAATCGACTGGGGTTTATTGGGTGCCAGCTTTTGAGATTCTGAAAAGTTATGATTTCGAAGTCTTTCTGGTCAATGCCAGGGAGGCAAAAAATGTTCCAGGTCGGAAGACTGATGTGAATGATGCCCAGTGGCTACAGAAATTGCACCAATATGGCTTACTTCGCGCCAGCTTTCGTCCATATCAAGATATTGCCACCCTGCGTTCCTATTTGCGTCAGAGGGAGCGGTTGCTGGAATTTAAAGCTGCCCATATTCAGCACATGCAGAAAGCGCTCATGCTAATGAATCTTCAGTTACAACATGTTGTCGTGGATATTACTGGCGTCACAGGGATGAAGATCATTCGAGCTATTATCCAGGGAGAGCGTGATCCTGATGAACGGGTAAAATTCAGGGATGATCGCTGTAAAAAATCACCTGCAGTTATAAAAGAAGTATTAAAAAAAGAGGCTCTCAGTGGATTCCGGGGTGTTATCCAGACAACACCTCCAGAAGACCGGATAGAGCCACTTTGCCACGTCTTCTGATGTTATGCAGACATTCGAAGAACCCCAAATACAGCGGTAACTTTTCTTGCCATATACCCCGGTGAGGGCGCAACCCATCATAAAGCTGTTTTACGCTGAAATACTCGATCTTTGTCGTCGGGAAAGCCGCATTTCTGGCAGCTCCCCGGAATCCATTAAGAGCCAAAAAAGATAGCTTCCTGGTTTAATGGAAGCCCTCTCACTATCTCAGTTAGTAAATTACTTATGCTGTTTGCAACAACGAAATATCTGCTACATGGAGGAATAGTTCGCGCAGTTGCTTCAGCAAAGCATAACGGTTAAGTTTCACCGCTTCGTTGTCATCATTGACCAGCACTTTGTCGAAGAAGGTATCCACAGGCTCTTTGAGCGTAGCCAGTGCCTCCATGACCTTTGCATATAGCCCTTGCTCAATCAGGGGAGTCGTCTCCTCACGCTTGATAAACAATGCTTTGGCCAAGTCGACTTCTGCCTGCTCACTGAGCAGTGTTTCATCGATTACATCCGGTATGATGATATTTCTTGCTTTTGTCAGTATGTTCGAGACCCGCTTGTTGGCACAAGCCAATGCGGCTGCCTCAGGCATAGCATAAAAGCGGGTAATGGCCTGAATGCGCAGGTCATAATCCAGTGGCTGGGTTGGACGAAGTGTTTTTACCGCATTGATGATTTCAGTTGCTATGCCTTTATCCTGATAGCTTGCATCAAAACGTTCCAGCATGTAGTCAACAACAACTGTCTGAAGAGTGTCTTGTTCAGGGAGGTTTATCCCTGTACTCTGGTAGCCTTCCGCTGCCTGCTTAGTGAGTTGGTTAAGGTCAAGGTTAAGTTTTTTCTCAATAATTATGCGGAGAATACCAATACTTGCTCTTCTGAGGGCAAAGGGGTCTTTGCTACCAGTTGGAGGCTGACCAATTCCGAAGATACCGGTAATTGTGTCCATTTTATCGGCAATGGACAACGCACAGCCGGTGAGAGAGGATGGCAACTGGTCGCCGGAAAAACGAGGCATGTATTGTTCATTCAGAGCTTTGCTGACATCCTTCGGTTCACCATCGTGGGCAGCATAATATTGGCCCATAATTCCTTGAAGATCAGGGAATTCAAAAACCATCTCAGACACAAGATCAGATTTACTCAGAAGCCCTGCCCGGGCCGCATTCTCACTGTTTTTGCCTTCCTGTTCAACGATTAAGGCTGCGAGTCTTGAGACACGCTCTGTCTTGTCATAAATAGAGCCAAGCTGTGTCTGAAATACAATAGATTTCAACTGTTCACGGCGAGCTTCCTGTGTGGTTTTCCTGTCAGTTTCAAAGAAAAACTTGGCATCGGACAGTCGTGGCCGGATGACACGCTCATTACCGGCAATCACCTGCTGAGGATCACAGCTTTCAATGTTAGCAACGGTAATAAAATAAGGTTTTATAGCACCAGAGTTATCAACGACATGGAAATATTTTTGGTGCTCTTTCATAGTAGAAATCAGAGATTCGGTAGGTACCGATAAAAACTCGTCATCAAAGCGTCCAGCCATTGCCACCGGCCACTCAACCAACGCTGTGACTTCATCCAGCAGGTCGTTATCAATAATGGCAGTCCCGCTGGTGTGCAGTGCTGCTGCTTCAACCTGTTTACGAATCACATCACGGCGTGTAATAAAGTCTGCCAGAACTTTGCCTTCTTCTTTTAATATGCGTGCATAATCAGCAGGTTTGTTAATGGTAATAGAGCGATTGGCATGAAAGCGATGTCCAAAGGTTTTATTATCTGCCTTTAGACCAAAAACTGAGCAGTCAATGATGCTGTTTCCCATTAACATCAGTAGCCATTTCACAGGACGAACAAACTCATCTTTGCAAGTACCCCAGCGCATGCGTTTTGGAATGGGCAGGCCAGCCAGGGATTGAGAAACTATCCCAGGTAACAGATCCTGAGCTTTAACCCCGTCTTTTACAGAACGGTATACTAGCCAGGCTCCTTTTGGGGTATCCAATGTTTTCAGCTGATCGACACTGACACCATTGGAGCGAGCAAACCCTTCAGCGGCTCTTGTGGGGTTGCCACTAGCATCAAAGGCGGCTTGCACAGCCGGGCCGCGGCGTTCCAGTTTCTGGTCAGGCTGTGCTATGTCAAGGTTTTTGATATAGACTGCCAGGCGGCGAGGCGTTGCAAAACTATGACACTCAGAAAAATGAAATTGTGCACTCTTCAAACCCTCCGCAATACCAGCAGTAAATGCATCAGACAGCTTTTTCAGGGCTTTTGGAGGTAGTTCTTCCGTACCTAGCTCAACGAGGAAATCCTGTGTCCGCATTATCTTGCCCCCTTTTCAAGTTGTGCCAGCACGTAGTTTCGATTTGGTTCATTAGCCATGGGGAAGCCCCGCTTGCGACGAGCTTCAAGGTAAGCTTTAGCAACAGCTCGTGCCAGGGTTCTCACCTTGAGAATGTAACGCTGTCTTTCGGTAACTGAGATGGCGTGTCTGGCATCAAGTAGATTGAAGGTGTGAGATGCCTTAAGGACAAACTCATAAGCAGGCAGCGGCAAGTCCAGTTCTACCAGGCGCTGGGCTTCCGTTTCAAAGAAACTGAATTGGTGAAAGAGTTCGTTTGTGTCAGCCTGCTCGAAGTTAAATGTGGACATCTCCACTTCATTTTGATGAAATACATCACCATAAGTGACTTTACCTCGCAGACTTTTCGCCCAGACAAGGTCATAAACATTGTTAAAACCTTGAATGTACATGGCTAAACGTTCCAGACCATAAGTAATTTCACCTGTAACAGGGAAACACTCCAGACCACCTGCCTGTTGAAAGTAGGTAAACTGCGTGATTTCCATACCGTTCATCCATACCTCCCAACCCAGTCCCCAGGCACCCAGTGTGGGTGATTCCCAGTTATCCTCAACAAAACGGATATCGTGGACAAGGGGGTCAATACCCAGCGCTTTAAGAGAATCAAGGTATAATGCCTGAATATTATCAGGAGAAGGTTTCATTACCACTTGAAACTGGTAGAAGTGTTGTAGACGGTTAGGGTTCTCTCCATAACGGCCATCATTGGGACGTCTGCTGGGCTGAACATAGGCTGAATTCCAGTTCTCGGGACCTATGGCACGCAGGAAGGTGGCTGGGTGGAATGTACCTGCACCCACCTCCATATCCAGTGGTTGTATGATAACGCAGCCCTGCTGAGCCCAGAACTGTTGCAGGGCAAAAATCAGTCCCTGAAATGTATTGATATCGGGTGTACTTTGAAACGTCACTGTTGTTCTACCTCTTAGAGGCTTTGGTAAGGGTGAATAAAGCGAATCATGCCAAATTATACGGGTTTGTGGGTGAGAATATACGGTTGTGGATATTTTGTGAATTGCTGTGGGTAAATAATGTTGCCCCTTAGTGTTTTGGGTCAACTAATATTGATAAATCAACAGGTTGCTTGAGAAATTTGTCACAAATGTGATAACGCATGTGACGTTTAATCAAACGGCTAAATGACAAGGACTGATAAGCAGCTATAGTGAATATAGCGGCGGCAATAACCGCGAGATAATAATAAAAAATTAATAATAAAATGGTATAAGGAGAGTAACCATGAAAAAATCATTAATTGCTTTAGCTTTTGCCTTGACGGCTTCGTCGAACACTTTCGCTGCAGACCTTGATAATGCTTCTGCTAACGTTTCCATGAACGTTGCTTTGTACGCTTCTATCACTAACCTGGACGACTTTGCTCTGTCTACTAATGACACCGATGGTTCAGCTAACGCTGTTTATTCCGGAAGTGATACGTATAACCTTGAGTCTAACGGCCAGGTACGTGTAACTTTGTCTGGTGGTGATCTGACTAACGGTACTGACAGTGTATCTACTTCCTACGCTTTAGACGGAAGTGGTATGACTTTTGACACTACTGCTGATTCTACACACAATTCTACTCACACTGTAGCAGCTTCTGCCGTGTTAGGTTCGATCTCAGATCAGAAGTCGGGTGCTTACGCTGGAGCCATCACTCTGACTGTTAGTGGTATCTAATCTGATATTAATTGAAGACTGGGATAATAAACCTGCGAGTGTTTTATCCGCAGGTTCAAACACAGAAAGAGCTGAGAGTAAATGGTATCAAGGAAAGTGACCATGAAAAAATCACTGATGAGTTTAGCTTTCGCAATGGCAAGTACATCAAGTATCTGTGTTGCTGGTATTGATAGTGGGTCGGCAAACGTGTCTATGGATATTGCTTTGTATGCATCAATAACAGGGCTTGATGATATTGTACTGACTACTACCAATGGTGTTGAGGATAATGGCAGGATTTATTACACTGCTTCCGAAGACTTTAATCTTGAGTCTAATGGACAGGTAGTAGTTTCTGTTGTTGGTAGTACTATGAATCATACTACTTTGCCTGGAGGGGAGGACGCAGGGTTCTCAAATTTTTTCTACTCAGTTGATGGTGGAGCCCAGGCAGGCTCAGATAAAAACGGAGTTGCCCAATTCACGACAGCTTCCAATAGTACGCATAACAGTGCTCATAGTCTCAGTCTGAGTAGAACCACAGGAACTATATCTGGAGTCTTGGCTGGAGAGTATAGCGGTACTTTATCAATAACCGTTTCTGGTCTTTAAGTTTGTTGGTAGTAGGTTATACTCGTGACCGTTGAAGATGCTTGATTTTTCTGCATTTTTTTAGCAATCTCAACGGATGCCAAAATTTATGCTCACACCTCAGCAAAAATCAACCTTGGAGTCCCAACACAAAACGTCGCGGGATGCTCGGGAGTGTGACCGTATTAAAGCCGTATTACTGAGATCTGAAGGCTGGTCAATAACCGCCATTGCTCAAGCATTGAGAAAAAGTGAATTTTCCATTGCCCGGCACATTGATGACTACCTGAAAAAGGACAAACTGAAACCTGAAAACGGTGGCAGTGAGAGTCATCTTAATGACGAGCAAAGTGAGCAGCTAATTGTGCATATTTCAGAGCATACTTACGCCCATGTCTACGAAATTGTGTCGTATATTTTTGAACGCTGGGCTGTCAAATACACCGTGTCAGGCCTCAACAAGTGGTTGCACCAAAAAGGCTTCACCTACAAAAAACCAAAAGGTGTACCGCACAAGGTGGATGCCAATAAGCAGGCAGAGTTTATTGAGCACTACGAAGAGTTGAAAGCCTCACTGCCTGAGAGTGAGGTTGTGCTTTTCATGGATGCAGTTCACCCAACGCAAGCCACCAAAATCACCTCGGGTTGGATACGCAAAGGTGTTGATAAAGTCATCAATACGACGGGCAGTCGCAACCGAATGAACATCGTCGGTGCGATAGAATTGAACAACTTGTCTGCTGCTATTTTTGATCAATTCGAGACGGTTAACGGGCTGGCTATCATTGAATTCTTCAGAAAAGTTAAGTCCGCTTATACATCAAAGAGTGTCATTCACATGGTGCTGGATGGAGCAGGTTATCACTATTCGAAGGAAGTCGTTGATGAGGCTGAAAAGCTGGGTATAAAACTGCATTACCTTCCGCCCTACAGCCCAAACCTGAACCCAATTGAGCGGTTATGGAAGGTAATGAATGAGTACGCTCGAAATAATCAATACTTTGCAAAACCGAAGGATTTCCGGAAAAATATACGTCATTTTCTGTATGTTACGCTACCAGAAATAGGTGCTTCGTTAGTGAGCAGGATTAATGACAATTTTCAGATACTGAATCCTGCATCTTGAATTCACTTGGGTATAAACCCATCACTCACCACCAGAATCGAAATAAATTTTCTGATATGCAAAACTGAAAATAAAAATAATCGTTGACCTTAAATTCAGCAGTTGAATTTCATAAATTGCTTATTTACTTTGCGGCAGTCAGGCCTTCGTCTTTTCATAACCTCCCTTTTGGGTGACTGTAGTCAATAGTTATAAGTCAACTTGCGTAAGGATTTCAGCGGAGGCAGTGATTTCAACTGAGGAATTTAGGTTGATGGGTTATCCTAAATTTATCAGTTGAGCCGAACATCACCGCCTCGTAATGGACGGTGTTTGACGTATAAGGCTCAAGAGCGTTTTAGCTTTAGCTGGAGTTTAGAAAAACAAACGGGGTAATAACCTGACCTTTCTTTAAGAATTTCGATACTGACCTGGTTAAAATACGACACCAAATTTCATCTGAAGTTAACTGCGCCGCAATCTTTTTTATTGAATCGAAAAAAAACAGAGTTCTCTCTGCATTTTCTTGATTTTATTCATTAGTGTATGCTGGTTTGTCAATGTTATTTTTTTTGCCGACCACTTTCTGTTAACTTTCCAATGGCACTCATTAATAGTGGTCTGCTGGTGATAGATTCTTTGTGTGAATCTGGATTGCTCAATCTAACAAATAAAGTCCACCAGTTATAAGCCAATGCAACCATTCTTGATATGAGTCGGCAACGTTTACTATCTTGCGTCGTATAGCCACCCCAACCCCACTGATTTTTTATTTCATCAAAATTATTTCCACAGTCAGCCCGATCTCTGTAATGATCAATGATTGTAATCACACCATCATCAAGACTGCTTACTAACACTAAGTACTCAAACAGTTTGATATTTTCAGGGCCTTCGAGAAAGGCTATTTCTTTCTGCTTTTTCTTATTTTCTTTTTCCAGTAACAAAGCATCTCCCGGCAATCTTCGACGAACGATAATGATTCGTCTGGGTTTCACCCAGCCATCCAGTTTTAATTCGGACTACTTGCCTTCCCAGTATCTGTCGCAGCGCGTCCATCCTCCGCTACAGTGCCCATGGTAGAAGGCTTTCTTCACATTGGCTGTCTTTTTCATCTTGAATAGATAGTCGCATCCAGCCTGCTCAAGCTCTGTCATCACTCGATCGGTTCCCCAATCACAATCAACCCGAATAAATTCAGGTCAGCACGTTTTTGGAAGGCGTTCCAATAGGTTTATTAACCCCGGTAATGAATATTTACTATTCGTTTGGTTACCAGGTTGTACCTCAACTTCAAGGACTCATTTTAAATTAGCCATCATGTAAGTATGATAAGTATGTGAAGGTCGTCCCCGTTTATGAGGATTATAGCCTTGTTCAGCCCCTTCCTAATTACCATAAATGGTTTTTATTGTAAAATCGACATCCATTACCTTAACCCCCGCTTAATTTTGAATTGGTGGGTGAACAGCCCGCACACCAGGCAATAGAGTACAGTTTTTATACACATCAAAATCTGATTTACAGGATCAGCCTGCGTTCATAGTCGCTCCGTTTGTTTTTTATCCCTATTTACATTTAATCGGTGTTTTTCGCGCACAGGCTATCCCGCAACCAACGCATTCAGTTTAAAACAGAGTTTTCGGACAGCGTTAAGTACTGACCACGCCTCTTCTCACATCAAGTCGCTTTGAAGCCTCCCACAACCAGTCCAATGCTATTGTCGTTTTCACGAAGTTTAGTGTCCATTTTCTGCCACTACAGATAAGGATCTGGGTTTCATGATTTTCAGAAGACAAAACTTGAACAGTCATAGTGAGCGCAGCGGGTCAAATCTATAGTTCTGTCAAAATAGCTCATTACGGGCAGATTTCTTACACCAATGACCGCGCACACCCTATAGCCTGATTCAAATCCGGGCGATGATCCCGACTGTAACCTTTGCAAAGCCTGATGCAGTTGAGTTCTTCATCATTTTCCTCATCATTACAATTATAACGACCATCGACGTAAAACCCAGTGCCGTCAAGGTTTAGCGCATCGCACGGTAATTTGATGTGTGTTACTACCTTGATAGCCAGCTTAGAATAGACTTTACTGACATCCTGTTCGAAGAGTTCGTCCAGTGTTATTACAAGAATTTTGTCGTTCATATGCTCTGGTTTAATACCTTCCCGTATCAGTTTATCGAGAAGCTTATTGGCGAAGGTTGTAGTTTGCTTGCTACGACGTAGCCCCACTGATGACCAGATCTCCGTAATTCCTGGAGGCAGATCGAGAACGATGATAATTCCAATACTCATCCCAGTCGCCACTGGAATTTATCGAACGCCGTTTCAGAATGGCTTTGGCCTCTTGCAAACTTTCAGCTGCCTCTTGCTGGCACTTTGTCTTATGTCTCTGGCCACTCCTGCGGATTCTCCCCTGAGCACTCGTAAAGCTCCCTCACATACCCAGCTTTCTGCGGCCTCACTGCCTTTTTCATACAGGCAATAAGCCGCTTTCCACAGGTATTCCAGAATATGAATGAAGTCCATGATAATCATCCCATCCACCCTTTTTCCTGCCATGACTTTTTCTATGGGACTGAGCTGGTGTGGGTGACCATCAACAACAATTACCCATTGACGTTTATTATCCGGGTCTCTTTTCAAGGCTTCATCAAATGCCTCTTCAATCACTTGCTCTGCTGTTCTTTCAACGCTGGCAAAGACTCTTTTATTGCGAACCGGTGGACGAAAATGAATGACATTATCCTGCTCCTTATCCCTGTTTATTACTGACTCTGCAGTCCGGATATGGAGCAGAACAGTGTAAACGGCAGCGACCTGAGCCATGGGCTTACGATCTTTCTTTTCCCCCGGACTAAGCCCTGTCTGCAGGTTGTTCCTGTTCTTTTCGGCCACTTTTCGGGTGCATTCCCTTAAGCCATCAGGCAGCATGACGAAACCTTTGCCATCAAAGCTCAGTATCAGCAGGTCATCTGTCTGTTCGTCCTTCACCCCACGGTGGGCGTAAAAATCGACAAAATCACAGGAGGCACTTTCCGCCAGCGGCATTGCCTGTCGTTTACCGACAAGACCGCTACAGGTGTTTCTGTGTTGCTCAATGGCGCGATCATAAGACCTGTCAGTCACATCCTGAACAATTCTCCCTCTGATGCCATGGGTATATTGATTTGAGTAAAGATTAAGGCTGGCATCCACAGGAAACAGACTGCTTTGCTGTCGCTGGCTGTAACTCAGACGAGTGACGGTAGCGAATCCAAACACAGTGGTGAGTTTTCGCCGGGTGTTTTTGCGAACATGGTTTATTTGGTGCCCATGGGCACAGGTCACGGATGAAGCCTGTTGTTCGTTATGCACCAGCAGGTTCAGATGGCCTTGAAGCAGTCATCGCTTCAATTCATCTCCTTCAGCACGCAGGTATTTCTCTGCAACGCGATGATCCTGAGTACCGATAGTCTCAAGGTGTTTGATCATGGTGTTCAGCTGAACCTGTGCGGGCGAAAAGAAGTCTGAAGAAGGTGAAGATTTGAGGATATTGGCGTAAGATGCGTTCACAGGAGGCTGGTTCATGGCGTTACTGGTTTCGTAGCTTTATGTCACCATGAATCTGCCTTCTTTTCTCGTATTTACAGACTGAAAATCTCTGGTCTTCCTGCCTTGGCTCGTCGTTTCAAGAGAACCACACCCTAATGAGTTTAACAAACCATTATTCGCACAACATTTGTTGTACTAAAACCCTTTACAACAGTCTAGAATAGCGGCAAACCCAAACTGACTGACGTCATCAGGAGTCTTGATTTTTATGTCATCTCGTCGTGAACTCGCTAATGCGATCCGTGCACTGAGCATGGATGCCGTCCAAAAAGCCAAGTCCGGCCACCCCGGCGCCCCCATGGGAATGGCAGATATCGCCGAAGTCTTGTGGCGTGACTACCTGAAGCATAACCCGACCAATCCTGAGTGGCCAGATCGTGACCGCTTTGTGCTTTCCAATGGGCACGGCTCTATGCTGCTGTATTCTCTGTTGCACCTGACTGGTTATGATGTCTCTATTGACGATCTGAAAAGTTTCCGTCAGCTGCACTCTAAAACCGCAGGTCATCCGGAATATGGTTATGCCCCCGGCATTGAGACGACCACAGGTCCCCTGGGTCAGGGTATTGCCAACGCTGTGGGTATGGCCATTGCCGAGAAAGCCATGGCTGCTCAGTTTAACCGTGAAGGCCACATTATTGTTGATCATAATACCTACGTCTTTTTAGGCGACGGATGTCTTATGGAAGGCATCTCACACGAAGTGTGCTCTCTGGCAGGCACTCAGGGGTTAGGCAAGCTGATTGCGTTCTACGATGACAATGGTATTTCCATTGATGGTGAAGTAGAGGGCTGGTTTACTGACGATACCGTCAAGCGCTTTGAGAGCTACAATTGGCAGGTCATTCCGGCGGTTGATGGTCATGACCCTCAGGCGATTATCGCTGCCGTTGAAGCAGCTCGGGCTGAAACTGACAAGCCTACCCTGATTTGCTGCAAAACGGTGATTGGTTTTGGATCGCCCAATAAAGAAGGTAAAGGAAGTTGCCACGGTGCCCCCCTCGGTGATGATGAAATCCAGCTGACCCGTGAGCACCTCAATTGGAAGCACGCACCCTTCACTGTCCCCCAGGAAATCTATGATGCCTGGAATACCCATGAAAAAGGTCAGATGGCAGAAGCCCACTGGAGGGAGAAATTCACTGCTTACGAGGCTGCTCACCCTGAGCTGGCTGTTGAGTTTACCCGTCGAATCAAAGGCAATCTGCCCACTGACTTCTCTGAAAAAGCCAATGCCTATATTCAGGAATGTCAGGCAAACGCCGAGAAAGTTGCCAGCCGTAAAGCCTCCCAGAATACGCTGAATGCCTACGGTCCACTCCTGCCCGAACTGCTCGGTGGTTCTGCTGACCTGGCGGGTTCCAACCTGACTCTCTGGAGCGGCTCCAAAAGCATGAGCAAAGAAGATGCCAGCGGAAACTACCTGCACTACGGTGTGCGTGAGTTTGGCATGAGTGCCATAATGAACGGCATTGCCCTGCACGGTGGTTTTGTACCTTACGGCGCCACTTTCCTGGTTTTTATGGAATACGCTTGTAATGCCGTGCGTATGGCCGCACTGATGAAGCTACGCAATATCTTTGTATACACCCACGACTCTATCGGTCTGGGTGAAGATGGCCCAACACACCAGCCTGTTGAGCAACTGGCAAGCCTGCGCATGACGCCAGATATGAACACCTGGCGCCCCTGTGACACCGTGGAATCTGCTGTCGCCTGGAAGCACGCTATTGAACGTACCGATGGCCCCAGTGCATTGGTTTTCTCGCGTCAGGGCTTGCCTTGTATGGACCGTGACAGTCAACAGCTGGTCGATATTAACCGCGGTGGTTATATCCTGAAAGATTGTGAAGGTATGCCAGAACTGATTCTTATGGCAACAGGTTCTGAAATCGAACTGGTGGTAAAGGCCGCTGAGACTCTGACAGAGCAAGGACGCAAAGTGCGTGTGGTATCCATGCCATCTACCGAGGTGTTTGATGCACAGGATGCTGCGTACAAGCAGCAGGTACTGCCATTGGAAGTCTCTGCCCGTGTTGCGGTTGAAGCAGCCTCTGCAGATTTTTGGTACAAGTACGTTGGTCTGGATGGCCGCGTTTTGGGTATGACCACCTTTGGTGAGTCCGCCCCTGCCAGCGATCTGTTTTCATACTTTGGTTTTACGAAAGAAAACATCGTGGCTATCGCCAGTGAATTAGTCGACTAATACCCCCCTTCCCTCTTGGGTCTGGGGTTGACGGTTGACTTGCCACAGCAGTCTGTTGTTACAACACCAGTGACACTGCTGCCTTTCAACGAAAAATCAGCAGGATTCTCCGCCCGGAACGGCATTGGGATCGAAATGACCTTTGTCGTTTGGAGGGAGAGGAATGCTTGATCCGCGCAGCCATTGCCAGGCTTTGGCTCGAAGCCTTGTGGAGCGCAGCCACATCCTTACTCCCCTGTTGGTATATGCCTTTGTGAACCCCACTCATTGGATTGAGCACACCTCCGAGGATTCCCTTTCAGGAGGAAGAAATTCAAACAATTTTTTAACTTTTGCTCGAACACCCCCATATAACCGTCTGTTGTTACAAAACCAGTTACACGGGTGCCTTTCAACCCCTGTTGGTGTGTTTGCTTTCTGAAACGCCCTTATAGGATTAAGCACTCCCTGACAAAAACGATAATCATCCAACTGACGTGGAGATTGCTGGCTTTTATTTTTGTAATTTTCGTTACTCCAGTACTTTCCAGCGTCTGTGCTTTCAAATGATTTATCTGGCCTGAACCCTAACTCAATAAAAAAATCCAGCGTTGATATAGCAGGGTGGTCAATATAAAGTAAAGCACCGTAGCATTGATTGTAAGTCTTGATGCTGACTATATAAATGAGCAAGTATTCCAGAGAAAGTTGTCCATAGCTCCTGGCAATCCCTATGTTCAAAATGGTGTAGCGAGGTTCTGATACCATGATATAGTCAGGCTCTGATATTGCCGCTGCCTGATGGGACTGTAAGCGAAGAGTAATACAACCACAGATACAATACTCGGTCCTGCTTATATCTCTTTTCAAGTAATAAACCAGCGTATGGTCATCTAACTGGTAAAATGCGAGTTCTATAGTTTGCGTTTTCTCGAAAAATTCGTGTCCGACGTTTTCACGGGTGACCAGAACTTTAAACCTGGAACCTTGCGGATAAGGCGATTCGTTCGACACTATCATAAGCTCACCTATGGCTATGTTTAAATGAGTCAATAAGGATGACCCTCAGGTGGCGAGTGAACGCTACCTGAGGGACACAACCTTCGAGGCAAAGCTCCGCAATGCCTGTGGTGGCCTGCTCCACCAGGCTTACGCTATGGTGGGGTTTTGACACTGAGCTATTTGATGAATAGTCGGTTTCTTTCCCCTTGACTTAAGCCAATACTGCGAACAGTTTTTACAAGCTGGCTCCATGAGAGAGCATCAACGATAATCGGGAAGATTTAAGTAATCAACCATTTCCGGATGCTTTTCATGGATACTCTGGTTAAGACTGCACTGAATGATGTCCAGTGTCAAAAAGCCTCAAGACATTGATCGCCCTGCTTCTTTCTGCTCTCATTGTCGCACAAGGGAAAGCTGATTTTCGCAATAGGAGTCGGTACTCATCAATGGGCGAGAAGCGATTCCAGCGCGGGTATCTTCGAGTCTTTGACGTCTTCGAGTTTAACTGTCTGATGCCTGGAGGCATACACAGGAAGGCGAGTTTATTAATTGCAGCACTCGATGCCAGCTTTTTAGTCCTGTTGGTGTATGCACTTCCTGAAACGCCCTTATGGCATTGATTTTCCCTCAGTGCTCTCGCTTTCAGGAGGAAGGAATTTAAACAATTTTTTAACTTTTTGACGAACCATCCCGTATAACAGTCTGTTGTCACAATACCAGTTACACGGGTGCCTTTCACCCCCTGTTGGTGTATATGCTTCCTGAAACGCGCTTATGGGACTAAGCACTCCCTGACGAAAATGATCTTTATACGACGGCGACCGAGTTAAAAAGAATCTCCAGCTGGAAGGTTTGTAGCTTTCGTTACTCCAATATTTTTCAGTGTTTGTGCTTTCAGATGACAGGTCTGGTCTGAACCCCATCTCAATAAAGAAGTTCAGGGCTATCACGGCAGGATGGTCAACATAAAGAAAACTGTAGCATTCGGTGTAAGTCTTGATGCTGACTATATAAAGGAGCAAGTGTTCCAGAGAAAGTTGTCCACAGCTATTGACAACCCCTATGTTCAAAATAGTGTAACGAGGCTCTGGTATCGAATTTTCTCCAGTTTGATGGGTCTGGAAACGAAGAGTGATGCAAGCATAGATACAATACTTGACCTCATCTATCATTCTTTTCAGGTAATAAACCAGTGTATTGTCGTCTAACTGGAAAAACGCGAGTTCCAGAATTTTTGCATTCTCCAGAATCCTGTGTCCAACGGTTTTCTCGTTGGTGAGAACTCTAAACCTGGAACCCTGCGGATAAACCGATTCGTTCGATATTAGCATAAGCTCTCCTATGGCTATGTTTACATTGATGACTGGTTGGTTTCTTACCTCTTTGACCTAAGCTCGACATAACAGCAGGGAAATCACTTTTATCGAGCTTGCAGGTTTCGATGATTAAGGAAAATGTTGATACATTTACAGAAAAAATTAATACAGAAAAAATTAAGTGTCAACGAACATCAGGCGCTGGCTCTACCCTTTATGACGCAGTAACCTCAATGCATTGGCTGTGACTATTGCTGTAGCGCCTGTGTCAGCAAGTATAGCAACCCATAACCCTGTAAAGCCCAGCAATGATGTCACTAAAAACAGCATCTTCAAGCCAATGGCAAAGGCAACGTTCTGACGAATATTGAGCAGTGTCGCCTTTGACAGGTCGATTAATGCAGGTAACTCTTCCACCCGATTATGGGTTAGCGCGCAGTCAGCTGTTTCTAACGCAACATCAGAGCCTTCGCCCATGGCAATGCCAACATCAGCCAGTTTTAACGCTGGCGCATCGTTAATACCATCGCCAACCATCGCAACCGATCCCTGCTCTGCCAGGCTCATGATGGCAGATGATTTATCTTCCGGCATGAGTCCAGCACGATAATCCATATCAAGTTCACCGGCAATGGCTGCTGCCGCCACTGGGTTATCACCGGTGAGCATAACACTTTTAATACCCAGGGTATTCAGTTGATCAATGCTCTGCTTCACCCCTTTTCTCAAGGTGTCCCTTAACGCAATGAGTCCAGTCAGCTCACCGTCCACAGTCATTAAAGCGATGGAGCTACCTTCCTGCTCAAACCGGGTCAGGATTGCTTGAGCACCACTCACACCTTTCACTGCATCCATCAGATGACGAGGGGCAGCAATAACAACCGATTTTCCCAGAACCTCACCTTTTACACCCAGTCCTGCCATGACTTCCATACGACAGGCTTTCGGAATCACTATCTGCTGCTCATTGGTATAATCAATAATAGCTTTAGCCAAAGGGTGGATTGAGCCAGTTTCAACGGCTGCTGTCATGGCAATAACAGAAGCCTCATCACCAGAGAAAGCATAAACACCGGTGACAGCTGGCTTTCCTTCAGTGAGCGTGCCGGTTTTATCAAAAGCAATATGGGTTAATCGTCCCAACTGCTCCAGGGTTGCCCCCCCTTTTACCAGCGCACCACGGCGAGAGGCCGCGGCAAGTGCTGAAGTCACCGCAGCGGGTGTAGATATCACCAATGCACAGGGACAGCTGATTAACAATAAAGTCAGTGCTTTATATACCCACTCATTCCAGCCCTGTCCCATCAGCAAAGGAGGCACAACCGCTACCAGTGCTGCAAGAATGATCATTGTCGGTGTATACCAGCGACTGAAGCGATCAATAAACCGTTCGATTGGCGCTTTGCTTTCTTCCGCCTCTTCAATCAGGCGAATAATCCGGTCAACGGCATTTTCACCAGGCTCTGACACTACGGTAAAGCGGGAGACCTTATCCACCAGCAGCGCACCTGCCAACACCCGGCTACCCTGATCACGCTCAACCGGCACGGATTCCCCCGTAAGGGCGCTTTCATCAAAGCTCGCGGTATGACTTAACAAGCTGGCGTCCACGGCTAATCGTTGACCGGGCAACACTTCAATCACATCGCCGGGCAAGAGTGATTCAGCCAATACTTCGTTCTGACTGCCATCGTCGTTGACTTTCAGGGCGATATCGGGTGTAAGGGCTATGAGCTTTTGCACACCCTGGCGCGCACGTCCTGCGGCAAAGCTTTCAAGGTGCTCACCAATCATAAACAGCAGTAACACCATAGCGGCTTCTGCTGATTCACCCAACACCATAGCGCCAACTGCAGCAACAACCATAAGGGTTTCAATGGAAAATGGTGAACCGGTGCAGACCAACCCCCATGCTTTTCGAGCGATGGGAATAATTCCCCACAGGGAGGCCAGGGTAAACAAAAAGCTGCTGTATGATGGTGTCATCTTGCTGGCAATGGCTGCGATCAACACCGTCATAGCAAAAACCAGCAAGGTGCCAAAACGGGCAAAAAACCCCTGAGACTTGTCAGCCTCTTTTATGGTGGTGTCAATCAATGTAAAACCGGCTTTTTTTACCGCCTGTGTTACGGGGACTGACACGCTGGCCTGTTTGTCTGCCAGAATAATAAGCCGTTCAGTGGCAAAGGCTACCCGGACACTGATCACGCCGTTCAGGGCTTTGACGGCATTTTCCACTTTGCTGGCACAACTGGGACAGTCCATACCCTCAATCTGCCATTGCAAATGAACAGTACTCTTGTTGTCTTGGCCTGCTTGAGGCATTTTAGTGACCTGTTGCTGGTAGTCACCAGGTTTCGTTTCAGAGCAGCAACTCATATCGCAAACCTATAAATAATCATTCATATAAATATATGCTTATATAAAAATACCGTCAAGCCTTTGATTTTGAAACCTCTTTTCATCTGTCAACATCGTTCACACTCGTTGCCTTACCGTTCAAAATGCCCAAAACAATCAAACAGCGGCATAATACTCATCGACTCTTCTCACTCCGTTTTATGCGGGCAACCTGAACATCAATCCTGTATTGAAACACCTGGCAATAGCAGGCTTTAGTCGTCATTTATTATTTTTCTGTCGTTTAGTTTGCCATGCTCACTAAGATAGTCAGGAAAAGCAATGAGTATAAGCTCTGACCCATAACACAATGAATAAAGCCATCATGAACAAAAAATGCAAGCAGTAGCGCTCAAACGCCAGGTCGAAGGCAGGCTCATCCCCCGCATTCCTCAAAGGTGATCAGGCAAACGCAGAGATGACTGCACGTTTTGCTATTGCTATGATGAGTACCTGAAAGTGCGAAATTTTTGCGTCTGCCCCGAAGCTGTTTTAGGGGCTAAAAACAGTTCGCAGTAAACTATTATAATCTGAAACTATCTGATAAAATCTCAAGCGTGGATAAGAGATTAGTGAAGATAGGTGAGGCCGCTCGTTTACTTGGTACAGACCCTGTAACACTGCGAAAATGGGAAAGTACAGGTGAGTTGCTTCCTGCCAGAAAGACCAAAGGTGGAACTCGTTACTACGACGTGTCTGAATTGATGGGCTTCAGTAACGAAGCTGCGCCTACTCTTTGCTATTGCAGGGTATCCAGTCACGACCAAAAGCCAGACTTAGACAGGCAGCAAGAGTTACTGGAAGCCTACTGTTCTGCAAAAGGTTGGCGAACTCAGGTTATACGTGATCTTGGTTCTGGCATGAACTACCGGAAAAAAGGACTTAATCAGCTACTTGAGTTAATAATGAAACGTCAGATTAAACGACTGGTGGTTTCACATAAAGACAGGCTGTTAAGGTTCGGCGCTGAATTGGTGTTCTCCCTATGTGAATTGCAGGGAATAGAAATAGTCATCGTACATAAAGGCGATCAGCCTTCGTTTGAAGAAGAACTCGCCAATGATGTATTGGAAATAATCACTGTATTCAGCGCAAGACTTTACGGCAGCCGAAGCAAGAAACACAAAAAGATGCTTGAGACTTTGCAAGATGTTGTTAGCTCACAAGATTGAACTCAGACCGACAAAACAACAAGCCGATTATCTTGACAGGGCTTGTGGTTCTCGTCGTCATGCGTTCAATCAACTGTTAGCACATTTCAATCAAGAAGGCGTTAAGTGGTCAAAGAAGGCTGCGAATGAAAAATACAAAGAACTCAGGCTTGAGTTCCCCTGGTATGCCGAAGTCAGTCAACGTGTAACGAGAAATACAGTCGACGATCTTCATAACGCCTTTACTCATTTCTTTCGTCGGGTGAAGAAAGGAGAAAAAGCAGGTTACCCAAGATTCAAGAAGCGAGGCCTACACGATAGTTTTTCTCTGAGAGAAAAACCCAAGTTCCATGTTGACGGCAGAACACTTCGCATTGAGAAACTGAAAACCAAAATTAAAATGCGCCAGGAACTGAGATTCACGGGCACACCCTGTCAGGTGACGATCAGTAAGCGAGCCGGAAAGTATTTCGCTTCTATTTTGGTAGACACTCAAGACTACGACCCAAAAGCACAAAGCAATGAGTCTGTAGGCGTTGATTTTGGCATCAAAAATTTAGCTATTTGTTCGAATGGCAAAACCTTTGCTGCTAATCAGAAACTGAAACACTCTCTGAAACGCCTTAACAGGAAACAGAGAGCGTTAAGCCGCAAAATAAAGAGAAGCAACCGTTACGCGAAAGCCAAGCGGGCAGTTGCAAAACTTCATTACCGGATCAGTAACCAGCGATCAGCCGTAATACATGAGGTAAGTGATTATTTGACGTCAAGATTCAAAATAATCACCATGGAAAACCTGAATGTAAAAGGCATGGTAAAAAACCGCAAACTGGCAAGAGCAATCAGTGACGCAGGTTTCGGCAAGCTGAGAGAGCTTGTCGAATACAAGGCAGAGCTGAGAGGATGCCAGATTGTGATTGCAGATCGGTTCTTTCCCAGCTCGAAAAAGTGTGCGGTTCATACTTGCAACTACATAAACGACAATATCGCTTTGTCCGATCGCCAGTGGCGATGTCCGAAATGTAAAACTTTGCATGATAGGGATTACAGTGCGAGTTTGAACCTTGATAATTATGGTCGAGACACGTTACAGCTCGACCCAAAACCCTACACAAGAGTGGAGTTAGACACGATTCGTCGTGCATTCATGTCGACGGCGTAGATAAGTCTGCATAATTACAGATTATGTTAGATTTTTAGTAGCGGATAACCACAGAACAGATTCATGCTTATTACCAGGCCTGAAAGTAAATACCCAATAAGACCACCCTGCCTCTAACGTTTTCTCTGTTGCACAACGGCAATCACTTCCATAGAATCCGCGGAACTTCCTTGACACGACCTGATGCAATCTTCTTATGTCTAATATGCTGCAATACAACTTTACCTATAACGATATTCATAACATCATTCGCAATACCGCAAGAACCATTGCTGACCATAATTATGAGCCTGACTACCTGCTGGCCATTGGCGGTGGCGGCCTGATTCCTGCGCGTATCATGCGGACCTATATCAACCGTCCTATCCTGACAGTCTCCCTGTCTCGCTACACTGATGAGACCTGCTCTGCACGTGCCAGCAAGCCCATCAAGTTGCAATGGCTTGAGACAAACATGGACCTGATGGATAAAAAAGTGCTGGTGATTGATGAAGTAGACGACGAAAGAACAACAATGGAGTTCACCCTGCAGCACCTGCTCAACAGCCACCCCGACACAGAGTTTTCTGTTTTTGTCGTTCACAATAAGAAAAAAAAGAAGAAGGGCCGGCTACCAGAACAGCTCAAGCACTTTTTTGTTGGTGAAGAGATTGAAGATTACTGGATCAATTACGCCTGGGATGCTGAAAACATCGACATCTTTGGCAAATAAACGGCCAGGAGCGGAGTCGTCGTCGGTGGATTATAATACCCGATTAACTCTTCTCACTACGCTACTATCTACCATGCTGGCAAACTGAACGCCCCCCCTGCGTTGAAACGCTTGGCAATAGCAGGCTTTACTCGTCGTTTCACCTTATTCTGTCGCTCAGTTTGCCATGCTCACTACGGTAGTCAGGAAAAGACGATGGGTATAAGCGGGTAATCTTGACATCCTCCCCCACCAACCGCTGACGCAGTTGGAAGGGGATTCCTGTTAGTCACCCAACAGGCTTTCCTGTTTCAACACGCTTTCCCCGGATAGTGGCCAGGCCGCCATCCCCCTTCCAGTGGCTCCACAGGGTAACCCCGAGCCGGCGGTTTTGATATTCAATGCTGCTGCTATGTCTCTATCCCAATGGGTATTGCACTGTGGACAGTCCCATTCACCCTGAATTCCGCAGTTGAATTTCATAAATTGCTTCTTTACCTTGCACCAGTAGTGATTGCGTCTTTTTATATCACCCCTTTCAGGTGACTGTAGTAAATAGTTATAAGTCAACTTGCGTAAGGCTTTCAGCGGAGGCAGTGATTTCAACTGAGGAATTTAGGTTCACGGATTCCGAAGGTAATCATCAGCGAGGGACAAAAATTTCTGGCTACACTTGTTCATGGTTTACCCGGAAGCGAAATACTTTTCATCAAGACTTTTATAGTCGTATAGTCGTTTTTCTTTCCGGGTAAGCCTTGATTTATCAGGGAATGGAGTCTTAAGTTAGTTCCATGGCTTAAAGGGCTTTTCAATTAGTAGCAAGGATTGACAGATGGTGTCGCAATACGTCCAGAATCTCATCCCGGTCATCATCACTGGCATCCAGAAATGGGCGTGCAAGAGACCGCATTGGCTCGCCTCATGTCAGCCTTGCCTCCATGTTGAATAGCAGCATAAACCAGATTGCTGCCCACTTGGGGCATCACCGGCGACAGGCTAGCCTCGACCGCCGCCTGCTCATTGAGGGCCTGGAGGGTTGGATTGGTGTTTAGGCGTAATTCAATGGCGGCAGGCATGTGTTTTACTCCCTTTCCGCCATTTTTTTTAGAAGACGTTTTCTTTCCTGTGCTTTTTGCGCTCGTTTTTCCAGAAATGAGCTGAAAGACATAACTTCCTGGACTCCCATCAGTGTTTGCACAAAAAAGCTGAGGCCAATAAAGACAAGCCCAACAGCAATACGAGACAGCAAGATACTCAGTTCATTATCAACAGGCCACGCCTTAGAAGAAATCATATAGACGGAGGACAAACAGGAAAAAATACAGATTCCAATGTAATAGTGAGTCTTTTGTCGGACTATACCCTCCACCCTTTCTTTCTCTGTCCCTGATAACTCAATCAGATGCTTTATCTCAGATAGCGACTTGTGCAGGGCATAAACAGGTGTCAGTAAAAGAACCATAGGCGTTGCCAGAAATGACACCATACGGATAAATTGTACTGTACCGCTCCACTGAATCATGAACACCGATAAGTAATATCCAGTACCGCCCAGAAGCGTCATAGTGAGTATTTTGGGCAGTATACTGCCTTTTTGTAATGGTGCTTGATATTGGTAGTTCACACAACAGAACCCTCACTGATTTTGCTTTTCAACCATGAATACATCTGATCATAGAGGTCTTCATAATCAACAACACCATTATAGGTATCAGCGTAAACATAACCAGTCAGCTTTAACTCTTTTCCCATCAAAACAGACCCATCTTTTGTATCAATGACTGCGTCTTCAGGCTCAAGATGACGAAACGCCCTGGCCAGCTGATTTAACACCTCATCACCACTATCAGTAGTACGATTTTTGCAGCTCACTTGAATCATGACCTCCAGGTTTGCATCATCGAGAGCATCTTTAAGTCCAAGGTTGTCAGGCCACATTTCGCCAAGGTATGCCTTAATAGCTTCAAATCCACGACCCATTGGAACAAAATGGGCTTTTATCTCTTCCTGAATACTGGATTTGGCCTTTATAGCGTTTTGCTCTGCGACCAATGGTGTTCCCACTCTAACGGCTTTTACATGCAATTTGGATATAGTCTGTCTGGCTTTCTCTGTTGGCTTGTCGGAAAGACAAATACCAGGCTCTTCTGGTAACATGTCAGTACACTCTCTCAGCAACCAGTTAAAGTGTTTTTCCAACTCTCTCGACTTCAAGGATCGTGACTGCTGTACAACAACATGATTATCCAATATGGCAAAATACAGGGCTGACTCAAGCACTTCTCTACGTCGACCATCGTCAGTATTTCTGGTATTCAGGGACTCTACCTCAAAATCCTCAGACGAATCATCCTCAACCACAAAAACGGTGTCTTTACCAACTTGATACATCAAAAGCTGGCCAAACAACATTCCGTTCTGTCGACGAATTTTATTTATGACTCTTTTGACGGCTTCTTCTCTGCCATGATCTCCAAGAACTTCACAACGCTCGGAGGCTTTGGATTTTTCCATCATAGCCTGGCTGACATAATCCTGAAGAGTCGTACCATAAGACCCATAATCAGCCCTTTTATAAATCAAGTTTTTGCGAGATCGAACTTTCTTTACCATACAGAATTGCCAATAGTAGAAGTGGTTTTGGGTAAAGATCGTATCAGCTAAAATGCTATTAAAAATTTATTTAATATTCATATAGATCATATAGTCGTCGTTAAAGGGGTCGTAATCAGGGTACGTTTAATTTTATCAAATAGCTCAGGGTCAAAACCCCCACCAGAGCGTAAGCTTGGTGGAGCAGGCAACCGCAGGCATTGCGGAGCTTTGCCTCGAAGGTTGTCTCGCTTAGGTGGCGTTCACTCGCCACCTAAAGCATGTGGAGCGAAGCGACATCCTTATTGACAGGAAAGAAGTGGATTTATCCATCAACAAAAAAGACCCTTAGAACGGCTCTAAGTGGCTTTATGCAATACTGCGGACAGTTTTAGGCAGTCTGGTGTCTGATGCTACAAGGTCTGCAACTTAAGGGGGCAGTTTTATGGTAGCTCAAGGATAAGCGTGAGTTACCATAAAATAACGATATATCTTCAACCCCCTGGCAGCCACGAGTTTTAAGTTTATAAAACTATCCGAAGCATTGTTAATGAAGAGCTATGAAAAACACAGGAGAAAGGCAGTGCTTTCCCTGTCAATATACGACAATATTCATACTCTTATCCATCGCTACCATTAGCTCTGCCAAATGGTCAATTTTGGTATTGTAATGGAACGTGATTAATCACTGAATTGCTTTTATCGATGGCTAAATTTTACAGGGGATAACGTAATAAAAAGAAAAATGCATGATCACATTGTTACCAATAGTTGGGGCAATAGTTATTATTGGTAGCTGTAACCAGTGCAATTTTATCGTAATTTTTATGTCAGTATTTATGACCCGGACATAGCCACAGCACTTTATTTGTGCAGTTTAACGGATCAGTTTCAGGTTCCATCTGCTGAATGCGTTTTACGGATGAATCACTTTATCGGGTTCCAGACAAAGCGTAATCTGTCCTGAGTGTGGTTATAAACCAATGGCACTGACTTAAGACCCCGGCCCTTAATAAATTAAGACTTGCGTAAGCCAGAACCGGGAGGAGCAAACCCTTGATAGTAAAGGGGAATAAGACGACCCAGCCTATCGAATCCCAATATGGGAGAATCCCCTGCTTCTGATGCCCCCAAGGGATTAATATTCGAAGCGTCCGGTGATTCGTATGGCTGTCGGCTTAGGCATATGGGACACCGGTTTATTTGTGAGCTATTTTTCCATTTATTGAAGCAGGTCTGGCATAAGGAGTGAGTACAGGGATAGAATACATGCTCTGATTTTTCGTGTTTCATAAAACAAGCAGAACATTCTTTTTGGGTAGAATCAACACTGGTATTGTGGTGAGGTGAATCGACCCTTACGGTAGGTTGATTTCTCTCATCATCCGTCGTTGACGATGCTCTGACCTGTACAAAAAGTGGCCAGATACAAGCGCACCCATGCACAGATTCTTACTGCTCTCGATGAAAATGACACTGCAACCAGTGAATCTGAGACTGCTGCCACTGTGTTGTTTCTATAAAAACCGTCCAGAGAGTTCGCCAGCCATGTGTTGAGGGGTGCAGTGGGAGGCCTATAGTTTCGTATTTGGGGTCAGAACGGTAGGATGTGGGTTAAATAGGCGGTTACATCATGAATGATAAAAAACCGTGGACAATTATCATAGATTCAGTCACTACGGTGCTATCGCTGCATGAAAGTGTCTGCAGTTTTGTTGACAGGAAAGATTATGGGGCTAAACAGTATCCAAAAATAAAAAAGGCACTGGATGAAAAATCCAATGCCTTTAATGGGTTAAGGTTTTACAGGCTTAGCAGCCCTAAGTTGCTCGTGTGTAAATAATCTGCCTGAAGAATGACTATTTCTTTAGGATAGCCGATTTATTTCTTACGACTTTTTTCTTAGCAGCAGCTTTCCTCGCTGTTGCCTTTTTCTTGACAGTTTTTAGTTTTCCGGTTGTTTTTTTAGCGGTTGCCTTTTTAGCCGTTGTTTTTTTCTTTACGACTTTCTTTTTAGCAGTGGCTTTTCTTGCAGGTGCTTTTTTCTTAACGACTTTTTTCTTAGCAGTGGCTCTTTTGGCAGGAGCCTTCTTTTTAGTAGTTTTGCTTTGAGTAGATGCTTTCTTTTTCGCAGTAGACTTTTTGGTTACCTTCTTTTTGGCAGCAGTTTTGCCAGTAGCTGCTTTTTTCTTTGTCGTTTTCTTCTTAGCAGCTGCTGCCTTTTTAGTGGCTGCTGCTTTCTTGGCAGCAGTAGCTTCAGCTTTTCTTAACTTGCTCTGTGCAGTTTTTAGTTTTTTCTTCGCAGCTTCAATGCCCTTCTTGGCTTTTTCAATATCCTTGATTAGCCTGGCAACTTCTCTTTCCAGCTTTTTAACGGGATCTACCTTCCGAGCTGTTGCTTTTGGCTTTGCTGCTGGTTTCCTTGCGGTACTTTTCTTAGGGGTACTTTTCTTTACTGTACTTTTCTTAGCTGCTGGCATTGGTCGTTCCCTCAATTGCCTAGTTGTGTTACTCCGTTAATCAAAAGCAGTAAAATTCTCCTGCATTTAATAGAAAAATAGAGTGGTTACTCCTTGACTGCAAATATTTTTTAAAAATTTCTTGATTTTTTTCAAAAATAGTACACAGTATTGTGCTGCAAAGATTGTAAATAAAATGAGATGAAATTCTTAAATAAACTGTAAAAAAAGGGTTTTTTTGCTTTCCTGTGTAACGAATTTCTTGCTATCTGAGCACAATTGCACAAAACTGTTCTTCAGACAAAATGAGCTGTATTTTCACCCCAAAGAAATGGATGAAAGAGAGTTAAAATGAAACTAAAAGTGCTTGCTGGCATCACCCTTGTGTCCTTTTCGCTGTATGCAGCAGCTGAAGCTCCCATAAAAACACCCGAAGAAAAGCTAAGCTACAGCCT
The DNA here is from genome assembly GCA_965232215.1 of Endozoicomonadaceae bacterium. GTDB lineage: Bacteria > Pseudomonadota > Gammaproteobacteria > Pseudomonadales > Endozoicomonadaceae > Endonucleibacter. The sequence continues at coordinate 672,686 of CBDDPF010000011.1, forward strand.
TGGTGTGATGATGGCTGATCAGTTAAAACAACAGTTTGAAAAGGTAGAGGCAAATGCTCTATCACAAGGCATCAAAGACGCTATTGCTGGTAGTCAGTTAAAAGTTAGCCGTGAAGAAATGCCGAAACTGATAGAAGCTGCCTATACGAAAAAACAGAAGCAGATTCAGGAAGAAAGAAAGGTGCAGGCTGAAGCCAATCTGAAAAAAGGAAAAGATTTCCTGGCTGAAAATGCTAAAAAATCCGGTGTAACCACACTGGATGATGGCCTCCAATACAAAGTCATTACAGCAGGTAAGGGTGAAAAACCCTCTGATACGGATGAAGTCACTGTCAACTACGAGGGACGATTGATCGATGGCACTGTCTTTGATAGCTCCTATGACCGGGGCAAGCCAACAACCTTCCGCCTCAACCAGGTCATTAAGGGGTGGCAGCAGGGTCTGAAACAGATGCCAAAAGGTTCAACATGGGAACTTTATATTCCAGCAGACCTGGCCTATGGTCCTAACGGTGCCTCTGGTGCCATTGGTCCCAACGAAGTCCTGATCTTCAAGGTTGAGCTGCTCGATATTAAAAAACAAAATACAAAGCAGCAAAACGGTTAAGGTTGAACCAGGCTATTGACCTGAAAGCGCAATCTCAGCAAAATCCGGAGCTGCTTTGGCAAGACGCAGTTGCGCAGGGATATCAATGTATTTTAAGTGACGACAACGTCCATACCCGCTCTGGGTTTTGTCCGGCGGCAGCAGAAAAAACGGCTTCCAGGCTACGTTAAGCAGGGTTTGGCGTAGATAGCTATCCTGCATCACCCCTTGCCTTGCTGCAAACCGCTTTTCTTGTCATTGGGACTGTATTTTATGTCAACAGAGCCTCATGGCGTTGAGCCTACACCCTCGCCAGCCCCTGCACTTGATAAATACTTTGGCTCATTATGGGGTTCAGGACAGTGAGACAGCCTCGTTTTTTCCACTGTTATGACTTGGCCTGTCACGTAAACATTCAGTGATGACATTCAATTTGAAAGATCTGCTGCCTGGACAGTTTCGTTGGCTTGATGGCGTAAACTACCCATGGTGTGACAGCCATGAATAAGCCAATGGCACCTCGTAATAGTCTGCTATTACTCGTCGTTTCGCCTTGTGCTGTTTCGCCTTGTTCTGTTGTCCAGTTTACTATGCTCACTACGGTAGTCAGAAAAGACCATGGGTATAAGGCAATAGCAGGTACGTACTGGCTTGCCCTCACAGAGGTATTTTACAGGAGAAAGGGTCTGTTTATCCCGGCTTTTTTGAGTGTCCCCATAACATCAGGCGACGGGGAAAAGCCACTATTGATGGATCACTCATGGACTGCTGGAGCTGCTGTCAGGCTAGCTCCATGAAACACAGAAAGATCAATACTTTTTGATACAGCAGTGCCCTGTTGACAGGAAGCGATGTTCAGGCAACATGACTGCGGTGTGACTCATGAAGAATTTCGATAAGGTTGTCTTCCAGCATAAAACGTTCTTCCAGCGTCTCGCCAAGTGATGACAGCGCTGCCTGAAGGGTCTTGATATTACTGATTGACTCACAATTATCGTTAAAATCCAGGCACTGGTGCGTGTTACTTTCAATCTGAGGGTAAAGTGAGTGGGCTAGCTCTATGCCACCATCATCAAACTCCAGGCCTTCCTGGTTAAGTTGTTCGTAAACGGCAAAGTGCCCTTCCGAAACGTAGTCCACCAACAGCTGACACAGTTTCTTTAGCTTGATGGATAAGGGTCTCTGGTCATTATTGAGCTGCTCCACCCCATTGATCGAACAATATAAAACTATCAACTCCTGACGCCGGTTCAGCCAGTGGTCAACGATATCTGAAACGCCTCCCCAACGTTCTTTGGCCGTTCTGCAACCCTCCAGCATGACAATTCCTCTTAATGGTTGGATTTTATTGTGGTCAGATGTCGAAACAGTCGATAAGCAGTCACCTTTGAGGGGGCAACCTGTTATGCCACTTATACCACTTATGCCACGTTAGTTTGGTGGAAAAACGTCAACGATTCTGACACATGACTCTTTGTTTGCAACGTGACCTTCAGGCATCTGCCATCCAGCAGATAAGATGCTAGGTTATGACAGTGTTTTTTTGCCGGCAAGCCTTTATTTCATGATTTACAAAGTTGGCTAAAAATAAAATAGCAATTTGGGGTATCAAGTTATTCCATTTTGCACTATTTTTAATCTATCCTCTTGTTTTTAAAAACTTTTAAAAATAAAAATAAGTATATTGATTTTAAAATAATATTTATATTGCCAGCAGTTATTGAGAAATATCCAGTGTTTCTTTGCTCTTTCCCATAAAAAAGCCTCTCCAGTGATGGGGTGAAGAAGCACAATCAGGGAATGATTGAAACGATAGTCAGGGCGAAATAGGGCAAATGCATTTTTATACAAGGCCTGAAGGTCAGCGCCCAATGAGGTCGCCCCGGGTATGGCCTGAAAAAAGACAACCCGGAAACCGTTCACAAGGCATTGATGAGCTGAGGTTTACGGAAGGCTGAGAACAAGCCCAACAGAGTAAACCCGGTAAACGCAATCAGTGTCCAGCCGGGGATTGAGATACCTAAAAACACCCACTGAACCGTTGCACAGTCACCGGTACCTGTTAGCATGATGCGAACCAGATCTGTTGTTGGCAAAATATCCACCAGATACTCTAACCCGGGCATACAGCTTGGTGCCTGTTCCGGAGGGAGTTGTTGAATCCATAGCTGACGAATTGCCAGTCCAGCACCTGCAACACCAAAAAGTGTCGTAAGAAAACTATAGACTCTTATGCCCAGTGTTTCAGGGTTCTGCAGGCTTGCCAGCAGGGTCGTTATGCCCAGCAGCGTGAAGGCAATGCGCTGCGATATACATATTGGACAGGGTTCCAGCCCTTCAGCATGTTGCAGGTAAAAGGAAAAACCCATAAGAGCAACACTGATGATCGTTGCCAAAATAAACAGCTGTCTTGGAGCAGGGATTCTCATCAAAGAACCTTTATCCTATTTTTGTGTGGCAAAAAAGCGACTACTGATACTCAAACACATCAGTTAACCCTTCATTCTGTTTGTTGATAGGCAGCCAGAAATGCATCAAAACTGAGGGTATCCCTGACTTCCATGGCTTTCTGATCAACCCTGGAGCCATCAGCAAGCTCAATGAAGTAGTTTTGTCGTTCTTTGCTCAATGGCTGACTTATCAAAGCATCATGATGTTTAGCAGACAGCGTCTTTATCAAGCCGGTATAGCCCGTACTACTGGCTGTCATAGCAGAAAGCAATTGTGCTGACGGTGTTTTTTCAGCGTCTGATAGTTTTTCATACTGTCTTTGCAGACTGCAAGTATAACGCTCTGAACCCGACAAGGCATTCATCTTCTCTGCGATAGGCAACATGGAAGTAACGAGTTCCTGCCCCCAGTCCGAAAGCGCAGTCACTGATGCCGACTTTTGCAGCAATAGACCCGGTCGCCGACCTTCAGCAACAGTCGCATTGAAGTTGGTTGTAATTTGCTGGCACTCTTCCAGCGCAATGACAGGGCTTTCCTGAATCGCACAATAGAGCAGGAATATATCCATAAAGTCGGCGTCGTGTACATTGATGCCGAGGGATTCAAAAGGGTTAATATCAAGGCAGCGCACCTCAATGTACTCAATACCGTGTCTGCTCAAAGCCGTCAAAGGCTTTTCACCCTGTCGGGCAATTCGTTTCGGACGGATGGTGCTGTAATACTCATTTTCTATCTGCAATAGATTAGCATTAAGCTGTCGGTACTGACCGTCAACTTTTACGCCAATATTCTGATAGGGAGGGTAAGGGGTTCCCATTGCCTCGGACAGACTCTTAACATAATCGTTCAGAGTGTTATAACAAACGTTCAGGGATGACTGGGCATTGTTGGTATAACCCATATCACTCATTCGCAGGGACGTTGCATAGGGCAGGTAAAGCGTATCCTCGCTGAAGCGCTCCAGTGGAGCCGCCTTTGGTATAATGGCATCGGCAAAAAAACTGGTGCTGACCGCCGGAGAGGCACCGAATAAGTACATCAGTAACCAGCTATATCGGCGAAAGTTACGAATCAGTGCCATATAGCCTTCAGAGTGGCCTACACCTAATGATTGCCAAAAATTATCCGGTAAGGAAAAATTATAATGCAAGCCCGCAATTGTCTGCATGGCCTTGCCATAGCGATGAGAAAGCCCTGTCCGATAAATAGACTTCATTCGCCCAATATTGGATGTGCCAAAATACGCTACAGGAATACTTTCCTCCTTTCCCAGTTCACAGGGCATACTACCGGCCCAAAGTACTTCATTATCAAGGCGACTGGCTGTAAACCGGTGCAGCTCCTCCAAAAAGCCCAGGGCATCGGTCACATCACTGTACACAGGGGTGATATATTCCAGCAATGCTTCGGAAAAATCTGTTGTAATATACGGGTGCGTGAGTGCTTTACCCAGCGACTCAGGGTGGAAAGCTGACGACAGCGTTGCCGCTTTTGTGACCCGCAGCCCCTCCCGTTCAATACCGTGGCGAATGCCGCGGAATAAATTTTTATTTGCTGAATGTTCAAGTAGCTCCAGACGCGTCTGATAAAGGGTAGTCAAGATCGTGTTCCAGTGTCTGTTAGAACAGGGAAAAAATATATAACGTAACAGTGACAAAAGAAAACAGAGTATACTTCCTCTGTGTGAAGAATACTCTGTTTTCAGGCGCTTACTTACGTAGCTTTTTAGCGTTTGCAAACAGGTCCGCAAATGACCCAACAGTCGTTTCGGACTTTTTGTGGCTGCTTTTGCTTTGATGATGCTTGCGGCTGTTTTGCTGTGAATGGGCACCGGATGGCTTTCGCTCACTGTCACAGTGCCTGGCCTCAGCTTGTTTCTCAGCACGGTCACCCATGCGCATGCTTAAGCCAATCCGCTTGCGTCTGATATCCACTTCCATGACTTTGACTTTGACAATGTCTCCCGCTTTGACCACTTCTCGCGGGTCTTTTACAAACTTGTCAGACAGCGCACTGATATGAACCAGACCGTCCTGATGGACACCAATATCCACAAAGGCACCAAAGTTTGTCACGTTGGTAACAGAGCCTTCCAGTTCCATATTCAGTTTGAGATCTTTAATGTCCTCAATGCCATCTTTGAACTCAGCAGCTTTAAATTCTGGTCGAGGATCACGGCCTGGCTTGTCCAGTTCTGTAATAATATCCACAACGGTCGGTACACCAAAGGTGTCATCCGTATACTCTTCAGCCTTCAGGGTTTTGAGAAAAGTGCTATCACCAATCAGGGTTTTGACCTCCCGGCTAGCCCTGGCCGCAATTTTTTCCACTAAAGGGTAAGCCTCGGGATGAACAGCAGAGCTGTCCAAAGGATTATCGCCCCCCATAACCCGCAGGAAGCCGGCGGCCTGTTCAAAGGCTTTCGGGCCAAAACGTTCCACCTTGTTGAGGTCCTCGCGTTGCCTGAATACGCCGTTTTTGTCACGGAAAGCGACGACATTATTCGCCAGCGTTTTGTTCAAACCTGATACACGGGACAATAAAGCCCCTGAAGCGGTATTGACATCAACGCCTACTGCGTTAACACAGTCTTCAACTACGGCCTCCAGAGCACGCGAGAGCTGCGTCTGGCTGACATCGTGCTGGTACTGTCCAACACCAATGGCTTTAGGTTCAATTTTAACCAGCTCTGCCAATGGGTCCTGCAGGCGACGGGCAATGGATACAGCACCCCGAAAGGACACATCCAGATCAGGAAATTCACGGGTGGCCAACTCAGAAGCAGAGTATACAGAGGCACCGGCTTCGCTCACCACAATCCGGGTAAGCCCAAGCTTTGGGTAGTTATGCATCAGCTCTGCAACCAGCTTGTCCGTTTCTCGTGAACCCGTACCATTGCCGATGCTCACAAGCTCAATCTTGTGTGTCAGGCACAGTGTTGCCAACATACCGAGAGATTCTTTCCATTGCCTGCGCGGTGCATGGGGAAAGATTGTCGTGTGTTCCACCAGCTTGCCCGTACCATCCACAACGGCGACTTTAACGCCTGTTCGCAACCCGGGATCAAGACCAATAGTGGGGCGCAAGCCTGCCGGGGCAGCCAGCAGAAGGTCTTTCAGGTTTTTAGCAAAGACTTTGATAGCTTCATCTTCGGATTGCTCACGCAGACGAGTCATTAGCTCTGTTTCCAGCTGACTCAATAGTTTGACACGCCAGGTCCAGCGCACTGCGTCTCTCAACCAGCTATCGGCAGGGCGTCCCTGGTCAGTGATTTTCCAGAAATCAGCAACAAGCTTTTCACAGGGGTGTGTTTCACGGCGATCTTCAGGCTCGTCTTTCAGATGAATACCTGCCTGTAAGATACCTTCATTACGCCCACGGAAAATGGCCAGCGCGCGATGTGAAGGCACTTGCTTAAAGGGTTCGTCATAGTCAAAATAATCGCGAAATTTGGCCCCTTCTTCTTCTTTGCCTTCAACCGCACTACTTTTCAGCAGACCTTCTTCCCACAGGAACTCCCGCAATTGTCCCAGTAATTCGGCATTTTCACTGAAGCGCTCCATCAGGATATAGCGTGCACCTTCAAGTGCCCCTTTGATATCCGCCACATTTTTATCCGTATCAATAAACCGGGTGGCTTCATCGTCCGGAGATAGCGTTGGATCATCAAACAAAGCATCGGCTAAAGGCTCAAGACCCGCTTCACGGGCAATTTGTGCTTTCGTCCGACGTTTGGGTTTATAAGGAAGATAAAGGTCTTCAAGACGGGTTTTTGTGTCTGCCGCGTGAATGTCTTTTTCCAGTGATGGTGTCATTTTGTCCTGAGCGATAATGCTTTTCAGGATTGTTTCACGCCGCTCTTCCAGCTCACGCAAATAGCGCAGCCGATCTTCCAGTGTCCGGAGCTGCGTATCGTCCAGTCCACCGGTTGCTTCTTTTCTGTATCGGGCAATAAAGGGCACAGTAGAACCATCATCCAACAGGTTGACAGCACTGGTTACCTGTGGTACCTGAACACCTAATTCCTCGGCGATACGCTGAGAGATGATCTCCATAAAACCTACTCAGTAAGATAATGAACAGTAAGTGTAACGGCTCGATTATAACCAACTGCTGGGTATTTATCTGTATTCACTTTTATTCGAATGTCTGCATAACATCAGAAGACGCGGCAAAGTGGCTCTATCCGGTCTTCTAGAGGTGCTGTTTGGATAACACCCCGGAATCCACTAAGAGCCAAAATCAATACAATTTCATTCAACCTGAATTCCTCAGTTGAAATCATCACCTCCGCTGAAAGCCTTACGCAAGTAAGCTTATAACTATTTACTACAGTCATCCAAAAGAGGTGTTATAAAAAAACAAAAGCATTACTGCCGCAAGGTTAAGAAGCAATTTATGAAATTTAACGACGTAATTTAGGTTCAATCAAATGAGGCATCTTCAATATGTTCAGTTTCTCATATCCCACCGGTACTCGTTTTGTTAATAAAAAGAAGAATGAAGTCTTCATACTGAATAGAGGTTCCAAGAGGTACTTCCATCACCGCCCAGAATTGGCTGTCTCATATCAGTTTCATGTATGCCACCAATCTGAAGTATCAGGGATTTTGTACGCCGATATCTTTAAAACTAACATCCCGCAACAACCTGTTGGTTTATGGAGGTGCATGGTTAAACACAGAGCGACCTTCGAAGACAAACAACATCAACTATATTCATTGTTGATGTTTATTGGTAGTTGTGATTTCTGCCTCAACGGTATAGGCTACGTCTATCTTCATCCGGCAAAAACATCGACCGATATTTTCAATTTTATTGTTTCCTGCGGTTTTACCCCCAAAGTACATGAATTAGGATGGACATCCTCAACCTCGATGGATTTAACGCCAACGAGCTTAATGCCACTGGACTGGTATATAAATAATAAGCCACCACGGGCTACTAATCTTTGGTCATGTCCTATAGTGATACTCTCGAGTAATCTGCAAAAAATTTTCGATGAATCGTTTGACCTTGAATCAAGTTTATGAGTACTTTAAAAAAGCTTCCCGGAACCCATAAAGAGCCTTTTTTTTACAGCGCCTGAATTTCTGGTCTGTAAGCTGATTGAGCTTTTGGATGGAAACTAACTACGGTACGCGAAGGCCAACTTTCTCTGCAAAGGCCAAAATTCGGACTTTCCACAATTGCCAAGATTTGGGTACGAAAGTAGTACTTTAGTAATATTTTAATTTCATGCATTACTGGCGTCATTTGTCGCTGAAAAGCATCAAATTTTTTGCGTACTTTTTGCGTACTTTTTGCGTACTTTTTGCGCACTTTGGGTGCACTAAAGTACATGACTTTTCACTGTAGCCCTTGAAAAACAATAGATGGCCGACGTTATTGTAAACCAGAAAAAGTCGGTCTTCGCGTTACGGCATAACGCTAAGCTAAGCCTTATGATGCAAGGATCTTTGCCAGAGTTAGAAGATACCATCGGTATAAAAACCTTGAACAGCAAGACGTGTGGCATGGGACATAAAACTGTCCACAGTATTGCCATACAAAATTGCCGGACAAAATAACGTCAAACTATTCACAAATTCTGGTGTAGATTCTCATTCCTTTGTGTAATGTATAGATTGGCCATTGAACATCATCGTTATAGTTATCTTCCTCGTTGTTGAATGAACAGGCAGAGGCAAAAAATTTAGGCACTAATGGATAAATTTCAGGCCTGTAGCTAGCCAGTAAACTAGGTGATGTCAGCACTGTAATGTTATGATTTAGAAGTCCAGAACTCCCAAAGTGACCATAAGAGCCCATCAACGATTCACGAACACACATAGAATATTTCCCTCCCATAACAACAAGGCTTGTAATCTCTTTTTCTTTTAAAAAAGGGAGCAAGGGTGGCTCAGTCATAACGTCAAGCACTCCAGCGAATCGCTTGATGCAAGAAAAGTCTGGTTTCTTAATAACGTCATAGATATGCTTTGGATAGGTTAGTTTATGATGATGAACAACAATAGTCAGCAGCCCTAGCTTTTTACAAAAACGAAGGGTTTTTTGCTGACTTTCCATTCTAATAATCCAGTTATCAACAGTCTCAGATGCCCACTTCCTATCTATTTCATCTATTACAATGACTGCTGTATTCGCATGATGTTCCGGTTTATGAAACTTAGCTATGTCTACAAATAATGATCCATCGATTACTGACATGAATATAATCCAGCAAAAAGTCTTACTATTACATCTTACATCATAGAACTTAGAAACTGTTTATAATCTTTTCAGCAAGCGTCTCAAGAAGGGTAAGTGCGTAATAAATTGAAGGCTTGTGTTCAGTTTACGCTCAGTATTCTTCCATAAACGGTGACAGTTTTCTATAGAAGAGGAAAATATTATGAACAGCTTCTGGAATATCCGCGTTATCCATTTCCAGAGGTGTGTTCTGACGCCTCTTGATCGTTTTTTCAGAGCTGCCTTGAGTAATAACGGGAGAGGAGAAAGCATGGGATTAGTAACCCCTGTTGATACCATCACAAAAGTGTTAATCAACCGGTTTGGCTCACAGGCTGCGCTTCCCGCCAAATATATGGCTTCATTTGCTCTGCCAGGGCCAGATAGAGCCAGATGGAGCCAGATAGAGTTTTTTTCTCTTCAGGCTCACCTGTTTGCTTAGTTATGCCTGGCCTCCGTCGATAAGCTTTTATGGGATTGTTGCAGGATTGGGTATTGGGGTGCTTGGGGGCTTGAGGATGATAAGGGGCACAAAGGCGGCATTTTTTTTGTCGGGGATGAGTCTGATGGTGAGTTCGGCAGCCTATGAGTTGGGAGAACTAAAAGTAGAGTCCTCTGTTAACGAGCCACTTGAAGCCAGTATTACTTTATCGGGGCAGAATGTCCGTGAATCTGCCCCTGTCATTGTAGATACGGCATCGAAAATTGATTTTCTTCGCCATAAAGTAAAGCGTGCTTACTATATATCCGATCTGGACACCTCATTTGAATATAACCTCGCTGGAAAGCCGATCATCAAGCTTACCAGTAAAGAGCCTGTCATGAGTCAGCGTATGGATTTGCTGATCATGATGATGACCACCAAAGAGAAAACATTCGGAAAGTATCAGTTTGTTCTCCCTCAGGTAAGAGCCCTCAATGATCCACCTGTGCTTGCAGTAAACCGCCTTGCACCTGCTGCAGCAAACCTGCTGGCGTCAACTGCCAGGGCAAAGGCTGCTGTTTCAGATCAGGTGGGTGCTTCAAAAAGCACACCGGTTTATCATGTGCAATCAGGGGACTCTTTAAGTGGTATTGCAATGATGCTTAAGGAAAAATACCCGGGTTATGCCTCTTGGCGGTTACTGATGATGGCCATTGCTAAAAAAAATAGCGGTGCATTTCGTCATGGCAATATCAACCATCTTAAGGTGGGTGCTGTCTTGTATTTACCGGTAATGCCTATGCCTGCTAAAGGCTTTCAGGGTGTTAACTATGCAGCAACGACAGATCAACAACCTCAGGATAAGAAGACAGACGTTGTTGAAGCTGAGCATTCAGACCTGATTAAACCTTATATTCCCGCTTATATCCCCGGGATTGAAGAAAAAGCGGCGACTTCTTCATTACGTGTTGATGCGCCGAAACCAGGATATGTCACAATCCGTGCTATGAAGGCATACCAGCAAAATGATCGTGACTACCAGCCTCAGGGGATCTTTAGTGCGGTGTTATTATCAATAGCTGATCAAACGAAATCATAAAGCCAGGCAGAGATTTGATACTCAACGCTCAGGCTTTTAATGAGTGAGTGTTCTTTTGTGCTTGAGACGACCAAAGCACCGTTACTTCCCTGAGACATATTTCCCCCAACTTATTATCTGCGCCAGCAATACTCATCGCTTTGCCACAAAAGTTGTCAGTGGTTCATTTGACGGCCATTTCATAAAAATGGCTTGTTTTAATAAAATATCCATTTTTTACCCTATTATTTAGGCGTTTTTTTATGCTAATGATTTTTATGGGTAATAAATGATTTTCTTTGGTCTGTCAGCTGGTATATTACCCAATAAATATCTAATGGTTGAAGTGCAATGCAAACACTGGCTCGGCTTTCGGAATACTCGTTCACAGCCAGACATCTAGGGATTTTTCGGCAGTTAGGGGAAAGGAAAAGCTGTCAGCGGCAAATGCTCAGACAGCAGCCAGAGGTTCTCGATACCCTGAGACAGACAGCACTGCTGGAATCGGTGGAATACAGTAATCACCTGGATGGGGTTATGGTGAGCCGGAAGGCAGTTAAACAACTGGCTCTGAAGGTCACTAAGCCCAAGACCCCTCTTGAGCGGCAGATAGCGGGGTATACCGATGGACTCCTTTTAGTCATGGAGCCAGCACCACAAATGAAAGTATCTGTTGGACTGATAAAGCAACTACACGCATTGCTTTACGGGCATTTGCCCCACGAAGGTGGGCGTTGGCGAATGACGAATAAGAATATTGTTGAGCGAAGTGCTGAGGGCAATATTGTGGGTACGCTGTATCGAACAGTGGCTATAAGCGATATTGACCGGTACATGGTAGACACTGTTGGACTTTTTCATACGGGGCTAAAGGGGGGGATAGATCCAATCCTGTTAATCAGTTCAACCGTATTGGATTTTCTGTGTGTTCACCCATTCAGTGATGGTAATGGGCGAATGAGCCGACTTATCATGTTGCTGATGCTGTCACACTGCGATTATCACGTGGGGCAGTTTATCAGTCTGGAGCGGATACTGGCTGAGTATGAAGAAAGTTATAACGATGCCTTAAGGCGTAGCGTAAAAGGCTGGCATGGGGGAAGGCATGATCCAGTTCCCTGGGTCACCTTTTTGGTTGAAGTTCTTCTGATTGCCTATGAAGAACTGGAGCAACGCATTGCGGCGCTTTGTGTAAACGGTGCTAAAGCACCAAAAACACAACTGATTAAAACGGTGATAGAGCAGCAGTCTGGTCCTTTTTCGGTGGCTGATATTTGTATCAAACTACCAACAGTCAGTCGTGAAATGGTTAAAAAAGTGATTCAGCATTATCGAGATGAAGGCAGGCTAAAAGGAGAGGGGCGAGGAAGAGGTGCACAGTGGGTGAGGATGTAAAGGCATTACAGCCTGCTGTTGAGGCTCCTGTCTTTTTTAGTAAATTTAGAAAATTTAGAAAAGGCCGCTAAAAATTTCCAGATTTATCGAAAAGCGCGTAAGACCTCCACCGAAGAAGGTGGAGGATGGACGACGAAAACGGTTTTCCTGATAGCTCCCTTGTCCTGATGGATTTTGACCACAATGTCATCCAGATAGAGTATGGGATACAGGCTTTCCAGTGGCCTGTTCTGCCAGGTCTTCACTTCATCAAGAACAAACAACAGACGTTTACACACATTAAGATAGATACGTGTTGATTCAGACAAACACTAACAGCCTGATTGTATACGTTAAATTAGTAATTCTGTAAGATTTTCTTGCGACCTTCTCACTATTTTAGGTATATTCCCCAATTCTTAAGAAGTTCAAGGGTGTAATAGTAGGTAAGAATACATCCAATGTGAGCTATCTATGCTTGTCAAGGGATGATGGCAGCATGTTGAGATCTGCGTCATGTTTGGTGATAAACGCCAAAACATAAAATCAATACGATAAATATACGATAATCCTGATGCAGTAATGATTGAATTTTTTCGGGCGCTTTTACCCGTATCAACGGCGTATGACCGGGGGAGATAATGATAAAGACATCGATAAAGCCATTAGCCATGCTGACAGTCTCAGCGCTGGCAACTGTTTTTTCAGTTAACGCTATGGCTGCCCATCCACCATCGGGAACAATATTGGCAAAAGAGCAGTCCCTGGTGCGAGGCAATGGCTCTGAGCCTGCCTCCTTAGACCCTCAAAAGGTTGAAGGCGTGCCTGGCGGTACAGTGGACAGAGACCTGTTCGAAGGTCTGGTCACGCAAGACAGCAATGGTAATATTATTCCTGGTCAGGCTGAAAGCTGGACGATTTCTAACAGTAACAAACTGTACACCTTTAAAATTCGTGATACGGCTAAATGGTCCAACGGTGATCCTGTTACTGCCCATGATTTTGTCTATGCCTTCCGGCGTGCTGTTGACCCGAAAACCGCTTCCCGTTACGCCTGGTATCTGGAAATCCCTGCCATTACCAATGTCAGTGCAATTATCAAGGGCAAAAAGCCGGTGGATACACTGGGTGTAAAAGCCCTGAATGACAAAACTTTCCAGGTAACGCTGGAAAAACCTGTCCCTTACTTTATCAAAATGCTGGCTCACACCACGATGTACCCGGTGCCTCGGAAAGTCATTGAAAAGCACGGTGATGACTGGACCAAGCCGGGGAATATGGTCTCTAACGGTGCCTATAGCTTAAAAGAGTGGACGGTTAACGAGCGCATTGTTTTAAAGAGAAATCCCTACTACTGGGATAATAAAGAAACCATTATTAATGAGGTCACCTATCTTCCCATTACCTCAGGAAACGCCGAGCTTAACCGCTATAAGGCCGGGGAAGTGGATATGACAAGTATCATTCCTCTGGAGCACTACAAATCCCTGAAAAAAAGCATTCCTGATCAGATCAAAACCACTCCCTACCTCGGCACCTACTATTACGAATTCAATACCAAAAAACCGCCCTTTGATGATGCCCGTGTTCGTAAAGCATTATCTTATGCCATAAACCGGGAAGCTATTACAAAATACGTCATTGGGCAGGGGCAAATCCCTGCGTTTACCATGACCCCCAATGCTGTCAGTGGGTTTACTCCCCCCGACCTGGCCTATAGTCACCTCAGCCAGAATGAGCTGAATGCTAAAGCGAAAAAACTGCTGAAAGAAGCGGGGTATAGCAAGTCGAATCCCCTGAAAGTTCACCTGCTGTATAACACCAGCGAGTCACATAAAAAGATTGCCATTGCGGTAGCTCAAATGTGGAAGCCCCTGGGTGTACAGGTGACCCTGGAAAACAAGGAATGGAAAACCTACCTCGACAGCAAAGATGAAGGCGATTTCGAGGTGGCCAGAGGGGGTTGGATTGGCGACTATAATGAGGCATCAGCCATGCTGGATTTGAAAACTTCCGGCCATGGACAAAATGACGGGAAGTACAGCAACAGGGAATACGATGCCACTATGGAAAAATCCCGTACGACCTCCAGCAATGAAGAGCGTACAAAGCTGTATATGCATGCTGAAGAAATTCTTGCGGAAGATATGCCATTAGCACCTGTTTATCAATACGTCACTAGTCGTTTAGTTAAACCAGAAGTCGGTGGCTATCCCATGAATAACGTTGAAGATAATATCTATACGCGAGAACTGTATATTAAGAAAATCTAAATAATACGGTGTTTTTGCTCAGGTAGCCTCAAGCTACCTGATTGATAAAATAGCTGTTTTTTATTTCCAGAAAGCTTTTTTATCCTCTTTTTTTGAAGGTCTTTTATTTTATATTCTCTCATGCGGTATCAGGTCATTTTGCCTGTGCCAGTGAGAGAATAACCGCTGCCAGCAGTAACCTTTTTTATCAGTTTATGAATAAACGGGCAGCGACGGAGAGAAGCCACAATGTTAAAGTTTGCAACAAAACGGCTGGCTATTGCAATTCCCACCTTGCTGATACTGGTCACCTTATCTTTCTTCCTGATGCAGTTAGCTCCCGGTAGTCCCTTTACTGGCGACTTTAATATGCCGCCAGAGATACTGGCCAATCTGGAAGCCAAATATCATCTGAATGAGCCTCTGTGGAAACAGTATGGCTACTATCTTTGGGATCTGCTGCACGGCGATCTCGGTCCCTCATTCAAATACAGGGATTATACGGTTAATGAACTGGTGGCGCAGAGTTTCCCGGTTTCGTTAACCATCGGCGCCTTTGCCTTTGTTGTCACTGTCATCTGCGGTGTCTTCCTCGGTACCATCGCTGCCCTGAAACAAAACTCCTGGCTTGATTACACCATTATGACCTTTTCCATGGTTGGCGTTGTATTGCCTTCCTTTGTTATCGCCCCTCTTTTGGTGCTTTTGTTTTCTGTTTTCCTCCATTGGCTGCCTGCCGGTGGCTGGAATCATGGCAGCTGGCAAAATATGGTGTTGCCTGTTTTGGCTATGGCCATTCTTTATATGGCAGCTATCGCGCGAATTATGCGCTCCAGCATGATCGAAACCATGAACAGTCATTTTATCCGCACTGCCAAAGCCAAAGGGTTACCCAGACATCAGATAATCCTGAAGCATGCATTGAAACCCTCTATGATGCCGATTGTTTCTTATCTAGGCCCGGCGTTTGTGGGCATTATCACCGGCTCCGTGGTGATTGAAACCGTCTTTGGTTTACCCGGCATTGGTCAGCACTTTGTTAATGGTGCCCTGAACCGTGACTATTCACTGGTGCTTGGGCTGACCATCATTATCGGTGCGCTTACTATCTTGTTTACCGCCATCGTTGACATTCTGTATGGCATGATTGATCCGAAAATTCGACTGGGGGGCGCATGACAGCCATCATGAAACAGAACTCCGCCATTAATCCATCGATGGTAGGTTCAGACAAAACAAAAGCAATCGAGCATTTCTCCAGTGAGTTAG
Source organism: Endozoicomonadaceae bacterium (assembly GCA_965232215.1). Taxonomy (GTDB): domain Bacteria; phylum Pseudomonadota; class Gammaproteobacteria; order Pseudomonadales; family Endozoicomonadaceae; genus Endonucleibacter. Next base: position 688,351 of record CBDDPF010000011.1, read on the forward strand.
ACATTGCTGGCAGAAGTTTGTGGGCTGATGCCTATCGTCGTTTTCTTACTAATAAGGCAGCGGTTGCCAGTGTTTTCATCCTTTTCCTGATCTCACTGGCGCTTATTTTTGGTCCCTTTATCAGCCATTATACCTTCGATGAAATCGACTGGATGAACATGGCTACAGCACCCTCTCTGGAAACCGGGCACTTTTTCGGTACGGACCAGCTAGGTCGTGACCTGTTTGTCCGAACCCTTGAAGGCGGTCGTATCTCCTTCATGGTTGGTGCCCTGGGTGCTCTCATTGCGGTACTGATTGGTACAGTCTATGGTGCCATGGCTGGTTTTTCAGGCGGTCGTATAGATAGCATCATGATGCGGACACTGGAGATTCTTCAGTCTTTCCCTTTCATGTTTCTGGTTATTCTGATGATCACTTTCTTTGGCCGTTCCATTTTACTGATCTTTGTCGCCATTGGTGCGGTGTCCTGGCTGGATATGGCTCGGATTGTGCGTGGCCAGACCCTGAGTCTGAAGAACAAAGAGTTTATTGAAGCGGCTGTTATTTGTGGCGCGAACTCCCGCCAGATTATCTTGCGACATTTAATACCTAATCTGTTGGGAATCGTTGTCGTTTATGCATCATTACTCGTTCCGGGCATGATTTTATTTGAATCTTTTCTGAGCTTCCTTGGCCTGGGGGTGCAGGAACCCATGACCAGCTGGGGGGCTTTAGTTAACGAAGGTGCCATGTCTATGGAGGTGGCCATATGGCAGCTGGCTTTCCCCACCGCATTTCTGGTTGTTACTCTGTTTTGTTTTAATTTTATCGGTGACGGGTTACGTGACGCCCTGGACCCCAAGGATCGTTAAGTTATGAGTTTACTGGATGTACAAGATCTGCAGGTCACTTTCACCACACACGATGGCAAGGTGACGGCAGTCAATAACCTGAACTTCTCTCTGGCTGCTGGTGAAACCCTCGGGCTGGTGGGTGAATCCGGCTCCGGCAAGAGCCAGACTGCTTTTGCTCTGATGGGACTTTTAGCCAAAAATGGCAGTATTGCCGGTACTGCCCGATTTGAGGGGCAGGATATTCTTGGCCTGCCTGAAGCGGAGCTGAATCGTATACGTGCGAAAAAAATCGCTATGATTTTTCAGGACCCGATGACTTCCCTGAATCCTTATATGAAAGTAGGATCGCAGCTCCTTGAGGTGCTAAAGCTTCATAAAGGGTTGAGTAAAAAAGATGCCTTTGAAGAAGCAGTGACAATGCTGGATGCGGTGAAAATGCCTGAAGCACGAAAACGCATGAGCATGTACCCCCATGAATTTTCCGGGGGTATGCGTCAACGGGTGATGATTGCCATGGCACTGCTGTGTAACCCCAAACTGTTGATAGCTGATGAACCCACCACTGCATTGGACGTAACCGTTCAGGCACAGATCATGGATCTGTTGAACGAACTGAAAAAAGAATTCAACACCGCCATTATTATGATCACCCATGATCTTGGTGTTGTTGCCGGAATATGTGATAAAGTGCTGGTAATGTACGCGGGTCGTACGATGGAATATGGAACGACAAACGACGTATTTTATGATCCACGACACCCGTATTCTGAAGGATTGTTAAAAGCTATTCCAAGACTGGACACTGAAGGTGAAATTCTGCCAACTATTCCAGGCAACCCACCCAATTTACTGAGCTTGCCACAAGGCTGCCCTTTCCAGGATCGTTGCAACTATGTGCACAGCCAGTGCCGTGAGCAGGCGCCACCGTTAATCACCTTTGGAGATGGGCGTAAAAAAGCCTGCTTTCTGGACGATATTCCCACCAACCATCCCTGCGCAGATACCATGATCATGAGGGAAGGTGTCGCATGAACAAGCAGCCAATCCTCAGTATTAAAGACCTGAAAGTCCACTTTCCCATTCCCAAAGCGCGTAACTGGCCCTGGGAACCTGTGCCAATGCTGAAAGCGGTAAATGGCGTGAGCTTTGATTTGTACCAGGGGGAAACCCTGGGTGTTGTGGGGGAGTCCGGGTGCGGCAAGTCCACCCTGGCTCGGGCCATTATCGGGCTGGCACCGACAAAAACCGGTGATATTTTTTGGCAGGGTAACAATATCGCTGGTGTATCAGGCGAAGCGTTAAGACGCATCCGTCAGGACATTCAGATGATTTTTCAGGACCCGCTGGCGTCCCTGAACCCTCGTATGACCGTGGGTGATATCATTGGTGAACCGCTGCGCAACTACCGCTGCGAGCTTTCAAAGGATGAGGTAATCATGCAGGTGCGGGCAATGATGGCCCGTGTTGGACTCCTTCCTAACGTCATCAACCGCTATCCCCATGAGTTCTCTGGTGGTCAGTGCCAGCGTATTGGTATTGCCAGGGCGCTGATTCTGAAACCCAAACTGGTGATCTGTGATGAACCTGTCAGTGCACTGGATGTATCCATTCAGGCACAGGTGGTTAACCTGCTTAAAGAGCTGCAGAAAGATATGGGGCTGTCCCTTATTTTTATTGCCCATGATCTCAGTGTGGTCAAACATATAAGCGACAGAGTTTTAGTCATGTACCTTGGCAACGAAATGGAAATAGCAACATCTGGCGATATGTATGACTCACCTCGTCATCCATACACCAAAGCGCTGCTCTCTGCCGTTCCCATTCCTGATCCAAATCTGGAAAAAAGCAAGAACATTCAACTACTGGAAGGGGACCTGCCTTCTCCCATCAAGCCACCTTCGGGCTGTGTCTTCAGAACACGCTGTCCCCTTGCTGCTGAGAGCTGCGCAAGGACTAAGCCGTCCCTTAACATGGTTGGTAGTGAGCACTTTGCCGCCTGCCCCAGAACCTGATGACTCTTCCCCTGCTCTTTTGTCGGTGAGCAGGGGAAATTGTCCGTTCTTTTTGCTAATCTGAAAGACACTATTTCAAACGTAGCCGATAATTATGGTTAGCTCTATCGCTGTTTTTGGTAGCTCAGGTGCTATTGGCCGGGCATTAACCAATCAGGCTGCCCAATTGTACCCAGGGGCAACGTTGTATGCTTTTTCCCGTCAACCTCAATGCTTTTCTTCGCCAGGTATTCAAGCCCACACTATTGATTATGGTAGTGAGCAGGCCATAGCAACAGCAATCAACTTAGCCTCAGAAACGTTTCCCTTAGGTATGGTCATTGTGGCTAACGGAATTTTGCATGATGATCACACCGCGCCGGAAAAATGCTTGCGGGATTTATCCGCTGACAGCTTTCATCATACACTGTCCATCAATACTGTGCTCCCGGCAATCATTGCCAAATATGCGTTACCAAAACTGGATAAAAAATCACCTTCACTATTTGCCGCCTTATCAGCCCGGGTGGGGAGTATTTCAGACAATCAGCTCGGGGGCTGGTATAGCTACAGGGTTTCAAAAGCAGCGCTGAATATGCTGATAAAAACAGCAGCCATTGAAACAGCGCGACGAAACCAGCAGGCCATTGTTGTGGGGCTACACCCAGGCACGGTAGATAGCTATCTTTCTCGTCCTTTTCAAAAAAATGTGCCGAAAGGAAAACTGTTTACTCCAGCGTATGCTGCTGAAAAACTATTGGCTGTTTGTGCCCGGTTAACACCCGATGACAGTGGAAAGTGTTTTGCATGGGATGGTCAGGAAGTGGCACCTTGACATCCTTCCCACCTAATGAGAGTGTTGAAAAACCATGCTCTGCGTGGGAACCCCGTACCTGTCACTCTTCTTGTATTAGTCCCACAGTGGGACTTTTTACGGTGATGAGCCAACCTGTATCCCCAAGTCTCATATGAGCTCCACAGACTTAACATCCCACGGGTCCAGTGGCAGGTCTTTGCAGACGAAAGAAAGGGTACAAATGCGTAACGTCAGTTGATAAGTCAATAATTTTCCAGTGGAGTGCCCCGCGTGACTAAAAAAAACATTGCGATTCATTGGTTTCGTCAAGACCTTCGTCTTTCTGATAACCCTGCCTTTACAAAAGCCTGCCAGCATGACGGGGTTATCCCTGTCTATATATTGGATGACCAGAATGCCGGTGATCATGCTATGGGAGCAGCCAGCCGTTGGTGGCTGCACCAGTCTCTGCAGTCATTGGGGCGCTCTCTGGATGGAAATCTTTCTTTATATTCTGGTGACCCGCTCACCATTTTTTTAGACTTGATAGACCGTTACTGTATTACTGCCGTTTACTGGAACCGCTGCTATGAACCCTGGCGCATTCAACGTGATAGCAGTATTAAACAATCGTTAGTGTCACAGGGTATTATAGTTAACAGTTTTAATGGTTCCCTTTTGTGGGAACCATGGGACATAAGAAAAAATGATGGTGCCCCTTACAAAGTTTTTACACCTTTTTATCGTAAAGGGTGTATGAATGCAGCAATACCGAGAGAGCCATTACCTCAACCTGAAAACAGTCAATACTTACACGATAGTCAGAAGGCTGTTTCACTGGAAACCCTTGGGCTGTTGCCTGATATACCCTGGGATCAGCAACTGGCTGATCACTGGCATATTGGTGAGAGTGGCGCTAACGCGCGCCTTCAAGTGTTTATAGAGCAAGGCTTAGGGCATTATAAAGGCGGACGAGACCGGCCTGCCAAAGCTTATACTTCAAAGTTGTCACCCCATTTACACTTTGGTGAGTTCTCGCCGAATCAGGTGTGGTATACCGTTCGCCAAGTGGCTGATAATGAACATGTTGATCATTTCTGTAGTGAATTGGGTTGGCGCGAATTTTCCTACGCCCAGCTTTATTTTAATCCCACATTACCCAAAAAGAACCTGCAGTCGAGGTTTGATGCGTTTCCATGGGAACACAATGAAACCCTGTTAACGGCATGGCAAAAAGGTATGACAGGGATTCCCCTGGTGGATGCCGGTATGCGAGAGCTCTGGCAGACTGGATTTATGCATAACCGTCTCAGGATGGTCGTGGCCTCGTTTCTGGTGAAAAATCTGTTGATACACTGGCATCATGGTGAGCGCTGGTTCTGGGATACACTGGTGGATGCTGACCTTGCCAATAACAGTGCCAGCTGGCAATGGGTTGCGGGCTGCGGGGCAGATGCTGCGCCCTATTTTCGGATTTTTAACCCTGTGACTCAGGGGCACAGGCTTGATCCACAGGGAGAGTACGTGCGTCAGTATGTGCCTGAACTGTCTGCTCTGCCTGATAAATATTTATTCGACCCGTGGCAGGCACCGGAGAGCGTTTTACATCAGGCGAACATAGTGCCGGGTAGTACTTACCCAAAACCTGTCGTTGACCTGAAGATGTCTCGCAATAAAGCCATGGAGGCTTTTCAGTTATTAGGAAAACAGGTAAATGATTAAGGTTTACTATGACGGTAAGTGCCGAGTGTGCTTAAAAGAGATCGAATATTATCGGCGTATCGCTCCAGCGGGTGTATTTTACTGGTTAGATATTACTGACCCCTATATTGACCTTAAACGTGAAAGTTTTAGTCTTGTCCAGGCAATGAAGCTGCTTCATGTCAAAGATCATCAAGGGGTGGTGCATGTTGGCGTCGATGCTTTTATTACCATATGGAGGGAATTGGGGCGTTGGCGATTGTTAGCAAACGTTGTCTCACTCCCCGTCTTTTATCAAGTAACCTGTGTCGTCTACAAAGTCTTTGCCCAATGGCGCTTTAAAAGGCTGAAGCATTGCCAGATACCTGAGTCAGATACCTGAGGTGTCGAATCGACAATCGTAAAGTTTCAGGCCAGTATCGTCTCGGGATCATAATCTTTTTGTGGCGATTTAGACGGAAGCCCTCCCAAAACGTTAACAATATCGAGGTTTTCAGAAAGTGACATTATTGCCGGGTGTAAGCCTTGTGGGCCTTTAGAAATAGCCATGTCCCACTGCTGGTCATGCTCCCCCCGGAAGGGATAAAACTCACCTGTTTCCAGATTTTTAAAGGGCATGGGCCAGAGTTTAAACACAGAGGAGCCTTTGCTGGCTTTTTCGAAAGCGGTAATAATCAATTGACTGCAATACCAGTCGCTGTCAGAACAGTCGCTGTCATCATAAGGCTCTGACAGTTTGTTTTTTATAAATGTCAGCGCCTCAGGTATCAGTGGCCGGTATTGCCGGGTAATTCTGGCAGCGGTGATACAAGGCTGATTATGGGTATCAACGACAGACGTTACGATAAATTGCCCCAAAGAGACGCTCCGTACCCGTGGTGGCACAGCCTCAATCACTTGGTCATTGCCCATATAGGTGGCTACATGGTTGAAGATATGGCCATTGACACCCTCAACTATCTGGCTGATAGTTTCACCGGCATCATTGCTTTTTGCGTACTGAAACAGAAAATCGCCAGGCTTCAGGCATTGGATTAAACCCACCTGTGTCGCACTCATGATTTATACCTGTTGTCGTAAATGGTTGAGCACAGAGATTGTATCGGGCCGGATGCCCCGCCAGATAAAAAACTGCTCTGCTGCCTGCTCCACCAGCATTCCCAACCCGTCAATGCATTGTTGAGCGCCGTGCTCTTGTGCCCACCGGTTAAACACAGTTATTTGTGCACCGTACATCATATCGTAACAAACCGTATCACTATTGATGATGGACGGTGACAAAGGCAATGTCTTTCCCTGTAGACTGGCTGCTGTACCATTGATAATAATATCAAAGGAATGATTAAGGGCTTCAAACGCACTAACGCTGATCAGTGGATTATCGTTAAAGGATGCCTCTAACGCCTGCGCCCTGGACAGTGTTCGGTTCGCTATGGTAATCGACGAAGGTTTCTCCTGAAGAAGGGGAGCTAAAATGCCTTTTACTGCACCGCCGGCACCGAGTATCAGAATGCTGGCGCCTGCCAGGGAGACGCTATGATTAGTGGTTAAGTCACGTACAAGGCCGATCCCGTCGGTGTTATCACCGTTGAGCTGCCCCTTGGCATCTACCCACAGCGTATTCACGGCACAGGCTTTTTCGGCACGCACCGTTTTTATGGTGGCTAACTCCCAGGCTTCTTCTTTAAACGGCACCGTAATACTCAAGCCTTTACCACCTCTGGCCTGAAAAAAAGCAGATACTGTTTTTTCAAACGCATTCAGAGCAGCTTCCTGAGCAACGTACTCCAGCTGCTGGCGCGTTTCTTCAGCAAACAAGGTATGAATCGCTGGTGATTTGCTGTGCTTAACAGGGTTTCCTATCACAGCGTATTGATCAATCAGGGTTGCCATTGCTTTCCTGGTCCTCTGCTATGCCCAGTCCTTTTTGGTCAGATAATGGGTATACAGTTTCTCTTCTTCAGAGCCAGGCTCTGGGTGCCAGTCATAATCCCAGCGTACATGGGGAGGTAATGACATGAGGATGGATTCTGTTCGTCCTCCGGACTGGAGACCAAATAAAGTTCCACGGTCGTATACCAAATTGAATTCAACGTAGCGCCCACGACGGTACTCCTGAAAGCGTTTGTGGCCTTCATTAAAGGGTGTGTTTTTTCTTTTAGCTACGATGGGCTGATAGGCTTGAATATAGCTGTCACCCACCGCTTTTAAAAAGTCGAAGCACTTTTCAAAAGGCCATTCATTCAGATCGTCAAAAAACAGGCCGCCAATGCCCCGGGGTTCTTTACGGTGCTTGAGAAAAAAGTAATCATCACACCACTTTTTATAACGGGTATAGACTGAATCACCAAAAGGTTCACAAGTAGCTTTTGCTGTTTGGTGCCATGCTTTACAGTCCTCATCATTCCCGTAATAAGGCGTTAAATCGTAACCACCACCAAACCACCATACAGGTTCAGCACCGGGTTTGCTCGCCACTAATAAGCGGACATTCGCGTGGGAGGTTGGTACAAACGGATTATTGGGATGAATGACCAGAGACACACCCATGGCCTCGAAACTACAACCATTAAGTTCAGGACGCTTTGCTGTTGCACTGGCGGGTAACGCAGACCCCGTTACATGAGAGAAGTTAACACCTCCCTTTTCCATAACGGCACCGTCTGAGATTATCCGGACGCGGCCACCCCCGATACCCTTTTTATACTCCCAGTTATCCTCCTGAAATTTTCCCCGACCATCTTCCTTTTCAAAGGCATCACAAATCGCATCCTGCAAGGACAGCAGATAGAGTTTCACGGCTTTAACTGCGTTATCTATCATAATTACCCGTACTCAGGCTAGTGAATATCCGTCACAGTTTGCCTGTATACAGGACGGTTTGCCAGCGCTGAGATCAACCTTTTCGCAAGACTTTGTTGGTTTTCAGGTCTCGGATCTCTGAAGGGGAAACTCTCGCCCCGGTTTCACCCCTTGCAATGCCATCAATACGGCCTGAAAACGTCTCCTCTACGCGTTGTTGACTGACAAGAGGCGCTTTGCCCGCAAGGTTTGCAGAAGTGGATACCATAGGCCTTCCCAGGGCGGCACAGAGGTAACGAATCACAAGGTGGTCACTCACCCTGATGGCAGCAGAGTCAAACTGCCCCCGAATCCACTCTGGCGTCCACCCTTTCGGGTCGGGCACTATCCACGTCACAGGACCTGGCCAGCTGGCAGACAGCCTTTCCCGCTCTTCTGTTGTTAATGGTGCCAGCAGTGGTTCAAATTGCTCTTCCGAGACGCCCACCAGAATAACGCCCTTTTCAACAGGCCGGGCTTTAATATCCAGTAAACGAGACACTGCCTGTTTATTCCATGGGTCACAGCCAAGTCCCCAGATCGCTTCTGTCGGGTAGGCAATGACTCCCCCGTCAGCAAGGGTATCAGCTATTTTATTCAGCGCATCAATATCAAGAATCATAGGCTCAACTGGTTTTGCAGAGCCGTATCCCTGGCCAGAATAGCTTCCGCATTTGCCTTGCGTTCCATCTTCAGGCGATTGGAGAGTTCTTTATCGTTCAGGGCAATAATCTGAGCAGCAAGGTAAGCGGCATTCTTCGCGCCGTTTTTGTCCACTGAAACCATGGCCAAAGGATAACCGCTGAGCATTTGTACTGTGGATAATGAACCACCGGGAAAGCCGGCACCATTGGGTACATCAATAACGGGCTTAACGGTCAAAGAAGTCACAGTTGCCATCAGCTGAGCAGCCGTGCCCGCACAGCCGATAAATACAGTGCCACCACGGGCGTCGACTTCTTTTATAGAGGTTTGTGCAATATATGTGGAGCAAAGAGCTGAAAGAAGCTTCGCTGCCACTGGCACATTGAGTGCTTTTAGTCCATCAATAACCATCTGACTTTCAGGCAGATCAGAATCTGAACCCATAAGAATCACAACAAATGGCTTAGGCACGGTACTCAGCTCCTCACCACAAAGTCAATAAGGATGTCGCTTCGCTCCACATGATTCAGGTGGCGAGTGAACGCCACCTAAGCGACACAACCTTCGAAGGCAAAGCTCCGCAATGCCTGCGGTTGATTGCTCCACCAGGCTTACGCTCTGGTGGGGGGTTTGACCCTGAGTTATTTGATAAATGTCAATAGTGTAGCAGGTAGACTCTATAGCTCACACAAAAATTTCCGCCCTTGGCAGGAGTTATTATTTGAGCATTGAAGGTAAATTGTCAAAAAAGTCATTATTAACCTAAATTCCTCAGTTGAAATCACCGCCTCCACTGAAAGCCTTACGCAAGTTGACTTATAACTATTGACTACAGCCACCTGAAAGATTTGATATAAAAAGACGCAAGCAATACTGCTGCAAGGTAAAGAAGCAATTTATGAAATTCAACTGCGTAATTTAGGATTAACATTAACATCCACTGCCCATTGATGGATAAAATTATAAAAACGGCTGCTTCTTTCTGTAAAAGCATTAATTAGTACGATATTAATATTTACGAATCTGAGTAAGTGGTTGTACTTATCTTGTTTTTTTTGTAGTATAAAAGCCGTCGAGAGGCATCGTACGATAACAAATACAATAAGAATGAGGGCGTTGTCATGTCACGGGATTATGACCACCAAATGGAAAAAGACTTTTTGCTGGACGATGGTATTCAAAGGGAAGATCTGCATGAAAAGGGTTCTAAAAGAGCACTTCAGATTAGAAGAGCGCTAGAAGACCGCGAAGAAACCAAGCGCCTCAGTTCGCTATGCGGTGGTGATTACTGGGAAGACCTGTAAACCTTTCATCCTTCAGTGCCTGTCAAACTAAAAGAGCCTGTAAATAATTCTGTGTAAACGCCATTACTTGTTTACACCTTGATCCGGTCTGGAAACATGATTTCAAACCGGTTCATGGCTGACTTCCAGTCTCTTATTGGCATAGTCCATCTAGCCGACGCCTTTTCTGTCGCCAGGAAAATAACCTTCAGAACGGCATCATCCGTTGGGAATATTTTCCGGTTTTTTATAGCTTTTCGGATGACGCTGTTCAGCGACTCTATAGCATTCGTCGTGTAAATAGCCTTCCTGACCTCCTTAGGATAGTCAAAAAGGGTAATCAGGTTATCCCAGTTTTTACGCCATGACTTGCCTATGGAAGGAAACTTCTCTCCCCACGTGCCTTCAAAGGCGCTCAGCTCCCTTTCTGCTTCTTCAGTGGTTGCTGACTGATATATCCTCTTCAGGTCATTAGCGACTGCTTTGCGTTCCTTGTAGGACACGTATTTCAGAGAGTTCCTTACCTGGTGGACAATGCAAAGCTGCACCTGAGCCTTTGGGAAAGCCGTGTTGATGGCTTCAGGAAAGCCTGACAGTCCATCCACGCAGGCAATAAACACATCCTCAACACCTCGGTTCTGAAGCTCTGTTAACACCGACAGCCAAAATGTAGCGCCTTCTGTTTCTGCAAGCCAAAGACCTAAAAGCTCCTTCTGGCCTTCCAAATTAACGCCCAGAGCGACAAAAACAGTTTTCTTGATAACCCGCTTATCTTTGTGAACCTTGACCACAATGCCATCAAGATAGAGTACTGGATACAGGCTTTCCAGGGGTCTGTTCTGCCAGGCTTTTACTTCATCAAGAACAGCATCAGTGACCTTGGATATGAGGGTTGGCGAGATGTCAGCACCATACATTTCCTCAAGCGTATCAGCAATATCACGGGTGGTCATTCCTCGTGAGTAGAGGGACAGAATTTGCTGATCAAGCTTGTTGATTCGTGTCGACCCTTTGGTAATGAGCTGAGGTTCAAATTCGCCATTACGGTCTCGGGGCGTATTGATTTCCAGCTCACCAAAGTCACCTTTGATGGTCTTTTTGCTGGAACCGTTGCGACTGTTTCCCGTGTTATGCCCATCGGTAGAGTGTTTGGCATAACCAAGGTGCTCTTCCAGCTCGACGGCCATAACACGCTCAACAGCCGCTTTGATCAGCTGGCGGCTAAGATCGGCAAGGTCATCCTGATTTTTGATTTGCCCAACCACCTGGCCAAGCAATTTTTCATTGATTTCAACGCTCATAGTTATGCTCCTCTTTGGAGTATTAACGACAAGCGTTTACACAAATTAAATTACATCCTCAACTAAAAGTACATGCCTGTCTACGGTAAACTCTGGCTATTTAACAAGAAGCCAGGGTTTATACCCGTTGACGTTTCTAACTGTGCTTTACGCGGGCAATCTGAACGCAACCCTGTGTTGAAACGCCTGGCAATAGCAGGCTTTGCTTGTTGTTTCATCTTGTTCTGTCATCTGGTCTGCCATGCTCACTTCGGTC
>CBDDPF010000011.1:702500-1079350 GCA_965232215.1 Endozoicomonadaceae bacterium
AGGGGCCATAGCTCAGCTGGGAGAGCGCCTGCTTTGCACGCAGGAGGTCGGCGGTTCGATCCCGCCTGGCTCCACCACTTTCTTTTAAAGAAAACCGGTGAAATGATCTATTCATCAAGCATATTTGTTTCATTTTCCCTTCTGGAAAATGAATGTTCTTTAACAATGTGGAATCCAAATTTAAGCTGAATTGATTTAAAAGACGTTAGTCTTTTAAAGAAGATTCTTGCTGAGACACTCTCAAGTGTATGGCGGTCCGATTTTATCGGACAATCGTTAAGGTCGTTGTTGCCATAACCTGGATCAGACAGATCGTTTCGGGTTATATGGTCAAGTGACTAAGCGTGCACGGTGGATGCCTTGGCAGTCAGAGGCGATGAAGGACGTGGTAATCTGCGATAAGCGTTGGTGAGTCGATAAACAGGCTTTGACCCAGCGATGTCCGAATGGGGAAACCCACTCACATCAGTGAGTATTCCAGTGCTGAATTCATAGGCGCTGGAAGGCGAACCCGGGGAACTGAAACATCTAAGTACCCGGAGGAAAAGAAATCAATTGAGATTCCCCCAGTAGCGGCGAGCGAACGGGGATTAGCCCTTAAGCTGGATACGGTTTAGCAGAACGCACTGGAAAGTGCGGCAATAAAGGGTGATAGCCCCGTATGCGAAAGGCCATTTTCAGTGAAATCGAGTAGGTCGGGACACGAGAAATCTTGACTGAAGCGTCTTCGGACAAGGGGGGACCATCCTCCAAGGCTAAATACTCCTGACTGACCGATAGTGAACCAGTACCGTGAGGGAAAGGCGAAAAGAACCCCGTTGAGGGGAGTGAAATAGATCCTGAAACCGTGTACGTACAAGCAGTGGGAGCAGAAAGCTCTTTTAAGAGCAGGTTCTGTGACTGCGTACCTTTTGTATAATGGGTCAGCGACTTACATTTTGTGGCAAGGTTAACCGAATAGGGTAGCCGCAGGGAAACCGAGTCTTAACAGGGCGCAACAGTCGCAGGGTGTAGACCCGAAACCGGGCGATCTAGCCATGAGCAGGTTGAAGATCAGGTAACACTGATTGGAGGACCGAACCCACCGTCGTTGAAAAGCCGGGGGATGACTTGTGGCTGGGAGTGAAAGGCTAATCAAGCCCGGAGATAGCTGGTTCTCCTCGAAAGCTATTTAGGTAGCGCCTCGTGTTTCACCATTGGGGGTAGAGCACTGTTTGGGCTAGGGGGTCATCCCGACTTACCAACCCCATGCAAACTCCGAATACCAATGAGTGTAATCACGGGAGACACACGGCGGGTGCTAACGTCCGTCGTGGAAAGGGAAACAACCCAGACCGTCAGCTAAGGTCCCAAAGTAATAGTTAAGTGGGAAACGATGTGAGAAGGCCCAGACAGCCAGGAGGTTGGCTTAGAAGCAGCCATCCTTTAAAGAAAGCGTAATAGCTCACTGGTCGAGTCGGCTCGCGCGGAAGATGTAACGGGGCTCAAACTATTCACCGAAGCTACGGGTTCAATAGTAAGTATTGAGCGGTAGAGGAGCGTTCTGTAAGCCGTTGAAGGTCAAGCTGGAAGGCAGGCTGGAGGTATCAGAAGTGCGAATGCTGACATGAGTAACGATAAAGGGGGTGAGAGGCCCCCTCGCCGGAAGACCAAGGGTTCCTGCGCAACGCTAATCGGCGCAGGGTGAGTCGGCCCCTAAGGTGAGGTCGAAAGACGTAATCGATGGGAAACGGGTTAATATTCCCGTACCCCTGCTGGCTGCGATGGAGTGACGGAGAAGGCTAGGCTGGCGCGGCGATGGTTGTCCGCGTTTAAGGCAGTAGGCAAGGGGCCCAGGCAAATCCGGGTCCCTCTTTAAAAGAGAATGCCGAGAGCTGATGACGACTGTTCTTTAAGAACGGGAAGTGGTCAATGCCATGCTTCCAGGAAAAACTTCTAAGCATCAGGTCAACAGGGACCGTACCCCAAACCGACACAGGTGGTCAGGTAGAGAATACCGAGGCGCTTGAGAGAACTCGGGTGAAGGAACTAGGCAAAATGGTACCGTAACTTCGGGAGAAGGTACGCTCCTGCGGGTGATGAGACGTGCTCTCTGAGCTGGCGGGAGTCGAAGAGACCAGTTGGCTGCGACTGTTTATTAAAAACACAGCACTGTGCAAACACGAAAGTGGACGTATACGGTGTGACGCCTGCCCGGTGCCGGAAGGTTAATTGATGCTGTTATCGCAAGAGAAGCGGTTGATCGAAGCCCCGGTAAACGGCGGCCGTAACTATAACGGTCCTAAGGTAGCGAAATTCCTTGTCGGGTAAGTTCCGACCTGCACGAATGGCGTAACGATGGCCAGGCTGTCTCCACCCGAGACTCAGTGAAATTGAAATTGCTGTTAAGATGCAGTGTATCCGCGGCTAGACGGAAAGACCCCGTGAACCTTTACTATAGCTTCACAGTGGATCTTGCTATTGCCTGTGCAGGATAGGTGGGAGGCTTTGAAGCGTAGACGCCAGTCTGCGTGGAGCCATCCTTGAAATACCACCCTGGCAATAGTGAGGTTCTAACCTCGGTCCTTTATCAGGATCAGGGACATTGTGTGGTGGGTAGTTTGACTGGGGCGGTCTCCTCCTAAAGAGTAACGGAGGAGCACGAAGGTTGGCTAAGTACGGTCGGACATCGTACGGTTAGTGTAATGGCACAAGCCAGCTTGACTGCGAGACTGACAAGTCGAGCAGGTACGAAAGTAGGTCATAGTGATCCGGTGGTTCTGAATGGAAGGGCCATCGCTCAACGGATAAAAGGTACTCCGGGGATAACAGGCTGATACCGCCCAAGAGTTCACATCGACGGCGGTGTTTGGCACCTCGATGTCGGCTCATCACATCCTGGGGCTGAAGCCGGTCCCAAGGGTATGGCTGTTCGCCATTTAAAGTGGTACGCGAGCTGGGTTTAGAACGTCGTGAGACAGTTCGGTCCCTATCTGCCGTGGACGTTGGAAGTTTGAGGAGAGCTGCTCCCAGTACGAGAGGACCGGAGTGGACGAACCACTGGTGTTCGGGTTGTGTCGCCAGATGCATTGCCCGGTAGCTACGTTCGGACGGGATAACCGCTGAAAGCATCTAAGCGGGAAGCCCCCTTCAAGATGAGACTTCCCTGACCCCTTGAGGGTCCTGAAGAGCCGTTTAAGACCAAGACGTTGATAGGTTGGGTGTGTAAGCGTTGTGAGGCGTTGAGCTAACCAATACTAATGACTCGTGCGGCTTGATCATATAACGCCAAAGCGATCTGCAAAAGCAGAGCCATACGCAGAAGAGTGTTGAGCAGGAAGACAGCTTAAAATCGGATTCCAGACGAGCGATAAAAGCGCTTGTCACAGTTTCGCCTGGCGACCATAGACTGTTGGAACCACCTGATCCCATCCCGAACTCAGTAGTGAAACGACATATCGCCGATGGTAGTGTGGGGTTTCCCCATGTGAGAGTAGGTCATCGCCAGGCATTGATTAAGAAACCCCTGATAGCATAGGCTGTCAGGGGTTTTTTTTATTTTTCTATTTTTCTATTTTGCCATGGTCAAAAAGGAAACCACCTGATCCCATCCGCCTTCCATCGCCGCAGGCGCTCAGTAGTGAAACGACATATCGCCCATGGTAGTGTGGGGTTTCCCGACCTGTGAGAGTAGGTCATCGCCAGGCATTGATTAAGAAACCCCTGATAGCATAGGCCGTCAGGGGTTTTTTTTATTTTTCTATTCTATTTTGCCATGGTCAAAAAGGCACCACCTGATCCCATCCGCCTTCCATCGCCGCAGGCGCTCAGTAGTGAAACGACCTATCGCCCATGGTAGTGTGGGGCTTCCCGACCTGTGAGAGTAGGTCATCGCCAGGCATTGATTAAGAAACCCCTGATAGCATAGGCCGTCAGGGGTTTTTTTTATTTTTCTATTTTTCTATTTTGCCATGGTCAAAAAGGCACCACCTGATCCCATCCGCCTTCCATCGCCGCAGGCGCTCAGTAGTGAAACGACCTATGGCCCATGGTAGTGTGGGGCTTCCCGACCTGTGAGAGTAGGTCATCGCCAGGCATTGATTAAGAAACCCCTGATAGCATAGGCTGTCAGGGGTTTTTTTTATTGTGCGCCGAGTATGGCGCGTAGCGCCAAACGGCGCTGTTCCAGTACGCATGGTGGTGGCTGGATGACTTGGAGGTGAAAGTCCTCTATCGACCCGGCAAGGGGAACGATTAGCTGAACGGCAAGGGTGTCTATCGTGAGGTGGAATCTGAAGAAAGCCGAAGGCAAAACACTGGCCTGACGAACAGAAATCGCATAGGAGGCGTTCGCAGTGGGTAAGAAGGCGATTACCTTCAAAGCCCGATACTTGCACAGAAATTACGGACGTAGATGCGGCGGGTATAAGTGGGAAGGTCACGCGCATTACCTCGGGAGGTCTGCCATCCTGCCACAGGCTACCAATGTCTTGAGGCATTGGGATGGGGCGGCAGAAGTCAGCAGAAGTCATAGTAGGTTTGTCACCGCAAACTGAAGGATGGAACACGTTAAATGGATTGGGAGCCGAACTCTCGATGACGACAGGAGCAGCAGTAAAGTCTGTTGAGATACAGACACTCTGTGCAAAGGGGCGCGGACGGTATCCGTGTGAGTATGCGACAGAGGCGGCAAACGTCACGGCGGGAACGGAGAACTTCCATAAGGAGTCGTTAGATTTGCTAACGGCGGTATTAGACCGATCAAACATGAAACGAGCCTATGATCGGGTGCTACGAAATAAAGGTGCACCGGGTGTGGATGGTATGATGGTGAGTGAATTAAAAGCCTACCTCCAATCACATTGGCTCGAACACAGGGAAGCCATACGAAATGGCAGCTATGAGCCTCAGCCTGTACGCAGGGTAGAAATACCCAAGTCAGGCGGGGGAAAGCGACAACTGGGTATTCCGACGGTGTTGGACAGGCTGGTACAGCAAGCCCTTCACCAACAATTAAGTCTGATCTTTGAACCCACATTCTCAAACAACAGCTACGGCTTCAGGCCGGGGCGCAAAGCTGGGCAGGCAGTACAGCAAGCCCAAAGCTATACGGAAGCGGGCTACCGCTGGTTAGTAGACCTCGACCTTGAGAAATTCTTTGACCGTGTAAACCATGACATCCTGATGGCGCGGGTTGCACGACAGGTCAAGGATAAACGAATCCTGAAACTGATTCGATCCTATCTTGAGGCGGGAATAATGACCGGTGGATTGGCAGTGGCAAGGAAAACGGGCACTCCGCAAGGAGGGCCATTATCACCGCTGCTCTCAAATATCCTGTTAACCGATCTGGATAAAGAGCTGGAGAGGCGTGGGCACAAGTTCAGCCGCTATGCGGATGATTGCAACATTTACGTCAGGAGCAAAGAGGCAGGACAACGGTTACTGGGTTCAATAACGGAATACCTTGAAAGCGAACTCAAGCTGAAGGTGAACCGTGAAAAGAGCGCAGTAGGACGACCTTGGGAAAGAGTGTTTCTGGGCTACACCTTGTGTCGTCGAAAGAGAAACATCCGTTTGAAAGTCTCGGCTAAAGCCATTAACCGCTTCAAGGGTGATCTGAAAAGGTTGTTCAGGAAAGGGCGAGGGCGATCTATCCGGGTAACGATTAAAGAGCTTGCCCCAAAACTACGGGGCTGGATGAACTACTTTCGGCACATAGGCGTCAAAGGTATCTTGCAGGAACTGGACGGCTGGATAAGGCGTCACTTGCGAAAGATACTCTGGCGGCAATGGAAGCGCACTTACACTCGGTTCAAAAGGCTGATACGACTTGGAATCCGTGAGGAAAGGGCATGGAAAAGTGTTACCAATGGGCGCGGCGCATGGAGGAACGCCGGAGCTTCGCACATGAATCAGGCGCTGCCCAAGAAGCTGTTTGATCGAATAGGTTTGATATCGCTGGTTGATTATAATCAGCGGCTCAAGTGTTTAGCATGAACCGCCGTGATACGGAACCGTACGTCCGGTGGTGTGAGAGGACGGTGAGAGCAATCTCACCTCCTACTCGATTTTCTATTTTTCTATTTTGCCATGGTTAAAAAGGTACCACCTGATCCCATCCGCCTTCCATCGCCGCAGGCGCCCGGCAGTGAAACGGCCTGCCTATGGCCGATGTTGCTATGTTGAACTCAGGCCAGGAGGCAGCATTAGTTCTAAAAATGGATCAATCACCTCATCAGGTTTGTAAGGTATGCCTGGCTGGCTCTTAACAGACAAAGTGCTATAAGTTCCCATGGGAATGCCAACCGTAATATCGCATTTAGTATGAAGTTCGTACCGATAGTAGAGGTGGCTATAGAGATGTTTTGTACATAATGGCTTTACTTCACAGTGATAGTCTTCAGTAGCTCTTAGAATATCATCAACAAATTCCTGGAGATGGTTATCCTTGAAGACACTCGGTGGGACGTAAATATTAGCCCCTGACATACCGAAGTCTTTGTTTGTGGGCGGGATCATATACCCTGTTATGACCGGAGGCGGATAAGTTGATTCTCCACCAACCTTGGCAGAGGCACGCCACTTTATGAGCACTAAATGCAAATTCTCATACAGGTAAACACTGTGTGCAATGTTCTCTCCTGGAATATGCAGATTCCAGCCACTGAAAAGAATGTTACGTGTCGTTCCAAAATGGCACCAGAACCGGCAGAAGTTGCCAATCCTCGACGGTGGTAATCGACCCCTTAAATCCTTAAGCTGACTATCAGTGAAGTCATCCAGAGCAATGACATTTTGCTCAAAACAGGTGGGTGTGTTATCAGTGTTTGTCACAGATAAATCCCTCATAACAATAAGCGAGTACCCATGCACTCACTATCAGGCAAAGGAACCAATCCACTACCGCCTTGCGTGCTTGGTCATACTTGGTCATAAATGGTGCAGTTTTAGTGAGTCTTAAAAGGCTGGGTCTTCCATCAGTGCATTACAACGCACCCGTGGATCATACAACTGAGCATTGAGGTGTTTGAGCCGCTGGTTTTTCAGATTACCCCAGCCATCACCTTCAGTTTAAAACGCTTTTAGCTCCGTTGAATATTCAGCGTGATGAATGGGTTGTTTATGAAAAACCTGAACTTCAGGGCTTGGATCAAGGGACTGGCCCGTAAAACTATCTGTTTTTCAAACTACCTCATCTAGTATTGGAAGCTCGGGTCTTTAGACGCGATTGACATCCTCCTCCAGCTAAGTCGCTGGAGGATTCCCATTACTGAGGTGTTACTTTCTCACGAGTTCACACAGGTTCCTGCTTCATGGTTACGGCCACAAGGGACTTACATTAACTCCACAGGCTTTACTTTCCCTCTGCCCGAGGGTAGGTCAAAAGACAAAAGGGATATTAACAGAATGTTAGACGAAATTCACCACCCGCCTAGTTCGGCGGGCGTACTCTTTCGGAACTAGATAGTTCACCGCTTTAATCTAACTGTTCTGGGCCCACTTGCACGACAAGCTTGCCAAAGTTTTCGCCCTGGAATAAACCAATAAATGCTGAAACCGCATTTTCAAGGCCTGTAACTTTGTGTTCTTTGTATTTGATTTGACCCGACATTAACCAGGGCGCCATGGTTTGCTGGAATTCACCATAGCGATGACTATAGTCGTTAAATACAACAAAGCCCTGCATTTTTATACGTTTAACAAGCAAGTTGCCCATTAATAGCCCGATACGATCAGGGCCTTCTGGTAAATCGGTTGCATTGTATTGTGCAATAAGACCGCAAAGTGGAATACGGGCTTTCGGATTTAACAATGGCAGTACAGCATCAAACACCTTTCCGCCAACGTTTTCGTAATAAATATCAATACCTGACGAACACGCTGTCGCAAGTTGTGCATCTAAATCGTCGTCATTGTGATTAAGGCAAACGTCAAACCCCAGCTCGTTCACGGCGTAATCGCATTTTTCCTGGCTGCCCGCAATACCCACGACTTTACAACCTTGGATTTTACCAATTTGGCCAACCAAACTACCAACTGCACCTGTTGCCGCAGCAACCACGAGGGTTTCGCCTGCTTTTGGTTCGCCAATGTCCATTAAGCCCATATACGCGGTTAAACCCGGCATGCCTAACACGCCTAAACCGTATGATGGATTTGGCATATTACTGTCGAGCTTAATTACACCTTCACCATTGGACAGGCTGTAATCTTGCCAGCCACCAAATGCCACCACTAAATCACCTTTTTCAAAGCCAGTGTTGTTTGATGCCTCAACACGACAAATGCTGCCACCAACCATCACTTCGTCAATGGCAACGGGTTCTGCGTAAGACTTCTCGTTGCTCATGCGACCGCGCATATAGGGGTCTAATGATAAATAAACAGTGCGAAGTAAAATCTCACCTTCACCCGGTGTCGGTACTACTGCTTCAACTAAATTGAAATTACTTGATGTTGGAGCACCATGGGGGCGTGATGCTAAAACAATCTGGCGGTTTGTATCACGACGTTGATTCATGTTCATGTTAATGTCTTCTTGAAAGCGTTTGGTTAGCAGATTACTCTGCTTACAGGGTTACTAACGCAACGTATTGTATCAATGTATAAAGTCACGCGAAGACCGACTTTTTCTGGTTTACAATAAAATCGGCCATCTATTGTTTCCCAACTGCTACAGGGAAGGTTATGTACTTTAGCACAACAAAATACAGCAAATTATTTGCTTTTAAAAGACAAATGACGTTAGTAATGCATGAAATCAGAGTATTATATTACTACTTTCAGTGCCTAAGTCCTGGTAGTTGTGAAAAGTCCGACTTTTAGCCTTTGCAGAAAAAGTGGGCTTTCGCGTAACTACCGTAGTGAACATGGCAAACTGGACGACAGAACAGTATAAAAAACGAGTACAGCCTGCTATTGCAAAGTGTTTCAACACAGGTTTAACGTTCAGGTTGCCAGCGTAAAGCGGAGTTAGAAGCGTCCATTGTTAGGACTCAAGGTTATTCGGGCAGGCAGACTTTACCCAACGGGGATGAAGTGCGCTGAAATTTTTCAGGGTTTATTGAGTAACTCAAGTTACGGAGTGCTGCTACATAGTGTTACTACATATAGTATCTATCACATTGGAAAAGTGACTACCTGTTGTAGTCGATGGTAGCGAAGTGCGTAATTTCAGTGAGTAAAAAAACCGGTAGTAAGGTGTCGTGTGAGGGTATGCCATGGGACAGGTTTAACGATATACAAGCTTTGTCTTCTTTACCTCTGCTGAATTCCTGTATTTCTTCTTAAGTGTCGGCAACGCCAATAATAGCGCAAACAGCAACAATCAGAATGCAGAATGCCTGAAAAGTTATCGAACGAGCGTAAAACCCCTTACTTTGAGTGAGGGGATGTAAGCCTGGCTTGCGTAGAGCAAGCCCCTTTTGCTAATATTCCTCTGTCGGGCGTTCCAGCGATTACGCTACCTGACAGGAAAAGTAAAATACCTCCGCTTTCTGCCCGTTTTTTTCAACAATCCGAAAGGTAGAGCAGATTGTCGAATAAGGCATATACCGCTATTGGTAAGGAATATGCTGCGGCAGGGCATTGCCGTCTAGTTGCAGGAATCCCCGTCGTTTACGGCGGGGAGGATGTCAAGATTACGGTGTAGCTTCTTCCATGTTGCATTCAGGTAACAGGCAGCATCAGTGATAAAAATGGATCAGCCACATCATCAGGTTTGTAAGGTGTACCTGGATGGCTTGCAATATAATGTAGTCGATACTGTGGCCAGGGAATGCCTATGGTAATATCGCATTTATTACGGAACTCGTACCGGTAATAAAGGTGGCTATAGAGATGCTTTGTACATAATGGCTTTACTTTACAGCTATATTCCGTAGTAGCTGTCAGGATATCATCAACAAATGCTTGCAGATAGTCACCTTTGAAGACACTCGCTGGAACGTAAATAGTCGCCCCTGACTTACCGTAAGATACGTGTCCGGGAGGAATCATATATCCCTGTAGGGTTGTATGCTCACTGGGTAATTCTCCACCAACCTTGGCAAAGGCACGCCACTTTATGATAACAAATTCTAAATTCTCATACAGGTAAACACTGTGTGCAATGTTCTCTCCTGGAATTTGTAACTTCCAGCCGCTGAAATTAATTTTATTCTTCCCAAAACAGTGCCAGTTACCATGAGAGCTAAAATTGCTTCGTGGTAGTCGATTTCTCAAATTCTCAAGTTGTCTGTCTGTGAAGTCATCTAAAGCAAAAACTCTTTCTTCAACAGTACTATCAATAGGACTATATGTGTTATCTGCGTTTTTCACAGTTGCATCTCCCATCACCGCCAGTGAAATGCGTAACCAACCGGTTACGCACCCTGCATCAGGCAAACGGACGAATCCCCACTGCCCTGCGCACGTCAGTCATAAACGGTGCGGCCTGTGCGCGGGCCTTGTCTGCGCCTTTTTTCAGCTTAGCCTGAATAAAGGCCGGGTCTTCCATTAGTGCATTGTAACGCTCCCGCGGATCACTCAACCGGGCATTGAGATGTTCAAACAGCTGATTTTTTAAATCGCCCCAACCAGCACCTTCAGTGTACTGTTTGCGCTTCTCAGCAATCTCGGCCTCGCTGGCAAAGGCTGCGTAAATCTGAAACAAGGTACAGCCTTCGGTCTCTTTAGGTTCACCCGGCTTCAGGGAGTTGGTTTTGATTTTGCGGATCAGCTTTAGCAGCTTTTTCTCGGAGCAGAACAAAGGAATGGTATTGTCGTAGCTTTTGCTCATTTTACGACCATCCAACCCGTTCAGAACGGCGGTGTTTTCACCAACAACGGCCTCTGGCAGTGTAAAGCAGGTTTTATAATGGTGATTCATCCGTCCGGCAATATCCCGTGCCATTTCGAGGTGCTGAATCTGGTCACGGCCACCAGGCACCTTGTCAGCATTAAACATCAGAATATCAGCAGCCATTAGTACCGGGTAGGAGAACAGCCCCATAGTAATGCCTTTGTCAGGGTCAGCTTCGCCGGTGTCTTCATTGCCCTGCACTGCGGCTTTGTAAGCATGGGCACGGTTCATCAAACCTTTGGCGGTCATGCAGCCAATAATCCAGCTCAACTCCATAATCTCAGGCACATCAGACTGACGATAAAAGGTGACACGGTCAGTATTCAGTCCCAGGGCCAGCCAGGTGGCGGCAATTTCCAGTGTAGACTGGTGGATACGCTCAGGGTTTCGTCCTTTAATCAAGGCATGATAGTCAGCCATAAAATAGTAGGACTGAATATCATCCTGCCAACTCTGTTCAATGGCAGGTTTGATGGCACCTGCATAATTGCCCAGATGGGGTGTCCCTGTTGTGGTGATACCGGTCAGTACTTTTGTTTTGCTCATGGGTTGGAAAACCCCAATCAGATAAGTCGGTGCCGGGCAAAAGTGCCTGGCTTAAAATAAAGTAGCATTATAAAAGCCTGAGTATGGGTATCAAGGTGCCTGTTAAGGGCGTATGATAAAATAATCCGCAAGCTTGAACTGTAATTTCCATGTTAGATACTCCTTTCTTTTCCCAACGGCTCACGGCTGACAATTATCAGGCCGATGGTTTTTCTACCTTGGCTGAGGCCAGAAACTGGACAAAGCGCATCTGCGGCCTGGCCTGCCTGAAGATGGTTATAGCGAAAATAACCGGCCAGGTAGTCACACTGAACACCCTGCTACAGCAGGGACTTGCCGCCCATGGTTATATGAAAGGGATAGGCTGGATTCACCAGAGTCTTGCGGATGTGGCTTATCAACACTATGGCATCAGGGCTGATTGTCGGAGTGTCGGTGCAGACCTCGCCCCCATAGAAGAAGCCCTCAGGCAAAATACATTGGTGATTGCCTCGGTTAGCTGTGGTTTTAAACCTGAAAAAAAAGGCGGACACCTGGTGGTTATTCTGGCAATGGATAAAGAGCAATTGATTATTCATCACCCCTCTTCGGATGAAAACGAACAGTGGCCTCACTACCGGCTCGAAAAATCCCGCTTTCTCCAGTGCTTCTCAGAGAACGGAAATATCATCACAGTACCTACTCAATAAATGCTTGCTCAATCACAAAATGCCCAACCGTTCCATTGCGAGACTCGATAACCCCCTTATTCCCCAGAAGTGCACAACAATCTTTCACCATGACCCTTTCAGCATGGCCGCTGCCACAGATCATAAAGAAATCAACTTCAGGGGCGATGGAATCAGAGCCAGGGTTATCCGTCAACATACCAGAGTCCAGTGCATCGGTAATGCGCCTCTGGTTACGAACCCTCGGTTTGCTCAAGGATGTGCTTAAGATCGTTCAACAAGAAGGCAGCACCAGTGTTAAAAATGGATCAGCCACATCATCAGGTTTGTAAGGTGTACCTGGATGGCTTCCAATATAAAGTAGTCGATAATGTAGCCAGGGAATGCCTATGGTAATATCGCATTTATTACGGAACTCGTACCGGTAATAAAGGTGGCTATAGAGATGCCTTGTACATGATGGCTTTACTTTACAGCTATATTCCGTAGTAGCTGTCAGGATATCATCAACAAATGCTTGCAGATAGTCACCTTTGAAGACACTCGCTGGAACGTAAATAGTCGCCCCTGACTTACCGTAAGATGCGTCTCCGGGAGGAATCATATATCCCTGTAGGATTGTATGCTCACTGGGTAATTCTCCACCAACCTTGGCAAAGGCACGCCACTTTATGGCAACAAGTTCTAAATTCTCATACAGGTAAACACTGTGTGCAATGTTCTCTCCTGGAATTTGTAACTTCCAGCCGCTGAAATTAACTTTATCCTTCCCAAAATAGTGAAAGTTACGATAAGTGCTAGAATTGTTTCGTGGTAGTCGATTTCTCAAATTCTCAAGTTGCCTGTCTGTGAAGTCATCTAAAGCAAAAACTCTTTCTTCAACAGGACTATCAATAGGACTATATGTGTCATCTGCGTTTTTCACAGTTGCATCTCCCATCACAGCCAGTGAAATGCGTAACCAACCGGTTACGCACCCGGCATCAGGCAAACGGACGAATCCCCACTGCCCTGCGCACGTCAGTCATAAACGGTGCGGCCTGTGCGCGGGCCTTGTCTGCGCCTTTTTTCAGCTTAGCCTGAATAAAGGCCGGGTCTTCCATTAGTGCATTGTAACGCTCCCGCGGATCACTCAACCGGGCATTGAGATGCTCAAACAGCTGATTTTTTAAATCGCCCCAACTAGCACCTTCAGTGTACTGTTTGCGCTTCTCAGCAATCTCGGCCTCGCTGGCAAAGGCTGCGTAAATCTGAAACAAGGTACAGCCTTCGGTCTCTTTAGGTTCACCCGGCTTCAGGGAGTTGGTTTTGATTTTGCGGATCAGCTTTAGCAGCTTTTTCTCGGAGCAGAACAAAGGAATGGTATTGTCGTAGCTTTTGCTCATTTTACGACCATCCAACCCGTTCAGAACGGCGGTGTTTTCACCAACAACGGCCTCTGGCAGTGTAAAGCAGGTTTTATAATGGTGATTCATCCGTCCGGCAATATCCCGTGCCATTTCGAGGTGCTGAATCTGGTCACGGCCAACAGGCACCTTGTCAGCATTAAACATCAGAATATCAGCAGCCATTAGTACCGGGTAGGAGAACAGCCCCATAGTAATGCCTTTGTCAGGGTCAGCTTCGCCGGTGTCTTCATTGCCCTGCACTGCGGCTTTGTAAGCATGGGCACGGTTCATCAAACCTTTGGCGGTCATGCAGCCAATAATCCAGCTCAACTCCATAATCTCAGGCACATCAGACTGACGATAAAAGGTGACACGGTCAGTATCCAGTCCCAGGGCCAGCCAGGTGGCGGCAATTTCCAGTGTAGACTGGTGGATACGCTCAGGGTTTCGTCCTTTAATCAAGGCATGATAGTCAGCCATAAAATAGTAGGACTGAATATCATCCTGCCAACTCTGTTCAATGGCAGGTTTGATGGCACCTGCATAATTGCCCAGATGGGGTGTCCCTGTTGTGGTGATACCGGTCAGTACTTTTGTTTTGCTCATGGGTTGGAAAACCCCAATCAGATAAGTCGGTGCCGGGCAAAAGTGCCTGGCTTAAAATAAAGTAGCATTATAAAAGCCTGAGTATGGGTATCAAGGTGCCTGTTAAGGGCGTATGATAAAATAATCCGCAAGCTTGAACTGTAATTCCCATGTTAGATACTCCTTTCTTTTCCCAACGGCTCACGGCTGACAATTTTGGCTGAGGCCAGAAACTGGACAAAGCGCATCTGCGGCCTGGCCTGCCTGAAGATGGTTATAGCGAAAATAACCGGCCAGGTAGTCACACTGAACACCCTGCTACAGCAGGGACTTGCCGCCAATGGTTATATGAAAGGGATAGGCTGGATTCACCAGAGTCTTGCGGATGTGGCTTATCACCACTATGGCATTAGGGCTGATTGTCGGAGTGTCGGTGCAGACCTCGCCCCCATAGAAGAAGCCCTCAGGCAAAATACATTGGTGATTGCCTCGGTGAGCTGTGGTTTTAAACCTGAAAAAAAAGGCGGACACCTGGTGGTTATTCTGGCAATGGATAAAGAGCAATTGATTATTCATCACCCCTCTTCGGATGAAAACGAACAGTGGCCTCACTACCGGCTCGAAAAATCCCGCTTTCTCCAGTGCTTCTCAGAGAACGGAAATATCATCACAGTACCTACTCAATAAATGCTTGCTCAATCACAAAATGCCCAACCGTTCCATTGCGAGACTCGATAACCCCCTTATTCCCCAGAAGTGCACAACAATCTTTCACCATGACCCTTTCAGCATGGCCGCTGCCACAGATCATAAAGAAATCAACTTCAGGGGCGATGGAATCAGGGCCAGGGTTATCCGTCAACATACCAGAGTCCAGTGCATCGGTAATGCGCCCCTGGTTACGAACCCTCGGTTTGCTCAAGGATGTGCTTAAGATCGTTCAACAAGAAGGCAGCACCAGTGTTAAAAATGGATCAATCACATCACTGGGTTTGTAAGGTATACCTGGATCGCCATTGATATATAATTTTTTATAAAGTTTCTTAGGAATGCCTACCGTAATATCGCACTGATGAGGGTATTCATACCGGTAATAAAGGTGGCTACAGAGATGTTTTGCACATAAAAACTTTGCCTCACAGTGATAGTCTTTAGTCGCTCTCAGGATATCATCAATAAATTCTTGCAAATGGTTATCCTTGAAAACACCCGGTGGAACGTAAATAGCAGCCCCTGACTTACCCCAGAACGGGTTTTCGGGAGGGATCATATACCCTTTTATGTCCGAATAAGCTAATTCTCCACCAACCTTGGCAATGGCACGCCACTTTATGAGAACCCATTCTAAATTCTCATACAGGTAAACACTGTGCGCAATGTTCTCTCCTGGAATGTGCAACTTCCAGCCGCTTAAAAAAGGGTCGCTCACAACCCTCCCAAAACGGCACCAGTGCCCATTGCGGTAAAAATTGTTCCCGTGCGGTAATCGACGCCTTAAATTTTCAAGCTGACTATCAGTGAAGTCATCTAAAGCATAAACCCTTTCCTCAACAAGAGTGGGAGTGTTATCGGTATTTTTCACAGATGCATCTCTCATAACAACCCATTAACAACCCATAAGTGCGTAACCAACAGGTTGCCCACTCATTATCGGACAAACGGATGAATCCGCAACGCCTTCCTTGCACTTTCCAATAATCTCAGCCTCGCTGGCAAAGGCCGCGTAAATCTGAAACAAGGTACTGCCTTCGCTCTCTTTAGGTTCACCTGGTTACAAGGGTTAAAAACAGTTAGCTGTAAACTATTATAATCTGTAACTATCTGATATAATTTCGATCATGAATCAAAGGTGGTAAACGGTTACGCGAAAACCAAGCTAACAGTTACCATTTTTTTGATTCATAAGCATGGTCGCAGACACGTTACAGCTCGACCTAAAACCCTACGAAAGAGTGGAGTCAGACACAGCTCGCTGTGCATCCATGTAGACGGCGTAGATAAGTCTGCATAATTACAGATTATGTAAGATTTTTAGTAACGGTTGGTTTTGATTGTGCGGATTAGCTTCAGCAGCTTTTTCTCGGAGCAGAACAAAGGAAGAGTATTGTCGTAGCTTTTGCTCATTTTACCATCATCCAACCCGTTCAGAACGGCGATGTTTTCACCAACAACGGCCCCTGGCAGAGTAAAGCAGATTTTACCATGGTGGTTCATGATAAATTCCGCGGTTGAATTTCATAAATTGCTTCTTTACTTTGTGGCAGTAAGGCTTTTGTCTTTTCATAACCTCCCTTTTGGGTGACTGTAGTCAATAGTTAGATGCATCCGGTCGTTAATATCCTGCGCTATTTTCAATGGCAGGTGTAATGGCAGCAGCATAAGCAGCATAATTGCTCAGAGATGCGTACCCGTTGTGGTGATACTGGTCAGTCGTTTTATTTTGCTGATGGGTTGGAAAATCCCAATGAGATACGTTGGCGTCGGCAAAAGTGTCTGGCTTAAAATGAACTGGCATTATAAAAGCCTGAGCACGGGTATCAGGGAACCCGTTAAGCGAGAATGATAAAATAATCCGTAAACTCGAACGGTATACTCAAACTTCGGATGAAAACAAACAGTGGCCTCACTATCGGCTCAGAAAATCCTGCTGTCTCCATTGTTTCTCAGACAAAGGAAATATCATTACAGTACCTACTCAACAAATGCTCGCTCAATCACAAAATGCCCAACCGTGCCATTGCGAGACTCGGTAAAGCCCTTATTCCTCAGAAGTGCACAACAATCTTTCAACATGGCCGGGCTGCCACAGATCATAAAGCGATCAGCTTCAGGATTGATGGGATGAAGGCCAAGGCTATCTATCAATATGCCGGAGTCCAGTGCATCGGTAATGCGCCCTTGGTTAAAATACTCTTCACGTGTCACTGTGGGGTAATATATAAGCTTTTCACGCACCAGATCACCAAAATATTCATTGTTAGGCAAGTGCTCTTTGATCGTCTGCTGATAGGCCAGTTCACTCACAAAGCGGCAGCCATGAGTCAGAATAATTTTATCATACTGATCGTAAACATCAGGGTCTTTGATAATACTGAGAAACGGTGCCAGTCCTGTGCCTGTACTGATCATGTACAGATTTTTGCCCGGTAGCAGATTATCCGTGACCAATGTCCCTGTGCTTTTTGCGCTCATTAGAATATCATCATTCACTTGAATATGCTGCAACCTTGAGGTCAGTGGGCCGTCAGGCACTTTGATGGAAAAAAATTCCAGTTCTTCCTCATAGTTGGCACTGGCAACACTATAAGCCCGCATCAGTGGCTTGCCATCAACGTCCAGACCAATCATAACAAAATGCCCGTTTTTAAACCGGAAACCGGGATTTCGTGTGGTTCTGAAGCTGAACAGCGTATCTGTCCAGTGAGTGACATGTGTGACAGTTTCTGTTCTCAGGTTTTTCATTCAGCACCTTAAAACGGTCAGTATAAAGGAGAGCTATTATAATACCTTTGCCATAGTTTGGGCAGGACGACCTGATTTGACACTCACTTTCTTTCTCATGGCTGAATTATAAAGGAGAAAAAGGATTATAAACAGCTTCTTACAGGCGCTCCTGCTGTCATTCCTTCAAAGGTGAGGCACGAAGGCTGCGGCCTCCGTTTTTTCGGAAAGATAATGATATATGACAGATGTATTCTATTATAACGTCTGAAGGTCACCAATAACCTGACAGTATGAGCGACGGAAGCATCTATTGACGTCCTTCCCGCTGTCAATACCCCAAAAAGCACTTTTGCAGGCCGAAGCCCGAAGCCCTGAAGCAAAGCAACAGTCTTGAAAATTTGATCTAGGTCAAAAAAAACAAAAATAATCAAAAGATAGCACTTTTTTTTATAAGAATTTAGTGTATAAATCTAACTATATAAACAGGCAGCACTAAAAAGAAAATGTTGGTGCTGCTTGTTTTTTAGAAAAAATCCATGAAATAGAAAAAATAATGACTATAAATGAACAATCATTTTAAGGAAAATATCGCCATTCTGGCAGCTAATGCTGTTTATGAAGCTTCCTGTAGAGGAACACTGGGTGAGCTGTATCAAGGTCCTTGCTTTGACAAAGACTCTGTAGATATTGCGATAATTTCAGCTTTATCAAACAATAAAACGAGCGCAACCCTGATTGCAGGAAGAGAGTGCAATCTTGAGGCAATAAATAAGCTGAAGGTAAAGAAAGCACTTGAAAATTTCTCAAATCTTCTTGCTAAAGAACCACTTGGTCAATGGTCAATGGTCAATGGTCAATGGTCAATGGTCATTTAAAAGTGATTTACAGGTTGGTGCAGGTATGTCTAGCTCTACTTCGGATATTATTTCTGCGTTGCGCTGCGTTAGTCATGCATTAAACAGAGCGTTAAGTATTAAAGACATTACATACTCACTACTCGGTGTAGAGCGTTCTGACGCTATTTTTATAGATCACCCATCACTGTATCTTAGCCAGAAACAAAAATTTATTGATGTATACAAGCCACAGAAAAAGATATTTTGTATTTACGGCATGGAAAATAAAGCTATTGACACCTCAGCAACCAAGTCGTCTCTAATCCAGTTCTATAAAGAGAATAAAGCTCATTATAAAGCGCTTGCAGGTAGCGTAAAAGAAGCATTTCAGCATTCCAATATATACGAAATAATCAATAACTCTACGCAAAGCGCCATCTTATCTCAAGAAGTCATGCCAAAAAAGTGTTTTTGGTCACTTCATAAAGAATATAAAAAATTAAAGGCAGATGGACTGATTGTTGCACATACAGGCTCTTTGATTGGGTTATTATATGCCAAAAAACCACGGGGAAAAGATATTTTTTTGGCTGGAAAGTACGTATTGGAACAAGGATTAGAGGCAGGATCAGGAGAAATTTTCTGATGTATGGTCATATTTCGGATGCTATAAAAAAACCTCAAATAATTCAGCTGGATTCAAATTTATATATAGCACGATTTGAGTCCATGAAGGTATGCTCAACTTTATATGCTGTAGAAAAACTTCTCGAAAAAGGCTTGATCAATAAAAGTACAACCTTAATAGACAGCTCAAGTGGGATTTATGCTTATGCTCTGGCATTGGCATGCCATAAGTTTGGATTGAGGTGCCATATAGTTGCATCTAAAACAGTTGATGATTCTATTAGATTACAGCTTGAGCTGTTAGGTGCCTATGTAGAAAATGTTCCTTCTGCCGGTAACTTAAAGCTTGATCAAAAGTATCGGGTGGAGAAAGTGCAATGTATTTTAAGAAAAAACAGTAATTATCACTGGATGCAGCAATACCATGATGATGTCAATTATGGAGGCTATGAAGATGTTGCAGATATAATTTTAAGTGAATTAATGTGCAACGAAATAACTATTACAGGCGGTGTTGGCTCTGGCTGCTCTACGGGGGCTATAGGTTCATTTATCAGAACTAAAGGAGCATATGTCAACCTGTGCGGTCTACAGCCTTTTGGTAGTATCACCTTTGGCGCAGAAAAAGTTGACGATCCAAACATCGTGATTGCGGGTATTGGCAGCGCCATCGAATTTCATAATGTCAAACACGAACTCTACAACTCAATAAACTGGTTATCATTTGATTATTGCGTGAATGGAAGCATAGAGTTAATGAAAAAATATGGCATTTTTGCTGGGCTATCAAGTGGAGGCAGCTATTGCGTAGGAAAAAGAGAAGCGAATCTAAGACCTGATATACCTTGTTTGATTATTGCACCAGACACAGGCCATCGTTACCTAAAAGACGTATTTGCACATTATAAAGAATATCAGGCAATAAATAAAATTGAGCCTAAATCTATTTCCCGGGCAGATGAGCTTTCACTGCCCTGGTCGCGAGTAGAGTGGAATCGTGCTGACAAAAAGCAAATTGCTAAGTTCTGCAAACATCAAGAAACAATTTCCGAGGAAAATGCATGAATATTATTCTGGTTGAAGCACTCACTTTTGGCCTTGGCAGGCTCACAAAAGCAGCCGAGGAACTCAATGTCACATTACACCTTTTGACCTGCAATCCGGATGTTTACTTTTATGAGCTAAAAAACATCCAGAGCAAACACTTAAAAGTGGTTAAGCTGGACACTTTTGATAAAAAGGAGGTTATCAATTATTGCTCTGAACTTGATAACTTTGCCAACATTATTAACCTTACTGACACATGGACTAATACTGTCAGGGAAGTATCAGAAATTCTAGGTTGCAAAATCCAAAACCCTCTATCTATGAAGCTATGTCGAGATAAATCAATGCTACGACAGACCCTGATAGAAAAAAAATTATCTCGCTGTTCACAAACTTTAGTTGATATACGTCAAGAAAAAATCAACCTGGAAGGAATTCGATATCCTGTCATTGTTAAAGATGCTAGCGGTACAGGGTCTAAAAATGTTTGGCTTGCTGAAAGTACTGCTGAGCTTTATAAGGTTATTAGCGAAGCCAAAAGTCTATCCAACCTTGATCAGGTTTTAGTTGAAACCTACCTCAAGGGCACATTGTTTAGTGCAGAAACAGTCAGCTATCAAGGCAAAACAAAACTGTTCTCCATTTCCAGTAGAATACTTTCAGATATACCGAAGTTTATGGAAAAAGCCATATCACTACCATTAAAAACCAAGGGCACTGAACTGGAAAACGTTGAGCCTTGGATAAAGCATATTCTTACTGCTATTTCATATACCGATGGGTTTGCACATACTGAGTTCGTTGTAACAGATAAAGGTTTTGAAGTCATTGAAGTAAACCCTCGGTTAGGTGGTGTTCAGATCGGTGAAGCATTATGCCAGGCATTTGATTATAATTTTTATAAAGCTTTTATTGAAATGGCACTAGGCAGAGAGCCAGAAGTGTTTTCCATCCAGCTGTCACCCAAAAAAGCGATTGGGCAAGTTTTTATTTATGCAAACTCTACGGGAAGATTCTCACATACGGATAATAAACATACAAGCAAAAGAACCACAGTCTACCCTTGTGCAATCAAAGGTAAGAAAATAAACAGCCTGAGTGACCAAACCTCTTGCGTTGCTATAAGCCTCACTGAGTCTTCCAATTCTGAACTGGCTTTGCTGGATGCATTATCAGAAGCAAACAAAATAAAAGTATTTATGGACTAAAAATGGACAAAAAGATGTTAAAATCACTAAAAAGCTACAGTTTGGATATTCAGCTTGTTCTTATTACTACATTGCTAAGCAATGTAGGTATATTTATGGTGATACCATTTCTTGCTATTTATCTGAATGATATTGATAAAATATCTACTGTGGATGTAGGAATTATTATTGGTATTGCTTTTTGGTGTCAAAGAGCAGGATCTCTACTGGGAGGTGTCTTATCAGATTTCTTTCATGTAAAAAAGACAATGCTCTTAGGACTATTAATTAGAATACCTGAGCCTGTAAATAATTCTGTGTAAACGCCATTACTTGTTTACACCTTGATCCGGTCTGGAAACATGATTTCAAACCGGTTCATGGCTGACTTCCAGTCTCTTATTGGCATAGTCCATCTAGCCGACGCCTTTTCTGTCGCCAGGAAAATAACCTTCAGAACGGCATCATCCGTTGGGAATATTTTCCGGTTTTTTATAGCTTTTCGGATGACGCTGTTCAGCGACTCTATAGCATTCGTCGTGTAAATAGCCTTCCTGACCTCCTTAGGATAGTCAAAAAGGGTAATCAGGTTATCCCAGTTTTTACGCCATGACTTGCCTATGGAAGGAAACTTCTCTCCCCACGTGCCTTCAAAGGCGCTCAGCTCCCTTTCTGCTTCTTCAGTGGTTGCTGACTGATATATCCTCTTCAGGTCATTAGCGACTGCTTTGCGTTCCTTGTAGGACACGTATTTCAGAGAGTTCCTTACCTGGTGGACAATGCAAAGCTGCACCTGAGCCTTTGGGAAAGCCGTGTTGATGGCTTCAGGAAAGCCTGACAGTCCATCCACGCAGGCAATAAACACATCCTCAACACCTCGGTTCTGAAGCTCTGTTAACACCGACAGCCAAAATGTAGCGCCTTCTGTTTCTGCAAGCCAAAGACCTAAAAGCTCCTTCTGGCCTTCCAAATTAACGCCCAGAGCGACAAAAACAGTTTTCTTGATAACCCGCTTATCTTTGTGAACCTTGACCACAATGCCATCAAGATAGAGTACTGGATACAGGCTTTCCAAGGGTCTGTTCTGCCAGGCTTTTACTTCATCAAGAACAGCATCAGTGACCTTGGATATGAGGGTTGGCGAGATGTCAGCACCATACATTTCCTCAAGCGTATCAGCAATATCACGGGTGGTCATTCCTCGTGAGTAGAGGGACAGAATTTGCTGATCAAGCTTGTTGATTCGTGTCGACCCTTTGGTAATGAGCTGAGGTTCAAATTCGCCATTACGGTCTCGGGGCGTATTGATTTCCAGCTCACCAAAGTCACCTTTGATGGTCTTTTTGCTGGAACCGTTGCGACTGTTTCCCGTGTTATGCCCATCGGTAGAGTGTTTGGCATAACCAAGGTGCTCTTCCAGCTCGACGGCCATAACACGCTCAACAGCCGCTTTGATCAGCTGGCGGCTAAGATCGGCAAGGTCATCCTGATTTTTGATTTGCCCAACCACCTGGCCAAGCAATTTTTCATTGATTTCAACGCTCATAGTTATGCTCCTCTTTGGAGTATTAACGACAAGCGTTTACACAAATTAAATTACATCCTCGAATACCTGGTTACATGATGGTCGGATATGTTACAAATTTTTATCTTCTGATAGTAGCCTGCTCTTTAATTGGTTTGGGAAGTAGTATATACTTACCTGCTGCTAAATCTTTTCTCGTCAACAGGACAGATGACAACAAAAAAGTTGAAATTCTGTCTATTCGCGTCATTTTATCTAATGTAGGGGTAGCACTTGGTCCTGTAATAGGATTAGCTGTTTTTGATATTTCGCCCGTATGGCTATTTACTAGCGTTGGATTAGTGTTTGCTAGCCTTTTGTTCTTAAATCTTAGGCTTAGTGATATAGAAAGAAAGAAGGAAGAAAGTAATCCCATTTTTTCCGACTTCAATAAACTACTTAAAAATAAAAAAATGGTCATCACATCCATATTGATGTTTATATTTATAGCTCTTTATATGCAGATTGAAGTAACAATTCCAATGTTTAGTAATGATATCTTTGGGAAAAGTTTTATTTCTGCTGTATTTATTATTAATGCTCTAATGGTCATATTGTTTCAAATGCCCCTATCCAAGTGGGCTTGTAAAGAGTCAAACACATTGGCTATGCCTCTTGGGTTTTTATTTTTTTCGGCAAGCTTCTTATTATTATTTGTATTTGAGCATTCATATCTTGCTTTGTTTTTCTCAGTAATCATTTTTTCAGTTGCTGAAATAATCTTTCAAATCAGGTTAGATTTTGATGCTACCAATATAGATAAACGGATGATTGCAACAACATTTGGTCTGATGAGTTTAGCCGGCGCATTTGGCGGTTTGTTTGGTAGTTTTATAGGTGCATTGTTGTACTCAACACCTGTTTTTGGATTGGGTATTTGGGCGATTCTAACAATTGCAACAGTTATATTAACAGTCATATCCTTTTTTTCTCTAAGAAATATCGAGGTTGTTTATGCCTAAGCATGTCGTATTGATTAGCCCCCACGAGGCTATGATTGATTGTGTAAAATTACACAAGATATAATCTACCATTATAGATGGCATTGAAACCGCAAAACAATCTCGATCCGTCATAGACAAAGTCTTTAAGAGAGGCCGGAAATATGCTTCTGATTTCTTGGATGACATGTCAATCCCCTTTGATAAACTACTGCCAAAGGGGAATTACACCGCTGTCCCTCAAATGAGGTGAAATCGGGAAGTTATCTCCGGACAAATCCTAAGCTGATTTAGTTTTTGGATGGAAGCTGGCTAAACTTCTAATGCGTTCGTTGTCTATTCAGACTTTTCACGAAGACCATAGCTTTTAAAGCGTTCAAGTACAACGTTGATTTCGTCATCAGGCAAAACAGGTACTTCTTTGCCGGTTTGTAGAAGCAATAAGTACATTTTTGCTATCGTCTCAACTTCTTCTGTCAGCCACATGGCTTTTGCCAGTGTTGCGCCTCCAGCAATCATTCCATGATGTTGAAGAAGAATGGCATTGCGATCTAGTATGCCACTGACAACATAATCAGATAGCTGTGGTGTTCCATAGGTGGCATAAGGAACGCAGGGGATAGAATTACCGCCTGCTGCTGCGATCATATAGTGAATGGCAGGTATTTCCTTATTAAGAATTGAGAGTGTGCTGCAATGCATGGCATGAGTATGTACAACTGCGTTAAAATCCGGGCGAGTGTAGTAGTTCAGACTTGACCTGACACTTCGCACTCGCCTGAAGGGGTTAACCCGTAAAACCATTGGCTATTCTCCCTTAGACTGCATGACAAGGTCATCGGGGAGTTTATCTCAAGAACGTGGTATCAACCTGTTTGAAACATGACCACTGGCCTACTTTTTTGGCAATGCTTTCTTTCTCTCGGCCTTTCTCTCGGCCTTTCTCCCTGCCCGTGTTGACTTTTTTTTCCTGCCAGAATTTTCTCGTTTTTTACCTTTACTGCTTCTTTTTTCTTCGTCAGCAGCTTTGGCTGCACGAGCATTTCGTAATAGTTTTGCTTTCGCGGCAGCGGATCTGGAGGTGTTTTTCACAGCACCCGGTACACGACGATTACGACCATTACTTTTTTTAGAGGATTTTGGCGAGCTACCCAATGCTGCTGGCAAATCAAAATCAATTTTTTTATCGTCCATATTGACCCGGGACACGGTGATTTCTATTTCATCACCCAATTGGTAGCGCCTGCCTGTGCGCTCTCCCAGCAGACAGTGATGGACAGCATCGAAGTGGTAATAATCACTGGGCAGGCTGCTGATATGAACTAACCCTTCCACAAAAATATCGGTGAGTCCGACAAACAAACCAAAGCCAGTGACCGATGAAACGACACCTTTAAAGGTTTGTCCCAGGTGTTGCTGCATATATTCACACTTGAGCCAGTCCATGGCATCGCGTGTGGCTTCATCAGCACGGCGCTCTGTACGTGAACAATGTTCGCCAAATGCTTCCATGGCGTTGGCATCGTAGGGATAAATGCTTTTCTTCGCCAGTTCGCAAGCCCCCACACGCTTAACATGACTGCTATTGATATCAGAACGGATGATATGGCGAATAGCCCGGTGTACCAGTAAGTCAGGATAGCGGCGAATAGGTGAAGTGAAATGTGTGTAGGCATTAAAGGCCAGGCCAAAGTGCCCCTGATTATGTGCGGTGTAAACCGCCTGACTCATGGAGCGCAGCACCACGGTTTGAATGACATGTTTATCAGGTCGATCCTGCACCGTGGACAACAATGACTGAAGGTCTTTGGGTTTAAGTTTTCCTGAAGGCATCGAAAGGCCAAGGCTGCCCAAAAAGTTATTCAAGTTCAGACGCTTTTCCATCGTAGGGCCTTCGTGTACCCGAAATAATGCGGGTATGTTGTGCCTTTCAAGAAATCGCGCGGCGGAAACGTTTGCACATAGCATGCACTCTTCGATTAGTTTGTGAGCGTCGTTTCTTTCCGTAGGGACAATGCGGTCAATCTTCCTGTTTTGACCAAACAGGATGCGGGTCTCAATAGTGTCGAAGTCAATGGTACCCCGTGTATCACGCACACTCCGCAAGGCCTGATAAAGCTTATAAAGCTCATCCACATGGGGTATGATTGCTTTCCACTGTTTGCGTAAAACGGCACCAGTCTTGCTTAAAGGGGTTGCCAGCATATCCCAGACCTGTGTATAGGTGAGCCGCGCATGTGAGCGAATCAGGCCTTCATAAAAGGTATAGCCAGACAGCTTGCCCAAGGCACTGATGGTCATTTCACAGACCATTGCCAGACGATCCACTTCAGGATTCAAGGAGCACAAGCCATTGGATAAGACTTCAGGTAGCATGGGAACAACATGACCGGGAAAGTATACGGATGTGCCACGCTCGTTTGCCTCATTATCCAGGGCAGAGCCGACCTTCACATAGTGTGAAACATCAGCAATAGCAACATATAATCGCCAGCCACCACCACGCTTTTTCTGACAGAATACAGCATCATCAAAGTCGCGAGCATCTTCACCATCTATAGTAACAAACGGCACATCTCGTAAATCGACCCGGTATTTTTTATCCCTTGCCAGTACCTCATGAGCAAAACGGCTGGCTTGCTTTTTAATGGTTTCTGACCAGGTATGGGGAATATCATGCGTACGAAGGGCAACCTCCACTTCCATACCTGCATCGGAACGATTACCAAGAATTTCCATGATTAACCCGACAGGCAGAGAACGTCGTCCGGGCTGCTCAAGAATTTCCAGCAAGACATATTGGCCCGACGAAGGCATTAAGGGGCCAGCTTTCACCATTACCTCACGACTGATG
Organism: Endozoicomonadaceae bacterium; assembly: GCA_965232215.1. Taxonomy (GTDB): domain Bacteria; phylum Pseudomonadota; class Gammaproteobacteria; order Pseudomonadales; family Endozoicomonadaceae; genus Endonucleibacter. The sequence continues at coordinate 729,013 of CBDDPF010000011.1, forward strand.
CGTGAATTTTCAGGTACCACATAGGCGGTACCGGATTCTTCAAAATAGCGGCCAACAAGTTGTGAAGTATTTCGCTCAATAACCTCAACCACCGTGCCTTCCTTGCGGCCACGGCGATCAACCCCTGATTCTCGAACCAGTGCCCTGTCACCATCAAATAACTGTCGCATTTCCCGTGCCGAGAGATAAAGGTCTTCATCTCCTTCATCAGGAATCAGAAAACCAAATCCTTCGCGGTTACCCTGTACGCGGCCTTTGATTAAATCAAGCTTGTTGATCAGGACGTAGGCTCCTTTACGATTTTGTAGCAACTGCCCGTCACGCACCATTGCCTTTAACCGAAACATCAGTGCACTTTGCTGCTCTTCGCCTTTGACAGCCATCTCCTGGCATATTATACGATAACTGGCCGGAGCTCCCCGTTGCTCAAGAAACTGTAAAATAAACTGGCGGCTGGGAATCGGCGTTTCATAGCGTGACGCCTCTTGAGCCGCTTGTGGGTCGCAGTCTTGCCGCCATTGAGACATGGGGAGTATTACACCTCTATAGATTACGGTGAGAGCCTGTTTGCAACTGAGGCTACCGGTGGTTTTAAGAAAAGTGAGAGAGAAAGGCTATTGATAGCAGTTGGCTTGTCTATACGCCTTACAGGACAAGATAACGCCTAACCCCTGTAAAAAGCCAGTGATTGCAATAAAAGTATATACTTGCCAGTTGCTGGTTACCTGTTTCTTATTGTATTTTTACGTATACAGATGAGAATAAATAGTTGTTTTTTATTGTAAAAGTCAGGGAAAATGGTTGAAATGGCAGTGGCTTACAAAGGTGAGTGAATAGCAGCAGCCAGCGTCTAACAACAATAATTATAAATCCATAAATCTACGGAGATAACCATGTCAGCGGAAGAAAAAATTTTTATAAAAAGAGCTACCCAACTTACCTGGAATACAAAGACAAAGCTGTACGTCGAAGCCATGTGGCTAGCGACAATTGACTTATTGTATTTTATTGTGCCGGTGGCCATCTATGCGAGCATTGTCGCACTACTGGGAACAGATTTCAGTGAAATTAAAGCATTACCTATCTGGTCATTTATGGCACTGGCTGTGTACTTTGCCATTGTAAAAGGCGGATATACTACCTTTGATCGCAAGTCCGGAGACAAAAGTAACCGGGAGTTTGCCCTGATAATTGGTTTGTCCGGCATTACCTTCAGTACAGTGGTACTTACCCTCAATATCATACGCTCAAAAGATTCATTTTTTTATATTGCTGATTTTGCTCAGAACTTTCAGTTCCATTTATTATTGGTTGCATTGCTACTGGCCTGGGTGATAAAGGTGATTCAGATTATACGTACGGACCAAAAAGTGTATGTGGACGCGCCCTGAGAACCGGTTCATAATTTTCTCAGCACAAGAGTATCAGAAAGAGTATCAGAAAGAGTATCAGAAAGAGTATCAGAAAGAGTATCAGAAAGAGTATCAGAAAGAGTATCAGAAAGAGTGTCAGAAAGGCTGAATGCGTGAACTGAAGACTTGTATTGAGTTCATGCTCGCAGTTTTTCCATAAACGACGATATTTTTGTCATCAGGAGATTAAGTACTCAACCTTTTGATCTGGATTCAAAATAAGAAGACGACATGTTGCAGAACATTGGATGCTTTGATTTACCAATGATTACAGCGGTTTTGGCCTGGCCAGAAAATAACCTTGTCCACCGCGCACACCCAGTTCAGTCAGTTTTTCCCATTGTGCCTGATTTTCAACACCGTGGGCCAGCAGGGTGATATCCCGGCTGCACACCCAGTTCAGTCAGTTTTTCCCATTGTGCCTGATTTTCAACACCGTGGGCCAGCAGGGTGATATCCCGGCTGCCTGCCAGCATGGCCAGTGTTCGGATATAAAACTGGTTGCCCTGGTTGTCGGTAATGCCTCGAACAAAGCTGCTATCGATTTTGATATAACGAATGTTCAGCAGGTCAAGGTCATTGAGCGATTGTGTCGTGACCCCGAAATGATCAAGGGAAAACTGACAGCCAGTGGCGGTTAGCGCATTGATACGCTCGGCGAGTACACTGACGGATTTATGCAGGATACGTTCCGAGGTTTCCACAATCAGCCGCTGGCTAACTAATGTATTGTTTTGTAAGCAATCAAGCAGCCAGGGATAGAACGTATTATCCATAATGGACCGGGGTGAGAGATTAATGCAAAAGACTTCGTCGTTTTGTGACTGTTTCATATAACGAACCAGACAGTTCAGTACTGCCCGGTCAAACGCCGTATGCAATTCAAACCGTTCCACCATGGGCAGGAAGGCTTGTGCTGATGCCAGCTCATTATCTAAATGTAGACGAGCCAGTACTTCGCGAAACAGGGGGCGCCCATCGTCGTCGAATCCCTTCTGGGCAAACAGATCAATTTGCTCCCGTTTAAAGACATCTTTTAACACATCCTGCCATTGCACCTGGCTCCAGGTGAGATATACGTGGTCTTTGGCATCGCCCACTTTTTCCACCTGCCAGCTGTTATGGCCCTGTAGGTGTAAGTCTTTGAGCAGCCCACCCGATGCACTTACCAGCGTTTCAAAATCGCTTTCACCCATGCGGGTCACAGAGGCCAAATGCAGCTGTTCCTGCCCCTCAGCGCTGACAAAATAGGGGAGTGATGCCAGTGCCCGAAAACAACCTTCAGCAATACGGCGGTTTTCTTCGATACCACAGCTGGGCAGAAAGACAGAAAACTGTGACAGTGAACGCCGACCAATAATGGCGTCAGGCCAGGGCTCAACGGTTTCAGACAGCCGCTGAGCAATATCAATCAATAATTCATCAACAATTTTATGCCCTTTATTGCGTTGCAGCGCATCCAGTCCACCAATATCAATCAGCATCAAAGAACCACCCGCCTCTTTTCGCTCATTCTTAAGACTGTTAATGACCTGCCCTTCAAAAGCACGGTTATTTAGAATGCCGGTAAGCGCATCTTTGACGGATTGATGCCGAAGCTCTTCGGTGAGAATGACTTTCTCATTAAACAGTTTTTGCAGCTTTCCGGCCATCCGGTTCATGGCAATAACCATTTGTCGTAAATCTTTGGTGACAGGCAGTTCACGTTGAACCACAAAACGACGCTGGCAAATGGCATTTGCCTGATTTTCCAGCAGTTTTAATGGTTTTAAGACAATGCGTAAAAGAATGTTCAGACCGATAATGGCGAGAAACAGCCCAAAGGCAAACAAGATGGCACCATTGCACGCTTTTTGCCACAGGTTCTGGTAAGCAAAGCCAAGGTGGCTGGTGACATACAATTTACCAGCAGGAACCCAGCCCCTGTTGACCTCGGTGGAAACCTCAGGAGCGTTTAACTCTATCAGCCCTAAAAACCAGTCGGGAACGCCTTCAGCGGTCACAGGGTGTTCACTGCTAACGCGCACATTACCTGACATATCCTCAAACCGGATATTATGGTAATATCCTCGGTCAAATACCGCATCAACTATGGCGTCAATGGTAGCCATATCGCCTTTTTCCGTGGAAGCGATGGCAACACCAAGAGACGTCGCCGTATCCTGTGCATGGGATTCAAGCTGAGCCTGAAGGTAGTTGCGGGCATCATTCACGGTGGTGAACAGACTCAAGCCAAACAGAATGAACAGCAGTGTGGTCAGGCTTATTACCAGCTGTTGTAGTAGCGTCATGAACGTGTCCTTTTTTTAAACCCTTTATTTTTCCTGTTATTCTTCCTGGCTGTTGGCGATGGACTGCTGAAATCGGTTGCGGAGCTTTGTCCACCGTCCAACACGGCTGGATTTTCCAATACGTTTGCCGCTGTTTCCCTGCTGTCTGGCATACCAGAGACCGTCACCATTAAAGTTATAAACCGGTTTCAGATCCCGTCGCTCACTGGCGGGTAAAATACGTTTATTCAGGTTATCAAGAATCAGGGGCTCTGTGTCAGGTTCACTGTAATAACTAAGCACCATATGAGCCTGCTTGTATTCCAGGGCCATAACGTAGGTAACGCGGAGCTTTTTATCGGGAATGCCCAGTTGTCGCAAGGTGTAGTATTTAGCGATGGAAAAGTCTTCACAGTCACCACCACCACTGCCAAGAAATTCAACCGGTGTGGCCCAGAAATCGTCTTTGCCCCAGTGATCAATATCATCGATAAACCGCTGTTCATTGAAAAAATCATTGACAACGGCCAGTTTTTGCATCTCCGTCAGGTTCAGGCTACCCTGCAAAAGACCCTGCCAACGGATCATTCGCTCGCTGGCAGCCTTACCATAATGCCGGCGAACATCATTGATTAACGCATCGTTAATTATAAAATCGTCATCACCCACAACAGTGGTGATAATCCATAACGGGAAAACAATCAGAAGTTTAAGCCTTGAAAGCATGACATCCCTGCCATTGAAACCAGAAAAGTCTGGCCACTTCATATTATCGGCATATGGCTTGAAGGCTTAACCTCAGGAGACAAACTGTGACCCCCAAAAAAATAGCGCTTATTCTGTCAGGCTCTGGTGTGTTTGATGGCGCTGAGATTCATGAATCAGTATTAACATTATTGAGCATTGACCGTGCGGGTGCTCAGTATCAGTGCTTTGCCCCTGACATTGAGCAGCACCATGTCATTAACCATGTCACGGGAGAGGAGATGAACGAGCAGCGCAATGTACTGGTGGAGTCTGCCCGTATTGCCAGGGGTGAAATCAACGTCCTTTCTGCGCTGAATGTCAGCGATTACGACGCTTTGATTATCCCCGGTGGCTTTGGATCGGCTAAAAACCTGTCTGACTTTGCTTTTACGGGTGCAGATGTGGAAGTACAAAGTGAGGTGTTGGCAGCAGTACAAGGCTTTGCCAATGCCAAAAAGCCCGTGGGATTGATCTGTATTAGTCCAGCCATCACAGGGCGCGCCTTTGCCGCCGGCACACGCTGTACCATTGGCAATGACAAAAATACGGCCAAAGCCATTGAGGCTACAGGCGCTGTGCATGTGAACTGTCCGGTGGATGATATTGTGGTGGACGAATCACATAAGCTGATAACAACACCGGCCTATATGCTGGCGCAGTCTATCAGCGAGGCTGCCCTTGGCATTGATAAACTCGTACAAAAAGTCATAGCAATTGCTTAGGGTGATGGGTTATTTAAGGAGGTCTTTAAAATCTGCTGATGTCTGATCATGCTACTGCTGCAATTATTCGCAGGCGTAAAATCATGACCTAACCAGCAACACCACCAAAACGACTGGGTAAAGAACAAGGGTAAGCCCTGATCTTTGAGAAGCTGTTTATAATCTTCTCAACAAGAGTTCCAAGAAGGCTAAATGCGTAAATTGACGTCTTGTGTTCAGTTTACGCTCAGTATTTTTCCATAAACGGCGACAGTTTTCTATCCAGGAAAATGAGCGCTCAACCACCCAGTGTGAACAGCCAGCCCCGGAATGACAACGGGAAGACCCTGACCAGCAGGCGGTCATTGATTACAACGTTACCCACAAATGGCGCAACGCCTCGGCATCTATCGTAAATCGAAAGAGTACGCCCGCCGAAATAAGCGGGTGGTGAATTTCGTCTAACATTCTATTAATATTCCCTTTGTCTTTTGTCTTTTGTCTTTTGTCTTTTGTCTTTTGTCTTTTGTCTTTTGTCTTTTGTCTTTTGACCTACCCTCGGGCAGAGGGAAAGTAAAGCCTGTGGAGTTAATGTAAGTCCCTTGAGGGCGTAACCATGAAGCAGGAATCTGTGTGAACGCGTGAGAAAGTAACGCCCCGGTAACGGGAATCCTGAAGCCGACCTGGCTTGAAGGAGGATGTCAAAGCGTAGTCAGACGCGTCGACGGGTACTTTATTTAGGCACCAGGGCGTACAGTTTGCCCGGTGCCTGTTGTGGGCCTGCCAGAGCTGCTGCCTGCTTACCCACCCCCATATAAATATCACCGCGCACAATGCCTTTGATGGCGCTACCAGTATCCTGTGCCACCATCAGTTGCCTGTAGGGTTGCTGGTTTATTGTCAGCTTTGTATCGACCCACAGCAGGGAGCCATAGGGGATAAAGTTCGGATCAACGGCCAGTGTGCGCTGAGTTGTGGCAGCAACACGCTGTGCAGTAATAGCGCCAGAGGGGTTTTCTTTGAAGAAAATATAGCGTGGGTTCTGATTAAATAACCACTGTTGTTTTTCAGGGTTATCAGCAAGCCATTGTTTGATACTGCCGGTGGAGACAGTGCCTAAATCACCTCTGTCCCTCAGCACCCGACCAATGGCAACATATTTACCCCCATTATTGCCCGCGTAACCTGCATACAAAAGAGAGCCATCTTTTAACCGGATATTTCCCGAGCCCTGGATCTGTAGAAAAAACACGTCCACCGGATTTTTTAGCCAGACCAATACCTGATGGTCTGACACCTTGCCAGAGTGAATATATTGTTCAATCTCTGCCCGGCTCTTATTACGAAGATTTCCATCAGGCAGCTTGAGTAATGGTGTTTCAAACCCCGGCTCTTTATGCCGTCGCCCTTCATACACGGGGGTGTAGTATCCAGTGAACAAGCCCTTCCTATCGGGCGCAATTTGCACAACGTTAAAGTGCTTTTCAAAGAAAGATTTCAACTGTGAATCATCAATACGGGTCAGCTGCTGACACACCTTTTGCCATTGTGAGTAACTGCCTAAAGGTAAGTTACCTGAATAATTTTCCCTGTTTAGCTTTTGGCAGCTGTTGTTGATAGCCGGGCGAGTTTCTATGATGTGCTGATTATCCCAGCCCTTTAAATCAGAAAACCGGGCAGGTTCAACGAGTTTGTTACTGTGAGAGAGTGAAGTGCATCCTGCCAGCAGAGCAGCCAATGCAGTTATCAACTTGTTCATCATTGTCCTGAGAGTGCCTCTGAGTCCTGAAGGGCTGAGAATTCAGGCTCTTTCTGGTATCTGGCGTTCCGTACCCCCTGCAAGTTATCGAGGGATTCCGGTGAAGAGATTGTCCTGAAGCCCTGTGACAATCTCATTGGGTACTGATCTTCAGACTTTGTAATAATACCAATCGCCCGTTCTGACTACATTACTGCGCTGGCAATCTGAACGCTAGTCCTGCGTTGAAACGCCTCGTAACGTAATAGTGGGTTTTACTCATCATTTCGCTTTGTTTTGATGTCCAGCTTGTCATGCTTATTGATAAAATCAGAGATTAAATCGCTTCATTATCTCCTCAGCACCCGTTGATCCGCCCTCGAACGTTGGGTTTAAGCCCAACGTTAGTTCTTTTAACGAAGTATTCCAGACAGATCCAAAGCCATCATGGCTGGGGCTTAAAGTGTCAGAGGGTGACCAGAGAGTCCCCACAATGCTTGAACCCCGAATTTGATGTGTAAAATTAACCTCGTAGATGGTTTTTAATATGGGAAAGGCTGTCACCAAATTATCTCTTGGTCGGGGTGTTCGAATGGCGTAACCGGTCATATACCTTGCATCAATCAAATACACATACCCAAAGGCTGTCGAGGATTTGAGGGGGACTAAGTACTTTTGTGCAACATGGGCGCAGATGGTTGTTGATACTCCCGCTTTTCCAGTAATACCACTTCCGCTTCCAGTATAGTCTCTCATGCGCTCGCCAAGTGTCATGCCAGCATCGTGTGCGCCAGGCTGAGGAATGAAGCCTTCTCTAAAAATTATAGGGGGCGACCTACGGTCACCGCGAAAAACAAAGCCTGAAAAAAGTAATAATCCATACTCTTCAGGCTCTACAAAAGAAATTTTAGAGCCAAACACCCTCGTTGTATTTGTAAAACGTTCCGGTCGTGTGAGTGTGTAAAAACACTCATACAGGTACCCTGTTGTTGGCTGCATCGCTAAATCCTCCTAACATATGTAGTAGACAGGTGATGTTAAGCTGAAGGGAATCTGTTAAGTGTTGTTCTTAATATCTCAAGTTACGCAGTGCTGCCACATAGAGTGTCGATCCCATTGGATAAGTTACTATCTGTTATAGTCGATGGTAGTGAAGTGTGTAACTTCAGTTACTATCTGATCTCAGTACTCCGGACAGTTTTTATGGTGAAAAAGCCCGTCCGACACTTGGCTACAAGCATAGCCTCAAAGTCTGGCAAAGTCTGGCAAAGTCTGGCAAATTGTAGCTGATCATGCGTTGCCAGAAAGTAGAAACCTGGAGCAGTAAGTCCTGGGGTATCAGACAAAGGACTGTTTGTCTAAAACTGTCCACATTTCCACATTATTCAATACTGCGGACAGTTTTAGACAGGCTGGTGTCTGATGCTGCAAGACCTGCAACTCAAGGGTGAGCAATTTTATGGTAACTCAAGGATAAGTGTGAGTTACCATAAAATAACGATATATCTTCAATCCCTTGGCAGCCGCACGTTTTAAGTTTATAAAACTGTCCGAAGTATTGATTGAAGTATTGATTGAAGTATTGATTGAAGTATTGATTGAAGTATTGATTGAAGTATTGATTATTGTAGCCTGAGAACAGCAGCTAAGCTGCTGTCTCCGGTGGTGTGGCCCCGGTCAGTTTGGCAATTTCCTGATCAATGTAATACAACCCTCTTTCCTCAAGGCCAATGATCTCTATTTTATCGAGGGTGCTTTTAAAAATTTTTTCCTCTTCATGCTGCTCACAGACGTACCATTGCAAGAAATTGAAGGTGGAATAATCTTTCTCCGTAAAGGCGGTATGTGCCAAGTCGTTAATTTTTTTCGTCACCAGGCGCTCGTGCTTGTAGGTTTGCTGAAACACGTCCTTGATAGACTCAAACTCGTGGGGAGGTGCGGCAATTGTCCCGATCTTGGCCATGGCACCCGTTTCATTGACATAATTAAACAGCTTTTGCATGTGTTGCATTTCTTCCTGTGCATGGCAGCGCAGAAACTGATTACAGCCTTCCAGGCTTTGAGCTTCACACCAAGAGGCCATTTGCAGATACAGGTTAGAGGAATAAAACTCAAGGTTGATCTGTTCATTGAGCTTATCCTGCATTTTTTGTGTTAACATAGAACGCTTCCTGGGATGATGGCTGCTGTTGGTAGAGACACATCTATATAGGTATATAGGTATATAGGTATATAGGTATATAGGTATATAGGTACCTTTATTTTCAATGATCCAGGCGCACTGTACAAGTTTTTAAAGACCGCTGCATGGATAATGATTCTGACCCGTTTTTTTTTATGACTTCTGCGTTGAAAATGCCTGGCTCTGGTGAGTATATACGGCGTGGATTGAGAAGAGTGAACCCTGCTAATAATTAAACCGCTTCACTACCTCTCTGGTACCGTTTAATCCATTGCTGTAACTTGGGTTTGAACCTAACATCAGCCTTTTTATTCCGGCAGACCAGACTGTTGTGCATCTGTAACTCGTGGACTCAAAACCGTATGACCAGACAATTCCCACAATGAATGAAGCTGGAATCATGTGTGTAAAATTAACCTCATAGATAGTTTTTAATGCGGGAAAAGTCGTTGTTGGATACTTAGTTGGTCGGGGTGAGCGAATGGCGTAACCGGCCATACTCCTGGCATCAATCAAATAGACATACCCCTTGGCTAAGGTTCGATTACGACCCTCGATTAAGTATTGCTGTGCGACATGGGCGCATATTGTTGTTGATACACCGAACTCATGGGTAAAGCCTGTCCTGCCTCCGGTATATTCGCTTATAACCCTCGCAGGGTTGTATTTCTTATCGTATTGCTTCCGGAGATTTTCAATGGTAGTCGTGCCAGGCGGAATACCCTCAGCAAGTTTATTGTTAACAAACTCCTCAAAGTTGACAGGCCTTGGCCTGGGAGCCAATCCTGTGTTAAAAACCATATCGGGTGGTCTTTTGTCACCACGAAAAACAAAGCCTGAAAAGAGCAATAAACCGTGTTCTCCGGGTTCTGTGAGAGTTATACGAGAGCCAAATACTCTTATGGTATTTGTAAAGCGTTCCGGTTTTTCGAGACAGTACAAAGGTCCACACACGTTATCTATGTTCATCGTTCACCAACCTCAGATATACACTGCATGACAAAATATTTCATAGTTTATTTAAGAAGCCGTCTTAGTCATGCTCCTACTGTGGTCAGGATAAATGGGGCTGAAAAACGGCTTTTGTTCGCTAAATAGTGGCACTATTCACCCCAAAAATCCGCTTTTCATCCTCCATTTCTCGTGGTTCTCGCCATGGGAACACTTTTAAGACGGCTTCTAAAGGGCAATACTTTAGACTGTTTTATAGATTAAAAATCCCGGCTGCGGAATTGTTGAACCGACATTCACCAGCTAACCTGACATTTCTCTGATTCCTGCTATTTATTATAAGATCTACAACTATCAGGAATTTTCTTATGCCTCTTGTTCGGTACCGTACGGGTGCAATTAAAACTGTTCTAATCTGCGGCTTTCCAATACTTATCCCTGTCAACTTATCCCCGTCATCATTAGCCCTTAAGGTTCTGGGGTTCAACATGTCATGTGTATGTTCCAGCTTACACCACGCTTCGGGAAGTTTCAGCCGGGTTTGGACAAAAGAACGGATTTGAGCTTTCTGTTTTACCCTGAATTTTTCAGTTGAAACAGGCTCTTAATGGATTCCGGGGAGCTGCCAGTAATGCCGCTTTCCCGACGACAAAGATTGAGTATTTCAGCGTAAAACAGCTTCATGATGAAACGGTATGATCTCCTCGACAACGATAAGTGCTATGAACGCATACGTCAAATCCGCTGGCCTGATGGAGTGAGCTGCCCTCGCTGTACAAGTGATAACATGACTTGTCATTGATAATTTTATTGTCGTTTAGTTTACCATATTCACTACGGTAGTTAGAAAATATGATGGGTATAAAACATAAAATTAGAAGTGCATGGTGGCGTCGCTTTATATTTGAAAATACTTCTCATTTATAAGCTGGTTTGCTACTGTACTGTTCCTGATTATTTGAGAGCGAACCATGAGAAAAACGACTTACCGTCAACTCATTGTTTACAGCACCAACAATATTACGCCTAATATGCAGCGCATCGTATTTACCGGTGAAGCATTAATTGATTTCCCTGCCTGTCAGGAAAGTGCTTATATCAAACTGATGTTCGATGCTGAAGGTCAGCCGTTAACCGCTATTCCAGAAGACAACAATAATACGGCAAAACCACGGATGCGTTCCTACACCATTCGTGATTATAACCATCAGGATCAGTTACTGACCGTTGACTTTGTATTGCACGGCCATGGTGAGAATCCGGGGCTAGCCGGACGCTGGGCAGAGGTGGCAGCGCCTGGTGACATCATGATCAAGGGACCCGGGCCAAAAAAACTTGTTGATAACAGCGCTGACTGGTTTTTGTTGGTGGGAGATATGACGGCATTACCTGCAATTTGCTGCAACCTTGAGCAACTTCCCTCTGATGCAAGGGGCTACGCCATTATTGAAGTTACTGATGCCAGAGACAAACAGTCAATGCAGACTCCTGACGGTATGGAGATAATCTGGCTTATAAATGCAGACCTTGATCCAGAAACCAGCCTGCTGACCAACACCGTAAAAGAGCTGGAATGGTTAGCAGGTAAGCCGTCTGTATGGACTGCTTGCGAGTTCAGCAATATGCGACAACTTAGAACGTATTTTAAAACTGAACGCAACCTGCAACGTGACGATTTGTACATCAGTAGTTACTGGAAAAAAGGCTTCTCCGATGAGCAGCATAAAGTGGCCAAACGCAAAGATGCTGAGGAATGGGTCGCGTTATAAGCCTTTTTGAAGGCTTTTGGAATGGGGTAAAGTTCCATGAAGCAGATCGGACCACTCTGTAGGGACAATTCTGAGGCAAACGTTGATCCATGTCGGAGAATGAGCGGTTTTTCGTCATGACACTGTAAGCCCTTTACTCCAAGCCGTTTACTGCTTGTATGACTTTTGTATGACTTTTGTATGACTTTTGTATGACTTTTGTATGACTATAGCCTTGTAAAAAGTTTTGTAAAAGACGGCTTTCCACCAGTCGGTTGCCATCCGTGCGTAAAAATAGCATATGCTGTAAGCCTTGCCTTCTCTGACTTTCAGTAAACGTCAGGGAATAGCAGTCATTTTATGGGGTTAAAAACAGTTAGCTGTAAACTATTATAATCTGTAACTATCTGATATAATTTCGATCATGAATCAAAGGTGGTAAACGGTTACGCGAAAACCAAGCTAACAGTTACCATTTTTTTGATTCATAAGCATGGTCGCAGACACGTTACAGCTCGACCTAAAACCCTACGAAAGAGTGGAGTCAGACACAGCTCGCTGTGCATCCATGTAGACGGCGTAGATAAGTCTGCATAATTACAGATTATGTAAGATTTTTAGTAACGGCTTCAGTTATGTATCTGAAGATGCACACTATTGAAAGGAGGGTTTAGTGCCTTGGGCGTCTGTTTTTTCGGCGTTGATTTTTCTTCACTGGGCTTAACGGTTTTATTGGAAAACAAACGATCCAACTCCACGTCAGGATTATTGAAAGAGCCTTTAATTTGATAGCGCATGCTGGCCAGCTTATCCACTTCATTACCAATAAGTTTATCGGCCAGGAAAATAATACCGGCCACAGGTGGTGACGCGCCCAGCAAAAAACTGAAGATAGGCAGGTTAGCACTGACGGGTAGTGTGATCACCATGCTCAAATCCAGTGCATTTTTATTGCTGTCCACCAAACCATCAAATTTGAAGTCTGATGAAGGTCCTTCAATCACAATGGGGCGGTCAAAGGTGATGAGGCCTCTGTTAAAACGCAGCACTCCTTTGAGGGTGTCAAAACTCAAGCCCGATGCATACAAATCAGAAAAATCCAGCTTTAAGCGCCTGCTCAATGACTCTGTATTTAAAAGGCCAAACAATTTAAGGGCATCCGCTTCACCTTCAAGCTTGTTAAGTTTTCCATCCTTCATTTTCACCTCGAGGACACCGGAGGTGTTAGCAAAGGTTATATCTAACGGTGAACCTGGCCAGTTAAGCAAGCCATTAAATTCACTGTCTTTAGCCTGAATGAATGCGGGTAAATAAAGTGCCTCCTGCAACGCCTTGATGGTTTTACCTTTGATCACACCATAAAAGTAGGAATGTTGCCTGCCCTTGTTTTCTCGCCAATCCAGAGAGCCGGTGACGTTCATATTGGCAATATTGCTCCTGATATCTCTGACGGTAATGCCATCGGGTTCCTTTCGAACCTTGAAGGAAAGTGGAATGGCATCCATAGAACCGCCCGTGAACGAACGAATCGAGACATCTGCTTCAGGGATTGTCAGGGGGCTGATGTTCAGAGGACTTTTCCCATTGCCCTCAGAGACCTCTTTTAAGGGCAATACTATATGATCCATTACTAACGTATACGGTGTTTCTTTTTTTTTCGGTATCCATAATTCACCAGCCACTGACTTGCTGTTGACGGATAATTTTGTCGTATTTTTGTCTTTTTCAAGTGCCAGCTGAACCCCGTCTAACACCCTTCCTTTATAGAGCAGTCGCTTAATGATTAAATCGGATATTTGCACCGGTGTAGACAATCCTTTTTCCTGCTGGTCGGCGGGAAGATGTTTAAAACGGGTATACCAGGGCATCACATCCAGCTCTGGCAGCATACCTGTAATCAATATCTTGCCGGTTTTTTTTGTCGGATTGGCAGTCCCTGGCTTTACAGCAGGCCCTAACAGCACAGTACTGTATTTCAACGAGTGGTCAGCATTCAGTCCGAAAAAGGCAGTACCGAGTCCCTGTAAATGCAAGGTTATATCGCTATTTTCTCTGGTTACTGCGTAAGTGAGGTTTAGCGATTGCATTTTATCACGCTTTTTTGCCAATGGCGGAGGGAGGTCTATGGCAACGCCTTTTAAATCAGTCTCAAGTTCAAGCGTTGCTGCCATATTTTCAGGAGCAATCAGCAAATTTCCCGAATAAGACGCCTTTCCTTTCAATAAACTCAGCGTATCAAGTTTTAGCCAGTGACTAAGTGAGGGAATATCAGCCTCACCCTGCCAGAAAATCCGGGTAGCAGCCAGTGTATTATTGTTCATTTCCGACGAGATAGAGGCTGTCACAGGATAGTTAAATAACAGTCCTTTCAGCTTGTCACCCGACAATCCGACAGTTGTTGTATAACTAACAGGGCCAGAAATATCATCGATAGTCAAACCATATTCAGGAAAGCCCAACTGGACATTATTTAAATGCCCCTTAACGCTGACGTTTGATGATTTAGGCCGATTGATAGGAATACGCAATTGTAGTGTACTGTCAAAGGTACCTGTCATTGTCCACTTTTTTACCGTTCCGGCCATGACGCCATTAATTGGGGTTTCGGTTAACAGGCGCTGAAGGCTGTCACCCTTTGCAATAACCGTCCCGGCAGCAGAAACGACAACGTCATCCTGCAAAGGTATGGTTGCCACGACATTATCTAACCTGGCACCGAGCATTTCAGCTTTTCTGGCGTTGACCTCAACACGCTCCTTATTCACAAAAACATCACCAGAGAGTTGGCTGATTGTCGGCCAGTCCTTATGATAATTCAGCACCCCCTTACCAAGACCAAAGAAAAGTCCCCAGTTGGCATCATTGGGTTCTTCTGTTTCCTCTAAAACACCGTTATAGATAAAGCCCCCCTCCTTGATATCAGTGCTTTTTATGGAGTTATTCAGCCAGTTCGCCAGAGTATCGGACAAATTATCAAGATGCACGGGAATATACTTTTTAACGGCTGCATTACCGTTTTTAACACCCACAGTCAGGCCCATACTCAATGGACGCTGATTCTTTAGTGGGATATTCAGATGCAATTGCCCGGTCAGATGGCCTTCTTCACCGGTCAGGCGAATCGCATCACTTTTGAGGGTGTAAGTGTCATCAGCAATGGTCCAGTATAAACGGGCTTTTGCTGATGAGTAGTGCCAGGTATCATTAAAAATACGGGGAAAGCCCAAAGCAAACTGGTCACTGTCCAGATCAAAATAGCCTTGCAATAATCGGGTTCTTAATCGGCCAGACACATTTTCTGCCAAAGGGGCACCTTCCCAGGCATCAACGGAGACATTGTCTAACTGTGCAGACAAATCCATATCAAACGGCTTCCTTGATGGGTAGAGTTTTAATACAAGGTTATGTACCGCCCCACGGGGATTGAGTGTTTTAAGTAATGATTTTGTTTTGTTGGGCAACACTCCAGTATCAAGCAGCAATTTTTTGAGGGGTTCAAACTTCACACAATCACTGGCAACAGTGATTGTGTACTCACTGTCAGCGATACCGGCTATATACCAGTTTCCCCTGTAAGGTGTCTGAGCATCCACTTTCAGAAGGACATCATTCGCCCAAAGTTTCCATGATTTTCCTTCAGTACCTTTCATAAAAAAGCGGGTTTGGGCTTCCAGGGAATGCTTGCTACCGTTCTCTGCTTTATAACTCAGCGATGGTATAGCCCCATGACCCTTTATCTGCCACTGTCCTCCATTGTAGTACCAGGATATATCTGCTGTTACAGACCCTGCCATGAGTTGATCATGACAACGGCTACCTGTTACACAAAATTCAACAGGGTCTAGTGATTTGACCGAAATAACACCATTCCAGCCCTCGCTGCCAGTCTCTGTCTCCAGCCCTTTCCCGGAAACCTCAATAACCCCATGGCCTAAATTAAAACGAGCACCCAGGTGTTTCATACCATCATGATTGTTCAGGGAAAAATAGGGTATCTCCAGAGATAGCTCACGGCCCTTAATCCCTTTCATATTGACTGCAATATTGGCGATATCAATGGTATCTTGATAACGCAGCCACTGAAAAATCCGGGGATACTTGGCCTGTGCATTGTGTTGACCTGCAATGGAGGTTTCGGCACCTGCCAGCGACCACCTGTCAGCATCAAGCTGACGAACCGTCGATGTCACCCCATTGATGGATAAATGATTAAACACCAGTGTCTGTTTTATCAGACTGTCCCGAAGGTTAACGGAAAGATTTACCGTCTTAACCAACAAGCCAGGGCTGGCTTCATTCTCACCGGTAACAGACACATTTTTTACGATCAGCGAAGGACTCCCTCCCTGCCACTGTGTATCCAGATAGCCGATAGCAATAGAGCTGTTAAGCCGCTCACTCAAGAGCCGTGTTATTGGTTCCTTATACAGTGGTAACAGGGTAAGAAGCAGCTGTGTACCTGCCACAGCTAACAGGCATAGTACCAGCCCGATACTACTGAGCCGCCACAATAGATGGATCAACCATAGCAGAAAATATTTCATTTTCAGGCCAGCACCACATCAAATTGTTCCTGGCTGTAAATAGGCTCAACCTGAAAGCGAATCGGTTTTTTTATAAACTCTTCCAGGTCCGCTACATTACTGGATTCTTCATCCAGCAGGCGATCAACGACAGATTCTGAGGCAAGCACCAGATAACCTTGACTCTCATACGCACGTACGGCCCGTAAAATTTCACGGAAAATCTCATAGCAAATGGTTTCTGCTGTTTTCAATGTGCCACGGCCATTACAGGTAGGACAGGCTTCACATAGCACATTTTCCAAAGACTCCCGTGTACGTTTTCGGGTCATTTCCACCAGACCAAGATCGCTGACACCGGTAATATTGGTTTTAGCATGGTCTTTTTCCAGGGCCTTATCAAAGGCTCTTTGCACCTGTCGCTGATGCTCAGCATCTTCCATATCGATAAAATCGATAATAATAATCCCACCAAGGTTGCGCAAACGCAGCTGTCGGGCTATTGCTACGGCGGCTTCAAGGTTTGTTTTGAGAATGGTTTCTTCAAGATTACGGTGCCCGACAAATGCGCCAGTATTGACGTCAATGGTCGTCATTGCTTCCGTTTGATCAATAACCAGGTGTCCCCCGGACTTAAGCTGTACCTTACTGCTTAGTGCTTTATTGATTTCATCCTCAACCCCAAACAGGTCGAAAATCGGTCGCTCTCCCGGGTAGTATTCCACTCTCCCATTCACCTGAGGCACCAGTTTTTTGACAAACTTATGCACCTTGTTAAAGGTTTCCTTCGAGTCGATGCGTATTTTCTCAATATCGGGGTTCACCAGATCCCGCATGGTTCTCAACTGCAAGGAGAGGTCTTCATAAATGACCTCCGGGGCTTTATTTTCCCTGATGTTTTCTTCAATACTGCTCCATAGTCGATGCAAAAATAAAATATCCGCTCGTACTTCCTGCTTACCAATTCCTTCTGCTGCTGTGCGAAGAATAAAACCACCTTGCTTCTGACGGCTTTCCTGTTCAATGCACTGTTCTACCAGAGTACGCAAACGGTTCCGCTCCTGTTCATCTTCAATGCGAAGGGAAATGCCCACATGGTTATTCTGCGGCATAAAAACCAGGTAGCGGGCAGGCAATGAAATATGCGTCGTCAGGCGTGCCCCCTTTGTGCCCAGAGGGTCTTTGGTTACCTGCACCACCAGCGACTGTCCCTCATGCACCAGCTCCAAAATGGGTTGTTCTGTTTGTTCTGAAACCGTCGTCTTGTCACTGCGCGGTGCTATTTCACTGGCATGAATAAATGCCGCCCGCTCCAGCCCGATATCCACAAAAGCAGCCTGCATCCCGGGAAGTACGCGAACGACTTTCCCTTTATAAATATTGCCAACAATACCCCGGCTGCAGGATCGTTCAATATAAACCTCCTGAAGAACGCCATTTTCTACCAACGCTACCCGAGACTCCATGGGCGTGATATTCATCAAGATCTCTTCGCTCATCTCCTTCCCCTTACTTCCTTTAGCATCATATTCATTCAGAGTCTGTCTGAAAGTTACACCCTTTATACAGGGTATCGCAAAAGTCTGATTCCCATGTTCTTCTGCGTGGGAATCCCATATCTATAGCCCTTGTATTCAGAGGGATATGCACTCCCACGTAGAGCATGGGAGCGAGGTTTTCGGGATTTTGCGACACCCTCCACAGGGGGCGGAGCCAAAAAACGTTGTATCCAAGTCTCAGGACGGGTTCGTTAACACCATAAAACCGAGCAGGCTACCTTAACCGTCATCAAAGGAACGGTGTTTTTATTATTTCAGACAGCACTGGCGTGCTCACGCATTGTGCCTGCTATGAAGCGGCTTCACCGTTGTTTCACAGCTAACTGTCTGCTGCCAGACAGGAATGTTAAACTTTTTCAGCAGCACTGTTGTTTCCTGTAATGGCAGGCCAGCAGTACCACTACAGCTGCCTTCCAGCTTTGCAACCAATGCAGCTCCCATCCCCTGGATAGCAAAAGCCCCGGCTTTATCATCAGCTTCACCAGTAGCGACATACCGCTGCGCTAACGCCTCTGAAATAGGAATCATAGTGACGTATGTCGTCGACAAGACACTGTAAAACTGATCGGCCTGCATCATTGCCACTGCTGTCAATACCTGATGAGTCTTTCCTCCCAGTGCTTTGAGCATATCACAGGCATGAATCTTGTTTTCCGGTTTACCAAAAATAGTTTCAGCAAGCACCACAGAGGTATCTGCTGCAAGTACCGGGTATGGCGTCAGTTGCTGCGCTTGTACCCGTCCCCAGGCGATTTGGGCTTTCTCTTTTGCCATCCTGACAACATAATCCTGTCCTGGTTCGCCAGCCTGGGGCGCTTCATCCATCTCCCCGGCCAGTAACTGAAAAGGGACGCCTATCTGTCGCAATAACTGCTGGCGACGCGGGGACTGTGATGCAAGGTAAATCATGGTGCTTTTCTCCCCCTTCTAAACCACTCTGAAATAGCGGCGTAAAAAGCGCAGTATGGAAAATAGCCAGGGCCACAATGCGGCACTGCTGATTGAAGGCAATAAATACCATAAGGAGGGGGTTGACAGCCCCATTACAGTTCGAATCCATAAGTTGATGAGCTGGTAACAGATGATAATGACGAATACAACAAATGTCTGCTGCCACCAGGGGAACATCCGTAGGCGCCGGTGCAAAGACAGCATCACAAAAGCTACCAGCACCAGCCCCAATGAGTGTATTCCAAACACGACACCGGAAAAAATATCCAGTAATAACCCGGTAAAAAAAGCGAAGAATAAACCAAAGCGGTTGGGCAGTGCTAAAATCCAGTACATAATGACCATTGCCACCCATGTCGGTCGGGCGACTGATAGCCAGGCGGGTAACGGTAAAATACTTAGCACGCCCGCAACGAGCAACGACATCCAGACTACCCAGTGGGCATTCGGTGCTTGAATACTCATGGTTGACTCGCTTCCTTTTTCTTCAATGTTTCATCCGTCGAATACCTGAAAACCAATAGCACCAGACGACTACGGTTGATTTCTGCCATGGGCTTAATCTGCACAGTAGCAAAGGGTTGCCCTGGCTTATGAACCACTTGCTGTACGGTACCCAAAGGATAGCCGGCAGGGTATCGCTGCCCAAGACCTGAGCTGGTCAGCAAATCACCGACTTTAAAATCGGCTGTGTCCGGAATGTGTAACAACTCCAGTTGGGCAGAATTCCCTGTCCCGGCAGCAATAGCACGATAGTTCGTTCGGTTATTTTGCACCGGTACCCTGCTGGATGTATCGGTAATCAACATAACCCGACTACTGACTGAACTGACTTCCACAATCTGTCCCATGACACCATGGGCATCCAAAATGGCCTGTCCTGCAAACGCTCCGTCCACACTGCCTTTATTAATCATGACAACATGCGAAAAGGGGTCCGGGTCTACACCAACAATTTCAGCAATGACCACCTGGTCATCTACCAGCTCAGACGAGTTCAGCAACTCTTTCAACCGGATATTCTGAGCGGTAAGGGAAGCCAGCTTCTGCACTTTTTGATCAAGAATCAGGTTGCGCGCCTTGAGCCGGGCATTTTCCTTCAGTAACTCGGAACGTGAAACCACTGCCTCACTGGCAGCGCCCACTATTTGGGAGGGGAGGTCAGCCAACCAGTAAACAGGTGTTGCAGCTACTGTCAGCCATGACCTGACATGAGAAAGGTAAGGGTAACGGTGGTCAAAAAACATGAGTACGAGGGACAGAAGCACCAAAAGTATGCTCTTTGTCACCAGTGACTGGCGTTGATTAAATATGGATTTAATAGCTTGCTCCTGCCATAGTCACGCCACTACACAAGGTATCAGCCAAAGCAGTCCGGCAAAAAAATCAAACGAGTTTGATACCCCGATGGTGGCGCGTTTATTTTATGTACTGACCAATGAATACCTCACTGATTCATAAAAATCAGTCCGTAGATAGCAGATCCATTCGGTGTTTATCCATCATTTCTATGGCTCGTCCACCACCGCGGGCTACGCAGGTGAGTGGATCTTCTGCTACCAACACCGGCAAACCCGTTTCTTCGCTGATTAGCTTGTCGAGATCCCTTAACAGGGCTCCACCACCGGTCAGCACCAGACCGCGTTCGGCAATATCCGATGCCAGCTCAGGTGGGGACTGTTCCAGCGCGCTTTTAACGGCTTGCACAATGGCTGTTAAAGACTCCTGCAAGGCATCAAGGATTTCACTGCTGTTTAGCGTAAAGCTTCGGGGAATCCCTTCTGCCAGATTTCGCCCGCGGACATCAATCTCCAGTAGTTCATCGCTAGGGTATGCAATGGCAATTTCCTGCTTGATACGCTCTGCGGTGGCGTCACCAATCAAACTGCCATAGTTGCGACGCACATAGGTTACTATGGCATCATCAAAACGATCCCCGCCGATACGGACAGACTCGGAATACACCACACCACTGAGGGAAATAATAGCTATTTCTGTGGTACCACCACCAATATCCACAACCATAGAGCCACTGGCTTCTTCCACTGGCAAGCCAGCACCAATGGCGGCTGCCATAGGCTCCTCAATAAGGTAAACCTCTCGGGCACCCGCACCGAGAACAGACTCACGGATAGCCCGTTTCTCAACCTTGGTTGACTTGCAGGGCACACAGACCAACACCCGTGGGCTTGGCTGAATGAAGCTGTTTTCGTGCACTTTGTTAATGAAGTGCTGGAGCATGCGCTCACACACGTCAAAATCTGCAATGACACCATCTTTCATGGGGCGAATGGCCGTTATATTTCCGGGTGTGCGCCCCAGCATCCGTTTGGCATCGGCACCAACGGCTACCACGCTTTTTTGAGTGCCTAAATTGCGTATGGCAACAACGGAGGGTTCATTGAGAACTATGCCCTTCTCGCGCACATAGACCAGTGTATTGGCCGTTCCCAGATCAATGGACAGGTCGCTGGAAAACAGACCCCGTAACCTTTTCAACATGTTGTGGTTTACCTTGAGTCAAGGCTATCAGTAACTGCCGCCAACTCTAACAATGCATAAAATCCAGAGCAGGCTGAACGAATCAGCCTCAGGGTGCTTCTGGTGTGCCAATTTGGCCAGTGGACAATAATCTCACCTGGCCGGTCACCGCTTCAGAACTACCGCTGTGTCATTCGCTGAGTTATAAGACGGCTCAATTTATAATAAAAAGACTAACAGGAATGTAGCTTAAATATGAATATGTTATCTGGTTATACCGGTCATTCACAATGATAAACCACGATATTTAAACAAATTCACTGTGCATTCACTGTGCATTCACTGTGCAATGTGTCTTTTTTGCCTTTCATTCCCTTACTGATAGTCAAACAACGATACCTTCAGTTTCGGGAGTGTTATGGAATCAACATACCCCTTTATGAATCCGATAGCCCTATCATAGTAAAAGCAAATGCAGAGCACACCCGGGAAAGTCACTGTTCCACATTCATCGCCTTCAACCTCTGGGTCATTAACAGAAGAGGACGGTATGGCTTCAGATCCAGAAAATAAGAACCATCGTACTCTTTTAGTCCCCGCCAGCCCTTGAAATTATTGTGTATTACCCCATGATTAACAATTTATCCTACTCCAGACCATACCATGGCTATAGAAAAATCTCAGGTCAAAGACGTTGCCCACCTGGCACGCCTGACCATTGATGAACACGATGTGGAAGCCACGACCCATACGATCGGCTGTATTTTGACACTGGTTGACCAGATGCAGGCCGTCAATACAGAGGGCATTGCCCCCATGGCCCATCCTGTGGATGCTAAACAGCGTCTGCGTGCCGATGAGGTTACCGAGCCTGATCTGCGGGAACAACTCCAGCGTTGCGCACCTGCTGTTGAAGAGGGGCTTTTCCTGGTTCCCCGCGTTATGGAATAGCCGGATACGCTGTTAACTTTCAGTTGCTGACTGTTATCTTCTACTCTTTTGCTACCCTCACGGTAATCGCTATCGCTTATGTATGATAAAACTCTTGCCGAGCAGAGCCTGGCACTGGCCAACAATGACATTTCCAGTGTCGAGCTTACCCAAAGCTATCTCAGGCGCATCAAACAACTTGATAAACAGTATAACAGTTACATTTCCATCACAGAGGATCTTGCCCTTAAACAGGCAGCGGCGGCTGATGCCAAACGTGCCAGGGGTGAAGCGGGTGTACTGACCGGTATCCCCCTGGCCCATAAAGACCTGTTCTGTACAAAAGGTGTACGTACCAGCTGCGGCTCAAAAATGCTGGATAATTTTATTGCCCCTTATGAGTCAACGGTGACACAAAAATTTCACGATGCCGGGGCGGTCATGTTGGGTAAAACCAATATGGATGAGTTTGCCATGGGCTCCTCCAGTGAAAGCAGCTATTACGGTGCCGTAAAAAATCCCTGGGATACCACTGCCATTGCCGGTGGATCGTCGGGTGGTTCAGCCGCTTGTGTTGCAGCAGGACTGGCTGCCGGTGCAACAGGCACGGATACGGGTGGCTCTATTCGCCAGCCTGCATCACATTGCGGCATCACTGGCATTAAGCCCACCTATGGTCGAGTATCACGTTATGGCATGGTGGCTTATGCTTCCAGTCTTGATCAGGCAGGCCCCATGGCCCGCACTGCAGAAGATGCAGCACTGATGCTTAACACTATGGCTGGCTTTGATCACCGGGACTCCACCGCCATTGATAAAGCTGTACCTGATTATACCGCCACACTGAGTGACTCCCTGCAAGGGTTAACCATTGGTTTACCTGAAGAATACTTTACCACCGGTCTCGACAGTCGTGTGGCCCGGCAAATTCACAGTGCTGTTGCCGAATATGAAAAGCTCGGTGCAAAAGTGAAGGAGATCAGCCTACCCAATAATCATTTGTCCATTGCCGCCTATTACGTGATTGCACCAGCAGAAGCCTCCTCCAACCTGTCACGTTTTGATGGTGTACGTTTTGGTTACCGTTGTGATAATCCTGAAAACCTGGAAGACCTATACAAGCGCAGTCGCAGCGAAGGGTTTGGCGAAGAAGTAAAGCGACGGATACTGGTTGGTACTTATGCATTATCTGCCGGTTACTACGACGCTTACTATGTAAAAGCACAGAAAATCCGTCGTTTGATTCGGGATGACTTTCTGAATGCCTTTAAAGCATGTGACATCATTATGGGTCCCAATGCGCCAACGCCCGCTTTTAATATCGGTGAGAAATGTGATGACCCTGTGGCTATGTATCTGTCCGATATTTACACCCTGTCCGTTAACCTTGCAGGCCTGCCCGGTATGTCAATTCCGGTGGGCTTTGTTGACAATCGCCCTGTTGGCTTACAAATGATTGGACAGTACTTTGATGAGGCACGTCTGTTAAATGCTGCACATCGTTTTCAGCAGGTCACTGACTGGCACCTGAAAACCCCCGCTACCGAGCTGATTTGAGGACCACACAATGACATGGGAAACCGTTATCGGCCTGGAAATTCATGTCCAGCTGGCCACCAGAACCAAGATTTTCTCGGGTGCATCCACCGCATTTGGGGCCGCAGCCAACACACAGGCATGTGCTGTTGACCTCGGGTTACCGGGTGTCCTTCCAGTATTGAATGAAAATGCCGTTCATAAAGCAATCCAGTTTGGCCTGGCCATTGATGCCCAAATCAATCAGGAGAATGTTTTCGAGCGTAAAAACTATTTTTACCCCGACTTGCCGAAAGGCTACCAGACCACACAATTGGAAAAGCCTGTTATTGGTGCCGGTAAGATTGACATTACCCTGGCTGATGGCACCTCAAAAACGGTACGCATTCACCATGCTCACCTCGAAGAAGACGCCGGTAAAAGCCTGCACGAAGATTTACATGGAATGTCCGGTATTGATTTAAACCGTGCCGGCACACCGCTGATCGAAATCGTTACTGAGCCTGATATGCGCAGCCCTGAAGAAGCCGTCGCTTTTGCCAAAAAACTGCATTCCATTGTTTCTGCTATTGGCATTTGTGACGGTGACCTTTCTCAAGGCTCCATGCGTTTTGACGTTAACGTCTCCGTGCGCCCTCAAGGACAAGCGGCCTTTGGCACCCGAACAGAGACCAAAAACCTGAACTCTTTTCGGTTTATGGAGCAGGCCATCAATAAGGAAGTCGAGCGTCAGATCGACCTGATTGAAGAGGGGGGGAAAGTCATTCAGGAAACCCGACTCTACAACGGTGATACCGGAGAAGCCCGTTCCATGCGCAGCAAGGAAGAAGCCAACGATTACCGCTACTTTCCCTGCCCTGATCTGTTACCGGTCATTATTGAAGACAGCCTGATTGAAAAACTGAAAGTGGAGATGCCGGAATTTCCAGACGTCAGGAAGGCACGGTTTATCAGTGAACTGGGATTAAGCGACTATGATGCCGATATTCTATCGGCCGACCCGCTGACAGCAGCCTACTTTGAAGCAGCAACCACCGTCTCTGGTGATGCCAAGTTGACAGCAAACTGGGTGATGGGCGAGCTGGCAAAAACACTGAATCAAGAGGGCCTGGCAATCAAGGACAGTCCGGTCAGTGCAACCATGCTTGGCGGTTTGGTTGTTCGTATCAAAGACAAGACCATTTCCGGAAAAATCGCCAAGCAGGTGTTTGCAGCCCTTTGGCAGGGAGAAGGACAATCGGCAGACGAGGTTATTGAGAAAAAAGGTCTGAAGCAAGTCACAGACACCGCTGCCATTGAAGCCATGATTGACGAGGTACTGGCCAACTGCACGCAGCAGGTTGAACAATACCGTGCAGCACCTGCTGAGAAACGCGGTAAAATGACAGGATTCTTTGTGGGCCAGTGCATGAAAGCCTCTAAAGGAAAAGCCAATCCGGCCATGGTCAACAAATTCCTGAAACAGAAGCTTGAGGGTTAACTGGAATGTGCCCGAACCTGTAAGCTGAGGCGATAAACGTAGCGTGGTACGCTGACTGAACACCACGGGGTTTCAGCTTCGGGCAGTCTATTGCTGGCCGAAGCTTCAAGCATTCAGAAAAAAGTTACATGTCAGAGACAGTGGTCAGAGAGTCTTGCCCGGACTGTCTGCGCTCAAAACGGGCATAGAGGGTCCATGCCAGCCCCATATAGAAAGTCAGACCACCAAAATTAATTCCCAGTGTCAGCCATGGGTTGGCGTTTGAACCCAGATCCTGACCGGCAAAATAGGCTTCCCAAACACTGGGTGCTGGAATAGAGGTCACGAAAGAAGCACCGAAGAAGACAACCAGGAGCAGACCAGAAATACCCAGGGCTACTGTATTGCTTTTGGAAATTTTGAAAGAACGGGGCATGTCGTTGTGCTTGATGCGCAGTCCCATATAACCAATGATCAGGAAGATAATTGGAATCAGTGAGTTCAGCGCAGTCATGCTGATAACGGTCTGCATGAAGGTTTCAATGGAGTCAATACCCATGCCCGGGATCAACATCAGTACGGTAACAATCACTGCCTGAATCCACAGGGCATTAACCGGCGTTCCCTGCTTATCAGTTTTCAGTAATATGTCTGGCAGCAGGCCTTTTGGCAGCTCAGAAAACATAATTTTGGCAGGTGCTGCAGTCCACAGGGCCAGACCTCCAATGGCAGTAATCGCCAGAATCACACCCACAAAATTGGTAATCCATGGACCGACACCAATCTGGGAACCCAGCTGATTGAAGACACTGAAGATACCATTGGTCAGGTCTACGTCATCCTGCCTGAGTACCAGGGAAGTTGCGTATGCGCCAAGGATGTAGAGACCTCCTGTGACAAGGGCTGCGACAATGACACCTTTAACAAAGGTCTTGATGCCACCTTTGGTGTCATTCACATAAACACCGATACTTTCAGCACCACCTAATGCAAATAGCAACCAGGAAACCGTCATCAATGTTCCCCAGCTGTTAATTTCCGGCATGATGCTCTGGAAAGTGACTGCCTGTGCAGGCTCGTTACCCAGTACCAGAACGGAGATCAGCGCAAAAGCAATAAAGACAAAGCCCATGGTCAAAGCTGCTGAGCCTGCAATGGTAGTCAGACGGGAGAGCCATTTAACGCCTTTGGTGCAGACCCAGGTATTGATCCAGAACAGGGCAATACAGGAAGCCGCCAGGGTCATACCCGCATTCTCACCAAAAATATTACGACCAAACAGACCCCAGCTGCCGTATACCAGAATGCTGGAAGTCGCAGTGGCGAAGTAGAAAATGTTGGCAAAGAAGTATGTCCAGGAAGCAAAAAATGCCCACTTCGGCCCCATGGAAGACTCAACCCAGCTATAAACGCCACCTTCTTTACCTTCATTGGCACTGGCGTATTCCGACATCATCAGAACCAGTGGCAGAAAGTACACCAGTGTACCCACAAACCACAAGGTCATACTCGAAGGACCAATCATGGCGTACTGGTTTATTACATTCCGAAAGCCAAAAACGGCGGTCATCACCATCATGACCAAGGCGCCAAAGCCTATCACTTTCCTATTATCAGACATCACTTACTCCCAGGTATCTGTGGGCAAAGACTGGATAGAATAAATATCAGTAAGATTTTACCTGGTGATTTTACTTGACTGTTCACGAGAAATAACTGATTCACATCAAAAGTTACCATTCAGTCGAACAATATCCTCTGGACATACTGTTTCTTTGATGATGGTTTTTGTTCAAAAAAAAAAGCGTTGTAGACGAAAGGCACGCCCTGCGGCGTTGGAGAGGTAAAAAATACTGTTTTTTACTGGCTGATGTGATGTGTCTGGTTTCCAACACGCACAAACAGTGACAGTGGGTAATAAGGAAAGGGTTTCAGGAAATATGGACAAAAACAGGTTAATCCAGGTAAGCCGCCTCCCACCAGCCAACGGTTAGCAGGGTGGCTTCCCGGCTCTTTAAAAAGGGGGTTGAGGTTAGAAAGGCTGACCTCCTTGTTATACCTCTGCCAGTCCGTCTTTCCTATTATCGTTCCCATAGCAATAATACGGTAAAAGGATATCAACCATGGCAATCAGTATCAGCTTAGAAGAACACCACAATTACTTACTCCTGGATGTCGCCGGTTGCGTTGACGCCGTGTCAGCTCTGTTCCTGAAAAAAGCGATGGATTATGTGATCCATAACAGCCATAAACACCTGTTGTTGGACTTTTCTCAACTGGAGACGATCAATAGTGATGGGTTGATGGTGATCTATAACAGTCGGCAAAAACTCACTTTTACGCGAATAATGGCTGTATGCCATCCTTCAAATGCGGTGTTGGCACTTATGGCGCTCAGCGGTACCGATGAACTGGTACCCGTCGCAGCAGATATTATGGAAGGGGAAATGCTCCTGCATGCGTCAGAACTGGCTCAGGGGTACATGCCTCAGCAATCAGCCTGTTAAAGCCTTTTAATTGAGCAGCAAAAATGGTTTGTTCAAGTTGATACGACCTGCCAAGCCTGAGTGGATGAGCCAGGAACTCTACGACCAAATGCCTGAAAAACTGATTATTCGGGCAGTTAAAAATAAAAATCGTACTATTGTTACGACCTTGCTTAATGATCAGGCTTATCCAGGAACAGAGATTATTGCGCTATACCTCAAGCGGTGGCACGTTGAAATGATAACAGGCGAATGTATCCACAAAGATTTCAGGACTTTTTCTCCTGCGACAAGTACACTCAAAAAAAACAGGGATTTTTCAGTGGTGTACTCAGTTGATAGATAGAAAGAGCATTCACCAGTCCAGTACTCAGATTATTGACGTAGCACAATGGCCGGTGCACTAGGATTATGAAGTATTCCCCGTTGGGGCAAGGGATAAAAGCTTGAGGGTATGTCCTGATAAAGCCCCCTTTGACTTCTGTCTGCCAAATCACAGGTATTTATTTAAAGAAGCCATTAAGAGCGCTAAAGACTCCAGAAAGCCTAGACACCCTGATCAGTACTGGGCTGAAGTCATTGCGTTTAAAATTGGCCGTTTAATGAAGTTACCCGTGCCGCCAGCATTTGTTGCTATCAACTCTGAAACAGGAGAACCGGGTTCAATCATTGAATGGTTTTTAGGCTATCAGCAAGATGTGAAAGAAAGATTCACCCCTGGCGGTGACCATATGCAGGCATGGATTGATGATTATGACCGGGAAAAGGGTCGTCTGCATAATCTTGAAACCATTATTAAGTTCTCACGGGCTCTCAGCAGAAATAAGATTCTTAGTCACAACTGGCAGGAATACTGGGGATTATGTCTTTGCTATGATGCCGTTATTGGAAATACTGACCGGCATCAGGAAAATTGGGGTGTCATATGGAACGAAAATGGCTCTTCAGCCAGATTTACACCCTATTTTGACAATGGAACCAGCCTTGGTCATGAATTATTCGAGAAAAAGTTCAGGCAATTTACAACTGACGAGAGTGGTCTTCGAGCCTATATCAATAAAGGTCGACACCAGATGAAATGGAGCTTGTCCAGTGAACGGCGGCTACCTCTAGCCGGTGGTGTTTCTGATTTTTGTATGAAGTACCCTGCAATTATTCCATTGCTAATTGACAGCCTGAGCTGGTCAGAAGACGCTTTAGAAAAGGTACTTAGCGAACTGACAACATTTACGATAAAATCGCCACTGACTGAAGAAAGAGCAGCCTTTATATACAAGCTGACAATTCTGAGAAGGCGTATCCTGCTCGAATACCTGGAGAGCATCGCATGAGGTACATTGAACATCTGATTGAGCCTGAGCGCCTGCTGTTGTCATGGCAGGCATTAGACAGCAACAGCCGCTCCCGCTATGTAGTGGGTGAACTCGTGCGTAAAGACGGAGCAATTGTGCTCAACTACTTCAAAGGGAAGAAAGACTTTGAAGAGGCGAGTTTGCACGGTTTTAAAGGACATCCGGCATTTCAAGTGAAAGACAATGTATACTCCTTCGATAATCTGGTGCTGGAAGCTTTTACCCGCAGAATTCCGCCACGAAGCCGCAGTGATTTTTATCGGTATCTGGAGTTGCGGGGGCTAAACCCGGACGCAGAAATCAGCGACTTTGCTTTGTTAGGGTATGTGGGGGCACGCCTCCCTGATGATGGCTTTGAATTAGTGCACCCCTTTGATAGCGCAAATGAGCCTTTTGAGTTTCTTATCGAAGTGGCCGGGTTTCGGTATGAGTCAACAATTTCCATTGACGAGATTGCTGTTGATAAACCAGTGCAATTTATTCCTGAACCTGAAAACCAGCACGATTCACAGGCAATACGCATTGAACTGGATGGTAACAAGTTGGGATATGTTGACCGTGGACGTCTTGAACTCTTCCACCGTCATTTTAAAGCAGGTCACTCGGTGAGTGGTGAAGTTATGCGTAAGAATGGCACTGCCGAACGCCCCTTGCTTTATATCTATACAACATTGACATCCTCCTCCAGCTAGGTCGCTGGAGGATTCCTGTTACCAGGCAGCTACTTTCTCGCGATTTTGCTGAAGTTCCTGCTTCTTCAAAGACTCTAACGAACCCTCTCCACAGGCTAAAACGCTGTGTCCCAACGCTAGTATATTTTTTGCGGCCTGAATATCCGCATTCTCAGAATGACCACAAGCTACACACTCGAACTTTGCTTGAGTCTTTCTGTTTGCTTTCTCAGTATGGCCGCAAGCACTACAAGTTTGGCTGGTGTATACAGGATTGACAGCAACCACTTCACCGCCCAGCCACTCTTGCTTGTACTCAAGCTGCCTTCTGAATTCATGCCATCCCTGATCGAGAATGGACTTGTTAAGTCCAGACTTGGCTTTCACGTTTTTACCGTACTTCTCAACAGTGCCTTTTGCAGACTTGGACATATTGGATACCTTCAGATTCTCAATCACTATCATTGCGTGATTTTTGCTGATTTCGGTTGAGGTTTTGTGAAGGTAATCAGCCCGACAACTAGCTATTTTTCTGTGAATACGGTTAATACGCCGTTTTTGTTCCTTCCAGTTTTCAGAGAATTTTACTTTGCGAGAAAGCTTTCTTTGCTCCCCGGCAAGCTGGTCCTCATGTTTCCTGAAAGCATTAAGAGGCTTGTACTGCTCACCACTGGAAAGCGTGACAAACCTGGCAATACCCATATCCAGACCAACCGCTTTTTCAGAAGGGTGAACCAGCACGGGTAACTCTTGTTCGGTTTGGCAACTGATAAACCAATGGTCTGATTTGCGGGTAATGGTGCAATTCTTTATTTCACCATCAATATTGCGAGATTTGCGGAACTTTACCCATCCCAACTTACTTGGCAGTTTTACCCTGCGATTTTCGACCTTGCAGTACTTGGAGAACTGCATGATACGAATTGAGTTATGGTGATCTTTGTTGCGCTGCTTAAAACACGGTTTGTCGAACTTAACCTCTTTGATCTTTCCAGACTTTAGTTTTGCCAGATCATCAAAGTGTTTTTTCCATGCACCACCCAAATCCATTAGCTTTTGTTGCAAGGCAACAGCGTTACCTTGAGTTAGAAAACTGGTTTCTTCCTCTTTCTTCCAGATTGGCAACCATTTAGCCATTGTGTATGAGGACGGGATTTTTTCACCGGATTCCCACTTTTCATTGCAGATACTCAACGCTTTATTCCAGACAAAGCGAGCTGTACCACAAAGCTGCATGAGCCTTACATGCTGCTCTGGCGTCACCTCCAGTCTGAATTTATATGCCTTGAGAATCTTCATTTATACAATCAGTGTGCTAGTATTTTGTGTTTAAATTAAATGATTTAAGGCGTAACATCAAGTATTAGTATGCAAGAAATTAAGAAAGGTCGACACAGTGCTTATACTTTGCACTGCCACATTGTTTTTGTGACAAAGTACAGAAAAAAAGTACAGAAAAAAGGTGCTAGTGCCCCTAAGCGCTAATCCCCATACAATATCACACTTGCAATGGTCGGCCTTTGTAAGTCCACTTAAAAGGCTTGGCCATTTTCTCGTTGAAGAAGTCCATGAACTGATGAAGGCGTACCTTAAGATCTTCTGTTGACGTAAAGCTGTTTCGTTTCAGAAAGCGTCTCACCAAAATAGAAAACCATATCTCTATCTGGTTTAGCCACGATGCATGCTTCGGGGTATAGTGAAACACAATCTTGTGGGATATATCACTCAGGTAGGCTGCCCGTGTTTTCATATTCTTGAGGATGCCGGTTTTCCCTTTTAGACCCAGCTCTTTTTCCGTTGTACCCTCAACCCTGGCTACTGCCTTAACTGCGGCTTCTGACATATGGGTATTAAGGCGATCCATGACAAAATGCCAGCCCGTTGCGGCAGGGTCACTTTCCAGCGTATTATCAAGCCAGTCGGCGAAGTCCTGTTCTTTCCGTGTATCCCTTACAAGGGGAATGATCTTGCCTGTCACGACATCCATCCCAGCCAGCAGGGCCTGAGTTCCATGGCGCTTATACTCAAACTCACGTTTTTCAATATAGCCCGGCTTGACAGGCTTTCCCCCTGTCAATGGCTCTAATGCCTGCATGCCCGTTTTTTCATCAAAGGATATTGTACGAATTCCCTGCTCAGCACGTTCAATAGCTTGACGATAGGTGTCGCAGACGTCAGCGCTATGTATTTCGAAGTCTTCATCCCTTGGGGTGTCTACCCAGCCCTTCACTTTATCGGGACGAATATCGGCCTGATTTTAAAAAACGCCCCACCTGTCTCTGTGAGATTGATGGGACAATACCTTTATCCTGAGCCGCCATAGCCAGCGAGCTTTCTGACCAGTGACTGAATGGATAACCATGCTCTTCAGGCTTGTCACAGGACATAGCGACAATCAGGCAAATTTGCTCTTCGGTAAACTTGGGTTTTGCACCGGGGCGAGGCGCTTCTTTTAGTTTTTCCAAAACAGGCAGTTCATCACTACGTTCAACCCAATGCTTCCGCCAGCGTGTGACGGTTTCACGGTTACACTTGAGTTCTTTTGTTGTCCCGAGAAGACTTTTCCCTTCTGCACCAGCCAATATGATTTTAGCCCTGAGCACTATGGATTGAGCACTTTTCCGCTGGCGAACAAGAAGCTCCAGGTCACTACGTTCCTGCTCTGACAAAATGATCTGCTGGGTATGCTTTGATGGCATCCGTGCTACTGCTGTTAAAAAAAGGGGTGCGAATCAAAACATGTTTTTGCTTGTATGTATATCAGCGCTTTCCGGCACTAGGCGAATTACATCTAACCAGATTGAAAGAAATATTTTCTGAGATATGCAGAAACTTTGAGGCAGAGCTAACAGACTGTAATGGAGAGGCCGACCATGTTCACCTATTGGTCGAGTACTCACCAAACACGCCAGCCATTGCGAAACTGATAAACAGCTTGAAAGCTGTTTCATCCAGACGGTTAAGACAAGAGTTTTGTGATATTGCCGGTGCGTATCGAAAGCCGGTTTTGTGGTCAAGATCGTACTTTGCTGGCAGTTGCGGAGGTGCGCCACTGGATGTAATTAAGGAGTATATTGAGAATCAAGATCAGCCCTAACGGGCTGAACGAAATTCACCTCCCGCCTAGCTCGGCGGGAGTACTCTTTCGGAACTAGATAGCCCCGAACCTCCATTAAGCCCCAACGGCCTGACAGATACTGAAGTGGTTATAGTTCTCCAGACACACAAACACGGGTAATGTAAAAAAGTGTCCGGAAAACGCTTGCCATATCATTACGTCAGAAGCAAAGAAGCAGGACGGCGGGTGCTGGACTCAACAACGGAATACCTTGAAAGCGAACTCAAGCTGAAAGTGAACCGTGAAAAAGTGGAAACGCACTTACACGAGGGTCAAAAGACTGATGCGCCTTGGAATCGGAGAGGAAAGGGCATGGAGAAGTGTCACAAATGGGCGAGGATCATGGTGGAATGCTGGAGCTTCGCACATGAATCAGGCACTGCCTGAGAAACTGTTTGATCGAATAGGTTTGATATCACTGATTGATTATAATCAGCGGCTCAAGTATTTATCATGAACCGCCGTGATACGGAACCGTTTGTCCGGTGGTGTGAGAGGACGGTGAGAGCAATCTCACCTCCTGCTCGATCAGCGTCAGCAATTACTTGCGAGTGCTACGAGTACCGAAACGCTTGTTGAAGCGCTCAATACGACCGCCAGTATCCATGACCTTCTGGGTGCCAGTATAGAAAGGGTGGCACTTGGAGCACACATCAATGAGCAGGTCTTTGCACAAAGTGGAACTCGTTTTGATTTTGTTACCGCAGCTACAGGTAAAGGTCGTATCTTTATATTCTGGATGGATATTCGGTTTCATGAGTCTTCCTCGAAGTAACACGCACCGCCACCTTTGACTCCCTGCCCCGGGGGGCGGGTAAAAGCACCGTACGCAGGTCTTACCAGCGCCAGCAGTAGCTGACAAAAAGAAGGCGAATCATACCAGAGTCTTATCATCAAACAAACCGGGTTTTTACAGTGGTTGTCCCATAGCAACTGGAGGCTATAAAATAAACTGTCAACCTGGAGTCCCCTGATCCATGTCTACCAATGCCCCTGAACGGTTACCCACTGCCATTGATACTCAGGTCGCTTTTTTTGTCCAGGTTGCTGTGCCCTTACCTTTGCGAAACTTTTTTACCTACCTGCCGTCTGAAAAAACCAGTCAATCCCAATACAAATCGGGAACAAGAGTACTTATTCCATTTAGGAACAGAAAAGTCATCGGGATTATCCTGTCGACCCAGAGCCGTTGCACCGTGCCTGTGGAGAAGTTAAAAGCGGTGATATCGGTGCTTGATGACAAACCCGTTATCACCCCGGATATACTGGCGCTATGCCAATGGGCATCACGGTATTATCACTACAGCCTTGGGGAGGTATTCATGCAGGCGCTCCCCAGGGGGGTGCGTCAGGGCAAGCCGCTACCGAGCAATACCGAAACGTACTGGCAACTCCATGAGTCACTGTCAGAGGTACAGATAAAGCAATTGAAGCGATCACCAAAACAGTTAGTCGTGGCCCATATGCTCAATAACAGTCCTTCCCTTGAGCTTGAAGAAACACAGTTGTTAAACCAGGGTATCAGCAGAGCAGTGATCAAGGGGCTGGCTGACAAACATATCATCCATAAAAAAGAAAAAATGTTGGCTGCCACTTGCTTTTCCACCCATGGAGCTGAAGGCGGCGAAACAGCTTTACCCCTTAACGCGGAACAAGAAAACGCTTTAAACAACGTACTCTCTCACCTGAATCATTATCAACCGTTCCTGCTTGATGGCATCACCGGAAGTGGTAAGACTGAAGTCTACCTGCAAGCCATTGCTGCCGTACTAAAAGCAGGACGCCAGACCCTGGTACTCATTCCTGAAATAGGCCTGTCACCACAAACCGTCGGGCGCTTTAAACGGCGTTTTCATACCCCGGTGATTAACCTGCATTCCGGGTTAAGCGATGGTGAACGGCTCTGTGGGTGGTATCAGGCACTGACTGAAAACGCTGGTATTGTCATCAGCACCCGCTCCGGTATTTTTACACCCCTGCCGAAACTGGGTCTCATTATTGTGGACGAAGAGCATGACAGCTCTTATAAACAGCAAGATACCTTTCGCTATAATGCGCGGGACCTGGCCATTTATCGCGCAAAGCAAGCTGCCTGTCCGGTCATTCTTGGCTCAGCCACTCCTTCTCTGGAATCCTTTTACAATGCCGCCGGTGGCCGCTTTCAGCATTTAACGTTACGGGTACGTGCCGGACAGGCGAGGCCTCCGGCATTGAATATCCTTGACCTGCGCCAGCAACCCCTGGAAAGTGGTATTCCCGCTGATTCGCTGGCTCATATGTCAGCACAGCTGAATCTGGGTAATCAGGTGATGGTTTTTATCAATCGCCGGGGCTATGCACCTTCAGTGATTTGTCATGACTGCGGCACCGTCATTGACTGTCCTCACTGTGATGCTCACATGACTATCCATCGCCAGCCTCCCCATATGCACTGTCACCACTGTGACTATCAAATTGTCATTCCCCATTGCTGCCACCAATGCCACAGTACCAATATCCATCCTGTCGGCCAGGGAACTGAACGTCTTGAACAGGCGTTATCCGAACGATTTCCTCATACTCCAGTGATTAGAATTGACCGTGACTCCACACGGACAAAGAATGCGCTTTCCCATATGCTCGAAACCATTAACACCGGTGTTCCCTGCATTTTACTGGGCACCCAGATGCTGGCCAAAGGGCACCACTTTGCCAATGTTACGCTGGTTGTTATCCTGAATGCTGATGGCAGTTTACTCGGCGCAGACTTCCGGGGAATTGAGCGTACAGGCCAGCTCATTATGCAGGTAGCCGGGCGAGCTGGGCGCAGCCATAAACCCGGCCAGGTGATCATTCAAACCTACAACCCGAATCATGACGCCTTGCGTTTACTGACACAAAATCATTACTCGTTGTTTTTGGCGTCCTTGCTCGAACAAAGGCGTCAGCTGGAACTGCCACCTTTTTCCTTTATGGCTGTTATCAGGGCTGAATCGGGCCTGTCACAGGCTTGTGAACACCTGCTGCAGGCTGCCAGACAAGCCATTACCAGACAAGCCATTAAAGGTACAGCGAGTGATCGTTTAAAGGTGCTGGGCCCCCTTCCCGCCCCCATGGAAAAACGTCAAAGCCGCTTTCGCTGGCAGCTAATCCTTCAGGCTAGCCAACGTGCGTCACTGCACACAACGCTTAGTCGACTGATTGCCTATCTGGACAACCAAAAACTCCCCCGACATCTCCGCTGGAGTGTGGATATCGATCCGCAGGATATGACTTAAGCTGATGCTGGCTGGCATTCCCTGATAACCAAACTTGAGTACAAAGCAAAGCAGGAAGGCAAACATCCTGTGAAGATAGACCAGTGGTTTGCATCCTCTAAAACGTGCTCTTGCTGTGGTCATAAAGTGGATGAAATGCTGTTATCTGTCCGTAGCTGGGATTGCCCTGACTGCGAGATAACAGGCAATGACCGCCATATAAACGCTGCAATAAATATCAAGCAGCAAGGCATATTGAAATTGAAGGCGGAAGGACTGTCCGTCTCTGCTGATGGAGGCAAGGGTAAACCTGGCACACTGCTAGTTGCTGCCTGAGAAGTCAGAAACTCCTACCTTCAGGTAGGAGAGCCGTCACTGGGTTCTGGTTTAAGCCTGTCAGAATCGACTGTTGCCATGGCTACCTTTATTATTAAAGCCACCATCGCGACGGGGGCCATTATTACGAGGACGCTCCGTTGCAATACTTACGCGCATATCACGACCGTTCAGCGACTGGCCGTCCAGCGTCAGGGCAGCTTCAGCATCATCTTCATTTTCAAAGGAAACAAAAGCAAACCCTCTGGACCGACCCGTTTCACGATCTAGAATCACTTTGACCTCTTCCAGTGCGCCAAACTCCCCAAAAGCCTGTTCAAGATCCGGTTCCGTAGCAGAAAAAGCCAGGTTACCTACAAATAGTTTATTTTTTCTCATGGGTAAGAACCTCTGGTAGAAGTGATGCGTCTTTCTGATTATCTAGCATCCAATCATTACTGATCACAGAGAGCCCCCTGCTTTTTTGTTTGCTATCACGGAAAAGGACACGTTGGATAAATAAGGTTGATAAAAGCCGCTGGTTGAATGCTGCGGTTGTTCTGGATAAAAAATACACTAAGAACCACCCTTGGAATGGCAGGTACCCACTCAGTGAGACGCGATGTCGCCATGGGTCATTTATACCGCAGTTTTTACTTAAGGCTGTGTTTTGATTCATACAGCTACCAAGCGGTTTTTTCGTCCATTTTTTATACGCCACCGATGTTGACACCAAAGTCACCATAGTACCAATAAAGCATAGTTTGTCCAAAACAGCTTCTTAATAACGTTAATGGTTGATCGCTGTCAAGCATGTGCTTATAAAATGGAATTTTTACTATAGCAGATTATATGATTATTCATTGATTGAAATTGTGTTATAAATTTGTTGCATTTGATCGTTTATTATTCAATCACCTAGGATCTGAACTGTCTTTCACAATCCAAACCAGTATGTTCACCCCTGTTTCAGGGGGTGCAATATAGACGGGTAGTTAGCCAATGTTCCATAAGCGTTATATTTTATTCCTGCTGTCACTCAGCACTATAGTATTAGGATGTACAGACACTCAAAAGCCCACAAAAAGCCTGAAACAAGTGGCCATGGATAAGATCATTCTGACACCGACTGATGATGCCATCAAAAAAACAGTCCCACGCCCACTGGTCTGTCTTGATACTTCACTGAGTCTGAAGGAGTCCTGACACATGGGCAGCCCCTGATTGAATCAAATCAGCATCACAGGCTGCCGTCACCCAGTCAAAGCCTTTTTGCATCATCACTCTGGCCTTTTCAAAAGTTATGCAATGAATACCCACAGGCACTCCTCGGGTCTCGGATTCCGCTAAAATACGATCAATAGCCTTAAGCACCGGCAGTTCATAGTCATCAGGCTTTGGTGTGCATCCAAGAGCGTAGGACAAATCAAAAGGACCAATATACAAGCCGCCTTAACTGCCCTCAACCGCAAGAATATCCTCAAGATTCTCCAGCGCGCCGCGGGTTTCAATCTCAAATGGCGAATTCCCTGCTCAGACGTTTGGTCTTCATCCCTTGGGGTGTCATAATGATTGTGTTTGACTGCTGTGGGTAATCGTTCCCGGCATACAGACAGTAGGACAAATCAAAAGGACCAATATACAAGCCGCCTAACCCCTCAACCGCAAGAATATCCTCAAGATTCTCCAGCGCGCCGCGGGTTTCAATCATGGCGATTGGCATAATGATTGTGTTTGACTGCTGTGGGTAATCGTTCCCGGCATACAGACACGCTCGTAATGGCCCAAAACTGCGCTGTCCCTGAGGCGGGTACAGGCAGTAATCCACCAGCCGTTTGGCATCCCCGGCACTTTCAATCATCGGGCAGATGATGCCGTAAGCACCTGCATCAAGCATTTTCATAATAATGCCTGGCTCCAGCCAGGGGACTCTGACCATGGGGGTGACGGGTGTGGTTGATATGGCTTGAAGCATATTTACCGCTGCTGCGTAATCAATCAGACCGTGTTGCATATCAATGGTCAGGGTGTCATAGCCATGGTGAGCCATCATCTCGGCACTCATCGCACATGGCAACGTCAACCAGCCATTAACCGCTGATTGGTTGTTCGCTATGCACTCACGGATACGGTGTTGTTTCATCGTAAAAGTGTGCCTCTGCTTTGGTGGCTGAACCCCTTGAACGTAACGCTCTTTCTCGCCAATACGCCTGAAAATAATCATTTTTAATGACTTGCATCCACCTGTGAAAGCGGGAACAATACGGCTGCAACAACAGCTTGAAAATCATTCAAGGATTCCATCATCATGGCACACCCACAAGCTACTGCATTTTTTACTCCATTGAATATTGCAGTACTGACCGTCTCTGATACTCGCACTGAAACCACTGATAGCTCTGGTGGGTTTCTGGTGGACAGCTTAGTAGCAGCTAACCACAATCTGTCCGATAGAGCTATTGTTAAAGATGATATTTACAAAATCCGTGAAGTCATTTCACGCTGGATTGCCTCTGACAACACTCAGGCTGTATTAATTACCGGTGGCACCGGCTTTTCAGGACGGGACAGCACACCGGAGGCAGTATTGCCTTTATTTGATAAAGAGGTGGTGGGCTATGGCGAGCTGTTCAGACAGCTTTCTTATGAGCAGGTTGGTACATCCACCATTCAGTCGCGTACCGTGGCAGGTTTTGCCAATGGTACTATTATTTTTGTGATGCCCGGTTCCAGCAATGCCTGTAAGACGGCCTGGGAAGGGATGATCAAAGACCAGCTCGACAGTCGCTACCATCCCTG
The DNA here is from genome assembly GCA_965232215.1 of Endozoicomonadaceae bacterium. GTDB lineage: Bacteria > Pseudomonadota > Gammaproteobacteria > Pseudomonadales > Endozoicomonadaceae > Endonucleibacter. The sequence goes on from CBDDPF010000011.1 coordinate 768,178, forward strand.
CAACTTTGTACCTCAACTGAAGAAGGTATAATCGCTTATGTCCACGTTAACGCACACCGATGATATGGGCAAAGCCCACATGGTGGATGTGGGCGAAAAATCCGTCACCCGACGCGAAGCCCGGGCTGAAGCCTTTATTTCTATGACGGCTGAAACGCTGGAGCTGGTTGCGAATAATCGCCTGAAAAAAGGCGATGTACTTGCGGTTGCTCGTATTGCCGGTATTCAGGCAGCCAAGCAGTGTGGTCTGTTGGTGCCGTTGTGTCACCCGTTGATGTTGAGCTATATCGGTGTTGATTTTGAACTTCAGCCAGCACATAACCGCATCCGTATAGAAACCTGCTGCCGTTTACAGGGTAAAACTGGCGTTGAAATTGAAGCACTGACAGCAGCATCCGTAGCTGCCCTGACCATTTACGACATGTGTAAGGCGGTGGATAAAGGCATGATCATTGATGGACAGCGTATTCTCGAAAAAAGTGGTGGTTGCAGTGGTCACTATCTTGCCGGAGGGTCTGCATGATCACCGTGTTATTTTTTGCTGACTATCGAGAGCGTTTAGGCTGCGAACGGCTGGAGCTGAAAGACGATGAAGCGCCAGAAAACCTGTCACAGCTCTGTGAACAGCTCTGCAAAAAAGGGGAGCAATGGCGTGCAGTACTGGCTAACAAACGCTCATTGACTGCTGTTAACCATATCCTGCAAAACAAGGATGCTCGTCTTTTCAGTGGTGATGAGGTTGCATTCTTTCCTCCTGTGACAGGAGGCTAATATCATGATATCTATCCAAACGGAGGATTTTGACGCCAGTGCCGAACAGCAGGCACTCTCTCAAAACAATAACACCGGCGCTATTGTGACGTTTACCGGTTTGGTGCGTGATCTGAATTTGGGCAGGAATGTCACCGGCCTTTACCTTGAGCACTACCCGGGAATGACAGAACGATCCCTTGAACAGATTATTGATGAGGTGCAGCAGCGCTGGTCATTAAATACTATCAGAGTCGTACATCGTGTGGGGCAACTGCGCATTGGTGATCAGATTGTTTTTGTCGGTGTAGCCAGTGTACACCGTAGCGACAGTTTTTCCGCCTGCGAATTTATTATGGACTACCTTAAAACCCGCGCTCCTTTCTGGAAGAAAGAAACCACTACCAGTGGTGACCACTGGCTGGATGCCAGAGACAGTGACCAGATAATGGCCAGGCGCTGGGACTAAGGAGACTTACGATGCTGATGATGCTGATGATGCTGATAAGGTGCTTCTTTTTGTTCATTGCTCTACTACCATGGACGGTTTACAGTGCTGAGCTGCGTGTAGCTGTTGCTGCCAACTTCAAGTCTGTGCTTGAGCAGTTATCACAGCAGTTTATGGAGAAAACATCAGGCACTATTTACCTGTCATCGGCCTCCTCAGGTGTTTTGTATAATCAGATTATTCACGGCGCTCCCTTTGACGTGTTCCTGTCAGCCGATGCGGAGCGTCCGATAAAGCTTGAAAGCAGGGGTATAGCACTGAAAAACAGCCGACGTACCTATGCCATCGGCCAGCTGGTGCTATGGGATAAAAGCGGCACCATCAAAAAAACGGCTGATTTAAAGCAATGGTCAGGGAAGTTTGTCATTGCAAACCCTGACACGGCTCCCTATGGTCTTGCAGCTAAACAAACCCTGGAGAAACTGGGTCTCTGGCGCAGCTATCAACCCCGCGTTATTCAAGGTTCCAATATACAGCAGGCCTGGGCCTTTGTTGATAGTGGCAATGCTCCTCTGGGAATGGTTGCCGCATCCCAGCTGACCGACCAGAAAGATCGCAGGGGGATCATGGTAATTGTCGACGAACTGCATGATCCTATACGACAAGAGATGATTATTCTTAAACGCTCGAAACATCTCAAACTTGCCAGGCAGTTTACCGATTTTTTACTGTCACCTGAAAGCCAGAGGTGGATAGCAATCCATGGCTACCAGCAGGCGGAGAGTACTTCCTAGTTGCTTGTCACCGCCATTATCCTGACCCTTAAGCTGGCGTTTATCACAACAGCAGTACTGATGCTGTTAGGTACTCCCTTTGCCTGGGCGCTGTCCCGAATGAGGCACGGCTTGCCGGGAAAAGTACAACCATTGCTGGAAGCAATGGTTGCTCTTCCTTTGGTATTACCGCCAACAGTGCTTGGCTTTTATTTTTTGCTGGCATTCTCACCTGAAAACCCTTTTGGGCAATTGTGGGTTGATATTACCGGCTCAACCCTGGCTTTCAGCTTTATTGGACTGGTCATCGCCTCGGTCATTTATTCTTTGCCCTTTGTAATACAACCTCTTCAGCGTGCCTTTGAGCAAATTGATCCTGCTTTACTGGAAGCGTCTGCCATGCTTGGCGCTACACCCATTGATCGTTTTTTTACAGTGGTATTACCTTTATGTCGGCGCACTTTTTTACTGGCCGCCTGTATGGGCTTTGCCCATACAGTGGGTGAGTTTGGTGTCGTGCTGATGATTGGCGGCAATATCCCCGGAGAAACCCAGGTGTTATCCATTGCTTTATTTGATGCAGTAGAAACGCAGCAGTTTGCCAAAGCTCACATCATTGCCGGGGGATTAGTCATCTTTTCTTTAGTACTGTTGATGATGCTGTACAGTATTGACCGTAAGGAAAGTTATGGGCGATCAGTCTCTCGTACTTGATATTACACTATCACGCGACAGAATGGATTTAGTGATCAAAGAAACGCTACCGTTGACGGGTATTTGGGCGATCATGGGTGCTTCCGGCTGTGGAAAAACCTCCTTGCTTCGAACTGTGGCAGGCCTGGAGTTGAGCAGCCAGGGCAGGGTGATATTTAGAAGTACGCGCTGGCAGGATTCCTCTACAGGCCTTCACATTCCACCGGAAAAACGCGGTATTGGTTATATTTTTCAGGATGCCCGTCTGTTTCCGCACCTCAATGTCATGGGGAATCTGGCCTTTGCCCGTAAACGGGCAAAGACTTCCCGCAAAGCACTCGCTTTTAATGATGTGGTTGAACGACTGGGTATTTCTCATTTATTAGGGCGATCAACCGGAACACTCTCCGGTGGTGAAAAACAGCGTGTTGCCATTGCACGAACATTGCTCAATGCTCCTGCCTTATTGTTGATGGACGAACCATTGGCCTCACTGGACTGGCCAGCAAAAGCTGAGATTCTTCCACTGCTGCGTGATTTGCACACCCACTTTCATATTCCTGTGATAATAGTCAGTCACGCACCGCAAGAGATAGCCCAGCTGGCCGATCATCTTCTGATACTGGGGGAGGGCAAGGTGGTGGCCAAAGGCCCTTGCCAGCAAATACTTACCCAGTACCATGGCAGCACTCAACATGCCCTGTCGTTATTGGAGGGCCAAGTGATTGCTTATGATAAACATAATGCACTGACGTTAATCCGTATTGATCAGCAAATACTGTCGGTGAGTTGCTCGCAGTATGCGCCTGGCCAACATGTCAGGCTACTGGTGCCAGCCACTGAGGTTTGTTTATTTCTGGAAGAAGTCAAAGCTACCAGCATGGACAAGCCTCTTTTGACAAGAGTGACCCAACTCCACCAGTTTACAGGCACACATCAGGCATTAATCAGCCTCGCTACTGGGCAGCAAACCCTGCGGGCGCTGATTACCAGCCAGGCAAAAAACCGACTTGCCCTGAAACCAGGCCATTGGGTTTTTGCCCATATCAGACGAGCTGAGGTTTTTCCCCTATGAGTCGGACGCTACGCAGGGACTTTTACTGTTGTAGTTTTTCCAGCAATACCTGCAGCGGGTGTTTCAGGCGTTGACCACTGAATCGTTTTACCTGGCTCCTGCATGAATACCCTGTCGCCACAAGCCTTTCTTTATTTTCAGGCTTTTCAACCGGCCCCTTCCAGCTCATCTTATACAATTTTTGTGAAGTTTCCTGGTTTCCAGCTTCATGTCCATAAATCCCTGACATCCCACAGCAACCTGTTGGCTGATGCCTGAGGGTCAGTCCGCAGGCTTCAAACAATGTTTGCCATTGTTTAACCGACGCCGGTGCATTGGTGACTTCTGTACAGTGGCTTAACAGGGTATAGCTGCCCGCTAACTTCAGGTTAAGTCGTTTAATTGCAGGTGCCTGGCTGGCAAACCACTCTGATAACAATTGTACTTTGGGCACTTGACAGTCAGGCGCTTCATGATATTCATCACGGTAAGTCAGCGTGACGGCAGCATCAATACCAACAAGAGGGATGCTGCTTTCAGCCAGGGCGCTCAATTCTGCCGCATTGGCCCGTGCAACGCGGTGAAACCACTTATGGAAACCGTACACGTGCAGCACTTTACCATTAGGCTTATAAGGCGCAATCAAAGGACTGTAACCAAGACGAATCAGAAGCCTGGTTAAGTCGGTCAGTAAGGGAGTATCAAAAAAACTGGTAAAAGCATCCTGAACAATAATCACTGCTTTGACTTTTTCACTGTCAGGTATCGTTTGTAGCAGTGTGGGGCTGGCGATGGTTGCACCTGATCGACACATGTCTTTAATGGGCGAGGCTGAGGTGATAACAGGCAATGCTGTTAAACCCACTGTACGTGCACTAACAGCATTCACCCAGGGTGCCTGTATTATCAGATTATAAACGCTTTTTACCCTGGCGAGTACCGGTAATGCCGGCTCCAGACATGCCGCCACATAATGCTTTATCGGTCTTGGATAACGACTGTGGTAAAGCTCAAAAAAACGCGAACGAATATCCGGCACATTGACCTGTATCGGGCATTGTCCGGCACAGGATTTGCAGCTCATACAACTGTCCAGTGCTTTGTAGACATCATGGCTAAAGTCCTCTTCTCCCCGCCATTTTGTCCACTGGTTCTGGATTTTTTTAACGGTGTTTTTTATTACGGATAATACGGTTAAAGGTGCACGGACCTGCTGAATAGTATGATCAATAGAGTTGCCGACAATAGACTGCAATCGTAACCACTCCCTGACCAGACTCGAGCGCCCTTTGGGGGATTGTGTGCGATCCAGTGTCGCTTTCCACGTAGGACACATGGCGCTTTTGGGCTGGTAGTTGAAGCAGGCACCATTGCCATTACAATACATGCCTTTAGAAAAGATCTGAAAAGCGTTACGCTCAATAAGACGATCCTTCTCCCCCCTTGTTGGTACACCATCAATTTTCAGCAGTCCCTGTTGTATGGCTTCTGTTGGTGTGGCAATTTTCCCGGGGTTTAGCTGATTGTGAGGATCAAAGGCTGCTTTTATTTGCTGCAGTACCGAATACAGTTCAGCAAAAAAAACAGGGGCATATTCCGAGCGTATCCCTTTGCCATGCTCTCCCCACAGCACACCGCCATGGCTTTGCGCCAGATGAGCGACCTCATCACTAATAGCCCGCACGAGCATCGCCTGTTGTGGGTCTTTCATATCAATGGCAGGGCGGACATGGAGAACTCCGGCATCCACATGGCCAAACATACCATAGCGTAATTGGTGTTTATCAAGCAGCTCCCGGAACTGCTTAATAAACGCTGCCAGGTTTTCAGGGGGAACGGCAACATCTTCCACAAAAGGAATCGGACGAGCATCGCCGTTCATATTGCCCAGCAATGCTACGGACTGCTTACGCATGGACCAGATTTTTTTCACATTGGCTGAGCCCATAATGGTGGTATGATCAATACGATCAGCGGATGGTGATTTTTCTAAAACCTGTTTTAAACGACAAATACCATCATTGATAGCATCATCATCACCCGTAAACTCGACAAAATTAATACCATCAATACCGTTACTGTCCTCAGGGAAAAATTCCTTGATGGTCGACCAAAGGCCTGTGTTATTTTTTGCCAGATTCAGTACTTTTGAGTCGATGGTTTCAATGGAGTCAGGTTTTAAAGACATCAACACCTGTGCATCTTTCAGGGATGACTGAAAGCTGTCGTAAAAAACAACGATGAGCGCTGACTGCTCAGGGATTGGCAGCAGGTTAACTTTTATTTCACTGATTAACGCCAGTGTGCCTTCAGAGCCACACAGTATTGCATTTAAATCGAACTGGTTGTTTTTATTGCGGATGTTGGCCAGATCATAACCCGTCAGGTTACGGTTCAACTTGGGAAAAATGTGCTTTACTGTTTTATGATGTTGTTTATCACTATCATTTACCACACGGTGCACGTTGCCGATGGTGTCTTTGCGTTGGCAAATTGATGAAAGTTCACTGTCTGCTAATGGGCTGGATACCCAGACAGAACCGTCAGTCAGTACTGAGGTCAGTTCCAGCACATGATGACGGGTTTTTCCATAAACGACAGAACCCTGGCCACTGGCATCGGTGTTGACCATGCCGCCTACAGTTGCCCGGTTGCTGGTGGATAGCTCAGGGGCAAAAAACAATCCTTCTCTGGCTGCCAACTCATTCAGGTGATCTTTCACAACACCCGCCTGCACCCGTGCCCAGCGCTCTTTGGCGTTAATTTCCAGTACCTGATTCATATACCGGCTGGTGTCTATCATAAATCCCTGGGTCAGGGACTGACCATTGGTGCCAGTACCACCCCCGCGGGGAGAAATCACTACCGAGTGAAACTCCGGTTTAGCTGTCAGGGTCATCAGGATTGACAAATCTGCCGTAGAGCGTGGATACAACACCCCCTCAGGCAACACCTGATAAATGGAGTTATCCGTCGCCAGTACCACCCGATCAGCATAGCCCAGCTCAATATCACCGGTAAAACCGGCATTACCCAGGGTATTGGCAAACTCACGGTAAAGGGATGTTGTCAGGGTTTTATCCAGTCGACTAATCACGACATGACTCCATTGTACTGTGATCTTTATTTTAGGAGTACAGTAGCGTGACCTCAAACTTCTGGCGCTGGGGGTTCTATACCCGTCGTCTTTTTTGGCGACTCAGAGGCGGGGAACAGGCAAGCGCCACAAGCAGGGTTAAATGACAAGCAGCGACATCAGGGCAGCACCCGTAAGAATGGGACGCGCTATCAGTATCAGATGTTGGCGATTATAGACTGCTTAAGGTTGATAGCCTTCATAAAAAGCGCATAATTACCTTCCGTAAAAGCAGGCACTTTGGTTGGGCAATGGTTCAATCTCTTTTTTCGGTTGAGTTATTGTTCCTGTGTGATGCTCTGTGCAGTGACTTTCCCATTGACCAGAAAAATTGTTGCCACGGTTATAAAGTATTCAATATTTCATGGCTAATATCCTCCGGACTTTCTCGACTTTTCCAACACAGAGGCAGACAAGATGATGGAATCTATTAAGCTCACAGAATACAGTCATGGTGGTGGCTGTGGTTGTAAAATTTCTCCCTCCGTTTTGGAAAATATCTTAACCACCCGGCTTGAATTGCCTGATTTTCCACGTCTTATTGTGGGGAATGCCAGTAAAGATGATGCCGCTGTATACGATCTGGGCAATGGGGAGGCTGTGATCAGCACCATTGATTTTTTCATGCCTATTGTTGATGATCCTGAAGATTTTGGTCGTATTGCCGCAACGAATGCCATCAGTGATATTTATGCCATGGGTGGCACCCCGTTAATGGCCATTGCCATACTGGGCTGGCCTGTGAATACTCTGGCACCGGAGATTGCTGGTCGGGTGATTGATGGCGGTCGACGTACCTGTGCTGAAGCGGGTATTCCTTTAGCAGGCGGTCACAGTATTGATGCCCCTGAACCCATTTTCGGGTTGGCTGTTACTGGTCGGGTGCCTGTTCAGCAGATTAAGCAGAACACTATGGCAAAGCCAGGTGATCACCTTTACCTGACCAAACCACTGGGGGTTGGCATCCTGACCACAGCTCAGAAAACCAAACAGCTACGAGAGGAGCATATGCATATTGCCAGAGATGCCATGTGCACATTGAATCGCATTGGTGAAAATCTGGGAAAAATAAACGATATACATGCTATGACAGACGTCACCGGCTTTGGCTTACTGGGTCACCTGCTGGAGCTTTGTGAAGGGAGTCATGTCAGTGCCACACTTTATAGTGATAAGCTGCCATTGCTTCCGTTTGTTGAGGATTATCAATCCCTGGGTTGTATTCCCGGGGGGACACAACGCAATTTTGATAGTTATGGCTTTAAAGTCTGTGATTTGACGGAGGAGCAGCGGCAGATTTTATGTGATCCGCAGACCAGTGGTGGACTACTGGTTGCAGTCCCGGAAAAAGCAGAAGGTGCGTTTCATAAAGAAGCCACCAGGTATGCTCTTGAGCTGGAAAGTATTGGCGTACTTACTGAGCAAAAAACGCCTCATCTTATCGAACTGGTATAAAAAAACAGCCCTGGACGGGGCTGTTTTCCGGTAAGAAAAGGTTAAATAGGCCTGTTACCATAGTCGCCGTTAGGCTTTTTCGGTGGATCTGCAGTCACGTTAGTGGGAACCTCCTCAATTTTTCCACCATTTTTTAAAAATTCTTCAATTTGGTTATTAAGGCTTTGCCTTAGTTTTTTACGGGATTCGACGGTTCTCTCTTCAGCCGGCTCATCACGGCTGCCAAGATAGCCGATATCTACACCGTCAAAACCAGTCGCTTTTGTAGGCTTTCTCCGTGCCATAGCTGCTTCCTCTTATTTCTGGTCTTTGGAGGCTCTGCTCCAACCTTATTATTAGACTTACGTTCCGATTCTTATAGTTATAGTTTAAGGTATGTAAAATACTAGTTCAGACCACCTCCTGACGTTGCGTAATAAGGAAATTAATGATTCGTATAATTACCTATATGCAATCCTTTGTAAAGCAGAAGATTGATTTTATTTTCTTCTCAAAATACCGTGATAGTAGTCGGCTTTTCCCGCATGTTGCTTTAACAAAAATCCAATTTCCCGCCGATAAGTGCTTTATACGACAACCCTTTGTAGAGGTGTGATTATCAGGGACTTTATTCTGAAAATTATTTATCGTGGGGTCCTTGTCATAAATATGACAGCAGGCCTTTTTCTTGGCAGTTCAAACGTCAGCTATGCTTTTATTGATAATCTGTCAACGTCACCTGTGAATGATGTATTCAAACCAAAAGCACTGGATATAGATAGTCAGAGCAACGCTTTAAACCCTGGGGGCTGCACAATGAAGCAGATGATTCAGTTTTATCGTCAGGCACTTGGGATTCAAGGTGTTAGACTGCGTTTTGCACAGCAGCGGATGCCCAACCCGAATATGCTGGGGTATATGGTACCAAAAGGTCCTCAGCACTATCAGATTGTCCTTGCCAGAGGCCTTGAGGCAAGTGAACTGAGAGTGACTGTCGCCCATGAGCTGGTGCATGTAAGCCAGTTTGAAACGGGTGCTATTAATCTGTCTGAGTTTCGCAAAGACTATATGATGCGCAGTTTTGAAGATGAAGCTTTTCGGCTGAGCCTTCCCCTGGCAGCTCGCTTCTTCCTGGAAGTAAGCTGCCACGGGGGCGAGCTATAATTCGGGGGCTGTCATTGCCGTCGGTGTCAGATGTTGTATGGACATCGCCAGCAATAGAATCGATACCACGAAACTGATAGTCAACATGACAAAGCCACCTACCATCCAAAGTGGTCAACGACATAACTCAGTGCTGAATTGGCACTGACTGCACCACCGAGGTAGCCGAACAGGCCGGTTAATCCTGTTGCCTTCTTAAAAGCCGTCTGAAAAGTCTGTCCGTGGTGAGGGCCAAGAGAAATGGAGGACGAAAAGGAGCTTTTGTGAGGCTGATAGTGGCGCTATAGATGGCTTCTCAGGTACTAGCTCCAAGGCTTACAGAACAATCAAAATAACGGGGCTATAAATCAGAAAGCCGGTAGCAATCAGTGCGAGTATATCAGTGGTTGGATTTCCTGCAGGGCTAAAAACAGTTCGCAGTAAACTATTATAATCTGAAACTATCTGATAAAATCTCAAGCATGGATAAGAGATTAGTGAAGATAGGTGAGGCCGCTCGTTTACTTGGTACAGACCCTGTGACACTGCGAAAATGGGAAAGTACAGGTGAGTTGCTTCCTGCCAGAAAGACCAAAGGTGGAACTCGTTACTACGACGTGTCTGAATTGATGGGCTTCAGTAACGAAGCTGCGCCTACTCTTTGCTATTGCAGGGTATCCAGTCACGACCAAAAGCCAGACTTAGACAGGCAGCAAGAGTTACTGGAAGCCTACTGTTCTGCAAAAGGTTGGCGAACTCAGGTTATACGTGATCTTGGTTCTGGCATGAACTACCGGAAAAAAGGACTTAATCAGCTACTTGAGTTAATAATGAAACGTCAGATTAAACGACTGGTGGTTTCACATAAAGACAGGCTGTTAAGGTTCGGCGCTGAATTGGTGTTCTCCCTATGTGAATTGCAGGGAATAGAAATAGTCATCGTACATAAAGGCGATCAGCCTTCGTTTGAAGAAGAACTCGCCAATGATGTATTGGAAATAATCACTGTATTCAGCGCAAGACTTTACGGCAGCCGAAGCAAGAAACACAAAAAGATGCTTGAGACTTTGCAAGATGTTGTTAGCTCACAAGATTGAACTCAGACCGACAAAACAACAAGCCGATTATCTTGACAGGGCTTGTGGTTCCCGTCGTCATGCGTTCAATCAACTGTTAGCACATTTCAATCAAGAAGGCGTTAAGTGGTCAAAGAAGGCTGCGAATGAAAAATACAAAGAACTCAGGCTTGAGTTCCCCTGGTATGCCGAAGTCAGTCAACGTGTAACGAGAAATACAGTCGACGATCTTCATAACGCCTTTACTCATTTCTTTCGTCGGGTGAAGAAAGGAGAAAAAGCAGGTTACCCAAGATTCAAGAAGCGAGGCCTACACGATAGTTTTTCTCTGAGAGAAAAACCCAAGTTCCATGTTGACGGCAGAACACTTCGCATTGAGAAACTGAAAACCAAAATTAAAATGCGCCAGGAACTGAGATTCACGGGCACACCCTGTCAGGTGACGATCAGTAAGCGAGCCGGAAAGTATTTCGCTTCTATTTTGGTAGACACTCAAGACTACGACCCAAAAGCACAAAGCAATGAGTCTGTAGGCGTTGATTTTGGCATCAAAAATTTAGCTATTTGTTCGAATGGCAAAACCTTTGCTGCTAATCAGAAACTGAAACACTCTCTGAAACGCCTTAACAGGAAACAGAGAGCGTTAAGCCGCAAAATAAAGAGAAGCAACCGTTACGCGAAAGCCAAGCGGGCAGTTGCAAAACTTCATTACCGGATCAGTAACCAGCGATCAGCCGTAATACATGAGGTAAGTGATTATTTGACGTCAAGATTCAAAATAATCACCATGGAAAACCTGAATGTAAAAGGCATGGTAAAAAACCGCAAACTGGCAAGAGCAATCAGTGACGCAGGTTTCGGCAAGCTGAGAGAGCTTGTCGAATACAAGGCAGAGCTGAGAGGATGCCAGATTGTGATTGCAGATCGGTTCTTTCCCAGCTCGAAAAAGTGTGCGGTTCATACTTGCAACTACATAAACGACAATATCGCTTTGTCCGATCGCCAGTGGCGATGTCCGAAATGTAAAACTTTGCATGATAGGGATTACAGTGCGAGTTTGAACCTTGATAATTATGGTCGAGACACGTTACAGCCGACATTCACCACCCCACCTGACATTTTCCTGATTTCTGCTATTTATCAGATAAGAAAATATCAGGAAACCGACTTATGCCTCCTGTTCAATACCGCAGTCAGATCATGGATCACCTCGGATTGGTGGCTGGAATGTGCAAAGAGTTGAAAATCGCCGAGCATATCGACCGGCGAGCACCAAAAGTATCCGATGACTGGCACATATCCCATGGTGAAGCCGTTGTTGGCATGATTATCAATGGCTTAGGCTTTACTGGACGATCCCTGCATATGTTTCCCCAGTTCTTTGCCAACAAACCCCTCGACAAGCTGATTAGGCCTGGTATCGAACCAGAGCACATAAACGACAAAGCACTGGGCAGGACACTGGATGAACTCTTTGAGCTGGATGTCAGTAAAGTCTATTTCGAGCTGGCTATCAAGGTGGTGAAACATCTCAAGCTGCCTTGCGAGGCGTTAAACCTTGATGGCACCAGCTTTCACGTTGACGGTCGCTACAACAGCGACAGCGAAGAGAGTGACGAAGACCTCAACTGTATCCGGCTTTGCCAAGGCTATAGCCGTGACCATCGCCCGGACTTGAATCAGGCCATTTTGCTCCTGATGACCGAAAACCGGGCAGGCATTCCCCTGTTTATGGCGGCTGCCAGTGGCAATGTGACTGACAAGACCAGTTTTAAACAGGTGGTTTCAGAGCACTTGAAGAGTTTCAAGGCGGCACTGGAATCCCGGTACTTTGTCGGCGATGCGGCACTATACGTGGGGGAGACTATTCAAGAACTCGACCAGCAGGGTCAGCTATTTATTTCCCGTGTTCCGCTCAGTATCAGTGCTGCCAAAGGGCTGGTGCAGAGTGTGCCCTTACACGCCATGGGGGCTGTTGAGGGATTTGAGCATTATGAAGCTGTAGAGGTGTCGTCTGATTACGCAGAGGTCAGGCAACGCTGGGCGTTGTTTCGGAACAAACAGAGCCAGGAAACAGAGCAGAAGGCGCTGACAAGGCGCATGCAGAAAAAGTCCCTGAAGGAATTCGAAAAACTGGAAAAGCTAGGTAAAAAGGCCTTTCGGTGTGAAGCTGACGCCATGGAAGCCTTCAGACAATGGCAGAAGCAATCCGAACTCTGTCAGGCTGAACCCATGGTTATCAGTAAGCCTTGTTACAAAGGTAAAGGTCGTCCCGCTAACGGCGCAGAACCTGATCACCTTGAGTATTACGTAACAGGTTGCTGCTCGGTTGCAGTGCAGACTCGCCGGGATGCGGAAGCTTCGCTGGGCTGCTTTGTACTGGCCACCAACGATACAAATACAGACCGGCTAGTGCCCCTAAGCGCTAATCCCCATACAATATCACACTTGCAATGGTCGGCCTTTGTAAGTCCACTTAAAAGGCTTGGCCATTTTCTCGTTGAAGAAGTCCATGAACTGATGAAGGCGTACCTTAAGATCTTCTGTTGACGTAAAGCTGTTTCGTTTCAGAAAGCGTCTCACCAAAATAGAAAACCATATCTCTATCTGGTTTAGCCACGATGCATGCTTCGGGGTATAGTGAAACACAATCTTGTGGGATATATCACTCAGGTAGGCTGCCCGTGTTTTCATATTCTTGAGGATGCCGGTTTTCCCTTTTAGACCCAGCTCTTTTTCCGTTGTACCCTCAACCCTGGCTACTGCCTTAACTGCGGCTTCTGACATATGGGTATTAAGGCGATCCATGACAAAATGCCAGCCCGTTGCGGCAGGGTCACTTTCCAGCGTATTATCAAGCCAGTCGGCGAAGTCCTGTTCTTTCCGTGTATCCCTTACAAGGGGAATGATCTTGCCTGTCACGACATCCATCCCAGCCAGCAGGGCCTGAGTTCCATGGCGCTTATACTCAAACTCACGTTTTTCAATATAGCCCGGCTTGACAGGCTTTCCCCCTGTCAATGGCTCTAATGCCTGCATGCCCGTTTTTTCATCAAAGGATATTGTACGAATTCCCTGCTCAGCACGTTCAATAGCTTGACGATAGGTGTCGCAGACGTCAGCGCTATGTATTTCGAAGTCTTCATCCCTTGGGGTGTCTACCCAGCCCTTCACTTTATCGGGACGAATATCGGCCTGATTTTAAAAAACGCCCCACCTGTCTCTGTGAGATTGATGGGACAATACCTTTATCCTGAGCCGCCATAGCCAGCGAGCTTTCTGACCAGTGACTGAATGGATAACCATGCTCTTCAGGCTTGTCACAGGACATAGCGACAATCAGGCAAATTTGCTCTTCGGTAAACTTGGGTTTTGCACCGGGGCGAGGCGCTTCTTTTAGTTTTTCCAAAACAGGCAGTTCATCACTACGTTCAACCCAATGCTTCCGCCAGCGTGTGACGGTTTCACGGTTACACTTGAGTTCTTTTGTTGTCCCGAGAAGACTTTTCCCTTCTGCACCAGCCAATATGATTTTAGCCCTGAGCACTATGGATTGAGCACTTTTCCGCTGGCGAACAAGAAGCTCCAGGTCACTACGTTCCTGCTCTGACAAAATGATCTGCTGGGTATGCTTTGATGGCATCCGTGCTACTGCTGTTAAAAAAAGGGGTGCGAATCAAAACATGTTTTTGCTTGTATGTATATCAGCGCTTTCCGGCACTAGGCACGGCTGAACTGCTAAGGACGTATAAATCACAACAGCAGGTCGAGAGGGGATTCCGCTTCCTGAAAAGTCCTGATTTCCTGGTGTCGTCGCTGTATTTGAAAAAACCAGAGCGCATTGAAGCTCTGTTAATGGTGATGACTCTCTGTCTGATGGTCTATGCTGCTATCCAACATCGAATCCGCTATGAGCTGAAGAGGCAGAGCCGAACATTTCCGGACATGAAGAAAAAGCCGGTTCAGAACCCAACGGGCAGATGGGTTTTCTATTGTTTTGAGGGTATTCATGTTTGGACTATCAACGGGACGGAAAAACACGTGGTTGGCATTTCAGAAAGTCAGTCGATCATCATTTTTATTTTAGGCCCTACGTACCAATCAATTTATTCCTGATTGAGGTGGTGAATGACGGTTACAGCTCGACCCAAAACCCCACAAAATAGTGGAGTTAGACACGATTCGTCGTGCATTCATGTCGACGGCGTAGATAAGTCTGCATAATTACAGATTATGTTAGATTTTTAGTAGCGGTTAAACCAGTAAACCATGTAGTTATGTGACATTCTGGTGGTTTACACAGAAACCTTTGGATACCAGATTTGGTTTTTCCAGATCCATTGACATTGTCCATTTTGCAGCCTGGACACAGCACTTTCTGATAGCATGTCATACGACACATTATACATAAGCAACAGTTTTGACCCACTGCCTGAAAAGAAAACAGTTGTGTCCTTTTTCATAATAAGGACACTCTTATACAAGAGTATACAGGAGGCTATTTAATTCTTGTTAGTGGCTCTTTGTGCCTGGATGAAACGGACAGAGCTGCGATTAATGTAATGAATGCACCTGCTGTCAAAATGTAAAAGGGTGCCATATCAGTTATTTGCAGTAGTTTATTCTGAATCATTGGCCCGAGGCCGCAGAATAAAGCAAAACCCAAATTGTATGAGACAGCCAGCCCCGAATAGCGAATTTCAGTGGGAAACAGTTCAAGAATTGCACAAGCAAAAGAGCATAAAACAATGCTATATGTTAAGGAAAGTCCAATAATAAAAAACCAAATGGCACCCTCAATATTTTGAACGAGCATAAACTGGGCTAAAAAACCGACCGGAATCAGCAGGCTTGCTCCCAAAATCACTAAAAAACGGCGTCCCCATCTGTCTGAGATTTGACCGATAAATAATGACATCAATGTACAAATCACCGAAAATAAAGCCGTTACCCAAAAAGCAGAGGTAATATTCATCTTAAAGGCTGATGTAATATCAAGATAGGCTGGCAAAAAAAGTTTAACGGCACTCATAGCCCCATTAACAGCCGTGATACCTATGCCAAGAATCATTGCTCTTTTGTAGTTCAAAAATAAGGTCAGAACAGGTACTCGCCGCTTTTTAACCAGCTTGAGCATCTCTATAAACACCGGGGTTTCTATAGTTTTCTTACGAAGCTCATAACCAACCACTCCCAAAATGCACCCTGTAAAAAAGGGAATTCGCCAACCCCAGTTCACAATTTCTTCATGGGTTAACACTGTGGTTAACAGAGCGCCTGCTACAGCACCCATGATGACACCCACCTCACAGCCAGCACAGATGCGTGCAGTGACCAGCCCTCTTTGCTCCTTATCAACGTGTTCAGCCACAAAAATATAAGCGGCTGGCACTTCGCCCCCAAAAGACATACCCTGGACAATGCGAAAGAATGCTAACAGTAGCGGCGCAGCGATGCCGATGGTATGCCACCCTGGTAGCAAGGCAATTCCCAAGGTTGCACCGGTCATACATACCAGGGAAACAATAAAAAGCCTGCGGCGACCTATTTTATCGCCAAAGTGACTGAAAATTACTCCGCCGACAGGCCGAGCCACATAACTGACAGCAAAGATTACCAGTACAGACATCATGCCGCCCAGATTTGACTCTGGAGGGAAAAAAACTTCGGCTAAATAGCTTGAAAAATGAACAAAAATAGCAAAATCAAACAGCTCAAATGCTCCACCAATTGCGGTTATAAAAATTAAATGTTTAAATTGCTTACTCATAACAACACACACACTTACGCTGTGATTTTTTTTGAGAAGAGTTCCGAATATAGTCGGAATAAGTATTTTTGCTTATATTTTTCGAGCTAAACCTGTCCAGGCGCGTTTGTAACAACCTTCGATAAGTGTAGTGGTCAAGTAAAAAGGGTAGTGGGTAAAAACTGTTGCTTATTTATAATGTTTTATAATGTGTCGTATGACCTGTTATCAGAAAGTGTCGTGTCCAGGCTGAAAAATGGACAATGTTCATCGATCCGGGAAAACTAAACCTGGCATCCAAGGGTTTCTGTGTAAACCACCAGAATGTCACATAACCCCATTCATCCTAAATTCCGCAGTTGAATTTCATAAATTGCTTCTTTATCTTGCGGCAGTCAGGCTTTCGTCTTTTCATTACTCCCCCTTTTGGGTGACTGCAGTAAATAGTTATAAGTCAACTTGCGTAAGGTTTTCAGTGGAGGCAGTGATTTCAACTGAGGAATTCAGGTTCATGCTTGAGTATTAAAACAAGGGCTGCGAACCTGGTATTTCAAAAAAAATTATCCATATGGCTATCAATGGCAGTGGTATTCGAGGTAATGCACGCGTCTTGGATATCAGCAAAGGCACGGTGATTGATACACTTAAGAAGCAGGACTGCACGCTTATTTCAGTCAATCCTGATTTTTGCTGTACAGACAAATTACTCAGTGTTCGTATTATTCGGATGTGTGATGAGGCCGAATGGGATGATACCATTTCAGTAGCTTAAGAAAGCCGTCTCATGAAAGACGAACGGGCATGGCGGGATAGTCATCCCCATCCGGTGTGCTCAACCATTCAGAAGGCAGACTGAGCCGCCTTTCGGGCCAGAGAGAAAACTTCTGTGTCTGCTCTGTGTCTGCATTGTGACAAAAAGCCCCCTTGGCAAACTGAATGGGAATAAGAAAACAGCAGGCTACTCAGGAAAATCACAAAGACTGCAAAATCTGCCAGTAACTTTCCAGCCGTTGAGGCAATATTTTACCATCATCCAATGCCTGCTGAATGGCACACCCCGGCTCCTGGTGATGACAGCAATCCCGAAAACGACAATGGCCTATAAATGGCCGGAACTCCCGGAAGCCTTCAATAATATCGTCTTTTCCAATATGCCATAAACCAAACTCACGAATGCCAGGGGAGTCAATCAATGTACCACCACTGGGAAAATGGCACAGCTTTGCAGAGGTCGTCGTGTGAGTGCCTTTCCCCTTAGCGTCAGACAATGCTCCAACGCGGATATCCTCATTGGGAAATAATGCATTTACCAAAGAGGATTTACCCACACCGCTTTGTCCTACAAACACACTGGTATGCTCATTCAATAGCGCCTGCAACGGAACCAACCCTTCTTCGGAGCATGTGGACGCTTTTAAAATCTTGTAGCCAATCTCACTGTACACTGCCAGCATATCATCAAGCAGATCACGACTTTCCTGTTCCACCAACAGATCCGTTTTATTTAGCAGAATCACAGGTTCAATATTCACCGTTTCAGCCGCCACCAGATAACGATCAATCAAGTTAGGGTGAGGGGTAGGCACAAGCGCAATCACCAGCACAATAAAATCAATATTAGCTGCGACAGGCTTTAACTGCCCCCGAGAGTCGGGCCGGGAAAGCAAGCTGGTGCGATCTTCCAGCGCAACCACTACACCAGAACGCTCATTCGTTGCAGCCCGCCAAATGACTTTGTCACCAGTCACCAGCGGAGGAAGGTTCCTGCGTAAATAGCAGCGCCAGACATTGCCTGGGCTATTGATGGGTTCAATATCCAACTGGGCACCGTAATGGGCAATGACCAGGCCAGACTGCTCTGGCTGCAGGTGGTTATCATTAAGCTGTTGCTCAATCTGAGCCTCCCACTTGTTGGCACGGGCAATACGTTCATCCTGGATTTTCTGAATACGCCAGTTTTGCCGACGGGTCAGTTTGCGTTTGCTCATTTGGTTACACTACCATCAATGTCAGTAGAAATTATGATGAACTCTCCTGTCAATGTCAGCTATCATCTCATTATTCAGGACTTATCATCACCTAAGCGGTACTATTGAGAAAAGTACTTTCATGCTTTTATATCGGGTGCTTAATGGCTAAATCGGATAACCTTATTTGGATTGATCTGGAAATGACCGGGCTGGATCCGGAAACTGATCGCATTATTGAAATTGCAACTATTGTTACCGACCCGCAACTGAACGAAGTTGCCCAAGGGCCGGTGCTGGCCATTCATCAAACCAATGAGATGCTCGATGGTATGGATGACTGGTGCAAGCAAACTCACGGCAACTCTGGCCTGACTGCACGTGTGTGCCAGAGCACAATTAGCGAATCCGAAGCAGAACAGCAAACCCTGGCCTTTCTCCGTAAACATGTGAATAAAGGCATGTCGCCTATGTGTGGCAATTCCATCGGACAGGATCGGCGCTTTCTGTGGCGCTATATGCCAGCACTGAATGACTATTTTCATTACCGCAATATTGATGTCAGCACCCTGAAAGAGCTAGCGTGGCGTTGGCGACCAGAGCTGCTGAATGGCTTTACCAAGAAAAGCTCACACCTGGCGCTGGAAGACATTCGGGATTCTATTATGGAAATGCAGTACTACCGGCAGCACTTTATCAAGCTGTGACATACTTCTACCACTTATATCCCCGCCCGATTGGGGGCTATCTCTTAGTCACATCTCCACACCTTTTGTCATGCGGTAGGTGTGGAGACGATCTTGCAACTTTGCCCACCCTTCCCAAATGACCAACCATCCGGGTATGCCGGTGCGTTTTGAGTCACACCAGCCACCTACTTTTGCAATGGTATGGAGAAGCCAGGTCAATGTTGGCTCTTCTTTAGGCAACGACTTTCCTTCGTAGTAAGTAAGCCACAGCACTTTCCACTCTTCTTTACTTACAACACGGCTAGCCGGCGTTTTCTCGTTCCAGGCTTTATCGTCTTTGTGTCTTCTGTCATAAGGGAGCATCAAGGCCTCCCTGATCTGTAACAGCCTGACGGCGACGAACATGAGTATTACAGCTAAACGAAGCACATTACCTGCACAAAGAAGCCGCAAACGTTCAACACCCGCCCCGGTTTTCCAGGCTTTGTGAAACTCTTCTATACGCCAGCGCAGCTCATAAAACCGTAATACCATACGGCAATCATCAAATGTATCAACCGGTTCAGATGTCAATAAAATCCAACGAAAACAATCCTTTGTATCGTTGTTGAACTCTTCGGCAATAAGAATATTCACAGTGACTGGTTCCAATCGACCACCGAGCCTTTGAGGTGATTGAATGGTCACTGTCTTCCTTTTTACTTGTAGCATTACTGATCGTGCTTTGCGTCCTCCACGTTGAGGAACGTCCACTACATAAGTTCCAAGAGCAGCTTCCTGGCTCACTGCATAAAAAAGAAGCCTGTCATCATCGACCAAAACCCGATTCTGCGTCGCCCTGACAACAAACCTTTGGCAATGAAGCTGCTTGTACCGGATATATTCAAAAACATCCGCTTCACGATCGCAAACACTGATAGTCTTTCCCATCTGGAGACCCAGCCTGGACTCAATATTTTCTGATGAACGCTGCCATTTAAAGCTTTCTTTTTCTTCGTAAGGCCGCTGCTTGCGTTCATGTCTTTTGCCACGCTCCTCAATATCCCTGATCCAGCGTTGCTGATCAATTAAGCCAACCGTCCGCTCAGTATCAGCGTCAATCAGCATCACTGTATGCGCCCAAATCCCTTTAGACCGGCTTTTCTCTGGTTCACCTATATCACCCAGCTCTGACCTGACGGAATGTGAATAGCTAAGAGCGGTACTGTCTTCAATGGCTAATAGAAGGTGAGAATCTTCTGCCGCAAGGGCTGCTGACTGGAAACCAGCCTCAGCAATGGCTTCAGGCTTGACGGCCTCATTTTCAATAAGCCGGTAAGCCCCTTCAACAGCGGCAAGATGACCGCTACAAGCACTGGCCATGGATGAACCAGTATTTGCAGAAAGGCTTGCAGCGACACGGACTAATCGCTTTGTACGACGTTTATCTCCCAACTGTGCATCCCCAAAAATGCTTTCAGCCCATTGCTGAGGTGGTAGTGCCGGAAAGCGCTGATATACATACAAGCAAAAACATGTTTTGATTCGCACCCCTTTTTTTAACAGCAGTAGCACGGATGCCATCAAAGCATACCCAGCAGATCATTTTGTCAGAGCAGGAACGTAGTGACCTGGAGCTTCTTGTTCGCCAGCGGAAAAGTGCTCAATCCATAGTGCTCAGGGCTAAAATCATATTGGCTGGTGCAGAAGGGAAAAGTCTTCTGGGGACAACAAAAGAACTCAAGTGTAACCGTGAAACCGTCACACGCTGGCGGAAGCATTGGGTTGAACGTAGTGATGAACTGCCTGTTTTGGAAAAACTAAAAGAAGCGCCTCGCCCCGGTGCAAAACCCAAGTTTACCGAAGAGCAAATTTGCCTGATTGTCGCTATGTCCTGTGACAAGCCTGAAGAGCATGGTTATCCATTCAGTCACTGGTCAGAAAGCTCGCTGGCTATGGCGGCTCAGGATAAAGGTATTGTCCCATCAATCTCACAGAGACAGGTGGGGCGTTTTTTAAAATCAGGCCGATATTCGTCCCGATAAAGTGAAGGGCTGGGTAGACACCCCAAGGGATGAAGACTTCGAAATACATAGCGCTGACGTCTGCGACACCTATCGTCAAGCTATTGAACGTGCTGAGCAGGGAATTCGTACAATATCCTTTGATGAAAAAACGGGCATGCAGGCATTAGAGCCATTGACAGGGGGAAAGCCTGTCAAGCCGGGCTATATTGAAAAACGTGAGTTTGAGTATAAGCGCCATGGAACTCAGGCCCTGCTGGCTGGGATGGATGTCGTGACAGGCAAGATCATTCCCCTTGTAAGGGATACACGGAAAGAACAGGACTTCGCCGACTGGCTTGATAATACGCTGGAAAGTGACCCTGCCGCAACGGGCTGGCATTTTGTCATGGATCGCCTTAATACCCATATGTCAGAAGCCGCAGTTAAGGCAGTAGCCAGGGTTGAGGGTACAACGGAAAAAGAGCTGGGTCTAAAAGGGAAAACCGGCATCCTCAAGAATATGAAAACACGGGCAGCCTACCTGAGTGATATATCCCACAAGATTGTGTTTCACTATACCCCGAAGCATGCATCGTGGCTAAACCAGATAGAGATATGGTTTTCTATTTTGGTGAGACGCTTTCTGAAACGAAACAGCTTTACGTCAACAGAAGATCTTAAGGTACGCCTTCATCAGTTCATGGACTTCTTCAACAAGAAAATGGCCAAGCCTTTTAAATGGACTTACAAAGGCCGACCATTGCAAGTGTGATATTGTATGGGGATTAGCGCTTAGGGGCAGTAGTGGCATCATGATCTTGGTTTACCATAGAGAAGGATAAACCAAGATTAGGAGATGTGACTAAAAGATAGCGATTGGGGGCGAGGGTTTACGACGATTTTGTCAAGCGACCATGTAGAGCATTGGAAAACTCTCCCGAGTACTTTCCGTCTCTCTTTGATGAAAAGACCGGTATGCAGACATTAGAACCTCTGACAGCGGGTAAGCCCGTAAAACCTGGTTATATTGAAAAACGTGAATTTGAGTATAAACGTTACGGAACGCAGGATTTTGCAAATTGGCTTGATAGCATGCTGATGAGCGATCCACACGCTGCCAGCTGGCATTTTATCATGGATAGATTAAATACACATATGTCGGAGGCTTCGGTTAGAGCCGTCGCCAGCGTTGAAGGTGGATCGGATACTGATCTTGGCGTTAAGGGCAAATCCGGCATTTTGGGAAATATGAAAACATGGGCTGCTTATCTGGGCGATCCGTCTCATAAGGTCGTTTTTCACTACACTCCCAAACAGGCATCCTGGCTGAATCAGATTGAAATCTGGTTCTTTATTTTGGTAAGGCGCTTTTTAAAGGGAAACAGCTTTACCTCAACAGGGGATCTCAAAACACGACTTTACGCATTTATAGACTTTTTCAATGAGAGGGTGGGAAAACCTTTTAAGTGGACTTATAAAGGTCGACCATTACAGGTTTGAAGTTGTACGGGTATTCGCCGCTTAGCTGCACTGGCAATGGCAGGCTTCACTGGTCGTTTCACCCTGTTCTGTCGTCCAGTTTGCCATGCTCACTTCGGTAGTTAGTGTCTGTCAGAAAACCCATGAATAATCCGACTCAACAGGCACTGACAAAATTTTTTTGAAAACAAAACAGGCCGCTCATGCCAGTCACCTCTTTTTTTGATCAAAACTTAATCATTTCCCCGTTTTTCGGGTGTCCGTAATCCTCACCCAACGATGATCGTTTGTTTTCTGGTACGCTTCTCCGTTCAGGCTGCTTTTTTGACAGCCTGACTGGATTGCTTTTGCAGTATAGAGCCCAAGCGGTGCAGATTGGTTCCTAAAACCGCCAGGCCAACATACCGACGATAACCGTCAATCCCTGAGTCCGGACATTGGTCCAGTCCGTGCTGCTCAAGTGCATTAATGTCGGACTCTACCGCAGAATGCTTCTTCATTGCCCTGACAAACTCAGGGTGTCGTTCACGCTTCCGATCTTGTTCAGACCATCGCCCCTTTTTGGGTAAGACGGCTCGGTCAAGAAATGTTTCCAGCTTTTCAAGGTTCTCTTTTGACCAGAATCCCCGGTCATAACTGACCTGCGATACTTCAGAAAACCGCTGTTTTGCGCCTTTAGCAATGGCTACAGTCACCTGGTCATCAGTCTGTTTTTCCATGACCAAATGGTGAAGCCGACATTCACCACCCCACCTGACATTTTCCTGATTTCTGCTATTTATCAGATAAGAAAATATCAGGAAACCGACTTATGCCTCCTGTTCAATACCGCAGTCAGATCATGGATCACCTCGGATTGGTGGCTGGAATGTGCAAAGAGTTGAAAATCGCCGAGCATATCGACCGGCGAGCACCAAAAGTATCCGATGACTGGCACATATCCCATGGTGAAGCCGTTGTTGGCATGATTATCAATGGCTTAGGCTTTACTGGACGATCCCTGCATATGTTTCCCCAGTTCTTTGCCAACAAACCCCTCGACAAGCTGATTAGGCCTGGTATCGAACCAGAGCACATAAACGACAAAGCACTGGGCAGGACACTGGATGAACTCTTTGAGCTGGATGTCAGTAAAGTCTATTTCGAGCTGGCTATCAAGGTGGTGAAACATCTCAAGCTGCCTTGCGAGGCGTTAAACCTTGATGGCACCAGCTTTCACGTTGACGGTCGCTACAACAGCGACAGCGAAGAGAGTGACGAAGACCTCAACTGTATCCGGCTTTGCCAAGGCTATAGCCGTGACCATCGCCCGGACTTGAATCAGGCCATTTTGCTCCTGATGACCGAAAACCGGGCAGGCATTCCCCTGTTTATGGCGGCTGCCAGTGGCAATGTGACTGACAAGACCAGTTTTAAACAGGTGGTTTCAGAGCACTTGAAGAGTTTCAAGGCGGCACTGGAATCCCGGTACTTTGTCGGCGATGCGGCACTATACGTGGGGGAGACTATTCAAGAACTCGACCAGCAGGGTCAGCTATTTATTTCCCGTGTTCCGCTCAGTATCAGTGCTGCCAAAGGGCTGGTGCAGAGTGTGCCCTTACACGCCATGGGGGCTGTTGAGGGATTTGAGCATTATGAAGCTGTAGAGGTGTCGTCTGATTACGCAGAGGTCAGGCAACGCTGGGCGTTGTTTCGGAACAAACAGAGCCAGGAAACAGAGCAGAAGGCGCTGACAAGGCGCATGCAGAAAAAGTCCCTGAAGGAATTCGAAAAACTGGAAAAGCTAGGTAAAAAGGCCTTTCGGTGTGAAGCTGACGCCATGGAAGCCTTCAGACAATGGCAGAAGCAATCCGAACTCTGTCAGGCTGAACCCATGGTTATCAGTAAGCCTTGTTACAAAGGTAAAGGTCGTCCCGCTAACGGCGCAGAACCTGATCACCTTGAGTATTACGTAACAGGTTGCTGCTCGGTTGCAGTGCAGACTCGCCGGGATGCGGAAGCTTCGCTGGGCTGCTTTGTACTGGCCACCAACGATACAAATACAGACCGGCCAGGCACGGCTGAACTGCTAAGGACGTATAAATCACAACAGCAGGTCGAGAGGGAATTCCGCTTCCTGAAAAGTCCTGATTTCCTGGTGTCGTCGCTGTATTTGAAAAAACCAGAGCGCATTGAAGCTCTGTTAATGGTGATGACTCTCTGTCTGATGGTCTATGCTGCTATCCAACATCGAATCCGCTATGAGCTGAAGAGGCAGAGCCGAACATTTCCGGACATGAAGAAAAAGCCGGTTCAGAACCCAACGGGCAGATGGGTTTTCTATTGTTTTGAGGGTATTCATGTTTGGACTATCAACGGGACGGAAAAACACGTGATTGGCATTTCAGAAAGTCAGTCGATCATCATTTTTATTTTAGGCCCTACGTACCAATCAATTTATTCCTGATTGAGGTGGTGAATGACGGGTGAAGGGTGAAACCAAACTGATCTTGCAGTACGCACACCCTGAGGCCGAGTTCTACAGGAACGCCTGCTTTTCCTTTACTGATCCATTCCGTATGGCGTTCAAATAACGAAAAAACCTTCTCACTGTGCGGAATGGTTTCATGTTTCAGTACACGACGGATAATCAGTTGACACTGGTAGTCTGCATCTTTTATCCAGCGCTCCAGCTCTTTCAGTCGTAAGTCTCCGGGTATCCGTGCCTTCAAGAGATTCAAGGTTATTTCAGCCTTGCGGATAAGCTTCTGGCTGTAGGCTACATACTCAGCATGGACAGTTTCGATACCATACTGTCGTGCTTCACGGAGCGACTCATTGGACGACGTTGACCGTTTCAGGTTACGGGCTTTGTGAAAACGCTTTTTGTGCTGATCCTGCAAGTAGCTGCTCTGTCGCCACAGGCTTTCCTGCTGCTCTGACGACAGGCAGGCTGCCCATTCGATCATCTTGCGAACGGCATCCCGCAGCAGGTTAGTATCCGTTGGAAAGTGGGCATTGGTTTTTACGACAAACGAGTCAGCGCGGGCGCATATCCGCTCTTCTTTTTTTTTACCAGCTGGTGACCGGCATTGACCACAATCTGGTTGATCTCATCCAGTATTTCCGGGGTGAACAGGGCGATATTATCCTGCAAAGTCTGGATGTGATAAGAGTGGGTACAGTACGGTCCGTGTCCGAGCATTTGCCGCAATGTACCGTGTTCATTGGCCAGCTCCTGAAGGCGGTCGTAGTCGCAGTTGATGGTCAGACGCAGGGTGCCAAAAATCAGTATTTTCCAGAGATCCATACCAGGGCGGCCATTGTCACGGCTAGCGGGTATCATTCGCTCAAGGGCTTGAAAAACCTGCTCCCTCAGCTCTGGGGTGACCCAGATATGCTGAAAAGCCCGCAAGAGGCGGGGTATGTCGTCCCTGGATTTGGGGTTGAAGGTGATGGCAGAGATATCGACCTCGCCTAACTGCATTTGTGGCTTGATGGTTTGGCGCATGAGTGAGAAAACAGCCTGTCAGTGGAAATCTTCAATGATTAAGTTAGGTCACAGACTGCTGTTTTCAAGGGCTGATGGGTTTTCGGACAACCACTAGTTAGAAAAGACGATTGGTATTAAACATTTGGGGTTTATGGGCGATTACAGACTCATCAGCTGACAGGAATGTGAGTATAAAATGACTAAGGACTCCAAGCCAAGTGATGATAATAAGCCTGAAGCGTCGAAAGGAACACTGGGATGGACAGCTGTTCTGAATGTTGAAGGGTTTAAAACACCGGGGTTGTCGGGTAAAAATACCCTGTCAGTGAAGGATATGGATCAATATAATGTTGATGCCAAAGACGATGTTAAGGCAGCACTGTATGAGGAGAAACAGCGAACTCAGGCAATAAAAGCACTGCTCGACAGCCTTAACCCAGGGTGTCAGATGGGAGAGGGTGACAACTTTCAGGGGATGGTACTGTCTGGTAAAGACCTTACACATTCCCGGTTTATCGGGAGTGTATTAAAAAATACCAGGCTAAGGGAGTGTCAGCTGCGAGGTGCCGTATTTAAAAACTGCGACTTGTCAGGAGCTGATTTCAGGAAAGCAGATATGTCAGGGGTCATTTTTGATCATTGTAATCTTAATGGTGCTGATTTTCGTCATTGCACTATTATTAATGCAAGAATTATTGACAGTAATTTATTTGCCATTAATCTTGATCACAGTATTTTGGATCAATCGGTTATTGATTCCTGTGAAATGGGAGCACAAAGCTTTTTTAAAACCTCCTGTAGAGGCATGACATTATCTAACAGTCAAATTGTGCATGGTTTTTTTGATAGTGCGAATTTGGCTAATACCCAAATAAGCCATATACTTTTCAGAGACTGCACTTTAACCAATACTCACTTTGAAGGTGCTGTTCTTGATAACTGCTGCTTTAGGGCTTGTGACAGTATTCAGGAGGGGCCGGTATTTTCAGGGTGTACCATGAATAATATTAACATGGAAGACTGTGAGTTTGAAGATGTTAAAATGGTGGATACTCTTATCAATAATAGCCGAATTGAACGCGTGACTATGGATGCTGCTTTGCTCGATGGGGCTGTCTTTAATAATGTTGTTTTTGATTCGGGCACCATGAGATACTGTTATAGCCTTGAAGAGGCACCTTCATTTACTCAGTGCAAGCTTGAGCATATTTTGATTGATAACTCAGAGCTGTACAATGCCCATTTTAATAAAAGCGCATTTATCGGAGTTAAAATTATTGCATCAGATTTTGAGGCTTGGGATATGAAACATACCGGTATTGACGGAAATACAACGATAGATTCTGGTTTTTAATGCACCGACAGGCTCTTTTATACTTATTAAACTGAGCCTGTTAACCTTTTGTACTCTCTATTATTCTTTCATATTTTACTGCTACAATACTGCGGACAGTTTTTACAAGTTGGCTCCATGAGAGAGCATCAACGATAATCAGGAAGATTTAAGTAACCAACTATCTCCAGATGTTTCTCATGAATACCCTGGTTAAGACTGCACTGAATGTTATGTCCAGTGTCAAAAAGCCTCAGAAGACATTGATCGCCCTGCTTCTTTCTGCTCCTCATTGTCGTACAAGGGAAAGCTGATTTTCGCAATATGAGTCGGTACTCATCAATGGGCGAGAAGCGATTCCAACGCGGCTATCTCTGAGTCTTTGACGTCTTCGAGTTTAACTGTCTGATGCCTGGAGGCAGACACAAGAAGGCGAGTTCATTAATTGCATCACTCTATGCCAGCTTTGTGACTAAAAGTGTAGGACTTACGCATTGATGACGCCGGCATATTTTGGTAGCAGGTAATCTTTGCCCTTTGCGAAGCTCTCAATGAAAGCACCAACCACCCCTTTAAACAGCTCGCGCTGGTGCTGATAAATATTGGTAAACTCCTGCGCTATCTGCATCTTCTGGAGATATACAAAACTCAGAATACTGGCAAAGATGTGATTTCTCACAGGCCGCTCATTACGCACCTGAAAATGCTCGATATGGCAAACTTGCTTGATCGCTCTGTGAAACTGTTCGATCTGCCAGTGCTGGTCATGTATCTGGATGAATTCATTGCGTTGAAAAGGTACATCTTCCGGCAAGTAAACCACGTAGTGACGACACTGGTCTTTTAGCGTCGTCCTGAACAACCTGACATTGCCGAAATCCTTGAGCCAGACATTCAGACCATCGTCTGGTATCTCAAGGGTTTGAACCTGCTGCCACTTACCTTTTTCCAGTGATACCGTCCTATTTTTTTCAACCGCAAACATAAACCCAGTCTGATGGTTCTTAATCGTCTTCAGGTTTTTGACGCAGCTGTACCAGGAGTCACCGGTTACAAACGCTGGCTTCAGTCCCCACGCCAGCACTTCAATCAGCATTTCACGAAAATAGTCGTTTTTAGTCTTGCCTTCCGATTTGTCGCATATCCTGAAATTTACTGGCATATGGCGACCTGCCGGGTCTGTGTAATAGAGGGTGACGAGGTTAATTCCCTTGACTGCCCTGTGGTGTTTTCCAGACCAGAAATGGCTGACCAGAGCCACAGAATTGCTATAGGGTTTATCAAGAACAGTATCATCGACACTCAATGTGCCACCAACAAGACACAAGTCCTGAGCGGCCTCTTTGAACATATCTTTTGGCTGATAATGTTCGCGGTTAAGAAAACGATTAACGCTATCGTGAGAAATGCCGGTCACTTCTGCCAGCCTTGTGCATGTTGATGATTTTGGCTCACTGATCAGAAACCCCATGTATTGTGGGAGTGTGCATTGTGCAGTTGTTGGGCGAGTAGTACTTCTCACTTTCGTCCCTGAAAGGTAGTGATTTTTGGTAATTATCAAACTTTAGGATATGTTGTCAATGCGTAAGTCCTAAAGTGGTAAGCTCACGAAGGAGCCAGGCATGTTCTGGCGTGGTCGTAAAAGCCGCAGCGAGTTTGGTCTTGAGATTTCCCTGCTTTGCATTGTTGCTCTTACATCCAATACGGCTTTTGCCTTAAAGGCGTTTCAAACAGTCGATATGAAGGGGAAAACTCGCGCTGACCTCCATGCCGGGCAAGTCACAGGCCCGGCTGAACAACGCCTGTCTATGGTCATTAGCTATCTTGCCGTTGACGCTGATTACTTCAAAGAAAAAGGTGTGTCTCCAGTTACCACAGCAGGATTCCGGGTTGTTGGTCAGTTAAGGCGCCATGAAAACCTTTTATAGCTCTACACTGGAACGTATTCAGGTCGTGGACGAACCAACGTTTATGACGGCAAGGTGTACTTTGAAAATGACTTGCAGAGGTTCAGCTATGCAGGCGTGCTGGAAACAGGGGAAGATGTCCGGGCTGCAACCGTTTACTCAACATGCCTCAAATGCCCTGTCAGGCTTGTTATGCTGAGAGTACAGCAGAAGAGGAAAGTGGGCATTGCTCTACTTTACTCAACGGATACGGTGCTGAATGCCATGACACTTGTCAGCCATTACAAAGCACGTTTCCAGATTGAATGTATTTTCCGTGATGCCAAACAAGAGAGATGCTCTTTTTTCTGGAGGGGGGCCAGCATAGTCCAGCATGGTTTTGAACAAAAACCGGGCGCAATCTCGTTCTTTTAGGGACGAGTCAAGCCCGGACAAGGCGTTAGCCTTGCTGTGATAGTCGTTTATACCCAAGTGAATTCAAGATGCAGGATTCAGTATCTGAAAATTGTCATTAATCCTGCTCACTAACGAAGCACCTATTTCTGGTAGCGTAACATACAGAAAATGACGTATATTTTTCCGGAAATCCTTCGGTTTTGCAAAGTATTGATTATTTCGAACGTACTCATTCATTACCTTCCATAACCGCTCAATTGGGTTCAGGTTTGGGCTGTAGGGCGGAAGGTAATGCAGTTTTATACCCAGCTTTTCAGCCTCATCAACGACTTCCTTCGAATAGTGATAACCTGCTCCATCCAGCACCATGTGAATGACACTCTTTGATGTATAAGCGGACTTAACTTTTCTGAAGAATTCAATGATAGCCAGCCCGTTAACCGTCTCGAATTGATCAAAAATAGCAGCAGACAAGTTGTTCAATTCTATCGCACCGACGATGTTCATTCGGTTGCGACTGCCCGTCGTATTGATGACTTTATCAACACCTTTGCGTATCCAACCCGAGGTGATTTTGGTGGCTTGCGTTGGGTGAACTGCATCCATGAAAAGCACAACCTCACTCTCAGGCAGTGAGGCTTTCAACTCTTCGTAGTGCTCAATAAACTCTGCCTGCTTATTGGCATCCACCTTGTGCGGTACACCTTTTGGTTTTTTGTAGGTGAAGCCTTTTTGGTGCAACCACTTGTTGAGGCCTGACACGGTGTATTTGACAGCCCAGCGTTCAAAAATATACGACACAATTTCGTAGACATGGGCGTAAGTATGCTCTGAAATATGCACAATTAGCTGCTCACTTTGCTCGTCATTAAGATGACTCTCACTGCCACCGTTTTCAGGTTTCAGTTTGTCCTTTTTCAGGTAGTCATCAATGTGCCGGGCAATGGAAAATTCACTTTTTCTCAATGCTTGAGCAATGGCGGTTATTGACCAGCCTTCAGATCTCAGTAATACGGCTTTAATACGGTCACACTCCCGAGCATCCCGCGACGTTTTGTGTTGGGACTCCAAGGTTGATTTTTGCTGAGGTGTGAGCATAAATTTTGGCATCCGTTGAGATTGCTAAAAAAATGCAGAAAAATCAAGCATCTTCAACGGTCACGAGTATAGATGTTTTTATTGCTTTTTCAGAGGGAGGGGTTCTTTGATTTTCTATATATGCCTTTACCGTCTCCAGGCTGGCACCGCCAACAGAAACACAGCAATAGCTCGGACTCCAAAAGTGTTTACCCCATAGCATGGGTTTTATTTGAGGCCAAAACTCTTTTCTCAGAAAATAGGACGACTTACCTTTTAATTTACTAACCAAACCTGATGTGTGACTTTAAGCTGAAAGCATACCCTCAAACTGCATAGGCTCATGCCCAGACTGGATGTTCAAGTAAATTCCAACAGTGATGCCCAGCAGCTTTCGAGCTACACGACTTGTCAGGTGCCATTCATCCCTAGTTCTCACACGCTGCAGCTCAAAGTACTCGGCCAATTGACCAATGACCGTCTCTATACGTCGCCGAATATTCATCAGCTTCCTGACAACCGATCTTGGTCGTTTATCTTTCATGTTTTTTCGCAGTGGCGTTTGCAAATCAATACCAAAACTTTCACAGTCTTGCTTCAGCTCAGGTCTGATATAGCCCTTGTCGCCAATCATTAATCCTTTAATGCCTTCAAGCAAGTCGTATATGCTGTCTCGCTCATCAATATTGGCAGCTGTCACTGTCATATCAACCGCAACGCCCCGTGCATCTGTTAGCAAATGACCATGAAAGCCATAAAAAGATTTCTTCTTTGACGCACAATATCCATAGGCTGCCTGGCCTTTGTAGACCTTACTGCGGTTAGCCCTTGTTCTTACACAGACATCCATGGGGAAGCCATCAACCAAGTGAATATCTGACCTACCCGCCCCAAGCATTCGCACCAAATATTGATGCAGTTTCTGCTTAACAACCCAGAGGTTTGCTGCTTGGCGTACAAACTGAGTCCTGTGGGACAAGTTGGGGAACAAGTGTTCCCAATGTTTCTTGAAGTATTCGTAAATGCCCTTGTCGTGATGGTGATCGAGCCACTCGCCTGCAATTTCCATAGCGATGACTTCGCTATCAGAGAGTTTTGGTGGAGTACCACGTCTACGTAATGGGCTGGTGACAACAGTGTTGTACAAATCATCAATCAAACAAAAGATATTGGTGATAAACTCTTCTACAGGCATGACCGGCACCGTCTGATAGTGGGTTGCACTTCTATTTTAGACGGTGGTCATGCCTTTCTGACTGCATCATTAAAAGTCACACATCAGGTTAACCAAGTTAGATACTGAGAGCTTGGGGTGAACACTCACCATCATATGAACGTGATCATGTTCTCCATTACATTCCAGAAGCTCACAATCCATTTGTTCGCATGTCTCCCCATATATATCAGTAAGCCGATCTAGCATCTCCCTGGTAAAAACATTACGTCTATATTTAGTCACAAATACTAGATGTACATTATTTTTAAATACACATGATCTTCCTGTTCTCCATTCGTACATATAAACCTCATGGTTGACGGTAAATTTTAGCAAGAGTATCATGTGGTTGTCGTTTTGATAAGGTGAAGAAATGCTTCAAGGTATCCGACTAAAAGCCAATCCAACAGCTCAGCAAAAGCTGATTCTGTCGCAATGGATGGGCTGTGCCCGGTTTATCTGGAATGCAAAGTGTGATGAAGATCGCTATTTCAGGGCCTACGCCAGAAAGTACTGTCCTATAGGGACTTATCCGCCTGTTGATCAAAAAACCTCTCACTTCAAAAGCAAGGAACTAAGCCCTTGGCTCTGTGACTGCCCCAGCCATATTATTCGTAATTCAGCGGTTAATTGGTATCAGACCTATCAGAAATTCATGAAAGGGATTTGTGGTAGGCCAAAGCGCAAGCCAAAAACCGACAAGGGCAGTATCCATATAACAAAAGAGATATTCAGATTCGATGTGTGCAAGGACGGAGTAACCCGTCTTTTTATTGGCACAAAGACCAATAATATCGGTTATCTGTCCATTAAGAATCACCGGACATTTTCACAGCCAAAGTCGTTGTATATCAGGAAAGAGGCTGGCAGTTATTATGTGTCTTTCTGCTATGACGACGGCGCAGACGAACCAACAACCGACAAGGCTAATCTGGTATGGCTGCAAGGCGCATCTGAGCAATGGCTGGATGAGTATGTTATCGGCGTAGATCGTGGCGTGGTTGTCCCTGCTCATACTGGCGTAACGGCTTACGACTTCACTGCAAACCAGAAAAACAACATGGATAAGCGCAAGCGGTATATTAAGAAGCTGCAACGCCGCTTATCTTGCCAAACTAAAGGTTCTAACCGTCGTCAGATGACCAAAAACCGGATAGTCAGACAACATAAGAAAGTGGCCTGTATCAGGCAAGATTTTTGCCATAAAACCAGCCGTGCAATGGTTGACAGTAAGGCCAGGGTAATTATTTTTGAGAACCTGAAAACATCAGGGATGACCCGCAAGCCAAAGGCCAGGAAAGACTGCAACGGTAAGTTTATTCCGAATAGTGCCAGAGCCAAAGCTGGACTCAACAAAGCGGTTCTTAACGTTGGCTGGCATTATCTGGAAACCTACACACGCTACAAAGCCGCCAAAGCAGGAAAGGCGGTATTCAAAATACCTGCACCCTATACGAGTCAAGAGTGTGCTGATTGTGGTCACACTCACCCCGACAACCGCAAGAAACAAGAATTGTTTGCCTGTGGTAACTGTGGACACGTTGACAATGCTGACAAAAACGCCAGCATCGTAATTAAGAAACGAGCAATTAATCTTATTTTGGACTCTGGAACGGAGTTGGTCAGCAAAGGTATTCCAGTGCTGACTAAAGGGCGTGGAGCGGTTCGTAAGCCGAGAAAAGCCAAGGCTTCTCTCGCTATTCGCAATGAAACGTCAAAAAAGAAAAGAACAGTATCTACCTCGGTAGCTGCTTAGTATTGGAAGCTCGCGTCTTTAGGCGCGAGTAGTTCACCAGTTCAACAGACTAACGTGGATGGTAGCGATCATAACCGTTGGCCAGACCGTCAAATTTTTCAGTCTGTTGATAGCTTGTCTTCATAGAGTCAGGGCTATTCTTTTTGTCTGTTATCACAGACCTTAATGTTGACTGTCACCACAAAGGATGTAACGGAACGACACTGGCCTGTTTGTTGAAACATCGTCATCGGGGGCAAACTTCAGCCTGCCTGTGAGGAGATCCCGTTTAGAGATTATTTGTTCTGTTTCTGCTGGCTGATTATTGTAGATCAAGTGACCTGAGATGGGCAACGCAATTAACTGTACTGCTTCTATTGATTTTGCCGAGGCATGTTGGACAGAAGAAAAATCTTCCAGGCTAAATGTATAGGACTCATGGCTGTTAATGGTCAAAGTCTGTGGAATGGCTGTCGTCAGTTTATGCATTGACTGATGAAAGAGTGCAGACGCACCGGGATCTGGCTGATCAAGGTTGGGTTTTTCTTCAGGCAGGCTGTTTATCAGGGCTTCCAGCTCTGTTGCGGCATCTTGCTGCCAGGGTTCAGACATTTGTCCAATAATCTCTTCCAGAGCTTTTTCTGCGGCGTCATCCGGGCTCTCTGTGGATGGATGAATGGCCAAAGTAGCATCTAGCAGCTGATCAGCTTTCGATATTGCCTGTTCCACTTCATTAAGAATATCATCAAAACTATTTTTATCATGGCTTTCCGGGGCCGGGGTTAAATCCTCATAAGACACCGTTTCTTCCATGGTGTCCTGTTCACTGTCAGAGGACGCATTCTCAAATGAGAAGGTGCTATCTCCACTGTCACTGGTTATTGGGGTGGTACTAAAATGGAATTCTTCGGTGCTTGTATTAACTTCAGCCGCTTCCAAGGCCAGATGACGCTTATTCTCACTTGCTTCCATAGGGGAAGCATCGCCAGCTGACTGGTGGGAACAATCAGAAAAAGAGGCTTCATCAAAAGCCGGGACTGTGCTTTCTTCATTTTCTGTTGTTATATGAATACCTTCTTCCGGGTTCTTTTCTGTGAGCGGGAGGGTACTGGGCTTATTTTCATCTTCAACAGGGGCATGATCATCCTGGGCTTTAGCGTGTTCTGGTGTCCGCTCAGCATCATTATGCAAGGTATTTTCACAATTGTTATCAACAGCGTTATTTGAACCAGTCATGCACTCATTTGAGGCCACTGTTGAGGTCACTGTGCCTTCTTCCGAAACATGCTTGAATTCATCGCTTTCACCATCAATATCTGTTAATAGTTGATCAATTTCAAAAAGTTCGTTATCAATGGATGAAGCTTGAGGGTTATTTTCTTCCTGAGAAAGGGAGGCAACGGGGTGGTCAGAGGTTACCGTCGCTTCAATGAGTGTGGCAAAATCATTTTCGGAAGGTGACAATACAACGACAATAGTATGCTGAGAATAGTGTTTATCCTGCTGGCTTATTCGATAGCTGTAGTGTAATTGTGTGTTGCCGGTTTGGTAAGCACAGAGGTCCAGGATAAGCTGGCAACCATCAACTGACAGGCTGATACCGGCCTCATTTCCTGATATCAGCTTTAGATGAGAAACCTTTTGTTGGTTCAAGTCGCTGGAAATAAACGGTTTGAGTAAATCAATAGTGAGTGTAGAGCCTTTCTGATGATAACAGGCCGGCAAGGTTGTCAGTGTGTTGTGATCAGGATTCATGGCTGTCCCTTTGCCATAAATTTTTGAAACAATATGAACTATTGTCTGATATAACCTACCTAACGTGCAAGGATAGTGTGCCAGCAGCTTGTCAGACTTGACACTGGCCTGCTGCTGTGAAAAACCGGATCTGGTTAGTTTCTTCTCGCTACGGCCTGTGAGTTAGACAGGCTGCTAGCGCTCAGTGAGGGCGTTTTGTTTTGCCCTTAGCAGAGGTTTCAGAAGATACTGCATGACTGTTTTTTCACCGGTGATGATATCAACACTGGTCTGCATACCCACCATCACATCCAGCTTTTTATGGGCTGTGCCGAGATAGTTCTCTTTGGTACGAATCCTGGCAACATAAAAACTTTCGCCCTTTTCATTTTCAATAGTATCAGCACTGATATGCTCTAAAGTACCATCAAGTCCACCATAAATGGCAAAATCGTAAGCTGTCAGCTTGACAATGGCAGGCATACCTTTACGCAGGAAGCCAATGTCTTTAGGATTAATATTAACTTCAACCAGCAGGTTGTCTTCAATGGGAACGATTTCCATCATTTCCATGCCTGGCTGTACGACACCACCAATGGTAGTGATATTGATTTTCTTCACAATACCTGACAGTGGTGCGCGGACAAGGGTTCTGTCTACCTGGTCCTGCACACCACTTTGGGACTCAGCACGCTGACCTAGTTTGACTTCAACCTCCTGTAGTTCCTGAACGGCATCTTCCCGCAATTTTTCACGGAGTTCAGACTGTCGGGCTACGGCTTCTTCATAGGCAGCCTGCAATTTAGGCAATGAGAGCTGGGTGAGCCGACGCTGTGAGTCAAGATCATTAACTTTTTGTTTCAACTGCAACAGTTCAACCTGAGAGACGACACCCTGTTCGGCCAGCGGTTTTGTTAACTTTAACTCCTCAGCACCAAGCTGATAGCTTTTTTGCAGATAATTGTATTCGGTTTGAGTAGAGGTAAATTCATGTTTTGCCTGTAGAATCTGCTTTTCAATGATGGCCTGCTCTGCCCATTGAGAGCTTTTCCTTTGTTCAAAAATATCACGCTCTCTTTGCATATAATCCGGATAATTGCCCAGTTCGTGGGGAAATGTTAACGGCTCACCTGATAGCTCTGCTTTTAACCGCGCTGATTTTGCCAGCAGGCCAAGGTGTTCTATGGCCCCTTCACGAAAATCAGAGCGAAACTGGGTGTCATCCAGCTGAAGTAGTGGTTGACCTGCATCGACCCTTTCACCTTCTTCAACGTAAAGTTCCTTGAGAATCCCTCCTTCAAGGTTTTGAATGACCTGAAGCCGGGAGGAAGGAACAACGCTGCCGGAACCGCGAGTGATTTCATCCAGTTTGGCAAAGCAGGCCCAGATGAAGGCAGTACCCAGCGACAGAAGAATGGTATAAACAAGGAGCCTCCCCCCTTGTGGCGTCCTCAATAGCATTGCTGCACTGGTGTCAGACATAAACTCCATGTCTTCGTCACTGATGTTTTTTTGAATATCTCCCAGGCTGCCATCGAGAAGCGTTTCCTGTTCATTCCGGGCTTCTGATGCTTCAGATGAGGGAGGCACTGGCTTGTTGCCCTTATTGTCTTCCATGATCCCGTCGTCCTACTCGATTTTCAGTTTGCCCTGTTTAAGGGCAGCATGTACTTGCGCTTTAGGGCCATCTGCAACAATATGACCATTATCAACAATAATCAGGCGATCCACTAACTCCAGCATTGACGCTTTATGGGTGACCAGTATGAGGGTTTTGTCTTTGCCCCTGGCAGCCAGTTGCTGTTTAATACGAAGTTCAGTGGTATTATCCATGGCGCTGGAAGGTTCATCCAGCAGCAGAATGGGCGGATCCATTAGAAGGGCTCTGGCCAGGGCAATGCTCTGGCGTTGTCCTCCTGAAAGGTTTTGACCCCGTTCTCCAACATTCATATCCAGTCCTTGGGGGTGTTTGTTGGCAAACTCGGTAACACCCGCTATTTTAGCAGCTTCAAGAAGAACAGCATCATCAATATGGCTGGCACCGAGTGTGATATTTTCCTTGATACTTCCATAGAACAGCATAATATCCTGCGATACACAACCGATGCAGCGTCGTAAGTCCGTAGGGTTAATTTGCCGTAAGTCGACACCATCAATACGGATTGCGCCCGTTTCAGGTTCATAAAGACCCAGTATCATTTTTTCCAGTGTGGTTTTACCCGAGCCAATACGTCCGATAATACCCACTTTTTCTCCAGCTTTTATAGACAGGGAGATATCACGCAATGCATGAATTTCCTGTTCCGGATACTTGAAGTTAACATCTTCAAACTGGAGATTACCTTTAAGGTCAGGTCGGTGGATATAGTCACGGTCAACGGCTCGCTCTGTGGGCATTTCCATGACCCTGTTCAAGCCATCCAAAGATGATCGTGCCTGATTATAACGGGTAGAGAGGCCAGCAATCTGAGCCATAGGGGCAAGACAGCGGCCTGCCAGCATAGAGGTTGCGATGAGTCCTCCCATACTTAAATCACCGGTTGTGATCAGGTAAACACCTGTGATGACAATGCCTACAGTTGTTATTTGTTGTACATAGGCGCTGAAGTTTGTGGCAGATGTGCTGATTAATTTGGTTTTTACACTCCATGTCGCAATATGTCCAACAGCTTTTTCCCACTTATGTTGTATTTCACCTTCAGCCTGAGCAATTTTGATCGCTTCCATACCAGAAAGGCTTTCAATGAGTGTGGCATTTTTTTGTGAATTTGATCGCAGTGTTTTTTCTACAGAGCTTTTTAAGGGGGTCTGAATAAAGTAGCTATATAACCCGATTAATAGCATTCCTGCCATAGGAATAAAGACAATGGGGCCGGCGAGAATAAAGATAACCGTCAGAATAATTACAGTAAATGGTAAATCAATCAATGCAGTAATTGTTGAAGATGTAATAAAGTCTCGAATACTTTCAAAATCCTGCAGATTTTTAGCAAAAGAGCCAACAGAAGCAGGTCGTGCAGACATACTAAGACCCATAACGCGCTCCATGATACGGGCAGAGAGGAGGATATCAGACTTTTTCCCTGCCAGATCAATAAAATATCCGCGAATCATTTTAAGAACAAAGTCGAAGGTAAACACCAGAAGTGCGCCAATAGCCAGAACCCATAGCGTATCAAAAGCCTGATTTGGCACTACCCGGTCGTACACATTCATAGTAAATAAAGGGCTTGCAAGGACAAAGATATTGATTAGCATTG
This sequence comes from Endozoicomonadaceae bacterium, assembly GCA_965232215.1. Taxonomy (GTDB): domain Bacteria; phylum Pseudomonadota; class Gammaproteobacteria; order Pseudomonadales; family Endozoicomonadaceae; genus Endonucleibacter. The sequence goes on from CBDDPF010000011.1 coordinate 806,684, forward strand.
ATGCAAATAAGACATCACGGTATATCCGCCAGGAACCAAGAATAGTTCCCCAGAACCAGTGCCTGGATTGAACATTCAGACTTTTTGGTGCTCGCTTGTCGTAGCGGTGTTTTGCTCTGGTGTATATGACATAACCAATGTAATGTGAATTCAGCTCACTTAATGTAATTTCTTTCTTACCCTCTCCCGTATCTGGAATAATAACGGTCGCGTTACCATTTTCATGATCTATGCGCAATAAAATACAGGATTTTTTCTCTTTCAGTAATAAAACAGCAGGTACGACTAAGGAAGAAATCTCTGATAATTTTCGTTTATGCAGCTTTGTTGTTAGTCCAGCCCTGTCAGCAGCACGAATAAACAAGTCAGGGGTTAACCTGTTTTTTTCCAGGGGAAGACCAGATACCAGTGATTCCGGCGAATAAGGGTTACCGTAGTGGCGTGTTAGAATAGCCAGGCAGGCTAGTAATGAGTCTACCCCAGATTGATGATCTTCCGGAATATTCCAGGCGTCTTCTGTTATTGTTGAGTCCATGATAACCTTCTGATTAGCTTATCGTACTGCTCAACCGAATGCATTTGTTTATAATTAAAGGTAGACAGCCTGTCTCATTAATAGGTGTCGTTTAATTTTAAGGTTAGTCTAGAAAAATATCTTTAGAATTAATTAGCTTATATTTTTTGTAATTAATGGAAAATTAATCAAAAAAAATAATATGTTTTTTTATTAATTAAGTCTAGGACTTTTAGCTTTAAGTATGGTTCTTGAATATATCCTTTTTAACTTTTTTCAACCCCTGGTGACGTATATCAATGCCTTTAACCAGGTAGATTACGTACTCAGCAATATTACGAGCATGGTCGCCAATACGTTCAAGAGAGCGCAAAACCCATACAATATTTAAAAGCTGCCCAAGGGACTGTGGACTTTCCTTCATATAGTCAATCAGAGCCTTGTTAGCTTTTTTATATTCTTTATCAACAGATTGATCTTCTTTAACAACAGCTAAAGCCATATTTGCATCAAAACGGGCAAAAGCATTCAGAGAATCCCTTACCATCTGGCAAACATGGTTGCTTAACAGGTTTATCTCGCCATATCCTCTGGCAGCTTCACCCTCTTCCGATAATTCAATGGCAAAACGAGCTATTTTAGAGGCTTCATCGCCAATACGCTCCAGATCCGTGGCAGCTTTAGTGCAGGCAATGACCAGGCGTAGGTCACCTGCCGCCGGGTTTCGTCGAACCAGGATACGAGCACACTCATCATCAATTGACAGTTCCATAAAATTGATCTTGGTATCTTTTTCCGACACAGTATAAGCCAGTCGGCTGTCAGCTTGCACTAAAGCATCTACAGCGTCTAATATTTGCCTTTCCACTTGTCCACCCATGGCCAGTAGCCCATTTCGCAAATCATCCAGTTCTGTACTGAACTGCCGTGAAATATGCAAGGTTAAGTGGTCGCTGCGGTTATCCATAAAAACTAAACATTATGATGCTATGATTGAAGTTACACTACCCATTGGGGTTGTTGACCCTTGACTGCGCTACACAATGTACACAATGACAGGTTATTAGCCGCCTGAAAGAACCCTGAGCCAGCTGTGATATATCAACACTATGAGCATTATCAACACGGTTAGCATTTATTATCCTGCAACTATGTTGCAATGATATGACGCTTTCTTACTTTTTACCGCTTTTTAATGACCGCCCTGGGGCAAAAACATGAACAATTAAAGTCTTCCTCGGCGCGTGTTTCGCTGATCAACGGAGTATAAGGCCATAATTTGGCAAATCTGCTCCTCAGTAAATTTTGGGGGATGACCCGGCCTGGAGGGTTCCTTGAGGCGTTCAGTAACAGACGTTTCCTTAAGACGTTCAAGCCAGTGTTTGTGCCAGAGTGTAACGGTTCTTCTGTTGCACTGTCATTTCGCAGCAGAAGCTCTAATGCTAAGATCTTCAGCCGCCAAAAGTATAATCCTGGCTCTGAGAACAAATGCTTGAGTGCTACCTCTTTTGCGGACACTATTTTCCAGCTCGTGTTGCTGAGCTTCGCTTAATGTGAATGATTAACAGTGATCTGCTGCATCCTTGCTACTTCTTTTAAAAACTAAGGCCGTAGATCAAACCATAAATCAAGTGGTGTAAGTATTAGGGCTTTCCTGTACTAGCCATATCGGCCGGTAATATAATCTTCTGTTTGTTTTTTTTGAGGGTTGGTGAAAAGAGTATCGGTATCATCGTATTCAACCAGTTTTCCCATATGCATGAATGCTGTGTAGTCAGCAACCCTTGCTGCCTGCTGCATATTATGTGTGACTATGACAATGGTAAAGCGCGTCTTTAGCGTGGAGATCAGCTCTTCAATTTTTAAGGTTGAAATGGGGTCCAGCGCTGAAGCCGGTTCGTCAAGTAACAGAATTTCTGGTTCAATGGCAAGGGTTCTTGCAATAACTAACCGCTGTTGCTGGCCACCTGACAGGCTGAGTGCACTTTTATGCAGCCGGTCTTTGACCTCATGCCACAGGGCAGCACTTTTCAGTGCCCACTCTATCCTATCGTTAAGCACTCTTCTTTTTCGTATTCCCTGAATACGTAAACCATAAGCAACGTTCTCATAAATACTTTTTGGGAAGGGGTTTGGTTTTTGAAACACCATTCCAACCCTTCGGCGTAAATCAGCAACATTCAATGATTTACTGTAGATATCAATGCCTTCAAGAAATACATTCCCACTGACGTTGCAACTGTCAACGAGGTCGTTCATACGGTTAAATGTACGCAGCAGTGTTGACTTACCACAGCCAGAAGGGCCAATAAATGCAGTGCCCCGTTGTTTTGGTATTTTCATGGAAATATCGAAAAGCACCTGCCTGGTCTCATAAAAGACATTAAGTCCTTGAATATCAAGGCAGTATTTTTCATCATCCAGACAGAGTTTATTCCGGTTCCTTCCCAGGTTACTCAGTTGGAATAATGGAAGCTCATCCAAGTGCCCAGAGGGGTTTGTTCCAAATTGTCCAGTTATTTTTTTCATGTGATTAACTCTCCAGTCTCTTGTATTTTTCACGCAAGTGATTACGTATGACAACAGCCGGGAAATTGCCTGTGGCAATGGTCAATATAAGCAGTAAAGCTCTGGCATATATCAGTGGGCGAGAAGTTTCTGCATCCGGGAGCTGAAAACCAGTAATATTGTAACTATGGTGTGCAAGGTGCATAAACTTTTGATCCTGGTGTATTACAGGATAATGGCTATCAATGGCCAGGGTGGGCGCTGACTTAACAACACCAGCGAGTATGAGTGGGGTGACTCCGCCTGCTGCACGGGCAACAACGGTCAGGAGTAATCCAGTGACTATTGCGGGACTGGCCATAGGTAACACAACATGCCAAAGTGTTTCTGCTTTGGTAATGCCAGGTGAAAGGCTACCTTCCCGTCTTCCCGTCTTCCCGTATTGATGAGTGAATGGGCGATACCCCTTCTTTGTGGCAACAATGACGACAGGTGGCGTCAAAATGGATAAGGTGATTGAGGTTCATAACAGGCCTTGGATTCTAAATGGACTGGTAAGGCTTCAAAAAAAAAGAGTTTATCAATATTTACAGCAACAAAATACACTAAAAACCCTAAGCTAGTTTCCATCAAAAAACTAAATCAGCTTACAGGCCAGAGAATTCAGGCGCTGTAAAAATTGAAGCCCCATTGTTTTTTAACGGCTATATTTCCCAGGACAACAAAAACAGGGAAAACCAAACAAAGGGGCTTCAAATGCGCAAAAAACGCAACCCACAGTGTAGGCTCGATCTGGCTTGTATTGCTCATGAAATTTGTGAAGAACTGTCCAGCATCTCCCATTGGCTGAATGCACGCCCGGAGTGTATTGACCGGGTTTTTGATGACTTGGACACTGGTGCAATACACCATACACGATACAGGGAGAAAAGGACTTTCCGCTGAATCAGTGCTCCGTATTGCCTTGCTGAGACAGTACCTCCAGTACGACTATGGCTATTTATCATTCACTCTGATGGACTCACCGCTCTACCGATATTTTTGCCGACTTGAATCTGACCAGATGCCAGGAAAGTCGTCCCTCCAGTCTTTTGTGAGTAACTCAAGTTACGCAGTGCTATTACATACAGTGTCTATCCCATTGGATAAGTTACTACCTGTTGTAGTCGATGGTAGCGAAGTGCGTAACTTCAGTGAAGTTGGAAGACAGGAAGGGCAAGGGCACAAATGATCAAACGGTGATATCCATAGTCAGCTGGAAACGCCGTAAGTTCAACCAACACTGGATGTGCAGAGTTTTTGAGGATTTAGGAATCGCCATGAATGATGAAAAAATCATGGACACTTATCAGCGATTCAGTAACTACGGAGCTATTGCTGCATGAAAGTGTTCGCAGTATTGACAAAATAAAGACGCCAAATTTTATTTTGCTTTTCAAGTTTCACCAGGTTTGTTTTTTTGACCGTATTATTTTTTTTAAGGCTGCCTATAATTAATGGCATATATCAAAAGATAATAGATTGGATGGATACGCATGTCTGTTTCAGGACCCAATAATCCAAAAATACCTTCTACAGAATCATCTGTAGAGTCTTGGTCAACAACTGATGACGTTCAATCAGACGCTGGTGAAAGTAGTATAAAAAGTACTATTCCAGCACAAAATATACCTAGAGATAGCGACCATCCAGACGGAAAAAGGATTGCTGACCGGTCTGTAATGACCGTTGGTGAAAATGAATTAAATGAAGTTGAAGATATATCGAAACAATTTGCTACTGCAACTTCATCGAAAAAGCTGCTACATTTGCTGGTTGCTAATAATGACGAAGATCTGGAAGAGAACTTCAGGATTGTGTTTAAACGACCTAATGGTGAAATAATAAGTATTAAACCATCAGAAGAAAATATTCCTCCTGAGATTTTACGTAAATATCAAGGCCTTGTTCATGCAATACAAAATAATCGCATAGACATTGAACAATCCCTTTTACAACAGCAGCAAGGCCTCGAAGATAGATTACAAACAAAACTGGATAGCCTGAAGACACTGGAAGATTACCAGCCAGATGAGGAGATGAGACAATTATTTCATGAAGCAAGGGCGAAAGCGTTACAGGGATTGTCTCAGCCCTATCCGATCTCCCTGGAACAGTTACTTGGCAGGGATTTTTCAGTGCAGCCAAGTGAAAACAGTGTGACAGATAACAGTGGGCAGCGCCAGCCACGAGTCACTGCCGGTCAGGGTATGGATGGTACATTTGAGGTTGGTTTGACAGATAGAGGGAAAATGAACTTACAGGAGGAAATGGGGAACAGGTTTGCAGGTCAGATAGATCAGATTCCAGAATCCCCCCTTGCCAGCGAGCAGCAATTCCAGGCTTCACCAGCCACTGCTGCCGCAGGAACAAACCCGACAGGAGGAATCCATTTTAGCCCAACCATTAATGTCACGCCTGGATTTACAAATAGTCCGGCGATAAATCCGAGTAACCAGTCAACAGTCAGCCCAACAGTCAGTCCATCAAACACAAATAATGACACTCCGTCCAATACAGTAACGACGACGAATGAGGGGAAGCCTGATTCAGCCAAAGGTGAAAAAGGTACACCTGTAATAACACCAGAGATGCTACAGAACGCGTTAAAAGGGAACAGGGATGAACTGGTACACTTGTTGGCAGATTTGATGGCGCCTCAGCAACAACAGCTCAGCCCCCTCCTGACTTCAGACGTTACAGGTGATATGAGGCACCTTATCCAAGGCCTCCAGCAACAGATGGAATTAGTTCAGCGCAATGCTGCACTGAATAAGGAGGAGCTGCGGGATTTGATCCGCCATGCTCTTGCTCAACAACAAACCAAACCCGAAATTGATACCGATCAATTAGTGTCAGAGTTGAAAGCTGCATTGCAGCGGACTCGCCCTGTTGGAGAAACCGTTGATAGAAGGGAAGAAAGGGAATTACTTTCACGATTTGAGGACCTGAGCAGAAGGCTCCGTAGTATCGAAGATAACATGCCCAGGAATGTTCAAGGCCATGCTGGTACTGATGAGGTCGCTCAACTGAGAGCAGAGGTTATAGCGTTACACCGTCAACTTGAACAGGCACATGGTACTCTACCAGGCCATGTTTATCGCATACCAGGTCTCTCAGGGGAAAATGATGCAGAAAAGCGTGATTTGGAAAGTGCTTTAAAGGATAGCCGAAGAAGTGAACAAGCGCTGAAAAGAAGTGTCGTTTCCCTTGAGTCTCGGTTAAAAGAGCTGGCGTCGAAGCAGGTTTTGCTGGAGGAGATGGAAAATGAGAAGGTAAGGCTGAAGCTGGACAAGGTAAGGCTGGAAGGGCTGGAGAGTGAGAAAGACCGGTTGGAGCACGAACTGGAAGAGGCGAGGAGCAGTGCCAGGGAGCTGGAGGAGAGTGATAAGGCCAGGATGGAAGCGCTGGTGAGTGAGAAAGACCGGTTGGAGTACGAACTGGAAGAGGCGAGGAGCAGTGCCAGGGAGCTGGAGGAGAGTGATAAGGCCAGGATGGAAGGGCTGGTGAGTGAGAAAGACCGGTTGGAGCACGAACTGGAAGAGGCGAGGAGCAGTGCTAGGGAGCTGGAGGAGAGTGATAAGGCCAGGCTGGAAGCGCTGGTGAGTGAGAAAGACCGGTTGGAGCACGAACTGGAACAGGCAAAGAGCAGTGCCAGGGAGTTGGATGAGAGTGATAAGGCCAGGCTGGAAGGGCTGGAGAGTGAGAAAGTCCGGTTGGAGCACGAACTGGAAGAGGCGGAACAGGCAAGGAAGACCCTGGAAACGAAGGATCAGGCAAAACAGGGGGAGCTGGAGAGGAAGATTACCGAGTTAGAGCACGAACTGGAAGAGGCAAAGAGCAGTGTCAGGGAGCTGGAGGAGAGTGATAAGGCCGGATTGGAAGGGCTGGTGAGTGAGAAAGCCCGGTTGGAGCACGAACTGGAAGAATCGGAACAGGCAAGGAAGACGCTGGAAACGAAAGATCAGGCAAAACAGGGGGAGCTGGAGAGCAAGATTACCGAGTTAGAGCAAGCGCTGGAAGAAGCAGAGCAGGCAAGGAAGACGCTGGAAACGGAGGATCAGGCAAAACAAGGAGAACTGGAGAGCAAGATTACCGAGTTAGAGCAAGCGCTGGACAAAGCGGTACAGGCAAGGAAGACGCTGGAAGCGGAGGATCAGGCAAAACAAGGGGAGCTGGAGAGCAAGATTACCGAATTAGAGCAAGTGCTGGAAGAAGCAGAGCAGGCAAGGAAGACGCTGGAAACGAATGATCAGGCAAAACAGGGGGGGCTGGAGACCAAGATTACTGAGTTAGAGCAAGCGCTGGACAAAGCGGTACAGGCAAAACAAGTACTGGAAGAGACGGATCTGGCAAAACAAGGAGAACTGGAGAGCAAGATTACCGAATTAGAGCAAAAGCTGGACAGAGCGGTACAGGCAAGGAAGACGCTGGAAACGGAGGATCAGGCAAAACAAGGAGAGCTGGAGAGCAAGATTACCGAGTTAGAGCAAGCGCTGGACAAAGCGATACAGGCAAGGAAGTCGCTGAAAACGGAGGATCAGGCAAAACAAGGGGAGCTGGAGAGCAAGATTACGGGGTTAGAGCAAGCGCTGGACAAAGCGGTACAGGCAAAGCAAGCACTGGAAGAGACGGATCTGGCAAAACAAGGGGAGCTGGAGAGCAAGATTACCAAGTTAGAGCAAGGGCTGAAGGAAACAAATAGAAAAAACCTGGAGCTGGAAAGAGAGAAAACTCGTTTAGGTGGAGAAGTGCAGAAGGCGCAGAGCAGAGCCAACAGGCTGGATGAACTGGAGGCTGAGCAACGCAAGAACGCAGATTTAGATCTCAAACTAACGGAAGCCAATCAGGAACTGAAGAAGAGCCTGAAGCTCAGTCAATCCATTCAAGGCAAGATTTTAGAAATAAATACAAGATTGGTAAACAGTGTACCAAAAGATGAAACGAGTAAAGAGATAGAGAATTTTTTGTTGCGCCTTAACAGGTTAAAGAATGAGATTGAGGAAGTTAAAGTGCAACTCATTAGGGATAACCCTGAAAAACAAACAGAAATTAACACATTATTGGAACCTCAGACGAGCCAGTGTGATAAGTGGATAACCTTCTTTTCAAAAAATAATGGCTCAGGCTATAAGCCGATACCTGCAAAGCGAGATCGTTCCTCAACCTCAACCTCAACCTCAACCTCAGCCTCAGCCTCAATGTCTGATACAGAAAACAGTGTTAGTGGACTAAGACGCTCACCCCATGAACAGGAGACACCACGTAAAACAGGAAGTCCTGAATTAAGAGCGGCGATGACAAGGACAAAAGAAGGCCTGGATTTACAGGCAAGTTTGGCTTATGACGGAGATGGCAATATCCATGAGGCTTTTGAGCATCACCGAAAGCAGCTGCTTTCAGCAGCAGATCAGTTCGATACAAATTTAACAAAAGCAGCGCCTTATGATGCCACTGATGGTAAGGTACAAACCTATTTACAAGGTTTGAAAACAACCCAGTCCAAAATACAAAATCAATGGAAATCCTTGCAGAATGAGCTTGCGCGGATAGACAATGAGTTTGCTGATGTTGAGAGTATTGATTCTTTTCCACCAGATCATTTAGCTCAGTTGTCTGAAAAAATGGAGCTGGTCAATAAATTTATAGATGAAAAAAATAAAGAGCTTGTTGAGTTTGATCGGCACTTTAAAGACTTGGAGAACACAGGGGGTCAGCTTAATTTAAAGGATATCAGAAATATTTTAACACAGTATATTGCAGGGCTTAACAGTGCTACTCAATCTCAGCAGGAACGGTTTAAAGGGATTGCTTTAAATATTATTGATATATGTCATACACCGGGAAATCATAAGCACTATGAAGCATTAATGTCGAAGGAAACAGCTGATACTACAAAGCCATTTTTAACAAAATATTCGCATGCCAGGTCTAAGAGAAGGCGAAGCAAGCACACTGTCACTGCAACTGAGCTGGATAAGAAAGTACAATTTCTTCAAGAAATCAGTAATATCGGTGTTGGTAATATAGACGAAAAAAAATACCATAAGGAATTAGTGTCTCATGGGTTAGAGGAGAATTTTTTAGCTCAGTGTAAGAAGAATGAATTATTGTTGAACGATGAAATTAAAAAAACAAAATCTCTCAGACTTATTCTTGAAAGAGATAACAGGGAATCAGAGTCGTCTATTTTAGAGAAAAGGCGTACGCGAATTCGAGAAAATATTATCAGGAAACCAGGCCATTCGGGAGACATATATGACACTGAAGATTTTATAAGAAAGTTTTTTGGGTCATCAGCGTTTAAGGCTGCTGACGCGTGGGACTCGTTAAAGACTGTGCAGATACATAACTTATCAGTACCTGTTGGAGCTTCTGATGTATCTGATGAGGGGCTGCATATAAGGGGCTATCAGTCAGCCAGGGCAGTGCATGATATTTTACTGGGGCTTGAGGAGCATATGAAGTATCACGCCAAAAAAACAGTTGATCCTGACAAACTAAGGCAGCTCCGGTCAGAATACATGCACTTTATCAACAATTTGTCACCTTCGCATTGGGGGGAGCGCCGTCTTGGTGACACACGGGGAAACTATCTTTCACAAGCCGCTCATCAGTGTATTCGTGCATACCAAAAAGATATTGCCAAAAGGGTGAATCAACATTTTCATCAGCTCATAGGCTCACGTTCTGCTGCACTGGTTGTTGAGAGTAACTTAACGGAGAAAATAAACCCCAAGGCAACCAAGGTTAGCGGGGTTTCTGTGACAGAGTTAAGACATTCTTATCATAGCCTGATAAAAGCAACCGAGCCTGAGGCGAAGGGTGAAAAGGGGATAATTGCCCCAAGTGCTGAAGGCCCTACAGCCAAAGTGCTGATGCTATTTAAGAATCATCCTGAGTTAGCACGAAGCTGGTTTGAAAAAACACTGGCTTTAAGAGCAGCATTGCCAGACAGTGGCAACCCTGATTCCCTGGCAACGTATCAAAAGTCGGCACTCCGTGCAGTGCAAACGCTGTTGCAGGAGTACGGCATTACTGATCAAATACCTGTCTGTGCCTTTTATCTGGCTACGCTGAAGGAAATAAGCACCGCAGATTCAATGATTTTATCCTGTTTAAGCCAACACTATGTTAAAGAAAAGGCCAAAGAAGGAACCCTGCTCGAACAATCAAAAGCAGATAAATATGCCGAAAGTGTGATAGCCCTGATGCAGGCTGAGTACCGCTGTTATAAAGATTCTAAGCAACTGTTCAGGGGAATGAGGTTGATTGAAGGAAAGCCAGCAGCTCAAGCCCATCATGAGAGAATGCTGAAAGCATTTAATCAAGCTGGAAAGCCACAGCCTGTGGTTCAATTCTCCAGTAAATCACAAAGGGCGACCAGTGGAGAAGATCACTGTACAGTGACAGGGGGGATTTTTCACCGTGTACTGGAACAGGCAGGACTGCCCGCTGTAAGATACACGGCAACGGGCAAAACCTTTATCAACTTAACAAAAGAACAGGGTTTTGAAGATCAGGGACTGAGTTTTCGAACGAATGATACAGGAAGACCTCTTGAGCTACTCAGTATGAGGGGGTGTCTCTGGGAGGTTGCTCCGAATATCCTGTTAAATAACCCTGATAAACAGCTCCCTTTTTCAGGCAATGAAGGCGACAGTTTTTTGCCTGTGGTTAATAAAGACAAAGTCACGGGCAATGAAAAGGAAGGTATTTTACTGATCAGTAAGCCATGCTGTTTTTTATACACATTAACTGATAAGGGGAACTGGCGATGCAGACCAATGGGTGGTGGCAACCGAAGTGCAGATCAAGAGAAACTTGAAGGTTACACCCGATTAGCCGTTGCTTTAGGCCATGGAGAAAGTAAAGGTGCTTGCGATACAGCGTTGAGGCAGGCTGATAAATACCTTGCCAGGATGAGGCCAGAGCTCAGTGACCAGGCAAGGGAAAAAGAAATTGCTCAAGAGTGTATTAAGACAGCTTCTGGTTTTGTGCGCTGGAATAAAAACATTGAGAGTAACCGTAGCTTTTGTATACAGCGGTTAGTCGGTATCAAAGCGCACAGTACAGAGCTGGAACAGTCAGATATTGAGGAAATCGAGAGTGACTCAATTGTTACTATAGAAGGTATTAATACCTTTGCAGGGGGTGATCATCCGGCCGTTTTAGCGCTGGAAGCAAAGCTGGCGAATAATGATAAGCATGGGAAGCCTAAAAAAGAGAAGGGTATTTTTCACATTGATTATACGACAGGGAAACATAGCCAGGATTTCCCTGCTATTTCTTTAGCCAGCAGCTTTGAGCGTTTTCAAGATACCTATATTGATGAGTTGAAGGATAATCTTCCAGCAGCCAGTCATGATTTAATAGACCATTTGCAAGCCAATAGACATACATTTAAAAATGAATTCCTGAGGCAGCTAGAGGTTTATGGTAAGGGGGTCATCGACATATCCGGTGAAACAAGTCTTACAGGCAATATCCATGAGTTGGACAGAATCATTAGCCAGCTTCAGGTTCAGGAAAGCAAGCTTGAGGATGCCAGTTTAGTACTTTCTGATACATTAAAAGCATTCCTGGAAAAGTCGAAAGCCCACTTTAGTATTGATGAGGCCAGAACTCTGTGGGATCGTGGCGTTGCTCCGGCGGGTCTTAATCCGGATGAGTTATCAAAGTATAATAAGTGTATGTGGCAACTGCGCCAAGTCAATATGACAGCTAATATACTACGGCGACATACTAATGGATTTATAGATCACAGGCGAGATTTAAAAGCACTTGAAATTGTCCGGCAAGATGAAGGGGAGCGGTTTAAGACACGTGCCTATCAATTGAATGTGAAGTTTGCTTTATTAACCACTTCGTTACAGGAAATGAAGGACTCAAGGGGGGCAGTAGGTACTTTGGCAGACTCTACAGCTCGTGCGCTTTCAGCGTTTATGGAGCACAGAGGTATTCAGCTGCGTAGTAATCAGGTAAAAGCTGTACCCGAGTTGATGAGAAAGCAGGCCCATGCGATTTCATCAGGTAAAGGAGATCATCTATTTTTGATGGAAGGAACAGGCGGCGGCAAGAGTTTGGGGATTGAATTTGAAGTTGACAATGCCTTGAGCGTTATTTCTCAACTTAAGGAACCCGTCGATTGCAGACGTCGTTCTGTATTGATCGTTGCACCAGACAGCAACGCCAAGCAGTTGTATGAAGCCGTCGGTTTGAATGAACGGCGCCGTGAAAGGCAACTGCAGACCATGGATATTTTGAAAAACGGGTTTTTAGATGTAAGACCCCCTTGGTGGAAGCGTCCGGAAAAACTAAAACAGGTACGCAATAAATTATTGGGCATTGATAAAGATACGCCAGACAATACTATTGACAATGCAATAAGGCATCATCGTAGCGCTTGTGTGCTGTCATTTTCTGAATTTCAGGTGATCATGCAAACGATCAGGATGGCACTTGATATGCACCAAGATGAGCTGAGTCCTGAAGTAAAGCTGCTATTAAATGAAATCAAAGATTATTTCAGAACAGGCGTTATATTTGGCGATGAGTCAGTCTCTGGTGTATTGCCCTACATGAAAGCAGATTTGAATGAAGTGCAGGCAAATGTTGAAAGAGGACTGAAAACCTTTGATGTGGCCCATGAATCTGACAAAGAGGCCTACAAAAGCAGTGAAGCGTTAGCAAGAGCATTTATGGGAACGATGGCAAATGCTTTCCTCTTTACCGGCTATTCAGCAACGAAAGCAACACCGGCTATTGCAGCTTTGTTTGCGAATAAAGGAACCCATGCGGAAACGGCAAAGGCGCTGAATGAGAACCCGTTGACAACAGCAAATCGTGCTATTGACCGAATTTCTGGTGCTAAGGTACTCCGTATCAAAGGCAATGACCCCTCTGGCAATGTTAGACAACATGCAGCACTCAATGTTATTCAACAGTTGGCTCCCCATGAAGGGGTCACTGTACTTGATGCAGCGGTCTCCAGGCACGACGCTGAAGCCAGCAATAACCCAAAATTTTATGAGCATGTGAGTGAACACTGGCGTGAATGTCTGAAAGCTGCACGGCATCAGGTCTATGAAGGGCGGTTGGATAACGATGGAAATCCTGTATCCTGCGACTTTAAAATGTGCCACATCAACAATGAGGGTGAGATAGTACTTTATGATCCTCACAACAAGTTATACAGCAAAAAGGGGGGGATGAAGCTTGACAGTGCAACGAATAAGCAACTGCAGATGTCAGGTGCCCCTCATCTGGATAATGTGCTGACGGCAGATCAGGGGATTGGGTCAGATATGCGTCAAGGTGAGCAAACGGCATTTCTTGTCGTTGGCATATTCAGTGCCATTAAGCATGGTCGGCTGGATTTGATTGAGCAGTGGCTAGGACGGGGAACACGGGCAAGCAATGAGCCTTATTCACGGCAAAAAATCTTCCTGACTGTAACCGAGCAGGATATAGACATTATTGAGACGGCACTTGCTAAAGAGCAGGACAATAGTAAATTTGCCAAGCTTGCGGCTGCTCTTGACATGTATAAAAAGAGCAAAAAACAGGTTGATAAAACAGAGCAGGCGTTGGACCAACACCTGAATGGATTAAAGCTACCTGAAGGGTTTAAAGTCATCTTGTCAGAAGCCCGCCAGAAAGCACTCTTTTATAAAGGTTCTACAAAAGCTGAAGGTGCTGCAGATAAAGCTGTAAGAAACTATCATGGGCAGCTTAAAAAATACAGCTCGGATTTGTATAACCAACACAAAGACGAACTAACAGCGCTATTGAATACAATGAAGGCGTATTGGCTGGCAGAAGATGCCTATCAGCGTGTCACCAAGGAAGAGTTTTTACCTCGTGTGCTGGCAAGTAGAGACATTAATCAATATACCAAAGATCATGAGCAATATGCTTTTGAAGGAAAAGTTGAAAGCCTGGGTGATAAAGAGAGCGGAGAGGAAGAGTTCTGGGCAAGAACACAAGGAAAAGTGATTATACATGATTTTCATGAACAGCTGAAAACACGTCTGAGTGATCAAGTCGCTTCAGTATTGACGAAGGAAGAAAGGAATAGAATAGAAAGAGATCTTCGTATGACAAAATCTGGACTTGAATTGAATAAAGTACCCGATATAAAAATCAAAGAGAATGCTGTCGTTAAAGCGGAAAAGACCACGGATTGGGCTGAGAAACAGAGGTTGCTTAGAATCGCTAATGAAAGCTATGAAAAGGAACTTAAAAAATATAGAGGTCATGATCAACAGTTATTGCAAGAGAAAAGAAGTCTGGAAAATCAGCTTAAGCGGGATGATTATTGTAAATTACTGAATGACCGTCTGTCTAAAAACGTAACGAAAGAATTTGTGGAGCAAATGGATCAGGTGCAACGAAGAGCAGTAAAGTCCATGGATAGTGTAGAGGGTATACGGGAGGAATTTTCCCGTCAAGGCCAATTTGCAGATGAGCTTATCCATAAAATTAGACAGGGAAAGAAACAGGCATTACAACATATTGAAACTACCGATCCAGAAGCCATCAATAGCTGTCTGAGAGCGAAGGAGTCTACTGCGAAAGAATTGATGAGCTACCTTACTATTGTTAAACACCATATGAACAGTATCAAATTAGGGGCTGTGAATGCGAAGGGACACCCACCAAACTCATACTACACTGACAAAAAAGATAAAATGAATGCGCTTATTCAACAAGCTGATATTGCAAATAAAAATATAGATAAGCTTTTAGCTGATATCGATCGTATAACGAATGATCCATCAGAGAAAAGCATCAGTGACTTTTATACAGCGCTTGAGAGTGTTAAGAAAGTTATAGGAGAAGGATTATTTAATACATTAAAACAAATTGATCTTTCTGATATGCAGGTTAACACCGCAGGTACTGATGGTGCAGGTGCAGACTTTTTTAAAGCTATCTACCTGATCAACACAGGAAATCCCAATCTTCTGTCAACGAGGACATCAGCAAGACCTTCAGCATTAAAATGGCTGGGTTATGGTGATAAACACCACAACTATAAGCCATATATAAACAAAGATGGAAGAGGAAAAGACAAAAATGCACTATTTTATAAAGCTGCTGATGACTCAAGAACCAAGGTTGATTTTGATCACCCTGAAAACTTCCCTATCCACTTTTCTGCAGTACTTGAAAAAAACGTCAAAATGTTCATGGCTAAAAAAGAGCATAGTGATAATGTGTCCAGTGAAACTGAGGCCATAAGAAAGACAATAGAAGAAGCAGGCAAAGATATCGAGCAAGCTTTACTAAGGGGGCATCAAAAGTACCTGGATGAAACCGTGCAACCAAGGCTTATTGAAGAAAAAGAGCTAATGGCGAAACAGCATCAACTCAGGCAGGAGCCTCCATTATCGGTTGAAGCATAGTTATATAGTGTCTGTCAGAAAACCCATGAATAATCCGACTCAACAGGCACTGACAAAATTTTTTTGAAAACAAAACAGGCCGCTCATGCCAGTCACCTCTTTTTTTGATCAAAACTTAATCATTTCCCCGTTTTTCGGGTGTCCGTAATCCTCACCCAACGATGATCGTTTGTTTTCTGGTACGCTTCTCCGTTCAGGCTGCTTTTTTGACAGCCTGACTGGATTGCTTTTGCAGTATAGAGCCCAAGCGGTGCAGATTTGTTCCTAAAACCGCCAGGCCAACATACCGACGATAACCGTCAATCCCTGAGTCCGGACATTGGTCCAGTCCGTGCTGCTCAAGTGCATTAATGTCGGACTCTACCGCAGAATGCTTCTTCATTGCCCTGACAAACTCAGGGTGTCGTTCACGCTTCCGATCTTGTTCAGACCATCGCCCCTTTTTGGGTAAGACGGCTCGGTCAAGAAATGTTTCCAGCTTTTCAAGGTTCTCTTTTGACCAGAATCCCCGGTCATAACTGACCTGCGATACTTCAGAAAACCGCTGTTTTGCGCCTTTAGCAATGGCTACAGTCACCTGGTCATCAGTCTGTTTTTCCATGACCAAATGGTGAAGGGTGAAACCAAACTGATCTTGCAGTACGCACACCCTGAGGCCGAGTTCTACAGGAACGCCTGCTTTTCCTTTACTGATCCATTCCGTATGGCGTTCAAATAACGAAAAAACCTTCTCACTGTGCGGAATGGTTTCATGTTTCAGTACACGACGGATAATCATTTGACACTGGTAGTCTGCATCTTTTATCCAGCGCTCCAGCTCTTTCAGTCGTAAGTCTCCGGGTATCCGTGCCTTCAAGAGATTCAAGGTAATTTCAGCCTTGCGGATAAGCTTCTGGCTGTAGGCTACATACTCAGCATGGACAGTTTCGATACCATACTGTCGTGCTTCACGGAGCGACTCATTGGACGACGTTGACCGTTTAGGTTACGGGCTTTGTGAAAACGCTTTTTGTGCTGATCCTGCAAGTAGCTGCTCTGTCGCCACAGGCTTTCCTGCTGCTCTGACGACAGGCAGGCTGCCCATTCGATCATCTTGCGAACGGCATCCCGCAGCTTTAGTATCCGTTGGAAAGTGGGCATTGGTTTTTACGACAAACGAGTCAGCGCGGGCGCATATCCGCTCTTCTTTTGAAACCAGCTGGTGACCGGCATTGACCACAATCTGGTTGATCCATCCAGTATTTCCGGGGTGAACAGGGCGATATTATCCTGCAAAGTCTGGATGTGATAAGAGTGGGTACAGTACGGTCCGTGTCCGAGCATTTGCCGCAATGTACCGTGTTCATTGGCCAGCTCCTGAAGGCGGTCGTAGTCGCAGTTGATGGTCAGACGCAGGGTGCCAAAAATCAGTATTTTCCAGAGATCCTCAGGGCGGCCATTGTCACGGCTAGCGGGTATCATTCGCTCAAGGGCTTGAAAAACCTGCTCCCTCAGCTCTGGGGTGACCCAGATATGCTGAAAAGCCCGCAAGAGGCGGGGTATGTCGTCCCTGGATTTGGGGTTGAAGGTGATGGCAGAGATATCGACCTCGCCTAACTGCATTTGTGGCTTGATGGTTTGGCGCATGAGTGAGAAAACAGCCTGTCAGTGGAAATCTTCAATGATTAAGTTAGGACAGACTGCTGTTTTCAAGGGCTGATGGGTTTTCGGACAACCACTATATAGTTATAACACCGGGAAAAATGCCTGGGCTAGCGGTTAATAATACGACGCGAGACCATAACATAACCGGTTACGGGTGATGACATGTCATCAGATGCCAAGGTAGTGGGTATCGCCAAGATTGCGTAACTGCTCTGCTGCCTTCTCGGGAGTCAGGTCTCTTTGGATTTCCGCCAGCATTTCAAAGCCTGTTATAAAAGTGCAAACCGGTGCGCAGTCCAGCAGTGGTGGATAAAAGTGAGCATGGAGTTGCCAGTGTGAGTCAGCACTAACTCCATAAGGTGCGCCGTGCCAGCCCATGAAATAGGGGAATGAGATTTCAAACAGGTTGTCGTATTTGGTGGTCAGCTGTTTCAGGATAATGGCCAGAGACTGGCGTTCATCACGTCTTGGTTCTGGTAGCCTGAGAACAGGGCGTTTGGGCAATAGTATTGTTTCAAGCGGCCAGGCTGCCCAGTGAGGCACTACCGCTATCCAGTGATCATTCCCAGTGACGGTACGCTCACCGCATTGAGACTCCCGCCTGGCGTATTCAATCAATATATTAGTGTTGTGTGTCGATTGCCATTGCTTTTGCTGTCTGTCTTCGTTTTGTGCTTCGCCAGGTAAAAAATCTGTGGCCCAGACCTGACCATGGGGGTGTAGGTTTGAGCAGCCCATGGCTACACCTTTTTTTTCGAATATTTGAACCTACTGATAATGTTTTCCCAGTAAGACGGTTTGCTCTATCCAGGTATTGATCACGTGTTGAATCTCAATGGGTGTGAGTGTAGGCAAGGTTTTACTGTGGTCTGGCGAAAAGCAAATCACGCGAGCTGTACCCTGGGCCGGAGAGGTTAAGAAAAGGCTATCCTGACCGCTGGGTGCAGGCGTGTCTTCCAGTAAGGCTGGAAAGTCATCAGGGAGAACCAGTGTATCTGTGTAGTCAGGATTTTTGTTGTCGTTTATGCGTGTATTACCCGGGCACAGGGAGCACGAAGGTTCATAGGATGGGCCTGATTTAGCACGTAACTTCTTTATCTGCCTTTGCCATGAATGCTTTGCACAGTAGTGAGGTAACACCAGTACCCAGCGGCCAGTGAGTGGATTGTAGCGGCGGTGCGGGTGATATTCTGGATTAAAGTCTGGATCATACATGCCGAATTCCTGATGACTTGAAAGGGTAATGGGTGTTACGACAAACTGTTTAGACAACGGTTTACTATCAGGCAAGCCAGTGACAGGTATAACTACGACCTGTTGAGGAGAGGAGACGATTAATCCTTACCTGATAAAGTATCTTCACCCCTCAAGTTACGCACTCTATGCCGATGCGTAACTTGAGTTAAGCCAATAAAGTATCTTCGTCTTTGTATAATAGCCAATCATCCAACTGACTCCCCAGTTCATCAACGCCGGTTTTTCTGAGGGCTGAAAACAGCTGAATAGTCAGTAGAGGAAAGTCTCGAAATTCATTACGGTATTTATTCAATACCTGTCTGGCTGCTCCCTGCTTGAGCTTATCGGACTTGGTCAGTAGTACGTGCAATGGCAGTTGGGAGTCAATGCTCCATTGCAGGATCATCTGATCAAACGCTTTCATGGGATGGCGAATATCCATCAACAGTACCAACCCAACCAGCGATTCGCGGTGAGTCAGGTAGTGATTAAGGTGGCGCTGCCATTCGTTTTTCATGGCTTCGGGCACTTTAGCATAGCCGTAGCCCGGCAGGTCTACCAGGTGAATGCCCTCTTCAACTGTAAAATAGTTGATGAGTTGGGTGCGCCCTGGTGTTTTACTGGTGCGTGCCAGTTTACTGGAGCCTGTTAATGCATTGAGGGCACTGGATTTTCCAGCATTGGAACGTCCGGCAAAGGCAACTTCCCGACCATTGTCTGGCGGGCACTGGCTTAGCTTTGCTGCACTTTTAAGAAAGTGTGCCTTTCGATAATTCAAAGAAAATTTGGGGTCAGTCATTTACAGGTCGCTTTGCAAGAAGATTCAAAAGTCGGGACAATAGAATAGTAATAGCCCTCTAGTATATACTGTCCCAGTTTTAGGGGGTATGCAGTAATGAGCCACTTACTGGGCTGTGGTGGGTATTAACTCTGACAGCTGCCGAAGAGCGGTGGCGTAGTAAAGTGTTATGAAGAAAAAAGTGCCATATATGGTTTATGTCTTAGTTGGGGCGGTTAATGAGGTTAATGAATAAAGCAGTTCTTTATCTGATTGTATCCTTAGGAGTTTCAGGCTTGGCGTTTGCCAAAGGGGATGCAGTAGCAGGAAAAGCAAAAGCAACGACATGTGCGGCATGTCATGGTTCCACCGGTGTCAGTATTGTGCCGAATTTTCCAACTCTGGCAGGTCAGGGGGAGCGCTATCTGGCAAAACAGATTACAGATATTAAAAGTGGCGCTCGTGCTGTGCCTGAGATGGCCCCGTTTGTGGGTAAGTTAACTCAGCAGGATATTGACGACCTTGCTGCCTTTTTTAGCAGCCAGTCAGCACCTGCCGGAGCAACAGACCCCAAATATGTTGCTTTAGGTGAAGAGCTTTACCGTGCTGGTAATGCCAAAAAAGGTATTCCTGCTTGTGGTTCCTGTCATTCACCCACTGGTGAGGGGAATGCTCTGGCTGGCTTTCCACGGCTTGCTGGCCAACATGCCCAGTACCTTGCCAGGCAGCTTAGAGCTTTCCGGGAAGGTGATCGGGTGAACGATGGTGACACCATGGTGATGCGCACCATTGCTGAGAAAATGAGTAATAAAGAAGTCGAAGCTGTTGCCAATTATATTCAGGGGTTGGGTAAGCGGTCATAAAAGTGGGAGCCTTATGGCTCTCGCTCTTTATGTCGGAGATTCTTTATCGATATCCAAATGTAGGAGTTCTTCATGCTAAAAATGGTGCAGTGTCTGTGGTTACTGTTATTATATTCACTAGTGGTCAACGCTGAAGCGGTAGAAACAGACAATATAATAAAACCATCGGCAGTGGTTCACAGTAGTGTTTCTTTTAAAGAAGGTATTCATTACCGTGTACTGGACAAGCCAGTCCCAACACAGGTAGCCGCTGATAAGGTCGAAGTGGCCGAAGTTTTCTGGTACGGATGTCCTCATTGCTATACCCTGGAAAGTATTGTTGACGCCTGGAAACCCACTTTGCCAAAAGATGCACAGTTTATTCGAGTGCCTGCGTTTTTTGGCCCCAATATCTGGAAAACCCATGCGCAGCTATACTATACCCTTAAAAATATGGGGGTGCTTGAAAAAGTGCACGATGCCATTTTCGATGAAGTGCAAAATAAGCGTAACCCTCTGAAAAAACAGAAAGAGATGGCAAAATTTTTACATAAACGATTTGGTATTAACAAGGCGACATTTGAAAAGAGTTATAATGCGATTGGTGTCACGCACCAACTGTTAAGAGTTTCCTCTGCCGTGCGTGGTTATGGCCTTGCAGGTGTGCCGGCTATTGTTATTGAAGGGAAATACATTGTTGAGCCAGCCATGGCTGGGTCTTTCGAAAATATGATCAGGGTCAGCGATTTTCTAATCAGCAAAGCACGTGCAGAAAAAGCCAAAGGGGCAGCATCTAAAGCAAAAATCTGATATAACGAGAAAGTCTCCACCTTCTATTCTCTACAAAGAGGCTTTCCCATTATTTTGTTTCCCGGCGTCCAATTATGCCAATACAAACGTTAAAAGGGGTTATCTCCCGACGTATCCATCGGAAGGTTGCCCAACAGAAGGTTGCCCGACAGGTAAGTTGCTGTGAACTACGCTTTCAGGAAAGAACATGTCTGACCAAGTCCTTACGACTGCTGAGTTATAATATTCAGGTGGGCATCAACACTGAACAATATCGCCACTACTTTACACGAGGATGGCAGCATGTTCTTCCATACTCAAAGCGTATGGGCAACCTTAATTTAGTGGCGACTTTACTGTCTGATTTTGATTTGGTAGCACTTCAGGAAGTTGATGGAGGAAGCCTGCGAACCGGGTTCGTCAATCAAACGGAGTACCTGGCCTTAAAAGGGCGCTTTCCTTTCTGGTATCAGCAACTTAATCGAAATCTTGGAAAAATTGCACAACACAGTAATGGCCTGCTATCAAGGTTAAGACCATTATTGTTAGAAGACCATAAACTGCCTGGGCTAATTCCTGGTCGTGGTGCACTGATCGCAGAGTTTGGTTTGTCAGAGAAACCTGTTCTTATCGTTATGATGCATCTTGCATTGAGTAAACGCACACGGAATATTCAACTGTCGTATATTAGAGAAAGGATTCAAGGATATGAGCATATTATTTTGATGGGTGATATGAATACCCATGTAAGTCAGCTGTTAAATGATTCCCCCTTGAAGTATACGTCCCTTTTGCCTTCCAACAGCCAGGGGCACACATTCCCCAGCTGGAGACCTAAACTCTCTCTTGATCATATTCTGGTAAGTCCATCACTTAAAGTGAAAACAGTAAATGTACTGAAGGTGCCGATTTCTGATCACTTACCGGTTGCCGTTGAGGTGGCATTGCCATAGAGTTTGGCGATGAATCAGATGCATTGATCACTCATCCATCCTCCGCCCAAAGGCATAAGCCAGTACCGCACCCGATGCCTTTATTGATGGCATACCAAAGCCAGCGCTGCTGTTCTTTTTTGCCCATATACGACCACTGCTCATGGCATTCAGCCTCATCACACACCTGAACAATACGAACACTGAGTCATTTGTCTGTAGGGCAAAAATCAGGATTGACTGAAATGAGCTTGTATTCCTGTTTATTAAGTGTATTAATCACGGTGCCTTTACTGATGTTCAAGATGCGTGCAGTGTCGCGAATACCACTGCCATTGATAGTTATGCCAATGATTTTTTTTGAAATGCCAGATTCACAATCCTTTTTTTGGTATTTCAACATAGAGAAAGCATAGAGAAAGATAGTTGTGTGACATTCTGGTGGTGTACCAGGAAATCTCTGAATACCCGATTTATTTTTACAGCCAGGACGCAGAGCTTTTTGATAACCGGCCATACGACACATTATACATGAACAATAGTTTTGATTTACTACCCTTCAGTTTTTGTCAACAGCAAGATTTTTTACAGGCATCAAGAGTGAGTCTAATAAATAATGCGCATTAAAAATGCACATTGGCAATCTTTCCATTTTGGTCTTTGACCAATTAAAGCAAGGCATAAACGTGGCCAAAAAATGCTTGATTTACAGTAAAAAAAATATTTATTTTTTTTACTGAGTGGTCGTTTTATAGACTATACTCATGCCGTCATTATACATGTGAGATAGTATCATGCCTTACGCGTACAAACCGTCTAAGTTAATATTCAACCTCTTTTGTTTACTTTTTGGGTTTCTTATTAATGCATCTTCCTATGCATTAGAAGAAGAAGAAATCAAAAAGAACCTCCGAGGGGCTTTAACAAAACATTGTGAAGAATATAATAAGGGTAAAGATGAGTCTGAAAAAATCAATCTTGACTATGAAATTGATAAAATAATTCATAACCTTAATGCCGTCATTCAAGCGACTGAAGCGACTGAAGCGACTGAAGCGGTTGATGATGATGCTCCTAAAACTGAGTATTTAAAAGCCAGGCTAGTTGCTTATAACTTCCCCCAAGTGCTTCTAGCCGAACTGTGTATTGCCGGGCCGACTGATCCAAAGATGCGAGATAAAGATTCAGGTGTTGTTCATACAGGATTGAGAGGCCAATACGCAGGTTTAATTGCGCTTACTGTTTCACAGTGCCTGAATGAATTTGAAAAAGCCGCTATCACACCACCAAAGTATCCTGATAAATGGGATCTTGATGCTGAAACTATCCAGTCATATTACAGCGTACATACACAACTGGGTTTCTGGGGGCTAACTGGGCCTAAACTTCCCACCTCAGATGATGTACCCTTGCTGTTTCTGAAAATGGTAGAAGGTAAAGAGCGGCAAGAAGAATGGGTTTCAAAGACCAGCTTCAAAGAGGCTGTAGATGAGGTTCTACTATCTCTAGGTAAAGATGATGGAAAGATAGCGCCTAAGGGTGAAAGAAAGGATAATTTTGAAGAACTAATGAAACTGACAGAGACACCGCTCTATGATGATTTGACGCTGTGGCTGCCAGAAAGAAACGAACTGAAAGCAGCGTTGGAGGACCGTAAACTGGACATTTCCGATTACTGGGATGAAGAGGACTTTCTAAATCCTGATCTGTTGCTGGCTCTTTTAAACTGGCCGAAAAAGCAGCATAACTATAAATCACTTGCAACCCTTGTAACATGTGTCATTGTTATGAAGGCAACAGGTAAAACCCTTTACGAGGTGAAACCTATTCAAAATCTACAAACTATGGGAAAGAATAGAGAAACACCTACATACAGAGAGACAGATGATAATAAAGAAAACCCTTCCTACATGATTGCTTTGTGTCTACACAATCTAAAGGAAGCAAGGGAAGCAATGGAAGCAAAGGAAACAAAGGAAGCAAAGGAAGCAAAGGAAGCAAAGGACAAAGTGGAAGAGGACGAATCAACAGCGTAAATATCCTGTTTTATTAACGCCCACTTTTTATTTATGCCTTAAATCCGGTCTGGAAACATAATTTCAAACCGGTTTATGGCCGCTTTCCAGTCCCTGATGGCATAGTCCATTTGGACAATGCTTTTCTGGGGCTAGTACTTCGTCTTAAAGAACATAATAGGAGAATAATGAGTATCATAGTAACTCCGAGTCAGAAATGACGGAGTCATCATGACTATTAAATACCATGTGCGGTTCAGTGATAATGAACGTTCTATGCTCGAAGAGCTTATTAAGCAGGAAAAACCAGGAGTTGCTCAATACAAGAAACGTAATGCTGGTATTGTTCTGGCTATGGACGAAAACGAGCCTGTAAATAATTCCGTGTCAGACCGCTTACTATTAGCCACCTCCGACAACGACTTGTTGAATAAGGCTTTGATATAGCCGTTAATGGTATGCGCAGTCATCACGGGACTCCTTCCAAACCTGATGGTGACGGTGAAGCTCACCTTATTGCCCTTGCCTGCTCCCATAGCGCCACTATTAGCCTCACAAAAGCCCCTTTTCATCCTCCATTTCTCGTGGTCCTCGCCGTGGGCAGACTTTTCAGACGGCTTCTTAGTATGCGCACATCCTCTGCTTTCTCTGCTAACTGGCGCTTTAGGTGGACGTTTTCTGTTGTAAGCTTCGAGGCGCAGCCGGGATATCACCCTGCTGACCCACGGTGTTGAAAATCAGGCACAATGGAAAAAAATGACAGAACTGAGTGTGCGCGGTGGACAAGGTTATTTTCTGGTCAGGCCGTAACCGCTTTAATCATTCTTTCAATTACCCTGCAACTTGGCTCATAATACCTGCCAAATATCCGTGGTCAGGTGAGGACGCTATGGTGCTCAATGAGTTGAAAGATCGAATAACAGCAGGAGCAAAGGCATTAACGACAGGGATAAGGGGTAAGATTCTGTTAGTAGTGGTGGCTCTCGTACTGCTGATACAGGTAGGGCTTGGGATATTCTGGGGCATAGAACCCAATCAGTTTTCTGTGCAGGCTAATGCTGAAAAAATGGCCCGGGAACAAGGGCAGACAGTGAAGCCGGGTTATACAACAGTTGCCACATTATATCGCGTTGCTGATACCCTGCTGACCAAGTCCGGTGGTTACCTGAGTAATGATATTATGCCTCCAGGTATCATTCTTGATAATGTGCATAACTGGGAACTGGGCGTATTAACGCAAGTGCGTGATATGGCACGCGCATTACGCCGTGACTTCAGCCGCTCGCAGTCCCAGTCAAAGGAAGATCCTGACTTGGCTATTGCTGAGCCTCTGTTTAACTTTAATTCCCGCAGTTGGACGCTGCCCGCAACAGAAAAAGAGTATCAACTTGGCATGGACAGACTGAAAGACTATATGGGGCGTTTATCCAATCCTCAGAACCCCGCTCAGTTTTACGCCCGGGCCGATAACCTGACTCGTTGGCTCACCGATGTGGAAACCCGTCTTGGCAGCCTGTCCCAGCGCTTAAGCGCCAGCGTGGGTAAACCCCGCCTGAATATTGATCTGGCCGGTGACCCTGATGCATTACAGTCTACAACCGGTGATACTGAGGTAATAATAAAAACCCCGTGGCAGCAGATTGATGATATTTTTTATCAGGCGCGTGGTACATCTTGGGCATTGATTGAGTTGCTCAAGGCCATTGAAGTGGATTTTGCTGTCGTATTGCAGAGAAAGAATGCCTTGGTCAGTCTCCGCCAGATTATCCGCGAGCTGGAAGGAACCCAGCAAACCATCTGGAGTCCGATGATTCTTAATGGCAGTGGGTTTGGCATTTTGGCGAACCACTCGTTAGTAATGGCTAACTATATTTCCCGGGCTAATGCGGCAATCAGCGATCTTCGCAGTTTGTTGGAAAAGGGATAATCATTGTAAAAAATGTCAGTATTTTCATAAGGTCGCTCATTTGCAACAGACTCTGGATTTCAAGGATGTCGCTTCGCTCCACATGCTTTAGGCGGCAAGTGAATGCCACCTAAGCGACATAGCCTTCAAGGCAAAGCCTGGCAATGCCTGTGGTTGCGTGCTCCACCAGGCTAACGCTCTGGTGGGGGTTTTGACCCTGAGCTATTTGATAAAAAAAGTAGTAGACGATGAATATTTCGAGTGCTTTTGCTTCTATAAACCCGCTGAAACCTGCCAGGCCTTACGGCTTTTCTCCGTGGATAAAAAACTCCTGATTCCCATCCCCACCTTGAATCGGGCTGTTAAACCAGGCAGATAGCAATAACCCTTGTGAACGGCAACAATCGATAATAGATACCTTCACCTTTGAGTAAAGGCGCTTATCCCGAACAATTCCTCCTTTTCCAAGCCCGGCCTGACCAACTTCAAATTGGGGTTTTACCAGGCTTAGCAAATGACCACCTCGCTTTATCAAGGGAACCAGAGACGGTAGAATTTTTGTTTGTGATATGAAAGACACATCCATTACAGCCAAGTCAAACCCCCGTCCATTTGTGTGCTCAAGTAACTGTTCATGGGGTAAATCACGGGCATTCATTCCTTCATAGCAGACAACACGCTTGTCCTTGCGCAGTGGCATTACCAGTTGGTCATGTCCCACTTCAATACCTGCAACGTTCGCAGCACCGGCCTGTAAGGCGCAATCAGTAAACCCACCTGTAGACTGACCTATATCTAAAACTATCATGCCATCAAGACAAAGCCCGGTGTACTCAAGGGCAGCAGCAAGCTTTAACCCTCCTCGTGATACATAGCGATCAGTTTCATCATAGAAGGTTTCAATATCCACGGTAGCGGGATATTTCTGGCTTGGCTTGGCAGGGGTTTCCCAATGCCCTTCTACTTTCACATTGACCCGGCCTTCTGAAAGTAACCGTTGTGCTTGTGTTCGGGATACCACACAACCCTTTTGTACCAACAGTCGATCAATTCTTTCCATCATCAATTCTTCTAACAGAGTCACTTATTTCTCTTGATTAACATGGGCTTGAGCAGGTATGGGCCAAAGCAATGCCAGCCCGGTTATATACACTGCCAGTAAGTATATAGCGGGGGATAACGGGTTACCGGTATTACCGGCTAACCAAGTGGCTATAACAGGCGATAAGCTGCCAAAAAAACCCTGAGCTGTATTATACCCAAGTGCTAACCCCGTCATACGCACATGCCTCGGTAACAATCTCACTGACATTATCGCACCACAACCGTAAATAAAGGCTAATAGCAAACTGAATCCAAACTGGCCTACAACCATTTTCCAGCATTGTGGCTCTATCATCAGCCAGTAACAGGGAACAATGGCAAAACAACCCGTTATTATTGCTCGCAGCAGTAATCGATGAACACAGACTTTATCTGATAGCCACCCAACAGCAGTAATCATTATCACCATCAACAACATATTACTGGTATTAATGGCCAATGCCGATGCACGGTCAAGGGAGAACTGCTCAGACCAATAGGTATTGATGTATACAAAGACCATAAAGAAGCAGGCCCCATTAAGCAGATTTAATATGCCAACCCTCAACATAGCCAGCTTATGGTGTTGACATACCTCAATAACAGGCACATTTCCAGCCCTGGCAGGTTCATCAGCGATGATCAGTTTCACTCTTAATCCCGCTAAAAGAATACAATTGACTGCACCGATCAGATAAGCGGCGCGCCAGCCCCAGGATTCAACAGCATCAGGTATCAGCAGAAAATGAATAAGTGTCGCTGTTAACGAACCTGCTACCATGCCACCAATACCGCTAACATGAACCAGGCTGGACATCAGGGCCTGTCGTTTGGGAGGTGCTCTTTCCGAGAGATTAACCAACGCACCTGCCACTTCACCACTCATAGACAACCCCTGAATCACCCTGAGTAGCAATAATAACAAGGGTGCCAATCCTCCAATTTGTTGATAGCCTGGCAGGAGGGCAATGGTAAGACTACTAAGACCCATAAGGGTCAAACTGATTGTTATGGCGATACTTCGACTCCAGACATCACCAATATGACCAAAAATAATGGCGCCAAGGGGACGAAAAAAAAATCCCAGGGTAAACCCAAAGAACGTTGCTAACAGGGATGTCAATGGGTTATCAGAAGGGAAAAAAAGTTGAGCAATGACAGGCGCAAAATACCCATAGACAGTAAAGTCGTAAAGCTCTAAAAAATTACCACTCGCAAGAATAAAAAAAGCTGTTTTTTCGTTTTTTGGGGGCTTTTTACGGGGCTTTTTTTGGGGCATTGTACCGACTCAATTGACAAACAAACGCCAGTATAGTTTGTTCAGTCAACTTCAACTGACAGTTTTATTACCCGGAGCCTATACGCATCAAGCTGAGCCAGAAATAAACAACGTCAGAAGTCGGCTGGTGTTACACATTCAGCCTTTTCCTGATGTTTTTGTTGAAAAGAGTATGAATAGCTTACAAAAGGATTAAAATCACAATGTCTGTATACACGAGCATCGGGATAGCTGCATTTGAGAAAATACCAACAGTCCGTTACGCCTGCGAAGGCAGGAATCCACCATGACAGTAAACCTGCGCCTTCTCGGCGACGACGCTGGTATAGCCTTCATTGCCGCTACCCCTTGAAGGAGTAGCGCTGAGTCATGCTGTAGCTTCTTCCAGTTGAATCTCTGACTCAAGCTCCTCTTCATCGGCCAGATTGTTAAGCTTACCAAGAATTGAGCTGACCTTTTCACTCCATGTGTGGAGTTCCTGCTTCAGTTGTGCATTTTCTTCTTCGAGTTGCGTGTTGGCTACTTTGAGTTCCTCAAGCTCCATTCTGGACAGTTCCAGCTTATCAATGAGGCTTTGTAACCGGGACTCCAGCTGAGTGAGTGATTGTATGGACATGGCAGACTCTTGCGACGCGGGTTTAAATTGACATCATTTTATCTTATCTATCAGACGATACGATAGCACATTGTTCAGCAAAAGGTTCAGCAAAAGGTCAGATATCATCAATTTTGTCAGACTATACTAAGCTCTGTACTAGTACTTGGTTTCAATTTGCTTGACATACTCAGCCGGAAAGTGTGTTTTTTTGACATTATTGAGATTGCTGAAAATACTTGAGGTAGATGAGATGACATCAGCACACACTCCCTTTGTATGAGACGGCTTTTTGAGTCAATGAACACGTCAAACGCATTGAAATAGAGTACTTTAGCAGTCTGTCAGGCTGAAAGCCGGCCAGAGCAAGAAAAAGCCCGGTTCGAGACAGTTTTCAGGTTGATGCGAGGCTATTTCACGAGGTGCATCGTTAATAAACTGTCTTGAAAGTCCTGTTGCTACTGTGGTCTGCGATAAATGGATCTAAAAGGCTGATTTTGTATATTAAGTTCGTTAAATAGCTGGCTATTTGCCGCTCAAAATCAGTTTTTTCCCCTGTTTTTCTTGATTATCGCTACGCGCAGATGCAGATTTTTAAGAGGGTCTCTAAGTCTGACAGACTAACAGGTGCTGTACCCAGTTAGATATGTCCTTATGTGGAATAAATACCACAGTGCCCCTTCCCCCGTTCACATCATAGCTGGTTGGCACTCACTGGGTTTTTTGGTGTGCCCGCTTGTATGATCAATCCGAGTGGGCAGTGACAGAGCCACATTACTGGCCTCAAGGAGTTTTGCATGAACAATGCGCTACCGTCTTGCGCCACTATCATTTCTGCGCTGAATGTTGAAGACGAAGCTATGAAAGCATTTTATATCTCACTCACTCACAACAAGAGTGTTGATGATTATATTCTGGAAAAGCACCTGCACTTTTCCTCCTGTCAGATAGAAGGTACTTTTTTCAGCCATTTACTGGCATATACTGAACTGGCTTTGGACTCAGGGGAAGGAGCAATAGATAGTTAATTCATTTGGGATTTGTGAATATTTTGCAAGGCTCATGGTATTTGAGCTGACTTACTGACAACACTGTTATTGTCTTTAGACTTTCCTGCATTTGACATCTGCCTGCGGGTCATTGGTAGAGTTCGTTTCATCACAATTACAATTACAATCTAATTGTTTTATTCATAACGATTCAGGAGGTTTACGTCAGATGTCATCCCTGCTGACTCGCAAGGCCTGGTAAAACCCAAGGTGGTGTATTTCAATCAATCTCCGGTTCTACAGTACGAAAATGAGTGTTAATACTACAATCGTTTGTAGAAATCCATGGTGAGCTTAACAGGCAGGGCAGCGCCACTGTCTTAATCTGTCATGTCCTTAAGGGGTATCATCATGCAGCAGATTTTCATCCGACCTGAGTTCGATATAAGCTGCTGATTTTATATCGCACAGCTGCCAGGCGCATCGGGTATGGCGTATCGCTATGCTGACAAAGGTATTTTACAAGGTAGGCAACTTGTGCAAGTCATTTGAGCCAGGGCTTAATCAGTACCTGATAGGCCATTGTGAACGTAAACGCATGGGTAAGCAGTCACTTTCGATCAGCGAAGTGGCAACAGTCGTCGCCATGAAACATGTTAACGTTGACCTGATTACCACTCGCAGGAAAATATAAAATCCCGGAATCTGCCGGGTTTGAAGAATATCTCCCAGAGAAAGCGCACCCGTCACGGTTCAAGGTTCAAGGTTCAAGGTAGCGCAAAGGGAAAAGCCATTTAATGTGATAAACCGGTTGGTAGTTGATCAGCAATAAGGGGATAATTGGCCTATAAAACGGATGCCCAATTTGATGGGTGAAATAGCAATCTATCACCTTGCCCAGGATATTTTCATGAAAAAAGGGATACTCGCCAGTGTTACAGCGTTATTGCTGTCTGTCCCCGTTGTTATACCCGGAGTTACTTTTGCCTCTGCCCCTGTCCCCGATGCTAAATCTTTTCAGAACAGCTCGGTGCGTGCCGGTGATTACGAAATCCATTACAGCGCCTTCAATAGCACCTTCATCCCACCTGAGGTGGCGAAAGCCTATTCGCTAAAACGAGGGCCTCGCATTGGCATTTTGAACATTGCCATCCGTAATGTGAAAAACAGTGAGCTGGGCACTGCTGTCAAGGGGAATATTGAGGGTAATACCGCTAACATGCTTGGTCAAAGAACAGCACTGGCCTTTCATGAAGTCAATGAAGGAGATGCTGTTTACTATCTTGCCAGTTTTCGATTTAGCAATGAAGAATGGCGCACGTTCGATCTTGCTGTCATGCCTGATAAGCAAATACAGCCAGAACGGGTAAAATTCAGCCAACAGTTTTATGAAGGCAAAGAGTCGTGAAAGTAAACGCTTGTGAAATCGTGCTTGCCAGCAGTAACCCGGGCAAACTCAAAGAGTTTCAACAAATGCTCGGTGGCATGGGGGTGACCATGCGACCACAGAGCGATTTCAATATAGAGGCCGTGGAAGAAACGGGTCTGAGCTTTGTTGAAAATGCGATATTGAAAGCACGCCATGCCTCAAAACAATCGGGACTGCCTGCCATTGCCGACGATTCTGGATTAGAGGTTGATGCCCTTGGTGGCCGACCAGGTATTTATTCTGCGAGGTTTGCAGGCAGCGATGCCACTGATGGAGATAATAACCATAAACTACTCTCTCTACTGCGGGATGTTCCGCCAGAAAAGCGTACAGCCCGGTTTCAGTGTGTTTTGGTGTATATGCGACATTCTGAAGATCCAACGCCTGTTGTCTGCCAGGACAGCTGGGAAGGGGAAATACTCAATGCCCCCAAAGGGGAGAAGGGTTTTGGGTATGACCCACTGTTTTATGTGCCATCGGAAGGCTGTGCTTGTGCCGAGCTGCCCGTAGACGTTAAAAATAGTTTGAGCCATCGTTCAAAAGCGATAGCGCAACTGGCAGAAAGGTTGCGTGCAACGTGTTAACGCTTCCACCATTAAGTCTGTACATTCATGTCCCCTGGTGTGTGAAAAAGTGTCCCTACTGTGATTTTAACTCCCATGCGTTGAATCAACAGGGGATTCCTGAAACTCAGTATCTTGCTGCTCTGCTGGCTGATTTTCGGCAAGAACTCAGTAAGGTGCAGGGTCGTCCTCTTGCCAGTATTTTTATTGGAGGTGGTACACCAAGTTTGTTATCACCGGAAACCTATCAGCAATTAATGTCGACGTTGCAACAGGAAATAGCCTTTGCTGATGATATTGAAGTCACACTGGAAGCTAACCCGGGTACTTATGAGCATGGCCGATTTCAGGGCTACCTTGAGGCAGGAATTAATCGACTGTCCTTAGGGGTACAAAGCTTTCAGGATGAAAAACTCAAGGCTTTGGGGCGGATTCACAGTGCGGGTGAAGCCGTTGATGCGATTGCCTCTATGGCAGAGTGTGGTTTTTCCAGGATCAATATTGATCTGATGCATGGTCTGCCTGGTCAGTCACTGGAGGATGCCTTGTATGATCTGCAAACGGTTATTGATTTTCAGCCGACGCATATCTCCTGGTATCAGCTAACCATTGAGCCTAATACGGTCTTTTATTCAAAAACACCGGTACTGCCTCCTGATGATACCCTTTGGGCCATTCAGGAAGCCGGACAGTCTCAACTGGCAATGCATGGTTATACACAGTATGAAATTTCTGCTTATAGTCGACCTGGATGGCAAGCCCGTCATAATGTCAATTACTGGCAGTTCGGTGATTATCTGGGCATTGGTGCGGGCGCTCATGGGAAGTGGACATGTAAAGAAACCGGCAGGATTTATCGCAATTGGAAAACCCGGATGCCGTCAGATTATTTATTTCCGGATAAACCCTTTCAGGCGGGTCAACGGTCACTGGCAGAGGACGAGTTGCCAGTGGAGTTTATGATGAACGTCCTGCGTTTGCATGAGGGCGTGCCTGCAGAGTTTTATTCAGACTATACAGGGCTTTCGTTACTTTCTATACAGCCAGCATGGAAAACAGCTATTAATAAAGGATTAATGGTTGATAGCCCCAGCCGGTTGGCACCAACACCACAAGGCCGGTTATTTCTTAATGATCTGCTGGCAATGTTTACCTGATGCCCTGTTAAGTAGTATGTTGAAGTAAGGGGTGGGTGAAAACGACAATAAAAGGTGGCTGCCAATGGACTGGCTCAGTGACAGCGTGGTTAATCTCTCGCACTTCACGCGAGATTATCTACCCATTCTTTCTTTGACGCTGACAGCCACTTTATTGGTCTATGGGGGTAAACCTGCTCTGGCAAGGTCAACCCGCTGGCTGGGACGCTTCCCCGCTGTCATTCGCTATCCTGTAAGATCAGTACTTACCCTGACGGTGCTGGGATTGGTACTTCACTATGTACCTAAGTGGCTGACGCAGCTGTTTAGCCTGTTTAATAATATGACGTTTGCCCCTGTGCTGCTGGTGGTATTGATCTTGGCTGGTGTGCTGGCCGACCGGAACAGTTAACAATGGCTCTATAAATAGTCGCTGATTTCCAGTGTTTATTAACACCGTTGTCACCCCCTGAATCAGGCTACCTTATCCAAATCACGTAAAACCCTGTACTTTAAGTGAGGGAATGTAAGCGAACAGTCCAAAGGGCTGTCCTGGGATATTTACCAAGTCAGTTACACTGGCTTCTGTCTTTACAGACCTGCCACTGGACTGGTACTGGAAAGCCCTGATACCTCCTGCACCACTGGATTTATGGTTTGATCTACGGCCTTAGTTTTCGAAAGAAGTAGCAAGGATGCAAGCAGATCACTGTAAGTCATTCACATTAAGGGAAGCTCAGCAACACGAGCTGGAAAATAGTGTCCGCAAAAGAAGTAGCACTCAAGCATTTGTTCTTAGAGCCAGGATTATACTTTTCGTTACAGGCATAGATAAGTGGTGCAGCCTTTAAAGCTATGCAGCACCAGTGGGGTGTTAAGTCTGTGGAGTTCATGTGAGACTTGGGGATATGAGTGGTTCATCATCGTAAAAATCCCCACCGTGGGCGTTTGCGCGATAACCAGGCGATTCCCTGGGCAATGAACGGTGAAACAGAAACCTGTTTGGTGACCAACAGGTTTCTCTGTCGTTTATGGCGGGAAGGATGTCAAATTTAGTCAAGTTCCAGTTCTAGTGGTTGTTCATGCTGCTTCTGATGAGCCGGGTTTTTCTCGTTATTAGTCGTCTCTGTCATCAGTTTGTCGACAAGCTGTATAACTTTCTGCTGATAGTTGTCCCCAAAAGCAGCGAGATCTTCAGGCCATTGACCTGATGTTCTTACTGTTTGCAACATGGCAGCTGCAAGCACACCATAACCTGTAGTATTCAAATGAAGCGGATGGTCTCCTTCATCGGCAAGCAAACGATTGAAAGGGAAAGTATGCTCACCAGCGGCTGTTTGAAGCGTGATACTTCCATCTTCACCGACCGCACTGGCCAGGTCAAGCAGGCAAAGCGAGGGATTATTAGCTTTAGCTATTTCCTGTTGGATTTTGTCATTTATTGACTCAATAAAACCTTGTTGAAAAGGGATAGAAAAATCCATAACAGGTGAAATCATGTTTATGAAAGGGAACAGCATTGCTTTGTTATCAGCTAAAGCGGGTATCTGTGGAGATACATTAGCAATACCTATCACTACCTGATGACCATCCATCTGACATTCTCTTTGTTTTTTCGAAACTTCATTTATAAAATTTTCAACTCTTTCAATGACATGTTGCTGAACATAGTATTGTTCAAGATCTGGTTTGATTTGATGGTATGTCATTAGATTCCTAAGACCCTTAGGACTAATAAAACCTGAATCTAAATCTACTGTAATATCCGGTTGTGTTTTTTTATCCATTCCTCCAAATATGAGCCAAAATGGCACACAGGGCGGTATAAGAATAATAGAAAACTCCCTGTTGCTTCTGGCTTGGTCTATGGCTTTACTTAGCTGGGCATATATCGCCGCCTCATCGTTCATATAGTCTAACAGCCCCATTGGTGTTTTTGGGGATAAACACCGAGGAGTAAATGGTTGTAGTTCTTCAGGCATAAAACTTTCCAGCAGGCCAAAATTTTTACCACCAACGGGATAATTACAGATCGCCTCTATCACTTTAATGGTGCTAACTCCTCGTGCATAACTGGCGCCTATCACGAACAGGTTCTCAGCATGGGTATTGAAAGAAATAAAAAACAAAAGTAACAGTAACAGTCTTGATATCATAGGTTTAACCTGGGCTTATTAATTAGACTGTAAATAGTTAAGACTATATTAAATAAATAGCAATATTTTTATGGAATAAATAATATTGAATGCTATAAAATATTTTTTAAAAGAATGCCGCTTTTTTATTTAACTTTATTCAAGATTTGTGGTTCAAACTTTTTATTTTCTGGCAACGCGTATAATCAGCCATACGTTGCCAGAAACTGAGGACAGGTTTGTTATCCCCTGTCCAGGGCTTACGTATCAGGCTGAACCAGGAATAAACAGCACCAGCAGTTGGGCTAACTATTTCCCTGAGGTGTCATGATGATTCGACAGGCATGCGGTGCGAACCCCCTTTTTGTTTAAACAGGGCGATACCCAGATAGGCGAAAACAATGGATAACAACGGATTGATCCAATTCAATAATGCCCATGGCGCATAATCCAGTGCCGAAACGCCCAGGGTGGCTGTAAAAAAAATACCTGCGGTAGTCCAGGGAATAAGGGAGGCGGACAGTGTTGCTCCTTCTTCCAGGGACCGGCTGAGAATGGATCGGTCAATGAATTGCTTGTCGAAGGCCTTACAGAATAGTTGACCACCAAGAATGATAGAGAGATAGGCTTCGCCCATGGTGATATTTCCAAGCAGGCAAGTAACTATGGTGGTAGCAACTAAAGCACCGGTGCGTTTAACTTTTACAAGAATCACCGTAACGAGCACTTCTAAAAATTTAAAGCGCCCCATGACACCACCCATGGCCAGTACAATTAACGACAGTGATAGAGTGTTCATCATTGACAGGATTCCACCGCGCACCAGTAAGTTGTCCACCTGTTCTACGCCGGTGGTGATAGTACCACCACTAAATAAACTGTTAATAATTTCCGTCAAGTCGTACTTCTGAACTGCCAGTGCCACTATGACGGCAGAGAGGGAAGAAAACAGCATGGCTAATTCAGCAGAGATTTTGCGAGCGCTCAGCATAACCATGACCAACAGCGGCAACAGAACGACAGGGTTAAGATTAAATGCACTGTTCAATGCCTCCGAGAGTACTCTCAACCTTTCTTCTGGCATTGGTTGACTTGAATAGCTCAGACCCAGTAGCGAGAAAATGACCAGAACCAGTAGATAGGTAGGCCCTGTTGTGTAAGTCATACTTTTTATGTGATCGTACAGGTTGACTCTGGACGCCATGGAGGCTAGGTTGGTGGTGTCAGATACCGGTGACATCTTGTCGCCAAAGCAGGCTCCCGATACGACGATTCCAGCCACTAAAGGTGCCGGAAAGCCCATGCTTTCCCCTATGCTCATGATTACAACGCCAGCGGTGCTTACGGTTCCCCAGCTGGTGCCGGTAGTAATGGACATAACACTGCAAAAGAGCAAACCAGAAGGCAGGAAGATGGAGGGAGATATGAACTTTATACTGTAGTAAAGCAAGAAAGCCAGGGTACCGCTCTGGATGAAGGCGGCGATAAGAACTCCGATCAGGATAAAGATATAAATAGCACCCAGGGCCTGACTGATGCCATTGTCCATCGCTTGTCGTATTTCTTTATAAGAGGCACCCAGTTGCAGAGCATTAAAAGAGACGATTAACAGGCAGCACAGAAGCAGAATATGGAGGTCAACATGTAAGTAAAACATGCCAATGCCGATGACCGCAATAATCGTGCTGAGCATCATCATTGATTGTCGAAAACCAGGCGCTTTGATCAAAACAGAGATCCACCATTGCTCGTTTACTTGTTAGCTTTTTATTAGTCTAACGCGAAGACTGACTTTTTCTGGTTGACAATAAAGTCGGCCATCTGTTGTTTCCCAGGGGCTACAGGGAAAGTCATGTACTTTAGTGCACCAAAGTGCGACAAATTTGGAATTTTTAAACGACAAATAGCGTTAGTAATGTGTGAAATTAGAATAGTATTATAGTACTCTACTTTCGTGCCTGAGTCTTGGTAATTGTGAAAAGCCCGACTTTTGGCCTTTGCAGGAAAAGTCGGCCTTCGCGTTAGTCTACGAAGCCACCCTAAAGAAAAAATAATAAGTACTCAACAAAATCTAACAATTTCGGGCATCCCTCCCAGTAGCATTTAAGTGGCTCGTCGGGTAATTCCGAAATAATTCATACAATCTGCGCCGTTAAGTCAGGTAGCATGAAGAGCAGAAAGAACAGGCTTTTCCTGATAAAGAAATAAAGGCATCAGCGCCTGGTCAACAGAGCCAGTGGGTGAGATAGGTGTGAATAAAGGATAAACATCCAGATTATATCGTACACTTATACTTTAGCACTATAAGTCCAATGATGTGTTGATTTGCGGTTAAATTTCTCACCTGTCATCGGTGATGTGGGTAGCATGATTTTAATCACTTATCCAAAGGTGCGTAAGACCTCCACCGAAGAAGGTGGAGGATGTAAACCAGGCTTGCGCAGAGCAAACCCATGTAGTAACTTCTTTAGTGCTTTACCTTATTAATCCTGAGTTGGTACCGGGGCCGATTCTTTTTGCGGCCTTACTGGTCGGGTTCCTGACGGCACATCGTTATCGTCGTCATTTGCATATCAGTGATATGCAGTATGCCATTATTGGTCATGTGCCGGGGTCGGTATCAGGTGGTCTGTTATTAACGGTTGTCTCCGCCCGTGCGATGAGTGTGTTGTTAGGCGGGGCGGTGCTAATGGCCGTTGCTGCAAGTGTAACATCTATTCGGTTTCGGGCTAACCGTCGTTCGCTATTTACGGCTCGGATGCTCTCAGGAGTGATGGGAACAGCATCATCCATTGGTGGCCAACCCATGGCGCTGTTGATGCAGAATGAAGAGCAGAACCGGATTCGAGCCAACCTTTCAGCCTTTTTTGTCGCAAGCTGTATTATCTCCCTGGCCGTGTGCTCTGGGCAAGCGGTATGTTTGGGTGGGAACACTTGCTATATGGTTTGTACATGTTGCCCGGAGTGTTACTGGGCAACTGGTTGGCCGGTAAAGTTTCCCATAAGGTGAGCCCAGCCATGATGAAGCAGGCATTGTTGTGGTTGTGCAGCTTGTCGGGTATCAGTGCCATTGTGACGGCTTTTTATTGAGGGGAGAAGGTAGTTGACGTGTTGAGTACCAAATTGCCAGTTGGTTCTGTCCGTACAGAGTGTGTAACGCTTCAGCTTATGCCAGAGGAGGTGGGTTTTAGCTCTTTTGCTAATAAAGTGATGTCTTCCATGTATAACAACGGTTATCTATTCAGGTGTAAGGATTTGAATAGATGAGCTGACATGGTCATCAGTTCATACTCTCATCTCCTTGCCAGATCTGGCTTATAGTCGTTTTGTCCCGTACTAAGGCCCCTTAATTGTGCATCTATCGCGCCAAGTATAAAGATTATTTAATTATTTATAGTCCGTTTTGGCGAGACAGAATATCTATTGTTATATGAAGATTTAATACTAAAATTTTCGGGGTATTTATATGTGGATATTTCATTATGTTTAAACGTATGTTTTATTTAAGAGATTTTGTTAAATTTGTTCTGTATTTTTACACATTTTCTTCACTATTTTGTTTGTCAATTGTCTATGCAGGAGGTCATCGGCAAGCCAGTGCCTCGCTACCCACCGAGTGTAATTTTAAATGTGAAGACGATAGGCTGCTGTTGCAGCAGCAGGCAGGGTGTAGTCCAGAGGGGGATGATTTAAATAGTTGGAGAGGTAGTAATGAAAGTGGGGAATGGCATAAGGTAGAAAGCAATGATCTTAGGCTTGACTTATTGACGGATAAGAAAAAAGCAAATCTTAATGGTGTGTCAATTAAATTTTTGGTCTCTTTGCCCACGACTTGTTATGAGTCTCCAGAAATTTTTATTGAGCTAAAGGGGGTGAATAAGCTAAATCGTAATTTAAGGCGAGATCAGTCTCATGAATTGAGTCAGCTTGAATCTCTTTCTCAACTTTCTGCATTATACGGTTTTAAAATAACTCTTTTTACTAATAAGAAAGAAATTTATCTTTGCTGTACCGGTGAGGGTCATGACTCTCAAAGTTGCCAACATACATTATTAGAAGTACCTTCAGAAAGAGAGAGCGAAGATGGGGTGAATTTACGGAGTGAGCATCAGCCAAATACATCGTATCGCTATCAATTGCCTTTAGACGCTGAGGGTGCTGTAAAGCTCTGTATTGTATTACCCCCTCAAAAAAATGAGGTTGGTCAAGGACTCAGTGTTTGGGATGTAATTCATCAGTTTATGCCGGACCAGAGTAGTGCTGATTGGGTATCACAAGACTTGGCTCTTGTAGCTCCTCTTCCTTTGCACCTAATGTTTGGCGAAGCACTGCCTGAAGTTATTGCAGCTGCATTGAAACGTGTGCTTCCTAAGGAAAGGGAAGCGAGTATAGTGGGATTGGGTTTAGCGGTGACTGTACTTAGCGGTTTGGTTCAGAAAGGAGATGCAAGGCCTACTCTCTGTTATAAAAAGGTTCGCCATAATGTCAAGTATGATCAATTCATTTGGATTAAAGAAGTAGTTCCTTGTCCTACTACTCAGGCGATTAACGTGACCTCTCCTGTTCCCAACGTGACCTCTCCTGTTCTCAACGTGACCTCTCCTGTTCCCAACGTGACCTCTCCCGTTCCCAACGTGACCTCTCCCGTTCCCTCTCCTCAGGCGATTAACGTGACCTCTCCTGTTCCCTCTCCTCAGCCGACTACCGATTCAGAAACAACAGTTTTAACTGCAGCAACATTGGGTACGTCAGCTCAAGTCGGGCTTGGGGTGGCTCTTCCTGTCAGCGCCTGGCTGCTAAAAACTGCCGTGGTTAAAATGTGTACCGGAAAGGGGTGGTGGGATTCAATCAAATTCCCATTTTGTCAGTCTGATAAAACTCAAGGCAACTCTGATAAGGTTGAAGTTCGCATGGTTCAAAAGGGTGATCCGAATAATGTTGAAGTTCGCATGGTTGGCAAGGGTGATCCGAATGAAGCTCAAGACTTCACGGCTTTTTGACGTTGACATCCTTTTGCTTTTTTGTCAGGTTTCTTTACTGCGCTGATTTGACTTCGGATTGCGGGCGCCTGATAAATCTAGCAAAAAGAAGGGTGTCATAGATCGAATGATGAAAAGAACCACTCTATTTTAGCAATGGGTGGTTTTTTTTACCCGCCCGTTTTTGTTGTCGTCAAATCCACCGATTGCCTGGAGAGCCGATGATTGAACTGAAACAGGTGAATAAGGTCTTCACCTCTGAGGGGGAGTCTGTCACTGCCCTGGATAATATAAGCCTGAGTGTCCCTGAAGGGATGATATACGGGGTCATTGGCTCCAGTGGGGCGGGTAAAAGTACCCTGATTCGCTGTGTGAATTTACTGGAGAAACCGTCTTCCGGTGCGGTGATTGTCGATGACCGGGATTTAACACAGTTATCTGAAAAAGCCCTGCGTGAAGCACGTCATAATATGGACATGATTTTCCAGCACTTTACTCTGCTCTCCAGCCGGACGGTGTTTGACAATATCGCGTTCTTGTCTTTATAGATCTACCACTGGGCTAGTGGGATGTTAAGTCTGTGGAGTTCATGTGAGACTTGGGGGATATGAGTTGGCTCATCACTGTAAAAATCCCCACTGTGGGAATTTACGCGATAACCAGGCTATCCCCTGAGCAATGAACTGTGAAACAGAAAACCTGTTATGAAAAACTGGGGTCAAATTGTGGGAAATTGCTGACTGGGGAACACTTTTAATTGCACCCGTTTGGGTGGGAACACTTGCTATATGGTTTGTACATGTTGCCCGGAGTGTTACTGGGCAACTGGTTGGCCGGTAAAGTTTCCCATAAGGTGAGCCCAGCCATGATGAAGCAGGCATTGTTGTGGTTGTGCAGCTTGTCGGGTATCAGTGCCATTGTGACGGCTTTTTATTGAGGGGAGAAGGTAGTTGACGTGTTGAGTAACAAATTTCCAGTTGGTTCTGTCCGTACAGAGTGTGTAACGCTTCAGCTTATGCCAGAGGAGGTGGGTTTTAGCTCTTTTGCTAATAAAGTGATGTCTTCCATGTATAACAACGGTTATCTATTCAGGTGTAAGGATTTGAATAGATGAGCTGACATGGTCATCAGTTCATACTCTCATCTCCTTGCCAGATCTGGCTTATAGTCGTTTTGTCCCGTACTGAGGCTCCTTAATTATACATATATCGTGCCAAGTATAAATATTATTTAATTATTTATAGGCCGTTTTGGCGAGACAGAATATCTATTGTTATATGAAGATTTAATACTAAAATTTTCTGGGTATTTATATGTGGATATTTCATTATGTTTAAACGTATGTTTTATTTAAGAGATTTTATTAAATTTGTTCTGTATTTTTACACATTTTCTTCACTATTTTGTTTGTCAATTGTCTATGCAGGAGGTCATCGGCAAGCCAGTGCCTCGCTACCCACCGAGTGTAATTTTAAATGTGAAGACGATAGGCTGCTGTTGCAGCAGCAGGCAGGGTGTAGTCCAGAGGGGGATGATTTAAATAGTTGGAGAGGTAGTAATGAAAGTGGGGAATGGCATAAGGTAGAAAGCAATGATCTTAGGCTTGACTTATTGACGGATAAGAAAAAAGCAAATCTTAATGGTGTGTCAATTAAATTTTTGGTCTCTTTGCCCACGACTTGTTATGAGTCTCCAGAAATTTTTATTGAGCTAAAGGGGGTGAATAAGCTAAATCGTAATTTAAGGCGAGATCAGTCTCATGAATTGAGTCAGCTTGAATCTCTTTCTCAACTTTCTGCATTATACGGTTTTAAAATAACTCTTTTTACTAATAAGAAAGAAATTTATCTTTGCTGTACCGGTGAGGGTCATGACTCTCAAAGTTGCCAACATACATTATTAGAAGTACCTTCAGAAAGAGAGAGCGAAGATGGGGTGAATTTACGGAGTGAGCATCAGCCAAATATATCGTATCGCTATCAATTGCCTTTAGACGCTGAGGGTGCTGTAAAGCTCTGTATTGTATTACCCCCTGAAAAAAATGAGGTTGGTCAAGGGCTCAGTGTTTGGGATGTAATTCATCAGTTTATGCCGGACCAGAGTAGTGCTGATTGGGTATCACAAGACTTGGCTCTTGTAGCTCCTTTTCCATTGCACCTAATGTTTGGCGAAGCACTGCCTGAATTTATTGCAGCTGCATTGAAACGTGTGCTTCCTAAGGAAAGGGAAGAAGGTATAGTGGGTATAGTGGAATTTGGTTTAGCGGCGACTGTACTTAGCGGTTTGGTTCAGAAAGGAGACGCAAGGCCTACTTCTCACTCCTGTTATAAAATGGTTCGCCAGAATGTCAAGTATGATGAATCCATTTTGGTTAAAAAACCAGTTCCTTGTCCTACTACTCAGCCGACTACCGTGACCTCTCCTGTTACCTGTTATTCAGGGTTTAGGCTCAAGTATGATCCTGTTAAATTGAGGTTCGTCGGTTACGTTAAAAAAGTAGTTCCCTGTCCTGCTACTCAGCCGTCTACCGTGACCTCTCCTGTTACCAACGTGACCTCTCCTGTTCCCTCTTCTCCTCAGGCGACTACCGTGAGCTCTCCTTCTCCTGTTCCCTATTCTCCTCAGGCGACTACCGTGAGCTTTCCTTCTCCTGTTCCCTATTCTAAGCCGACTACCGATTCAGAGACAACAGTTTTAACTGCAACTGCAGCAACATTGGGCGGGGCCGAGGTCGGGTTTGGGGTCGGGCTTGGGGTGGCTCTTCCTGTCAGCGCCTGGCTGCTAAAAACTGCCGTGGTTAAAATTTGTACCGGAAAGGGGTGGTGGGATTCAATCAAATTCCCATTTTGTCAGTCTGATAAAACTCAAGGCAACTCTGATAAGGTTGAAGTTCGCATGGTTAAAAAGGGTGATCTGAATAATGTTGAAGTTCGCATGGTTGGCAAGGGTGATCCGAATGAAGCTCAAGGCTTCACGACTTTTTGACGCTGACATCCTTTTGCTTTTTTGTCAGGTTTCTTTACTGCGCTGATTTGACTTCGGATTGCGGGCGCCTGATAAATCTAGCAAAAAGAAGGGTGTCATAGATCGAATGATGAAAAGAACCACTCTGTTTTAGCAATGGGTGGTTTTTTTTACCCGCCCGTTTTTGTTGTCGTCAAATCCACCGATTGCCTGGAGAGCCGATGATTGAACTGAAACAGGTGAATAAGGTCTTCACCTCTGAGGGGGAGTCTGTCACTGCCCTGGATAATATAAGCCTGAGTGTCCCTGAAGGGATGATATACGGGGTCATTGGCTCCAGTGGGGCGGGTAAAAGTACCCTGATTCGCTGTGTGAATTTACTGGAGAAACCGTCTTCCGGTGCGGTGATTGTCGATGGTCGGGATTTAACACAATTATCTGAAAAAGCCCTGCGTGAAGCGCGTCATAATATGGGCATGATTTTCCAGCACTTTACTCTGCTCTCCACTCTGCTCTCCAGCCGGACGGTGTTTGACAATATCGCGTTCTTGTCTTTATAGATCTACCACTGGGCTAGTGGGATGTTAAGTCTGTGGAGTTCATGTGAGACCTGGGGGATATGAGTTGGCTCATCACTGTAAAAATCCCCACTGTGGGAATTTACGCGATAACCAGGCTATCCCCTGAGCAATGAACTGTGAAACAGAAAACCTGTTAAGTGACTAATAGGAATCCCCATCGGTTACGGTGGGGAGGATGTCAATTACTCACTGTCTCATCAGCTGAAGCTCCTCGAACGATGATTTCAATGAACAAAGATACACTTTGACCTGAGTTCAACGTGGTTTAAATTGAGCTTACTCGCCAGGAACTCTAGACGAAATACCGAGTATATCGACATAAAGACAGGGTGTGTTTAAATGGACAGCCGCCTTATTTTTACCAACATTGAGAATGCTGTGAAAGATCGCTTTTCCATTACTCTGACTGGGGAAATTATGACCATTGACTCCAAATTCCGTAGTTGAATTTCATAATAAATTGCTTCTTTACCTTGCGGCAGTCAGGCTTTCGTCTTTTCATAACACCCCTTTTGGGTGACTGTAGTCAATAGTTATCAGTCAACTTGCGTAAGGCTTTCAGCGGAGGTGACGATTTTAACTGAAGAATTCAGGTTGACAATGACAGGCTTAATGTCACCAGTGACACCCTCTCGATATCTGCTGTCGTGAGCCGCTGGCAACAGGCAGCAAATGGGCAACACAGTCACCTGATCTCTGGCGCAAGGTACAAAAACTGCAGCGAGAAGCGCTCCTGAATTCAAAGGGGCAGTGATGATAAAGATATGATATCCAGAACACTTTTGCACGGTCAGAAACAAGGCTATAACGATAGCCTTATACCGTCGTCATGCAGAAAACTACACCAGCGTAACATTTGGCAACGACCTTGTATGGCTCTATGCTATATTGAATCCATTTATAGCTAACCCTCATCAAGATGACCGGTACAACTCGGCCTGAGCGTAAAATTATCACAATTTTATACGACTAAGTTTTTTATATAACCATTGATTATGCCATTATGCCTCTTAAAAGATCCAGCAGTTTTCCCCAACTTAAGGAACCGGCTCAATCCCTTGAGCGTTCGAAGTCCATTGGCAATATAAACAGCGGACACTCGAAATCTTCCA
This sequence comes from Endozoicomonadaceae bacterium, assembly GCA_965232215.1. Classification (GTDB taxonomy): domain Bacteria; phylum Pseudomonadota; class Gammaproteobacteria; order Pseudomonadales; family Endozoicomonadaceae; genus Endonucleibacter. Next base: position 851,142 of record CBDDPF010000011.1, read on the forward strand.
CGATCAGTACAGCGCAAGCTGCTTTACATTTTGCCAGGATGTCTCAGCGTAATGGTTGTAGTAACCAGAGAGCGGGCTATTCAGGCTCATTAAGGCCATGGATACCAAAAGTTCCAACAGTAAGCATAAAATTAATGAGTGAACTGCGCAGTCAGTATGACGCTAAAAAAGGGTTATCGGATAAGCGTGTCGACTACATTATGAAAGCACAGTTTGGTAATTGTGGTGAAAAATCGCAGTTGGTTTGTGATTATCTTAGTCGTGCAGGCTTATTAGTTTTTCAGGACTTTAATATTGTTTTTTTATGGCCTGATGATCACCACTTTGTTGTATTAAATCAAAATGCCGATGAGAAGGGTAAATTCCCCGATAGCTTTAGCGACTGGGATGAGAATGCTGTGGTTATTGATGCATGGGCGGGCATATGCGTGGCAGCCAGACATTACCCTGAAACCTGGTCCATGATGCTTGATACAATGGATGCCGTGGACTACGAATTACTTGGCGTTTTTTACGTTGACGACTGTGGTGAAAGGAAGGAAGTAAGAAAATGGATGAGGGCAAATGCAGATTATTGGAAACAAATGCCGTGGATTAACCGAAAATTCCAGCTTTACAAAGCCCCTCCTCTCCACGAACTTTACCGTGTATGGAATGAAAGTACAGGAAAACCTGAAATCAATAAATTTATCAGGGTTAGGCGAATTTAAAAGACAACCCCCCTTCAGGTCGAAGAAAGTCAGGCTCACCTACTTGACGCATGATCAAGTTGCCAAAGCTCTCCATGTCAGACCTCTTACCATTACCTGTCTGTCACATGTACTTACCTGCCTGTTGCTGTTTACCAGGCCGTTTTGGGGGGATCTGGCAGCGGCCTTTATACTCGTGACCGTTGAAGATGCTTGATTTTTCTGCATTTTTTTAGCAATCTCAACGGATGCCAAAATTTATGCTCACACCTCAGCAAAAATCAACCTTGGAGTCCCAACACAAAACGTCGCGGGATGCTCGGGAGTGTGACCGTATTAAAGCCGTATTACTGAGATCTGAAGGCTGGTCAATAACCGCCATTGCTCAAGCATTGAGAAAAAGTGAATTTTCCATTGCCCGGCACATTGATGACTACCTGAAAAAGGACAAACTGAAACCTGAAAACGGTGGCAGTGAGAGTCATCTTAATGACGAGCAAAGTGAGCAGCTAATTGTGCATATTTCAGAGCATACTTACGCCCATGTCTACGAAATTGTGTCGTATATTTTTGAACGCTGGGCTGTCAAATACACCGTGTCAGGCCTCAACAAGTGGTTGCACCAAAAAGGCTTCACCTACAAAAAACCAAAAGGTGTACCGCACAAGGTGGATGCCAATAAGCAGGCAGAGTTTATTGAGCACTACGAAGAGTTGAAAGCCTCACTGCCTGAGAGTGAGGTTGTGCTTTTCATGGATGCAGTTCACCCAACGCAAGCCACCAAAATCACCTCGGGTTGGATACGCAAAGGTGTTGATAAAGTCATCAATACGACGGGCAGTCGCAACCGAATGAACATCGTCGGTGCGATAGAATTGAACAACTTGTCTGCTGCTATTTTTGATCAATTCGAGACGGTTAACGGGCTGGCTATCATTGAATTCTTCAGAAAAGTTAAGTCCGCTTATACATCAAAGAGTGTCATTCACATGGTGCTGGATGGAGCAGGTTATCACTATTCGAAGGAAGTCGTTGATGAGGCTGAAAAGCTGGGTATAAAACTGCATTACCTTCCGCCCTACAGCCCAAACCTGAACCCAATTGAGCGGTTATGGAAGGTAATGAATGAGTACGCTCGAAATAATCAATACTTTGCAAAACCGAAGGATTTCCGGAAAAATATACGTCATTTTCTGTATGTTACGCTACCAGAAATAGGTGCTTCGTTAGTGAGCAGGATTAATGACAATTTTCAGATACTGAATCCTGCATCTTGAATTCACTTGGGTATATATGGCAATTGACGCCAGAAGGTCATTACCAAGAGATCTGGCAAAATACCTGAATTCTAACGACCATTGGCAATTCCTTGGTTTATTGACGGCCTGATTTCAGGCGCTGTTGACTCAAGTGCCTGCCGGAGCCTGATAGGTTACCCATAACACCATATTCCCCGGGCAGGCAGAGCCTAATGCAGCCTGCATGACATCTTTAACGCGTAAACTGCCAGCCCGGCTCAGGAACACATCATCAAGCAATCCTTTTTCGAGAATCCAGCTGGGAATAGTATTGATTTTCTGATCAAAAAGCGCCAGAGGAAAGGTTAAATCCCGTGGCAGCAGGGGTCTCTTTTGCGTCAGAGCACTCTGGCACTTCGCCACCATGGTGAGTGCCATTTGTTGGCGTTTACGAATATAGCCAACCGCTTCCCGCTGATAGCGTTCTTCATGGGGACTCATCATTTCTTTATAGCGGTTTTTTACGCAACGGTCATAAGCGCTGAAGACGTCGTCAAAATCTGTGTTTGTTTCTTTGCAGACCACCTCTACGGTTGACCTGTGATTCTCACTGATTTCATCATACCAGCTGGCTACCGGACCAAGTTCAACCTCAGCTTCCTGGTTGGCCACAAACAGCAGATTCTCTTGTGCTGAGAAGCAAAGTGCTGTGTCATCATCTCTTGGCATATCAAGGGATTTAAGGTTGGCGACGATGGCCAACTGGCGATCACGCTCCGCCCGTGACTGTTGGCAAAAGAGCGAGGTTTCCACAGAAGCCTCAGGCGGCTGTTCTTCCCCTTCGGCTGCCGCTTCACTATCAGGCATATTAAAAGGGTTGATGGGCTGGCCTGCTGGCACATAGTCTTGCTCTGTAAGGGCAAAACTACTGGTGACAGGTAGCGCCAAAAGCCACCAGAAAAGGGTTTTTCTCGTAATCGACATATTCGCTCCCTGAACATATCAAATCCGATGAAAGTCTCTCTATATATACCACACGTGTAGGCAGCTAGGAAAGTAATACGAGTGGGATAGATGGACTTTGGGTGACGTTGTCAATAAGCCAGTGCCTGACGCCCCAGTGGATAATTTCTTCGACAGAACAGTGACTTAGGGAGATATCTACATTAACCCCAATGGCTTTCATCGCCTTGATTAATAATGGTCGGGGTTCATCCAATGGCAAGGAGGCCGCATGGTTTTGTTTGCTCAATTTTTCACCGGTGCTGTTTGTGGTTATCACCGGCACATGGGCATAGGCTGGCCGTGAGTATCCAAGTACAGACTGCAGGTACAGTTGTTTTGGTGTGGAGTCCATCAGATCACACCCTCTTACAATATGTGAAATATTTTGAAAGGCGTCGTCGACACAGACAGCCAACTGGTATGCATAAAGGCCATCTTTACGCTTCAGAATAAAATCGCCCAGTGCACTTAGCTGCTGTTCCTGCCTGCCCTGAATACGATCTTCAAAGGCTATATGATAGTCTGGACATTGCAGACGCAGCGAATAAGCTTCTTGAGGCAGTAATGTTCTACTGCGACAGTAGCCAGGGTAAACACCGGCAAACCCGGCCAGTTGTTTACGGGTGCAGGTGCAAGGGTAGAGCAGCCTTTCCTGAAGTAAATGCTCAAGCACATGCTGATAAGCATTCGTGCGCAGGCTTTGATAAAGCACTTCACCATCCCAGGTCATCCCATAGGTTTCCAGGGCTTTCAGAATCAATGAAGCTGAACCGGGTTGTTCCCGTGGTGGGTCGATGTCTTCTATTCGAACCAGCCATTGCCCTTGATGGGCGCGTGCATCCAGATAACTGGCCAAAGCCGTTACCAGAGAGCCAAAGTGAAGAGGCCCGGAAGGGGAGGGGGCAAAACGACCTGTGTAAGGTGGTGTTACATCCATGACGGGCAGTGCTGCTTTTTCAGGGATAGTTGATGATGTTTGATTGTCTGGCTCAGTGGTTTTAGACGCCATCCGAAGGGCGATGGCGAGAGTCTCGGGCTGTATTACAGCATGTTGAAAGGTAGATGGCATGCCTGCAATGCTGTATTTTATCATGACTCACATCAGTGCTTGACTCAGGCAGCGAACACTAACATCCCAGTGTAAGAAAGTGTTAAAATCCCTACTGTTTTCATTACCACTTTTTTGCGGCTGTGAGCGGCTGTGAGCGGCTATGGGCGCTGAAAGCCCCTGATTTGAGTGATCAGGAACCCAGCTGTTTTTCCTTGATTTCAGCCAGCGTTTTGCAGTCAATGCATAAGGTTGCTGTTGGACGCGCTTCCAGGCGGCGGATGCCGATTTCTACACCGCAGCTGTCACAGAAGCCATAGTCTCCTTCTTCAATGCGACTGAGGGTTTCGTTGATTTTTTTGATGAGCTTACGCTCGCGGTCGCGGGTACGCAGCTCCAGGCTGAACTCTTCTTCCTGGCTGGCACGATCGGCAGGATCTGGGAAGTTAGCCGCTTCATCCTGCATGTGGTTTACAGTCCGATCTACTTCCTCCATGAGTTCTCGCTTCCAGTTTTGCAGGATCTGGGTAAAGTGTACAGTTTGCTGATCGCTCATGTACTCTTCCCCCTTTGATTCTTTGTAAGGGGTAAAGGATCTGAGCAGATTTTTTTGCTCTGCTTTATTTTGTGCTGACATGATTACAACCTCATCACCTTCTCAAAAATGCGCCATGACGTACGTTGACATGGCTACGCCATCCGCCTTCCGGAACTCCGGCAGCTTAAAAACTGAGGTCAATACTTCGGGTGCCTGGTAACGAACAACAGCCTGGCACATGCCTCCCGCTTTCCTCATAGAGGCGCAGAAACTACCAAAACCTGCGGCAAGACGCCACATTATTATGGTAATATCCGCACAAACATCCCCTGAAAATGCCTTGATGCTTGATTTTGCAACTGAAATCGCCTTTCAGTTACTATTTGGTGGTAGCTGTATGCTACAGGCCAAACTACCATCATAAAATCTCACGGTAGAATAGCAAAGTGTAAATTCATAAAATTTGACCATGATTTATAACTTCCCCCTGAAAGAAGGCCGGTTAATTCGCCGTTACAAGCGCTTTATGGCTGATATTGAGTGTTTCGATGGCAGTGAGATCACTCTCCACTGTCCAAATACCGGCTCCATGAAAAATTGTCTGTATCCCGGACAAAGGGTTTGGTATTCGGACTCTGGTAATCCTGAAAGAAAGTACCCCTGCACCTGGGAACAGGCTGAAGTTCCTGTGCTGTTTAATGGAGATACCCGACTAACCCGTGCAGGGATCAATACACAAAAAGCAAACCTGCTGGTTGAAGAATTGTTGAACCAGAGAAAAGTCACTGACCTGGCAAGTTACTCCATGCTTAAAAGAGAAGTTCGATACGGACAGGAAAATAGCCGTATCGATTTTCTGCTTCAGGACGGAAATCTGCCCGACTGTTATATGGAAGTAAAAAGCGTTACTTTGGCACAGGGGGATGGGCTTGGTCTTTTTCCTGATGCAGTGACGGTTCGGGGAACAAAACATTTAAGGGAGTTAATGACCATTCGTAAGGAGGGCTATCGTGCTGTGCTGTTTTTTTGCGTTCAGCACACAGGCATAGAGCGTGTAGCTCCTGCCGAAGCAATTGATCCGGATTACACGCAAACACTGCGCGAAGCCGTGAAAACCGGTGTAGAGGTGCTTGCCTGGAAATGCGATATCACGTCAGAGTTCATCAATCTTTCACGATCTTTACCAGTTACCCTGTAACGTTTTGAAAAGCGTCTATCTTTAGATTTTAGCCATTAAATACATCTTGTGGCAGAAAGAGCAATGCTTCGAACGGCGGTAGTGGGTACAGGTTACGTGGGCGTATTTCATGCGCAAAAATATTCGCAATTGCCAACCAGCAAGCTGGTTGGCGTGGCCGACGTTAATCCCTATCAGGGTCAAAAAGTAGCAAGGGAGTGTAACACCACTTATTTCCCTGATTATAAAGCCCTTCTGGACAAAGTGGATGCGGTGAGTATTGCTGTCCCCACCTGTATGCATCATGCTATCACCCGTGATTTTCTTGAGGCAGGTGTGCACGTACTGGTTGAGAAACCCATCACCAGTACTCTGGCAGAAGCAAAAGAACTGATTTCATTGGCCTGTGAAAGAAAGCTGGTGCTACAGGTGGGATTTCTTGAGCGCTTTAACGCTGTGCTCGGAAATGGAGTTTTACAGCTCAACAACCCTAGATTTATTGAATCTTACCGACTGGCTGGCTTTAAGCCCCGCTCCATGGATATTAATGTTGTCATGGATCTAATGATCCATGACCTTGATATTATTCTGTCACTGGTTGATAGCACGGTAATAGACATTGCCGCTAATGGTACTAATGTGCTTACCGACAGTATTGATATTGCTCAGGCCAGGCTGACGTTCAATAATGGCTGTGTTGCCAATATTACAGCAAGCCGCATCAGCCAGAAGTGCAAACGAAAGATGCATATCTTTCAGGAAACAGGCTGTATCTGTCTCGATTTTCAAAATTTAAAAACCAGCTTTTTCTCAAAGGGTGATAACGAGCTATTTCCCGGCATTTCAGATATTCAGTGTCAGGAGCAGCAATTCACCGATGATGACCCGTTAAAAAAAGAAATTGACGATTTTTTGCAATGCATTACCTGCAAGCGCAGGCCTAAGGCTTGTGGTGAGCAGGGTGCGAAAGCATTGGATATCGCTTGCCGAATCTCCGATATCATTTTGCAAGGGCGATCCTGATGTTTAAAATACCCATGGTTAATATGCAAGCCTGGCATGTTTCTATTCAGAACGAGCTTGAGCAGGCAGCACTGACAGTGCTCCGCTCAGGACAGTTTGTTTCCGGGGCTGAAATGGCTGCCTTTGAAAAAGAAGCTGCCTGTTATCTTGGTAGTCCTTATGCTGTCAGTTGTGCCAATGGTACCGATGCGTTAGTGCTTGCTCTTCTCGCAACCGGTATTGGAAAAGGGGACGAAGTGATTACCACCCCCTTTAGTTTTTTTGCGACTACAGAAGCTATTATGCGGGTGGGTGCCACCCCGGTATTTGTTGATATTGACTACAAAACTTTTAACCTTGACCCGGCGCTTGTTTCGTCCGCTATTTCAGAAAACACAAAAGCCGTACTTGTTGTACATTTATTTGGTTTGCCGGCTGAGCTTGGTGCTCTCACCGCCATCACAGAAAAATACGGTTTATTATTGATTGAAGATTGCGCTCAGGCATTTGGCGCAAGCTATCAACACAAAAAAGTGGGTGCCGTTGGTCACGTTGGTTGCTTCAGTTTTTTTCCAAGTAAAAATCTTGGTGGATTTGGTGATGGTGGGTTGATCACGACAGCATCCGCAGCCATCGCTGATCAATTGAAACAGTTGCGTAACCATGGTAGTCGTCTTCGCTATTACCATGAGTCCGTGGGATATAACAGTCGTCTGGATGAGATTCAGGCTGCTTTGCTAAGGATAAAGCTGAAGCATATTAATCATTACAATCACCAGAGGCGACAGGTAGCACAATGGTATAAAGAATTTTTAGCCGAGGCTCCTTTAGTGTTGCCCTCAAGCAAAGATGAGAGCAGTCATACCTATAACCAGTTCACTGTACTTGTTACTGACCACCGGGATGCTCTGCAAAAACAGCTGGAAAAGCAGGGTATTGCCAGTTCGGTTTTCTATCCTATGCCTTTGTATCGGCAACCTGTCTTTAAGGGTAAATCCGGGCCACTGACTGTCTGTGAAAAAGTGTGTGAACAGTGCTTATCACTGCCTGTTTTTCCAGGTATGGTCGTTGAAAAAGTCAAAGCTCTATCAGAGGCTGTGTTTGAAATCCTTGGTTGATGAATCATGGTACAAACAGTGTGTCAAAATGACAGAGTATATCATACCGCTACTAAAAATCTAACATAATCTGTAATTATGCAGACTTATCTACGCCGTCGACATGAATGCACGACGAATCGTGTCTAACTCCACTCTTGTGTAGGGTTTTGGGTCGAGCTGTAACGTGTCTCGACCATAATTATCAAGGTTCAAACTCGCACTGTAATCCCTATCATGCAAAGTTTTACATTTCGGACATCGCCACTGGCGATCGGACAAAGCGATATTGTCGTTTATGTAGTTGCAAGTATGAACCGCACACTTTTTCGAGCTGGGAAAGAACCGATCTGCAATCACAATCTGGCATCCTCTCAGCTCTGCCTTGTATTCGACAAGCTCTCTCAGCTTGCCGAAACCTGCGTCACTGATTGCTCTTGCCAGTTTGCGGTTTTTTACCATGCCTTTTACATTCAGGTTTTCCATGGTGATTATTTTGAATCTTGACGTCAAATAATCACTTACCTCATGTATTACGGCTGATCGCTGGTTACTGATCCAGTAATGAAGTTTTGCAACTGCCCGCTTGGCTTTCGCGTAACGGTTGCTTCTCTTTATTTTGCGGCTTAACGCTCTCTGTTTCCTGTTAAGGCGTTTCAGAGAGTGTTTCAGTTTCTGATTAGCAGCAAAGGTTTTGCCATTCGAACAAATAGCTAAATTTTTGATGCCAAAATCAACGCCTACAGACTCATTGCTTTGTGCTTTTGGGTCGTAGTCTTGAGTGTCTACCAAAATAGAAGCGAAATACTTTCCGGCTCGCTTACTGATCGTCACCTGACAGGGTGTGCCCGTGAATCTCAGTTCCTGGCGCATTTTAATTTTGGTTTTCAGTTTCTCAATGCGAAGTGTTCTGCCGTCAACATGGAACTTGGGTTTTTCTCTCAGAGAAAAACTATCGTGTAGGCCTCGCTTCTTGAATCTTGGGTAACCTGCTTTTTCTCCTTTCTTCACCCGACGAAAGAAATGAGTAAAGGCGTTATGAAGATCGTCGACTGTACTTCTCGTTACACGTTGACTGACTTCGGCATACCAGGGGAACTCAAGCCTGAGTTCTTTGTATTTTTCATTCGCAGCCTTCTTTGACCACTTAACGCCTTCTTGATTGAAATGTGCTAACAGTTGATTGAACGCATGACGACGAGAACCACAAGCCCTGTCAAGATAATCGGCTTGTTGTTTTGTCGGTCTGAGTTCAATCTTGTGAGCTAACAACATCTTGCAAAGTCTCAAGCATCTTTTTGTGTTTCTTGCTTCGGCTGCCGTAAAGTCCTGCGCTGAATACAGTGATTATTTCCAATACATCATTGGCGAGTTCTTCTTCAAACGAAGGCTGATCGCCTTGATGTACGATGACTATTTCTATTCCCTGCAATTCACATAGGGAGAACACCAATTCAGCGCCGAACCTTAACAGCCTGTCTTTATGTGAAACCACCAGTCGTTTAATCTGACGTTTCATTATTAACTCAAGTAGCTGATTAAGTCCTTTTTTCCGGTAGTTTATGCCAGAACCAAGATCACGTATAACCTGAGTTCGCCAACCTTTTGCAGAACAGTAGGCTTCCAGTAACTCTTGCTGCCTGTCTAAGTCTGGCTTTTGGTCGTGACTGGATACCCTGCAATAGCAAAGAGTAGGCGCAGCTTCGTTACTGAAGCCCATCAATTCAGACACGTCGTAGTAACGAGTTCCACCTTTGGTCTTTCTGGCAGGAAGCAACTCACCTGTACTTTCCCATTTTCGAAGTGTTACAGGGTCTGTACCAAGTAAACGAGCGGCCTCACCTATCTTCACTAATCTCTTATCCATGCTTGAGATTTTATCAGATAGTTTCAGATTATAATAGTTTACTGCGAACTGTTTTTAGCCCATCGTCTTTTCTAATGAACGTCGCGAGCATGGCAAACTGAATGGCAGACCAAGGCGAAACGACGAAAAAAGCCTGCTATTGCCGGGGCTTTCAAAGCAGGGTTGGCGTTCGATTGCCAGCGTAAAGCGTAGTTATACCCATCATCTTTTCTAACTACGGTACAACTCTAAGGGGAGAGGCAGTACAGAATTTACCAGCAGCATCAGAAGATGCCGCGCCATCTGTCAGCTCTGGCGTTGATGAGGGTAAGTTTTCCGGTGTATCTACCCTAAGCTAAGCCTTATGATGCAAGGATCTTTGCCAGAGTGAGAAGATACAATGGGTATTAGAGCAGGCTATTGGTATTAGAGGTATTAGAATCAGGGGCAGTGTCCAACGTCTCATAAGAGGCTCTTCACCAGGAGCCAGGCACGCAAACTAAAGGGATACCCGGGAAGACAACTTGATTCAGTGCCATTAGCCATTAGAACCCTGCCTTGACCTTTGTTTATTGATCATCATCGGCAGGTATAGGTGGTAGCGACATGCTGTCAGAAGATTCCGTATCATTATCGTTGTGAGATTGCATTTGCTCCATAACCTGGTTGATAGACTCCCGAATACTGGCAATCATGGCTTTGTAGCCTTCATCGAAGCCGCGATAAAAGGCAAGCTCTGTACTGGGGGTATTTTCCTTTGGTGTGTTAATAGGAGGCTGCTTCCCTTCAGGAGTATCGCCGTTGAGGAAAGATTCCATAGAGGTGGGCACTGTCAAGGCCACTCGGCCTCCAGCCATGTAGCCGTCGATATAGCGTGCTCTCAGGAAGGGGTTATTATCGCCGCTGCCTGTGCCTGACATCCGGAAAGATTCTGCGGCTTCGCACCAGCGTTCACGATACTCACTGGTCGGTTCGCTTTCATCTGTACAGTTAAATTCAATGATACCCATCTGGGTAATTACAGACTCATAGCCAGCACGATAACCCTGATCCAGAAGACTCTCTGTATGATTTTTGGTCACTCTCCGTTCTACGTTGTTGACTCGCGCCTGGCGGGCATCATCAATACCCAGGCGAAATCCGCGGACATAATCAGCCAGTGCATTAGCCCCCAGACTGGAGCTGTTGCTAAGGTCAAAGAGGTTTTTTGCCTGACACCAGCTCCGTTTCAGTGGATTGTCATTCTCCCATGCATCACAGTTATAGGCTTCTACATACGGCTGAGGTGTTATGGCTGTTTCTGCCATGGTTAGTGAGGATGATTCATTATCTTTTTTGCCACAGCCTCCCAGCAGGGAGAGCGTTGCAATGACTAAAGGCAGTAATAGACCATCAAGGCGTTTTTGCATGGGTTTCTCCTTCCATCAAGTTTTTATTTTGCTATTCAGACAGGGAGTGATAGCTATAGTAGTTAGTAGTTAGTAGTAGTTAGTAGTTAGTAGTTAGTAGTTAGTAGTTAGTAGTTCATAAATTGCATAAAAAACTGAAAACATCTTGAAAAATAACTATAGACCATGCTGTGAAGATACAAACGCCATTTCGTGGCCGGTAGAATTAGGATAGGATTAGCATTGCCCTATCCCGCTAGCATGTGAATGGTATATAGCGGGCCTTCCAATTTTTCTGAATGAAGTAGTTTATGTTCGGTTCTCGCAACGATGATGAAAAAGTTGCCAAGCGGCGTACCTGGCACTGGGGAAAACGTCATGAGCAGGGTCAGTCTGACGAGACCGTTGAGGCGCCTCCTACTAAACAGACTGATAATAAAGAGCCTGAAAATACGAGCAGTGCGAAGGAAAACGTGAATGTCAGCTCACCATCACAGCCCCCTCAGGAGAAAAAGCCAGAGGAAAAAGTCGGCCTGTTTTCCCGTATGCGACAAAAGTTTGAAAAGCATGAGGATACAGCTGTTGCAGATAGTACTGAAGTACCTCAATCGGTGGCAGAGCAGGTCGCTGAAGAACAGGCCACCAAAGAGAAGGCAGTTCAGGTGCCTTCGGAAAAAAGCAGCTTCTTTTCCCGCATGCGTAAAGGGTTGGATAAAACCCGCAATGTATTGGTCGAAGGCGTCACAGAGCTCTTCATTGGTAAGAAAGAAATTGATGATGACCTGTTAGATGAACTCGAGACTCAGTTACTGGTGGCTGATGTAGGGGTTGAAGCCACCAACGCTATCATGGAAAACCTGACCCGTCGGATACAGTATAAAGAGCTTGATGATGCTGAGGCATTGATTACGGCTTTAAAAGCAGAGCTGGCTCATCTGTTAGAACCTGCTGATAAACCGTTGGTCATTGACAGTCAGAAAACACCCTACGTCATTCTGGTGGTGGGTGTTAACGGCGTGGGTAAGACAACCACCATTGGTAAAATTGCCTGTCAGCTCCAAAAGCAGGGCAAATCTGTGATGTTGGCTGCGGGGGATACTTTCCGTGCTGCCGCTGTTGAGCAGCTGCAGGTATGGGGGGGGCGCAACCACATTCCAGTGATTGCCCAGCATACCGGTGCCGACAGTGCGTCGGTCATTTATGATGCCTTTGAAGCAGCCAAAGCCCGTGGTGCTGAGGTATTGATTGCCGACACGGCGGGTCGTTTGCAGAATAAAAATAACCTGATGGAAGAACTCAAGAAAGTGAAGCGGGTGCTTGGCAAGCTTGATGATTCTGCACCCCATGAGGTCATGCTGGTGTTGGATGCGGGCACTGGTCAAAATGCCCTGAGCCAGGGCAAGCTGTTTCATGAGGCAGTTGGTCTCACGGGTATGGTACTGACCAAATTGGACGGTACGGCAAAAGGAGGGGTGATCTTTGCATTGTCACGTCAAATGCAGTTGCCTATTCGTTATCTGGGAGTCGGTGAGCAAATTAACGATTTGCAAACATTTGAAGCAAAGCTTTTTGTGGATGCACTTTTTGATACCAGCAAATTATAACGTGGTGGTGCAATGAATGATCTGTTTTGAGAATGTAAGCAAGCGTTACCCGGGAGGGCATACAGGGCTGGATGATCTTAGCCTTCATGTCCGGCGGGGGGAGTTTGCTTTCTTGACAGGGCATTCAGGTGCAGGAAAGAGCACATTGATGAAGCTGGTGATGCTGATGGAACGGGCATCATCAGGGCAGATACAGGTGGGTGGGCATCATCTGCAATCCTTGAAACGTAACCAGATACCTTATTTTCGCCGTAATATCGGGGTCGTTTTTCAGGATCACCAACTGCTTTCTGAACGAACCGTTTTTGATAATGTAGCATTGCCTTTGTTGATTGCAGGTCATCCCCGTCAGGATTGTGCCGGGCGTGTTCGGGCGGCGCTGGATATGGTAGGGCTGCTTAATCGTGAAAAAGCGTATCCACCTCAGCTTTCCGCAGGGCAGCAGCAACGTGTGGGACTCGCTCGTGCGGTAGTCAATAAGCCCGCATTGATTTTGGCAGATGAGCCGACCGGTAATCTGGACCCACAGCTCTCCGAAGAAATTATGCAATTATTTGAAACGTTCAATCAGGTGGGTGTCACTGTGCTGGTGGCTAGCCATGATCTGGCCTTGGTGGCACAGATGCGCCGTCGGATTATTACGCTCGATGGTGGTCGTCTGGTAAGCGATCAGGAGGTTAAATGAGCCTGTTTCCTCAAAAAAGGGAGAGAAACAAGAAAAAGAAGCCTAAAGCTTCCAGGGAAGTGCGCTCTCATCGGGAGAGTTGCCGGGGGGCTAAAAAGCAGGTTTCCGGTGTGATGTCCCTGGGCTATATGATGAGTTTGCACCGTTACATGTTGTTGGAATCGGTGAGACGCCTTTGGGAAACACCGATTTCCAGTTTTATGGGCTGCCTGATGATTGCTATGGCGTTTGTGCTGCCTGTTCTTTTTTACCTGTCGGTGACCACTGTACAACAATTGGGTGAAGGTTGGCGTGGTCAGCCTGAAATTGCGTTATACCTTAAAAGAGATATTGGCCGCCAGCAGTTAAGAAGCATCCGGGCGCAACTGACAGGAAGCTCCTCAGTGAGAAATGTGGCGTATATATCTCCGGAAGAAGGGATGGAAAACTTTCAGAAACAGGCGGGGGTGCAGGGTATTGTGGCTGAGCTGGGAGAAAACCCGTTACCTGGCGTTTTGGCACTGCGTATGGCGGATGATTTATCTTACGCTGAATTAACGGTTCTGACGGATGGCTTTAAACGGCTAAAAGGCGTCGATCAGGTTCGGCTTGATAAAAAGTGGGTACAGCGGCTACTGGCTATTGCCGATGTACTGGAGCAGTTGACAATCATTCTGGCGCTTTTACTGGGGCTAACTATCTGGCTGGCCATCAGTAATACCATAGGGCTCAGTATTGAGGCGCGAAAAACGGAAATCAGGGTCGTTAAACTTGTTGGCGGTAATGATGGGTTTATTATGCTGCCCTTTTTATACAGTGGCGTTATTTACGGTGTGATGGGCGCTTTTCTGGCTGTGGTGATTGCCTGGATTGCCCTTTTAGTGATAGAGCCTTCATTTTCAGCGCTGACAGGGCTTTATGGCAGTCAGTTTGAATTGCAGGGACCTGGATTTTTCCTGTCCTTTGCACTAGTTTTGTTTGGGGTCGTGCTGGGTTTGTTAGGGGCTGTGACCAGCTGTCGTAAGCATTTAAAGCGTTGCGAGCCCTGTTAAGTGTCGCAATTGCCTGAAAAAAGTAGGTCCTTTAGCGATAGTGATCTTGATATTTGATAATATAATGAGTATAAGGAATTTTCAGTTTTCACTGTGAGTCAGGAGAGTTGCGTAAATTTTGTCGGAGTCAGTTATGGAAACCGGATTACAGCCAGTTGATATGTTGGTCCCCGGAGGCAATCTTGATGCCTATATCCAGGGGGTTAGCCGTATTGCGGTGCTCTCTGTTGAGCAGGAGCGTGAACTTGCTGGACGCCTTTACTTTAATAATGATCTTGAGGCGGCGCGTCAGTTGGTTATGTCGCACCTGCGGTTTGTTATATATATTGCAAAAAGCTATTCCGGCTATGGCCTGCCCATGTCTGATCTCATTCAGGAAGGCAATGTGGGGTTGATGAAAGCCGTTAAGCGCTTTAATCCGGATGTAGGGGTTCGGCTGATTTCCTTTGCTATCCACTGGGTTAAGGCTGAAATCCATGAATTTATTCTGCGGAACTGGCGGATTGTCAAGGTTGCCACCACGAAAGCCCAGCGTAAGTTGTTTTTTAATCTTCGTAGCTCAAAAAAAAGACTGGCATGGCTGAATAACTCGGAAGTAGATGCCGTTGCAAAAGACCTTGGTGTTGATGCGCATGTTGTGCGAGAAATGGAAAGTCGTATGGCTGGCCAGGATGCAGCCTTCGATGGTTATGTAGACGACGATGATGACAATACTTATCAGGCACCTTCTCATTACTTAGAGGATCAGCGTGCTGATCCTGCAACACGGTTGGAAGAGGAGGACTGGTCGTTATCCTCCATGAACCAATTGCGTAATGCATTAGCGCTGCTCGATCAGCGTAGTCGGAATATCCTGGAGAAACGTTGGTTGGTGGATAACAAAGCAACGCTGCATGAGCTGGCTGATGAGTACGGTATTTCGGCCGAACGCATCAGGCAGCTGGAGAAAAATGCTATGAAGAAAGTGAAAGCCTCAATGCTGGCGTAATTTTATTTGAAACATTGTCTGAAACATTGTCGCTTAAAACACGAGTAATGGAAAAGCCGCTAGCAAGCGGCTTTTCCATTTTTTGCCATTGAACTTCTATTGTGAGTGCGTATAATTCGCTTCCGGCTTGGGCAGCACACCTTCGGTTATTTTCTCTTCCCGTTATACCTCGGGTTGACATAAAGGACGGAATCGGTAAAATGCGCCTCCACTGACTCAAGAGAGTCGGCGGGTTGAGCAGCTTTTTGTTAAATAGAATCTTTGATGATCATTACAAAAAAATGCTTGACAACGAAACGGGTCGCGGTACTATAGTCGGCCTTGCCTGACGAGATAAACACGTCGTCAGCCGGTTAACCCGCTGGTTAGCCGAGTTCTTTAACAACGTATCAGATAATTCGTGTGGGCGCTTGTTGGATGGTATTCAGTCAACAGAGCCTCTTTCCGGTTCTTCCTGGTAGGAGTGTTCTGAAATGATATAAATGCTGATCAGACAAGTGAACATACTCGTTAATTCAGCGCCTGATGTTCATGTCAGGGCGCTTAATCAATGTGACGTTTAATTGTAAGGTTGAGCAGTTATCTTCGGATAACAACACGATGTAAACTGAAGAGTTTGATCATGGCTCAGATTGAACGCTGGCGGCAGGCCTAACACATGCAAGTCGAGCGGTAGCAGAACCAGCTTGCTGGTTGCTGACGAGCGGCGGACGGGTGCGTAACACGTAGGAATCTGCCCGGTAGTGGGGGATAGCCCGGAGAAATCCGGATTAATACCGCATACGCCCTAAGGGGGAAAGCAGGGGATTTGTTCTTTTAGGAGAGTGAACCTTGCGCTATCGGATGAGCCTGCGTCGGATTAGCTTGTTGGTGAGGTAAAGGCTTACCAAGGCGACGATCCGTAGCTGGTCTGAGAGGATGATCAGCCACACTGGGACTGAGACACGGCCCAGACTCCTACGGGAGGCAGCAGTGGGGAATATTGCACAATGGGCGAAAGCCTGATGCAGCCATGCCGCGTGTGTGAAGAAGGCCCCAGGGTTGTAAAGCACTTTCAGCGAGGAGGAAAGGGTAGTTGTTAATACCAGCTATCTGTGACGTTACTCGCAGAAGAAGCACCGGCTAACTCCGTGCCAGCAGCCGCGGTAATACGGAGGGTGCGAGCGTTAATCGGAATTACTGGGCGTAAAGCGTGCGTAGGCGGCTAATTAAGTGGGATGTGAAAGCCCCGGGCTCAACCCGGGAACTGCATCCCAAACTGGGTAGCTGGAGTACAGCAGAGGAGTGTGGAATTTCCTGTGTAGCGGTGAAATGCGTAGATATAGGAAGGAACACCAGTGGCGAAGGCGACACTCTGGGCTGATACTGACGCTGAGGTACGAAAGCGTGGGGAGCAAACAGGATTAGATACCCTGGTAGTCCACGCCGTAAACGATGTCGACTAGTTGTTGGAGATCTTGTTATCTTTGGTGACGAAGCTAACGCGATAAGTCGACCGCCTGGGGAGTACGGCCGCAAGGTTAAAACTCAAATGAATTGACGGGGGCCCGCACAAGCGGTGGAGCATGTGGTTTAATTCGAAGCAACGCGAAGAACCTTACCTGGTCTTGACATCCTGCGAACCTTTTAGAGATAGAGGGGTGCCTTCGGGAGCGCAGTGACAGGTGCTGCATGGCTGTCGTCAGCTCGTGTCGTGAGATGTTGGGTTAAGTCCCGCAACGAGCGCAACCCTTATCCTCAGTTACCAGCACGTTAAGGTGGGCACTTTGGGGAGACTGCCGGTGACAAACCGGAGGAAGGTGGGGACGACGTCAAGTCATCATGGCCCTTACGGCCAGGGCTACACACGTGCTACAATGGTGCATACAGACGGTTGCGAAGCTGCGAAGTGAAGCTAATCTGAGAAAGTGCATCGTAGTCCGGATTGGAGTCTGCAACTCGACTCCATGAAGTCGGAATCGCTAGTAATCGTGAATCAGAATGTCACGGTGAATACGTTCCCGGGCCTTGTACACACCGCCCGTCACACCATGGGAGTGGGTTGCTCCAGAAGTGGCTAGTCTAACCGCTGTTTTCGAACAGAGGAGGACGGTCACCACGGAGTGATTCATGACTGGGGTGAAGTCGTAACAAGGTAGCCCTAGGGGAACCTGGGGCTGGATCACCTCCTTAAACGAAGACTGACCTCTGCAAGCGTTCACACGAATTATCTGATTATCTCGACGGGTATTAGCTGGTCGGGGTATTTTTTTGCTCTTTAACAATGTGGAATCCAAATTTAAGCTGAATTGATTTAAAAGACGTTAGTCTTTTAAAGAAGATTCTTGCTGAGACACTCTCAAGTGTATGGCGGTCCGATTTTATCGGACAATCGTTAAGGTCGTTGTTGCCATAACCTGGATCAGACAGATCGTTTCGGGTTATATGGTCAAGTGACTAAGCGTGCACGGTGGATGCCTTGGCAGTCAGAGGCGATGAAGGACGTGGTAATCTGCGATAAGCGTTGGTGAGTCGATAAACAGGCTTTGACCCAGCGATGTCCGAATGGGGAAACCCACTCACATCAGTGAGTATTCCAGTGCTGAATTCATAGGCGCTGGAAGGCGAACCCGGGGAACTGAAACATCTAAGTACCCGGAGGAAAAGAAATCAATTGAGATTCCCCCAGTAGCGGCGAGCGAACGGGGATTAGCCCTTAAGCTGGATAGGGTTTAGCAGAACGCACTGGAAAGTGCGGCAATAAAGGGTGATAGCCCCGTATGCGAAAGGCCATTTTCAGTGAAATCGAGTAGGTCGGGACACGAGAAATCTTGACTGAAGCGTCTTCGGACAAGGGGGGACCATCCTCCAAGGCTAAATACTCCTGACTGACCGATAGTGAACCAGTACCGTGAGGGAAAGGCGAAAAGAACCCCGTTGAGGGGAGTGAAATAGATCCTGAAACCGTGTACGTACAAGCAGTGGGAGCAGAAAGCTCTTTTAAGAGCAGGTTCTGTGACTGCGTACCTTTTGTATAATGGGTCAGCGACTTACATTTTGTGGCAAGGTTAACCGAATAGGGTAGCCGCAGGGAAACCGAGTCTTAACAGGGCGCAACAGTCGCAGGGTGTAGACCCGAAACCGGGCGATCTAGCCATGAGCAGGTTGAAGATCAGGTAACACTGATTGGAGGACCGAACCCACCGTCGTTGAAAAGCCGGGGGATGACTTGTGGCTAGGAGTGAAAGGCTAATCAAGCCCGGAGATAGCTGGTTCTCCTCGAAAGCTATTTAGGTAGCGCCTCGTGTTTCACCATTGGGGGTAGAGCACTGTTTGGGCTAGGGGGTCATCCCGACTTACCAACCCCATGCAAACTCCGAATACCAATGAGTGCAATCACGGGAGACACACGGCGGGTGCTAACGTCCGTCGTGGAAAGGGAAACAACCCAGACCGTCAGCTAAGGTCCCAAAGTAATAGTTAAGTGGGAAACGATGTGAGAAGGCCCAGACAGCCAGGAGGTTGGCTTAGAAGCAGCCATCCTTTAAAGAAAGCGTAATAGCTCACTGGTCGAGTCGGCTCGCGCGGAAGATGTAACGGGGCTCAAACTATTCACCGAAGCTACGGGTTCAATAGTAAGTATTGAGCGGTAGAGGAGCGTTCTGTAAGCCGTTGAAGGTCAAGCTGGAAGGCAGGCTGGAGGTATCAGAAGTGCGAATGCTGACATGAGTAACGATAAAGGGGGTGAGAGGCCCCCTCGCCGGAAGACCAAGGGTTCCTGCGCAACGCTAATCGGCGCAGGGTGAGTCGGCCCCTAAGGTGAGGTCGAAAGACGTAATCGATGGGAAACGGGTTAATATTCCCGTACCCCTGCTGGCTGCGATGGAGTGACGGAGAAGGCTAGGCTGGCGCGGCGATGGTTGTCCGCGTTTAAGGCAGTAGGCAAGGGGCCCAGGCAAATCCGGGTCCCTCTTTAAAAGAGAATGCCGAGAGCTGATGACGACTGTTCTTTAAGAACGGGAAGTGGTCAATGCCATGCTTCCAGGAAAAACTTCTAAGCATCAGGTCAACAGGGACCGTACCCCAAACCGACACAGGTGGTCAGGTAGAGAATACCGAGGCGCTTGAGAGAACTCGGGTGAAGGAACTAGGCAAAATGGTACCGTAACTTCGGGAGAAGGTACGCTCCTGCGGGTGATGAGACGTGCTCTCTGAGCTGGCGGGAGTCGAAGAGACCAGTTGGCTGCGACTGTTTATTAAAAACACAGCACTGTGCAAACACGAAAGTGGACGTATACGGTGTGACGCCTGCCCGGTGCCGGAAGGTTAATTGATGCTGTTATCGCAAGAGAAGCGGTTGATCGAAGCCCCGGTAAACGGCGGCCGTAACTATAACGGTCCTAAGGTAGCGAAATTCCTTGTCGGGTAAGTTCCGACCTGCACGAATGGCGTAACGATGGCCAGGCTGTCTCCACCCGAGACTCAGTGAAATTGAAATTGCTGTTAAGATGCAGTGTATCCGCGGCTAGACGGAAAGACCCCGTGAACCTTTACTATAGCTTCACAGTGGATCTTGCTATTGCCTGTGCAGGATAGGTGGGAGGCTTTGAAGCGTAGACGCCAGTCTGCGTGGAGCCATCCTTGAAATACCACCCTGGCAATAGTGAGGTTCTAACCTCGGTCCTTTATCAGGATCAGGGACATTGTGTGGTGGGTAGTTTGACTGGGGCGGTCTCCTCCTAAAGAGTAACGGAGGAGCACGAAGGTTGGCTAAGTACGGTCGGACATCGTACGGTTAGTGTAATGGCACAAGCCAGCTTGACTGCGAGACTGACAAGTCGAGCAGGTACGAAAGTAGGTCATAGTGATCCGGTGGTTCTGAATGGAAGGGCCATCGCTCAACGGATAAAAGGTACTCCGGGGATAACAGGCTGATACCGCCCAAGAGTTCACATCGACGGCGGTGTTTGGCACCTCGATGTCGGCTCATCACATCCTGGGGCTGAAGCCGGTCCCAAGGGTATGGCTGTTCGCCATTTAAAGTGGTACGCGAGCTGGGTTTAGAACGTCGTGAGACAGTTCGGTCCCTATCTGCCGTGGACGTTGGAAGTTTGAGGAGAGCTGCTCCCAGTACGAGAGGACCGGAGTGGACGAACCACTGGTGTTCGGGTTGTGTCGCCAGATGCATTGCCCGGTAGCTACGTTCGGACGGGATAACCGCTGAAAGCATCTAAGCGGGAAGCCCCCTTCAAGATGAGACTTCCCTGACCCCTTGAGGGTCCTGAAGAGCCGTTTAAGACCAAGACGTTGATAGGTTGGGTGTGTAAGCGTTGTGAGGCGTTGAGCTAACCAATACTAATGACTCGTGCGGCTTGATCATATAACGCCAAAGCGATCTGCAAAAGCAGGGCCATACGCAGAAGAGTGTTGAGCAGGAAGACAGCTTAAAACCGGATTCCAGACGAGCGATAAAAGCGCTTGTCACAGTTTCGCCTGGCGACCATAGACTGTTGGAACCACCTGATCCCATCCCGAACTCAGTAGTGAAACGACATATCGCCGATGGTAGTGTGGGGCTTCCCCATGTGAGAGTAGGTCATCGCCAGGCATTGATTAAGAAACCCCTGATAGCATAGGCCGTCAGGGTTTTTTTTTATTTTTTTATTTTTTTATTTTTTTATTTTTTTATTTTTCTATTTTGCCATGGTCAAAAAGGCACCACCTGATCCCATCCGCCTTCCATCGCCGCAGGCGCTCAGTAGTGAAACGATCTATGGTCGATGGTGGTGTGGGTCTTCCCGTCCTGAGAGAGTAGTAGGTCATCGCCAGGCACCACTTTTTACCTTGATTCGCTCAAGGCTGTAAAAACCGCTACTAAAAATCTAACATAATCTGTAATTATGCAGACTTATCTACGCCGTCGACATGAATGCACGACGAATCGTGTCTAACTCCACTCTTGTGTAGGGTTTTGGGTCGAGCTGTAACGTGTCTCGACCATAATTATCAAGGTTCAAACTCGCACTGTAATCCCTATCATGCAAAGTTTTACATTTCGGACATCGCCACTGGCGATCGGACAAAGCGATATTGTCGTTTATGTAGTTGCAAGTATGAACCGCACACTTTTTCGAGCTGGGAAAGAACCGATCTGCAATCACAATCTGGCATCCTCTCAGCTCTGCCTTGTATTCGACAAGCTCTCTCAGCTTGCCGAAACCTGCGTCACTGATTGCTCTTGCCAGTTTGCGGTTTTTTACCATGCCTTTTACATTCAGGTTTTCCATGGTGATTATTTTGAATCTTGACGTCAAATAATCACTTACCTCATGTATTACGGCTGATCGCTGGTTACTGATCCGGTAATGAAGTTTTGCAACTGCCCGCTTGGCTTTCGCGTAACGGTTGCTTCTCTTTATTTTGCGGCTTAACGCTCTCTGTTTCCTGTTAAGGCGTTTCAGAGAGTGTTTCAGTTTCTGATTAGCAGCAAAGGTTTTGCCATTCGAACAAATAGCTAAATTTTTGATGCCAAAATCAACGCCTACAGACTCATTGCTTTGTGCTTTTGGGTCGTAGTCTTGAGTGTCTACCAAAATAGAAGCGAAATACTTTCCGGCTCGCTTACTGATCGTCACCTGACAGGGTGTGCCCGTGAATCTCAGTTCCTGGCGCATTTTAATTTTGGTTTTCAGTTTCTCAATGCGAAGTGTTCTGCCGTCAACATGGAACTTGGGTTTTTCTCTCAGAGAAAAACTATCGTGTAGGCCTCGCTTCTTGAATCTTGGGTAACCTGCTTTTTCTCCTTTCTTCACCCGACGAAAGAAATGAGTAAAGGCGTTATGAAGATCGTCGACTGTATTTCTCGTTACACGTTGACTGACTTCGGCATACCAGGGGAACTCAAGCCTGAGTTCTTTGTATTTTTCATTCGCAGCCTTCTTTGACCACTTAACGCCTTCTTGATTGAAATGTGCTAACAGTTGATTGAACGCATGACGACGAGAACCACAAGCCCTGTCAAGATAATCGGCTTGTTGTTTTGTCGGTCTGAGTTCAATCTTGTGAGCTAACAACATCTTGCAAAGTCTCAAGCATCTTTTTGTGTTTCTTGCTTCGGCTGCCGTAAAGTCCTGCGCTGAATACAGTGATTATTTCCAATACATCATTGGCGAGTTCTTCTTCAAACGAAGGCTGATCGCCTTGATGTACGATGACTATTTCTATTCCCTGCAATTCACATAGGGAGAACACCAATTCAGCGCCGAACCTTAACAGCCTGTCTTTATGTGAAACCACCAGTCGTTTAATCTGACGTTTCATTATTAACTCAAGTAGCTGATTAAGTCCTTTTTTCCGGTAGTTCATGCCAGAACCAAGATCACGTATAACCTGAGTTCGCCAACCTTTTGCAGAACAGTAGGCTTCCAGTAACTCTTGCTGCCTGTCTAAGTCTGGCTTTTGGTCGTGACTGGATACCCTGCAATAGCAAAGAGCAGGCGCAGCTTCGTTACTGAAGCCCATCAATTCAGACACGTCGTAGTAACGAGTTCCACCTTTGGTCTTTCTGGCAGGAAGCAACTCACCTGTACTTTCCCATTTTCGCAGTGTTACAGGGTCTGTACCAAGTAAACGAGCGGCCTCACCTATCTTCACTAATCTCTTATCCATGCTTGAGATTTTATCAGATAGTTTCAGATTATAATAGTTTACTGCGAACTGTTTTTAGCCCTGATAGCTGATGCTGTCAGGGTTTTTTCCTGTTCGGGTCGGAGCTCTTAGAACTTTTACAGAGAAGGCTTTTCATTACGATTCGTTCATGAAAAATAGTTGTTATTTTAAATAATAGCTACAGAATATACGTGGATCTTAATGGAGGAGTAATATTTTATCTGGCGTTACTCTATTGGCACACTCCATGTGCCAAAATAGTTTATGCTTCCTGTACTTTTTTCATACGCTTTAGCGCAAGTTTAATATCCAGCTCCATATCTTCTGGTTTTGTTTTAGGCGAAAAGCGCTTGACAGTGCCTTTGGCAGGGTTAACTAAAAACTTGGTGAAGTTCCATTTGATGGCTTTTGAGCCAAGCAAGCCTGGTGCTGCTTTTTTCAGAGCTTTATAAAGAGGAGCAGCATCATCGCCATTAACGTCGATTTTCTCAAACATGGGGAAGCTGACGCCGTAGTTCTTCTGGCAGAAAGCCCCAATGGCTTCACTTTCTCCCGGTTCTTGATGACCAAACTGGTTACAGGGGAATCCAAGGACAACAAATCCTTCTTCTTTATAGGTCTCATAGAGCTTCTCCAGGCCTTCATACTGACCGGTAAAGCCACATTCACTGGCAGTGTTCACAACCAGCACGACCTTATCCTGAAATTCGCCGAGGGCTTGCTGTTGGCCGTTTAACAGTGTCATTTTATAATCATTAAGATTCATGTCTTGCTCCGGAGCGTTTATGTAGCGCAGACCATAGCATGTATGCGACGATAGGCAATGGATTTTTACGTTTCATGTTATCGTCAGTGATTTCCTGTAAAAGGGTGGTCTGGTGCATGGTTATGCAGCCCCGGCATTGAGGGTGTAATTTATTTGGCAACCGAGAGGACATCCTCAAAATAGACAGTGCCTGTCAGGGGTTGGGCATCTCAAACTTGTGATTTTGGGACTTTAACGAACATTGCGGAATTCTCCATCCATAGCGGCATTGCGTAGCTTTGCCGTTTGGGTGGAGATGGATAGCAAACAGCCTGTAGAGGGCTGTCATTATTCCGGCCTCTCCTGTTTTTGTATATTCTGCTAATACTGACAATGGCGCACCTCCAGCAGTGATAAGGCAGTAGGCTCTTGTCCAAAGTACAGGCTTCCAGTAGTAACCTTTGAGGTGATCTGAGAACTCTTTTCTTATCAGCCTGCTGGTGACAGTTTTCAAATTATTGATGAATTTACTTGGCATGATAGTGGGATGCATATCGAGCAATAGGTGTATGTGGTCAGCTTCACCACCAAACTCATCAAGCTCTATTTCCCACTTTCGGCAAAGCTCACGACAGATTGCTTCCAGCCTTTCGAGCATTTCAGCAGTAAAGCATCTTCGACGATATTCTGTGACTAACACTAAATGGTATTTTAGCTTATATACGCAATGATAATGTGATTTCATAGACTTACACTAAGTTGTTTTATGTGTTAGTGTAAGGGTATGAGAGCATACAAGTACAGACTTTATCCGAACCAGGAACAACGGGTGTTGATTGAAAAACACTTCGGATGCTCTCGTCATATCTACAACTGGGCGCTCAGTGAAAAAGAGGCACACTACAAGGAAACAGGAAAGAGCCTTTCCAGGCGTGACCTTCAAGACAAACTGGTAGCCAGCAAAAAAGCTGATAAGCCCTGGCTGAAAGAGGTCAATAGTCAGAGCTTATTGGCATCCCTGGCTAATCTTGACAAGGCGTTTTCCAATTTCTTCAAAGGTCTGGCAAAGTTCCCACGATTCAAAAAGAAATATGCTGGCTGGCAGTCTTATCAATGCCCTCAGCATGTATCGGTTGGCTTTGATAGCGGTGCTGTTAGCCTTCCCAAGATAAAAGACATAAAGGCAAAACTGCACCGACCTTTTTCTGGAAAGATAAAAACCGTCACTATCAAGCGCTCGCCTTCTGGTAAGTATTTCGCCAGCGTTCTTGTTGATGACGGCATTAGTGATCCAGTGCCAACTGTCATTGAGACAGCAAATACAGTGGGTCTTGATGTTGGCTTGAACCACATGCTGATTGATAGCCAAGGTAACAAAATCCATAACCCACGGTTTTTGAAAAACTCACTGCATCGGCTGGCAATAGAGCAAAAAAAAACTGTCCAGAAAGCAGAAAGGCTCTACTGGCAGAGCAAAACAAAAACGCAAAGTGGCAATCGTGCATGAGCGCATAGCCAACCGGCGTTATGACTTCATTCAGAAAGAAACGGCAAAGCTGGCTATCAAAAGTCACGTAACCACCTTTGCTGCTGAAGACTTGAATATCAAGGGTATGGTCAAAAACCGTAAGCTATCGAGAGCGATTCAGGATGTGAGTTGGGGTACATTTCTTTCTGTGCTTGATTATAAGTGCCGTTGGAATGGTAAAAACCTGATTCGCATTGGTCGTTTTCAGCCAGGCTCCAAGGTTTGCAATGGCTGTGGCTATAAAGCTGAATCAATGCCCTTGTCTGTTCGTGAGTGGGAATGTCCTTCTTGTCATACGTTGGCAGATAGAGACATCAATGCCGCCATGAACATAAGAGATTTCGCTTTAGCTGATTCGCTGGGACACAGCGATTGTGTAAAGAGTTCCCTTGTAGAAAGTTCTGTCAGCGCAGATTCTACAGCGAAAGGTGCTGATATTTCTCAGTACGGGTCGCAAGAAGCCCCCACTATAGCCGCCTCAGCGGCTTAGTGGTGGGAGTATGTCACATCCGGTTTGATGATGATCCCATGATTCACAAAAATAAGTTATTGTTCATCGATTCCATCTCGGCGTTCAGCATCGGCATGAGCGATTTAGCACTGATCTCCATGGCGTACGCGATCACGGGATCGGCGGACGAGACTGGGGTTCTGATCGCGGTACGGTTAACGTCCAGTTTACTGGTATTTTTGTTGATGAAGCCGCTCATGGTTCACCTTCCACTGAGAACGGTCAGTTTGGTTGCTGATACACTCAGAGTGTTCGTTATGCCTATAGCCATTTTGGCTTCGTCCATCGAGCAACTCTATATGGTGGCGTTTGCGCTCTCCTTTCTGTTTGGTGTCAATGTATCCGTTCGATCCAGTGCCTACAAGCAATTTGTTCCATCGGACGACCGGGTGGCTTTCCTCGCCAAACAGCAAAGTATCTATGCAATGAGTACAGTGATGTCGCCATTGGCGGCCGGGGCACTCATTCGTTTATTCGATCCGGTGGCCGTGTTTTATATGGAAGCAGTGCTGTTTATTTTTTGCGTAGGGATGATGGTGCAGATGCCGGATTGGCAGGGCTCCAGGGAGACCCGAACGCCCATAAAACTGACGCATATCCTTATGGATAAGATTCAATGGAATGTACTTGCGTTCAGACTCATGATCGTGACGGTGCTAACAGGTTACCAGATCGCCATGATCCATGTGCTGTCGGAAGATTCATGGAGGTATATGCTGGGGCATGAAACCCAGTTTTCTGATCGAATGTCGTATTTCTCTCTGATTGCAGCCCTCGCTGTTTTGGCGGGTGCACGACTCACCAGTAAGACTGTCCGTATTGAGACTTTGAAAACGGCTTTTTTAACTGGGGCCACATTAGTCGGAACAGGCTGTCTAATCTGGGCTTTTAATGCCTCTCTCTGGCTGTTGTTGACCTTGGGAACGGTTCTGATATTCACCGGCTTAGCACCTTTACGAATTGCGTTGCAAGCCGCTGGTATCGAGCTCACCGAAGAGCATAAATTACCGTATGTAATCTCTGCGTCCGACATGCTAACTCGGACACATCAATCGTTGGTCGGACTGGCGTTTGCTCCCGTTTTATTTATGGCGGGTGCGCCTTCGGTGTTTGTTCTGTTAGCAGGGTTCTGCGCGGTTTCCGCAATCCCGGGGGTGTATTTGGCCCGCCTGGCACTTGGCTTGAGAAAAATCAGCGGATAATTCCCGCATTTGTGACAACGTCAGTCCACGGGGTAAGGCAACCTCAATCTCCCGACAAAGCTGCGCGTCTTTGCACTTTTTGCTCGTAAGCGGCATTTCAGGGGATTCGGCGGGTGGCGTTCTGCACACAGTTTATCCTTCTCTATGGTAAACCAAGATCATGATGCCACTACCACCTCAGCAATGGGCTGAAAGCATTTTTGGGGATGCACAGTTGGGAGATAAACGTCGTACAAAGCGATTAGTCCGTGTCGCTGCAAGCCTTTCTGCAAATACTGGTTCATCCATGGCCAGTGCTTGTAGCGGTCATCTTGCCGCTGTTGAAGGGGCTTACCGGCTTATTGAAAATGAGGCCGTCAAGCCTGAAGCCATTGCTGAGGCTGGTTTCCAGTCAGCAGCCCTTGCGGCAGAAGATTCTCACCTTCTATTAGCCATTGAAGACAGTACCGCTCTTAGCTATTCACATTCCGTCAGGTCAGAGCTGATGTGTGACTTTAAGCTGAAAGCATACCCTCAAACTGCATAGGCTCATGCCCAGACTGGATGTTCAAGTAAATTCCAACAGTGATGCCCAGCAGCTTTCGAGCTACACGACTTGTCAGGTGCCATTCATCCCTAGTTCTCACACGCTGCAGCTCAAAGTACTCGGCCAATTGACCAATGACCGTCTCTATCCCTAGTTCTCACACGCTGCAGCTCAAAGTACTCGGCCAATTATGACCGTCTCTATACGTCGCCGAATATTCATCAGCTTCCTGACAACCGATCTTGGTCGTTTATCTTTCATGTTTTTTCGCAGTGGCGTTTGCAAATCAATACCAAAACTTTCACAGTCTTGCTTCAGCTCAGGTCTGATATAGCCCTTGTCGCCAATCATTAATCCTTTAATGCCTTCAAGCAAGTCGTATATGCTGTCTCGCTCATCAATATTGGCAGCTGTCACTGTCATATCAACCGCAACGCCCCGTGCATCTGTTAGCAAATGACCATGAAAGCCATAAAAAGATTTCTTCTTTGACGCACAATATCCATAGGCTGCCTGGCCTTTGTAGACCTTACTGCGGTTAGCCCTTGTTCTTACACAGACATCCATGGGGAAGCCATCAACCAAGTGAATATCTGACCTACCCGCCCCAAGCATTCGCACCAAATATTGATGCAGTTTCTGCTTAACAACCCAGAGGTTTGCTGCTTGGCGTACAAACTGAGTCCTGTGGGACAAGTTGGGGAACAAGTGTTCCCAATGTTTCTTGAAGTATTCGTAAATGCCCTTGTCGTGATGGTGACCGAGCCACTCGCCTGCAATTTCCATAGCGATGACTTCGCTATCAGAGAGTTTTGGTGGAGTACCACGTCTACGTAATGGGCTGGTGACAACAGTGTTGTACAAATCATCAATCAAACAAAAGATATTGGTGATAAACTCTTCTACAGGCATGACCGGCACCGTCTGATAGTGGGTTGCACTTCTATTTTAGACGGTGGTCATGCCTTTCTGACTGCATCATTAAAAGTCACACATCAGGTCGGGTAAGTAAAAAAGTGCCTGGAAAACGCTTGCCATATCAGCCCAAACGTTTAGCTCTTTTTTAGCATTTTCGCCGTAAGCCCCCTGACTTCCAGACAGGGGATATAAGGCGGGAGTCCGAGAGGACTCCTGAAAAACTTTCAGATATACTGTCCCAATGATTAAGGCCACCAAAGTACGCATCTATCCAACACCAGAACAAGCGGCATTCCTTGACTGCCAGTTTGGTGCTGTGCGTTTCGTTTGGAACAAAGCACTGGCTGCCAAAAATCATTACTATAAAGTAAAAGGTAAGAATCTCTCACCAGTAAAAGATTTGAAACCTATCCTGGCAAAAGCCAGGAAAAGCAGAAAGTATGGCTGGCTGAAAGAAGCGGATTCTATAGCACTGCAACAGTCAGTTATCAATCTGGATAAGGCTTTTAAAAACTTCTTCAACCCTGGGCTGCAAGCAGGATTTCCGCGTTTTAAGTCAAAGCGAGGCAAGCAAAGCAGCTATCACTGTGGGTCTGTTTATGTGGGTGAGAACTGGATAAAAGTACCAAAGTGCAAGCCTGTCAAGGCAAAGGTGCATAGAGAAATCATTGGTACAGTGACATCCATCACCCTGAGTAAGAGCGTAACCGGCAAGTATTTTGCTTCTATACTGGCCAATGATGCTCAGGAGCAACCAACACAACTATCAAACCTTGAATCAAATCAGGTTGTTGGCGTGGATATGGGTATTACCGATCTGGCTATCACCAGTACAGGCCACAAGTCCGGCAACCCTCGATTCCTGAAGAACGCACACAGAAATCTGAAGCGTAAGCAAAAGGCGTTATCCCGCTGCAGGAAAGACTTAAAGGGTAGAGCTAAAGCCCGTTTACTTGTGGCAAAGGCGCATGAGCGTGTAGCCAATGCCCGCAATGACTTTCAGCACAAACTTTCCAGACAACTCGTGGATGAAAACCAAGCCGTGATTGTGGAAACACTGAACGTCAAAAACATGCTTAAAAACCATTATCTGGCACGATCAATTGCTGATGCTGGCTGGCATTCCCTGATAACCAAACTTGAGTACAAAGCAAAGCAGGAAGGAAAACATCTGGTGAAAATTAACCAGTGGTTTGCATCCTCTAAAACGTGCTCTTGCTGCGGCCATAAAGTGGATGAAATGCCGTTATCTGTCCGTAGATGGGATTGCCCTGACTGCGAGATAAAAGGCATTGACCGCGATATAAACGCTGCAATAAATATCAAGCAGCAAGGTATATTGAAATTGAAGGCGGAAGGGCTGTCCGTCTCTGCTGATGGAGGCAAGCGTAAACCTGGCACACTGCCAGTTGCTGCCTGAGAAGTCAGAAGCCCCCTGCTTTAGCCTATCTCTTAGTCACATCTCCACACCTTTTGTCATGCGGTAGGTGTGGAGACGATCTTGCAACTTTGCCCACCCTTCCCAAATGACCAACCATCCGGGTATGCCGGTGCGTTTTGAGTCACACCAGCCACCTACTTTTGCAATGGTATGGAGAAGCCAGGTCAATGTTGGCTCTTCTTTAGGCAACGACTTTCCTTCGTAGTAAGTAAGCCACAGCACTTTCCACTCTTCTTTACTTACAACACGGCTAGCCGGCGTTTTCTCGTTCCAGGCTTTATCGTCTTTGTGTCTTCTGTCATAAGGAAGCATCAAGGCCTCCCTGATCTGTAACAGCCTGACGGCGACGAACATGAGTATTACAGCTAAACGAAGCACATTGCCTGCACAAAGAAGCCGCAAACGTTCAACACCCGCCCCGGTTTTCCAAGCTTTGTGGAACTCTTCTATACGCCAGCGCAGCTCATAAAACCGTAATACCATACGGCAATCATCAAATGTATCAACCGGTTCAGATGTCAATAAAATCCAACGAAAACAATCCTTTGTATCGTTGTTGAACTCTTCGGCAATAAGAATATTCACAGTGACTGGTTCCAATCGACCACCGAGCCTTTGAGGTGATTGAATGGTCACTGTCTTCCTTTTTACTTGTAGCATTACTGATCGTGCTTTGCGTCCTCCACGTTGAGGAACGTCCACTACATAAGTTCCAAGAGCAGCTTCCTGGCTCACTGCATAAAAAAGAAGCCTGTCATCATCGACCAAAACCCGATTCTGCGTCGCCCTGACAACAAACCTTTGGCAATGAAGCTGCTTGTACCGGATATATTCAAAAACATCCGCTTCACGATCGCAAACACTGATAGTCTTTCCCATCTGGAGACCCAGCCTGGACTCAATATTTTCTGATGAACGCTGCCATTTAAAGCTTTCTTTTTCTTCGTAAGGCCGCTGCTTGCGTTCATGTCTTTTGCCACGCTCCTCAATATCCCTGATCCAGCGTTGCTGATCAATTAAGCCAACCGTCCGCTCAGTATCAGCGTCAATCAGCATCACTGTATGCGCCCAAATCCCTTTAGACCGGCTTTTCTCTGGTTCACCTATATCACCCAGCTCTGACCTGACGGAATGTGAATAGCTAAGAGCGGTACTGTCTTCAATGGCTAATAGAAGGTGAGAATCTTCTGCCGCAAGGGCTGCTGACTGGAAACCAGCCTCAGCAATGGCTTCAGGCTTGACGGCCTCATTTTCAATAAGCCGGTAAGCCCCTTCAACAGCGGCAAGATGACCGCTACAAGCACTGGCCATGGATGAACCAGTATTTGCAGAAAGGCTTGCAGCGACACGGACTAATCGCTTTGTACGACGTTTATCTCCCAACTGTGCATCCCCAAAAATGCTTTCAGCCCATTGCTGAGGTGGTAGTGGCATCATGATCTTGGTTTACCATAGAGAAGGATAAACCAAGATTAGGAGATGTGACTAAGAGATAGCTGCTTTAGCTGGGGGAGCAGTCACTTTGATGTTGAGTAATCCCTGAAAGAGCATTTTCTTATCAGAAACAGAAAGATGCTCCGTGGTGATGGATTGAATAAACTGTTTTTCCATTGCTGGTGTAAACTTATTCCCTGTTTTCAGGTAAGCATGGATGGAGGTAAGCGTTTCTCTCCCTAACGTCATCAGTGCAGGCCAGATCTCTTTTTTCAGATCTTTCGGCTTGTAGTTTGAACTCAGTGGTTTTGCCAGCCAGTGTGCTAACCAGCGGTATTGAATAGCTTTAGCCGCATCCATTTGTGCGGTAAAAAATGCAGTGACACTTTCGGGGTCTAATCCGAGTTGTTTCGCTTGCTCCCTGGATTTTTCCAGTACAACCTGTTCACGTTCGCGGTCAAAGACATTGATATCGTTAGCAGCTTTAAAAGCAGCCACATCTTTCATATAGCCAAAGCGGTCGTTAATCAGAGAAAAGGTTTGATGGGTATCTGCTTTTACATGGGCGAAAAGAGAGAGGGATAATGCAAAAAAAGCATCAGCGCTGAGGCCACTTTTCGATAGAAACTATCTAGTGCCGGAAAGCGCTGATATACATACAAGCAAAAACATGTTTTGATTCGCACCCCTTTTTTTAACAGCAGTAGCACGGATGCCATCAAAGCATACCCAGCAGATCATTTTGTCAGAGCAGGAACGTAGTGACCTGGAGCTTCTTGTTCGCCAGCGGAAAAGTGCTCAATCCATAGTGCTCAGGGCTAAAATCATATTGGCTGGTGCAGAAGGGAAAAGTCTTCTCGGGACAACAAAAGAACTCAAGTGTAACCGTGAAACCGTCACACGCTGGCGGAAGCATTGGGTTGAACGTAGTGATGAACTGCCTGTTTTGGAAAAACTAAAAGAAGCGCCTCGCCCCGGTGCAAAACCCAAGTTTACCGAAGAGCAAATTTGCCTGATTGTCGCTATGTCCTGTGACAAGCCTGAAGAGCATGGTTATCCATTCAGTCACTGGTCAGAAAGCTCGCTGGCTATGGCGGCTCAGGATAAAGGTATTGTCCCATCAATCTCACAGAGACAGGTGGGGCGTTTTTTAAAATCAGGCCGATATTCGTCCCGATAAAGTGAAGGGCTGGGTAGACACCCCAAGGGATGAAGACTTCGAAATACATAGCGCTGACGTCTGCGACACCTATCGTCAAGCTATTGAACGTGCTGAGCAGGGAATTCGTACAATATCCTTTGATGAAAAAACGGGCATGCAGGCATTAGAGCCATTGACAGGGGGAAAGCCTGTCAAGCCGGGCTATATTGAAAAACGTGAGTTTGAGTATAAGCGCCATGGAACTCAGGCCCTGCTGGCTGGGATGGATGTCGTGACAGGCAAGATCATTCCCCTTGTAAGGGATACACGGAAAGAACAGGACTTCGCCGACTGGCTTGATAATACGCTGGAAAGTGACCCTGCCGCAACGGGCTGGCATTTTGTCATGGATCGCCTTAATACCCATATGTCAGAAGCCGCAGTTAAGGCAGTAGCCAGGGTTGAGGGTACAACGGAAAAAGAGCTGGGTCTAAAAGGGAAAACCGGCATCCTCAAGAATATGAAAACACGGGCAGCCTACCTGAGTGATATATCCCACAAGATTGTGTTTCACTATACCCCGAAGCATGCATCGTGGCTAAACCAGATAGAGATATGGTTTTCTATTTTGGTGAGACGCTTTCTGAAACGAAACAGCTTTACGTCAACAGAAGATCTTAAGGTACGCCTTCATCAGTTCATGGACTTCTTCAACGAGAAAATGGCCAAGCCTTTTAAGTGGACTTACAAAGGCCGACCATTGCAAGTGTGATATTGTATGGGGATTAGCGCTTAGGGGCACTAGTTCCGAAAGAGTACGCCCGCCGAACTAGGCGGGTGGTGAATTTCGTCTAACATTCTGTTAATATCCCTTTTGTCTTTTGACCTACCCTCGGGCAGAGGGAAAGTAAAGCCTGTGGAGTTAATGTAAGTCCCTTGTGGCCGTAACCATGAAGCAGGAACCTGTGTGAACTCGTGAGAAAGTAACACCTCAGTAATGGGAATCCTCCAGCGACTTAGCTGGAGGAGGATGTCAAATGATACGCTACCTGATGGAATACAATTATTCATGGGTTTCCTGTCTTTATTCTGAGGCGTAGCTTGTAGTAGCTTGTAGTAGCCTGTAAAGAGTGTGTATTCTAACGATTTTTTTTGAGAGAAAAAGAAACCCTGACACTGGCAGGGTGTCAGCGTTTTTGATGCCCTTTCAGTTTTTAATAACTAAAAGCAAAGAGTGATTTCTTTTTAAACAGGCTCTTCGAAAAGACCAACGGTGAATGCGTGGTTTTTTTTCGGGAAATAGCCAGTAAACTGCTAACCAGCGGCGAACTGGTTTTGTCACTGAGCCAGTCTTTAACCTGCTTGATATTCTTCTGGTAAGAAGACGGTGCCGGGCTGTATTCCGGGTAAATCACAGAATGGATAATCTGTGTTACACAGCCATTCAGATCGACGTAGCCCAGTGTTTTAAGACTGTCCATGGCATGGTTAATCAGCGGTGTCACCTTTTCGGCAGAAATATTGACCAGGTTATCTTCTGTCAGCATGGTCTCTATTTGCTGAAGCTG
The DNA here is from genome assembly GCA_965232215.1 of Endozoicomonadaceae bacterium. GTDB lineage: Bacteria > Pseudomonadota > Gammaproteobacteria > Pseudomonadales > Endozoicomonadaceae > Endonucleibacter. The sequence goes on from CBDDPF010000011.1 coordinate 885,139, forward strand.
GCGGTTATGGGTTGCATTGCTGATATGCTCCACGAACCATTGTATACGTGATGATCGCAAGACTTCTTTGGCGCTGTCATCACCACTGTTTGCCATCATCAGCAGTAACTCACACTGCCTGGCCATAGTCGACAGAGTTTCCTGCTCAGCGGGCTGTAATGCCGGGTATTGCCTGATCCAGATGGCCATTTTTGCCAGAGCGTCTTCGGTGGCAATGGGTGACGCAAAGCTATCGTTGATCATGGCTTTCACATGTTCACAAAGCCCTTCAGGATTGCTCTGAAGTTCGTGAATAACCTCTGCAAGGTGACGCTTGATGGGTGTATCAACCACCAGACCATCCGCACGCTCAATCAGCGCCCTGGGCTGATAAATGCCCTGTCTGCACGAGACGATAAATAGCAGAGCCAATAGCTCCAGGCGCTGCTCCTCATTGATGACCTGGCTGCTGCAAATGGCCAGCTCAAGGGCAATATGGGTATCACAGGCATCAGTATGTTTGATGCAACTAATGTACTGGTGCAGCTCTTTATAGCTGATAATTGAGAGTGCTTCTTTATTTGTCATGGTTCTACTTCCTTGTGAATACACCTGGGAGTAGGTTGCCTGATTAAAGGTAAAGAAGCTCTGACAAGTCAGGCAGTATTTCTGACATTCTGACATACATAATAGTGTTGTACGTCTAAAGCAGGGTTGCCTGCGTATCTGATGCAACACCTCCATGTTTGGTGGGGTTCAGGTAGTGTGAAGCACCAGAGAAGGATAACAATAATAATGCGCTTAATTGTTTTTGGCGGTGCTACTACCACTGTCAGTGCGTAGCTTTTCTATGGTCTGTCAGCCTGCATCCTCTGCCGTGCGGAAAGCCCCCTCATAGTCATAGATTTTTTCACGGATTTGCCAAAAACGTTTGTTCTTGTCTGCAATCACAAAGTCAGGCTTTCGAAACTTGATGGCATTGCGCACAATATGGTTGACCGAGGTGGCACGAAAAGCTTCTCCCCGGTTGATGAGGGCCTGTTTACCAAAGTAATGGTAAAAAGCGCCTTGTTGTGAAGGCGTGTCGAGCTTGAAGTACTCATGCAGCTCCGCACCGTCTTCATCGTGATACGCCACCTTGAGCCGGGAGCTGCCGTCTTTGGCGTTTTCTTCTGCCATCACCATACCCGAGCAGCGGATCACCATGGCAGAGCGTAGATTAAGGGCATCACGCAATTTCCTGTCGGGGTCAACCAGGACTTTTCCACAGTCATGGCAACGGCGGGCAGCAATATCATTTTCTGCATGGCAGGTATCGCATTCTTTAAAACGAAAGCGAAACTGGCAGCGTTCAGCAGAGCCTTCAAACCAGTCAACCCCCTGGCAGCGACGACCGTAGTGCTCTAAAATGTGCCCTTCATCATCCACAATGCCCCAGAACGTGTTGTCAAAGCTGCAGACCGGGCAGGTGATTGTCACCGGGGTTGTATCATTACCGGGTTTTGGGCTACCTACTTCTGGTGAGAATAAATCATACCGATTGCCGGCAAATTCCATAATCAGGCAGTCTTTTTTTTCTGCTGATAATCGAAGCCCCCTGCCAACAATTTGCTGGTAAAGGCTCACTGATGCTGTGGGTCTGAGAATGGCAATCATATCCACATGGGGTGCATCAAATCCTGTGGTGAGTACTGAAACATTCACCAGGTATTTTAGTTTTTTACTTTTAAAGGCATTAATAATGCTGTTTCGTTGTTGCAGGGCGGTGCTGCCGGTAATCAGCCCTGTACTTTCGCCGGGAAGGTAGCTTTCAATTTCATGGGCATGGTCGACGGTGGCTGCAAATAGCATAATGCCTTGCCTGTCAGCTGCCTGTTTAATGACGGCATCAATAATACTGGCAGTGGCTCTGCCTTGCCTTTGTAGCAGAGTATTCATGTCACTTTCATTGAAATGCCCCCAACGGTCAGTTTTTAGCTGGCTAAAATCATAAAAAGTTGTGGGCGCATCAATAAGTTTGGGGGGGGTAAGAAAACCTGATTTAATCATGTAAGACAGGGGAAGCTCATAAATGCACTGTTCAAAAAAGCGTGGTTCGTCTGTACGAACAAATGCTTTTTGGCCAGGCTGGGTGTGGTATTGGTAGATCCAGCCAAGGTCAAGCCGGTAAGGTGTTGCTGTCAGACCCAACACTTTAAGGTTGGCGTTATGGTTTTTCAGGTGGCCGATGATTTTGTGGTAACTGCTTTTTTCTTCCAGAGATATCCGGTGGCATTCATCAATCACCAGAAGGGTAAATTGCGCATCACTAAATGCCTGTAGATTTCGGGAAACAGATTGGACGCTGCCAAAGACCACTGGTTCAGTGGTCTTTTTTTCACCAAGTCCGGCACTAAAGATGGAGGCGCTTAATTCATAGCTTTCATATTTTGCATGGTTTTGTGCAACCAGCTCTTTAACATGGGCCAGAATCAACACCCGGCCGTGAGCCAGGCGTGCCAGCTCGCTGATAACGAGGCTTTTTCCTGCGCCTGTTGGTAATACAATAACCGCAGGGGCACTGCTTTTGCGGAAGTGATGAATGACACTACTGACAGCTTGTTGTTGATAAGGGCGAAGCGTGTATACCATGGTTAAAGTATACTAAACCAGCATTCACATGAAAATGCAGCTACAGGGAAATAACTCAGACAGTGATTGATCTTTATCTGGTAGCGGTCAGGTATAATAAAGAAGCTACGTTTAATAAAAAGCTCGACGAATTAAGAAAACGCTACTCAAATAAGGTGAAATACTGGCCTGAGTTGCGTGGCAACGGTTTTTAAAACGACAATGCGAAAAAATGGGCAAAGAATGTGCAAAGACTGACAATAATAATAAAAACGACAGTTTGCTATTTTCAAAAAAGTTTGCAGGGGTTATCGCCCCTACCGCTACGTTAAATAATCGCCAGGCTGATGGACCCGATGCCTGCCAGAATTAACGGGCAAGACAACAGGGTCAACAGCGACAACAGCGATCACAACTGAGAATATTCCCGAATTTTAGTTTCTGCAGGTTTGTGCTACGGTCTCGCCACATTTATTTTCGGGCTATGCAAGTAATGTATTAGCCTACGCCCTGATTAAAGGAGCTCTCATGAACGTACTAAAGATGAACGGACTGGATCTTTCCGGCAAGCGTGTACTTATTCGTGAAGACCTCAATGTTCCGGTAAAAGACGGCAATGTCGCCAGTGATGCCCGCATCGTTGCCGCACTGCCTGCAATAAAACAGGCTATGGCAGCAGGTGCCCGGGTTATGGTGACATCTCACCTGGGTCGCCCGACAGAAGGTCAGTACGATGAACAGTTTTCCCTGAAGCCCGTGGCCGCTTATATCAGTGACAAGCTTGGTCAACCTGTCCGGCTCATCAAGAGTTGGGTTGACGAGTCCTTTGACGTTGATGAAGGTGAGTTGGTTATTCTTGAGAATGTTCGCTTTAACGCAGGCGAGAAAAAGGATGATGCATCCCTTGCACAAAAAATGGCCGCTTTGTGTGACATCTATGTAATGGATGCCTTTGGCACTGCTCACCGGGCACAGGCCTCAACTCACGGGGTAGGAAAATATGCGCCTGTTGCCTGTGCTGGTCCTCTGCTTTCTGGCGAACTGGAAGCCCTGGGTAAGGCTCTGAATAACCCGGAACACCCAATGACAGCCATTGTTGGTGGTTCAAAAGTTTCTACAAAGCTGACGGTTCTGGAGTCACTCTCCGCTATCTGTGATCAACTGATTGTTGGTGGAGGAATCGCCAATACGTTCCTGGCCGCTGCCGGCAGAAACGTCGGTAAGTCCCTTTATGAAAAGGACCTGATCCCACAAGCCAAAGCCCTGATGGAAAAAACCAATGTTCCACTCCCGGTGGATGTCATCTGTGGTAAAAAGTTCGATGAAAACGAACCTGCCATTATTAAATCCGTTGATGACGTTGCTGATGATGACATGATTTTAGATATTGGGCCAGAAACACAAAAACATTTTGCGCAATTGCTCAAAAGTGCAAAAACCATTCTTTGGAATGGCCCGGTTGGCGTGTTTGAGTTCGACCAGTTTGGTGAAGGTACCCGCTCCCTGTCAATGGCTATTGCAGACTCATCGGCATTTTCTATTGCTGGCGGCGGCGATACGCTGGCTGCCATTGATAAGTACGGTATTAAAGACAAAGTGTCTTACATCTCAACCGGCGGTGGTGCTTTTCTGGAGTTTGTGGAAGGAAAAACATTGCCCGCAGTGGCCATGCTGGAAGAAGCCGCTTCCCGTTAAATTCTGTGTTTATGGAAAGCGCGTAAGACCCCCAGCGAAAAAGAGGGTGTCGCAAAAGTCTGATTCCCATGCTCTGCGTGGGAACCTCCCTGTCTACAGCCCTTGTATTGAGAGGGTATACACTCCCACACAGAGCATGGGAGCCAGGTTTTTTGATGTTGCGGCACCTTCGGAATCAGGTGGGGGAGGAAGTCAAAACCAGCGGTGCAGTGTTTTTCAGCTTGAGCTTTCGCTTTTGCCCATCCGGTGTGCGTTGCTCAAACTGAGATAAATGGCTACGTCGTGTCATCAGTTTTTTTACGTCGTCATTATTTTTATAAAACATGGCTGCAATAGTAATTACGTATTGAGCAGTGGTAATGTCTATTAAGAGAAAGATAGTTGGAACAATAGTATTGGCCAGCGGAGTGTTGTTAACGGGCTGCCATTCTAATGATAATACCCCCTTGACTGGGCCTTCAGCAGCACCCTGGGATTTTGACCTGTATCTGGTGGGTGAGTTTTCCGGTTGGAACAGAGAAAACAAGTATAAACTGCATTTTGAGCAGGGCGCTTATAAGCTCAGTAATATTGAATTCAGCTCTGGCCTTCCTCCTTTTAAAGTGGCGGGCCCGGAATGGGGAAAATACCCTGATTTTGCCGCAGATGTGCAGCGGGAAATCAGTATCCAGCCGAACCAGTCATATCCTATGACAACGGGTGGTCAAAATAATCGTCTGGTTGTTAGCCAGCGTGGATTATATGACGTCAAGATTGATGTTATTAATGACAACCTGAATGCACCTGAAATCAATTTCAACTTTACTCAAGATCAACCAACGTATAATGAAACCCAGTTTCTTCTTGGCTTGAAGGGCAGTATGGAGCCTGTGCTGGCCTTACGCTATCTTGGCGATGACCAGTTTGTTGTTGTTGCCCGGCTGGATGCGGGAAATCATGAATTTGTCATTGGCGATGAGTCAGGCAAAGGGTTCGCGGTTACTGGAAAGATAGGGCTTGACACGGACTACCAGAGCGAACCATGGAATGGGGGAGCCTTGGGTCAGGTCAATATTGAAACAGCGGGTTATTATAAGTTTTTGCTGGATGCAAAAAACGACAAAGAACGACCAGGTATAACGATTACTCAGGCATCTGACGATGATATGAGTATGACTAACCGTTACTAAAAATCTTACATAATCTGTAATTATGCAGACTTATCTACGCCGTCTACATGGATGCACAGCGAGCTGTGTCTGACTCCACTCTTTCGTAGGGTTTTAGGTCGAGCTGTAACGTGTCTGCGACCATGCTTATGAATCAAAAAAATGGTAACTGTTAGCTTGGTTTTCGCGTAACCGTTTACCACCTTTGATTCATGATCGAAATTATATCAGATAGTTACAAATTATAATAGTTTACAGCTAACTGTTTTTAACCCCCATGAAGGGCATGAGGTAGTATTCAAACAACCTTTCCCTACCTTCGATGGTGCCAGTGAAACGGTAACGGTTTCATTGAAAAAGAAAAATGCACAATTACGGGAGTTTGCCCTGTCGACGTCTCAGGCGTTGCGTGACCCTGTTGAGAGCTATGTCACCCTGAAGGAAGATTCCGCACTTCCTGTTGTCAAGACGAATAGTGTTTTATTTGATGCCCTGTTTGCACTGGCTGTTAATGAGATGAAGCTGAACAGTGTCAGTGAAATCAGTGATGGCAGCTACAATGGTGGTACGCCTGTTCCCTGTCAGTGTTTTAAAACAGGGGCTAAATGGAATTATGTCTGGACCCGTGATTTGTCTTATGCTTCGGACCTTGGTCTTGCCGCTCTGGACCCTGAACGGGTAATGAATTCTTTGCAGTTCAAGTTATCGGATTTCAGGGCCCCTCTGAAAGCAGGCCTTAATGCGCGTATTCCTGATGGTCGTCAGATTATTCAGGACACCGGCACAGGGGGGAGCTGGCCAATCAGTACAGACAGAACCTCTTGGGCACTGGGTGCAGAGCAGCTGCTGTGGAGCCTGTCTGAAGAAAAGGCCGAGTCTTTTGCTCCCATTGCTTATGAAAGTCTGCGTAATACCATTGAATCTGACCGGCAGGCAGCTTTTGATAAAAAAGAGGGCTTATACGGCGGTGAGCAATCATTCCTGGATTGGCGTGAGCAGACTTATGCCCAATGGATAAGGAAGGATATTGCGCCTATTGGTATGAGTAAGTCGCTGTCCACTAATGCAACGCATTATGTTGCGTTAACACTGGCTGCCAGGCTGGCGACAAAGTATGGGGATAAAGGGGCTTCACAAAAATACCAGGGATGGGCTGATGACCTGAAACGGGCCATCAATGACGTTTTCTGGATGGAAGACCAGAAGATGTATGCCAGCCTGACCAATACCGATAACAGCCCTGTTGCCAGGTTCGATATGCTGGGCATAGCACTGGTGACCCTGACCGGTATCGCCCCTGAAGAAAGAGCAGCGGCAAGTATTGCGCATTATCCCAATGGCCCCTTTGGTATGCCGGTTTACTTTCCTCAGCAGCCTGATGTGCCCGTATACCATAATCGGGCCATTTGGCCTTTTGTTACTGCCTATGGTTTAAAAGCGGCTGCCAAAGTAGGCAATGTGGCTGTGTTTGATCAGGCTATGGCATCACTGATGCGGGGTTCCGCTTTAAATCTTTCCAATATGGAAAACCTTGAGTGGCTTTCAGGACAGCCTACCCTGCTTGATATGGACAATCCGGAGTTAACCGGACCTGTGATAAATTCCCAGCGCCAGTTATGGTCAGTGGGCGGCTATCTGGGTATGGTCATGGAAACTGTTTTTGGTTACCACCTCAGTGAGCAGGGTATCGACATTAAGCCATTTATTACCGCTGAAGCCCATAGAATCATGGGAACTGACCCGGCAAAGGCAGAGGAAAGTGTTGGACGTCAAATGATGCTTTCAGGTCTTGATTATCATGGCAGGAAAATCACTATTGCGATTGAGCTTCCCGAGTACACCAAAGGTGCTACAGGTTTCTATGGCGTAAACAGCGTTTCCCTCAATGGTAGAAATGTCTCTGGAATTATTGATAACAGTATGCTGGCTGACAGTAATACCATTGTTGTGCATATGGGAGCACTGAAAGAGGGACGTAATGATAGTCGAAGGATTTCCAAAGTAGCCCCCCTGGACGTTAAAAATACTCAGGTTTTTGCGCCAGTGGAACCGACTATTCAGGCTGTAAAACCCGTTGCTCAGGGTTTGTCCATCACGCTGGAAGATAATCATAATCCCGATACAGGGGTTGTTTACAGTATTTATCGTGATAGCCAGCAGGTGGCCACCAACAGGGATATTTCCCAGCCCTGGCTGGATACAGCGGCAAAGCCAGGTGAGGCTCATTGCTATAGTGCACAGGCAACATATACTGTAGGACTTACGCATTGATGACGCCGGCATATTTTGGTAGCAGGTAATCTTTGCCCTTTGCGAAGCTCTCAATGAAAGCACCAACCACCCCTTTAAACAGCTCGCGCTGGTGCTGATAAATATTGGTAAACTCCTGCGCTATCTGCATCTTCTGGAGATATACAAAACTCAGAATACTGGCAAAGATGTGATTTCTCACAGGCCGCTCATTACGCACCTGAAAATGCTCGATATGGCAAACTTGCTTGATCGCTCTGTGAAACTGTTCGATCTGCCAGTGCTGGTCATGTATCTGGATGAATTCATTGCGTTGAAAAGGTACATCTTCCGGCAAGTAAACCACGTAGTGACGACACTGGTCTTTTAGCGTCGTCCTGAACAACCTGACATTGCCGAAATCCTTGAGCCAGACATTCAGACCATCGTCTGGTATCTCAAGGGTTTGAACCTGCTGCCACTTACCTTTTTCCAGTGATACCGTCCTATTTTTTTCAACCGCAAACATAAACCCAGTCTGATGGTTCTTAATCGTCTTCAGGTTTTTGACGCAGCTGTACCAGGAGTCACCGGTTACAAACGCTGGCTTCAGTCCCCACGCCAGCACTTCAATCAGCATTTCACGAAAATAGTCGTTTTTAGTCTTGCCTTCCGATTTGTCGCATATCCTGAAATTTACTGGCATATGGCGACCTGCCGGGTCTGTGTAATAGAGGGTGACGAGGTTAATTCCCTTGACTGCCCTGTGGTGTTTTCCAGACCAGAAATGGCTGACCAGAGCCACAGAATTGCTATAGGGTTTATCAAGAACAGTATCATCGACACTCAATGTGCCACCAACAAGACACAAGTCCTGAGCGGCCTCTTTGAACATATCTTTTGGCTGATAATGTTCGCGGTTAAGAAAACGATTAACGCTATCGTGAGAAATGCCGGTCACTTCTGCCAGCCTTGTGCATGTTGATGATTTTGGCTCACTGATCAGAAACCCCATGTATTGTGGGAGTGTGCATTGTGCAGTTGTTGGGCGAGTAGTACTTCTCACTTTCGTCCCTGAAAGGTAGTGATTTTTGGTAATTATCAAACTTTAGGATATGTTGTCAATGCGTAAGTCCTATACTGATTCTGGTAACCGTTCCCATTATGCAAAACCGGTTTGTGTTGGTTATAGCCAGTTCTTCCCGGTAAAGACTCTTAAGCATACGGGTCAGTTAAGTGCAGCAGATGACTATATCAGCGTACAACATATTAAAGACTGGGGAGCTGAGCAGGATACTCTGGTGCTTGAAAAACTCAGTGTTCCCACAACAGGGAATTATGACATCAGTGTTCAATATAATAATAGCCATAATGCCATCAATCTGGGTATAACCAATGGGGTAAAACAGGTAAGGGTGTATCGTCTGGATGAATCTGAGCCTTTTGCTGAAGGTATCATTCAGTTGCCACATGTTTTACCTGAAGGCGATAAAAAACCGTTACGCTACTCTGTCCCTGTCAGGGTGCCTTTGGAGGCTGATTCTGACTACCGTAACCTGATGTGTGACTTTAAGCTGAAAGCATACTCTCAAACTGCATAGGCTCATGCCCAGACTGGATGTTCAAGTAAATTCCAACAGTGATGCCCAGCAGCTTTCGAGCTACACGACTTGTCAGGTGCCATTCATCCCTAGTTCTCACACGCTGCAGCTCAAAGTACTCGGCCAATTGACCAATGACCGTCTCTATACGTCGCCGAATATTCATCAGCTTCCTGACAACCGATCTTGGTCGTTTATCTTTCATGTTTTTTCGCAGTGGCGTTTGCAAATCAATACCAAAACTTTCACAGTCTTGCTTCAGCTCAGGTCTGATATAGCCCTTGTCGCCAATCATTAATCCTTTAATGCCTTCAAGCAAGTCGTATATGCTGTCTCGCTCATCAATATTGGCAGCTGTCACTGTCATATCAACCGCAACGCCCCGTGCATCTGTTAGCAAATGACCATGAAAGCCATAAAAAGATTTCTTCTTTGACGCACAATATCCATAGGCTGCCTGGCCTTTGTAGACCTTACTGCGGTTAGCCCTTGTTCTTACACAGACATCCATGGGGAAGCCATCAACCAAGTGAATATCTGACCTACCCGCCCCAAGCATTCGCACCAAATATTGATGCAGTTTCTGCTTAACAACCCAGAGGTTTGCTGCTTGGCGTACAAACTGAGTCCTGTGGGACAAGTTGGGGAACAAGTGTTCCCAATGTTTCTTGAAGTATTCGTAAATGCCCTTGTCGTGATGGTGACCGAGCCACTCGCCTGCAATTTCCATAGCGATGACTTCGCTATCAGAGAGTTTTGGTGGAGTACCACGTCTACGTAATGGGCTGGTGACAACAGTGTTGTACAAATCATCAATCAAACAAAAGATATTGGTGATAAACTCTTCTACAGGCATGACCGGCACCGTCTGATAGTGGGTTGCACTTCTATTTTAGACGGTGGTCATGCCTTTCTGACTGCATCATTAAAAGTCACACATCAGGTTACCGTATTGAAATTGTTGACTTCTTTAACATGAGCTATCTCAAAAGTAATGCAACCTACAATGACAAGGGGGGTAAAGAGCCAGTGAATAGCGTTGATGTTACTGGTATCAATGTTATACAAAGGTCTTGATATCCTCCCCCGGCCAGATAGACGGCTGGGGGACTCCCATTGACAGGCGGCTGCTTTCTCACGATTCAGCCGGGGTTTCTGCTGCTTCAAAAGCGCTGACAGTGCTCTCTACGGGCTAAAACGCCATGTCCCGACGTTAAGATATTTTTGGCCGCCTGAATATCTGCATTTTCACAATGACCAAAAGCGACGCACTCAAATCAGACAGGGGAGATGTACTTGAGAAACTCCATGAGCAGGGTATAGTCATGCGCTGGGCTGAGTCAATGGCACCATGGACGCTGTCAAAGGCTGCCCAGGCAGCATTACTCTCTTTTTTGATGGATTTTCATGGTCGACACGCCTGTCTTACTGTGTGGTTGATAATGCAATAATTTGCCTCAGGGCTGCATCAACGCGTTATTTTCGTTTTTTTGTAACTGAACCAGCAAATCAGTCATCGTTTGCTGTTGTTTGAGTCGTCAATGGGGGACTATGAAATATGTCGGGCATCGAGGAAGTATGGGGCAGCAATCGCGAGAAGGTTGCCGCTATCACCCCGGCAGCCTTCAAGGCCAAATACCAGTTTATTATTAAACTCGGCGCAGCACTCCATGCCTTTGGTATACAGGCCTTTCGCCTGGAAGCCCACTTAAACAGAATATCCCATAACCAGGGAATAGCAGGTTCGTTTGTAGTAACACCAACGAGCCTTACCTTTGTATTTTCTTCACTGGATAAACAGTTGCAACATACCCACGTCATGCGGGTAAGACCCGGGAATATTGACCTTGGCAAACTGGCTGATATCAATTATGTTGTTGAACAACTCATTGCTGAAAAGTTAACCGTGGTTCAGGCACATATTCAGTTGAATGAAATAGAAGCCAGCCCACCGTTGTATTCCAGTGCATTATCCCTGATGGCCTTTGGAGCGAGCAGTGGTGCATTTGCCATGTTGATTGGTACCGACTGGTTAAATATATCTTTTGCCACAGGCCTGGGTGTAATTTGTTATTTGTTTGTGTACTGCTCACAATTCTATCCACGGATAACCCTTGGCCTCGAACCGTTGGTGGCCTGTGTTAATGGTTTGATTGCCGTTGGCGCCCATGCTATTGACCCAGCCATTCATGTACCCCTCGCTGTTTTATCCAGCATAATTATTTTTATTCCGGGACTTTCTATTACATTAGGCTTGAATGAACTGGCTGCCAGAGAACTGATTTCTGGTACTGCCCGGTTAATGGATGCTGCCATGCTGTTGTTCAAGCTGTATTTTGGTGCCATGTTCGGTATTGCATTGGGCAGCTTGCTGTGGGGGGAAGCGGAAATACCTGATGTTAACGCCCTGCCTGACTGGTCTGCCTGGTTGGCGGTACTGATGTTATCTTCATCTCTGGGGGCGGTGTTTAACGTACGTCGCAAAGATGTTGTCTGGGGCATTGGTTCTGGCTTTCTGGCCTACGCCATGGCAGCCGCTGGTATTCTATTACTGGGCGATGCACTTGGCTATTTCATTGGCGCACTGGCTGTCGGTTTGTACGGAAACCTGTATGCCATCTGGAAAAAATCGCCCGCTACCATTGTATTGCTGCAAGGTATTGTTGTGCTGGTGCCCGGTAGCAAGACCTACATGGGACTCAACAGTTTAATAACAGGCTATTCCATCGTCAGTGACCCTAACCTGGGTACTGACACATTTCTGGTATTTATGTCACTGGTGGCAGGATTGATTTTTGCGAATATCATTTTGCCCACAAAGCAAGAGTTGTGATGCTCGGGTATTCCACCCCCCATGATGGTGTTGTGAATTGGTGTGAATGGGTGTGAATGGGTGTGAGAAACCGTCTTAAACGTCTGCGCACAGGAGGATAAAAAGCCGGTTTTGAGAGGCGAACAGCCTGCTATTTAACGAACAAAACCGGCATGTTAGACCTGTTTACCGCAGACTGCACTGGCAGCACGACTTTTAGGGTTTATTTCAGTTCTCGGTGGTAATAAACAGGAGGAAATACGGCTACGCAATGCCCTTGATCAGCATGAAAGCCGTCTTTGCACCGAACGAGAGTCGTTTAATCAGTGGCGGAAAGAGCGTGGCTATCAGCCTTTCCCAAACCCTGGCTACTATTCTGATCACACTAAGCCTGTCATTCTTCTTCCCCTGAGTACTGGCCTGCGCCGGGGTTAAAAACAGTTAGCTGTAAACTATTATAATCTGTAACTATCTGATATAATTTCGATCATGAATCAAAGGTGGTAAACGGTTACGCGAAAACCAAGCTAACAGTTACCATTTTTTTTGATTCATAAGCATGGTCGCAGACACGTTACAGCTCGACCTAAAACCCTACGAAAGAGTGGAGTCAGACACAGCTCGCTGTGCATCCATGTAGACGGCGTAGATAAGTCTGCATAATTACAGATTATGTAAGATTTTTAGTAACGGTGAACTATTTAACCTGAAATGGACGCATTTCCACTGGGAGCAGCGCCCGTTAATGGCAGATGGCTCGGCAGACGAAAACGGTGAGGGAAGCGGCAGTAAAAATAGCCAGACACGCTTTGTACCGTTAACGACAGAAGCTCATGATATTTTGAGTTACTGGCGAAAACAAAATGAAGGCACATCACTGGTGTTTACCAGCCTCAAAACATGAGGGCGACTGGACAATATGGACTCATCATGGCGCAGCGTTCGTCGTTTGGCCGATTTTTACTACCCGGATGATAAAGCCCGTCATTTCCGGTTTCATGACCTTCGCCACAGCTTTGCCAGCAACCTAGCCATGGCTGGGGTTAAAAACAGTTAGCTGTAAACTATTATAATTTGTAACTATCTGATATAATTTCGATCATGAATCAAAGGTGGTAAACGGTTACGCGAAAACCAAGCTAACAGTTACCATTTTTTTGATTCATAAGCATGGTCGCAGACACGTTACAGCTCGACCTAAAACCCTACGAAAGAGTGGAGTCAGACACAGCTCGCTGTGCATCCATGTAGACGGCGTAGATAAGTCTGCATAATTACAGATTATGTAAGATTTTTAGTAACGGTCAACCTGAACCATGTACGGGAATTTCTGGGACATGAGTCTATAGCAATGACGCTAAAATATGCACGTCTGGCTCAAGACTCTAAAGTTGATGCGATCCGTACCTTAGGTCAGTTTATGGAAAACCGGCTGGAATAGAGGCTTCCAATACCACGATTAATAACTGGATTTGTTGATATCTGGTAACACAAGAAGACAAGGGAAGGGACAAAGAGGCACTTAGCCTTTTTGCTCTTCTACATCAAATCGTAAGGTGGGTAATGTCATAGATCCATAGGTTGAGCGAGCTGTCAGCTGAGCGACCAGCTCCCGAATAGCTCCTAAAAGCACGATAGAACCATTCACTGAAACAATAGACCGGCGTTTCTCAACATCAAACACAGGCTCCAGCTCAATTAAAGCCTGCGCTTTTACATCTACGGTATAGGGTGCAGACACTTTTTCAGGGTTATCATTGAGCATAGAAACCCTGAGGGATATAAGGAAATGCCTAGGGTCATCCTCTTCTCCATCCTGAATACCTGTTATGATCTCTGTCTGAATCGCTGTATCGCTAAAATCAAAAGTTGGTGCCCATACATTCTGGCCTTCATCGAAGGCACACGGCTCGACTAACACTTTAGTAAAAAGTAATTGCTTCGCCTGAATGGGCGACAAAGATACTTTCGCTGACATACTAATTACCCCATTTGCTGACACAGGGGGTTGTCACCACCTGACCATGGCTCCACGCGGGTTTTCCACTCTTCCATACAAACAATATTGCCAGACTGCGTCGCCCCATTCCCCATGATGGCAAACTCTTTCTGAGAAAAGGCTGCACGAGGTTTTGAGATACGGCTATCGACTTGAGCTTGTTTTTTTAGCCAAGCCAATGCCTCAGGCACAGCCTTAGCCAGGCGCAACAGTTTATCCATGGGGTCAGACTGTGTTACATCATCAGCTTCATATTTAGAAAATGCAACAGGCCCTCCACCAAAAATACTGGCCGCCTGCTTCTGATTAACACCAATAGCTGCACGAAGCTTCTTGATTTCCGCGCCTGTCAGGAAACCATCCACCTCTTTCTTAAATGCAACCATCGCCCGCTTGTTATCACGGGTCTGAGCGGCACTGGCCTGCTCACTGCCGCAGCAGTCACACTCCGAATAATACAAAGGCAACGTTCTTGTGTTGCCCTTATACTCTGCCTCTGTCTCTCCAGTACAGTCATGGAGTTGGCCTTCTTCACAAATAGGGCACATCAGCAGTTCTTTATTCATCATTAATACCTGTCCTCAGAAAGGTGGCAGGACGCCGTGAAAATAAGCTTCCCTGACTTGTTAACAGCAAATTTCAGGTAGTACTCCATTTTCATACTCTTGTAGGCTGCATCGACCCATTCATCACGTCTTACACGATAACTGTCACAGGCAGCCCAAGGCCCTGTTGGCTTCTGCACACACCATTCGGCACCCAAATAGGTACCAGACTGCATCGCCAGCTCCAGTAGCTCTAAAATGTCACTGGTATCAAGGCAATACTTCTGTTGATCTTGTATCGCCTTTTTTGTCCAAACTTTCAGTTTATTTTCACCCTCTGTCAGTATTTTCTTAACCTGATCAGGGGTATACAGTGGTTCTTTCCTTCTTATTTTTCTATCTGCATCACTGTCCGTTGGTGGTGTGCCTTCGTACCAACTAATGTTTAGAGTATTTACCATTATGGTAAGTTCCTCAAGTGGGATAAGAATACATTTTTGCTATTAATTGTCAATTTTTATACCCGTCATCCAGCATTCCAAGCGTAAATCTGGCCACAAGACAATAAAAAACAAACCATCATCCCGCAAAAAGCCTCTGTGGCTATACGTTACCCTGAGCCACAGATGCCCATTTTTTTTCCGAAATATAAGAAATTATTAAACATTCCTCCTAATCAAACAATCACTTACCCCCCAATCATCCGCCTGACACTATCCTTCAGAGCAGTCTTAAACGCCTCATCTTTCGCCAGTAGCCGGTAGAGCGCCATATCGTGGGTGCGCTGGTCGAGCATCACGTCATCGAAGATCTCGGTAAACACCAGCTCTTTATGGTGGGCGTCCTGTGTTTGCTGGTAGCGGCGGGCGAAGTTTTCGTGCGCCTTCATGTTGTTGGCAATGTTCAGGAACTTCACCCGCTTTTCTTCCGGAGTATTGCCCCAGGCTTCAAACCAGCGTTCGTTAAAGCGGTCGACAATGGTATCCAGGGTTTCCTTGTCGTCTCCACCACTGTGGGCACCCCGGGGGTTAGGGTTTTGCGGGTCAACCTCACTTTCGCTGTCATCCAGTTGAATAGAATGACTCAGCTTGACCCGCTCTAATCCGTAGGAGATTAAATCCACGGAATCCAGCAGGCCGTCGATTTTATCCTGATCCGGGTCACGGACAATCAGCTTGGGCACCAGGAACTTCAGGAACCAGAACAGTATCTCCCAGCTGAGTATATCGAAGGGCATACCTTTCTGGCCATTAAAGGCAATACAATGCCTCCCTTTTTTTGTAATCTACTCAGTAGTAAAAATTTCACCCCAAAGCTATCGAGGCCCATGCTCCGCCAAGTCAATAAAAGACCATGGCTCACCTCTGAGCGGTAGCGTACCTTAATACCTCGCATAAACGTTCTAACGAAACTCTATGGCTATTAAAAAATCTGAACTCTATTCTTCCCTCTGGGCCAGCTGCGATGAGCTGCGTGGTGGGATGGATGCCAGCCAGTATAAAGACTATGTACTGGTGATGTTGTTTATCAAATATGTCAGCGATAAATATGCTGGTAAGAAGTACTCTCCGGTGACGGTGCCAGAGGGTGCCACTTTTGCGGATATGGTTGCCCTGAAAGGCAAGCCCACCATTGGCGATGATATTAATAAAAAAATCATTGAGCCACTGGAGAAGCACAACAACCTCACTGGCATGCCTGATTTCAATGATGATGAAAAGCTGGGCAGTGGCAAGGATAAGGTGGATAAACTCACCAACCTGATTGCCATTTTTGAAAACAAGGATCTGGATTTCAGCAAAAACCGGGCCGACGGTGATGATATTCTGGGCGATGCCTATGAATACCTGATGCGTCACTTTGCTACCGAAAGCGGTAAAAGCAAGGGGCAGTTTTATACACCGGCAGAGGTCAGCCGTATTCTGGCCAGGGTGATCGGCATTAGCACAGCGGATACCTCTGGCATTACCCGTGTGTATGACCCGACCTGCGGCTCCGGTTCGTTGTTGCTTAAAGTGGCTGATGAGGCAAAGACGCGGGTATCCCTGTTCGGGCAGGAGAAAGACTCGGCTACCAGTGGTCTTGCCAATATGAATATGATTCTTCATAACAACCCCACCGCTGAAATCAAGCAGGGTAATACGCTGGCTAACCCGCTGTTTCTGAATGAACACGATTTGCTGCAAACCTATGACTTTGTAGTAGCCAATCCGCCATTCAGTGACAAACGCTGGGGCAATGGGGTTGATGCCATTAATGACCCTTATGAACGCTTTAAGGACTACGGGATTCCTCCCGGTAAAAATGGTGACTACGCCTATCTGCTGCATATCATTCGCAGCCTGACGCCAGGCAAAGGCAAAGGTGCCTGTATTTTGCCTCATGGTGTGTTGTTCCGGGGTAATGCTGAAGCGGATATTCGGGAGAACCTGATCCGTCGGGGTTATATCAAAGGCATTATTGGTTTGCCTGCCAACCTGTTCTTTGGCACCGGTATTCCCGCCTGCATCATTGTGATTGATAAAGAGAACGCCCAGGCCCGTAAAGGGATTTTTATGGTGGATGCCGGTCAGGGCTTTATTAAAGATGGTAATAAAAACCGCCTGCGGGAAATGGATATCCATAAAATAGTGGATGTCTTTAACAAACAAACCGCCATCGACGGCTATAGCCGTATGGTCAATTATGATGAGATTGAGCAAAACGGCTTTAACCTGAATATTCCCCGTTATATTGATAGCTCTGTGGCTGAAGATGTGCAGGATATTGAGGCTCATTTAGCCGGTGATCTCCCCCAAACCGATATCCATGGGCTGGATGCCTACTGGCAAGTGTTCCCCACCTTAAAAAACACTCTGTTTAAAACCGCAGAGCGGTCTGAACATTACCTGACCTTACAGGTGGCAAAAGATAGCCTGAAACAAACCATCTTTGGGCACCCGGAATTTGCCACCTATACCGACACCATGAACAAGGTGTTTACCGGTTGGGAAACGGCCACCAAAAAAAGCCTGAAAGCCCTGAACGACGGTTTTCACCCCAAAGAGCTGATTCATACCCTCAGCGAAAACCTGCTGGATGCCTATACCGATAAACCCCTTTTGGATAAGTACGATATTTACCAGCATCTAATGAACTACTGGGCAGATGTGATGCAGGATGACTGCTACCTGATTGCTGCCGATGGCTGGCAGGCCGACACCTAACGGATTGTGGTGAAAAACAAAAAGGGTAAGGAAATCGATAAAGGCTGGGACTGTGACCTGATTCCCAAACCCTTGGTGATTAACCGTTACTTTGCCAAAGAACAGCAAGCCATTGATACCCTGAAAGCCACGCTGGAACAGTTGGAAACTGAAAAGAACGAGCTGACCGAAGAGCACAGTGGTGAGGAAGGGGCGCTACAGGATATGGGCAATAAAAAAGAAGCCAGTGATGCCCTGTTAGAAGCCATTGATCAGGCATGGAGTGAACTCAGCCCGGATACCCACCAAAACTATACTCGGCTCACCGCCAGGCTGACCGATGCCCTGCTGGATTTGGAAGACCTGAAAAACCACCGGTTTATGGATGGCATAAAAACAGCCACCGGTAAAATTCTGGCCAAGAATATTACCCAACAGTTAAAAGTGTCTACGGATACTCAGGAAATTAACCACCTGAGGGACTATCAGGATACGGAAAAGCAGATCAAGGCCCACCGTAAAGAAATCAGTGTGTTAAGGGCCGATGCTCTGCTGCTGATCGATCAGGCCATTGGTGCCGGGAATGATAATGACAGCCTGGAGGATATTATTATCCTGCGCCAATACCTGACATTGCTGGACGATATCAGTGCCACCAAAAAGCAGATTAAAGAGGATGAAGAAACACTGGATAACCAGCTCTACAAACATTACCCGACACTGACTGAAGAGCCAATCAAACAACTGGTAGTGGATGATAAATGGCTGCCGGTGATCGACCGGGATATTCATTCCGAGATGGATCGCATCAGCCAGCGGCTAACCGGGCGGATAAAAGAGCTGGCCGAGCGTTATGAACTGCCGTTGCCGAAACAGAATGAGCGGGTTAATGCACTGGAAAAAGCCGTAGGTGAGCATCTGGGCAAGATGGGGTTTGCAGGGCTATGAAAGAGGGATATAAGCAGACTGAGGTTGGGGTGATTCCTGAGGATTGGGAAGTCATTGCTTTAGGTGAAATCGGCCACTTTAAAAATGGTATTAACAAAGAAAGTGAATCATTTGGTCATGGTTACCCATTTGTTAATCTATTGGATATTTTTGGAAGAAACTCTTTAAAAGATAAAAATAATTTAGGGTTGATAAACACTACTGATATTGAGAGAAAAACATACAATCTTTATCAAGGTGATACAATATTTGTTAGATCATCGGTCAAACCTTCTGGGGTGGGATTAACTTCAGTTATTGAAAAAGATTTAGCCAATACTGTCTACTCAGGCTTTCTCATTAGATATAGAGATAACGGGTATATAGACTTGAAGTTTAAAAAACACTGCTTTTATGAAAGGGGATTTAGGTCAAGGTTAATCGCAGCCAGCTCTGTAAGTGCTAATACCAATATAAATCAGGACAGTCTCAAATCACTCCTGCTCATATTACCTAGCAAACCAGAACAAAAAGCCATTGCCAAAGCCTTGGGTGATATGGACGCCCTGATTCAGTCTCTTGAACAGCTAATCGCCAAAAAACGACAGATTAAGCAGGGGGCGATGCAGAAGTTATTGCATCCTTATGATGACAAGGGAGAATTAAAAAAAGGTTGGTCAATAAAAAAACTAGGTGAGACTGTCAACATTGATCCTGAAAATCTTCCCAGTAGTACACCACCAGACTATGAATTCAAGTATATTTCACTGGAGAATGGAGAATGCTAAAAATGGTGTCCTTAGTGGCTATTCAACAGAGTTATTTGAAACAGCTTCTCCCAGAGCCCGGAGGATAATTAAAGAAAACGATGTACTCATTGGTACAGTAAGACCAAACCTAAAATCCCATTGCATTTTCAAAGGAAAGTCGTCAAGTGATTGGGTATGCTCAACAGGTTTCGCTGTTATTAGATGTCCCGATGCTCGCAGCTTTGGTTATTAGGTGTGCTCGAAAATACCGTTAGCCCATATTTTGTCTTATCCTCTTTTTTTTCCAACTTTATTGATAGCCAGGTTGAAAACTTAATTACTAGGCTCAAATTATGGCTCCTGCGATTAGTAGTGGTGATGTAAAAGCACTCAATTTTGCAGTCCCAAATTACATTGAGCAGGTTGAGATAGGCAACACTCTTGCCGACCTTGATCATGAATTGGCTGCATTAGAAACCAAACTCACCAAATACCAAAGCATCAAACAAGGCATGATGCAAAACCTGCTTACCGGCAACATCCGTCTGATCTAACCCCGCCCCATCCACAACAGGGACTCAACCGGGCGCTTGCGCCCATTCTAAAATGCGCCCCGCGCAGTTTAGCAGGAGATAATAATGACCTCTAATGCTTCCGTCACCAAACCCGAACGAGCTACTCAAGACCGTGTGGTCAAGCTGTTTAAAGACCAGCTGAGCTATCGGTATCTGGGTAATTGGGAAGACCGCTCCGGCAATAGCAATATCGAAGAGGATGAGCTAAGCCTGTACCTGACCAAAGCCGGGTATAGTGCCATTCATATCAGTAAGACCCTCGGCAAACTGCGGGCTGCGGCCAATAATCCCGGCTCCCTTTACCAGAGTAATAAAGCGGTTTATGAGCTGCTGCGTTTTGGGGTACCGGTGCGTGTTGAGAAAGGAGTGAATACGGAAACGGTGCAGGTGATTAACTGGGCCGAACCCGAACAAAACCGTTTTGCTATTGCTGAAGAAGTCACGGTGTTTGGTGAGCGGGAAAAGCGGCCCGATGTGGTGCTGTATATCAATGGTATTGCAGTCGGTGTGCTGGAGCTTAAAAATAGCCGGGTGTCTATTGGGGATGGTATTCGCCAGAGCCTGACGAACCAGAACCCCAAATTTATTGGTGCATTTTTTGCCACAGTGCAGTTTGTATTTGCCGGTAACGATTCTGAAGGCTTGAAATACGGCACCATTGGCACACCGGAAAAATACTTCCTGAACTGGAAGGAGGACGAAGACGATAACGACGGTTACAAGCTGGATAAATACCTGGGAAAAATCTGCCAGAAAGACCGTTTTATTGAATTAATGTATGACTTTGTGCTGTTTGATGGGGGTATAAAAAAACTGCCCAGGGTGCATCAATACTTTGGTGTTAAAGCGGCGCAGGAGCATATCCGCCGTCGGCAGGGCGGCATTATCTGGCATACCCAGGGCAGTGGTAAAAGTATCACCATGGTGATGCTGGCCAAGTGGATTCTGGAAAACAATGCCAGTGCCCGCGTGCTGATTGTCACCGACCGGGATGAGCTGGATAGTCAGATAGAGCGGGTGTTTTCAGATGCCGGTGAAACCATTTACCGCACCAGCAGTGGCCGGGATTTAATGCGTCAGCTGGGTCAGGCCACTCCTCGCCTTCTGTGCTCACTGGTGCATAAGTTTGGCCGCCGGGATGTGGACAATATTGACCATTTTATTGAAGAACTGAAAAAACAACCCGGCCATGGGGTGGGTGATGTGCATGTATTTGTCGATGAGTGCCATAGAAGTCAGAGCGGTACCTTGCACAAGGTAATGAAGGCGATTATGCCCGGCGCCCTGTTTATTGGTTTTACCGGCACGCCACTACTGAAAAAAGACAAGAAAACCAGTCTGGAAGTGTTTGGTCACTATATACACACCTATAAATTCAATGAAGCAGTAGACGACGGGGTGGTGCTTGACCTGATTTATGAGGCGCGGGATATTGACCAGCGATTAGGCTCTCAGGATAAGGTAGACCAGTGGTTTGAGGCTAAAACCCGAGGGCTGAATGATTTTCAGAAGGCGGCGCTGAAAAAGAAATGGAGCACCATGCAGAAGGTGCTGAGTTCTCGGTCACGCATGGATAAAATTGTCACCGAGATTGTGTTTGATTTTGGCACTAAACCCCGCCTTGAAACGGAATTGGGTAATGCCATTCTGGTGGCCTCCAGCATTTATGAAGCCTGTAAATATTATGAGCTGTTCCAGAGTACAGAGCTGAAAGACAAGTGTGCCGTTATTACCTCCTACAACCCCCATAGCAGGGACATCAGCAAAGAAGATACCGGGGCAGGTACAGAGACAGAAAAAGAGTATATTTACAGCGTTTATACCCGGTTGCTGGAAAACATTAAAGCCCACCCCGGTATGACCAGGACCGAAACTTATGAGGCCAATGCCAAGACTTTATTTATTGATGAACCGGCGACGATGAAGCTGCTAATTGTGGTGGATAAACTGCTGACCGGTTTTGATGCACCCAGCTGTAGTTATTTGTATATCGATAAGTCCATGCGAGACCACGGTTTGTTCCAGGCCATTTGCCGGGTTAACCGCCTTGATACGGAAGACAAGGAATTTGGTTATATTATCGATTATATGGATCTGTTCAAAAATGTTGAGAATGCCCTCGCTGTTTATACCGGAGAGCTGGATACCGATGACAGCGATGGGGATGATGGCCAGATCCTGCTGAAAGAACGCCTTAAACTGGGTAAGGAGCGGTTGGATAAAGCACTGGAAGCATTGGAACTATTGTGTGAGCCGGTGCAGCCGCCCAAGGATGACCTGAATTATATCCACCACTTCTGCGGTAATACGGAAAAGCCCGACGAGTTAAAGGCGAAGGAGCCTCTGCGTACCTCACTTTACCGGGCTATCGTGGTGTTTATTCGTGCTTACGCCAATATTGCTGATGATATGGCGGCAGCGGGTTATAGCAGCAGTGAAACCGACCAGATCAAAGAGCGGATGGATTTTTACCTGAAGTTGCGGGAGCTGATTCGCCGGGCCAGTGGTGAGACCATCGACCTGAAAGCCTATGAAGCGGATATGCGTCACCTGATCGACCATTATATTCAGGCAGATGACCCGAGAAAAACCTCCACGTTTGACGATATGCCGTTGGTTGAAGTGATTGTTAACAGCGGTATTGCTGAAGCTATTCGTGAAAAGCTGGGTAAAGTAAAAGATCAATCGGCTATTGCCGCAGCGGTGGCAGGGAACATCCGCAGTAGTATTATCAAAAGCCATCTGCTGGACCCGGCTTATTTTGATCAGATGTCCAAACTGCTGGATGAGGTGATTCGCCAGCGCAAGGAAGATGCGATAGCTTATGAAGAGTACCTGAAACGTATTGAGGACATTGCCAGAAAGGTGGCAGCGGGCAAGAAGGACGATACACCCTCTTCGCTGGACACACCGGCAAAACGTGCTCTATATAATAACCTCAATGAAAATGAAGATTTGGCCATTCGGGTAGATGCTGCGGTTATTAATGCCATGTCTGCCAACTGGCGCGGCAACACTGCCAAGGAAAATCTGATTAAGTTTGCGCTGTATGAAGAGCTTCAGGATGAAGATGAAGTAGAACGTATTTTCAAGATTATTGAATTACAACAGGACTACTAAAAGGGCTATTACCTGTGCCGGGCATAACTCTGGGTGATCTCTATGTGGAAGTGGTACAGAAAGCGATTAAAAATGTGCATCTGACCGTGCATCCACCCGATGGTCGGGTTCGGGTGTCTGCCCCTGCGGGTATAGACCTTGAAACCATCCGGGCGTTTGTTATTTCCAAAATGCCATGGATTAGAAAGCAGCAAAACCGGCTGGTTTCACAGGAAAGGGAAGCCCCCAGGGACATGATCAACCGTGAAAGCCATTACTACAATGGCAAACGGTATTTGTTAAAGGTGGTTGAGCGAAACCAGACACCGGAGGTAGACCTTAGCCACCGAATCATGACCTTGTTTGTCCGTCCTGGTACGGATATTGAAAAACGTCAGGTTATTTTGAAAGAATGGTATCGGCAGCAGTTAAAGCAGTCCATTCCCGCCATCATCCAGCATTATGAGCCGATTATGCAGGTGAAGGTTGCTGAATTTGGCATCAAACAAATGAAAACCCGTTGGGGTACTTGTAACACGGCGGCCAGACGTATCTGGATTAATCTCGAACTGGCTAAAAAACCGCCGGAGTGCCTTGAGTATATTGTTGTGCATGAAATGGTACACCTGCTGGAACGCTCCCATAATCACCGGTTTGTTGCTTTTATGGATCAGTTCCTGCCGAAGTGGCGGGCGTATAAGGATGAGTTGGATCGTTTGCCGGTTTATACCGCCATTGAATAAATGTGCTCGACCAGTCAGCTGTTGAAGCCATAACTACGGGACTATTGGATTTGAACTTTGCCATATAGGGCGTTGTAGCCAGTCATTGGGAAAGCCCATCTTATGAACATCAATCCGATGGTCGCCAATCAGCTTAATCAAGCGATCTCGCCAATGGGTTTCGCCACAAATTTTTCCCATCAGGTAAGCGAGGATCACAAAAGTGTTGTATAGCTTTCTTCGTCTCCTGTCAGTTTCTGGCCAGACAGCCAGGCTGCTAATCAATTTAGCGTCCGCTTTCTTCGGCAACATTGGCGTTTTTGTAAAATCTCGATTCCAGAGGCGTGCATGGTGTGCTGCATGATTTCTGACCAAAGACAGGTGCTCGCAAATTGAGACTATTACTTTTTCATCGAGCCCGTAAACACGGCTAATGGATTGCCTGTCTCTGCGGCTTTTAATATTCTTAAACCATTTCGACAACTGCCCCATGGTCAATAGTTCAACCACTGCCCAAACGGGTGGCAACCGCTCACTGTATTTTTGAATTAGGTGCTTGATGAAGTCTTCACGACTTCTTCGAACATCTTTTTTAAGACTCGTCAAACTCTGAGCATAAACAACCGAATCCGAGAAGATATCAGGTTTTAAATGCGGGTGTGATGTTTGGTGATTATGGCTCAGATGGTAGGAAAACTGTGTGCGTAATGACACTTCAATTCGCTCAATAGCATCCATGACCAACAACCTGAGTTATCGGTCAAAAATATAAAGGTTAAGAA
Organism: Endozoicomonadaceae bacterium; assembly: GCA_965232215.1. Taxonomy (GTDB): domain Bacteria; phylum Pseudomonadota; class Gammaproteobacteria; order Pseudomonadales; family Endozoicomonadaceae; genus Endonucleibacter. Next base: position 909,796 of record CBDDPF010000011.1, read on the forward strand.
TTTCATCAAACGAAACCCCATCAATGAAGCGATGAGAGGCATGATCTTGTTCAAACGGTGAACAATAAGCAGCAAAACGATAGTAATTGATCTGCCCAAGGTAGAGCTCAGCCTTTGCGGCGTCAGGTATATCCAGATTCCGCTTTTTAAGCTTCTTTACCTGCTCAGTAAAAGTAATCGGTGGTTTCGGGTAAGGGGACTTATTAGATGACCTATTCCCTGAAGAACTCATAAAAGCCTTTTATTTTGGATAGCTTATTGAATTTGCGAGCCCCAAAAACAAGTAACCCCTCGCGGTGCGCTGATCTAACGAGAAGCGGGAGGGGTATTGTTACTTGGAAATATAGCCTGATTCTCAACAAAATCAAGCACTAATTAACCGAAAATCAAGCTTCTAGCAAACTTTTCCTGCAATATCAAAGCATTATCCATGCAAACGCAGCTTTAACAGAGCATTTATTCTCTTTTTCTCAATATTCCTTAACAGCATCTATGCAACCTGTCACTATTAAATTTACACATCACGCAAACAGTCATCGGCTAGTGACCAGATGAACGATACCAGCTTGTTGTGGGCACTATGATCCATAATTCGCCTACTCGGTTAGCCTGGGTTGGATGCGGCATTCATTCACCGCTGACAAAACAGGGTATCGTATCATGGGGCTGATACCCAGACATGTAGTCACACTGAGAGCACTCATTATCGAACGAGCGTAAAACCCCTTACTTTGAGCTATCTCTTAGTCACAAATCATGAAATGCTAAAAAACCTGTCTAGCCTTTAACACCAAGGGATGCATCCATAAATTGTGGTTCAGCGACGGGAAATTAAAAGCGCAGAAATCCACATATAAACGACAATGATTATAGTTAAATTAAAGGGTTGATACAGGCTCTATAGCAAGCAACTACAGGACTTCAGAATATTTTCCATTGTCGTATAAAAGAAAGGCCTCCATATCAGCCTCTCTATAGTGTAGTGGTTTTGTGCGGTAAGCCTTGTGACACAAGCTATTCAGGCACTTTTCCTGTTGTCCTGCCTTCAGGATTTGTGATAAAGAGATAGAATAAAGGGCGGGGAGAATGTCAACAAGGGCAATTAACGCCGCTGTTGCTCTGTGCGCTGACAATTTGAGTCCAGTATTGTGTTGGCCTTGCAATAGCAGGCTTGACTCGTCATTTAGCGTTGTTCTGACACCCAGCTTACTATGCTCATTACGTTAGTCTGGCTGAAAAAACTTGAACTTTTTACACATTGCTTCGCACAGTGTCGCATTTAGCGTCTCAGTGTGACACCTCCATTTAGAGTAGGTTTCGGACAGCACCAGCTTTATCTCTAAATAGTCGTTTATGGAACAGTGTGTATCAGGTCCAGAAGGTGCTGATAAAAAATAATTTCCCAAATTTTCCATCTTCCTGACCTCAGCAGGGTCTGGAATAAAGCCCAGCCGAATGTAAAACCCCAAGGCGTCAGCTTTGGGGTAATCTGCGTAGAGATAATCACCTCCGTTTAAACGGATTTCTGAATTAATGATATAGAGCAGCAGTGATCCCAAAGAAAGACACTGGTAATCTTTCTCTAACTCAATATTATATATATGATATTCTGATCGCCCTTTATTATCAGCGTGATAAGGTTTGCCAACAACCCTGACATATCCGGCAAAGACTGAGCCTTCATAAAACTGGAATTTTAAATGATACTCATCCCCCATGCCAACTCTCATGACAGATGTCCGAACAAGGGTAAAAACCCGGTTTGATGCCAAACTCTGAAAGCGGCCCCCATCACAGAACGCTATATGGGTAAACATCGTATTGATTTCCATTCGTTCTGAGTTTGGTATAACAGCCACGCCATAACTTCAACGACTGGCCATTAATGCCTCCTCACTATGCTACTGCGCTGTTGCGCTGTCAAACTCAATGCCTGTATCGGGTTGAAACGCCGTGTAATAGCCGCGGCTTTACTTGAAGTAGTCAAATTCAACCTGACCATTGCCGATTTTTAGAGGGTGTCTGTCAGGTCAAAATACCAGCAACACAGAGGGAGGCGCTGGCGAAATATCTGTAGGCTCAGGATATCCCGTTATGATCACTTAATTCGAGCAGGAAGGGCTGTTTGCACACAGAACCAGTCTCGTTTGCAAGCAGCTACAGCGGTTACTGGTCGCGTCTGCTGGTCTGTCCCCCCAGTTTGCCATGCCTGCTCCGGTGGTTAAAAGACGATTGGCGGTGGTGGGCTAAACCTGTGATTTTTATATAATATGTCGAATGACGTGTTATACAGAAGTTAACTGCACAAACTGTGGCAGCAAAAGCGTAAAGATAATAGGCCGCAGCGCTCACGGGGTACCTCGTTATCGCTGCTGCAACAATAGCTGTAGTACCAAAACGTTTATGCTCGAATATCGCTACAAGGCATACGTAAAAGGCACTAAAGAGCAAGCTATTGAAATGGCTGTTAACGGCAGTGGCATTAGAGATACAAGCAGGGTGCTTGGCATTAGCAAATCGACTGTTATCAGTGCACTCAAAAATACAGAAAGCAGTCTGGTGGAGGTTAACCCAAACATCAAAACCCTGTCGCCCGGTGAGCATACCAAAGTCTCTGTATACCTTGCCTGCGAAGAGGCTGAGATGGATGAGCAGTGGTCGTTTGTTTCTAAAAAATCGAATCAGCGATGGCTTTGGTATGCCATAGATCATACAACCAACACAATCCTTGCCTACGTCTTTGGCAGGCGTAAAGACGAGGTTTTTAAAAAGCTCAAAGCGCTTCTGGCTCCCTTTAATATTAAGCGATTTTACACGGATGACTGGGGAGCTTATGAACGACATCTCGACAAGGAAAAGCACGAGATTGGCAAGCGAAATACGCAAAAAATCGAGAGAAAGAATCTGAATTTCAGAACTTGGATCAAGCGTCTGGCGCGTAAAACAATCTGCTTTTCAAAGCTGGAGAAAATGCATGACATCGTCATCGGTCTACTGATAAATAAGCTCGAATTCGGGGTTGATATTCATGCAAAATCACAGGTTTAGCCCACTACCAAATTACCCTAGTATTAGCCGCAGCCAGGGTTAGCCACTTCAGTTTTTACTGAAATTACCCTAGTATAGCCGCAGCCAGGGTTTTCATGATTTTTTCCCTGACGGAAATGCACTGAACACAGAGGGTTGTGCTGCATTTCTTATGAATGTGCACCGGCCTGCCAATCATTTAAGCAGACTTTTCCATGGATAGAGTATAATTGCCCTATAGTTCAGAAGTGGCCAGCAACACCCGTATTGTGAAGAAAGGATCTGACGACCTTTGTTTACAGCTTTGTAATCACAGGTTCCTGAAAGACTCCTCCGTGTATTGAGCAACCAGGCAGTAATTGACTATGCGTATAGGAATTCCTGGTGAAATCCAGGCGAACGAAAACCGTGTGTCAGCAACCCCTGACACAGTGGGCAGACTGATAAAACTCGGTTTTGATGTCGTTATTGAACGTGATGCTGGCGCTAAAGCCAGCTTTGAAAACAGTGAGTATGAAGCCGCCGGGGCCGAAATCATGGCTAATCACCATGACGTACTGGGTGCTGATATTGTTCTCAAGGTAAACCCGCCGACTGATGATGAAATTGCTGAACTAAAAGAAGGGGCCACCCTGGCTGGCTTTATCTGGCCGGCACAAAATGAAGCATTGCTGGAAAAACTCTCCCGGAAAAACGTCACTGTTCTTTCTATGGATTGTGTGCCAAGACTGTCACGGGCTCAACCACTGGACGCTTTAAGCTCAATGGCGAATATCGGCGGTTATCGCGCGGTTGTTGAGGCATCCCATCAGTTTGGTCGTTTTTTCAGTGGACAGATTACAGCTGCCGGTAAAATTCCACCCGCCAGGGTGATGGTTATTGGTGCAGGCGTTGCCGGTCTTGCAGCCCTCGGTGCCGCAGGGAGTCTGGGTGCCATTGTGCGTGCTTTTGATACACGTCCTGAGGTAAAAGAACAGGTCGAAAGTATGGGCGCGACGTTTCTTAAGCTGGACTTCAAAGAAGATGGCAGCGCCAGCGACGGCTATGCCAGGGTAATGAGCCAGGCATTTATTGATGCTGAAATGGCGCTGTTTCTCCAACAGGCCAAAGAAGTGGATATCATTATTACCACAGCGCTAATCCCCGGAAAACCGGCCCCTCGGCTGATTACCGAAGAGATGGTCAAAGCCATGAAATCTGGTAGTGTGATCGTGGATCTGGCAGCACAAACCGGCGGAAATTGCGTCCTCACCGAAGAAGGGAAGGTAGTGACTCACCATGGCGTGAAAATCATCGGATACAGTGATTTACCCAGTCGCCTGCCAGCACAGTCAAGCCAGTTGTATGGCACCAACCTGCTGAATATGATCAAACTACTGTGTCCGGAAAAAGACGGCACATTGCACATTGATTTTGAGGATGAGGTGATTCGCGCACTGACAGTGGTTCGTGAAGGCAACATTACCTGGCCACCGCCACCAGTAAAAGTCAGTGCATCCCCGGTTAGCGAACCGACAGAGTCGGCAGAACCGGTTAAAACCAAACAGGAACCAACACCCCGCAAACCCTGGGTCAAACCTGCATTCACAGGGGTCAGTGCCTGCCTGTTCGGCTGGGTAGCCAATGCTGCGCCAGGCAGTTTGCTCGAGCATCTTACCGTCTTTGTGCTGGCCTCCATTGTGGGTTATTTCGTGATATGGAATGTGACGTCGGCACTGCATACGCCCCTGATGAGTGTCACTAATGCTATCAGTGGTATCGTCGTCGTCGGTGCATTAGTACAAATCAGCGCTAACAGTGCCTGGGTGCTAACACTATCCGGTATCGCCGTGGTGGTGGCGATGATCAACATCGTCGGTGGGTTTGCTGTGACACAGCGAATGCTGAAAATGTTCCATCTGGGCAAGTAAAGGAGTCGCGCACTATGTCACAAGGATTATTAATGGCGGCCTATCTGGTGGCTGCACTACTTTTTATTCAAGGCCTGGCCGGACTCAGTAAGCCTGCAACAGCAAAAGGCGGCAATCTGTATGGCATTGTGGGTATGGTGATCGCGGTGATAGCCACACTCATCCATGCCCAGCTGGAAGGCTTTACCCTGGTCACACTGACGATGATACTGGGTGCAGGTATTGGGCTATACCTTGCTATAAAAGTAGAAATGACCGAAATGCCCCAAATGGTAGCCGTACTGAACGGTTTTGGTGGTCTCGCTGCAGTGTTTATCGGATTTTCCAGTGCCATTGGTGACAACAATGCTGCAGTTACAAGACTCAGCGAGTTTGTGCCTGCGGCGGAGCAAACCATTCACAGTATTGAGGTGGTTCTTGGGGTGATTATCGGGGCTGTGACGTTTAGTGGTTCAGCAGTGGCTGCGGGTAAACTGCATGCTCTGATTCCCGGCCAGGCGCTGTCCATGAAAGGACGTCACTGGGCAAACCTGGCATTGTTAGTGCTGGCTATATTGCCGGGCATTGTCTACGTCCAGCAACAAAGTCTTTTTGCACTGATGCTCGTCACTGTGTTTGCACTGGGCTTTGGCATATTACTGGTGCTTGGCATTGGCGGTGCTGATATGCCCGTTGTTGTATCAATGCTCAATGCTTATTCCGGTCTGGCTGCTGCCGCAACAGGGTTTACCCTGAACAATAACCTGCTCATTATCACCGGTGCCATGGTTGGTTCGTCAGGGGCTATTTTATCGTATCTGATGTGCAAAGCCATGAACCGGTCTTTCGTTTCCGTCATGCTTGGTGGTTTTGGGAATGAAAGCAGTACCCAAAGTGGTGCTGATAGTGGTACTGATAGTGGTGCTGATAGTGGTGCTGATAGTGAAGGCGAGTATACTGAATCCAATACAGAGGCGGTGGCTCAACTCCTGAAGCAAGCCTCAAGTGTTATTATCACACCGGGCTATGGTATGGCCGTCGCTCAGGCACAACACGCGGTTCATAATCTGGTGATGGAACTCGGTCAACGGGACATTAAGGTTCGTTTTGGGGTTCACCCGGTGGCGGGTCGTTTGCCAGGGCATATGAATGTGCTACTGGCTGAAGCAAAAGTGCCCTACGATATCGTGGAGGAGATGGAAGACATCAATGACGACTTTTCTGACACTGATGTCGTCCTGGTCATTGGCGCTAATGACACAGTGAATCCTGCAGCAGCAGAAGACCCTTCCAGCCCTATTGCTGGCATGCCTGTACTAAAAGTCTGGAATGCTGAAAATGTCGTTGTTTTTAAACGCTCAATGGCCACAGGTTATGCGGGTGTGCAAAATCCGTTATTTTTTAAAGACAATACATCCATGTTATTTGGTGATGCACGAGACAGCGTTGACAGTATTGTCAAACAACTTTAACCGTTGCTTATGGAATCCCGCGTAAGCTCCGCCGAAACAGGCGGAGATGCAGGCGGTCATCCTGAAGGGATGATAAAGCCTGATAGTCAGGCTATTTTACGCAAAAACACTCTATGTGTCGTCAGGGGAACCGCACTGGTGGCAGCTCCCCGGAATCCAAATCCATTAAAAGACTGATGAGTGACCATGAATGTGCTGGCGGTTTGCTCGTTGAGATAGCCCAATTCCAGGATTTCGAGCAATAAATCAACACCTAATGACAATACTAAAGCCAAGACCATAGCCGTTGTTATTCTACTCATTGCGGATTGCATGATATGAATCCTCACTTTCTGTTTTATCTATCTTAATAATTAGCCTAAAAGAGACAACAGACTATTAGCCATTACTTATGTCCCAAAGCAGTCCTTCTTATAGGTTAAGTGCAATATAAACTGAAGTAGTCCAGACCTGATCTGACATGTCTTCTTCAAAAAAGAAAAGGGTTAACGATTTAAAACCAGCCGTGCAATGGTTGACAGTAAGGCCAGGGTAATTATTTTTGAGAACCTGAAAACCTCAAGGATGACCCGCAAGCTAAAGGCCAGGAAAGACCGCAACGGCAAGTTTATTCCCAATAGTGCCAAGGCCAAAACTGGACTCAACAAAGCTGTTCTTAACGTTGGTCGGCATTATCTGGAAACCTGCACCCGCCACAAAGCCGCTAAAGCAGGAAAAGCGGTATTCAAAGTTCCTGCACCCTATATGAGTCAAGAGTGTACTGATGGTGTTCACATTCACCCCGACAACCGCAAGAAACAAGAGACGTTTGCTTGTGGTAACTGTGGCCACGTTGACAACGCTGATAAGAACGCCAGCATCGTCATTAAGAAAAGAGCCATTAATCTTCTTCTCGACTCTGGAACGGCGTTGACCGGTAAAGGAATCCCTGTACTGGTTAAAGGACGTGGAGCGATTCGTAAGCCGAGACAAGTTAAGGCTTCCCCCGCAGTTGGCAACGAAACGTAAAAAGAAAACAATGGTATCAGCTTCAGCTGCTATCCAGTATTGGAAGCTGGTGTCTTTAGGCACGAGTCGTTCACCAGGCTGAGGCAGAAGACTTGTCGGTATTACGCATTCTGACGGATTGTGGTCACGCAGATATCAGCATGATTACCAACGCTATCTGGCAGTGAATGACATGGAACACACCAAACCCAAAGCGCGGCATCCGCAAACGAATGGCATCTGTGAAAGGTTCCATAAGACGATTTTGCAGGAGTTTTATCAGTCTACCCTGCGGAAGAAACTGTACACGACGATAGAGTCATTGCAGTTTGACCTGGACGAATGGTTAAACTTCTACAATACTGAGCGAACCCATCAGGGTAAGCACTGCGATGGGAGGCCACCGATGGAAACACTGGTGGCTGGAAAAGCAATCTGGAAGGAAAAAAATTTGTAACGTAAATTTGACCTGACAGACACCCTCTGAAAATCAGCAACTGTCAGGTCAAGTCTGAACGACTACATTTTAACGACTTTCCATGCAAGCCTCCATTCAGTTCCATTCCCTGGCATAAACTTGTTGGGGTCACCTGAGCAGTAATCACCAATTAAGCATTTATAGACTTTTTTGTCGTAAGAAACCAGTTTACCCCCCCAGTAATGGTACTCTGGTTTATATTCGTCAGGATTAGCTTCAGGAGGTTTTAACTGACCTGCTGTACAACCTGTCTGCGTTTTACTGGCATATACACCTCCGTTGCTTTTCACTTTAATCACATAATTACACGGTTTACTTGGCATAGCCAGAGAGTTAAGTAGTAATTTTATGGGTGAACCATCCACGAAGGTATACACGGTATCTCCCATAGAAGGCTTCAGAGAATCTGCAAAATAGACCATACTCTTGGCTGGTGTGGTTATCGTCTTTTCTTTACCCTGATTATCCTTTACTACAAATGCCGTTGCGTACTTATAGTCAATAATTTTAACACTGCCGGCATTAGCTATACCAAAAGAGAGCAAACAGATGAGCGCGGATGTTGACTTAATTAAACGAACCATTACTAATCTCCTTAGAAGATTAATCTATTTCTATGCATATATGTTTTAACAGCTAACAGGAAGGTGTGCTTAAAAAACACCTTTGCCACTAAATTTAAATTTACCAACAACGGGATTTAATTAATTAATCAAAAGATCTACTTCCCAAGTTTGAACAGTTACTTTGGCAGGTTTACGATTCTATATGTGTGATCAGGGACAAAATACGCCCTCACCAAAGAAAATACCTCTTTGAAAAGTTTGATTCAGTTTTTAAAACTAAGAAATTAGCACTTCCGTTTAAGCTATTAACTCCTCCATTGGCTTAGAAGTCTAGACTCTTATACTCAACTATTACGGTGTTTTCCATATGTTTTCAATATGCTGACACTAAAAAATTGTACTGTCGTTTTTGTTTTTAATTTAACCTGAATTCCGCCGTTGAATGTCATAAATTGCTTCTTTACCTTTCGATAGTAGGGCTTTCGTCTTTTCATCACCTCCCTTTTGGGTGACTGTAGTCAATAGTGATAAGTCAACTTGCGTAAGGCTTTCAGTGGAGGCGATTATTTCAACTGAGGAATGTCGGTTTACCAAACGAGCGTAAGGCCCCTTTACTTTTAGTGAGGGGATGTAAGCTAGTGCCCCTAAGCGCTAATCCCCATACAATATCACACTTGCAATGGTCGGCCTTTGTAAGTCCACTTAAAAGGCTTGGCCATTTTCTCGTTGAAGAAGTCCATGAACTGATGAAGGCGTACCTTAAGATCTTCTGTTGACGTAAAGCTGTTTCGTTTCAGAAAGCGTCTCACCAAAATAGAAAACCATATCTCTATCTGGTTTAGCCACGATGCATGCTTCGGGGTATAGTGAAACACAATCTTGTGGGATATATCACTCAGGTAGGCTGCCCGTGTTTTCATATTCTTGAGGATGCCGGTTTTCCCTTTTAGACCCAGCTCTTTTTCCGTTGTACCCTCAACCCTGGCTACTGCCTTAACTGCGGCTTCTGACATATGGGTATTAAGGCGATCCATGACAAAATGCCAGCCCGTTGCGGCAGGGTCACTTTCCAGCGTATTATCAAGCCAGTCGGCGAAGTCCTGTTCTTTCCGTGTATCCCTTACAAGGGGAATGATCTTGCCTGTCACGACATCCATCCCAGCCAGCAGGGCCTGAGTTCCATGGCGCTTATACTCAAACTCACGTTTTTCAATATAGCCCGGCTTGACAGGCTTTCCCCCTGTCAATGGCTCTAATGCCTGCATGCCCGTTTTTTCATCAAAGGATATTGTACGAATTCCCTGCTCAGCACGTTCAATAGCTTGACGATAGGTGTCGCAGACGTCAGCGCTATGTATTTCGAAGTCTTCATCCCTTGGGGTGTCTACCCAGCCCTTCACTTTATCGGGACGAATATCGGCCTGATTTTAAAAAACGCCCCACCTGTCTCTGTGAGATTGATGGGACAATACCTTTATCCTGAGCCGCCATAGCCAGCGAGCTTTCTGACCAGTGACTGAATGGATAACCATGCTCTTCAGGCTTGTCACAGGACATAGCGACAATCAGGCAAATTTGCTCTTCGGTAAACTTGGGTTTTGCACCGGGGCGAGGCGCTTCTTTTAGTTTTTCCAAAACAGGCAGTTCATCACTACGTTCAACCCAATGCTTCCGCCAGCGTGTGACGGTTTCACGGTTACACTTGAGTTCTTTTGTTGTCCCGAGAAGACTTTTCCCTTCTGCACCAGCCAATATGATTTTAGCCCTGAGCACTATGGATTGAGCACTTTTCCGCTGGCGAACAAGAAGCTCCAGGTCACTACGTTCCTGCTCTGACAAAATGATCTGCTGGGTATGCTTTGATGGCATCCGTGCTACTGCTGTTAAAAAAAGGGGTGCGAATCAAAACATGTTTTTGCTTGTATGTATATCAGCGCTTTCCGGCACTAGGCTTGCGTATAGCAAGCCCATCTGGTAACTTCTTTCGTGTCTTTGTAGACCTACCACTGGGCTAGTGGGATGTTAAGTCTGCGGAGTTCATGTGAGACTTGGGGGGTATGAGTTGGCTCATCACCGTAAAAACCCCCACAGCGGGAATTTACGCGATAACCAAGCTATCCCCTGAGCAATGAACTGTGAAACAGAAACCTGATTGGTGACGATTAGGAATCCTCGTCCTTCAGGGCGAGGAGGATGTCAACGAACATTGCAGAATTCTCCATCTATCTATGGCCTATGGCGGCATTGCGTAGCTTTGCCGTTTGAGTGGAGATGGATAGCAAGGGTTGCGCAGCAAAGCAAGCCACAACACTATGACCAACTCAATGATCAACTCACGCGAAACTCTGCATAAAACTGTGGTCAATTACAGTGCCTTTGATACCCAGGACGCGTGCAGTGTCGTGAATACCACTGCCATTGATAACTCTGTGGATAATTTTTTTGAAATACCCGGTTCGCAGCCCTTATTTTGATACTCAGGGATAAATGTGGTTATGTGGCATTCTGGTGGTTTACACAGAAACCTTTGGATGTCAGATTTGGTTTTTCCGGATCAATTAACATTGTCCATTTTGCAGCCTGGACACCGCACTTTCTGATAACAGGTCATACGACACATTATATATAAGCAACAGTTTTGACCCACTACCCAGCTTCGGTTGTGCCACTTCTGCTTTTGGATTTCCCTGTGAGGAATAATTTCCATAACAGATCAGCCCTGTCCGTTTTTCATGCATCCCAGGCTCAACGGTTTGGCGGCCAATACTAAACGCTGTTTCAGTCAAGCGTGGGCTACCCAGACAGAGTATTTCAGCCACTTCAGCTATAAATGCCCTGTTTTCAGCACCATTAAGCTTTTTGGCTGCCAGTTTAATGAGATGTTTACATTCAGGAAGGGACATGAACAGTAGACGTGGCATGCAGAATCGTTCAAAAAAAGGGGAGACGAAGAAGATACTCCGGTAAGGTTTGTTTTGCCACTCCCCTTAGGTGACTGTCGGGAATCCCCCAGCGATCTGTCTGGGGGAGGATGTCAAAGCAGCATCTTACGAATGTCTCCAAGTACAACACCCAGCATGGCTGTAAATCGAGCCGCATCAGCACCATTAATTGCCCTGTGGTCATAAGAGAGCGACAAAGGCAGAGACAATCGTGGTGCAAACTCTTTACCCTGCCATACAGGCTTTATGGCAGACCTGGACAGACCAAGAATAGCTACCTCTGGTGCATTCACAATGGGTGTAAAAGCAGTGCCGCCAATGGCACCCAGACTGGAAATTGTAAAACAGCCGCCCTGCATTTCAGTGGGCTTCAGTTTTTTGTTACGCGCTTTCCCCGCCAGCTCAATACACTCTTCTGCCAACTCCCACAGACCTTTTTTGTCCACATTTTTAATCACGGGGACTAACAGACCGTCGGGTGTATCTACGGCAACACCAATATTGATGTAGTACTTCTGAATAAGCGATTTACCATCCGGGCTAAGGGATGAGCAGAACTGGGGCAGTTCTTTCAGCACGTAAGCACAGGCTTTAAGAATAAATGGCAAAGGGGTCAGCCTGGTGCCACGGGCTTCAGCAGCGGCCTTTTGTGATTTGCGGAAAACGTCCAGCTCGGTAATATCTGCTTCGTCAAACTGCGTAACGTGAGGCACGTTCAGCCACGAACGTTGAAAGTTCTGAGCGGCAACAGTGCGCAGGCGCGTCAGCGGTTTTTCTTCTACTTCACCCCACTGACTGAAATCAACCGGAGGAATGGGAGGAATACCTGTTGCGCCGCTAACCTCAGAGGCTTGCACCGGTTCGTTCAGTCGGGCTTTAACATGTGCCTGTAAGTCTTCCTTGATGATCCGTCCACGAGGTCCACTGCCCTTAACCAGCGCAAGTTCCACACCAAACTCACGGGCCATCTTACGCACCGCCGGACCTGCATGAAAGTGCCGATTGCCTTGCTCCAGCACAACAGAATCCAAAGAAGAAGGGACAGATGCCTGAACCGGTACTGACGCTTTCGCTGCAACAGGAGCCTCTGGTGGAGAGGCCAGGGCAGGGGATGTTGCTGCCGGCTCTGGCTCAGCAACACCTGCCACCTCCAGCTCAACAATCAAGTCTCCCTGGCTCAGGGTATCGCCTTCTTTCACCTTAATAGCTTTGATCACCCCTGCCTTTGGTGAAGGGACTTCCATGGTTGCTTTGTCAGACTCAAGAACTACCAGGGAATCTTCTTCTGCCACGGTATCGCCAACGCTGACACACACCTCAATAACGGGCACATTGTCAGCGCCAATATCAGGCACATTAATTGATTCAACCGTTGCCTCAGTAGCAACAGGAGCAGGTGTTGCAGCAGGAACCAGTGCTGCCTCCACTTCAATCTTCGGTTCAGACTTTTCAGGTGCATCAGTTGTATCCAGCACCATTTTCAACAGGTCATCCCCTTCAGAGACGCTGTCACCGACTTTCAGAATAATATCAATAACCTTGCCTGCCTTTGGGGCAGGAACTTCCATAGTGGCCTTGTCGGACTCCAGGACAATCAGGGAGTCTTCGGCCTCAATGGCATCGCCAGGGCTGACGCAGATCTCAATCACCTCTGCACTGCCGCTGCCGATATCTGGAACCTTGATAATTTCGTCACTCATTCGTTTTAACCCTTTAAGGTGCCAGCCTCGTTCTCTGGCTGGCACTATCACCATGTACCCAACCTGTCTACAGGTTCGGTGAATCCTCAACCTCAGCAGTACATAGGGTTCGCTTTGGATGGATCTATGTTGTACATCTCAATGGCTTTTTCCAGCATGCTGGCTTTGATCTCACCCTCTTTTAACAGACCGTAAAGTGCAGCAATCACGACATAGTAACGATCAATTTCAAAGAAGTTGCGCAGTTGCTCTCGAGTGTCGGAGCGACCAAAGCCATCGGCACCGAGGGCAATAAATGTGCCCGGTACGAAGTCTCGAATCTGGTCAGCGTATAGTTTTACATAGTCAGTTGACGCAATAACGGGTCCCTTACGGTCAGAGAGCTTCTGCTCGACCCAGGAAACCCGCTTATCAGCACCTGGGTGCAGCATGTTGTAACGCTCAACATTGAGTCCATCACGACGTAGCTCGTTGAAGCTTGTGGCGCTCCAGATATCCGCTTCAATCTCGAAGTCCCTGCGCAAAAGCTCGGCAGCCGCACGCACCTCCCCAAGAATAGATCCACAACCCATCAGCTGCACATGATGCCTGGCTTTGCTGGCGCTATTATCTTCCAGGCAGTACAGGCCCCTGATAATCCCTTCAACAGTATCATCACCGGCTGGCATGGCGGGTTGCAGGTAGTTCTCATTCATGGTGGTAATGTAGTACCACACACTTTCACCTTTGCCATACATTCGACGCAGGCCATCGTGGATGATAACTGCCAGTTCGTAACTGTAACTCGGATCATAGCTGATACAGTTAGGTACGGTAGACGCCATGATATGGCTGTGACCATCCTGGTGCTGCAAACCTTCACCATTGAGGGTGGTGCGCCCCGACGTGGCACCAATCATGAAGCCACGAGCCTGAATATCGCCCGATGCCCATGCCAGGTCGCCGGTGCGCTGGAAACCAAACATGGAGTAAAAGGCATAGAACGGAATCATGGGCACGTTATGATTGCTGTAAGACGTAGCCGCTGCAATCCAGGTTGAATGGGAGCCGGCTTCGGTAAGACCTTCTTCCAGAATCTGGCCGGTTTTGGACTCTTTGTAATACATGACCTGATCAGAATCCACTGGCTCGTAATTTTGACCTTTGGCAGAGTAAATACCCAACTGACGGAACATGCCTTCCATACCAAAGGTGCGGGCTTCATCGCCAATAATCGGCACAATGCGCTTACCGATTTCCTTGTCTTTTACCAAAATACCCAGAATACGAACATACGCCATAGTCGTGGAGATAGAACGTTCGCCACTGCCTTTTAAAACCGCATCAAAAGCTTTTAACTCGGGGATGACCAGCTTGACATCAGACTCCTGACGGCGCTGGGGGATAAAGCCTCCGAGTTTTTCACGATGCTTACGCATGTAAGCCATTTCAGGACTGTTTGCATCAGGTTTGAAAAATGGCAGTTTTTCCAGATCTTCATCTTTAATGGGCAGATCAAAACGGTCGCGGAACTGCCTGATAGCTTCCATAGGCAGCTTTTTCACGTTGTGAGACACGTTGGCTGCTTCGCCGCTGTCACCGGTACCGTAGCCTTTGACAGTTTTCGCCAGAATCACAGTGGGCTGCCCCTTATGATTCACTGCAGCATGATAGGCAGCATAGACCTTGTAAGGATCATGACCACCACGGTTCAGGCGCCAGATATCGTCATCGGTCATATCCTCTACCATTTTCAGGGTTTCAGGCGTACGACCAAAGAAGTTTTCACGCGTCCAGGCACCGCCTTTGGCTTTACAGTTCTGGTAGTCACCATCGACAGCTTCATCCATGATTTTCTGCAATTTGCCCTCTTTATCATTGGCAAACAGCTGATCCCAGTGACGGCCCCAGGTGACTTTAATGACGTTCCAGCCGGCGCCACGGAAGGCAACTTCCAGCTCTTGTATAATTTTACCGTTACCCCGTACCGGGCCATCCAGACGCTGCAGATTACAGTTGACCACGAAGATCAGGTTGTCCAGATTCTCACGACTCGCGAGGGAAATAGCACCCAGGGATTCGGGCTCATCCATTTCACCGTCGCCCAGAAAAGCCCAGATCTTACGATTTTGCTCCGGTAACAGACCACGATTAATCAGGTACTTCATGAAATGTGCCTGATAAATCGCCTGTATTGGTCCAAGTCCCATGGAAACTGTTGGAAACTGCCAGAAGTCGGGCTTAAGGTGCGGGTGAGGGTAAGAAGGCAGCCCGTTGCCACCCACTTCCTGGCGAAAGCCATCCATTTGCTCTTCGCTCAGGCGCCCTTCCAGAAAAGCACGGGCATAAATGCCAGGAGAGGCATGCCCCTGATAATAGACCAGATCACCTTCACGACCGTTTTCGGGGCCGTGAAAGAAATAGTTATAGCCAATATCGTACAGTGTGGCACTGGAGGCAAAGGTGGAAATGTGGCCACCGATAGAGCTGTCTTTCTGGTTGGCACGCATCACCATTACCAGGGCGTTCCAACGCACCAGTGAACGAATACGCCGCTCCATAAAAAGATCGCCGGGCATCCGTGCTTCTTTTTCTGGCGCAATGGTGTTGCGATAAGGCGTAGCAGTGCTATAAGGCAGCGTGCCCAGGGCATGGGCATGGTGAGTCAGACGGGTCATCAGGAAGTGCGCCCTGTCTTCACCTTCCTGCTTGATAACAGAATCCAGGGAGTCTAGCCACTCCTGGGTTTCAATTGGGTCGAGATCATGCATATAAACCGGCTCCATAAAGACGAAGATCTGTAACAGGCCAATGAGACAGCCAGCGATGGAATTGGAACACAGCAGAGTGACTGTTTGAGTATCTGAGGACCTGTTTCACCCATAAGAAACACCTGCGTACATAAATTATGTCAGTCAGGATAGCTCAGATATCTGTTTCTGCTTGCTGTCAGACGCCTGCGCGTCCAGGAAAAGTCATTATTTAAGTGTCTCACCCATAACGTAAAGGCCATCTGCCTGAGACAAGCCTTAATCCTGAAAAAAGTGGTGAGATAATCACTCACTGGTGGCCGTTACTGGAAGTCAGCACTGCCAATAACGGCTTACCCGGAGGCTAATACTCTACTTACTCAAAAAACTTACTCAAAAAACTTATTCAAAAAGTGCAGGAGCGATTCTGCTGTGTCACAGCCCCTGTTTCTCAACAGAAAAAATTGATGTTGATCAATACTGATTTAACTATGAACCATGTAATTACTACAATGAGTACCAGTACCTATGCGAGCCTTGCAAAACGGTGTTGTTTGACAACATGGTGGTACTTAAGGCGCTTTACAGAATTTTTGTCAACGTCCGTTAGAACCGGTTAATAAAAAACGATAGAATTCAATGATCCCTTATACAGTGAGCGCGTAAATGGCATTGCCCAGTTCTTACCCTTCCCGTTTGGTGCAATCTCTGAATGAACGATGGCAGCGGTTGCTGGAACAGGTGGATAACCCGAAAGTTCTAAAAAAAGTTCTAAAAAAAGGTCTGCAAAAAGCAGCATCACAGAACAGCCTGTTTTATACACAGTTAATGAAAACCTGGGCAGGAAGTGATTTTGCTGCCGATGTCTTTTTCTCGTATCCGAACTATGCCTTCTATTTTCTTCAGTTGTTCAATGAAGGTCAGCAGATGGCTGTGCCCACCGGCTTTCATCACGAAAGCCTGAAGAAGCTGCTGGAGAATGTGCATTCAGAAAGCGAACTGATGAGGACGCTGCGTGTCTATCGCAATCGGGAGATGGTAAGGATTATCTGGCGTGATCTGAATCGACTGGCTACAACGCAGCAAACCACAGCGGATTTATCCGCTCTGGCCGATGCCTGCATTCAACACTCACTGGACTGGCTATATAGCGACCTGACACCTGTCTTCGGCACCCCTTGTGCTGGTAGTGGTGGTAGCAGTGGTGGTAGGAGTGGTGGTAGGAGTGGTGGAAGCCCCGAATCCCAGCAAATGGTCATACTGGGTATGGGAAAACTCGGTGCAAACGAACTCAATCTGTCTTCGGATATTGATCTGATGTTCACTTTCCCCAGCCAGGGGGAAACGATTGGGGGTCGAAAGCCCCTGACTAATCAGGCGTTCTTTACCCGGCTCGGACAACGGCTCATTAAAGTGCTGAATAGTCATACAGCGGAAGGATTTGTATTCCGCGTGGATATGCGTCTTCGCCCCTATGGCAGCAGTGGTGCGCTGGTCATGAGCTTTGCCGCCATGGAACAGTATTATCAGGATCAGGGCCGGGACTGGGAACGCTACGCCATGATCAAGGCACGCGCTGTCGCCGGCGACACACGTAAAGGCAATGAACTGCTGGCACAACTAAAGCCCTTCGTATACCGGCGCTATATTGATTTCAGTGCCATTGCGTCACTACGGGATATGAAACACCTGATTGAGCGTGAAGTGAAACGTAAGGGGATGGAAAACAATATCAAGCTGGGGCCTGGCGGTATTCGGGAGATTGAATTCATCGCCCAGTCTTTCCAGCTGATTCACGGTGGCAGGGACCCCATGCTGCGAAAAAGCGCTTTGCTGGCTATCTTGCCGGTACTGGCAAAGCAGGCGTATATGCCTGAAGCGACAACGGATGAACTCAAAGATGCCTATCTGTTTTTAAGGGATGTGGAGCATGCTCTACAGGCCTTTCAGGATCGGCAGACACAGGCGTTGCCTGAAGACAGCGAGGCCCGAATCCGCCTGGCTCTGATGATGGGTTTTGATAGCTGGGATACCTTTATGATCCCGCTTAACAAGCATCGCCGTATAGTCAGTGAGCACTTTGCCAATGTGGTTGCTTTGCCGGAAAGTCCTGCATCTTCACAGGATAAAGCACAGCATTTTCGCTCGCTGTGGCTTGCTGAGCTGGATGAAGCAGAAGACATCAAACTGCTGCAGACACGAGGCTTTAGTGACCCTGAACAATCACTTCATCTGCTGTTAACGTTACGAGATGGCAAAGTCTTATCCCGTGTGCCCAGGCAATCCCGTGAACGGGTAGACCAGTTTATGCCCCTTCTCCTGGAAGTCGTTGCCGCGTCTGATTATCCTGATACAGCCTTGAGTCGGCTACTACCATTGGTTGAAGCAGTATTACGGCGAACGGCTTATCTGGTGCTGTTGATGGAAAATCCTGGCGTATTGGAGCACTTATGTAAGTTATGCGTTGCCAGCCCCTGGATTGCCGATCAGATTGCTCGTAATCCCGCCCTGCTTGATGAATTTTTAAACCTTGGCAACCTGTATAGTCCCCCCAGAAAAGAGGCTCTGACCAGGGAGTTACGCCAGCAGCTGGCCCATATTCCGAAAGATGACCTCGAAGCACAGATGGAGGCCTTGTGCTATTTCAAAATATCCCATGTGCTGCGTGTTACAGCGGCCCATGTGGTGGGCAAGTTGCCACTGATGAAAGAAAGTGATTATCTCACCTGGATTGCTGAAGTCGTGCTGGAACAGGTAGTCGCTATTGCCTGGCGGAACCTGACAGAACGCCATGGTCGTCCACCGGCGGCAGGCGACGTCTGCGACCACGGGTTTATCATTATTGGTTATGGCAAGCTTGGCGGTATTGAGTTGGGTCCGGGGTCAGATCTTGATCTGGTGTTTGTCCATAACAGTGTTGAGCATCAGACAACCGATGGAGTCAGCCCCATTGACAGTAACGTATTTTATGCCCGCCTTGGTCAGCGAATTATCCATATCCTGACCACCCAGACATTGTCGGGTGTACTGTATAAGGTGGATATGCGCCTTCGACCTTCCGGTGCTTCCGGCCTTTTAGTCAGCTCATTTCCTGCCTATGAAAAATACCAGCACAATGACGCCTGGACCTGGGAACACCAAGCCCTGGTGCGGGCAAGAGTGGTTGTCGGAAATTCGGCGCTGGCAGCGGCATTTACCCGGGTAAGAGCATCAGTGCTGAGTAAAGTGCGTGACCCGGAAACACTACGAAGGGATGTTACCGGAATGCGCCAGAAAATGAGGGAGCATTCAGGCAGCAAAGGCAAACAGGGGCAGATGGACCTGAAGCAAGACGAAGGTGGGATTGTCGATATTGAGTTTTTAATGCAGTATGCCGTATTGCGCTATAGCCCTGATTATCCCGAGCTGGTGCAATGGACGGACAATATTCGTATATCAGAGCAACTCGAAGCAGCG
Source organism: Endozoicomonadaceae bacterium (assembly GCA_965232215.1). Taxonomy (GTDB): domain Bacteria; phylum Pseudomonadota; class Gammaproteobacteria; order Pseudomonadales; family Endozoicomonadaceae; genus Endonucleibacter. Next base: position 929,042 of record CBDDPF010000011.1, read on the forward strand.
AAACTGCTGAGTCATGAAGATGCACAGGCTTTACGGGAAGCCTATCAGCAATACCGGCTGATTGTTCATAAACGAGCCTTGCAGAATAAAAAACCACAGGTAAGCCATCAGCGTATTGAACACTATTCAACGACCGTGAAGCAGTTGTGGAAAAAGTGGCTGGAAAACTAACATTCCTGTACCACCATTGATCGAAGTGTACATGAGTAGTTGTCCATGAATAGTGGTCCATGAGTAGCGGCCTGTAACAGGCAATATCAGTTTGAATTCAGTGCCTCTTTTGATTTCAGCCGTGAAGCAATATTAGCACCTGCAATGCGCAAACACCGAAGAAATTCTTCACCCTGACAAAAGCCTTGAGACCTGGGAGAGCTTTGAGTGAGAAGTTTGCCATTTAACCGCTCAATATCAAGAGGATACTCTGCGCCAGCAATGACAATTAATGGTTTTTTCTCCTCAAGGTCTGTCATAATAAGTTGACCTGCAATATTTTGTAACGATAATTCGATAATTGCTTGTTTTTCTGCCAGGTACGTTTTAGTTTCTTCTGTAATACCCTCCTTTTGAGCCAGTTGCATGGACAGATAGCCCAGTATATCCATTTTTTTGATACCCGTCGGTAACTCATCTTGGGAATCGACAAATTTTTCGTATAAGTACTTGGAAAATTCTGCACTGTATCTGGCAGAACTATATGGATTTGAATGGATGTCATCGTTTAGTAAATTCCCAAACTGCCAGCTTGCTCCATCTGGTGAAAATTTTTCTTCACCACTGCAAAAGTGGCGTCTGCATCCTTCTTCATCTATTGTATGGCCGTCTGCATACGTGGTTATCCGTAAAATCAGGGGCGAAAGTTGATATCTCTCTTTTTTGGCGAAAACCTTTGCGGTTTCTACCACTAAATCGCGGTCATTTATCATATGAATGATGTCTTTATTAATATTCAGTACCTCCGCGTAATTCTGTTTATGAAATTCCTCTGCTGTGATCTTCTGATTAGATAAAACTTCATCTTTCATAGAGAAGCCAGTGATACCAATAATCACCTCAGTAATCGTAAATCCCTCACCGAGTTGTTCTTTAAGTTGTTTAAATGTCTTGATACGTAGTTTTTCCGGTGAACTAGAGTAGTAACCAGGTGTATATAATCCTGTAGCCTCACTCCATGTAGCAACATCGTCTGCTGAGTGACAAAAAGAGGCAAGAATTTTTTGATGTTCTTCTGTTTTTCCTGTTTCTCCTGTTTCTTCTGTTTCAGCTTCCTCCTCAAAGATCATTTGAATACTGGCATCACTTTCAAGAACAGTTAATCTGCCGTTACCTGCCCCTGAGACAGCAACAGGCAGCATTATCCATAACAATAAAGACAAAAACCTTGTTGTTTGCTGCATTTTAGTCACACTTCTATTTTACCAACAATTACCGGAAAAATGAGTATAGACACGATTTTATGCTTCGCCATAAGACAAGGCATTTCATTTCATAGAGTAGCGTAACTTGCAGCAACGAAAGTTCTTACAGGCTTTGGGAAAAGCCTGTCCGTAATATCCGCTGACTGGGCATAAACTGGCCTTGCAGAAAGAATAAGAAAACACGAGTAAGTCATCGGCGTAGTGAGAAGCTGTTATCTTTTTACATAACAATACTTCGGACAGTTTTATTTTATGGTAACTCACACTGATCCCTGAGTTATCATAAAATTGCCCCCTTGAGTTGCAGACCTTGCAGCATCAGACACCCGACTGTCTGAAACTGTCCGCAGTATTGCATAAGAAAAAGGGAAAAAAAGAGCGGGTTTATCAACATTTCTGGTCTGTAACCAAGATGACGAACAGCTTCTGAGCAATATTCAACGGCGGTGAAGCCGTTTTGGGAAAAGTGACAGGAAAATTAATGCGTTTGCACCATCATCATTATTGGTGGTGAGAGCACGATAACCTGTCTACCGCCTACTGCTTTATTCATCAATCATTATCCTGGATATCTATCTTGACGCTGGGGTTCAGTGCCTCTGCTGTTTTTTTCAGATGTGAGCCAATATTAGCACCTGCAATGCTCAAACAATCAAGAAAGTGCCCGCCTTGACAAAACCCCTGATGCCTTGGAGGGTCTTGAGTGAGAAGCTTGCCTTCAAACTGGACAATATTAAGGGGATACTCTGCGCCAGCAATGACGATTAATGGCTGCTTCTTATCAGGGTCTGTCGCATCAAGTTGACTGGCAACATATTGCACTGCGGGTAAGAGAAGTGCCTCTTTTTCCGCCAGGTACTCTTTAGTATCTTTTTTAATACCCTCCCATTCTGCCAGTTTCATGGATAGAAAGCCCAGTACATTCATTCTTTTTTGTTCCTTCAGTAATCTATCTTGCGTTTTGACCGTTTTTTTCAGTTCACTATTGACGTAATTAGTAAGGTCTTCCTTGTAACTGAAAAATTTATCTGTCATTGTATTCTTGTCATTGTAAACTAAATTTCCAAATTGCCAGCTTGCTCCTTTTTTTCCATCGTGAAAATAGTCCAGGCTTTCCTTGCTTTCCTTGCCATTTACCTTATAACCGTAGGCAAACGTGGTTAGTTGTAAAACCAGGGGTGACTCTTTATACCCCATTTTTGTGGAGAAAACCTTAGCTGTTTCTAACACTAAATCGCTGTCATTGATCAAATGAATGATACCTTGATCAACATTCAATAGGGTCGCATAATTCTGTTTATGAAATTCCTCTTTTGTGCTTTTTCCGTCAGAGGCCAGGTTATCTTTGTGAGAAATGCCAGCAATACCGATAATCACTTGGGTAAAAGTAAATTTTTCACCTTTACTTAGCAGCTCTTTAAGCTGATCAAATGCTTTGCTACGCAACTTTGGTGGCGAGTCATTAAAAGCCAGTCCACCTGGGTCACCCCATGTAGCGTAATCGTCTGCAGAGTGATGGAAGGAGGTAAGTATTTTTGGCGGTTCTTCTCCCCCATGGCTTTCCTCCTGAAAGATCATTCGAATACTGGCATTACCTTCGAGTACAGTTAATCGGCCTTTAACTGTCCCTGAAACAGTAACAGGTAGTATCATCAAGACCAATAAATACAAAAACCTTATTCCCCGCTGCATTTAATCTGCACCTCTTTTTTACTGACATTTATTATGGGAAAAACAAGTATAGACACGATTTTATACTTCGCCATATAACAGAACATTTCATCTATGTCATCTATGGGAGCAACTCGCAGTAGCGAAAATTCTTACACGTTTAAAAACTGTCCTGTTAGCCATTGCCGATGATTGTGTATAAACCAGCCTTGCACAATTGCCGCTGCTTATGGAAAGCCGGTTTTATGGTCAAGATCGTACTTTGCGGGTAGCTGTGGCGGTGCACCACTGGAAGTGATTAAGGAATCTATCAGACATCAAAATCAGCCCTGACGGGCTGAATGATATTCACCACCCGCCTCTTTCGGCGGGAGTACTCTTTCGATTCAGGATAGGCATCAGCCGCTGGTTGCATTAATATAACCTTATTTATTCACCACTGAGTCGGCAATGCCCTTTCCACTGATTTCAGTTATTGAGTGCAATGAGCTTGATCGCTTTATTACTCACTGCCCAGATAAAGTCCTGATTATTGATCTTTGCAATCCTCATGTTTATGCCCAGTGCCATATACCGGGAGCCATCAATGTTCAACCCTCGGAGCTTATAGCGGGCACACCTCCGGCCACAGGCAGGCTCCCTCCTCTGGAAATGCTGCAAACACTGTTTAGTCGGCTGGGTTATACCGGCAATGAATACATTGTCGCTTATGATGATGAAGGCGGTGGCTGGGCTGGTCGGTTTATCTGGACGCTGGATGTCATTGGTCATCAACGCTATTCCTACCTGAACGGTGGTCTGCATGCCTGGTTAAAGAAAGGGTTGCCTGTTGAACAGCAACCAGCGCCACAGCCCGTGCCCGTCAGCGTTTCTCTTACTATTGATCACAGTGTCATTGCCACACGTGAAATGATAGAACAAAACCTGAATAATCCTGAGGTGGTCATTTGGGATGCCCGTTCACCCGAGGAGTACAGCGGCGAAAAGGTATTTGCCTTGCGAGGCGGACATATTCCCGGCGCTGTCAATTATGAATGGACACGCGCCATCAGCCCTGAGCAAGGCTACCGTATTAAGGACGGTGTAAAGGCAGAACTGGAAGCATTGGGTATCACTCGGGACAAAACCGTCATTACCCACTGCCAGAGTCATCACCGTTCCGGCTTTACCTATCTGGTAGGAAAGGCCCTGGGCTATGACATAAAAGCCTACGACGGCTCCTGGTCTGAATGGGGCAATTTGCCAGAGACGCCAGTGGAATAAATAGCCGGCAATCTGTGAGCTATTTTAACGATTTGTGATTACAATCCCCCGGGCTATGCTGGCACAATAGTGCAATACTGGCATTTATCCATGGTCATCAAGAGGCATTAATACCACCGTGAAAGCATCAACGTTCGCTGGCCTTCAGCATGTTCTGCCCCATCACTTGATTTCGCGTGCTGTGCATGGTTTTGTCGAGAGCCAGATACCCTGGTTAAAAAACAACCTTATTCGTTTCATTGCCCAGCGTTACGATGTGGATATGACAGAAGCGGAAGAAGAGCGTTTGGAGGCCTACGGTAGCTTTAACGACTTTTTTACCCGTTCATTAAAAGACAATGCCCGCCCCTTGCCTGACGATCAGAAAATGATTGTCAGCCCGGCAGATGGTGCTATCAGCCAGATTGGTGATATTAAAAATGGCCGTATTTTCCAGGCAAAAGGCCATGATTACAGTTTGATAGAGTTACTCGGCGGTGATGTCAAACTGAGTCAGGAATTTATGGATGGCAAATTTGCCACAGTATACCTGTCACCGCGAGACTATCATCGTGTGCATATACCAGCCTGCGGAAAACTACGCCAGATGATTCATGTTCCTGGTCGTTTGTTTTCTGTCAATCAGGCAACGGTTGAGAATATTTCCAACCTGTTTGCCCGCAATGAGCGGGTGATTAGTATTTTTGATACTGACAATGGCCCGATGGCTGTCATTATGGTCGGTGCTATCATCGTTGCGAGTATTGAAACCGTATGGGCAGGCCTCGTAACCCCTTACCGTAAAAGGGTCAGGCGTATTGATTACTGTGCCGGGAGTCAGACTACCATTGAACTCAAACGCGGCCATGAGCTGGGCCATTTTAAAATGGGTTCAACGGCAATTGTTCTGTTTGGTAAAGACCAGGTTGACTGGCTTGAGCACTGGCAGGCTGGCAGCAGCATTAAAATGGGTGAAGCCATGGGTTCTGTTCATCAGCTTACTGTAAAAACACCAGAAAACCATAAGCAACAACACACGAACATTTCTACGGATACCACCTCATGAGCATTAATGTCGGTATTGTGATGGACCCGATCAGTACCATTGATACGAAAAAAGACAGCTCGCTGGCTATGCTGCTGGCAGCACAGAAAAAACAATGGCATCTGTTTTATATGGAACAGGCTGACCTCTACCAAAAAGCAGGGCAGGCTTATGGCAGTATGCAGCCACTAACCGTCAGGGCAAACCCGGAAGACTATTACACATTGGGCGAACGACAGGAAACACCTCTGGCCGAGCTGAACGTCATCCTGATGCGTAAAGATCCACCTTTTGATATGGAGTATATCTACAGCACCTACATTCTTGAGCAGGCAGAAGCCGCTGGTACCCTGGTGGTGAATAAACCGCAAAGTATCCGCGACTGTAACGAAAAGTATTTTACGACAGTATTTTCCCAATGCACGCCGCCGTTGATGGTCTCCAGAAGCCCACGGCTGATTCGTGAATTTGCCCAAAAGCACCGGGATGTTGTGCTGAAACCACTGGATGGTATGGGGGGAGCGTCCATTTTTCGCACGCATCCAAAAGACCCAAACCTGAATGTGATTATTGAAACCCTGACCGCCCATGGTAAGCGCCAGGCCATGGTTCAGACATTCATTCCCGATATCAGCTCTGGCGATAAACGTATTTTAATGATTGATGGTGAACCTGTGCCCTATGCTCTGGCGCGAATGCCTGCTGAAGGCGAATTTCGGGGTAATTTGGCAGCAGGTGGCAGCGGGGTTGGGCAGCCCTTGTCAGAGCGGGATCAATGGATTGCTCGACAAGTTGGCCCAACACTGAAAGAAAAGGGGCTGCTCTTTGTGGGACTGGATGTGATCGGAGACTACCTGACAGAAATCAATGTGACCTCACCCACCTGTATCCGGCAGATCGATAGTCAGTTTACTATAAGCATTGGTGACATGCTGATGGACAAAATCGAAGAAAAACTCACTGTAGCCTGATAATCATCAGCTCCTTATAATACGTCATATGACGTATTATATAGACACAGGTTTAGCCCACTACTAAATACGCTAAAGGCATTAACGGTTATTCTGAGCCAGCGCCTTGATCTTGTTGAGTGTCTCAGTCATATCCTTTTGTATCTCAGGGAATTGAGATGCCTGCGTTATGATCATTGAGAGCCATGCTCTGGTATTTTGCACGAATGCCTGTCTGGTTTCTCGGGTTAACCGGGCAGAAGGTTGTTCGCCGTTTGTTTGCAGGTCACTGCCTTGCAGTTTTGCAACGACAGTTTTGGCTGATAACAAAGCGGATTCCTGGCTGTCATACCAGTTTGTCCAGCTGCCAGCAAAGAACAGGTTATTTTTCCCCTGCCACTGCTTTATTTCATCACGTTTTCTTATGTATGCGGGGACGGGTATCGGAATGGAGTGCTGCCTGGTCAGTACAGTGCTTGGACATACTCCCTGCTTAATGTTGGGGTTTCCCCATGATTTAAAGGCCGGTATTGGCTTGTTACCATTGTAAGGTGGCCTTACAGGACCAAAGTTTACGCTAAATAGCATTTTGTTTTTTGGTGTATCTACGATAATGTTAGAAAACTCCCAGTAGCTCTTATCCGTTGGCATCCAGCATGCTTTTTGGGTTTGTATAAAAATCTGGATTCCCTGATAATCGTAAAAGGTTGCTAAATCAGCAAATAATTGTTTTAGCGCCACGGGTGTGTTTTTGCTGTCCTTTAACAACGTGCTGGCAACGTAGGGGTTAACAGCAAGAACGGCATAATCGGCATGTATAACGTTACCATTAACCACAAGGTCTACACCGCTTTGCTGTGGTTGCACTGCACTAACCGGTGAGGACAAATGAATGTTTGCATTGGACTCCTTAAGTGCCTTGTCAAGGATGCCTTTCAGTCCGATCAGACTTTCACTGACTTTAATGAGAGGGATCTTAACATTCATGCCGGGTGCTTCAGATGTCTGTTCTGAGGTACCTCCATTTTCCGGTGCCCCGGCTAATGTCCTGATAAAATAAGTCGTCGCATAGACCGCAGAGGCTTTGCCTATCTGATCTTTAGGGCGATCGAGAAACATATATAAGAAGTTTCTCAGTACATTCTTTTTAAAATCACTGGTTAGCCATAAGCTATCAAGCCACTTATCCACAGTCATGTCCCAGTTTATCGGGGTCTTTGTGTTGAGTTTGTAGGCGGAGTAAACAAACTTGGCAAACTGGGCTAAACGTTCCCAGTCACTGGCACTGTAGCGGGTAAACCCACCAGCAGTAGCAGGGAGCCAGAAGAGATGTTTATTGTCTGAAAGCTCCCAGATAGTTACGCCAACGGGATAACTTTGAACCTGATTGATCAATCCCAGCGCTTTAATGAGCTGATAATAATTGGACTCAACTTTAGGTGTAAAGTTTTGAGCACCTACGTCAAGCACATAATTTTTATGACCGAATTTCACGTTGTAAGATGACACATTACCTCCGGTCGTATCATCCTTTTCGTAAATATCAAGGTTATATCTTCCGGGATATTTCTGGTTGAGAAAATAAGCCGTAAAAATACCCGATGCTCCACCGCCGATGATGGCAATTGTCTGTCTGGCAAATGATGAGGAGGGTGAAACTATTGTTACAGCCAGCAAGATGAAAGCTATAGCATGGTGTAATGAGTTTTTCATAACGGTTCAACCGGTTAGACTACCTGAAAAACATTCTATTACTATAGTCATATTATACTGATTGACCGTACCAAAGTATCAATAATTCAACATTCAAACGACCGGAAGCAGCCTACAAACAACAATTGTCTTTTATTGTCTTTTATTGTCTTTTATCGAAAGTGCCTGAGCTCCCCACCAAAAGAGGTCGTTGCAAAAACCTGGTTCCTGTTCTCCGCGTGGGAATCCCATACCTACAGCCCTTGTATTTAAAGGGAGATGCACTCCCACCCAGAGCATGGGAGCCAGGTTCTCGGGATGTTACCACACCCTCAACAGGTGGAGGAGGCGGTCAATTACTGAAAATCGCCCCAGACATAATGCATGATGCCTGCTGCTGCAATGGGTGCGGTTTCTGTGCGCATAACTCTCGGCCCTAAGGATAATGCATGACACTGATGCTTTTCTGCCAATGCTATTTCATCCATTGTCAGCCCCCCTTCAGGACCTACTAATAAGGAGACTGACTCAGGTCTATCATACCCCTCCAGCTTTTTCTCCGTACGGTGATGCAGTACAAAACGGAGGTCTGTGGTTTGGCAGGATAGCCAGTCATTGATGGAGGCTGGGGGATGAATAATGGGCAAGGTATTTCTGCCACACTGTTCACAGGCACTGATGACTACTTTTTCCCAGTGCTGTCTGCGCTTTTCTTGTCGTTCAGTACTGAGCCTGACCTCACAGCGTTCGGTAAACAGTGGCGTGATCTCAGCAATCCCTAATTCAATGGCTTTTTGAATAGCGTAGTCCATTCGCTCACCACGGCTCATGGCCTGCCCAAGGACTATCCGAAGAGGAGATTCTACCTGTGGTGTTTCTTCAGCCATCAACGAAACAGAGGTAGCCTTCTTGGTCACGGCAACAATCTCACCCTGAAAAACGCGGCCATTACCATTAAACAGCTTTAGACGCTGTCCTGCTTTCATGCGCAAAACACGTCCGATATGGTTGGCTGCATTTTTTTCAAGCTCAAGATGAGCACCAGGCGTCAAGGGCTGGGAAGTGTATATTCTGGGCGTTCGCATGAAGGTGTCGGTATTGGGAGAAACAGAAGAAGCATTATACCCGCTATGGGGCCGGGCGCTATGCTCATTTATTTTCTCACGAGCACGCCCTGTCACCGTGCAGACCAAACCCATAGCCACTGTGGACATCGTTATGGTCACTTGAAAGGGAATGTCGGTGAGCTAATGTCGATTTTCAGGCATGACTGTTTCGGACTGGTCAGAACTACCAGGAAAGGATGAAGTATTGAAAAAGTATTGAAAAAGTATTGAAAAAGTATTGAAAAAGTATTGAAAAAGTATTGAAAAATTATTGAAAGAGTATTGAACTTATGGGCTGTGTAAGCATCTATACGTCCAGTGTATTGTTTAGCCTGCGACATTCTGGCACACCGCTGCCCAAATGATGCAATCTGAGCTGACGAATGAATCTTCAATATATAGGATATGTAGTCACTTTTATGCAACCAATCATATGCGGCGGTGTTGTTTCTCCTTCTATCGCCAGTGCAGGTCTGAACGAAAATGACCAGATAGTGCCCACAGGGAGGCACCAGGGGCGGAATGTCAGGGAAGAGAAGGTTATTCCCCTTGTAGGCGGGAAGACAGGGCTTCTGGGTATGGAACTTGAAACCGTCGACCAGATGATAATAAATGCAGATTTTACGTTGAAAAAAGGGCAGGTGATTGCCAACACAGTCAGGGTTGTTCATGGGTATCCGATAATCAGTTTGACGGTTGAAATAGGAGACTTTAATCTCCCCATGCTCGAACTGGTTACTGCACCCTTGTCACTTAAAGACCACCAGCACCTTCAGGTTTTTGAAAAATGTGCAAAAATTTTAGACTATCTCTCGCAAACCCCGCCCCATGAGGGCAAGAGTCTGGCAGATATTGTTGACTGGTATAATCGTGACGTTGTAGATCAGGATGCATTGAATGAATGTCTGAACATGGAAATCAACCATAAGCCGATTTCTTTACGGAATGACCAGGGCATTATTCAATCCCCTTTGGCAAGGTGCAAGCTAACAAAAGCGACAACGACTGGAATTGTTCTACACAGGATTAAAAGCGATGAACTACCCCGGACAGGTAAAACATACAGACATACCAACTTTTTGATACCTTATAAAAATATTGGTAATTTACATGACCTTCCCAGGTCCAGTGAGATGGATGAGTTTCTTGATGGGGAGAACTGGCGCATGTCCCACGAAGGAGCCATTTTTCTGTCAGAACTCCTGGGCCTTGAAACCCTCGATGATAATACCCGTTCAGCATTTATGCGCTGGTTTTATAATTGTATAAAAATTATCACTAAAACTGTTAAGAGAAAAGATAAAGAAAAGAAAGTACTGCTTAAATTTCTGTTTCAATTGAATAGCAGGATTACTACTTATCAGGAAATTATGGAGCTATTGCCCAGTGATGTTATCCATCAAATAATAACTCGACTTATTAATGACCCGTATCACGGACTCTATTTTCAGATAGAAGATTATTTACTGGGAGATCCCATTGTACAAAATCATGAAGATCTTGATCATTTAAAACAATGGCTTAGCCATGAAATCAGTCATTTGGTACGTGCTTTACGAATAAGATACGTTTTTGGATGTAATCCTGTGTATGATTTCTATTTATCGGAACCCTATATTATTTCAGATGAAAATAAGAAAATAATACTACCCAACTATACGCCATTTTGTCTTGCTGACTTTTTAACCAGCTCTTCCCATTCCTACAATGATTTTGCTTTCAAGGTGCAGCGTATAAATAACAAACCCTATGTTGTTGTTGAGTTCAGGGTACATCAGGAATCCAGCAAGAAAGATAATCTTCCATTTAACAGCCCAGAGCATTTATTCGATCCATCAAACCCGACGGTACTTGAACAGCAGATAATGGATTTTCTTTTTAAAGAGAAAGACGATGTTGATGCTTCCAGTTCCAGCTCTTTTGCCGTTCATGATGACCAATCTGATCAGGAAAGTTGAAAGCCTCATACTGATTTATCGAAAAGCGCGTAAGACCTCCACAGAAGAAGGTAGAGGATGTAAGGGTTCATCCGGAAAGGGATAACAGGTATAAAGATAGTACAAAATAAAGGCATTTTTTGTAATATAGTGGAATGAATACAAAACGTGCATAAAAATACAGATTTTACCCGACACCGGAGCAGGAAAGATGACTTGCTAAGACGTTTGGCTGTGTTCGTTTTGTCTATCATCATATCCTGCGTTGGCGCACTGATGAGTACTACAAAAATGGAAGCAGCATTAACTACAAATTAACTACAACAGGACTTCCAGGAAGCTCACCGGGTTGAAGAAGAATCCAGACTATCAGTGGTTAAAAGGCGTTTCCTCTGTACCCATCCAGCAGGCTTTGCGTCATCAGCAAACTGCCTTCAAAAACTTTTGGGAAATTTTGTGAAAAAAAGAGCAAAGTACCCTACGCTCAAAAAGAAAACGGCCAGGCAGAGCGCTTCTTTTGCTTCATCTGCATTCAGGGACAAGTCCGGCCAGTTGTTCATTGCCAGGAGCAGGGAGCCACTGGCCATCAAGTGGAGCACAGAGCTATCATCAGCGCCTTCCAGTATCACGATCAGCAAAGACAGCGCCGGTCGGTATTTTGTCTACAGGCTGTGTGAGTTTGCAGCTGAACCCATGCCCATTAGCCATAAAACAGTGGGTATTGATTGAGGTTTGAAAGACCTGTTCATCACATCAGACGGTGAAAAATCCGGCAATACGAAGCACACTAAACGCTATGAGCAAAAGTTCGCCTGCCTTCAGCGTATGCTGGCTAAAAAGCAGAAAGGGAGCAACAACCGAGGGAAAGCAAGACTCAACGTTCCACGCCGATGCTGGCATTTTTCGACGTTTCCCGACAATGTACAAGCCCTGTCCAAGTAGCAAGTAATATGAAACTTTCACCCAAAAAATATATAGCTATAGCCAGCTTCTCTGGTGGTTTGTTTGTTGCCCTTAGCGCTTTTGCAGCTCACAGCCTGAAAGGGGTTTTGGCAGAACACATGCTGGCGATTTTTGATACGGCTGCGGAGTATCAAATCTACCACAGCCTGGCGTTGTTAATGACGGCTCTCCTCAGTCTTTACTTCTCAGAGAATAAACTACTGACATGGGGAGCTCGCTTTTTTGTGGCAGGCATTGTGTTGTTTTCAGGCAGCTTGTATACACTGGCGCTGACAGGTATCACCTGGCTGGGTGCAATAACGCCCATTGGGGGGGTATGCCTGATACTGGGCTGGCTGATGTTGGCGGTATTTGCTCTTAAGTCGCCGGAATTTCAGCAAAAAAACCCTATAAAATAACACGGCCGGGCAGTAGATACTTATTTGCAAAATGCCTCACGACAGGTATCGTACTCTGCCCCAACAAAAGATGACCGGATTTTCAATGAGTGACACCGCTGAGCAACACCGCCGAAAAATAAAAAGCTTTGTGCTTCGAAAAGGACGCATGACCACGGGGCAGCAACGGGGTTGGGACAAATACTGGGATAGGTGGGGCCTCCCTTATAAAGAAGAATACCTGAACCTGCACAACACTTTTGGCCGTGAAGCGCCAACGGTTCTGGAAATTGGCTACGGCATGGGGCGCTCTCTGGTGGCAATGGCTAAATTAGCGCCGGAAACTAACTTTATTGGCGTTGAAGTCCATCGTCCGGGTGTTGGTAGCTTGTTGAATGAGGCACATACTGCTGAAGTCAGTAATATCAGAACCTATAACCACGATGCTGTGGAAGTGTTGCAACAGTGTATTCCTGATAACAGCCTGTCCCGTGTGCAAATTTTTTTCCCTGACCCCTGGCACAAAAAACGTCATAACAAACGCCGTTTAATCCAGTTACACTTTATTGAGGTACTGCGCCCGAAGATTACCACAGGAGGCGTTATCCACCTGGCAACTGACTGGCAAAACTACGCCGAACAAATGATGGAGGTCCTGTCCCGGGCTGAAGGGTTTATTAACCAGGCGGGAGACTATGCTTATTCTGAGCGCCCTGATTACCGACCATTGACCAGGTTTGAAAAGCGCGGACAGCGTTTGGGTCATGGTGTGTGGGATTTGCTGTTTGAAAAAACGGAGCCTTGACTCAAATACCTTCGTTTAAACGGTTAAAAGACGAGAAAACACTCAATGCTGTCCGTTGTGATAACACTGGCTGTAAGCGTCGAATTTAAAGGATTAGTGCCAAATGAAATTGCCCTGCCTTTCTTGTAAAGATTTTTGCTTTTGTCACGACCTGAGTATAGAGTGAATACAGTTTAATACTCTTGCATGACTCGCACATTGTTCGGCGTTACTCCCTTTTTTAACTCCTACTGTTATTCTTTAGTGCAAGCAGAAGTTTGTTTTTTTATTGTGCGTAGCGACCTCATAAGCTGGAAGAATAGCAATAGTCTATTCCAACTATGCTATTGCGCTGACAATCTGGATGCCAGTGTGCGTTGAAGTACCCTGAAACAACAGGCTTTACTCGTCGTTTCGCCTTGTTCTGACGTCCAGCTTGCCATACTCATTGCGGTAGTTACGCGAAGACCGACTTTTTCTGGTTTACAATAAAGTCGGCCATCTATTGTTTCCTAGGGGTTACAGGGAAAATCATATACTTTAGCGTATTTAAAGTGCAGCAAATCTGGTGCTTTTAAACGACAAATGACGCCAGAAATGCAGGGAATTAGAATAGTATTGTAGTGCTACTTTTGTGCCTGAGTGTTGGTAATTGTGAAAAGTCTGACTTTTGGTCTTTGTAGAAAAAGTCGGCCCTCGCGTGTAGTTAGAATGAGAAAAGGTCATTGGTATTAATCAGTATTATTTGTTACCCCACATGAGAGGTATGAGTAATGAAATACATCACTTGTCTGTTATTAAGCTGTTTGCTTCTTTTATCGCGCATGACGTTGGCCAATGAATATCAGGTTGTCGTTTCTACTGATTTATCTTTATATGATAAGGCTCCGGTACTCTTAGTGCCAAATGACACACATTGTCTGATTGCCAAATCGGGCATAGTTGGTTTTGAGGATCACGCAGCCAGGTCAAATGTAGAGACTAACGAAAAATATCTGTCTTCCTGCTCCCGGCAGCATAGCGACGCAATATTTTATGCAGTTGATAGCAAAGGACATCCCAAACTGGTTTTTGAGTTTTATAAAGCCCAGGGCAAAGATCCTTACTTCATTCCAATCTTAGTATCTCCAGATCTTTCCTGCTCATTTAACAATAGAAACCTTGAAGTGTCTTGCACCAGTGTTTAGGCTACTTTCATGTGAACATGCGGAGTTAGCATTTTCGCCGTAAGCCCCCTGACTTCCAGGCAGGGGATATAAGGCGGGAGTCCGGGAGGACTCCTGAAAAACTTTCAGGCATAATGTCCCAATGATTAAAGCCACCAAAGTACGCATCTATCCAACACCAGAGCAAGCGGCATTCCTTGACTGCCAGTTTGGTGCTGTGCGTTTCGTTTGGAACAAAGCACTGGCTGCCAAAAATCACTACTATAAAGTAAAAGGTAAGAATCTCTCACCAGTAAAAGATTTGAAACCTATCCTGGCAAAAGCCAGGAAAAGCAGAAAGTATGGTTGGCTGAAAGAAGCGGATTCTATAGCACTGCAACAGTCGGTTATCAATCTGGATAAGGCTTTTAAAAACTTCTTCAACCCCAGGCTGCAAGCAGGATTTCCGCGTTTTAAATCAAAGCGAGGCAAGCAAAGCAGCTATCACTGTGGGTCTGTTTATGTGGGTGAGAACTGGATAAAAGTACCAAAGTGCAAGCCTGTCAAGGCAAAGGTGCATAGAGAAATCATTGGTACAGTGACATCCATCACCCTGAGTAAGAGCGTAACCGGCAAGTATTTTGCTTCTATACTGGCCAATGATGCTCAGGAGCAACCAACACAACCATCAGACCTTGAATCAAATCAGGTTGTTGGCGTGGATATGGGTATTACCGATCTGGCTATCACCAGTACAGGCCACAAGTCCGACAACCCTCGACTCCTGAAGAACGCACACAGAAATCTGAAGCGTAAGCAAAAGGCGTTATCCCGCTGCAGGAAAGGCTCAAAGAGTGGAGCTAAAGCCCGTTTACTTGTGGCAAAGGCGCATGAGCGTGTAGCCAATGCCCGCAATGACTTTCAGCACAAACTTTCCAGACAACTCGTGGATGAAAACCAAGCCGTGATTGTGGAAACACTGAACGTCAAAAACATGCTTAAAAACCATTGTCTGGCACGATCAATGGCTGATGCTGGCTGGCATTCCCTGATAACCAAACTTGAGTACAAAGCAAAGTAGGAAGGTAAACATCTGGTGAAAATTAACCAGTGGTTTGCATCCTCTAAAACGTGCTCTTGCTGCGGTCATAAAGTGAATGAAATGCCGTTATCTGTCCGTAGATGGGACTGCCCTGACTGCGAGATAAAAGGCATTGACCGCGATATAAACGCTGCAATAAATATCAAGCAGCAAGGTATATTGAAATTGAAGGCGGAAGGGCTGTCCGTCTCTGCTGATGGAGGCAAGCGTAAACCTGGCACACTGCCAGTTGCTGCCTGAGAAGTCAGAAGCTCCCTGCTTTAGCTGGGAGAGCAGTCACTACCTGCTTCGTTCTCTTACACACTGATGTTACGTAACGATCATCGACTGAAGTTCATCAAATGATGCCTTCAGAGCTTTCAGGTTTGACATCCTCCTCCAGCCAGGTCGCGGAGAATTCCCATTACTGAGGCGTTACTTTCTCACGAGTTCGTGCAGGTTCCTGCTTCATGGTGACGGCCTCAAGGGACTTACATTCACTCCACAGGCTTTACTTTCCCTATGCCCGAGGGTAGGTCAAAAGACAAAAAGAATATTAACAGAACGTTAGACGAAATTCACCACCCGCCTGGTTCGGCGGGCTTACGCTTTTGATTCAGGACAGGAAACCTGGATTCCAGTTGTGGTAAGCTACTTGAATAATCAGTCTGTCGGTTTTTCCGGCAGTTGACAGTAGAAAAATAATAAGCTTTGTCACCACAGAGTAGCTGTTTGGCACACTATGATGTTTTCACTGAACAGAGCACCGACACCATTATGGCAACAGATTTGAGTATTTCACCCAATGGGTTATGGCTTTGCCCTGACTGTGACCTTGCGATTCAGGCCATCCCCCTGTCAGGCCGTAAAAAAGCCTGCTGCCCGCGCTGTCAGAGAATATTGGCAAGGAGTAAACCCGACAGCCTCAATACTACGCTGGCTCTGACTATCTGTGGCCTTATTCTTTATATCCCGGCAAACTTTTCCCCTGTGTTAATTATGGAACTGGCTGGTAACCAAGAGTATACCAGTTTGTGGACTGGTGTAACGGCTCTCTGGCACAGTGGTATGCAGCCGGTAGCCGTTCTCGTTTTTCTATTTTCCATGCTGTTCCCGTTAACCCGGTTACTACTACTGCTACTGGTGTTCTGGTCTGCCTTCACCGGGCACAATAAGCCTCTTGCCCGCAGATTCATGGGTGCCTACACCCATTTGCGTGAATGGAGCATGCTGGATATCTACCTGCTGGGCATTCTGGTATCGGTGGTCAAGCTAGGGGATATGGCCACTGTCAGTATGGAAATGGGATTGTTTTGCCTGGCCGGCTTAATGGTAGCAAGCATTACTGTCCACCTTAATTTAAACCAAGCGACTGTCTGGGAGCGCATCCGCATTGAGCACAGGCACTGACCTTTCCCTTATCCTCTGCCAGAACTGTCATGAAGTGAATACCCGCAATGCGCAGCTATGTAGCTGCTGCGGTGCAAGATTGTCACCACGCATTAAAAACAGCTTTGCCCGCTGCTGGGCACTGACGGTCACCAGCGCACTGTTGTATATTCCAGCGAACATATTGCCCATCATGACTGTCAGCAAACTCGACAGGGGAACACCTGATACGATTATATCCGGCATCATCGAACTCATTGACAGTGGCATGATTCCAATTGCTATTTTAGTGTTTACAGCCAGTATTTTAGTACCACTGCTAAAGCTGTCAGGGATGTTCTGGTTATTATCTATCTCCCACTGCTCACAACCCGCTACTGTTCAGCAAATGCAACTGTTTCGCCTGATCAACTGGATCGGCCGCTGGTCCATGCTGGACATTTTTATCATTGCCGTGCTGGTGTCACTGGTGCAGTTTGGCGTTTTGGGAGAGGTAACGGCAGGTCCCGGGGCGTACGCATTTTCGGCAGTTGTTGTCATGACAATGCTGGCTACTCATAGCTTTGACCCCCGCCTGTTATGGGATAAAACGCAAAAAAAGGAGAAGCCCCATGGGCGGTGATGGAGAGCACGCGAAAGCGGTACTGAAAACAAGCTATCGGCTGACGCCAGTCTGGTTACTGCCCATTATTGCCTTGCTGATTGTTGCCTGGCTAGGCTGGCATTCCTTTGAGAGCAGCGGCATTAATATTCAGATTCAGTTCGACAGCGGCAAAGGACTGAAGCCTGGGAAAACTCAAGTCATGCACAACGGGCTGGAAGTTGGGCGAGTGAAATCACTGCTTCCCTCAGAAGATATGCACAATGTCAATGCCATTGTTTCCATGCAACCACAATATAAACAATACCTGACCGACCAGAGCCGGTTCTGGCTGGTTAAACCCCAAATCTCCATGGCAGGCATATCTGGACTCGATACACTGGTTTCAGGCAATTACATTGCCTTTGATCCGTCAGCTGAAGGGGCCGAAAGCAAGCATTTTCAGGCGCTGAAAAAAGCCCCTCTGGAAGCTGAAGCAGCCGGTGGATTGCAACTGCACCTCAAGGCCCGGGAACTCGGTTCTATCAATGAAGGCAGTCCTGTTTACTTCCAACGCTTCCAGGTTGGGGAAGTCAGCAGCTACTCATTAAGTACTGATGACCAGTTTGTTGACATTGAACTCTTTATCGAAAAACCTTTTATCAGGCTTATCAAAAAGAATACACGGTTCTGGAATGCCAGCGGAATAAACGTCGAAGGAAGTATAAATAGTATTAATATTCGTACACAATCGCTGTTATCCATCATCAAAGGCGGTATTGCCTTTTACACACCTGAATGGGAAGACGCCGGAGAAACAGCGGTTAATGGTGATGAATTCCTGCTGTACACTGACTATGAACAGGCGGAAGCGGGGATTCCCATAACCATAGAATTTCCTTTAAACGCCTCCCTGGGAAAGGTCAATACTGACATTTTCTTTCATGGATTTAAAATCGGCAGAGTTCAAGAGATAGATATCAGTAAGGATCTGTCAAAAGTCATTGCTCAGGCAGTGGTGCGTCCGGAAATGCAACCTGCCCTGGTGGAAGGTGCACAATTCTGGGTAGTTGAGCCTAAGCTGGAACTCAATGGTATCTCTGGCCTTGAAACACTGCTCACTGGTCGTTATATCGCCATGGATGTCAGCCAGAAAGATATCGAGCGGGCTAAGCCCGTTAAATATTTTAATGGCTGGGGCAAAAAACCGCCCCTGCCTGCCTCATCACCCGGGCTTCATCTCACCTTGAAAACGAATGCTTTATCAGGCATATCTTCTGGTAGCCCGGTACTGTTCCGTGATATTCGAGTCGGTACAGTGCAGGATTATCAGCTCACAAGTCATGGTGTCGATATCCAGCTGCTAATAAAACCTGAGTACGAACACCTGATCAATAAAAGCACCCGTTTCTGGAATATCAGTGGGGTCAGTATTGAAGCTGATCTCAATGGCGTAAAAGTAAAATCGCCTACTCTCAGTACTCTCCTGACAGGAGGCGTTACCTTTCAAACACCCCGGCCAAAGGCGCAAAAAGTTAAAAATGGCACACACTTCTGGCTCTACAACAACCCGTCTGATGCAACCGGAGAAGGCGTCCATGTTACTATTGCGTTTCACTCCGCAGAAGGGCTGAAGGAAGGCACGCTGGTGAAGTATCGCGGGCTGGAAGTGGGTCATGTAACCGGACTTGTGATTGATGGGAATCAGGAAGGTGTGATGGCTGACGTTTTCCTTGATCAAAAATACCGGTGGCTGGCTTCGGAAGGGGCAGAATTCTGGGTTGTCAGACCCAGGCTGGGGTTAGCCAATACCTCTCATCTGGAAACATTGATTGGTGGTCCGTACATTGGCGTCCAACTGAACGGGTTACAACCGGTTGCGGTGAAAAGAGCGGTCAAAACTCACTTTATTGCCATCAGGCATGAACCGGATAATGAAAAACGGAATCAGGGGTTAAACCTTGAACTTGTTAGCCGACGCTTAGGTTCTGTGAAACGTGGCAACGCTGTTTATTACCGGGGTATCCCTGTGGGTCTGGTTACAGGTTATAAACTGGGGAACCCCGCCGATCATGTGGTCATCTTTATTAATATTGAAGACCGCTACGCCAAACTTGTGGGTAAGACCAGCCGTTTCTGGAACGCTAGCGGGGTTGATGCAAAGCTTGGTCTGTTCTCTGGTGCTGAAGTGAAGACAGAGTCACTGGAGGCATTGCTCGCTGGTGGTATTGCTTTTGCCACAGCCTCTGTGCCTGACCAACCCGTAAAAAACGGGCAACGCTTCAAGCTCTACGCCAAAGGGAATGCAGACTGGTTAAAATGGAAACCTCAAATACCGTTGCAATAATTCGGGTTCAAACCAATGGCACTGACTTAAGACGCTGGCTCCTGATAAGTCAAGGCTTGCTCGGAAAGAAAAACGACTATACGACTATACGACTATACGACTATACGACTATAAAAGTCTTGATGAAAAGTATTTCGCTTGCGAGCAAACCATGAACAAGTGTAGCCAGGAATTTCTGTCCCTCGCTGATGATTGTTATTGGTTCTTACCTCCCATGACCTCACCTCTTTTCAGGCCAGTGACTCAGGAGGCTGGGTTCAGGATTTTTCACCCATCAAAACATTAACCTGAATTCCACAGTTGAATGTCATAAATTGCTTCTTTACTTTGCAGCAGTCAGGCTTTCGTCTATTCACAACCCCCTTTTGGACGACTGTAGTCAGACTGTAGTCAGACTGTAGTCAATAGTTATCAGTCAACTTGCGTAAGGCTTTCAGCGGAGGCAGTGATTTCAACTGAGGAATTCAGGATTAACCTTGTTCATGGGACAAGTAGCCAGCGACAACAAATAATACCAGTGTATCTTCATTGATGAAACGAGAAAACAAGCCATCAAGGGCAAGAACAACAAAGCCACCCACCACTCAAACCAGTGCCTGTTGCAAAGCCCGGAAATGCTTGACTGAAACATCCATAAAGCACAGAATTTACCAGCAGTATCGGAAGAAGCCGCACCATCTGTCAGCTCTGAAGTTGATGATGGTAAGTTTTCCAGTACCTCTGCCCTAAGTCAGCGCCATTGAATTAAAAAGCCATTGGGCACAGCCTCAGGAACTATGCTTTCAAAAACGCTACTGATCAAAATCAGAGGTTTGTATGCCAAGCCATCCCTGTAACTATTGTGAGAAGACTTTTTCAGCGCCAAGTCTGTTAATCGCACACGAGCGAGTCCATACCGGAGAACGACCTTTTCAATGCCAGGTTTGTCTGAAGTCTTTCAAGCAAAAACCTCACCTCGTTAATCACATGCGAAGCCACACGGGAGCATCGTCCTTTAAATGCTCTTTCTGTCAGAAGGCTTTTAGGTACAGCTGCCAGCTCAGAGAGCACATGTACGACCACACAGGAAAATGGCCCCATAAATGCGATATCTGTGGTCACGGCTTTAAAAGAAGCACTAACCTCAGAGGGCACATGAAAGTACATCTTACAACAGAACCTCGTTTTTATTGCCATGTATGTAATAATAAGAGACGGTGGTTTAAAAGCGAGAGTGCCCTCGACTTACACATGAGAAATAACCACACTGACTTCCCCTCACCTCAAGTAACCATTAACACACAGGTGCTTCCTGTTGGCACGGTCAGCTGCATCACTCATACTTCAGTGACTGAAACGGGGGTAGTTACCGCTGTATCGAGGATAAGTTCTCCTGTCGGAAGCGTCATTTTTACTCAAACGACAAACACAAGTACAAGTACAAGTGCAATTACAAGTACAATTACAAGTACAAGTACAAGTGCAACCATAGCCCAACCGAACCCGGTAGAAACAGCAACGGTTTCACAAAGCTCAGAGGCTTCTGTTTCATGGGTCGAGTTCCCACTAAACCCTGTTGTTGACACTGAAGAGCCATTACTCGGTCTTGATGAGATACTGACGACAGCCTCCTCCGACTTCTCTAGCTGGCAACTCGACAACCCCTGATGTAACGCTTCCCCCTGACAGAAGATTCAAAAAATGAACTACACTTTCAAAAACGTTACTGATCAACAGTTGGGGGCTGTATGCCATATACCTGTAACCATTGTGAGAAGATTTTTCCATCGCCAAGTCTGTTAGCCACGCACGAGCGAGTCCATACCGGAGAACGACCTTTTCAATGCTCGGTTTGTCTGAAGTCTTTCAAGCAAAAATATCACCTCGTTAATCACATGCGAAGCCACACGGGAGAACAGTCCTTTGAATGCTCTTCCTGTCAGAAGATCTTCAGGTACAGCTGCCAGCTTAGAGAGCACATGTACGACCACACAGGAAAATGGCCCCATAAATGCGATATCTGTGGTCACGGCTTTAAAAGAAGCACTCACCTCAAAAGACACATGAAAGTACATCTTACAACAGAACCTCGTTTTAATTGCCTTGCATGTGACAATAAAAGACGGTGGTTTGGAAGCAAGAGTGCCCTCGACTCACACATGAGAAATAACCACACTGACTTCCCCTCACCTCAAGTAACCATTAACACACAGGTGCTTCCTGTTGGCACGGTCAGCTGCATCACTCATACTTCAGTGACTGAAACGGGGGTAGTCACCGCTGTATCAAGGATAAGTTCTCCTGTCGGAAGCGTCATTTTTACTCAAACGACAAACACAAACACAAGTACAAGTACAAGTACAAGTACAAGTACAAGTACAAGTACAACCATAGCCCAACCGAACCCGGTGGTAACAGCAACGGTTTCACAAAGCTCAGAGGCTTCTGTTTCATGGGTCGAGTTCCCACTAAACCCTGTTGTTGACACTGAAGAGCCATTACTCGGTCTTGATGAGATACTGACGACAGCCTCCTCCGACTTCTCTAGCTGGCAACTCGACAACCCCTGATGTAACGCTTCCCCCTGACAGAAGATTCAAAAAATGAACTACACTTTTGAAAACGCTGCTGATCAGCATTAGGGGGCTGTATGCCATATACCTGTAACTATTGTGAGAAGATTTTTTCATCGCCAAGTATGTTAGCCGCGCACGAGCGAGTCCATACCGGAGAACGACCTTTTCAATGTTCGGCTTGTCTGAAGTCTTTCAAGCAAAAATTTCACCTCATTAGGCACATTCGAAGCCACACGGGAGAACAGCCCTTTGAATGCTCTTCCTGTCAGAAGACCTTCAGGTACAGGGGCCAGCTCAGAGAGCACATGTACGACCACACAGGAAAATTGCCCTTTAAATGCGATATCTGTGGTCAAGGCTTTAAACGAAGCACTCACCTCAGAAGACACATGAAAATACATCTTGCAACAGCACCTCGTTTTTATTGCCATGTATGTGATAATAATAGACGGTGGTTTAGAAGCAAGAGTGCCCTCGACTCACACATGAGAAAACACCACACTGACTTCCCCTCACCTCAAGTAACCATTAACACACAGGTGCTTCCTGTTGGCACGGTCAGCTGCATCACTCATACTTCAGTGACTGAAACGGGGGTAGTTACCGCTGTATCGAGGATAAGTTCTCCTGTCGGAAGCGTCATTTTTACTCAAACGACAAACACAAACACAAACACAAACACAAATACAAATACAAGTACAAGTACAAGTGCAAGTACAAGTACAAGTACAAGTACAACCATAGCCCAACCGAACCCGGTAGTAACAGCAACGGTTTCACAAAGCTCAGGGGCTTCTGTTTCATGGGTCGAGTTCCCACTAAACCCTGTTGTTGACACTGAAGAGCCATTACTCGGTCTCGATGAGATGCTGACGATAGCCTCCTCCGACTTCTCTAGCTGGCAACTCGACAACACCTGATGTAACGCTTCCCCCTGACAGAAGATTCAAAAAATGAACTACACTTTCAAAAACGTTGCTGATCAACAGTTGGGGGCTGTATGCCATATACTTGTAACCATTGTAAGAAGATTTTTTCATCGCTATATCTGTTAGCCACGCACGAGCGAGTCCATACCGGAGAACGACCTTTTCAATGCTCGGTTTGTCTGAAGTCTTTCAAGCAAAAAATTCACCTCGTTAATCACATGCGAAGCCACACGGGAGAACAGCCCTTTGAATGCTCTTCCTGTCAGAAGACCTTCAGGTACAGGGGCCAGCTCAGAGAGCACATGTACGACCACACAGGAGAAAGGCCCTTTAAATGCGATATCTGTGGTCAAGGCTTTAAACGAAGTAATGACCTCAGAAGACACATGAACATACATCTTACAAAAGGCCTCCAACGTTTTTATTGCCTTGCATGTGATAACAATAAAAGAAAAAGACGGTGGTTTAAAAGCGAGAGTGCCCTCGACTCACACATGAGAAATGACCACGCTGACTTCCCCTCACCTCAAGTAACCATTAACACACAGGCGCTCCCTGTTGGCACGGTCAGCTGCATCACTCATACTTCAGTGACTGAAACGGGGGTAGTTACCGCTGTATCGAGGATAAGTTCTCCTGTCGGAAGCGTCATTTTTACTCAAACGACAAACACAAGTACAAGTGCAATTACAATTACAAGTACAAGTACAAGTACAAGTACAAGTACAAGTACAAGTACAAGTACAAGTACAGGTACAACCATAGCCCAACCGAACCCGGTAGTAACAGCAACGGTTTCACAAAGCTCAGGGGCTTCTTTTTCATGGGTCGAGTTCCCACTAAACCCTGTTGTTGACACTGAAGAGCCATTACTCGGTCTCGATGAGATACTGACGACAGCCTCCTCCGACTTCTCTAGCTGGCAACTCGACAACACCTGATGTAACGCTTCCCCCTGACAGAAGATTCAAAAAATGAACTACACTTTTGAAAACGCTGCTGATCAGCATTAGGGGGCTGTATGCCATATACCTGTAAACAATGTGAGAAGATTTTTTCATCGCCAAGTAGGTTAGCCGCGCACGAGCGAGTCCATAACGGAGAACGACCTTTTCAATGTTCGGCTTGTCTGAAGTCTTTCAAGCAAAAATATCACCTCGTTAAGCACATGCGAAGCCACACGGGAGAACAGCCCTTTGAATGTTCTTCCTGTCAGAAGACCTTCAGGTACAGTGGCCAGCTCAGAGAGCACATGTACGACCACACAGGAAAATTGCCCTTTAAATGCGATATCTGTGGTCAAGGCTTTAAACGAAGCACTCACCTCAGAAGACACATGAAAATACATCTTGCAACAGCACCTCGTTTTTATTGCCATGTATGTGATAATAATAGACGGTGGTTTAAAAGCGAGAGTGCCCTCGACTCACACATGAGAAATCACCACACTGACTTCCCCTCACCTCAAGTAACCATTAACACACAGGTGCTTCCTGTTGGCACGGTCAGCTGCATCACTCATACTTCAGTGACTGAAACGGGGGTAGTTACCGCTGTATCGAGGATAAGCTCTCCTGTCGGAAGCGTCATTTTTACTCAAACGACAAACACAAACACAAACACAAGTACAAGTACAAGTACAAGTGCAAGTGCAAGTGCAAGTACAACCATAGCCCAACCGAACCCGGTGGTAACAGCAACGGTGACACAAAGCTCAGGGGCTTCTGTTTCATGGGTCGAGTTCCCACTAAACCCTGTTGTTGACACTGAAGAGCCATTACTCGGTCTCGATGAGATGCTGACGATAGCCTCCTCCGACTTCTCTAACTGGCAACTCGACAACCCCTGATGGAACGTTTTCCCCTGACAGAAGATTAAAAAAATGAACTACACTTTCGATAACGCTGCTGATCAACATCAGGGGGCTGTATGCCATATACCTGTAACCATTGTGAGAAGACTTTTCCATCGCCAAGTCTGTTAGCCGCGCACGAGCGAGTCCATAACGGAGAACGACCTTTTCAATGCTCGGTTTGTCTGAAGTCTTTCAAGCAAAAATCTCACCTCGTTAATCACATGCGAATCCACACGGGAGAACAGCCCTTTGAATGCTCTTTCTGTCAGAAGACCTTTATGCACAGCCACCAGCTCAATGATCACATGTACGACCACACAGGAGGAAGGCCCTTTAAATGCGATATCTGTGGTCAAGGCTTTAAACGAAATACTGACCTCAAAAGACACATGAAAATACATCTTACAACAGGCCTCCAACGTTTTTATTGCCTTGCATGTGACAATAAAAGACGGTGGTTTGGAAGCAAGAGTGCCCTCGACTCTCACATGAGACATAACCACACTGACTTCCCCTCACCTCAAGTAACCATTAACACACAGGTGCTTCCTGTTGGCACGGTCAGCTGCATCACTCATACTTCAGTGACTGAAACGGGGGTAGTTACCGCTGTATCGAGGATAAGTTCTCCTGTCGGAAGCGTCATTTTTACTCAAACGACAAACACAGATACAAGTACAAGTACAAGTACAAGTACAGGTACAACCATAGCCCAACCGAACCCGGTAGTAACAGCAACGGTTTCACAAAGCTCAGGGGCTTCTGTTTCATGGGTCGAGTTCCCACTAAACCCTGTTGTTGACACTGAAGAGCCATTACTCGGTCTCGATGAGATACTGACGACAGCCTCCTCCGACTTCTCTAATTGGCAACTCGACAACCCCTGATGAAACGCTTCCCCCTGACAGAAGATTCAAAAAATAAACTACACTTGCAAAAACGCTGTTGATCAACATTAGGGGGCTGTATGCCATATACCTGTAACCATTGTGAGATGATTTTTCCATCGCCAGACCTGTTAGCCACACACGAGCGAGTCCATGCCGGAGAACGACCTTTTCAATGTTCGGTTTGTCTGAAGTCTTTCAAACAAAAATCTCACCTCATCAGGCACATACGAAGCCACACGGGAGAACAGCCCTTTAAATGCTCTTCCTGTCAGAAGACCTTCAGGTACAGGGGCCAGCTCAGAGAGCACATGTACGACCACACAGGAGAAAGGCCCTTTAAATGCGATATCTGTGGTCAAGGTTTTAAACGAAGTACTGACCTCAAAAGACACATGAAAATACATCTTACAACAGGTTTCCAACGTTTTTATTGCCCTGCATGTGATAAAAATGAAAGACGGTGGTTTAAAAGCGAGAGTGACCGCGACTCACACATGAGAAAACACCACACTGACTTCCCCTCACCTCAAGTAACCACTAGCACACAGGCGCTCCCTGTTGGCAAGGTCAGCTGTATCACTCATACTTCAGTGACTGAAACGGGGGTAGTCACCGCTGTATCAAGGATAACCTCTCCTGTCGGAAGCGTCATTTTTACTCAAACGACAAACACAGATACAAGTACAGGTACAACCATAGCCCAACCGAACCCGGTAGTAACAGCAACGGTTTCACAAAGCTCAGGGGCTTCTGTTTCATGGGTCGAGTTCCCACTAAACCCTGTTGTTGACACTGAAGAGCCATTACTCGGTCTCGATGAGATACTGACGAAAGCCTCCTCCGACTTCTCTAACTGGCAACTCGACAACCCCTGATGGAACGTTTTCCCCTGACAGAAGATTCAAAAAATGAACTACACTCTCGATAACGCTGCTGATCAACATCAGGGGGCTGTATGCCATATACCTGTAACCATTGTGAGAAGATTTTTCAATCGCAAGACCTGTTAGCCACACACCAGCAAGTCCATAGCGGAGAACCACCTTTTAAATGCCTGGTGTGTCTGAAGTCTTTCAAGTATAGATATCACCTCATCAGGCACATGCGAAGCCACACGGGAGAACGGCCCTTTAAATGCTCTTCCTGTCAGAAGACCTTTAGTCAAGGTTTCCAGCTCACAGAGCACATGTACGACCACACAGGAGAAAGGCCCTTTAAATGCGATACCTGTGGTCAAGGCTTTAAACGAAACACTACTCTCAGAAAACACATAAAAACACATGTTACAGGCCATCGTGTTTATTGCCCTGTATGCGATAATAAACGGTGGTTTATGAACAAGAGTACACTCGACTTACACATGAGAAGTTATCACACTGACTTCTCCTCACCTCAGGTAACCATTAGCACACAGGCGCTCCCTGTTGGCACGGTCAGTTGCATCACTCATACTTCAGTCACTGAAACGGGGGTAGTCACCGCGGTATCGAGGATACGCTCTCCTGCCGGAAGCGTCATTTTTACTGAAACGACAAAACAAGTACAAGTACAAGTACAAGTACAAGTACAAGTACAAGTACAAGTATAAGTACAATTACAAGTACAATTACAAGTACAAGTACAAGTACAAGTACAACCATAGCCCAACCACACCCGGTAGAAACAGTAATGGTTGTACAAAGCTCAGAGACTCCTGTTTCACGGGTTCAGTTCCCACTAAACCCTGTTGTGGACATTGAGGAACCATTATTCAGTCTCGATGAAATACTGACGAAAGCCTCTTCCGAATTCTCTAGCTGGCAACTCGACAACCCCTGATGGAACGCTTCCCCCTGACAGAAGATTCAAAAAATGAACGACACTTTCAAAAACGCTGCTTATCAAAATCAGGAATCTGTATGCCAGGCCATACCTGTAAACATTGCGGGAAGAGTTATGCTGCATCAAGGGATTTAACCAGGCACGTGCGAACCCATACTGGAGAACGGCCTTATAAATGCTCTGTCTGTCAGAAGTGTTTCAATCAAAGTGATCATCTCGCTCAACACATGCAAACCCACACTGGAGAACGGCCCTTTAAATGTGATACCTGTGGTCAAAGATTTACACGAAAAGGTGGTTTAATTAAACATATTAAAGAACATCCTATAGAAAAGCATATTTATTGCCCTGAATGTGTTGTTAATAGACGGTGGTTTACTAGCGAGAGTGCCCTCGACTCACACATGAGAAAACACCACTGTGACTTCCCCTCACCTCAAGTAACCATTAGTACAGAAGTGCTTCCTGTTGGCACAGTCAGCTGCATCACTCATACTTCAGTCACTGAAACGGGGGTAGTCACTGCTTTATCGAGGATAAGCTCTCCTGCCGGAAGCGTCATTTTTACTCAAACGACAAATACAAATACAACCATGGTGCAAACGTACCCGGTAGTGACAGCAACGGTTACACAAAGCTCAGGGGCTTCTGTTTCATGTGTCGAGTTCCCACTAAACCCTGTTGTTGACACTGAAGAGCCATTAAACAGTCTTGACGAAATACTGGAGGAGTCCTCCTCCGGATTCTCTGACTGGCAACTGGACAACCCTGATGTTCCCATATAGTGGATACTTTCAGCCGGGTTATTGGTAATGGATCAAAACTGTTGCTTATATAATGTGTCGTATGACCTGTTATCAGAAGGTGCTGTGCAAACGACCAGAATGTCACATAACCACATTCATGCTTGAGTATAAAAATAAGGATAAGGGCTGCAAACCTGGTATTTCAAAAAAAATTATCCCTATGGCTATCAGTGGCAGTGGTATTCACGACACTGTCGGCGTCCTGGCTATCAGCAAAGGCACCGTGTTGATACACTAGAACTTTCCCATTAACGAACAACCATTAAAGTTGGTAAACCAGCAAAAAAACAGTGGATGCCGTCGTGCGTAGAACGATAACGATAGGACTTACGCATTGATGACACTTGCCAGTTTTGGTAGCAGGCAATCTTTTCCTTTTGCAAAAATCTCAATGAAACTTTTAGGGGAAAGAATGGCTAAAACCCTCTTTTGTCAGAGCTGTCAATGCGTAAGTTCTATCCCTGGCAGCCGGGAGTTTTAAGTTTAGAAAACTGTCCGACGTATTGTAACATGACTTAGTAATTAGTCTTTATCCACTAACAACGACTGCTTCAGTGTCACCATTTTTAAGTCCCTTGAGTGCTGACGTTCCTCTCTGGGTGTTAACTGAAAGTGGTTTCGGTATGCGGTACTAAAGTGTGATGCATTGGAGAATCCGGCAGCAAGGGCAACCTGTACTATGGACATATCATCGTCTTGCAATAGCATTCGAGCCTTTTCAAGGCGCAATTGTAAGTAGTAACGGGAGGGTGCCGTTTGCAGGTTCTCTCTGAATAGTCGTTCCAACTGACGCCTGGATACTCCCACATGAGAGGCTAACTCATCAGCGCCTAAAGGCTCTTCAATATTTGCCCGCATAAGGTCCAGAGCTTCTCTTAATTTGGATTCAGGCGCTGATGTCCGTATGCCTTCTTTTACAGGCAGTAATATCCGGTGACGATAACCACACGGCTCGTGGCGAAACGCTTCAGCGACGGCATCAGATAGCAAAGTACCCTGTTGCTGTTCGATCAGTGCCAGCATCATATCCAATGATGATTTTCCACCCACGCAGGTATAGCGATTTCTGTCCATTTCAAAAGGATGGTGTAACCACTTGACCCGTTTATAGCCTGATGATAGCACTTCTGAAAACTGCGAAGCACTGTAGCCATTGAGCAGTCCATTACGAGCCAGCACCAGCAGTCCACAGCCAATAGCACCGAGCGCTTTACACACTGGTGCCACTGCCTTCAGCCAGGGCGAGGTCAGGTGATGACAGTCGTTGTGATGATCGCCCTCACTATCAGCACCACAAAGAAAAATGATCTCATGTTGACTGACCGGTGGAAGATTGCTGTCTACCTGGATGTTTACACCTGAAGTACTTTGCACAGAGCGACCATCAACGGACAGTATTCTGCTATGATAGACCTTTTTACCCAGCCGATTATTGGCTTCATATAAAGAGTCCATGGCAGATGAGAAGCTGACGAGTGAAAAGCCGGGCAACAGCAAAAAGGTCACAGGTTGACTGTCAACAGGTGGGGCTAAAAGGCGACTCTTTCCCTGCACGTTTCACGTTCCTCCCCTTTACCACTGCGTTTGTTTATTATTTCACTTTCTGCACTGTAGTGTAAGACGTATAGTAGATGCACCCGCCAGGTAGTCTTCGCCGGAAGTCTTATAAGCTGTTCATCATCCTCTCAACAAGAGTCCCAAGAAAGCTAAATACATAAATGTACACTCGTTCATCAAAAACTTGAGAGTCGAGTAACTGGTTTTCTGTTTCACAGTTCATTGCTCAGGAGATGGCCTGGTTATGGCGTAAATGCCTACAGTGGGGATTTTTACGGTGATGGACCGACTCATATCCCCCAGGTCTCACATGACAATATTACTGCACTACTGCGGACAGTTTTAGACAGGCTGGTGTCTGATGCTGCAAGACTTGCAACTCAAGGGGGTAATTTTATGGTAACTCAAGGATAAGTGTGAGTTACCATAAAATAACGATTTATCTTCAACCCCTTGGCAGCCCGAAGTTTTAAGTTTATAAAATTGTCCCAGGTATTGATATAAAGGCTACGATGTCGTAGCAAAAGCACCGCATCCAAATGAATAAAAAGGATGATATAGCATGACTCACTATACCGTTACTCGAGACACGTTCAACCAGGTCATGGTACCCAACTATGCACCTCAGGCGATGGTACCTGTCCGGGGCAAGGGTTCTCGAGTATGGGATCAGCAAGGCAGGGAGTACATCGACTTCGCCGGTGGTATTGCAGTCAATGCCTTGGGACACTGCCACCCACAGTTACTGAAGGTACTGAAAGAGCAAAGCGAAAAACTTTGGCACTTAAGCAATGTTTATACAAACGAGCCTGCCCTGTCACTTGCGCGGGCACTCATTACCCAAACATTTTCTGATAAAGTCTTTTTCTGTAATTCAGGCACAGAAGCCAACGAAGCGGCCTTTAAATTGGCCAGAAAATACGCCTATGATCACTTTGGTCCTGAGAAAAATGAAATCATTGCCTTTAACAGTGGCTTTCACGGGCGCAGTCTGTTCACAGTCAGTGTCGGTGGCCAGACCAAATACCGGGAAGGTTTTGCCCCTTTGCCTGGCGGCATTCGTCACTTGACGTTTAATGACCTCGATGCCCTGGACTCTGCAATCTCCGAAAAAACCTGTGCTGTGGTTATTGAGCCTATCCAGGGCGAAGGAGGGGTCAAACCTGCCACTCAGGCATTTCTTGAAGGTGCAAAAGCCTTATGCAAAAAACACAATACTTTACTGGTTTTTGATGAAATACAAACCGGTGTTGGTCGTACAGGTCACCTGTACGCCTATATGGAAAGTGGTGTTGAGCCAGATATTCTTACCAGTGCCAAGGCCCTCGGTGGAGGCTTCCCTATTGGAGCCATGCTGGCAACTGATAAAGTGGCAGGCAGCTTGAATTTTGGTACACACGGCAGCACCTACGGCGGTAATCCCCTTGCCTGTGCTGTGGCACTGGAGGCGTTTAACATTATCAGTGATGACCAGTTACTCGCTGGTGTATCACGCAAACACACTATTTTCCGGGAGCATCTCGAAGCCATCAATGATAAGCATCATCTGTTTTCTGATATTCGTGGTAAAGGCTTGCTCATTGGCGCAGAATTAAGAGAACAATGGCATGGACGAGCCAAAGAATTTTTAGCAGCAGCCGCTGAAGAAGGCCTTATGCTACTGGTGGCAGGCCCTGATATTTTAAGGATCACTCCTTCACTGATTATTCCTGATGAAGACATTCAGGCAGGGACGGAAAAACTGGAAAAAGCCATTTCAGCAGTAATGGCACTGAATTAAGCGGCTTTTTCCCTGGTATCGCTTTTTGACATCTTCCTCCAGCCAGGTCACTGGAGGATTCCCGTTACCGCGGCGTTACTTTCTCACAAGTTCACGCAGATTCCTGCTTCATGATTACGGCCTCAAGGGACTGGCATTAACTCCACAGGCTTTACTTTCCCTCTGCCCGGGGGTAGGTCAAAAGACAGGAATACTGAATACTTTAACAGAATGTTAGAGGAAATTCACCACCCGTCTGCTTTGGCAGGAGTACTCTTTCCATTTGGTACAGGTTGTCTGCCAGAGTCTCTTATGAGGCTTTGGATGCTCTTTTAACAGTCTTGTAACAGCCTTGGCTCTGACTTTCTTCTCGAAAGATGACTAACAACAGGCTGGCTAATGATTTTGCTTGCCTCTTTCAGTCTTTAGCTGGGGTCATGACTGTTTTTCCATAAGTGGCCAGGCGTTTTACCCTGCAAAACGGCAGTAAAATAGCAGCGGTAATGGTAGCAGCAACAGTAATAAGGGCGAAAAATCCTGACCAATGAAACAGTTCAATAATTTTGGCCACAGGATAACCTGCCAGAGCGGCTCCAATGTATGAAAATAAACCAATAAACCCTGTTGCAGCTCCGGCTGCTTCTTTGTGGGAGGCCTCCAGCGCTGTCATTCCTAACAGCATTTGAGGGCCAAAAATAAAAAAGCCTATAAAGAAAAACGAGGCAGCTTGCAGACTGTAAGGGGCATAAGCGCTAAAGCATAAACTAATGGAGGACAACAGTACGCCTATGGAAAAAATAATCAGCATGGGAACACGCTCTCCGTGGAAAAACCTGTCAGAACCCCATCCCGCAACAATGGAACCCAGGAACCCCCCAATCTCAAAGCCAGTGACTGCAGCATTGGCGGTTACGAGGCTATAGCCACCGACTTCTATAAGGTACAGATTACCCCAGTCATTCATTGCGGTACGCACGATATAAACAAGGATAGAGGCAGCAGCCAGTAACCATAATGGTTTGCTTTGCAATATATGGCTTTTCAGTATCTCGCTGACAGGTAATGGTCGGCTGTTACTGGCATGCTCTATCTCCAGCAGGTCATTTTTCCAGTGACCAATGGTAGGAAGTCCGAGAGTACTGGGTTTGTCCCGCAGTCGCCAGCAAACAAAACAACCCAGGATGATGGCAACAATACCGGGAATGATCAGCCCATAACGCCAGCCGTAATAGAGGGTGGATATGCCAACAAGCAGAGGAATCAAGGCTCCACCAACATTATGTGCAGTATTCCAGATAGCCCACCAGAAACCACGTTCAGAGCGTGCATACCAGAAGTTAAGCAGCTTTGAGCAAGCAGGCCAGCCCCACCCCTGAAAGAAGGCATTTAATCCCCACAGAATACTGAATGCAACCAGAGAAGATGAAAAGCCAAAAAGGATGTTGGTGACCCCGGTGGCAATCAGGCCAATACCCATAAAATACCGTGGATTGGAGTGGTCACTGATAATGCCGGAAAGAAATTTAGAACAACCGTAAATAATATAAAAGAGTGTAGCCAAAATACCAATATCGGCTTTATCCATGCCCAGATCAGTAATCATGGCAGGCATGGCAAAGGTGAAACTTTTGCGGGTAAAGTAGAAAGTGGCGTATCCCACGAACATGGTTATCATGATATGCAGACGCCAGTATTTATAATGTCGGTCTATGGTGTCAGAATTAATAATTTCTTGTTGTGCAGGGACTGATTTAAAGATTCCAAACATAAAATACCCATTACTTATAATACCAATGCTCTCTTCTAACCACACTATTGTCTTGGGAAACTGTACCGTAGGGCTATATTAGCTTGCCATGCTTATTACGGTAGTTAGAAAAGACCATTGTTATAATGATTCCTGAATATTAAGAGTGAACACTTTTGTTCATAATTGAGAGTCAGTGTAGAAAACAATTATTATCTTTGTTGAGATTTGTTGTTTCGGATTATGCGTATTGCCTTTTAATCACTGATCAATGGTTATTAAAATGGGGTCATATAATGCAATACTGCGGACAGTTTTAGACAGCCTGGTGTCTGATGCTGCAAGACCTGTAACGCAAGGTAATTTTAGGGTAACTCAAAGATAAGTATGAGTTACCATAAAATAACAATATATCTTCAATCCCCTGGCAGCCGGAAGTTTTAAGTTTATAAAACTGTCCGAAGTATTGTTAATGAGTAAAAAGTTAATTAAATCAGAAGAATAGAAGTGAACTTTTATGAATTCATTGAAAAGATCGCAGAGCAATAAGCGCTGGTTGGTCAAAACTGTTATTAGCCATAAATATTGACATTAAATCCAACTTTTTCAATTTTTTCAACTTTTTTCAACTTTTTTCAACCTTGTTGATCAGTAGACCAATGATGATATCGTGCATCTTTTCGAGAGTTGAAAAGCAGATAGTTTTACGGGCTAGTCCCTTGATCCAAGCCCTGAAATTCAGATTTTTTCTCTCGATTCCCTGAGTGTTACGTTTACCTGCTTCCCAGTCATCAGTATAGTATCTCTGGATATTCAACGGGGCTAAAAGAGCTTTCAAGTGCTTGAAAACTTCATCTTTCCTTCACCCAAAAGCATAAGCCTAAGCCAGTAAAGCACCTGTTTGTTGCGTGACCGACAGCATACCAAAGCCAATGTTACTGCTCTTTAACGAACATTGCGAAATTCTCCATCCATAGCGGCATTGCGTAGCTTTGCCGTTTGGGTGGAGATGGATAGCAAACAACCCGCCAGGGTTGTCATTTCTTCGGCCTTTCTGTATATTGCCGCTTTAGCTGATTCGCTGGGACACAGCGGTTGTGTAAAGAGTCCCCCTGTAGAGAGTTCTGTCAGCGTAGATTCTACAGCGAAAGGTGCTGATATTTCTCAGTATGGGTCGCAAGAAGCCCCCACTATAGCCTCATCATCGGCTTAGTGGTGGGAGTATGTCACCGTCATCCCGCAAACAACAAAATGTACAAACGCTGTTTCACAGGGAGGTGAACCTTTCACCAGACACCATCATTACAGTGACAGTTTTGCTGTATCCCGAGCGCATGCATCTGTGTCCCTGATCAGCAGATCGTATGGGAGCTAAATTTCACCTCCGCTTTGGAGTGGAGGGAAAGGTCAGGCCAGTATGACCATAGCACTAACCACTGTTGTGGGTCTTTGTAACAAACCCACTCATCAAAACGCTTTTTGTCGTATACATGCTGAGAGGTTAGCCTGTTTTTCACCGTACTTTGCACAACCTCATCAATGGTATTCGCTACTGTCTCGCCCAGTATGGTATGCGCAATAAGATTGGCCCAGGTCATGTTGAGAGGAATCAATCCTATACCGGACTTTACCTGATAAGCATCGTTGGCCTCCTCCATCAAGCGATAGATAAAATAAGTTTTACCCAACAGAGCTTCCAACCGGGCTTCTTTACAGGGCGACAGCAGGTTTTCTTCTGCTATGGCCAAAAAAGGAGCAATGAATTCCTCTATGCCACATGCTGCCTGTGCATTATACAAAGTACTGAGGAATTCGGGGATATGTTCAATGTAATCCATTGCAAACTGGAATAGTGCTCCTTCTGGATTTTCATCCGATAACTCAATACTATGATGCAGATCTTCTAACCGTACCAGAGTGAGTTTAAAAAGATTATTGTCTAAGGACTCCTGCTGTTTTGCCAGACGAATTAAGTCGTTTATTGCCTGCATATCCATCAGAATACCCCTTGTTATTATGGATTTGTCGTACTCCGCGACATCATAATGAAGCATATTGTGGGCAGGAGCACAAGTAGAGTGTTGACGTAGCCCTTGTACCCACTCTTTTGCAGTAGCCACCGAACCCTTCAAACAGGCACAGGGGAACTGCCTTGCTCCGGGAAGGATCATAGTCAAACAGAACGGCAATTTATCCCGGTGGATCACCCTGTGTGACCCACATGTCGTTGTCCCATGTGATTGACTTACTCGGTTACTTGAGAACCTGTATCCGGGTTTCGTCGGCATTGATCACTTTTTCTGCCCGCTAATGGTCGTACATCAGATGGATCAGCCCCTGCAGTTGCCGGGACAGACGAATCAGCAGTTAGCCACTGAATGGATTGTGACCAGGCTCTTGTTCAACCAGAACTGCCAGACCCTTGAGCGATTTCCGAAAGTCAACAGTATCCCGATACAGGCAGGTTCTGGTGAGGGTTGTTGAGGAACGCATAACCAGTGGGTTCATTGGAGTAAACCCGTGAGTTGTTGTGCCAGCTTCAGATTGTTTTGATCAAATCCGGAGATCGTGAGTCCATTGGGTAGTGAAACGGTCAGGGATGACATGGCAGGGACTACGGCTTCTATCCTGAATCGAAAGAGTACTCCCGCCTGTTTCGGCGGGCGTACTCTTTTTCAGAAATCAAATAGCAGGAAACCTGGACGCAGGATTTTCGTTCACATAACCACCGTAATAAAATCGTTAGAAAGTGCGGTTGGTATTATATCCGGGCCAGGTTTTCCATGAAACACTCCAGATACAAATTATCAATGCCCATCAATGTTATCGTACTTAAGATGAATTTAAGGTAAATTCAAGGTGATATGTTGCATTGATACAAATCGGGTAGCTACCTGATTACTCCCTGTGAGGACTCTTTGGAAAGACTATACCTGGCAATGGTAAAGCTGCTCCAGCCTTCAACACGGTCTAATGTCATGCCCACCTGTTTCATAATGCCACGGGTAACCAGGTTATCTGGGCTGGTAAATGAAATAATCTTATCAAATCCCAGGGTTTCAAAACCCACTTTAGCCAAAGCATCAATTGCTTCGATAACCAGCCCTTTGCCCCGGTAATCGGGCAAAAAACGCCAACTGATTTCCACATCACGATGATAGGGAGCAAAGCCACAATAACCGATAAGTCGATTTGTCTCTTTATAAATTACAGCCCACCTGGACCATCCATGGGCATCCTGCTCCAGCTGATATCGCCATAAATCCGTTTCAGCACGGCAATCAGGCCCCTGCTCACTGTAACGTGCTGACTCAATGGAATCCCCCAAAAGTACTGCATAGTCAGGGAGGTCAGATTCCTGCCAGGTGCGTATGACCAGGTGAGGCGTTTCCGCCACAATTCGCATAATATTAACTCGTCAATTACTGTTATCAGACATTCATTCGACATTTACGCTATCAAATAGTTCGCAGGAATACCAATAAAAGCCACTCCTGCGTAAAAACACTGTTAAATAAAAGCTATTTTTTTTCCTGATTGTTTTTTGGCAGAGACTGGTTCGGATAGGTATCGGGAGTAACAAAAACACGCGTAGTGAAAACTAAATCATCATAGGGTGGATTATTAAATGTCATGTCCACAAAGGATGCCTGCCATCCTTTTTCAGGTGTGGACAGCATAACATTTGCTGTCCACACTGTCTTGCCACTGAATGATACCGTACTGGCACTGAAAGGGGTGACCCCCGTATTATCAGCGACTTTTCTGAAGTCTCTTGACACAGGGTTTACAGCCTTCCAGAGCCGGGCTGCTTTGGGCTTTCTGGAGCTTTTAACAATCAACCGGCTCCCGGCATATTGCCAACTGATTTCAGGTAAAGGATTCTGGTCAATAAAAGCACCATAAAAGGATTCCACTATGGTGGAGATCTGTGAGCTGTTTTTCCAGAAAATATAATGGCTCTGATCAGGCAATACTCGCATCCACTTTCTGCCAGGTAAATTCGAAAAGAAAAACTGTGTGGTATCAGAAGGGACAAAGTTGTCACCGGATGCGGTGACAGAGAATTTAGGCAGCGTAAGCAATGCTCTGTATTGATAAGGATCGATCTCCGCAAAGAGCTTGTTCATAGGGGGTTGACCTATCATGGGCCTCAGTGGCATATAGGGTGCGATAGCAGGGTTACCTTGTTGATAGACTTTAAACAGATGATCAACCATCGCCGGCAGATTCATAAAATCCGCAACCAGCGGGATAACCGCTGAGATACGATTATCGAGCGCTGCAACAATCCACCCTGTCCACCCGCGTTTGGATGCACCGCTGACCACAAAGTGTTCCAGTTTGAAGGGATGCTTCAGTTGTTGAGTAAAACTCTGGCTGGCATTCATGGCACTGATAACAGACTTTACCATGGGGAACCGCAGTGGCCATTCGCGATTCTTATCCGGGTCCGCCATGAACCGAGCCCATGTATAAGCGACCAGTGCATCTTCTTTCAAGGGTTTTCTATCATTAAATGTCAGGTACTGGTTGGGGATATCTTCAAGGTTAATGGCAACGGATCGGGTTTTTGCTGCGATATGCGCAAAAGACAGTCCTTCTGTTTTCATCGCCCTAAGGCCCTCTGGCTCAGGATAAAGCGTACCATTGTTAATAAAAAACAGGGCGGTATCTTTAGTGACCTTTTCCGGCACATATAAGATCAGCCGGTGCTTCCAGACGGGATGATTGACGATGACTTTGTCATCATTGGGCCAGCGCAGAGAAGTAAGCACCAGGTTGTAGCGTGTGATGGTGTGTGGTTTGTTATCGACAACCACCTTTTCAGTCGTGGTATTTTTTAGTACCCACTGGTAATCAGGCTCGGGCTTTTTTATATAACAGGTGAGGGCATCACTGACTTTACCTGTTGTATCAGCCCACTTGACTGCATTGCAGGCCGATTGCTTCTTTAAATGGTCGGGTTGTACTATAACTTTTACAGTTTCTGCCCACACGGGGTTCCACAGGGATAACATGATCAATAGGTACAACAAACAATGGCGCATGAGTGGAATACCTGTATTTTCAATACTTTTTCTATTGCATTTGTACGGTCTTCATTGAGAGTAGCTGAATTTTGAGGCAACAGCACGGCGTTTATCG
The DNA here is from genome assembly GCA_965232215.1 of Endozoicomonadaceae bacterium. Lineage (GTDB taxonomy): Bacteria > Pseudomonadota > Gammaproteobacteria > Pseudomonadales > Endozoicomonadaceae > Endonucleibacter. The sequence goes on from CBDDPF010000011.1 coordinate 967,833, forward strand.
AACGAGCGTAAAGCCCCTTACTTTGATAGAGCAGATTGTCGAATAAGGCATATACCGCTACTGGTAAGGTATATGTTGCGGCAGGGTATTGCCGTCTGGTAGTAGGAATCCCCGTCCTTCAGGTCGGGGAGGATATCAATTAATGATGTTTAGCCGCCGTAACAACATGGATATCTGCTGGAAGTTCTGAGCTGTAGGGCTTCCAGTTATCTGTGTAGTAAAACCTGAATGTGTAGGGTTTGACTAACTTTATCAGCTATCTTTTCTAACTACGGTATAACTCTAAGCTAAGCCTTATGATGCAATGATCTTTGCCAGAGTGAGAAGATGCAACTGGTATTAAACGACCACGCCAGCAAGTGGATGAGTCCGGCGCTTTATGAGCAGATGTCGGCAGAGCTGCGATCCGTGCTGTCAAAAACAAACGCCGAACTATCATTACTCCTTTACTGGATGCAGAAAAGCCCCCCTGGACAGAAGTCATCGCGCTATACCTGAAACGCTGGCATGTGGAGACTGATGTTGATGTCATCAAAACGACCATGAAAATGGATATGTTGCCCTTTAAGGGCCAGGAAATGGTGAGAAAAGAAATATCCATCAACTTTCTGGTCTAAAATCTGATACGAGTACTGATGAGAAAAGCAGCAAAACACAGTGACAAGACACCAGGAGAAATAAGCGTTAAAACGGCTCAGGAAATACGGGTATCCTTTCTTCAAACGCTACTGGGGCACCGGGTGATTGGCTGGAACAAAAGATCATTAATCTGTTGGGTATCACCGGGCAACATATTGTTGGGAATCCACCAGACAGATGGGAATCAAGAACCGTTAAGTAAGAAGCGACCAAAAGCGCATAAAAAAGGCCAATACCTTAGATCGCAGGCACACAGGCTCAAGAAATACCAGGGGATATGAGCTTAAGTCAGTGCCATTGTCCATATACTGCCTTATTGACGGCTGCGACGCATTGAGAACCCATCCCGATTCCGCGACAATAGGGCAGATAACTTTTCAAGATAACGATATTCCATGCAACGATTAAACAACAAGCACGTGCTGCTCGGTATTACTGGTGGTATTGCGGCTTATAAAAGTGCTGAACTGACTCGGCTGCTAATCAAGGCCGGTGCAGAAGTACGGGTTGTTATGACCAGGGCAGCTTGTGAATTTATAACACCGCTTACACTGCAGGCGCTTTCTCACAACCCGGTACACCTTGACTTGCTTGACCCGAAAGCTGAGGCAGCTATGGGGCATATAGAACTGGCTCGCTGGGCTGATGTGGTGTTTGTGGCGCCAGCCACGGCAGACTTTATGGCACGCCTGGCCGGTGGTCATGCAGATGATCTGCTCTCCACCTTATGCCTTGCCACCAGTGCGCCAATTGCCCTGGCCCCCGCCATGAATCAGGGTATGTGGCTTGACAGCAAAACCCGCCAAAACCGGGAGGCCCTGATTGAGCGTGGCATTAAGCTGTTTGGCCCTGCTGAAGGCACGCAAGCTTGCGGCGATGTTGGCCCTGGTCGTATGCTGGAGCCTGAACTGCTGGTTGGGGCATTGGCCAGTTGCTTTGAAAGCAGGCAACTGGACGGTGTACATATCATGATTACGGCAGGCCCTACACAGGAAGCCATAGACCCAGTACGTTATATCTCTAACTACAGCTCTGGAAAAATGGGTTATGCCCTGGCAGCAGCCGCCATTGAGGCCGGTGCTACGGTAACACTGATTAGTGGCCCGGTAGCAGTGCCTGAGCCAGAGCGAGTGCGGATAATAAAAACCCTCAGTGCCCGTGATATGCATCAGGCTGTGCACAATAATCTGGACACGGTTGATGTTTTTATCGGTTGTGCTGCCGTGTGCGATTATCGCCCTGAGGTGCCAGTGAACAATAAAATTAAAAAAAACCCTGATAATCAACATGAAATCATGACGCTACATCTGGTTTGTAATCCAGATATTATTGCTTCGGTCAGTGCCATGGAAAACCCCCCGTTCGTGGTGGGTTTTGCTGCCGAAACCCAAAATGTGCTCAGCTATGCTGCGGATAAAATGCGCCGTAAAAAGCTCAATCTTGTCGTGGCAAACGATATTTCCGATACTGATATTGGCTTTGCCAGCGATAGTAATGAAGTCACGGTGCTTGGCGAATATATTGAGGAAACCCTGCCACGTGCTTCCAAAAAAGTACTGGCTGGCAGGCTGATTAGCCTGATTGCAGACAATTACACCACCTGGAAAACCAAACAGGAACACGATGATAACCCTTAAAACCAAGATTCTGGACAGCCGTCTGGGAAATGAATTCCCTATGCCCGCCCATGCAACGGACGGCTCAGCCGGCATTGACCTGCGTGCCTGCCTGGATACGTCTTTATCTCTGGCACCAGACCAGACAGAGCTGCTACCAACCGGTATGGCTATTCATCTGGAAGACCCGGCTCTGGCTGCCATGATACTGCCTCGCTCTGGCCTGGGCCACAAGCACGGTATCGTATTGGGTAACTTAGTGGGTCTGATCGATTCTGATTATCAGGGGCAGCTGATGGTTTCCTGTTGGAATCGCGGTCACACTCCATTTACCATCAGCCCCGGTGAGCGTATTGCTCAGCTGATTATTGTGCCGGTTGTTCAGGTTACACTGGACATTGTGGACGACTTTGAAGAAAGCCAGCGCGGTGAAGGTGGCTTTGGGCATTCAGGCCAACATTAAAACGTGTGTAAAAAACAGTACTTTATCGAAAGCCAGTTTTATGGTCAAGATTGTACTTTGCGGGTAGCTGTGGTGGTGCAACACTGGATGTGATTAAGGAATATATCAGAAATCAAGATCAGCCATAACGGGCTGAACGAAATTCACCACCCGGCTATTTCGGTGGGAGTATTCTTTCGATTCAGGATAGCGTTTCATTATTTTTGCCGTGAAAATGCCTGAATTCAGGTAAAAATACACCGAGTCCTTTTGGGATGAGCGCTTACATTCTCCACCTTCTTCGGTGGAGGTCTTATGCGCTTTTCGATAAACGAAAGAGGGGGAGGGTAGAAGGGGGTTTGGGTGGAGAAGGGTGGTATTGTTAAAATAGAAAACAAGCAGATGGATTTACAGCCTGTGCAGTGAATAGCTTTATATCTTCCCTGTAACCCTGGTTCTTTGCTGCTTAAGCAGTCTTCTTGTTTGAACCATGGTATCCCTGTTGGTGGCAACGCTGTAAAAAAATCAACCTGTAGCCCATCTGCTTGTAGCCCACCTGCTGTTGTTATTGTTATAGGTCGAACTGTTAGCCCTGTTGTTTTTATGAATAGGCTGTTTTTTTATTTTTGCTTAATCTACAACAACTATTATGCCAGTTTGGTGATTATGTCTGTGCAGACCTATGTCTACGTATTTGCCGCAGAAATAATCGTATGATTATCGGTCGATAAGTCCCTTTATTTTGTTACCTGTCTTAAGCATTTGGGTAAAGAGGCTGAATTTACGTAACACTGACACTCAGGGGGCATCTCAGTCAGAAGCCAAGCTGTGGGAGCAGATTTCTTTATGAGATCCGACTAATTTTATTGACTTGTAAGATTTCAGGCGAGTTGAGGTGAGGATACTTTATTGGCATTAGCCAGTTATTGGTATTGGCCAGTTTGCTGAGCTTCTTTTGTCTTCGAGATACACTATTACTGGCCTGTTCTAAATACGCTCCTGTGTTGAAAATATAAACGTTAGTACTGCTTTGAAATGCCTTGCAGTAGCTGGCTTCTCTCGTTATGTAAACTTATTATGTTGTCCAGTTTGTGATGCTCATTACGGTAGTTAGAAAGACGATTGGCATGATTGCTATATTGTTATAATGTGTCGTATGATAGGTTATTAAAGAGCGCTGTGTCCTGACTGCAAAATGGACAACGTCAATAGATTCGGGGAAAAACAATCTGTCATCCATCGGTTTTCATGTAGACGTCTTACGTCTTACGTCTTATGTTTCTCCATGGATGCCAGCGTACCAAACAGCAGGGCTGCAAACTTTTCACGACCTGGATCAAGGGACTTGCCTGTAAAACTGTTTGTTTTTCAAAGCGCGAAAAGATGCATGATATCGTATTGGTCTACTGGTCAACAATCTATTGATCCACTTTTGATCCACTTTTGATCCACTTTTGATCCACTTTTGATCCACTACCCAGACAGCGACGCATTATCAGGGCTGTTTAGCCAACTCTCCAAAATGATCTGTGCCGCCATACCATCCACTGGTCTGGATTTGTAATGCCTGTGATGACCTAACCGGTCAGCCCACTCTTTTGCTTCAAACGATGTTAACCGTTCATCAGCCTCATAAAAAGGCAGGTTAAAACGGCCATGAAGGCGTTTACCAAATTTGCGGGCTCGATGAGACATTATTGACTCAGTACCGTCCATATTGAATGGGATACCCACCACAACGGCATCGGGCTTCCACTCATCTATTACCGCAGTGATCATCTCCCAATTGGGAATACCGTCTTTTGCCTTGACAGGAGGTAGGGCTGTTGCTGAACGGGTAATCACCTGCCCAACAGCGATGCCAATATTGCTTGTGCCAAAATCAAAGCCAAGGAGTGTTTGTATTGCCATAGCAGCATCTAAAAGTCAGGATTTTAGGCTCTGTTGATATAGAAATGCAAATTCAGCAAACGCTATGGCGTCTGTTTCTCATATCACGTTCCATGCTTCCCATGGCTTGTATTGATAAAGGTATTTAAGGGCCAATGGCACTGACTTAAGCTCATTTCCCCGGTATTTCTTGATCCTGCGTGCCTGTAATTTCCGGGGTTGGTGATTTTTATGAGGTTTTAGTCGCTTTTTAACGAACAAAAGCCGTTTTTCAGTCTCATTTATCGTGGCCGCAGTAAGAGCATGACTTTTCAGACGGCTTCCTGGTCAACACTGGGGACAGTTTTAGACACTCTGGTGTCTGATGCTGCAAGGCTTGCAACTCAAAAGAACCATTTTATGGTAACTCAAGGATAAGCGTGAGTTACCATAAAATAACGATATATCTTCAGCCCCCTGGCAGCCGCGAGTGTTAAGTTTATAAAACTGTCCGAAGTATTGTTGGTACCACTAGTGGTTCAGCTTACGAAGTATTCGATTTAGGTTGATTGCTTTTTGTGCGTACAGGATTTTTGCTTTACAAAGAACGACACAGAGCGCATATAATCAAATACAGACTATTAAAACTTGGTACTGTACCCATTAAACGTGTGAAGTACGCATTTTTTCTTAATAGCAACTTATCGGACTTAACAGTGAACTACTGAAAAGTCACGCAGGATGCTGGAAAATAGCAATGATAATGTTATCGAGGGTTGCCAATAATGAATGCTATATTCTGGCACCGTATTCAATGGACTGTTCAAGTATTGGACGATTTTACAGGGTTTGTCAGTGGCAGGCTGAGCTGGCTAAACCTGGTATTGGATAGTGCCTGTACCCTGAAGTATCAGTCCCACGTACGAGCGGATGCTTTTTACCGATCCATGAGCAAAACCCACAAAGCCCGGGTGAACAGGTGGGGCACGGTATTTTTTTCTTTGTGGGTCTATCTGTCTGTTGCACGGGTTTTGGTGGTGCTCATTACTGGACTGGTATTGCATTTTATGGGTGCAGACCCTGCCTGATCAGGCATAATGATTGCTGTAAATTTTCAAACATCAACGACAAGCTGTATGGATAAAAGCGCTGTAGAGCTGACAGAAAGAGAGAAAGTCGGAGTGATGGAGTACGGCTTTTCAGGAAAATAAAACAGGGAGTAAGTATGAACATTAACCCCATTGCTTATGAGCCTGCACTGGACCTTATCCCAACACCTCAGGGGGAGTTAACGCTCAAGGTCATGGCGGACCGTTTTTCAGTGAATAGTAATGGCGATGTCGTCGGTGGCTGGGTAGCGCTGCACATGGATCAGGCAGGTGAGCTGGCAGCACGCAAATCAGCGGTTGTTAGCCGTGTAGTGGCTGTGAGTATCGGTGCCATGAGTTTTTTACGCCCCGTCAAAGTTGGCGATATTGTTGCGTTTTACAGTCAGGCCATGGCGGTTGGTCGTAGTTCAATTACTGTTGATGTTGAAGCCTGGATTGAGGCAGAGTCCCGAATGGACAAGCTGACAGAGGCCCGTCTGGTATTTGTTGCCATAGACAGTAGTGGTCGTGCCGAGGCTGTTAACAATATAGCAAAATAGTAAAGTGAAAGGAGGCAGACAATGTCATCTTTATTCTGTTATATACACGAGGTTTCCAGTGAAAAGTGATTGTTGAGCGACAATTTTAGCTTATCTCCCTTGTGCAGTGGCCCAACGCCTGCGGGGGTTCCGGTTAATACGACATCTCCTGGTAATAAGGTAAAGTGCCGACTGATATAACACAACAGCCCGGAAATTGACGTCAGCATGTCAGCAGATGATCCCTGCTGTCGGACGTCACCATTAATGGTTAAGGCGATACTCATTTCAGATAAGCCTCCCACATGCTCTCTGGCAATAAAACCTGATAGCGGGCAGCTATTATCGAAGGCTTTGGCCATCTCCCAGGGGAGTCCCTTTCTCTTGAGTTGCGATTGTTTGTCACGCAGTGTGAGATCCAGACCTAACCCTATGGCTTTTATTCCAGCAAGGGCCTGATTCTCGTCTGACTGCTTCAATGGTTTATGGATTAACAGTGCAATTTCCAGCTCATGGTGGACGGCTCCCTGTCCTTTTGGCAACTGAATAGGGCTTTTGGCATTGCAAAGAGCGGTAGACGGTTTGATGAACAGTACAGGGTCATCTGGAGTCGGGTTGTTCAGTTCACGGGCATGCTCGGCATAGTTTCTGCCAATACAAACCACCTTGCCAGCGGGGAGTTTGATTCTTTCGCCACTGATCCAACAATGCCAGTATTTCATGCTGTGTCCTTGTTATCTGATGTGGGTTGGCCTTATCTGAAAATGTCCCCTGTAGATCATGGAATCCAGATATTTTATCGAAATCGCGTAAAACCCCGTACTTTGAGTGCGGGGATGTAAGCGAGGCTTGCAGAGCAAGCCCCTTGTGGTATCCTCTATCTGTCAGGCGTTTCCAGCGATTACGCTACCTGACAGGAAAAGTAAAATACCTCCGCTTTCTGCCCGTGTTTTTCAACAATCCGAAAGGTAGAGCAGATTGTCGAATAAGGCATATACCGCTACTGGTAAGGGATATGCTGCGGCAGGGCATTGCCGTCTAGTTGTAGGAATCCCCGTCGTTTACGGCAGGGAGGATGTCAAAGCCGTGATCATTCAGTGGCGCTATTTTATAGGAAGATTCCATGGAAGTGTGAGTGTCCAGTTATTCTCATTGAAAGGAGGTTGTTATGGTAGAAGACATTCGCCTGCGCATTCAGAATTTGCATGATATGTTAGAGGGTCAGCCAGTGGATGATTGCACGGCCGGGTCGCTAAAACAAATTACTGATGATATTCAGCTGGCCCTTGCCCAGGCTGAAGGGGACATTCCCATTCAGCGCTATAACGAGCGTCTTAATCAGGAGGCTATCCGGTTTAGTCAGGATCACCCCGCGCTATCACAGGCAATAAAGCAGATTGTTACGTCACTGGAAAGTATGGGGGTGTAGGGATGTAGCTCAGCTTTTCGGTGTTATGTTGCCAAGAGTCGCTTCAATGGTTTTTATTTGTTTTTGCAGGTTATCGATACCGGCAATGAATCGGTCTTGCACCTTCTTAAAATACTGTGAGTCTTTGCCTTTGTGTACAGGGTGGGCAAGGTCGATCAGTTTGACCTCTGTGTTCTCAGGGTTCTCGTCATCAATGACGATGATAACACTACTCCCTATAAAAGAAATATTCACCGCTTCCATCGTTTGTCGAATTTGTTCTAATTGGTTCTTTATCTTCTCAAAATTTTCCCTGCGCTTTTTTTTGGGAAGGGTGAGGAGCGTTTCAAGGTGTTTTTCTGTGGAATTGGCCATTTGCAGGCGAGGGGTTGCCAGTTTTTCTTCTTTAAGCTTGGCAGCCTCTAGTCGGAAGTGACGCCAGTTAGAGCCCGTTAATCGATCGATACCTTTATGCCGTATTTTTTTAAAGACCGCATGTATTATTGATCCGTACTCCTCTTTATCCTGCCTGACAGATGCTGTGGCACTGCCAATTTTAATATCCAGTTCCCGTTTATTTTCTTTCCTGATGTTACCGCCAACCCTTTCCATGGCAATTAACTGGTGTCCCGGTTTCCCCATAGCCAGGTACTGGCGAACGGCCCGTTTCTCAGCTTTCGATAGCTGATGCTCAAGCCTGTGTTTGGGGATAATTGTGTCCAAACCATATTGTTTGCGGTGAGTATATGTATCGATTTCATTATTTAATCCCAGTTTACCGATAGTAGATGGCCCTAAAAATATAAATGACTCTGTATGCCCTCCGGCATTTGGACTGCCAGCAGGTTTTGCATCCGACGCTGACAGGCTGCTTTGCAACGGTGCTTTTGGGTCAGGTGATGATGGCGGTGGAGGAAGGGGGCTTGCCGACAGTTGACGAGTTGCTGTTTGATGGTTTGTTGACGCCTCGGAGTTAGCAGGCAGGGAGGGTAAAGGTCTTGCTGTGGTTTTGGCAGAGGCGGGGGAAGGCTTTTTCCCGGTGCGACGCTCTTGCTGTGTTTTTGGGGTATCCTCGGCAGGCAATGGAGGAAGGGCAAAATGGACGTGCTTCCTGGGCTTATTGTGCTTATTGTCCTTTGGGACGGACTCTCTGCGGGTAAGGATAGATTTTCCTGCCTTATTGTCAGATAAGGATTCAGTAGGGGTAGCAGGCAGGGAGGGTAAAGGTCTTGCTGTGGTTTTGGCAGAGGAGGAGGAAGGCTTTTTCCCGGAGCGACGCTCTTGCTGTGTTTTTGGGGTATCCCCGGCAGGCAATGGAGGAAGGGCAAAATGGACGTGCTTCCTGGGCTTATTGTGCTTATTGTCCTTTGGGACGGACTCTCTGCGGGTAAGGATAGATTTTCCTGCCTTATTGTCAGATAAGGATTCAGTAGGGGTAGCAGACAGGGAGGATAAAAGTCTCTCTGTGGTTTTGGCAGAGGAGGAGGAAGGCTTTTTCCCGGTGCGACGCTCTTGCTGTGTTTTTGGGGTATCCGCGGCAGGCAATGGAGGAAGGGCAAAATGGACGTGCTTCCTGGGCTTATTGTGCTTATTGTCCTTTGGGACGGACTCGCTGCGGGTAAGGATAGATTTTCCTGCCTTATTGTTAAATAAGGGCTCAATAGGAGTAGCAGACAGGGAGGATAAAAGTCTCTCTGTGGTTTTGGCAGAAGAGGGGGAAGACTTTTTCCCAAGGCTACGTTCTTGCGGTGCTTTTAGGATACCCTCGTCAGGTAATGGTGGAAGGGGGCGCCGGTTTTTTTTAGGTATATGCACTTTTTGTCTGTCAGGTGATACCGAAGAAACGGAGGCACTGCGGGTAAGGACAGCCTTTCCTGCCTTATTGTTAAATAAGGGGTCAATGGGAGTACGGGGATTTGTGGGTACGGCAGTGATAGTCTTGGCAAGGACTGTTTTAGAGCCAAAATCTGTAACCTGAGACGTTGTGCCTCTCTTCCTGCCTCGGGACAATGGCGGTGCAGGACTGTAACCTGTTGCTGTTGCGGCCCTCATGTACTGTGCTGGTTTAATCAGGGGCTTGACGGTTTGTGTCAGCCGCTCGGTAAGTGTTGTCTCAATAACCGGGGCCGGTGGTGTGGTCGGGTGCATCCAGCTACATGGAGGAACCACTGTTATCCCCCTGTTTAGAGTATATCCTGCGGCTCCATTGACAGTATTTGGTTGAGAGATAACGGCCATTTGCAGCTGATTAAGTGTATTCATGCTGATTTATTAGAGTAGAGGACCTATTATGGCTTATCGGCAAATGGTTAAGTTTCCTCCGGGACTGTTGGAAAAATAACTGTTATCCTCCATGATTTGTTACTCTTCAGTTAGGGTGCCACCTTGAGCGTTCATGCCTGGTGTTAAAAGAAGGCTCAAAAGGCGTTGAAAACCATAATCATAAAGTGTCAGAACCTGAGTTAGCTCTATGCCGTCAAGATCTCTGGATAAAAGTAAGATTTCTTTTCTTCTGTTGGAAGGTATTCACCGGTCCGCGGTAGAATCCCTTGAAGCTGCCGGTTACACCCATATTGATTACGTCAGTCAGTCGGTGTCGAACGACGAGTTGAAAAAGCGTGTTGCCAATGCCCGGTTTATCGGTATTCGCTCCCGTACGCAATTGACCGATGAGATCTTTGAGGCTGCGAAAAAGCTGGTGGCTGTTGGTTGTTTCTGCATTGGTACCAATCAGGTCGAACTCACTAGCGCAACACGCAGGGGAATACCCGTCTTCAACGCACCTTATTCCAATACACGCTCTGTGGCCGAGTTGGTGCTTGCTGAAGCCATTATGCTGGTCCGTGGGATTCCTGAGAAAAATGCGGTAGCTCACCGGGGAGGCTGGATGAAGTCTGCTACGGACGCCTATGAAATTCGTGGTAAAAAGCTCGGTATTGTTGGCTATGGCAGTATTGGCAGTCAGCTAAGCATTCTGGCTGAATCCCTGGGGATGGAGATTTATTTCTATGACATCATGACCAGGCTACCTATGGGGAATGCCAAACAAGTGAGTGATTTACATGACTTGCTGGCGCTGGCGGATATCGTCAGCCTGCATGTGCCTGAAACACGGGCAACACGGTGGATGTTTAGTACTAAAGAGCTGGCAGCAATGAAAGAGCGCTCAGTGTTAATTAATGCGTCTCGCGGTACGGTAGTGGATATCAGTGCGTTGGAAGAGGCATTGAAACAAGGTAAGCTGCTCGGTGCTGCCATTGATGTGTTTCCAAAGGAGCCGCGCTCTAATAATGAGGAGTTTATGAGTGCGCTCAGAGGGTTGGATAATGTGATTTTGACCCCCCATATTGGGGGCAGCACGCAGGAGGCACAGGAAAATATTGGTCGTGAAGTGGCCGAAAAGCTGGTGCTTTACAGCGATAATGGAACGACATTGTCGTCAGTAAACTTTCCTGAGGTAGTACTGCCAGCATATCCTGGAAAGCACCGCATATTGCACATTCATAACAATACTCCGGGTGTACTCGGTGCTATTAACCAGGTGTTCTCGGAAACTAATATTAATATTAGCGGGCAGTACCTGCAAACCAATGAACTGGTAGGTTATGTGGTGATGGATGTAGACGCCTCACGCAGTGATATGGTCCTGGAGAAACTGCGAAAAATAGATGGCACTATTCGTTGCCGGGTGCTTTACTGATTTGAGGTTCCCTGTTGTCAGGTTTGCTTTCTCTTCATTTATGAGTACACTGTTGCCAGAAATGTAAGCGATTACATTGCTCAGCTACAGGGCGAGCTAACCGACAAATTCTCCATAGGTTGATTGAATTTATACAGGTACTTCTTATGCGACTGATTCCGTTAAGCAGTAAAACCGATGTTGGTCAGTGGGCTGCTCGTTATATTGCACAGAAAATCAAGACATTTTCCCCCACACAGGACAGACCTTTTGTTCTCGGACTGCCAACAGGCAGTACACCACTGGCAACCTATAAAGCATTGATTGCTTTGTACCAGTCAGGAGAAGTGAGCTTTGAGCATGTAGTGACGTTTAATATGGACGAATATGTTGGTATTCCCGCCGGACATCCCCAGTCATATCGCAGTTTTATGTACAAGCACCTCTTTGATCATATTAATATTCAGTCTGAGAATATTAACTTGCTTGATGGTAATGCTACAGATCTTGAGCAAGAGTGCCAGCGCTATGAGCAAAAAATGGCCGAACTCGGTGGTGTTGATCTGTTTATGGGGGGCGTAGGTCATGATGGACACATTGCCTTTAACGAGGCAGGTTCCTCCCTGTCTTCAAGAACCCGTATAAAAACGCTCACAGATAAAACCCGTCAGGCGAATTCCCGATTTTTTAATAACGATATCCAGCAAGTACCTACGTTGGCTTTGACCATTGGTGTGGCAACATTAATGGCCGCGAAAGAGGTGATGGTTCTGGTAACAGGGCGGGATAAAGCGCAGGCGCTAAAAGCTGCTGTTGAAGGTTCTGTTAACCACCTGTGGACAGTGTCAGCACTGCAAATGCATCCAAAGGCCATAATAGTTTGCGATGACAGTGCGACGATGGAGCTGCGTGTTAAGACACTCCGGTATTTTTCTGAAATAGAATCAGATGCCTGCCTTAATTTATAATCTCAACTTACGCACTGCCTCCCTGTAAAGTGCCCGTCCGATTAAACAAGTGACTACCTGTTGTCGTTGATGGCAGCGAAGTGCGTAATTTCAGTTGTACTGGAGTGGTACCAGGTAGCTATTGGTTGAGTGCTTTTTCTGACGGTTTTGATAAAAAATGGTCGGCACTTATGCAAGCACAGAGAGTGTAAGCTGAAAACAGGTCTTCAGTTGACGCATTTAGCTGTTTTGTTGCTTGTGTTGAGAAAATGACGAGCAGTTTCCAGGTGCTCCACATTGGAATAAACAATGGGTACACGATTAAGGTTGCATAACAGCTGGTAGGGAATAGTATCGGCACAGCATGCGACTTCTTCGATGGGTAATTGTTCCCCCCATAAGACAACATTATCTCCAACGCAAGGATTATCCAGGCTGGTCAGGTCAACAGTCAGCATATCCATGGTGACGCGACCTATGAGAGGGACTCGATGACCATTGATGTATACCGGGGTGTTGTTTTTCGCATGCCTTGGGTAGCCATCTGCATAGCCAATAGCAATAATACCCAGGCGGGTTGCCCGGCTGGCAACCCAGTTGCTGCCATAACCCACTGAACTGCCGGCTGGAATATCTTTAATACTGATAATTTTGGAGTGCAATTCCATCACGGGTTTTAAATGCTGCTCAATGGCGTGGCTCTCGGGAAAAGGGGATATACCGTATAACATTAACCCAGGTCGATTCCAGTCCCCATGTGCTCTCGGGAAGGCAATCATGCCTGCTGAATTGGTAATACTTCGTTTGCCAGGCAGACCCAATGTTACCTTTTCAAACACGTCCAGCTGCTCAACCGTGTATTCAATATCGACTTCATCAGCGCAAGCCAGGTGAGTCATCAAGACAATATCCTGTACTTTTTCCATGGCATTGAGCCGCTGCCACACCTGTTGATATTCATGAGGCATAAACCCTAACCGCCCCATCCCTGAGTCCATTTTCAACCAGATGCGAATGGGGTGAGTGATGTGGCTGTGCTCAAGTATGGCTAGCTGTTCGTGACAGTGAACTACAGTATCAAGTAGATGGTACTGAATCTGATCAAGTTCAATGGGTTCGAAAAAACCTTCTAATAAAACAATGGGGTGTTCAATCCCGTGTGAACGCAACTCCAGCGCCTCCTCAATACAGGCTACAGCAAATGCATCTGCTTGTCTGGAAAGTGCTCGGGCACATTGTACTGCACCGTGATTGTAAGCATTTGCTTTGAGAACCGCCACAACCTGGCCTTGTGCAATGTCTTTAGCCAATTGGTAGTTAGCTCTCAAGGCGTCTAGTTTTATAATTGCTTTTGCAGGTCGGCTCATTAGTGTCGGACTTCCCTCTCACAGTTTTATTATGTCCATGCTACCACTAAATATCTAAAAGCTCTTTATGTAATTATATTAATTACATAAATGAATAAACCAGGTGACGTACCGGTAGAGGCTTATTTTTGCTATGGAATCTCCGGCAACCGTCAATGGAGTACTGGGGGTGATTGGTATCTTTAACATGGGGTTGATGTGGGAAGTGGTGAAGTTTAGCGCGTCCTTGTGTGGTGAGTCTGGATGACTGTCCAACATGGCAGTAACATAGTAATGACAGTCGTCAGTGAGCACCCCCGTGAGGAAATCTGCCGCTTCTATGGTAAACAAACCCATTAATCCATTGAGTGGCTTGCCTTTTTTACCCCCTCTCCGACAACTGCCTCCATCCGAAAAAATTCTGGGCTTGATCATCGTATGACCGAACACTGGAAAATAGGGCTGGCTGTTAGCGGCTTATTGCATCTCACGATTGCTATCGCTGACACCACTCCCTACCATAAACAAAATTCGATGACTGACAGGTGGGGCAAGCCAACCATGCCAATATTGCACTGGCTCAATAAAGATGATGCCGTAACGCAAGCACAGCGGTGTACGTACCGATTGCTGGAGAAGGTGCCAGAGCTGTCTGTTGGCGACCCGGCCAGTGAGAACCTGTTGGTGCAAGGCGACAACCTGGAAGCGTTAAAGGCGCTAATTCCGTTTTATGCTGGGCAGGTGAAGTGTATTTATATTGACCCGCCGTACAATACCAAATCAGCGTTCGAGCACTATGACGACAACCTTGAACATAGCAAGTGGTTGAGTTTGATGTATCCACGGCTGGAGCTGTTGCGGGAGCTAATGGCTGAGGATGGTAGTATCTGGGTTTCCATTAATGATAACGAGGTGCACTATCTAAAAGTAATCATGGATGAGGTCTTTGGTAGAAAAAACTTTGTTTCTAATTCTATATGGCAAAAAAAATACGCACCATCCAATGATGCAAAATCATTGAGTGAAGATCACGACCATATTTTAGTTTACGCAAAGGATAATAGGTCATGGACACCAAACAGGCTTCAACGCGACTTGGGTTCAAATAAAGCATACAAGAATCCAGATAATGATCCACGGGGGTTATGGAGAGCTGATAACTACAAGTGCAACAAAAGCTCAACGGAAAGGCCCAACCTTTATTACCCTATCACTCAGCCCAATACAGGTGAGTTGATCTGGCCCGCAAAAACTGCTGTCTGGCGATATAACAAAGAAACACATCATAATCATGTAGAAAAAAATTTAATCTGGTGGGGTAAAGATGGAAAAAATGGTACACCAGCATTTAAACGCTTTTTATCTACAGTAGATAATACTTCAATGCCCTTGTCAGTCTGGTCATGGCAGGATGTAGGCCACAACCAAGATGCAAAAAGAGAAGTTCAAAAGTTAACCCCTGATTCACCATTTTCAACTCCAAAACCTGAAAGACTAATCGAACGTATTATCCATATCGCCACCAACCCCGGCGATCTAGTCCTCGACTCCTTCCTCGGCTCCGGCACTACCGCCGCCGTCGCTCACAAAATGAACCGTCGTTATATCGGTATCGAACTCGGCGACCACGCCCAGACCCACTGCCAGCCACGACTAAAGAAAGTCATCGAAGGTGAGCAGGGAGGCATCTCAGAAGCCGTCAACTGGCAAGGCGGTGGGGGCTTCCGTTTCTGCAAGCTCGGCCAGCCCGTGTTTGATGAGTACGGAAGCCTGAACCCCAATATTAAATACTCAACCCTGGCCGCCCATATCTGGTATCTGGAAACCAGGACTCCCATCAGCAACAAAAAGCGTTCAGCCTTTCTCGGTATCCATAATGACGTTGCATACTACCTGTTATACAACGGCATACTGGGCGACCGTCGCCCAGATGGGGGCAACGTACTGACCAGCAGGGTATTGAACAGCCTTCCCCAAATAGACGAACATAATGGCCGCAAGGTTGTGATTTATGGCGAGTCTACCCGCCTTGGTGAAGCCCGTCTCAGGCAAGCCAATATCACCTTCAAACAAATCCCCTACGACGTCGGCGCGTTGTAAAACAAGGAGTCAGACATGTTTGCCTTAAAAAATTATCAACAGCGTGCCGTAGAAACGCTGGAAAGCTTCCTGCTTGGCTGCCAGACCAGCGACTCCATTACCGATGCCTACGATACAACCCTGAAGGAGCAGGGCATGAAGGAGCTGGCATACCGTGATTACGGTTTTGAACAGGTGCCGTATGTGTGCCTCCGCATTCCCACTGGTGGCGGCAAAACTGTACTGGCCTCCCACGCTATTGATGTAGCTGCCCGTAAGTACCTGAACACCACTGCACCCATCACATTATGGCTGGTGCCCACCAATACGATTCGTCTGCAAACGGTGGATGCCTTGAAAAAGCCCGGACACCCTTACCGGGACAAACTGGATCAGGCATTTAACCGACAAGTACTGGTGCTGGATATTGATGAAGTCACCCAGATTCGCCCCCAGGATATTGGCAATAAGGCAATTGTCGTGGTGTCTACACTGGCTAACCTGCGAGTGAGGGATAAGTCAGGCCGTCGTGTATACGCTTACCACGAACATTTTGAGCCACACTTCGCCAAAGTACCGAGCAACCACCCCGCAATGGCACGACTGGATAAAGTCACTAAGGCTGATATCAAAGAGAATGGGCTAACCCCTCGGGATATTGGCAAAATCAACTATTCATTTGCTAACCTGTTGGCTCTGTACCGCCCACTGGTGATTGTAGATGAAGCCCACAATGCCCGTACCAGCCTGACCTTTGATACTCTGCGCCAAATTCATCCGGCAGCTGTTATCGAGTTCACAGCAACCCCCAATAAAAGCAATACCAACGGAAGTAATGTCCTGTTCCATGTTTCTGCCGCTGAGCTGAAAGCGGAAGAAATGATCAAGCTACCGGTCATGCTCACGGAACACCAGAACTGGCAGGACGCTATTCAGGATGCAGTAATCACCCGGAATAAGCTGGCCCTTGATGCCCAGAAAGACAGCGACTATATCCGCCCAATCGCCCTGTTTCAGGCAGAACCCAGAAATAGCGAAGTCACCGTTGACGTGCTGAAAAAGCATTTAATTGAATCACTCAACATTGATGAAAAAAAGATCGCTATTGCTACAGGCACACAACGGGAGCTGGATGGTATCGACCTGTTCCAACCAGACTGCCCGATTGAATACGTCATCACCATCGAAGCCCTGAAGGAAGGCTGGGACTGTTCATTTGCCTATGTATTTTGTTCGGTCAAGCCGGTATCCAGCAGTAAAGATGCCGAGCAGCTGCTGGGCCGAGTGCTGCGTATGCCCTATGCCAGGCGGCGAATCGTTGAAGACTTGAACCGAGCCTATGCCAACCTTGCCAGCCCACGCTTTGCTCACGCTGCCCAGGAGCTGACCGATAAGCTGATTGCAATGGGCTTCGAGGAAATGGAGGTGGCTGCATTTCTTAAACAACAGTCGTCTGACTCAGGCCAGGGCGATATGTTTGGCAAAGGCAATGGCAATGGGGCCGACGCAAACACCAATACGACACGGACAACAAAAAAAGTCATTCAACCGAGTGTCGTGGTTGAGCTGGATAACACACCCGACGTCTCATCATTATCCGAGGATGAGAAAGCGCAAGTCACTTTGACCGAAAACAGCGAAGGAAAAACGGTTGTTCAGATCAAAGGTGAAGTGTCTGACACTATCAAAAAAACACTCACCGCTGGCGTCACCAGAGCCGCAGACAGAGCTAAACTTAACCAACATATTCGTGTCCACAACGAATCCATTCAGGCAGCCAAAGCCCCCTCGGAAAATGGTGAGCTATTCGGTAGCTTACCCTTACTGTGCATCAAGCATCAGGGTGAACTGGAGCTGGTAGAACGTGAATTCTTTTTACATGCCCATAGCTGGAGCCTGCTGGAGTATCCGGCAGAACTCCCCAACTTCCGGTTGAAAGAAGAAACCAACACCTTCAGCATCGACATGGATGGCAAAGCCATCACCTTTGGCGCCGCCGATCAGAAAGATGTCATCCCCCTTAATCAAGGCTTTACAGAGGTTACCGAGCATGACCTGGTACGCTGGCTTGACCGTGAGTTGCGCCAACCGGATATCCTGCAAGGGCAGATGATTCAGTTTCTTGCCAAACTGGTTAAGAATCTGCTTCAACAACCCAACCTGACATTAACCGCACTGGTACGGAACAAGTTCCCCCTGTCCAGAGTCATTACCGACCTCATCAAACGGTATCGAAAAAAAGCAGAGAAAACCGGGTATCAGGCATCGCTGCTGAGTGCCGAAAGTAATGCGTGTCTGTCCGATCAGTTTGTTTATGAATTCAAGGCTGAGCACTACCCATCACGGCCACCGTATTACTGTGGGCGCTATAGGTTCCAGAAGCATTACTTCCCACAAAACCTGATTGAAGATTTGAAGTCTACCGGTGAGGAATACGAGTGCGCCAAGGCTATCGACGGTATTCGGGATATAAAATACTGGATTCGTAACCTTGTTAAGCGTGATCAGGCTTCATTCTGGCTCCCTCTGGCCCATGGTAAGTTCTACCCTGACTTTGTTTGCCAGTTAAACGACGGGCGTATGCTGGTCGTTGAATACAAGGGAGATGCTTATGTTTCCAACGATGACTCAGCTGAGAAGCGTGTCATCGGTAATAAATGGGCAGAACTCAGTGAAGGAAAATGTCTGTTCATTATGGCGGTTGAACAGGATAGCCAGGGACGGGATGTGCGACAGCAGATTATGGATTTGATGGAGAAGAAGTAAACTGATCTGATGCACTACTTCTGGAGTAAGGGCCAATAAAACCAGCGTTATAGCCAGCCTTCACTCTTTGAAGATTGAAGCCATCCACTGTGTTCCACTGATGAACAGGGAAAATACCCGCCAGGCAGTGTTTGAATACATGGAAGGCTATTACAATAGAAAATGGCGACACAGTATTTTGGGCTATGTCAGTCCTGTGCAATATGAGCTACAGAAAATTGCATAGAAGGGTGTCCATTTTTAGTGCACCACACCATCTTCACTGATAGCGTCTGTCATTGCAGCATTCTTCTTTCAAATAATGTGTTGGTTATGCATATTGTGCAATCAAGTGCAGTACGGGTTCTAAATATTTGTCTTCAGCAGGGTCTGTTCCGATGCGAAGATATGCAGGGATTCTCTCGTGAAATTCTGGCACTGAGCATGGGAACTTAGAAAGCAGGGCTTCCACCATTGCAGGTCTTAACAGTCTTCTTGAGTCAGTGGTCTCTGGTAGCTCAACCCGTATCACACTAGAATCATATTCTCGGAGCCTGGATTCCAGGTCGTTGTCAGAATTATCGTTAATGTTTGATCCACCTTCACCAAACAAGTCGTCCGTAAATTGAATGAGTGTTTCGATTTCATCAACGCTTTCATCCACATTAGTGTGTTCTATGGCAACTGAAGGTTTAGTTTTCAGGCTGTCTAGCTCATTGAGTATTGGTTGGATTTGAGCTTCTGGGTTATCAAACCAGTCAGTTGACCAGATACGTCTTATTTTCCAGCCCAAATTCTCCAGAATATCTTGACGAAGGCGGTCTCTATCTCTAGCTGACTTAGCTGAGTGATAACTGGCACCATCACATTCAATTCCCACCAGGAACTTACCGGGCATACCCGGATCTTTGACTGCGATATCGAGAAAATAACCAGCAACACCCAATTGTGGCTCGCACTCATACCCATACTTCGCCAGCATGTCCATCACTGCAATTTCAAAATCGCTGTCCGCAGCTTTACCTGTATGTTGGTAATGCTGCAATCGACCTGTTTCACAATATTCAAGGAAAGCCTTTAAAGACTTAACCCCTCTGGAGCTGTTTGTTCCAGTACGAATATGGCCTGATGTCATAGAGGAAAATATATGCATCCTCTTTTTTGAGCGGGTGAACAATACATTAAGACGACGCCAGCCCACATCAGAATTGATGGGCCCAAAGCGCTGATGCATGGAGCTACTGCCCACTGTTTCTGGACCATAAGTCATTGAGATTACAATAACATCACGTTCATCTCCCTGAACATTTTCAAGGTTCTTGATGAACAGCGGCTCCTCCAGCTTCTGATTTTTCTCAAAGGCTTGCTGCAATATGGGGTCACTTTTAACCTTTTGCTCAAGCTGCTTCTCAATTTCATCGCTTTGCTCAGCGTTCATAGCCACTATGCCAACAGATTCCTCTGGGAAATGGCGCAGTTGTTCAGCCACGTTCTGAACGATGAGCCGCGCTTCTTCAACATTTTTTCGGTTAACAAACCTTCCCTGAACAGGTTTATAGTTGATGCCATATTCGCCACTTTCCCTAAAGGGAGAAGGAAATAGTATCAGGTTTGAGTCATAAAAATTCTGGTTAGAGAAGGCTATCAGTGATTCATGACGGGAGCGATAATGCCACCTTAGTCGTCTGTTTCTGAATACAGGAATGACAGAGTCCAAGATACTTTCGGATTCCTCCAGAGCTATAACATCTTCATTATCCTCATTGGATACAGCCTTCTGGAAAAATGATGTAGGTGGTAACTGCTTTGGGTCTCCTACTACAACCAGACTCGTTCCTCTTGCAATTGCACCCAGGGCATCCTCAGGACGAATCTGTGAGGCTTCATCCATGATAATCAAATCAAAATTAAATTTACCGGGTTGAAGATATTGAGCAACGGACATCGGGCTCATCAAAAAGCATGGTTTAAGGCTTTGTATGGATTTACCCGCTCTTTTAAACAGGGAGCGTATAGCTATCCGAGGACGTTTAAGCCCAAGGTTATGTTTGATGAGGCTTAGTTCAGTATAATCCTTTACACGACCACTTGAGACACCCGTCGGAGGTGAGCTAACAGAAGCTTTATGAGCAATACGCTTCTGCTGAAGTTCCATCAGTTTTCTATCATACTCTCTAAAGCGCCTGCGAATACCTGTTTGCTCAAGACCACTGAAACTGGTTAATTCCGGGTTTGTATGCATGACCTCTTCTGCAAGTATGTGGTAAACCACCAAATGGAGCACATCTTGCAGCTGATCAGATGTGATCGTATGTAACTCAAGCTCATGTACTATGTTACCCAGGCCACTCTCGGACAAACGCGCCCTCAACTTAATGTAATCAAGCCAGGTGTTCAGCCATTGAGGATTGTCCAGCGCTCTCTGATTTCTCAGGAGAATATCCCTCAGTGAATCCGTACATGACTCACTCCACTCCTTTAAGGTTAATTTTCCCAACTCCAGGAAAGGCGTTTGACTTTTCTGAGCGCGATTTAACAGGTCGAACAGATTAGAACTCCTGCTTTTGAGTGCCTCATATCTTTCAGCGTCGTTAGATGCTTCTATGCTTCTTAGTATATAGGGGCTATCAGTTGCCACCGCTGTAATCTTCAGGGTGTTTTTAACTATCTGTATCGGTTGTTGAGAGAACTTGCCACTGTCAACTGGAAGACTAATACCCGCTTTTGTCAAAAGGACTAAAGATGGATTTTTACGCCAACTTGTTATGCAGTCCTGCTGTCTTTTCCATTTATCGTTGATGTCTCGCAGGAGACTAAGGCTAGCCATACCTCCACCAACTATGGGTTTCAGCGCTTTGAGTAAGGCATTTAGTTGAGATGCTAAAGGCGGTAATGAACTAGAGAGGCTTTCACTGATCTGATGTAAAGGCGTATAGCTGGCAAACCTTTCGGTCAGTATATCAACAGACTTTTGAATATCCTCCAATAAGTCTTTAAGTCCTTTTGCAGCAAAATCTTTAATGGCCATAGCTTGCTGCCTGTCCATGGACAGGAGGGCTGAGCCAATAGAAACACGATCACCAAACCCCACGCCATACTCATTACGGACAGTTCTGTACCATCGTCGAAGAGCAGTCAGCCTGTCCAAAGGTGTATCAATACCCAGGTAAACCTCGTTGAAAACTGGGTCAGTGCTATTCAATTTATCCAATTGTTCAATGCCTTCAACATACTCAATCAAGGCTGGTATTAACGACATGAGTTGATTGGCATCAGGTTTGGCGACGGGTGATAATGCGAGAACCTTCTTGCGAGCATTTCGCCATTCAGAAGAGAACCACTTGAATAACCCGCCATTAGATAAAATTGATTGCAACGATTTTAAGCTATCAGATGCTGGTAATGGATGAAGACTAAATGATTCATGCAGCTGACTATGTAATGGGGTCAGAACGGATAACCTCTGGGTTATCTGATCAAGTACTGGATCTACGTCAGGGTTATCATAGATTTCATCTCTATGGCGCCAGAGGTCAGCAGGTAGCTCATTTATCAATCCAATAAGTGTTAGAAACTCTTTAGTACCTCTGTGGCTGTCTTCAAAGCAGCAATGAAGTGAAGGATCAATATCAGGGGTGACATGGGCAAAGTGATCTTTCACTTCAGTCACCTTTTTCAAGGTAGAAGTAATATCTGAAATACTAAGAGCCATGTCGCTAAGGCTTTTATCATCACTTACGCCGAGTTGCTTTAAAGAATCCAGAGTCCTGGTTAACGCTATTACCTCACCAGCCTTATTAGATATAACATCCGGCTTGATAACTTTGGCAATATCTGTGAAAGCATCATGTATAGCCTGATAGTCTGTTATAAGTTGTTTAATATCTGAGGTGTGAGCTGAAAAAGCACAAAGGTGTGCCAGAGGTTCACCACCAACAAGATCAGGTAACTCCTGGATCTTAGAAATAGTTTCGCCGATAGCAGTAATCGAAAGACTTTCTCCGGTTTCCCCTTTAAGGTCGTACTCTTTACTATACTCAAGCCACTCATCATGAAGGGCTTTTAAAGCATCTGTCCATGATGTCAGTTGGTTGTTCAGATCATTGACCTGGTAGCCGTGCAGTGCAGTATTGTTGACTCCATACCAATGATGGCTGTTTATATTACCGTCTGTTGTTTGTTCAGAAACAAGGTCATAAGCATCTGAAAGCATTTTGGCTTGATCAGCTAATTCTCTCTGACGGACAGCGGTGAAAGTTTCACCATTAATACCTTCTACAGAAAGTCTTTCTGGGGAAATATGGAGCGTTTGCCTATACCTTGTTGCTCGATGCAGTATTTCATGTAACGTGAGTCCGGTATTGCCCCAAACACTATTAATCAGATCAGAATAGTCTGTGAGTTTAGTTTTAAGGTCTTCAAATCGACTAACATCAGCTTCGATCTCTTTTGGTTTACGATACTTTCCAGCGTTATTTAGTCGGGTTGCGAGATCACCAAGAATTTTTTGCTTGTTTGCTTTGTGGCTGTGCAGCTCCAGGCAGAAATCACCGAGACCTGCTCGATCTAAACGACTCTTTACCACCTCAAGAGCGGCCATTTTTTCTGCTACGAAAAGAACGTTCTGACCATTACCAAGGCAGCCTGCAATGATGTTGGTGATGGTTTGTGACTTTCCGGAACCGGGAGGGCCTTCAATAACCAGATTTTCACCATTCACAGCATCAATGATCGCACTATGCTGGGAGCTATCTGCATCGAAGACAAGTGGGAAGCGCTGATGAATATCTTCTAATTTGTCAATTTCGTGCTCTGTTTCATAAGCAGAAGTACCAGCGGCTGACTCTTGACCACCGGTACTGAAAAAACGTGAAATTAGCTCATGATCTTTGATGTTAGCGTCTTCAGGCCAATTTTCAGGGTCAAGATCGAGATACATTGCTTGCTTGGTAAAGTTCAAGAGCACCAATGAAGCATATTTTTTAATTGACCACCGAGGCTGATGGCGAAGAATAGAGTCTTCTATTTGATGGAAGTAGTCATTAGGTGTCGTATCTTCGTCAATCTCTGGCAAAACAAGGTCGAAGTCATTTGCCAGTTTTTCTCGCAAGGAGATATTAGTTAAAAGTCCATCATCTTTTACTTGTATAGAATAACGATAAACACCTTCCTTACCCACGCGAACAGACTTATCCAACTTGACTGGAATCGTGAAAAGTGGGGCCCGCCTTGCTATATCTGAGTCTCTGCTTTCAAACCACTCAAGAAAACCCATGGAGAGGTAAAGAATATTCGCTCCGCTCTCCTCAATATAAGACTCAGCCTTGCTACGAAGTTTTCTGAGTATTGCCTCTAACTCAGAAGAGAACATTAATACCTGAAGGTTGCGTGTGGAACTTTGCGTAGAAGAGATAGCGTCATCAAGATCATAGGAGGTAGGAATATTTAGCTGTTTACCCCACTGCGCAGCAGTTGGGAAGCCTTTGACCACAAGCTGCTTTGTCTCGGGATCTTCTTCACTGTAGCCAGCATCAATAAGTTGCTTTTCTGTTGGTTCGGGTACTGGAATAAACGTCAGTGTTTTATCATCATGAAGGGTTTTATAGACATCAGCTATTGAACAATCAACAAGCCGAACGCAACTGGCTTTGGGGTGCTTATAGTTCAGGAGAGTATTGCGACCACTCAAATCCAGCAGTTTTTTTCTTACTGACTCCAGGGAGTCATACGCAAACCCTTGACGATGAGCTTGAGGTGGAGTGGTCAGGTTATCCATGAAAAATTACGCAGTACTGTTAATTTTGGCAATTTATAAAGCTTCAAGAGGTATGGCAGATAGCATCTGATAGCAGGCAAGTTTGGTACGTCGAGTTCAGCTTTATGGCTTTTGTCTATGAAAAATACGACAAATTTTGCATAATAACTCATGTTACGCACTTGAGTCAATAAGGATAATAAGGATGTTGCTTCGCTCCACATGCTTCAGGTGGCGAGTGAACGCCACCTGAGCGATACAGCCTTCGAGGCAAAGCTCCGCAATGCCTGCGGTTGCCTGCTCCACCAGGCGGGTATGAACAAAGAGCTGTTTGAACGCTACAGTGACTACCTGCTGTCCTCATTTGGAAAGACAACAGCAACCCGGCTATCAACCTTGCCTGACGGTGCATTTAGCCATGATCAGGTAACAAGGCTTCTATCTGGAAACGACTTTGACAGTCGTTTTCTATGGCACTATGTAAAGCCTTTTATCAGGCCAGTCGAAGGGGCGATGATGGCGTGATCGTTGCTGATGACACCCTACAGGAAAGGCTTTATAGCGATGAAAATGACCTGATATGCTGGCATTTTGCTCATACCTTTGGTCGTTCAGTAAAAGGGGTTGATTTGCTGAACTTTATCTACCACGTACGTAGACGATATATCGTTGCCAGTTGCCTATGAATTGATAAAGAAACCTATTCAGTACACTGAGCTGAAGACCAAAAAGGTCAAGCGAAAGGCTGAGAAAACCAAGAATGAGTATCTCAACTTACGTATTGAGCTGGTTTTGCGGCATGACAGCCAGTATGAATCGAGATCTTATAGAACTGTACTCTGACTATCTGCTGTTTTCTTTCAGCAAAATAACAGTCACTGGCCTATCTGAGCTACTGGAAAATCAGTATAGCCATGACCGGATAACCCGATTGCTTTCAAGCAATAATTTTTCCAGTACAACCCTCTGGAGACAAGTAAAACCTGTCGTTAGAAAGGATGAAGCATCTGATGGCGTTTTGATCGTTGACGATACCATGGGGGAAATGATCTGGTGCACTACTTCTGGATACCTCACTATTGCACCTATCTCTTAGTCACAAATCTTGAGATGCTAAAAAACCTGTTTAGCCTTTAACACCAAGGGATGCACCCATAAATTGTGGTTCAGCGGCGGGAAGTTAAAAGCGCAGAAACCCGCATATAAACGACAATGGTTATAGCCAGATTAAAGGGTTGATACAGGCTCTATAGTAAGGAATCACAGGACTTTAGAATATTTCCCATTGTCGTATAAAAGAAAGACTTCCCTATCAGCCTCTCTATAGTGTTTTTGTGCGGCAAGCCTTGTGACACAGTCTATTCAGGCACTTTTCCTGTTATCCTAGATTTGTGATAAAGAGATAGCTATTGCACAGAGGTGATACTTTTGTGATATGTAGAAGGGAAGTTCAGGGTGTGACACTCAGAAATGAAAAAGCCCCAAACGCTTTATATACTGGCGTTTCGGGCTTCTGTTTGGTGCCGGCACCAAGAGTCGAACTCGGGACCCACTGATTACAAGTTAATGAAACGTTAGTTTCATAACATCCCTTATAATTCCTGATAAATGCTGCTAACCTTATAAACAGTGGGCTGTAGTGGTATCTGTGTTTTTATACAGTTTCATAAAATACCGCTCTAGCCCGATAGAAAGAGGGGGCAATAGTGGGGGCAAAAAGGGGGCAGTTATGGGGAGAGCGCTTACAGTTAATCAAGTTAAAAATATGGCGACCAGAAAACTAAGTCAGTCTGTTGGTAGTCGTGGGGATGGTGCTTTGCTTTTTGAGAAAAGAAAAAGCGGAAATATAGAGGCGTATTACAGGTACAAGCACGCAAACAAAGAGGTTTTGATAAAGATAGGCCGCTTTCAGCCTACTAAAGCGGGTCATGGCTATACGCTTGCCCAGTGTCTGACTAAGGCGCAGGAATTGGCAATCACCCGTAGGGAATGTGGCGGGGACTTAAAAGCCCATCTTGAGAGTCTACAGAAGGAAGAAGAACAACGACAGCTAGAGCAAAAGCGGGTAGATGAAGCTGAAGCCAGTAGAGGGTCATTTGCGGATTTAATGGCGGCCTATGTTGAAGACCAGGAACACCGAGAAAAAGAGTCCGCTGATCAGACAAAACAGGGGTTTGAATTTAATATTCTGAAGCCCTTTCCTTCCCTTGCCAGTAAAAAAGCAAAAGATATAACCCCCGATGATATTGTTTCTATCCTTTCACCCATTCACCAACGAGGCGCGAAGGTTGAGTCGGTAAGAATCAGGGCGCTACTCAGTGCGGCTTTTAACTTTGGTCTGAAAGGTGACTACGACCCTACCAGAGAGGGTGAAAAACGTTTTCATATTAGCTATAACCCTGTGTCCTCCACTCGAAAGAACACGAACGCATCTAAGCCGGGTACACGTTCGCTTAACCATAACGAAGTAAAACAGCTATGGGAGAGTATAGAAGGCACTCACCGTGTAGGGTTTGTTATGGCTCAGGCTGTCCGGTTTATGCTTGCCACTGGTGGGCAAAGGCCTAAACGATTATTTGAGGCACGTTGGGAGGATTACGATTTTCAAAGGCAGTGTGTTTATGTTGTCAACGGCAAGACAGGAAGAGGCTTACCCGTTATTCATGCCGTACCGCTTACCCAAAAAGCTATGAAGATTATAGAATCGCTTGAGCCATTAACAGCGCATTATCCTTATCCATTCTGTACTGGGGTAAAAGGCCGCAAAGCTGAAAATATGGGTCAGTATCTACCGATCTGTGTAGGGTCGCTCAAGAATGTATTTAAGCGCTACAACGAGTCTTTAGCTAAACAAGCAGAGGCGCAAGAGCTACCTGTACCGGAATGGTTTACCGCCCGCGATATACGCCGGACGGTCAAAAACCTGTTAATAGATGCCGGCGTTAACAGAGAACAAAGGAACTTACTACAGGGGCATGGTCAAACAGGGGTTGACAAAAAACACTATGAGAGACACGAACACTTACCCGAAAAGCGCGAAAGCATAAGACGTTATGACGCCTTGTTAGAAAAAATTCTTAACGGGGAAAAAACCACGCTGGTTGATATGGAACAATTCAGGCAGCAGGCCACCAGTTTATAAATGAGGAAGATAGCTATGCCCAAGCAACAAGCAAAACCCCATTACATAACCGACGATCAGGGGAACCGGGTCTCTGTTGTTTTGCCGGTTTCTGAATACCAGGAGCTTATCGACGACTTAGAGGATTTGGCGACCGTAGCCGAGCGTAAGGGGGAAGATACGCTATCCCATGATGACGTAATTAAAACGCTTAAGGCCGATGGCAAGTTATGAGCGGGTACGAACTACGCTGGAAGCACTCAGCATTAAAAGAGCTAAGGAAGCTACCAAAGCAAGCGGTTATTAAGCTGGTGGCCTTGGCTGAAGCGCTGATTAATGAGCCATACCCGTCGGGCTGCCGGAAGTTGAGCGGCACAGAACATACTTACCGTGTTCGCTCAGGAGACTATCGGATTATTTACCAAGTAAACGACGGAAAGTTGCTTATAGAGGTCATAAAGACCGGTCACAGGAAGGACGTATACCGTTAACAGATCAAGGCCAGACAATGAAATACCCAGTAAACGACACAATAATATTAAGTCGGTTGGGCATTGGCCTACCAGCCACCCAATGGCAAGGCGCTGTGATCCAGGCAACGAGGTTCACCAGGTGGAACAGCAACAGGCCGTCAGGCTCCCCGGCCAAAAGGACACTACCCCTGCACTTCGAATCAAACCACAGTAATATACCCAGTAAAGGACACAATAAGATTGATAGATATTAATAGCTCCCCGACGGTCAACAGGAAGTCGGTTGGGCATTGGCCTGCCAGTAACCCAATGGGTAAGGTGCCGTGTGTTGAGCATCGGGGTTCACCAGGTGGAACAGCAACAGGCCGTCAGTCTCCCCGACGGTCAACAGGAAGCGGGTTGGGTATTGGCTACCAGTCACCCAGTAACTGGCCGTCAGTACCTCATATGGCTTTCTGGTGAGCTTCCGGCAGTCAGTCACAATGGGCAAGGTGCTGTGTGTTGGGCATCGGTGTTCACCAAGTAAGCCGGTAAATGTCTGTCAGGATTTTGTACGGTCTTCTGCTAAATAGTCAGTGTTCTGTGAGTTGGTTAATGATGTTTGTTTTAAGCTACCATTTGTAATATTTACTACTGAAATACACATGATATGAACCACCCTCATAGGCGCAAGAGACACCAATTTTAAGTTTATTAATGTGATCATAGTAGATGTGAGCGTGAGGATTTGTGCTTACTATATCAAGGCTTTTAGGATTTATTCCTAAGGCAGTCAGAAAATAATCTGATTTCAATCGTTGTTTATAATTGCAAGGAGAAGTTTCTTTAAAAGTAACTTCTACATAGCTAATACTATTTTTTCTGGATTCAAAAAAATAATTGTGAAAACCGTTATTGAAAATAATATTTCCAGCTTTATTTGGAATTTTCCCCAATAATTCAGAGGCTTTTGTTACCGATTGACCAATATATTTGTATGGTTTTTTATATTCGTCATCTACAGGATTAATATTTTTACCAACCTGTTCCTGTTGATCACATCCAAACAAAAATATTAAAGATAAAATTAATAGAAAATATTTCATAAAAATTTCTTACACACGAGTACTAGGTGCCAAAACATAAAAAATATAAGAAAATCTGAATATAAGGGGTTATTACAATAATTAACGACAGATACCTATCAGGCCAAGTAAGCAAAGAGATTCACCAGGTAATCCGGTAACAGGCTGTCAGTCTACCCAACGGTCAACAGAAAGTCGGTTGGGTATTGGCTACCAGTCACCCAGTAACAGGCCGTCAGTCTCCCCGACTTCCTGATAACTTCTATGTGCCGTACAATGCCATACTTTGCTAACAAAGAATTTCCGTAAATGTACCCCATACTTAGACAGTTCCCTGTTTTTATCCAGGACACCCCGATATCCGAAAAGTGTTTAATGGCCTGTTCCTGCAGGAGATCAATTACAAGTACACAGTAGGTGGCAGTCAGAACGCCAGAGATTGTGTCGAACTGGTTTATGGCAACTGGGAACAGGATGAACATTTGCCGGGACAGGTAGAGCAGAATGGTTTTTCGTTTTGAATGTGGGGCCGGGTAAAATCCCGGCTTTTAGCTCACGGATTATCAGCTAATTTTTTCTCTGTCCGTACTATTCCAAGCCAACTTGTCTACGTAGATCAGTTCCCTGTTTTTATCCAGGACACCCCGATATCCGAAAAGTGTTTAATGGCCTGTTCCTGCAGGGATCAATTACAGTACACAGTAGGTGGCAGTCAGAACGCCAGAGATTGTGTCGAACTGGTTTATGGCAACTGGGAACAGGATGAAATTTGCCGGGAAGGTAGAGCAGAATGGTTTTTCGTTTTGAATGTGGGGCCGGGTAAAATCCCGGCTTTTAGCTCACGGATTATCAGCTAATTTTTTCTCTTGTTATCCAAGGAATAGTGATGTCTTCTTCAGGCAGGTTTAGCTTTTCGGACAAGAATGCTTTCAGTTTTTTCTCGTTGAGTAAGCCATCTTCTCTAAACTGTTCCCTATAATCAAACCAAGATTTCCAAACAAGAAGCTGCTTATCTGTGAATGTTGCGTCTGTTGCGTCGATTTTCCATTTTTCACCATTGCAGTCTTCACCACTATTACCGCAGCCATCAGGAGTATATATGGCAATGGCAAGTTGACCACCTTTCCCCTCAGCAAAGGCTCCAACTTCCAGCCAAATTTCTGATAAATCAGCATCGCCCTTTTGCTGAAGCTCTTTGGCTGCATTCACGGCATGACCGCCCTTTTGTAGCTCTTATGGCTGCTAGCCTTTTAGCTACTCTTTCGTTGAGAGAGTTCGCTTCTGGAGCAGTGATACTCCATCTAACCCTTTTGCGCCCATTGAAGCTAAGGTCATATTCTTTTATAACCGAGTAATTTTTAATATCGCCAGGATTGATCGCCAGCTTGTCAGTATTGTCTTCTTGATCAGGTGTGAGCATCCCAATAACAACGCAAATAGCGACGAAGGATAGTCCAAACTTTTTCGCCACCAGGCCTCTTGAGTCTTGCTTGATTAGCTTTGGTTTTATCAAGCCTACGACAAGGCAGAGAAAAGCAACCACCCCAAATAGTGTCAGAATCGCACTAAGCATGTTTTACTCCTTTAATTGACATCCTCCTCGCCCTGAAGGACGAGGATTCCTAATCGTCACCAATCAGGTTTCTGTTTCACAGTTCATTGCTCAGGGGATAGCTTGGTTATCGCGTAAATTCCCGCTGTGGGGGTTTTTACGGTGATGAGCCAACTCATACCCCCCAAGTCTCACATGAACTCCGCAGACTTAACATCCCACTAGCCCAGTGGTAGGTCTACAAAGACACGAAAGAAGTTACCAGATGGGCTTGCTATACGAAAGCCTAGCTTACATCCCCTCACTAAAAGTAAAGGGGCCTTACGCTCGTTTGGTAAGTTTTTTTGACTGCTTAAATCAGCGGCCAGGCCAGAAAAAACGCCTGCTACCGGAAAAAATCACTCCTTCTCCCCACCTCACCTGCGGTGTTTTTGTCGAAAAATGCAACAAAAAATAGGTTTTGTGCAGGTGTATCTACCCTGCACGCCGCAAGGTCATTAGGGGTTAGCTTTACTTTGCAAAATTTCGTTATTGCACACGATGCAAAATAGTGCAAACAAGTGCATATATGTTGCACTAAGGCACTGAAAGAAAATATGCCCAGAAGGCTTGAATATCAGGCGTTTCCAGCGATTAATATCCCTTTTTTCTTTTGACCTACCCTCGGGCAGAGGGAAAGTAAAGCCTGTGGAGTTAATGTAAGCCCCTTGTGGCCGTAACCATGAAGCAGGAACCTGTGTGAACTCGTGAGAAAGTAACACCTCAGTAATGGGAATCCTCCAGTGACTTAGCTGGAGGAGGATGTCAATTTCCATCCAGTGGCACAAAAGACCTGTGACACTATTGTGACACTTTAGGTTTTTTCAGCCTTGTGACACTCAGATATAAAAAAGCCCGAAACGCTTTAAATATAGGCGTTTCGGGCTTCTGTCTGGTGCCGGCACCAAGAGTCGAACTCGGGACCCACTGATTACAAGTCAGTTGCTCTACCAACTGAGCTATACCGGCAAAGAACGGAACAGATGATATGCATCAGGGCATATTTTGTCAACACCCAAAAAAGATCGTCTTCTATCTCTTTTAACCGATTAGCGCAGTCAGCTAACTTTCAATAGAGAGTGTTTGCTGAAGACAGACAAATAGATGCAGATAGATTATGATACGAAAGTAATAAAAAAGCCGAATCACTGATCCGGCTTTTTTATTAAAAACTGGTGCCCAGGAGAAGACTCGAACTTCCACGCCATTGCTGACACTAGCACCTGAAGCTAGCGCGTCTACCAATTCCGCCACCTGGGCCCTGAAACAGCTGCTTTAAGCAACGACAGGATGCGAAGGATAATAGAGAGCCAGGCAGAAAGTGTCAACACTCTCGTTACTGCGCCATATACGTACCAATAGCGCTACTTTTCCATTAACAACAACTCACCGTTCTATCAGCGCTTCGGCTGCCAGGAAGGGTAACCGTATAAATGTTTCAGACGCTGCTTTAACGTTTTCCCTGGAGCGAATGCATCTTTCAGCATCTCCCGCCATTCATGGAAGGTCAGCAACAATGGGTTATAGCTGTTTATTTGTTTTGGAATACCATAGCGGCATGGCTCTGACGCATTTTCTGTTTCAAAGGTGCCAAACAGTCGATCCCAGATAATCAGCAAGCCGCCAAAATTTTTGTCGATATAGTCCGGATTTTTGGCATGATGCACGCGATGGTGTCTTGGTGTATTAAATATCCATTCGATCCAGCCCAATGCTGGTACCACCTGAGAGTGAACAAAGAACTGATAGAACAGGTTCACCATAACCACCAGCAAGACAGTCTCGGGTGAAAACCCCAGCATAACCAGCGGTATCCAGAATACCCACATGCCTGACAGTGGATAGGTAAAACTTTGGCGAAATGCCGTCGAGAAATTCAATGATTGTGACGAATGGTGAACGACATGGGATGCCCACATCCAGCGTGCATTATGACTTGCTCGATGGAACCAGTAATAGCAGAAATCCTGAAGCAGCAGCAGTAAAATAAAACTCCAAACCGTATGGGGAATCGTAAACAGCCTGAATTCAAATACACTGGAGTAAACGGCCATCACATAGGCACCTGTCAGCTTTTCACCCAACTGGTAAAACAAACCGAGGGACATGTTGGCAAAGCTATCAGGCAAACGGTATTGTGCGCTGGGGCTGTAGTAAGGGTGTCGTTTTAACCACCACCACTCAATCGTAATAGGCACAAAGTAGATCGGTGTTAATAGCAAGAGTAATAAACCAGTATCAATGTTCACTGTCCTCCCCCCTGTTTCTTTCTGGGAACCTGTCAACCTGTGGGACTTAACATTGACCGGCTGCTTCTAAGCACTAATATCCCTACATAAGGGTAGCTGCATTTCAGAAAACACTAACAGTCCGTCATTCCGGTGAAGGCAGGAATCCACCACGACAGAGGGACTCTGCCTTCGCAGGGATAACGCAAGTCGTGTTTTCATTGCTGCTCCCCTGAGTCACCCCGCACAAAGAAGTCAGCCTTCCATCACACAGCCTATCACAGAGTATGATTATTATTGGTATGTCGTGAGTTAAAATCCGTTATTGCTGTGTTCAGGTCACTACCTGCAGTTACTCATGGGAAGCACCTGACTGCCTGGCAAAAACATGTGAATATTTTTCCTTGATCTCACGTATGATATCAGTTCTATTAATTGATTGTGATGTCTCAGCAGCTTTTATAAAGCTGATTCCTTTCCCTTCATTATCTTCGATCCATTGAAAGAAAGCTATTCCTGTATAGTACAAATTGCCATTTGCTTTGGCTATAAGTTTTTCACGCTCTTCAGCTGGGCACCCATAAGTATGCATAAAGCTTCTTATATTTTCCAAAACTCTGGGTTCCTTTGATAACATTACTGCCATTCTTTCTAAAAACTGTTGGGGGACAGGATCATGGACAGTTAATTCTCTATTATTTTTTTCTGCCAATCGTTTATCAAGGTGCTTAATTTTATCAGACCATGAAGCAATGGGGTAGTTATACAATAAATGTGAAGAGCCCAGTATAGGGTTATCCTTAGCAGCCAATTTCATGCATTCATAAGACTTTATTTGGTCATCATGATTGAAAAAAAACAAATTCAAGTAGTCAGGTTTGTCTTTCATTATCTCGTTCTTGAGTTTGTCACTTTCCGTACTATTGTGATCTAAAGCAGAAAAAAATGATGTTATTAATAAATTCTTTAGTATTATTCTTTTTTTATCAGAGTTCCAGTTTAGTGGTTGAAAAACAGGATAGTTTGAGACTGGATTTATAGTAAATAAAATTTCTGGCAGTGTTAGAAAATTCACTTTTCCCTTACTGTTTATAAAGATGGTATAATCAGGATTACACCCCTTTAAACCATTTTCAAATAAGCTGACAATCCCAGAAAAATTGTTGAATGCTTTTTTAACTATTCTTTGTTTCTCCGTCTCAACACGACTAGTAGCCTGGATTGCTTTAATCCAGGCGGAAGAAAGATAGTAGCACCATATTATGGAGCTATAAAAGCGAGAATGATAATTACCACCATTTTGCTGAAAGAGTGAGAAAACACCTGCACCACACTCATCTGGACCACGCCATTGAATAAAATCGAGATATAATTGATGAAGTTTTTGAGTGTTGAGTTTGCCTGTGGGGTTTTTTTCACTCATAAAATCCCATGCTGCTTGCAGGCTCTTGAAATTATCTTTGTTGAGAGCAATATTTCTTTCTTCATATTTACTGAGGGCGCAGGTTTTTTTTTCTGTCTTTAGCATTTCTGTATAAATACACGGCAGCATTATTTTAAAAGCTTCTTCACCTAAAATTAATTTATCAGATATTTGTGAATGTATATTTACCATTACACCGTTTCTGTCGATACAATAGTCTCTGCCTTCCGATTCTTCCTCTGGACTCATCATTGATAAAGCAGCTGACGAATAAAAAGCCAATACAACAAATAATTTATAAAACCAGAGCCACCTTACGGCCTGCTTCATGTGCTTCTTCTTAACCATTGGATAAGATAAGGATAAACGATAAAACATTGATTGACCCCTTCTATTTGTTTAACACTATGGTAACTACTCAAAACATTTTGGCAGGCTCTCCAGAAAATAGGCTACAGACTGGTACAGTATTTCTATTTTAAGCCAAACTGAAAATGTTTTTTGTGTCTGTGCTTTAAGCAGTTACACACGATTGACAAACTAATGTAGACAATAAAGTTTAAATTATGCAAATTTACAGGCTCAGGTTATCCTTTTTACCCGTCAGCAGATGACAGTGAAATACCTGTATTTTGCCTTGCTCGAAGACCTCACCTGGAAAATCCGGGCAATCAGGTCAGCTATTATCGTTTATTATCTGTTATCACAAAAATGCCTGCCTGAAGCGCCAATTAGCACAGCAGGCAGAGGCTGAATAGACTAAACCCCAGCCCGTCTGAAAACGGGTACTTTTTCAAGTTGAAGCTTCCTTTGTTCCCTTTAAACTTTCCTGTTTTTTTGGGTGTCCTCAAATTCCTCTTCAATTGCCTCTTCAATTGCCTCTTCATTCTGACAAACAGGACATGAAAGTTATTTTTAGACTATTCCTAAAGTAACCCCATAGGATCTGGACCTTTCAACTGTTTAAATTCAAGGGGGTACTCCCATGGTGCAGGAAGCAATTGATGAAAAGTGTTCTTGCTCCCATCATTATCGTTTATCAGTTTCAATTGGGCACAACCATAACGATGGCGGGACGTTCTGTAAAGAAGGTCCATTCCTCTATGTGAAAAGAAATCTGAACTCCAATAAAAAAAAGGATCATCAACTTCAATACCTTTTTTATTATTCGATAGACCTAATCCGGCAACAGCCTTCAGTAAAAAAGTGCCTATTCCCAGTTTTTGATACTTAGGGTCGATATAAAGGGCTCTCACGTCTAGCCAGTCTTTATCATCAACCTGTTCGTTGAATGAT
The DNA here is from genome assembly GCA_965232215.1 of Endozoicomonadaceae bacterium. Classification (GTDB taxonomy): domain Bacteria; phylum Pseudomonadota; class Gammaproteobacteria; order Pseudomonadales; family Endozoicomonadaceae; genus Endonucleibacter. The sequence continues at coordinate 1,003,181 of CBDDPF010000011.1, forward strand.
AAAAAACCAAGAGTCTCTCCATTATTGCCTATAGTCCAGTTAGAGTGGTATTTTTTTGTGTGACGAATATGATTTTCAAAAGTTGCTCTGTTGTTGAGATTTAACTCAATAATGTAAAAGGGGTATTGACGAAATAAATCCTCTTTATTTCCCTGTGATTGAAGTTTTATCCATGTGTTAAAAGGTAATGGATTTGCAGCCCCTTTTGCACTTCTAGTTGCTTTATTTCTAAGATACTTGTAACCAGAAATTGTGTGTTGTCTAACAATGTTTATTTCTAATCCCGCACTTCTCAATTCTTCATGAGTAAGCCTGTCAACTGAAAACCGAAGAGGAGCACTAGCTACAGGATGTAATGGACTTAAATCACGCACTTTAATATCCTTTCGATCTATTAACTTTACAGAGGCATGTCTATACATGACAGAAACTGAGCTAGACAGACTTAAGTGTTATAAAACGTGGTGAATAATATCGTTGTAGAACGCCATGAATCCAGTCAGTTCAAGCAAAACAGTCTACAACTTTTCTGAACGGTGATGAACCCTGGCTTGGGATTTTTGCAATGCTAATCGTTGCCATCATCCACTATCATCCAATAACTGAACTGGCCTTTTTGTGTGGGGGTAGTCATTGACCATGCTTTTGCAATGACCTCTGTTTCGGTGGGAGCCTTACGCAGAATTCGATAAATACTATATCTTTGTATATTATCAGACTTCAGTCGGGCTGATTCACTTTCCTCCCCTGCCTGGCGAGGGTGTCGCAAAAGTCTGATTCCCATGTTCGCGTGGGAACCCCATACCCACAGCATTTGTATTTAGAGGGGTATACACTCCCACGCAGAGCATGGGAGCGAGGTTTTTGGAATGTTGCGACACGCTTTGGCTCGGTAGGCGTATCCAGTGAGGGTTTTTGATGAAGGTTACCAGAAAACAATACGCCCTGTTACACAAAGCGGTAGCCTACTGGCAGCAAAAAGGTCTGCTGGACGAAGCTCAACGCTATTTACTGATGGGCAGCATCGAACAACGCGGCTTCAACTGGCAGGGGCTGGCTCGCTATGCCTTTTTTAGTGCCCTGTTTTGTTTACTGCTTTCACTGAGTGCGATTTTACTGGACGATCAGCTAATGGCCTTAATCAACCGGCTATTTTCTGCACCGGCACAGGTGAAAGCTGTATTTTTTGCGTTACTGGCCATAGTCATTTTTTTCGTCACCTTGCAGTTACAAAAGAAACACCCGCTTCGGCGACTGACCCATGAGTCACTCTTTTTTCTGGGCACTGTCAGTATCGCCAGCGCCATAGCCTTCATCGGCGTAGCCCTGGGGAACCATAACGGACACTTTTCCCTGTTACTGCTGGTTGCCGCACTGATTTACTGCTGCCTCGGTATCTACCTGCCATCAAAGCTGGTGTGGCTGTTTGGCCTGCTCTCTCTTGGTGCCTGGGTGCTGGCTGAAACCGGGTATCTCACCGGGTGGAATGCCTGTTTTTACGGTATGAGCTATCCCCTGCGCTTTGCTCTGTTTGGCGGATGCCTGTTTATTGCCAGCTTCTGGATGAAAACATGCCCAGGGCTATTCCCTTTTGTGCTGATAACCCGTATTACAGGGTTGCTGTTTAGCTTTACGGCACTTTGGGTACTTTCGGTCATAGGTAATAGCAGCATTGATGGTTGGTACAGCATTAAACAGTATGAATTTTGGCCCTGGATACTGACTTTCACCATGACCAGTATTGTGGCCATTATTACAGGCCTGAAATACGATGACCCTGTACTCAGGGGCTGTGGCATGAGTTTCTTATTTCTTAATATTTACACAAGGTATGTGGAGTATGGCTGGCATACTCTGCACCAGGGGGTTTTCTTTGGTCTTCTTGGACTCAGCTTTTGGTTGCTCGGCCGCTATGCGGAGAGAATCTGGCTACTGAGTGAAAAAATACAACCTGCTGCTAAATCAAAACCCACTTGATCAAATGCCGTTGCGACGGAACACGATTACCGGGAAGGGCATTTTGCCGTCAGTGACATTACCAAACGAGCGTAAGGCTCCTTACTTTTAGTGAGGGGATGTAAGCCAGGCTTGCGTATAGCAAGCCCATCTGGTAGCTTCTTTCGTGTCTTTGTAGACCTACCACTGGGCTAGTGGGATGTTAAGTCTGCGGAGTTCATGTGAGACTTGGGGGGTATGAGTTGGCTCATCACCGTAAAAACCCCCACAGCGGGAATTTACGCGATAACCAAGCTATCCCCTGAGCAATGAACTGTGAAACAGAAACCTGATTGGTGACGATTAGGAATCCTCGTCCTTCAGGGCGAGGAGGATGTCAACGATAGTTTACAGGGTTCCCCTGCAACCTCACGTACCAGCCTGGGGACTAAATAACCCGGACACTGCTTCTGCATACCATTGACCAGCCAGGAGGCTGTTTGTTCGTCCACATCAAAGTGGGCAGCACCTTGTACTTTATCGAGCACATGCAAATAGTAGGGCAGTACCGACGACTGGAATAAAGCCCGGCTCAGGTTTACCAGCGCTTCAACAGAGTCGTTAATGCCTTTGAGCAAAACGGTTTGATTCAACAGCATCACACCCGCTTGCTGTAGTTGATTCAGGGCCTTTTGCACTGCCCCATCAATTTCATTGGCATGGTTACAGTGAATCACCATTACGGGCTTCAGGCGAGTGCCAGTAAACCAGTGGATCATTTCATCAGTAATACGCTCAGGAATAACCAGTGGCAGGCGGGTATGAATGCGCAGTGTTTCCACATGGGGAATATCACTGAGTGCCACTGCCAGCTTCTTCAAACGTTTATCGTTGGCCACCAGAGGGTCGCCCCCGCTGAGAATTACTTCGTTGATACTGGTGTCAGTTGCAATATAATGCAGGGCGTTGTCTCTGTCTTCGCCACCGAGGTGGTTATCACCGTAGGGAAAATGACGGCGGAAGCAAAAGCGGCAGTTGATAGCACAGGCACTACTGGTAATCAGTAGCAGTCGACCATGGTATTTGTGAATGACACCCTTACAGGGGTTTTGAGAGATTTCGTTCAGGGGGTCGAGGCTGTAACCTTGAGTATCGAGCAACTCCTGCCCTAAGGGTAATACCTGCAATAACAATGGGTCATTGGGGTTGCCTCGCTCCATTTTAGCGACAAACCCGCGAGGAACCCGAAGGGAAAACAGGTTATCCGCTTTCAGAGCATCAGGCAGTAATGCGTGATCAAGCCCAAGGATATCAAGCAATTCTTCAGGGCAGTTTATGGCTGTGGACAGCATTTTTTGCCAGGTGGCAGGTTCGGTGGCGTTTATGGTGTGCACTCTGATGGTAGAACGGGTTATCATAAGTGTTTTTCATTTATCGGGTAACATTAATGGCTTACAGTACCAATGAATTTCGTTCCGGTCTCAAAGTGATGCTTGAGGGAGACCCCTGTTCGATCATTGAGAATGAGTTCGTCAAGCCTGGCAAGGGCCAGGCATTCAACCGTGTAAAGCTCCGAAACCTCATCAATGGCCGCGTCTGGGAGCGTACTTTCAAGTCCGGTGAAAGCCTTGAAGACGCTGACGTTATCGAGCTGAATATGGAATACCTGTACACTGATGGCGAGTTCTGGCACTTCATGATGACCGATGGCTCCTACGAGCAGTACGCTGCCAGTAAAGAAGCCGTTGGTGACACCATTAACTGGTTAAAAGAGCAGGAAGTATACACGGTAACGCTGTATAACGGAGCACCTTTGTCGGTAACAGCGCCTAATTTCGTAGAACTACAGGTGGTTGAAACAGATCCGGGCCTCAAAGGTGATACTGCTCAGGGTGGCTCCAAACCGGCCAAACTGACCACCGGCTACTCTGTAAAAGTGCCTTTGTTTATTGTAGAGGGTGAAGTGCTGAAAATTGATACCCGTACTGGCGAATATGTTGGGCGTGTGAAGTAATCCAGTCAGTAAAAAACTGGCCACTGTAATGATAGTTTTAGTGATAGTTTTGCTGTTCTTACCTGGCCAGGCACTTTCTTTTTATGCCTTCTATGCCTTCTATGCCTTCTATGGCTTCACTTTCCTCGTTTTCCCTTTTTTCCCTTTCCCTGTTATGTTGGAGGCAACGAGTATTGACGGGGATTAACAGGACTTTTCTTCCATGTCTCAGCCACAGTGGAAACCTGCTGCATCAATGATGGCCCTCAGAGAACGCGCTGAGTTACTGCGTAGCATTAGAAACTACTTTCACGAAAACGGGGTGCTGGAAGTTGAAACTCCGTATCTGTCTGCCAGTGCGACAGTGGATGTCTATATTGATAGCTTTCATACCGACTTTACCCCCATCGGGGCTGACATCAGGCAGAGGTGTTATTTAAATACCTCCCCTGAATTCCCCATGAAGCGTTTGTTAGCGGCAGGCAGTGGCGACATCTACTCCCTGGGGCGAGTTTTCAGAAATGGCGAAGCCGGCACTCGACACAATCCTGAATTTACTATGCTTGAATGGTACCGGTTGGGGATGGATCAACAGCGGCTGATGGATGACGTGGCCAGTGTACTGGGCAGTGTATCCACTTTTAAGGAAGTCCGGCGGAGCAGCTATGGTGAGTTGTTTGAACAATACCTGGGGGTTAATCCTCATACGGCATCAAATAATGCCCTTGATGCGCTGGTTAAAGAAAAGGTGAGTAACCGGTTAACCGGTCTTGACCGAAATGACTGCCTGGATGTGTTATTTTCCCATTGTATCGAGCCTGAACTGAGTCAAAAACCGGATCAAAAACCGGGTCAAAAGCTGGGTCAAAAGCTAGGTCAAAAGCTGAATCAAAAAAAGAGCAGTAAATTACAGGGTGTTTTTGTCTACGACTACCCCGCCACTATGTCAGCACTGGCAAGGCTGTCAGAGGATGATAACGGGCAGCAGGTGGCTGCCCGTTTTGAACTGTTTGTCAATGGTATTGAGTTAGCCAATGGCTACCATGAGCTACTTGATGCAGAAGAACAGCTAAAACGCTTTAAGGAGGAACAGAAAAAGCGAGAAGCCCGCGGGTTTCCTGTCTACCCTTTTGACCAGCGGCTGGTGGATGCTCTCACACACGGAATACCTGACTGCGCTGGTGTAGCTCTGGGCATTGACAGACTATTAATGTTAATGATGAACACATCAACGATAAATGATGTGCTGGCTTTTCCCTTTGAGCGGGCCTGACGGCGTTTAACGAACATTGCGGAATTCTCCACCCTCCACCCATAGCGCTATCTTTTTATCACAAATCCTGAAGGCAGGACAACAGGAAAAGTGCCTGAATAGCTTGTGTCACAAGGCTTGCCGCACAAAACCACTATAGAGAGGCTGATATGGAAGCCTTTCTTTTATACGACAATGGAAAATATTCTAAAGTCCTGTGGGTCCTTACTATAGAGCCTGTATCAACCCTTTAATCTGACTATAACCATTGTCGTTTTATAGGCGGGTTTCTGCGTTTTTAATTTCCTGCCGCTGAACCACAATTTATGGATGCATCCCCTGGTGTTAAAGGCTAGACAGGTTTTTTAGCATCTCAAGATTTGTGACTAAGAGATAGCTCAATGAGTGGGGCAACATCGTTTTCAGGCTGCTCCCGCCAGCCAATGCAAACGTCACTGGCTTCGGGGTTCAGACGACCACTGACCCACAGGTGACCAATAAAAATGCTGTGAAGCCAGTATTGTCTGTTGCCGCTATAGCCAACGGCTGCCTGTTCAAAATGGCGACCTGTTACTTCGACCTCTGAGCCATCAGGAAAGAGCGGCAGACAGCCTTTTTGTTCGACGAAATGTTTTATCACCCCGGGTGCCACTTGTTGGCAAAGGCTGTGGGCAACGGCGTACAAGGCTTTTACTGAATCCCCATTAAAAAGTGTCAGATATTCTCCCATGGGTTTGGAGGAGCGCACATCTTCAAGTCCAGGGAGGCTGACTGTTGGTATGTCTGCACGCAGGGCATCCATGTGGGATAGCTTTCCGTTTCCGGCGCAGAAGTTATGAATCAGACCAGGGAGAGAGTCTTTGTCACCGCAACCGTCATTACGTTTCCTGAGGTGGATGTGTTCTTCGGGCAGCTCAGGTAGTTTGAGCTGGTTGGCAAGCCGGGCTGTGAACAGGCTTCCGTCCATGCCAGTCAGCTTGGCATCGCTAAAATCAATCTCGATTTTTTCAGGCTTTGGACTTACCATCTTGTAGCGTCCCTGTGCAGCACCTTATGGGTGCGTTGTTATGAGAACAGGTATTTTGCCTGAACAGCACAGGGAACGCTCCTTTCAATCCCTTCAGCTTTTCTTTTTCAATTCGTTAAGCGGGACTTAAGGCATGTTGGACCCCAGAACCTTAAGGGCTATAATGATGACCGGGATAAGTATTGGAAAGCCGCTGATTAGAGTAGTTTTAATGGCACCCCACCTCCTGACCAATCCTTAGGAGCCTGCTTTCACCACCTGAATAATGCAGCCACTTGATGTTATTACATAGTTCATATTTGAATATCCGGGTGATATTTTTTATATAGGGGTGGCAAAAGTGGGCCAGTAAGTTACTACTATGAATGAACCTGCTACTCTCCAAAATCTTTGTTTGAATCAACTGGTTAAAAGTGACAATAACGGAGCTTTCGAACAGCTTGCTAAAAATTCAATCGCTCAGCATTCCTACCTGCAACGTCTTATGTTTGATTTTTTTGGGGGACAGAAAGGTGATATGGGTTATTGGCGTGACGGTGCTTTAGTTCCAGATTTACAGATGACCCATCGGGTAAGAGAACTGCTTAAGCAGAGTCGTCCTATAACCTTTCCCTATTCGGAAATGAAAGATAAAACATTGTATATCCATGGACTGGGAAGTTTTGGATTTGACAGGGAAGATAAGTGTTTCGATAGGGGCTATGTATACGCGGACTGTCAGTACCTGGTTCTGGGTACAAAAGAAATGATGCTGTATGCGCTGGTCTGTGATCAGGATACAGAATCAGGGAATAACTCAACCCCTGATCTTCTGCCGTGTAATTACGATGTTTTTCGTCTGAGCAATCATAGGAATCCCTGCATAGAACTAGAGAATAGTGATCCGCTTTTTCCAGGCCATATTGCCTGCCTGATCATCAACGGCTTTCCCTGTACGGCTAAATTGGATTACCACGAATGCACGTTGACGCTTCGCTAGCGTGTAACTGGGGTATCTGTCGTCTGAGAAATAGATGCCCACGGCAATTAGTTGGGAGAGGATATCAATCCCAAAATATAAAGCACTCCATCAAGTCCCATGGCAGATACCACATGGTCAGCCTGCTCCCTCACCAGGGGTTTGGCGCGAAAAGCAATGCCCAAACCCGCCTTGTTCAGCATGGGTAAATCATTGGCCCCATCGCCAACCGCCATAACATCGTTCAGTGACAGATTCTCTCTGGCCACAAGGGATTGGAGAATCTCTGCCTTGCGCTGTCCATTGATAATCACACCTTTTACTTCACCGGTTATTTTACCGTCAGTGATAGCCAGCTCATTGGCATGGATTTCATCAATGCCCAGCTTCTGCTGCACATGCTGGGCAAAACAGGTAAACCCACCGGAAATAATGGCCGTTTTGTAGCCGTGGGATTGAAGGGCTGAAATCAACTGTTCAGCACCGTCCATCAAAGGGAGTCGTTGGGCCATCTCTTGCAGGACAGACTCATGCAAGCCCTGCAACATACTTAGACGATGACGAAAGCTCTCGTCAAAATCCAGCTCACCCTGCATGGCACGCTCGGTGATGGCTGCTACCTGTGCTCCCACACCAGCGGCATTGGCTAAACAGTCAATGACCTCGGCGTTGATCAAGGTAGAATCCATATCAAATATAGCCAGACGGCGCTTGTGGTAATGATCAGCTTCCGTTTGCAGCACGACATCAATCCTGCGTTCACCCGATAGCTGAAACAGTGATTTTTTAAGTTGTTCTGCCTGTGGGCTATTTCCGCTGATAACAAGCTGTAGACACTTGCCAGTAGCCACCACTTTCTGGCCTTCATGGCGCATATCAGAATCTGCGATGGCAGACAATATGCTTTTTTCATGGGCTTCGGTCAGACTGGGGGACATAACTGTAATAATAAAGCGGGCTTTTTTAGCGCAGTCACTGGCAGATGATAGGTTCACAACAGGCTCACAAACAGGGATAGAAACAGGGATAGAAACAAGAGAATACGGAGCCTCGGCCCCGTAGTCATCAATAAGGACTAATACTTTACCTGCCACTTGGCAATTTGCTCATAGAGCGTACGATCAGCGTCTTCTTCTTTTGTGGTGAGAATTTTGCTTTCCCCAGGCGGTACAGTGCCTTCGAGCACAAGCTCGTACACTTCAAACCCATCAGTATCCAGCCCCTGCAATGCCAGGCATACTTCTTCATCATCCTCCGGGTTTTCGACGCGTGCTTTTATCGCAAAGGAAAACTCATCGTCATCATCAATCAGGATTTTAGTAGCAATATCACAGACATTCATTGTTGTTATCATCCATAGTGACGGTCAAACCTCATTATAAGCATGTAAAAAAAGAGAAGTAAAAGCAGGTACTCACCCTGCTATACGACAATAGCCGTTATTCACCCGTTGAAATCCCGCAACGCCATACCCTGGCAGTCAGTTATTGTTGATACCTGCGTTCACTGTGGCATAATCATGGGTGATAAAAATTTATAACCATCCCATGACTTTCGCCCGAACCTGACTTTTGGTGCTTAACTGTCATCGGCGGTAGCGTGAAAGTACACACCATCAGCACTCAACAGGGCTAATAGCAGCTTAATCGCTCATGGTATAGGACGCCTGACGACATTCAGTGATGGTGCCCAACCGTTTAACGTGTTCAACCTGAATTCCTCAGTTGAAATCACTGCCTCGCTGAAAGCCTTACGCAAGCTGACTTATAACTATTGACTACAGTTAACCCAAAAAGGGGGGGTATGAAAAGATGAAAGCCTGACTGCCGCAAGGTAAAGAAACAATTTATGACATTCAACTATCCACCGAAACGCAGTGTGGCTTAACCAGCAGTTATTGAGAACCCACATGCAGCGTTATGTTCGCCAACTAACCTCAACAACAAGCATAAGAAAATAATATGTTAAAAAAAGCAGTCATTTTGAGTTCAATTCTACTCAGTAGCGGTTGCGCATTTACAGTGCATGATGTAAAGATGGACTATGCCTATAAACAACCAATATCTGTAGATTTAAGCACAATATCTCAAGCACCTATACAGATTGGAAAATTTGAAGATTCCAGAAATGAGACTAATCCAAGAATGATCATGCACATTCAAAATCTATATGGAGAAACTACATCTGGAGGGTGGCAAGCTGAAAAACCCATTGCTGATATTGTAAAAGATGCACTTGAAGACGGCCTTAAAAAGGCTGGAGCATCTATTTCTAAAAATGCTGAAGATGTTGTGCTGGAAGGCGAACTCATTGATTTTGACTATGATGTGATCATGGGAATGTGGGAAGGAACATTAAAATCAAGATTAAGTGTTAAAATTCAATTAAAAAATAAATCAACAAACACCATTATATGGAAAGATACATATATCAGTAGTGCTTCTGTAAAGGGAGGCGAAGGTGCAGAAGGTCTGCTAAGAGCAACGCTGGATGATTTAGTCACAGATCTTTTATCGGACGGCTATTTTCTTCAAGAGCTGAAAGGTTGAACATAACAAAAGATTCCAGGTGACTTGAAACGCTGTGCTACGTGATCCATACGGCCGGGAGGAGCAGAGTCATGAGGCTTTGCCCTGTCCCGATTAGCTGTTCTATATCAAGCATCATCAGTGAGATGATCAGCACTCATGCAGATATCATGTGAGAAATTTCAACACAGCTCCTGGGATACACCACTAATGGCAACAGTAAAAGATACAGTTTGGGGGATGAGTCCTAATCATGGGATGGCCAGGCAGCTTGCGGTTCGTGATATTCCTTCTCTGGTTTGCGACGCAGTGAATCTTGAAGGAGTAGCAATGACCTTACCAGAAGTTCAAACACTTTTGGACGGGATTACCGTTGGTGGTCACAAAATCAGCGACCAAAATATGGTTCTGAACCAGGCTGATGCATGGAAATACCTTTTCTCCCTGGTGGCTGAAGATCAGTTTATTTTTTCAAAGGGCGTTGCCTTGTCTATCCATAATATTGCAGGGAAGGAGGAATCCCTGAAGTGGGGAGCTTTCCGTACAGGCAATGTAACCATTAGCGGGTCTGAATACGAACCTCCTTCATTCAGGGAACTTGATAATGTCTGGGCTGAGATTGCGTTGGAAATTGCCGGTTGTAACGATGTCTATGATTTAGCCATTGCTGCTTTTCTGAGAATGGCAAGAGCACAATTCTTCTGGGATGTAAACAAACGCATGGGTCGATTCATGATGAATGGTATTTTACTTTCACATGGGTTTCCAATTATTAATGTGCCAGCAAAGCGTCAGCAAGCGTTTAACCAGTTAATGCTTGACTTCTATGCAACAGCGGACATGACTGGGATGAATCAATTTATGAGATCGTGCCTCAACGAGAAAATCATAGATAACTTCAAATCTGATTCATCGAACTAACAAAAATTTCCAGTGGACACCTGTTGTTTATCTGATTAAGGCGTTAGTCGTCAGGCACTGCAACAATAATCATAAGGAGTGATTTGATGAAGGACTTGAATCGACATAAAAAAATAGCCGTTTTAATTGATGCTGATAATGCCCAGTACTCAAGGGTAAAGCTAATTCTTGATGAAATATCTGCACACGGCCATATAGTTGTGAAAAGAGCTTATGGCGATTGGTCAAGTCAATGTCTAAAAAACTGGAAAGGTATTTTAAGTAAGCTGGCAATACAACCAATACAGCAGTTTGCTTACACAGCAGGAAAAAATTCCACAGATACCTCAATGATAATTGATGCAATGGATTTGCTATATTCTGGCAAGTTTGATGCTTTTGCAATAGTATCAAGTGATAGTGACTTTACAAAGCTGGCATCACGGCTGAAGGAATCTGAAATATTTGTATTCGGAGTTGGTGAAGAAAAAACACCGATATCATTTAAAAATGCCTGCGATGACTTTATATACACCGAAAATTTAGTTGAAGATGAAATAAGAGAAGTACAAACAGAGGTTGAAGAGAATAAATATTATGATAATTCCTACAAAGAACTTATACAATTGCTAAATGCTGGCTGGAAACAATATCAAAATGAAGAAGGCTGGGCAAATGTAGCTGCTGTCGGTAGTTTCGTAAAAAGGTCGAAACCAGACTTTGATCCTCGATCGTACGGCGCTGCAAAGCTTACAGAAATTATCGCAAAATTTGATGAAAATTTTGAAATAAAAAAACTCCCTGGAAAAGGTTGTACCAACATCATAGCTTATAAACCCAGGTAACGTACCTGAAAAATGACTCCATGGGACACCCCATGAGGAAACGTCTGAAGCAGGCGTTAGCTGTAATGAACAGTATGAAAAAAATATCAGAGTCTACGTTCCATTTTCAGAAAGTCTTTCCAGTCATTTGGTTTGGTTTTCTTGCGTTCTTCCTGGTTATATCAATCGACTTTTTAAGGCCTTAAGCATTTTCGCGGGAATTTCTTCTGCGTCCACCAACCCGCACATTATTAAATAGTGCTACCACGTCTTTTGCGCCTTCCATACCCCCTTCGTACTCAGGGTTCACCGCAAGTCTGAGCGTTTTTGGGTAGCAGGGCCAGGGTTTTCCCGCTACTGGTTGTGCCCTGTCTCCAGGCCATACTGCTCCGACAATGCTGGTATTAGGAATGGAATGTGCAAAGTTCGCTTCGTATAACGCTGCCAAAATGGGAAACTCACTGACAAATGGATGTTTATTTCTGGGACTCGGTATAGCGAAGCCTGCAAAGTTAACGGCATCAATAAGATAAGCCAGTCCTGTGATTATCGAAGTCAGTTGATCGGAGCGGTACGTGCTGGCGACCTGGGCGCAAACTGTTGTCGAAACGCCTAAAGAATCAGTAATCCCGCCAATGGCACCGGCCACCTTCGGCAATTGATCCATTGAAGTTAAAGGGGTCTGCACCTCGAAACCATTTTTCAACACAATGGTGATCGGTCGTGAGTCTCCACGAAAGACGTAGCCTGAGAAATAGCCACGAGCATACTCATGAGAATCAACAGCAGGCCTGAAGCAGGCTCCCCTGACTTTAGTGGTATCCTGGAAAGTAGCCGGGTCAGTTAACTCTAAAACGTTATTCGGGGAATAAAGGTTTTTCCATGGACTATCAAAATCATAATCTGAAGGTAGATCTTCAGAACCATAAGGGAACATAGCAAAGACCTTTTTGTTTTTATCAAGGATTACTTTGATACTGTTGTTTTTTGATAAATTCCCTACAATATAACCCATATTCGGAGGAGTATCTGTAAATCTTATGCTTACCCTGTGTTAATCCAATACTGTGAGGCGGCAGGCTGGCATTAAGATTGCCCGCACAATAGCGTGGTTAGAAGAGTCGATTGGTATTAATATAAGCCCATCGTCATATAAAAAAAAAGAAGGGTATACAGAATGAAAAAAATGATCGCTGTTGTATCCGGCCTGCTGTTAAGCCCATTTTCCATGGCAAAAATGACGCTGCAGCAAGAGGCATCAACCCTCTCATTTGTCTCAATCAAGCAGGAGTCTGTTGCTGAGATACACACCTTCAAAGCACTTTCGGGGTTCCTCAAAGAGGGCGTAGCAGAAATCAGTGTGAGTCTCAGTAGTGTCAATACTGGCATTGACATTCGTGATCAGCGAATGCGTGACTTTTTGTTTGAAACCAGACAGTTTCCTGAAGCTCGCTACACTGCTAATTTTGATGAAGAACGGTTGAATGATTTACAGAGCGGTCATTCATTCAACGAAACCCTTACAGGACAATTAAGTCTGCACAGTGAACAAGTCCCGGTTAATGCTGACGTTAAAGTCATGCGGCTCAATGACGGAAGTATAAGTATTATAACAACCAGGCCAATACTGATTAATGCTGCTGACTTCGGGTTGGTTCAGAGAATAAATAAACTGCGAGAACTCGCAGGGCTAAAAAGTATCAGCTACGCTGTGCCTGTGACGTTTTCTGTAGCCTTCAAATAAACAGAAGGAGCAGCACTATGAGAAAGCAGGCGTTAGTCACCGGAGGTAGTCGTGGGATTGGCCTTGCTGTCGCTGAGTTTCTGGCATCTGAGCACTATGATTTGATGTTGTGGATCTTGGTGATACGGCAAGTAGTGAGACCTGTATCAGTGATATTTTTGCAAAATACACGTCTATTGACGTTTTATTAAACAATGCGGGCATACTGCAAAGCGGTATGACGAAGCTCCCATCCAGCAAGCTAGACAGTTTATTCAGTGTCAACTGTGTCAGCAGCATGTTAATTGCTAATGCTGTGGCAGAGCAGATGAGGTATAACTATAAAGGTTATATTTTCAACCTGGCATCCATCGCCGGTGTTCACCCTATACCCAAAATAGGTGCTTATTCAGCCAGTAAAGCCGCTGTCGTTGGGTATTCGAAAGCACTTTTTAAGGCATGTTTGCATCATAATGTACGTGTTACCTGTTTGTGCCCGAGTATTGTCAATACCGATATGGCCGATGATGGTTTGCTGGACAACGCAGAAAAAATCCCATCGAATGATATCGTGAAATCAGTCGCTTATCTTTTGTCCCTTGGATGGCAAACGGTTGTGGAACGGCTGGACATTCATTGCAAAATTGTTGCAGAGGTACTTTACCCTGAGGGAAAACATTGAGAATCAAAGGTAATTATGTGAAGTCCTGCTTTAAAACAGTTATATACCCATCAAACGTGAAGATGCTGGCTTTTTCTCACGAGAGGCAGCCTGTTTAGAAAAAAGGTATCCAGCGTCTATAAAAATAGCCTGAAGTCACACTTGACATCCTCCTCCAGCTAGGTCGCTGGAGGATTCCTGTTACCAGGCAGCTACTTTCTCACGATTTTGCTGAAGTTCCTGCTTCTTCAAAGACTCTAACGAACCCTCTCCACAGGCTAAAACGCTGTGTCCCAACGCTAGTATATTTTTTGCGGCCTGAATATCCGCATTCTCAGAATGACCACAAGCTACACACTCGAACTTTGCTTGAGTCTTTCTGTTTGCTTTCTCAGTATGGCCGCAAGCACTACAAGTTTGGCTGGTGTATACAGGATTGACAGCAACCACTTCACCGCCCAGCCACTCTTGCTTGTACTCAAGCTGCCTTCTGAATTCATGCCATCCCTGGTCGAGAATGGACTTGTTAAGTCCAGACTTGGCTTTCACGTTTTTACCGTACTTCTCAACAGTGCCTTTTGCAGACTTGGACATATTGGATACCTTCAGATTCTCAATCACTATCATTGCGTGATTTTTGCTGATTTCGGTTGAGGTTTTGTGAAGGTAATCAGCCCGACAACTAGCTATTTTTCTGTGAATACGGTTAATACGCCGTTTTTGTTCCTTCCAGTTTTCAGAGAATTTTACTTTGCGAGAAAGCTTTCTTTGCTCCCCGGCAAGCTGGTCCTCATGTTTCCTGAAAGCATTAAGAGGCTTGTACTGCTCACCACTGGAAAGCGTGACAAACCTGGCAATACCCATATCCAGACCAACCGCTTTTTCAGAAGGGTGAACCAGCACGGGTAACTCTTGTTCGGTTTGGCAACTGATAAACCAATGGTCTGATTTGCGGGTAATGGTGCAATTCTTTATCTCACCATCAATATTGCGAGATTTTCGGAACTTTACCCATCCCAACTTACCTGGCAGTTTTACCCTGCGATTTTCGACCTTGCAGTACTTGGAGAACTGCATGATACGAATTGAGTTATGGTGATCTTTGTTGCGCTGCTTAAAACACGGTTTGTCGAACTTAACCTCTTTGATCTTTCCAGACTTTAGTTTTGCCAGATCATCAAAGTGTTTTTTCCATGCACCACCCAAATCCATTAGCTTTTGTTGCAAGGCAACAGCGTTACCTTGAGTTAGAAAACTGGTTTCTTCCTCTTTCTTCCAGATTGGCAACCATTTAGCCATTGTGTATGAGGACGGGATTTTTTCACCGGATTCCCACTTTTCATTGCAGATACTCAACGCTTTATTCCAGACAAAGCGAGCTGTACCACAAAGCTGCATGAGCCTTACATGCTGCTCTGGCGTCACCTCCAGTCTGAATTTATATGCCTTGAGAATCTTCATTTATACAATCAGTGTGCTAGTATTTTGTGTTTAAATTAAATGATTTAAGGCGTAACATCAAGTATTAGTATGCAAGAAATTAAGAAAGGTCGACACAGTGCTTATACTTTGCACTGCCACATTGTTTTTGTGACAAAGTACAGAAAAAAAGTACAGAAAAAAGGTGCTAGGCGAATTACATCTAACCAGATTGAAAGAAATATTTTCTGAGATATGCAGAAACTTTGAGGCAGAGCTAACAGACTGTAATGGAGAGGCCGACCATGTTCACCTATTGGTCGAGTACTCACCAAACACGCCAGCCATTGCGAAACTGATAAACAGCTTGAAAGCTGTTTCATCCAGACGGTTAAGACAAGAGTTTTGTGATATTGCCGGTGCGTATCGAAAGCCGGTTTTGTGGTCAAGATCGTACTTTGCTGGCAGTTGCGGAGGTGCGCCACTGGATGTAATTAAGGAGTATATTGAGAATCAAGATCAGCCCTAACGGGCTGAACGAAATTCACCTCCCGCCTAGCTCGGCGGGAGTACTCTTTCGGAACTATACTCAACCCACTTCAAGGTGCTTGGTCCTTATCAGCCACAGCCCTTTATTTTCAAGGGTTGCTATTGATAAAAAACCGGCATCTTCAAGTTTAATGGGTATAGATAGTCCAAATAGTCCAATGCCTGGTGTTGATCATCGTCCAGTAAGGTCAGAACCAGGGTCTGTTAAGAAGCCGTCTTAAAAGTCATGCTTCTTCCTGCTGCGGCTACGATAAATGGCACTGAAAAACGGCTTTTGTTCGTTAAATAGCAGCACTATTGCCTCACTATTGCCTCAGAAAAGCCGCTTTTCATCCTCCATTTCTCGTGGTCCTGGTCACGAGCAGACTTTCAAGACGGCTTCCAGGAGGTGTTCAAAACGGCATAAGAGGCTCCAGCAATCGGGAACTTCATCTGGGAACTGAGGTGCGTAAACTAAAACGATACTAGGGAAAAGCAGCTTAATTACGTGCCATTGACCTATGTGCACATTTTTAGATCTGACATATACTGTTTTCCCACGATCACGATTAAGGTGTGCCAGTAATGAATGCCAGCACTGGTGCCATGTTTTTTAGAGAGGTTGTTTCATGCTTCCCGTCGAGCGTCGCGAGCATATTCTTACTTATGTTGAAGAAAAGGGGTGCGCCAATATTGAAGAAATGGCACTGAATTTTGATGTGTCGCAAATGACTATTCGCCGTGATATCCGCACGTTAGAACAGGAGGATAAGCTTCGGGTAACCTATGGAGGCGCCGTCTCCAAAAGCTTTTTGATGGAAGACATTCCCTATGAAAAGAAAAATGCAGTCAACAAACAAGAAAAGAAATCCATTGCCTATGAGGCACAAAAGCTAGTGAAAGATGGGCAGATTATTTTGTTGGATGCAGGTACAAGCACAATAGCGCTGGCCAAGTTGTTGATGCGTATGAAGGTCACTGTGATAACGACCGATTTGAAAATTGCCCTGCAGATGTCTGACTCGTCCACGGCGAAGGTATACACGACCGGTGGCAGTGTCAGCGCTATCACGAAAGCCCATACGGATGTCACTGCCCTGAACTTTCTGGACAGCATTAATGCGGATATTGCATTTTTGGCGACCAATAGCTGGAGTCTGGAGCATGGTGTAACCACAGCGTCAACGGATCATTACTACATTCGCCGTAAAATGCTGAACAGGGCCGCAAAGACAGTGCTGTTAGCAGATTCCAGCAAATACGGTGTCCGCAGTATGAAAACCATCTGCCCATTAAGTGAGCTTGACATGATTGTGACAGATGGTCGCTTTAGTGAAGAGAATATTGTTGCTATAAGAGCAGCCGGTGGTAACGTCATGCAGGCAGTACCCTAAGGATGGAGAGCAGGCATTAAGAACTTACCTTACTTACAGGGAACGTTGGTATCTTCCCCCGGCCAGATCGCCGGGGGATTCCCATTAGTCACCTGACAGGCTGCCTGTTTCACAGCTTGACGCCTCAGAACACTGGCTTCTTTGGTCTTACTCAGGCTCCGCAGGCTGGCACTGCTTGCCCGGCAGCTTTAATAGTTAACGCAGCATTAGTATCAGTAACACCGTTTAATGGATACCATTTGCCGATACTAACGACAGTTTCACCGTACCAGGGGGCTTTGTATTCAAATTGTCTGACCAGCTCTATCCATCCAGCATCACTAATGGCTTTAGCCAGCCTGGGATTCTTTACCCTGTTCTTTACCTGAAGCGACTCAAGACTGATTATTTGGTGCTCATGGATCAATTTTGTGGGAAGAAGAGCGCACAATATGCCGGGAGTTTTTTCTATGCCACCCCCTTAAGGTCTGTTTTTAACGCCACTGTCTGGCAATACCTGAATCATTCAATGGATTAAGATAAGAGGATGGTCTGCGAATGAGCCTTTTTCTGGCATATCCTGTTTGATACTGCCACTGTTGCTGAATATCCTTGTCTCTCCTTTTTTTGGGGCTTTGTGGCGTATTTCAAATGGAACAATTGCTCAAATTACTATCTGACAGGAAGTTTCACTCGGGTGAAGAGGTTGGGGAGCACCTGGGAGTCAGTCGTGCTGCCGTGTGGAAACAACTGAAAAACCTTGAGCGGCTGGGACTGCAAGTGGAATCGGTCAGGGGGAAAGGCTATCGGCTGGCACCGGGCATTGAGCTTCTGGATGAAAAACAGGTTGTACAGAAATTAAACACAGAGGTTGCCGATGCTGTCACTTACCATCATTGTTTATCGACAACGTCTACGAATGACCGGGTACGGGAAGTTTCCAAAAGTCTGTCATCCAAAAACATACATATCTGTACTGCTGAGTACCAGACACAAGGGCGTGGTCGACGTGGCCGGGTCTGGTCAAACCCGTTTGGAGCGACTATTTGCCTTTCCGCATTGTGGGTGGTCAGTAATGGTACTGCATCACTGGCAGGATTGAGCCTGGCAGCGGGGCTGGCCGTCATAAAAGCACTGGAGCATTGCGGTGCCAGACATCTTGGCCTGAAGTGGCCGAATGATATTTTATGGCGGGGGCGTAAATTATGTGGTGTGTTGCTGGAAGTACACGGTGACCCGACGGGAGACTGCGATGTGGTCATTGGTGTTGGTATCAATGTTAAACTGAGTCAGTCCCAGGTGAAGGCTATTATGCAGCCTGTGACTGACCTTGAAAGCATCTGCTCAGGGCCGGTTAGCCGAAACGACGTAGTCAGCTCGTTGATTAACGCCTTGTACTCTATGTTTGAAAATTACAGATACCAGGGGTTTAAGGCATTTATAAAACAGTGGAATGCCGTTGATGTCTTTGCCGGAAAGCGGGTTACCCTGGACGTTTCTGGTAATAAAGTCACAGGTATTGTTCAAGGTGTCAGTGGACAGGGGGGGCTGATACTTGAGACGGCCAGGGGGTGTCAGGTATTTCACGGTGGAGAGGTCTCCCTGGATAAGTGTGAAAAAGCCGATGCAAATGAATCATAAGGACAGTCCTGTGGCCGTAAAGGGATTGAATGTGCTGGAACTGGATGCGGGAAATACGCGGCTTAAATGGCGTGTTTTGCGTAGCGGTCAGGTGGCTGATGCGGGGTTTCTGCTTAACGATGATCCATGGCGTATGCACTTACCGCCATTAATTGACCGTCTCGGTATGGTCCACCAGGCAAGGGTATCATTGGTGTCAGGTTCCCGCAGGCAAACCTTGTTGCGCAGCATTATCTCTGACGAGTTTGGTATACCCATGGTATTTGCTCAATCCTGCAAATCCTGCCATGGCTTGACCATTGCCTATGAGGATTCATCACGCCTGGGCGTAGATCGCTGGCTGGCGATGCTGGCTGCCCACCATCATTATCCTGGGCGAGTTAAAGTGATTGTGGATTGTGGCACAGCGTTAACGCTCGATATCGTTGATGCCGAGGGAATGCATCTCGGTGGGTTTATTGTGCCGGGGCTTGGCATGATGCGACAGTCTTTGCAGATGAATACGGCTGATCTTATGCTCGTGGATGAGGCGACTAAAAATGGTGAACCTGGCAAAAATACGCAGGAGTGCATCGGACGTGGCGTTCTGGTTATGGCTGCGTCTTTAATTAATACACAAGTGCAACGCTATAATGATCCGTTGGTGGTGCTTGCTGGTGGCGATGCTGAGCAAATAAAGACCTGTGTCCATGTAAACTGTGTTCTTCATACGGATATTGTCATGGATGGTCTGGCGCTGGCCTTTGACTAGATAAACGTCATATGACGTTTTATGCTGAACCTTCTGTGCAAACATCTGTGTCAATAACTGAGAAAGCGTTATAAAAAACAAGAAAAAGGATTGCATCGTGCAGCAGGTTTCTCTAGTATACAGCTCGCGCTTCAGAGCTGATTGCTCGCTGTCTTTTTGTTTCGGGAGACGAGTTGAATAGTCTTGACATTGGCCGCTTTCAACATAAAATAGCGCAACACTCGGTGGGGTTCCCGAGTGGCCAAAGGGATCAGACTGTAAATCTGACGCGAAAGCTTCGCTGGTTCGAATCCAGCCCCCACCACCATATTTCTTTTATGTAGAGATAGATAGCTCATTCATTTTCTGACAGGGATTTACATAAAGGGATTTGCATAAAGGGATTTACATAAAGGGATTTACATGGCAGTCAAGCGGGTATAGTTCAACGGTAGAACCTTAGCCTTCCAAGCTAATGATGCGGGTTCGATTCCCGCTACCCGCTCCATTTTGTATTGCTCATATAGCTCAGTTGGTAGAGCGCATTCTTGGTAAGGATGAGGTCACCGGTTCAATTCCGGTTATGAGCTCCAGAGTAAATGTGGGGCTTTTTTCCCATTCTTTATTTAACTCTTGTAATACGGTCGGGTAAATAATAAGATCTCCGGTTCTTGTAGGCTGGTTTGCCCAGTGTTCAAAGAAGTTTATAAAGATACAGGCCAGTAGTTCAATTGGTAGAGCACCGGTCTCCAAAACCGGGGGTTGGGGGTTCGATTCCCTCCTGGCCTGCCATATCCTGTATCAGGCTTTTGCTTAGATAGAGATAATCAAGCTGATGAGTGGAAAACCAGAAACTGAAACCGCGAACCGTATGAATGGGCTTAAGTGGCTTGTCGTTCTGGTGATCGTGGTTGTCGGCGTATTCGGCAATGTGTATTTTTCGGGAGAGCCGCTGCTGTACCGTGTGGCAGGGTTAGTGGTTTTGGCTGTGGCAGCAGGTTTTATGGCGCTGCAAACCCTTAAAGGGCGTGCCTTGTGGAATCTGGTGAAAGAAGCCAAGGTAGAAATTCGAAAAGTCGTTTGGCCAACACGCCAGGAAACTGTTCAGACGACACTGATTGTGGTTGCCGTTGTTCTGGTGATGGGGCTCATTTTATGGGCGCTCGATTCTCTGCTAGGCTGGGTTATCAGCAGTCTTATTGGATAAGGACAGCATATGGCGAAGCGTTGGTATGTGGTTCATGCTTATTCCGGCTACGAAAAGCAGGTGATGCGATCTCTGAAAGATCGAGTAGCTCTGCATGGCATGGAAGAGTTGTTTGGTGAGATTTTGGTGCCCACTGAAGAAGTGGTAGAGATCCGGAACGGCCAAAAGCGAAAGAGTGAGAGAAAGTTCTTTCCCGGCTATGTGCTGGTTCAGATGGAAATGAACGATGATAGTTGGCATCTTATTAAAGATACGCCACGGGTAATGGGTTTTATTGGTGGTACGGCTGATAAGCCTGCACCTATTACCGAAAAAGAGGCGGATGCTATTTTGCAGCGTGTTCATGAGGGGGTTGATAAGCCTCGTCCGAAGACGTTGTTTGAGCCAGGTGAAATGGTTCGCGTTATCGAAGGCCCCTTTGCTGACTTTAACGGTGTGGTAGAGGCGGTTAACTACGAAAAAAGCCGTCTTCATGTTGCTGTTATGATTTTTGGTCGGTCTACGCCCGTTGAATTGGATTTTGGGCAGGTGGAGAAGGCCTGAGCGTAAGGACAACAGTTTGTTTGAATGTTAACCCCTGAGCTGCAAGGGTGGCTCAGGGTTTTTGTCTGAAAATGGGGAGCTGAAACAGCTTGCTGTGAAGGCGTTGGACCCGGAATAGGTAATAACAACCATGGCTAAAAAAGTCGAAGCTTATATCAAGCTGCAAGTGCCTGCGGGCAAAGCAAATCCTTCCCCACCTGTTGGTCCTGCCCTGGGTCAGCACGGTGTGAACATTATGGAATTCTGTAAAGCGTTCAATGCTAAAACCCAAAGCATGGACGCCGGTATGCCAATTCCGGTTGTTATTACCGTATACAGTGATCGCAGTTTCACCTTTGAAACCAAAACGCCTCCTGCTGCTGTGCTGCTGAAGAAAGTAGCGAAGCTGAAAAAAGGCTCCGGTCGTCCTAACACTGAAAAAGTGGGTACCGTTAACCGTGAGCAGTTGCTGGAAATCGCCAGGATCAAGGAACCCGACCTGACCGCAGCCAATGAAGATGCTGCCATCCGCACTATTGCGGGTTCCGCCCGATCCATGGGCCTGAACGTGGAGGGTGTGTAAGATGGCAAAACTGTCCAGGCGTGTAAAGAAAATTGCTGAGAAAGTAGACGCGAATAAGTCTTACCCTTTCGAAGATGCGGCCAGGCTGCTGCAGGAAGTCTCCAGTGTCAAGTTCAAGGAGTCCATTGAGGTTTCGGTAAATCTGGGCGTTGATCCTCGTAAATCCGACCAGGTTGTACGTGGTTCCACTGTTCTGCCAAATGGTACGGGTAAAGACGTGCGTGTCGCTGTTTTTACTCAGGGCGCTAACGCTGAAGCAGCTAAAGAAGCCGGTGCTGATGTGATTGGCATGGATGACCTGGCTGCTCAGGTTAAAGGGGGTGAGTTGAACTTCGACGTGGTTATTGCCTCTCCTGATGCCATGCGTGTTGTCGGTCAACTGGGCCAGATTCTGGGTCCGCGCGGCCTGATGCCTAACCCTAAAGTGGGTACTGTAACGCCTAACGTGGCTCAAGCCGTTAAGAATGCTAAAGCCGGTCAGGTTCGCTTCCGTACCGACAAGAATGGCATTATCCACGCAGGCGTTGGCAAGATTGACTTTGATGCTGCTGCCCTTAAGCAGAATGTAGAAGCCCTGATGGCTGATCTGAAGAAACTGAAGCCTTCTTCCAGCAAAGGCGTATACATGAAAAAAGTGACTCTGTCCTCCACTATGGGTCCGGGTATCACTGTTGATATGTCTTCTCTGGACGTGTAAAGCATTCGGCGTTGTGCTTTTGCGCAACGCCAAAACGAACTTTGGGGTCTCTGCCAAAGCGGAGGCCGTCAAAGATCGCAGGTGCCAACTTGTACTATCTTCTTGATGGAGTGTGCCTTTGGCGGGTACTGGAGGGCTTAATTTCCTGCGTAGACGGTGGAATGGATTAATGAAGTCACCTTCGTTTCCCGACCCTTCACCGTATTAAAGTGCTCAACACTCACCTTGAAAGGTGTTGAGTGTCACTTCAGACATTTTGGAGTAAAGCCAATGGCGTTAGGACTCGAAGACAAAAAGGCGATTGTCGCCGAGGTCAACGAGGCTGCTAAAAGCGCTCTGTCGGCTGTTATTGCGGATTACCGTGGTCTTTCTGTGGGTCAAATGACCTCTCTGCGCAAGCAGGCTCGTGATGGTGGCGTGTACCTGAGGGTTGTACGTAACACACTGGCTCGTCGCGCTGTGGACGGCACTGATTTTGAGTGTCTGCAGAAGTCTCTGGTGGGTCCTACAGTTCTGGCCTTCTCTCAAGAAGATCCAGGTGCCGCAGCGCGCCTGATAAAGGACTTCTCTAAAGAGAACAAAGAGCTGGAAGTGAAGGCACTGTCCATCAGTGGACAGGTAATGGGTGCAGAGCAGATTGATGTTCTGGCCAGGATGCCAACACTGGATCAGGCTCGCGCAATGCTGATGAGTGTCATGATTGCACCCGTAACCAAGCTGGCAAGAACTCTGAACGAGTTCCCTGCCTCTGTTACCCGTGCCATGGCAGCTGTTGCCGAAGAGAAGAAAAACGCGGCATAAATACGTCATAGCATAAGTTGCTGTATTTACCGTGTGACTATTCTCTTTATTAAAAGATTTTTGGTAAACCCCAAACATAGATTCCCGGAGACTTGGAAATGGCTCTGTCTAAAGACGATATCCTCAATGCAATTGCTGAAATGAGTGTAATGGATGTTGTTGAACTGGTTTCAGCAATGGAAGAAAAATTTGGCGTTTCTGCTGCTGCTGCTGTTGCTGCTGCGGCTCCTGCTGCTGACGAAGTTGCCGCTGTTGAAGAACAGACTGAATTCGATGTCATTCTGACTTCTGCTGGCGACAAGAAAGTCAACGTTATTAAAGTAGTACGTACTGCCACTGGTCTGGGTCTGAAAGAAGCGAAAGGCGTTGTAGACAGCGCTCCTGCGCCTCTGAAAGAAGGTGTGACTAAAGAAGAAGCTGAAGCGCTGAAAAAGCAGCTTGAAGAAGCTGGCGCTTCAGTGGAAATTAAGTAATTTCTGCGAAAACGTTGCATAATCCCGAGCCTATAGCATAATAGTCTCTGGTGGCTGGTACTTTTAGGGTGCCGGCCTTTTTCTGTTATATAAGCTGTGTTGCTTTCAGATGGCACATTTTGTGTTTTTGTGATTTTCATCTGGTAAAGTTGTCTTTGGCTGTTGTCCAGGCAATTCAGCCCATGCAACGGTTATCTACAGCCTTCTCAGCATACAGTGCTTTGGGGTAGTACTTCCCAACGGAGTATGAGATTTCAAAACCTCTGCCGGTTCTTCCGTCGCTGGGTATTGGAATTTGACGCAGACGCAGACCATGTAGGTGGCTGCTTAGGTGGCTGCGTTGACCACAGACTCAGGTCTGCCGGCTGCTTCCTGTGTGGTTGTTATGAAAACTGTGTATAAGAAATAGTGGCTTCTCTTCGTGGAACCCGATGCAAATGGTGGATCTGTCCGTACAGTCTTCCTGTTCATGTATCTTATACCGATTTCTAACGCCTTCAGGCTACTTTTTGGTAAGCTGATCGACTGAATTCGTGGTCAACAAGGTGCCGTTCGGCACCGCATAATATTTTTGGCAGTGGTATTTTTGTTGCCCTGCCATAGCAGGTTCTTGTTAAGAGCCTCAACGCATCGAAACTATTTGGTTAACTTCGGGGGCCGCCCGCCCTCAATACCTTGATGGCCAGACCAGGTGGTCTGTTGCCAAATGAGGTGACCAAGCTGGGGAACGCTGATGGCATACTCGTATACAGAGAAAAAACGAATCCGGAAGGACTTCGGCAAGCTGCCGCATGTCATGAACGTACCGTACCTTCTCGCGATTCAGCTTGATTCGTACCATAAGCTGTTGCAATCAGGCAGGGAGCCTGCTGCCCGGGAAGATATTGGACTGCATGCTGCGTTCAAGTCTGTTTTCCCGATTGTCAGTTATTCTGGCAGTGCTGCTTTGGAGTACGTGAGCTACAGGCTGGGCAATCCTGCCTTTGACGTAAAGGAATGTCAACTCAGAGGAGTGACTTACGCAGTACCCCTGCGTGTTAAGGTTCGTCTCATTATCTATGATAAGGACGCTGCGAACAAAGCCATTAAGGATATTAAAGAACAGGAAGTTTACATGGGCGAAATTCCGCTCATGACTGAAAATGCTACTTTTGTCATCAATGGTACCGAGCGTGTTATTGTCTCCCAGTTACACCGCTCACCGGGTGTATTCTTTGATAATGACCGGGGCAAAACGCACTCCTCCGGAAAATTGTTGTATTCTGCCCGAGTGATTCCTTACCGTGGTTCCTGGCTGGACTTTGAGTTTGATCCGAAAGACTTGCTGTTCGTGCGTATTGACCGCCGCCGCAAATTACCAGCGACTATTTTGCTGCGCGCCATTGAAATGTCCAATGAAGACATTCTTAACACGTTTTTTGACACGGTTGGCTTCACTATTGGCGCTGAAAATATCAGCACAAAGCTGGTGCCTGAGCGTTTACGTGGTGAAGTGGCAAGCTTTGACATTGCTGACAGTGAAGGTAATATCGTGGTTAATCAGGGTAGTCGTGTGACTGCACGTCATATCCGTCAGCTGCAAAAAGCCAGAATTGAAACACTGAATCCACCTGTTGAGTACATCTACGGGCGTGTGCTGGCGACAAATGTGGTTAACAAGACGACCGGTGAGATCATTGCTGAGTGCAACACTGAAATCACACGGGAAGTTTACGAAAAATTGCTGGATGCCGGTATCAGTTCTGTTGATACCCTGTACGTCAACGAACTCGATTGCGGCTCTTATATCTCCGACACATTGCGCACTGACACCACAACGACCCGTGGCGAAGCGCTGGTTGAAATTTATCGTATGATGCGCCCGGGTGAGCCACCAACACAGGAAGCTGCTGAAGCGCTGTTCCAGAACCTGTTCTTCTCCACCGAACGTTACGATTTATCTGCTGTTGGTCGAATGAAGTTTAACCGCCGCCTGGGTCGTAATGAAGATATCGGTTCCGGTGTACTCGATAACAGTGACATCATTGATGTGTTGAAAGTCCTGGTCAGCATCCGTAATGGTGTGGGTATCTGTGATGACATTGACCATTTAGGTAACCGCCGTGTTCGCTCTGTGGGTGAGATGGCTGAAAACCAGTTCCGTGTTGGTCTGGTGCGTGTTGAGCGTGCCGTTAAAGAACGTCTTAGCCAGGCAGAATCTGAAGGCTACATGCCCCAGGATCTGATCAACGCCAAGCCGGTTGCTGCGGCCATCAAGGAATTTTTCGGTTCCAGCCAGTTGTCTCAGTTTATGGACCAGAATAACCCTCTGTCTGAAATCACGCACAAGCGCCGTGTTTCTGCTTTAGGACCCGGTGGACTGACCCGTGAGCGTGCCGGTTTCGAGGTACGAGATGTACACACGACCCACTACGGCCGTGTCTGCCCAATTGAAACGCCCGAAGGCCCCAACATCGGGTTGATAAACTCCCTGGCAACCTACGCGCGTACCAACGATTACGGCTTTCTGGAATCGCCTTACCGCAAGGTTGTTGATGGTAAGGTGACGGATGAAGTCTCCTACCTCTCTGCCATCGAAGAAGGTGAATTTGTTATCGCGCAGGCTTCTGCGGCTGTTGACGAGAACATGCAGCTGAAAGAAGAGCTGGTTAACGTGCGTCACCGTAATGAATCCACACTAATGAGCCCGGACAAAGTTCAGTACATGGACGTGTCCACCAAACAGATGGTTTCTGTTGCAGCGTCTCTGATTCCTTTCCTTGAGCACGACGATGCAAACCGTGCCTTAATGGGGTCGAACATGCAGCGTCAGGCGGTACCAACGCTGCGTACTGACAAGCCATTGGTGGGTACCGGTATGGAGCGTAACGTAGCCGCCGACTCCGGTGTCTGCGTGGTTGCCCGTCGAGGTGGTCTGGTTGATACCGTGGATGCCGGTCGTATCGTTATTCGAGTGAACGATGATGAAGTGCAGCCAGGCGAAGCCGGTGTTGATATCTACAACCTGATTAAATACACCCGTTCTAACCAGAATACCTGTATTAACCAGCGTTCCCTGGTGAAAGAAGGTGAAGTGATTGCCAGCGGTGATATCCTGGCTGACGGTCCTTCTGTGGATCTGGGTGAGCTGGCATTAGGTCAGAATATGCGTGTGGCATTCATGCCATGGAACGGTTATAACTTTGAGGATTCTATCCTTATTTCCGAGCGTGTGGTTCAGGAAGACCGTTTCACCTCCATACATATTCAGGAAGTGACCTGTGTGGCGCGTGATACCAAGCTGGGACCAGAAGAAATCAGCGGTGATATCCCGAATGTGGGTGAGTCTGCCCTGAACAAGCTGGACGATGCCGGTATTGTTTACGTGGGTGCTGAAGTCGTTGCCGGTGATATTCTGGTGGGTAAGGTAACACCTAAGGGAGAGACTCAGCTGACACCGGAAGAGAAGCTTCTGCGTGCGATCTTTGGCGAAAAAGCCTCTGATGTCAAGGACACTTCCCAACGTGTACCTACAGGTGTGAAGGGAACCGTCATTGACGTGCAGGTCTTTACCCGTGATGGTGTTGAGAAAGACTCTCGCGCACAGTCCATCGAGAAAGCCCAGTTGGACGAGTACCGTAAAGACCTGAACGAAGAGTTCCGTATCGTCAAGGACGATACCTTTGCCCGTCTGCGTGAATCTCTGCGCGGCCAGAGTGTTGACCGTGGTCCTGGCCTGAAGAAAGGCGACATCATCACTGATGAAATCCTCAGCGGTCTGGAATATGAACAATGGTTCAAGTTGTCCATGTCCGACGAAACGCTGAACGAGGCTTTGGACTTGTCTCGCGAGCAGATGGAAGAGCGTCTTGCTCAACTGGATGAGCGCTTTGAAGACAAGAAGAAAAAGCTGCAGACCGGTGATGACATGGCACCGGGCGTTCTGAAAATTGTTAAGGTTTACCTGGCCATCAAACGTCGTATCCAGCCGGGTGACAAGATGGCTGGTCGCCACGGTAATAAGGGTGTTATCTCCCGCATCATGCCGGTAGAAGACATGCCCCACGACAATCAGGGTAACCCTGTGGATATTGTTTTGAACCCGCTGGGTGTACCCTCACGAATGAACGTCGGTCAGATCCTGGAGACTCACCTGGGGGCTGCGGCGCGCGGACTGGGCATCAAGATTAACAACATGCTGGAAGCGCAAAAGGGGGTTACTGAGTTGCGCAACTTCCTGGATGAGGTGTACAACGGCATTCCTGGTCGCAGCCGCGTTGAGCTGGAAAAGTTCAGTGATTCAGAAGTGATAGAACTGGCAAAGAACCTTCGAGGGGGTGTGCCAATGGCAACAGCCGTTTTCGACGGCGCTAAGGAGACGGAAATCAAGCGTCTGCTGCAACTGGCGGACATCAGTGATACGGGTCAGTTCGACCTGTTCGATGGACGGACAGGTGACAAGTTTGATCGTCCGGTCACCGTGGGCTACATGTACATGCTGAAGTTGAACCACCTGGTGGACGACAAGATGCACGCACGCTCAACCGGTTCTTACTCTCTGGTGACTCAGCAACCTCTCGGTGGCAAGGCTCAATTCGGTGGTCAGCGTTTCGGTGAGATGGAGGTCTGGGCACTGGAAGCTTACGGTGCCGCCTATACCTTGCAGGAAATGCTGACAGTGAAGTCCGATGACGTGGCTGGTCGTACCAAGATGTACAAAAACATCGTGGATGGCGATCACCGTATGGAAGCCGGGATGCCGGAATCATTCAACGTACTGTTGAAAGAAATCCGCTCCCTGGGCATTGATATCGAACTGGACACCGAATAACGAAGCATGTGGCAAAGGCAGCCTCTGCTGGCTGCTTTCGTCCCGTGAGGAGAGACGATCTTGAAAGACTTGCTTAACCTACTCAAGACACAGGGTCATACCGACGATTTCGACGTTATTCGGATCGGCCTGGCGTCACCAGAAATGGTGCGATCCTGGTCTTTTGGTGAAGTCAAAAAGCCAGAAACCATTAACTACAGGACTTTCAAGCCTGAGCGTGATGGGCTGTTCTGTGCCAAAATCTTTGGCCCGGTAAAAGACTACGAGTGCTTATGCGGTAAGTACAAACGCCTGAAACACCGTGGCGTTATTTGTGAAAAATGTGGTGTTGAAGTTGCGCTGGCAAAAGTCCGCCGTGACCGTATGGGACACATCGAACTGGCCAGCCCGGTAGCGCACATCTGGTTTCTGAAGTCCCTGCCAAGTCGTATTGGTTTGCTGCTGGATATGACTTTGCGTGATATCGAACGTGTGTTGTACTTTGAGTCATATGTCGTTATCGATCCGGGCATGACCACGCTGGATAAAGGTCAGCTGTTGTCTGACGAACAATACTACGAAGCACTGGAAGAGTTTGGTGATGACTTTGATGCCCGTATGGGAGCAGAAGCCGTTAAAGCCCTGCTGGCGGATATTGACCTTGAAGAAGAGGTGAATACCCTGCGTGAAGAGATTCCGCAAACCAACTCTGAAACCAAACTGAAAAAACTGACCAAACGTCTGAAGCTGGTTGAGGCCTTCTATCACTCAGGTAATAATCCCGAGTGGATGGTGATGAGTGTTCTGCCAGTTCTGCCACCCGATCTGCGTCCTCTGGTACCTCTGGATGGTGGCCGTTTTGCAACCTCCGACCTGAACGATCTGTACCGTCGCGTGATCAACCGTAATAACCGTCTGAAGCGCCTGCTGGACCTGAACGCACCGGACATCATCGTGCGTAATGAAAAGCGGATGTTACAGGAATCTGTGGATGCGTTGCTGGATAACGGTCGTCGTGGTCGTGCCATTACCGGTTCTAACAAGCGTCCTCTGAAATCATTGGCAGATATGATCAAAGGTAAGCAGGGTCGTTTCCGTCAGAACCTGCTGGGTAAGCGTGTTGACTATTCCGGCCGTTCTGTCATTACCGTCGGCCCTACTTTGCGCCTGCACCAGTGTGGTCTGCCCAAGAAGATGGCTCTGGAACTGTTCAAGCCCTTCATCTTCGGCAAACTGGAAGCCAAAGGTCTGGCGACGACGATCAAAGCAGCCAAGAAGATGGTAGAGCGTGAAACACCGGAAGTATGGGACGTACTGGCGGACGTTATCCGCGAACATCCCGTCATGCTGAACCGTGCACCAACACTGCACCGTTTGGGTATCCAGGCCTTTGAGCCGGTTCTGATTGAAGGTAAAGCGATTCAGTTGCACCCACTGGTTTGTGCAGCCTATAACGCAGATTTTGACGGTGATCAGATGGCTGTGCACGTGCCGCTGACGGTGGAAGCTCAGCTGGAAGCCCGTGCCCTGATGATGTCCACCAACAACATTCTGGCACCCGCGAACGGTGAGCCGATTATCGTGCCTTCCCAGGACGTGGTACTGGGTCTGTATTACATTACCCGTGATCGCATCAATGCCAGGGGCGAAGGTATGGTCTTCGCTGACATCAAAGAAGCTATACGTGCCTACCGGACACAAACCGCGGAACTGCACGCTCGTGTGAAAGTGCGTGTGAGCGAAAGCGTCAGAAATGAAGAAGGTAAGTTGCAAAGCCGTACCTTCCTGGCGGAAACCACCGTTGGGCGTATCATCCTGTGGGACATCGTGCCTGAAGGCCTGCCCTTCTCCCTGGTCAACCAGGCAATGAAGAAGAAGTCCATTTCCCGACTGCTGAACACCTGTTACCGCAATGTTGGTCTGAAAGAAACCGTTATCTTTGCTGACCAGATGATGTATCTGGGCTTCAACTATGCCACGCTCTCTGGTGCATCCATCGGTGTTAATGACTTTGTTATTCCTGACGACAAGTCTCGCATTATTGAAGACGCCAAGGCTGAAGTCCGCGAAATTGAAAATCAGTACGCCTCTGGCCTGGTAACCCAGGGCGAGAAGTACAACAAGGTGATCGACATCTGGTCGCGTGCCAACGAAATTCTGGCCAAGCGCATGATGGATAATCTCAAGAGTGACACAGTCACTAACCGTCAAGGTAACAAGGAAGAACAGGAATCCTTCAACAGCGTATACATTATGGCTGACTCCGGTGCCCGTGGTAGTGCCGCACAGATTCGTCAGCTGGCCGGTATGCGTGGTCTGATGGCCAAGCCTGATGGTTCTATCATGGAAACGCCGATTATCGCGAATTTCCGTGAAGGTCTGAGCGTACTTGAGTACTTTATCTCCACCCACGGTGCCCGCAAAGGTCTGGCTGATACCGCACTGAAGACGGCAAACTCTGGTTACCTGACCCGTCGTTTGGTGGATGTTGCCCAGGATCTGGTGGTGACTGAGGAAGATTGTGGTACAAGCAATGGTCTGGTGATGACACCGCACATTGAAGGTGGTGATGTTGTAGAACCCCTGGGTGAACGTATTCTGGGTCGTGTGGTGGCTGAGGATGTGGTCAGGCCCGGCTCTGAAAAGGAGATCGCCGTACCTGCTGGTGCGCTGATTGACGAGCAGTGGGTGCAACGCCTTGAACAGATGAATGTTGATGAGGTGAAAGTACGTTCACCGATCAGCTGTGACGTTCGTCACGGTATCTGTGCCAAATGCTATGG
The DNA here is from genome assembly GCA_965232215.1 of Endozoicomonadaceae bacterium. Lineage (GTDB taxonomy): Bacteria > Pseudomonadota > Gammaproteobacteria > Pseudomonadales > Endozoicomonadaceae > Endonucleibacter. The sequence goes on from CBDDPF010000011.1 coordinate 1,034,528, forward strand.
TCGTGACCTGGGTCGCGGGCATCTGGTTAACCAGGGTGAAGCGGTGGGGGTTATCGCGGCACAGTCCATCGGTGAGCCAGGCACTCAGTTGACCATGCGTACCTTCCATATCGGCGGGGCTGCCTCCAGAGCCTCTGCCCAGGACAGCGTGGTTGTGAAAAACAGCGGTCTGGTGAAGCTCCAGAACCTGAAGTTCGTTGAGCGAAAGGATGGCAATCTGGTTGCGGTGAGTCGTTCTGGCCAACTGGCACTGGTTGACGAGTTTGGCCGTGAACGTGAGCGCTATAAGTTGTCTTACGGTGCTGTCCTTTCTGTGAAAGACGGTGACGAGGTAAAAGGTGGCGATATTGTGGCCAAGTGGGACCCACACACGCACCCCATCGTCACTGAAATGGCCGGTACCGCCAAGTTTATTGGTATGGAAGAAGGTCTGACGGTGAAAACCCAGACTGACGAGTTAACGGGTCTTTCTAACATCGAGGTGATGGATACAAAAGACCGTCCGTCTGCTGGTAAGGATGTACGTCCTACTATTCAGCTGTTTGATGCTAATGGTAAAGAACTGAAGCTGCCGAATACGGATGTGCCCGCCCAGTACTTCCTGCCTGCTAATGCGATTGTTACTCTGACTGACGGTAAGGCTGTGGAAGTGGGTGACGTTATTGCCCGTATTCCTCAGCAGTCCAGTGGCAACCGGGATATCACCGGGGGTCTGCCACGCGTGGCCGATCTGTTTGAAGCGCGTAAGCCAAAAGAACACTCCATTCTTGCAGAAATCACCGGGACTATTGGTTTTGGTAAGGAAACCAAAGGCAAGAAGCGTTTGGTCATTACACCGAATGATGGCAATGATCCCCACGAGGAGCTGATTCCCAAGTGGCGTCATCTGAACGTGTTTGAAGGTGAGCACGTTACCAGAGGTGAGGTTATCTCTGATGGACCGACCAACCCCCATGACATTCTGCGTCTGCTGGGCGTGGGTGAGCTGGCACGTTACGTGGTCAATGAGATTCAGGACGTGTACCGTCTGCAGGGTGTTAAAATCAATGACAAGCACATTGAAACGATCCTTCGTCAGATGTTGCGCAAGATCGAGATCACAGATACCGGCGACTCTACCTTTATCAAGGGTGAGCAGGCTGAGTTGACGCGTGTACAGGAAGAGAACGAGCGTTTGACCGCTAATGATCAGTTCCCTGCCAAGTTTCAACGCGTACTGCTGGGTATTACCAAAGCCTCTTTAGCAACAGAATCCTTTATTTCTGCCGCATCCTTCCAGGAAACCACACGGGTTCTTACAGAAGCAGCAGTCACTGGCAAGCGCGATCATCTGCGAGGTCTGAAGGAAAACGTAGTGGTGGGTCGACTGATTCCGGCGGGTACGGGTCTGACTTACCATAATGAGCGTCGTAAAGGCCGTGAAGAGGTTGAGTTCGAGACACCAGCAAAAGTTTCTGCTTCTGAGGTAGAACAGGCGCTGTCTGAAGCATTGAACTTTGGTGAAGCGTAATTTAACGGACACAGCATCTTGTAACCCTTTGGAAAGGCTGCCTTGTGCAGCCTTTCTTATATTTTTTACTTCATTTTTTACTACTTGAATGTATAGGAATTTCAAAACACTGATAGATAACCTACTGACGTATAAATCAGGATTATTTTTCCAATAAGGTCTTGGTTGCTCTGTACCAGCACCGCAAAAAGTAGAAAATGCGAGATAAATTCAGAGCTTTTCACTGCCCCTGTTTCGTTCAGATGCAACTATCCTGTCACGCCAGCGCTACGGACCTGCCAAGAGCTAGCCTTTCATGGCACAGGTGAAGCTCCGCCAGTGTTTTTCCCGGCACTATCCCGGTTAGTACCATCCTGGATTTGCACAGGATACATTCCAGAGGATCAACTCCGAAGCTGTTCTTCATCAACGCCGGGAAACGGATTGGGATCGCCTTTCTTTCTGGTTGATCCAGAAGGTCATATACCTTTGGCAGCAGCTTTGACCGAACCCGGGTGGCAAGGAACCCGTAATAACGAATCATTCGGAAGCCTTTGTCCGGAATGTGCTGTACCAGCCGTTTGATGAAGTTCTCCACGCCACTGGTGAAACGCAAATACTGTTTGGTCGCGTGATTCAGGTAGCTGAATATCACCTCCTTGCCATCGCAGTGCTTCAGTGGACTCATGGAGAGCGCAGGACGCTTCAGGTAACGACCCAGGTATTTGATGTTACGGTGGTGATTTTTACTGGGCTTGGCAAAGTGAACGATCCACGGTTTCTTATAGTGAGTATCGAGCCAGCGGTTAAAGATCGTTTTGCTGGCATCGGCTTTTTTAAGGGATTTCGGTAACTTCAGTTCACCACGAGCGAATGCCTGCCGAAACAGGTTGATGATTTCGTACCGCCACATGGGCATCAATACCTGCTTGCTAAAGAAGATTTCCTTCCATGCCTTTTTGTCATCGGTTAACCCGCCGCAGGTGATGGACAGATGGACGTGAACATTCCACTTCAGGTCACGCCCAAACGTATGCAGTGCCGTGAAGATGCCGGGTAAGACCCCTTTCTTTCCAGAGAGCTTCATCACAACTTTCGCAGCCAGCGCGCTGGGCTTTCCCAATAAATGACGGTTATAACGGAACAGCTCCCAAAGCTCCGAAGGCATGGTGAAGGTGATGTGTTGCCATTGGGTATCCGGAAGAATGGCTTTCTGTTGCTCTATCCACTGGTCCGTGAGCTTCCTGCCGCAGGTAGGGCAGAACCGGCTCTTGCAACTGAAGCAGATTTTCTTCTGGTGAGTGCATTTTGGGCTAATGCACTGGAACACCGCATAGCCACGAACGGTCAGACCACAGCTGAGCATTTTGATGACGTTATCGACGATGGCGGGGCGGATGCGGTGTTTGTGCTTTTGGTAAAAGCGCCACCATGCCTCTCCCTTCTGGAAGAGTGCTTTGAGCCGGGTTGGGAGGCGCATGGCAAGGCTTACTGGCTGGAAGCTGGTGCGTCACACGATTGTTCATCATCATCATTATTATTAACGTTGTTGCCGTCTTCAGGCTCTGGACCTTCGTGTACCGCCATATGTTTTTTCAAGTGCGCCGATTGTCTAAAACACTTGCCGCACTGTTTGCACTCATGGGACTTCTCACCGGTGTGGGTGCGTGTGTGTGTATTCAAGCTCCCCAGTTGTCTAAAACACTTGCCGCACTGTTTGCATTTATAGGGCTTCTCACCGGTGTGGGTGCGCTCGTGTTGTTTCAAGTGCCCCGGTTGTCTAAAACACTTGTCGCAATGTTTGCACTCATAGGGCTTCTCACCGGTGTGGGTGCGTGTGTGTGCATTCAAGCTCCCCGGTTGTCTATAACACTTGCCGCACTGTTTGCACTTATAGAGCTTCTCACCGGTGTGGGTGCGCTCGTGTTGTTTCAAGTGCCCCGGTTGTCTAAAACCCTTGCCGCAATGTTTGCACTCATAGGGCTTCTCACCGGTGTGGGTGCGTGTGTGTGCATTCAAGCTCCCCGGTTGGCTAAAACACTTGCTGCACTGTTTGCACTTATAGGGCTTCTCACCGGTGTGGGTGCGCAGGTGTACTGTCAGGTCTGATCTCCTTTTGAATTGCCTGTCGCAGCCTTCGTAGGGGCAGGTATAAGGATATTGGGAGCCTGAGGTTGCAGGTGGAGCGTTTTCCAGCGTTTGGGTAGTAGTACTATCTGCTACAGATAAAACGGTATCAGGTCTGACAGGGTGCATGTTGAGTGAGTGTGGGTTAGGTTTCTGCCCTCCTGTTTGTACGCTACAGGTGAAAGAGCCATCCAGGCCAGGATCGCAGCGGGTCGTTAAAAGTAAAGGTTGCTCTTGCGAATTGAGGCCATCTGGCGGGTCGGGTCGTAGTTCACAAGGACCATTACAGATCGAACAGTGGACAATTCGACTTATGCTATGCCGGGGCTCATCGGGTTTATCCCCCCCGTTATTTACCCAGGTAGCGGCGTGTCGAAAATCAAAGCCTGGGGGGCGCGACCCCTGGCTGTTTGAGCCGCTACCTGTCACATTGTGAGTGTTGCATTCCGTGTTTGAGGCTCCTCCTGCCAGTGTGATGATTTGCAATTCATGATTGGCATGAATCTCCTGTTGATCCAGTTGAGTAAACATTGGGGCTTCCGGGTTCCAGTAAGTTGTGGACAACCAGCCTGCGACAACGGTTGCTACCAAAGGTATCCATGACTGGGGGGATAGCGAGTCGTCCGCAAGTGACAGAAGCAGTTTGTAGCCGACGACTTCGGTGGTGGCATAGAACGGCTGCCACCAAACCCACTCCCACTCGAACACGGTTGTCTGTCTTTCCCATCGCCCCCTTGGCTTACAGGATTTGTCATCTGGTGGCGTGCCTGGTTCTGAATAGCCATTTGTGCTGGTAAATTCTGTCGTCTTGTCCGGGAATGGCTCCATGGTTTGCATTGCAGATAATGCGGGCTGCTCAGGCTTTATAGAGAAATTCCGGTTTGGTGAACCCGCATTCTCTTTAATCTCAACGATAACGCTGTAAGCCTGCGAATCAGCCAGACAGACGAACGATACGAAGAGCAGTACGTGGAAAAGCAGACTTTTCATGGCTCTATCCTTTGCTGTTCTGAATATGACAGGTGAGAAGGATAGACGAATGGGAGTGTGGAGGATTTCTCAGGTGTTAGAGGGCTGTACAGGGCAAAAAGCCGCCGCGAAGCGGCCTGCCTTGATGTATAGGAATTTCAAAACACTGATAGATAACCTACTGACGTATAAATCAGGATTATTTTTCCAATAAGGTCTTGGTTGCTCTGTACCAGCACCGCAAAAAGTAGAAAATGCGAGATAAATTCAGAGCTTTTCACTGCCCCTGTTTCGTTCAGATGCAACTATCCTGTCACGCCAGCGCTAACGGCCTGCCAAGAGCTAGCCTTTCATGGCACAGGTGAAGCTCCGCCAGTGTTTTCCCGGCACTATCCCGGTTAGTACCATCCTGGATTTGCACAGGATACATTCCAGAGGATCAACTCCGAAGCTGTTCTTCATCAACGCCGGGAAACGGATTGGGATCGCCTTTCTTTCTGGTTGATCCAGAAGGTCATATACCTTTGGCAGCAGCTTTGACCGAACCCGGGTGGCAAGGAACCCGTAATAACGAATCATTCGGAAGCCTTTGTCCGGAATGTGCTGTACCAGCCGTTTGATGAAGTTCTCCACGCCACTGGTGAAACGCAAATACTGTTTGGTCGCGTGATTCAGGTAGCTGAATATCACCTCCTTGCCGTCGTAGTGCTTCAGTCGACTCATGGAGAGCGCAGGACGCTTCAGGTAACGACCCAGGTATTTGATGTTACGGTGGTGATTTTTACTGGGCTTGGCAAAGTGAACGATCCACGGTTTCTTATAGTGAGTATCGAGCCAGCGGTTAAAGATCGTTTTGCTGGCATCGGCTTTTTTAAGGGATTTCGGTAACTTCAGTTCACCACGAGCGAATGCCTGCCGAAACAGGTTGATGATTTCGTACCGCCACATGGGCATCAATACCTGCTTGCTGAAGAAGATTTCCTTCCATGCCTTTTTGTCATCGGTTAACCCGCCGCAGGTGATGGACAGATGGACGTGAACATTCCACTTCAGGTCACGCCCAAACGTATGCAGTGCCGTGAAGATGCCGGGTAAGACCCCTTTCTTTCCAGAGAGCTTCATCACAACTTTCGCAGCCAGCGCGCTGGGCTTTCCCAATAAATGACGGTTATAACGGAACAGCTCCCAAAGCTCCGAAGGCATGGTGAAGGTGATGTGTTGCCATTGGGTATCCGGAAGAATGGCTTTCTGTTGCTCTATCCACTGGTCCGTGAGCTTCCTGCCGCAGGTAGGGCAGAACCGGCTCTTGCAACTGAAGCAGATTTTCTTCTGGTGAGTGCATTTTGGGCTAATGCACTGGAACACCGCATAGCCACGAACGGTCAGACCACAGCTGAGCATTTTGATGACGTTATCGACGATGGCGGGGCGGATGCGGTGTTTGTGCTTTTGGTAAAAGCGCCACCATGCCTCTCCCTTCTGGAAGAGTGCTTTGAGCCGGGTTGGGAGGCGCATGGCAAGGCTTACTGGCTGGAAGCTGGTGCGTCACACGATTGTTCATCATCATCATTATTATTAACGTTGTTGCCGTCTTCAGGCTCTGGACCTTCGTGTACCGCCATATGTTTTTTCAAGTGCGCCGATTGTCTAAAACACTTGCCGCACTGTTTGCACTCATGGGACTTCTCACCGGTGTGGGTGCGTGTGTGTGTATTCAAGCTCCCCAGTTGTCTAAAACACTTGCCGCACTGTTTGCATTTATAGGGCTTCTCACCGGTGTGGGTGCGCTCGTGTTGTTTCAAGTGCCCCGGTTGTCTAAAACACTTGTCGCACTGTTTGCACTCATAGGGCTTCTCACCGGTGTGGGTGCGTGTGTGTGTATTCAAGCTCCCCAGTTGTCTAAAACACTTGCCGCACTGTTTGCACTCATGGGACTTCTCACCGGTGTGGGTGCGTGTGTGTGTATTCAAGCTCCCCAGTTGTCTAAAACACTTGCCGCACTGTTTGCATTTATAGGGCTTCTCACCGGTGTGGGTGCGCTCGTGTTGTTTCAAGTGCCCCGGTTGTCTAAAACACTTGTCGCACTGTTTGCACTCATAGGGCTTCTCACCGGTGTGGGTGCGTGTGTGTGCATTAAAGCTCTCCAGATGTCTAAAACACTTGCCGCACTGTTTGCATTTATAGGGCTTCTCACCGGTGTGGGTGCGTGTGTGTGCATTCAAGCTCCCCGGTTGGCTAAAACACTTGCTGCACTGTTTGCACCTATAGGGCTTCTCACCGGTGTGGGTGCGCAGGTGTACTGTCAGGTCTGATCTCCTTTTGAATTGCCTGTCGCAGCCTTCGTAGGGGCAGGTGTAAGGATATTGGGAGCCTGAGGTTGCAGGTGGAGCGTTTTCCAGCGTTTGGGTAGTAGTACTATTTGCTACAGATAAAACGGTATCAGGTCTGACAGGGTGCATGTTGAGTGAGTGTGGGTTAGGTTTCTGCCCTCCTGTTTGTACGCTACAGGTGAAAGAGCCATCCAGGCCAGGATCGCAGCGGGTCGTTAAAAGTAAAGGTTGCTCTTGCGAATTGAGGCCATCTGGCGGGTCGGGTCGTAGTTCACAAGGACCATTACAGGTCGAACAGTGGACAATTCGACTTATGCTATGCCGGGGCTCATCGGGTTTATCCCCCCCGTTATTTACCCAGGTAGCGGCGTGTCGAAAATCAAAGCCTGGGGGGCGCGACCCCTGGCTGTTTGAGCCGCTACCTGTCACATTGTGAGTGTTGCATTCCGTGTTTGAGGCTCCTCCTCCTGCCAGTGTGATGATTTGCAATTCATGATTGGCATGAATCTCCTGTTGATCCAGTTGAGTAAACATTGGGGCTTCCGGGTTCCAGTAAGTTGTGGACAACCAGCCTGCGACAACGGTTGCTACCAAAGGTATCCATGACTGGGGGGATAGCGAGTCGTCCGCAAGTGACAGAAGCAGTTTGTAGCCGACGACTTCGGTGGTGGCATAGAACGGCTGCCACCAAACCCACTCCCACTCGAACACGGTTGTCTGTCTTTCCCATCGCCCCCTTGGCTTACAGGATTTGTCATCTGGTGGCGTGCCTGGTTCTGAATAGCCATTTGTGCTGGTAAATTCTGTCGTCTTGTCCGGGAATGGCTCCATGGTTTGCATTGCAGATAATGCGGGCTGCTCAGGCTTTATAGAAAAATTCCGGTTTGGTGAACCCGCATTCTCTTTAATCTCAACGATAACGCTGTAAGCCTGCGAATCAGCCAGACAGACGAACGATACGAAGAGCAGTACCTGGAAAAGCAGACTTTTCATGGCTCTATCCTTTGCTGTTTTGAATATGACAGGTGAGAAGGATAGATGAATGGGAGTGTGGAGGATTTCTCAGGTGTTAGAGGGCTGTACAGGGCAAAAAGCCGCCGCGAAGCGGCCTGCCTTGATGAACCTGAATTCCTCAGTTGAAATCACCGCCTCTGCTGAAAGCCTGACTGTCACAAGGTAAAGAAACAATTGATCAAATTCAACTGCGGAATTCGACGGCAAGGTGTGCTTTGAAAATGACTTGCAGAGGTTCACCTGTAAAGGTGCACTGGAAACAGGGGGAAGAGATATGGGCTGCTACCGTTTACTCCAAACGCACCATCAGACTTGTCATGCTGAGAGTCCATGGGAAGAAGAAAGTGGGCATTCATTGCTCTTCTTTATTCAACAGATACAGCGCTTGAATGCCATGACGCTGGTCAGCTATTACAAGGCACGCTTTCAGATTGAATGTATTTTCCGTGATGCCAGACAATGCACTGGGCTGATGGATTGTCAGTTCCACAGGCCACAGGAAAGAAGCCATCCACACTGCTGTTAACGCCTCATTTTCAGCTCTCAACCTGTTGAAGCTGGAAGACCGAAGAGACAAGGGCACAAATAATCAAACGGTGATATCCATTGCCAGCTGGAAATGCCGTAAGTCCAGCCAATACTGAATGTGCAGAGTTTTTGATGACTCAAAGATCGCTATGAATAATGAAAAAATCATGGACACTTATCAGCGATACAGTCACTACGGCGCTATTGCTGCATAGGTATAAATGTGTCCGTAGTGCAGTATTGCCAGACAATTTCCTTTGTTTTATTTCAATTTAATCTACTGGTTAACTTGAGGAAGTCTACATTTAGGAGCGGCAATAGGAATCGAAATACTGTTGAAAATGAAGGTGTTAAAGATGAATGGGATTAAGATTTTCGCCTTGGTTTTACTGATGATGATGGGAGGCGTCAAACCGGCAGCAGCACTTGGGCTAAGGGAATGTCTGGCTATGGCTGTCGGTACTGTCTCATCTGTCTCATCTTCTGCCGTTCAGTGGCTGGCCACCGTGGGTGATGACAAACAGACTCATCTCTACCGACTCACCAACGGAGACTGGAACTACACCGGGTCGTTGACTGAGGCTACAGCCAGGCTGAATAATGTGGCTTTCAGTCCCAACGGCCAGTGGCTGGTCACCGTGGGTGAAGACAAACAGGCCTATCTCTATCAGCTCATCAACGGAGTCTGGACCTACACCAGCCAGACCCTGACCGAGGCTACAGGTTGGCTGAATGATGTGGCTTTCAGTCCCGACGACCAGTGGCTGGCCACCGTGGGTGATGACAAAAAGACTCGTCTCTACCAGCTTATCAACGGAACTTGGAGCTACACCCAGGAGTCCCTGAACCAGGCTATAAATTGGAATTGGCTGACTGATGTGGCTTTCAGTTCCGATAGCCAGTGGCTGGCCACCGTGAATCGTGACAGAGTTCGTCTTTACCAGCTTATCAAAGGAGCCTGGACCTACACCAGCCAGATCCTGAGCAAGACAATTTGGCGGCTGAATGATGTGGCTTTCAGTCCCAACGACCAGTGGCTGGCCATCGTGGGTAGTGATAGAAAGACTCGTCTCTACCAGCTTATCAAAGGAGCCTGGACCTACACCAGCCAGGCTCTGACCGAGGCTGCAGGTAGACTGTTTGGTTTGGCTTTCAGTCCCGACAGCCAGTGGCTGGCCACTGTGGGTGAAGACAGCCAGACTCGCCTCTACCAGCTCATCAACGGAACCTGGACCTACACCAACCAGGCTCTCACCGGGGCTACAGATAGACTGACTGATGTGGCTTTCAGTCCCGACAGCCAGTGGCTGGCTACCGTGGGTTATGACAAACAGGCCTATCTCTACCAGCTCATCAACGGAACCTGGACCTACACCAACCAGGCCCTGACCGAGGCTACAGGTAGACTGTCTGGTGTGGCTTTTAGCCCTGAAGTCACAACAGGCGTCACAACAGCAGTCACAACAGGCGTCACAACAGGCGTCACAACAGCAGTCACAACAGGCATTACAACAGGAGCCACAACAGGAGCCACAACAGCAGCCGCAACAGGAGCCACAACAGGAGCCGCAACAGGAGTCATTGCAGGGGCAGTAACAGGAGCATTCATCGGTGTTGCTATTGGTACAATGGTTTATCTGGCGTGTCGGCATTATAGAAAAAACAGTTCAGATGTTCAGAATGAGCATGAAATGGAGCCTATGGATAATTCATGGGAGAAAGTACCTGACCACTGCTGAGCACAGCTACCTTTCTCAGGGAATGTTATGACATTGTTTGTAGCAGCCGGAGGGAGCTTTCCGCAATAAGTTGCATCCAATAGCGTCCAGCCATTTTCAAACAATGGCTCTGAACGAATGACCGGAGCATCAATACGCCTTGGCCGTCTGGATTTCGCCAGGGCATACCTGAGCACTTTATCCGCTGGGTAACATTCAGGGGGTACAACGTTTTCGCCGCAGAGGTTTGCAGAGCGTAAAACGTGCATTCAGCTTACACTTGCCTGGCTACAACTTAAGCAGAGCAGTAGCTGCTGCTTTTTGGCGGTATTTCTGGCTGATTTGGCGCTTTTCTGAAGTGTTTTCGTCAAAGAAAGGCTTCAAAGAAAGACGTGAACTACTCGCGCCTAAAGACGCGAGCTTCCAATACTAAGCAGCTACCGAGGTAGATACCATTCTTTTCTTTTTTGACGTTTCATTGCGAATAGCGAGAGAAGCCCTGGCTTTTCTCGGCTTACGAACCGCTCCACGCCCTTTAGTCAGCACTGGAATACCTTTGCCGACCAACTCCGTTCCAGAGTCGAGAAGAAGATTAATTGCTCTTTTCTTAATTACGATGCTGGCGTTTTTGTCAGCGTTATCAACGTGTCCACAATTACCACAGGAAAACAATTCTTGTTTCCTGCGGTTGTCGGGGTGAGTGTGACCACAATCAGCACACTCTTGACTCGTATAGGGTGCAGGAACTTTGAATACCGCTTTTCCTGCTTTAGCGGCTTTGTAGCGGGTGCAGGTTTCCAGATAATGCCAGCCAACGTTAAGAACAGCTTTGTTGAGTCCAGCTTTGGCTTTGGCACTATTGGGAATAAACTTGCCGTTGCGGTCTTTCCTGGCCTTTGGCTTGCCGGTCATCCTTGAGGTTTTCAGATTCTCAAAAATAATTACCCTGGCTTTACTGTTAACTATTGTACGGCTGGTTTTATGGCAAAAGTCTTGCCTGATGCAGGCTACTTTCCTGTGTTGTCTGGTTATCCGGTTTTTGGTCTTCTGACGACGGTTAGAACCTTTAGTTTGTCGAGATAAGCGGCGTTGCAGCTTTTTAATATACCGCTTGCGCTTATCCATGTTGTTTTTCTGGTTTATGGTGAAGTCGTAAGCCTTAACGCCAGTATGAGCAGGGACAACCACGCCACGATCTACTCCGATAACATGCTCATCCAGCCATTCCTTAGATGCACCTTTCAGCCATACCAGATTATCTTTGTCGGTTGTTGGTTCGTCTGCGCCATCGTCATAGCAGAAAGACACATAATAACTGCCAGCCTCTTTCCTGATATACAGTGACTTTGGTTGTGAGAATGACCGATGATTCTTAATGGACAGATAACCAATATTATTGGTCTTTGTGCCAATGAAAAGACGTGTTACGCCATCCTCGCAAACATCGAACCTGAATAGCTCTTTTGTTATATGAACACTACCTTTGTCGGTTTTTGGCTTGCGCTTTGGCCTACCACAAATCCCTTTCATGAATTTATGATAGGTCTGATACCAGTTAACCGCCGAATTACGAATAATCTGGCTGGGGCAGTGAGAAAGCCAGGGGCTTAGCTCCCTGCTTTTGAAGTGAGATGCTTTTTGATCGACAGGGGGATACGTCCCCGTAGGACAGTACTTTCTGGCGTAGGTTCTGAAATAGCGATCTTCATCAAACTTTGCATTCCAGATAAACCGGGCGCAACCCATCCATTGAGACAGAATCAGCTTTTGCTGCTCCGTTGGATTGGCTTTGAGTCGGATACCTTGAAGCATTTCTTCACCTTATAAAAATGATAAACATAGGGTACTCTTACTAAAATCTGCCGTCAACCATGAGGTTTATATGTACGAATGGAGAACAGGAAGATCATGTGTATTTAAAAATAATGTACATCTAGTATTTGTGACTAAATATAGACGTAATGTGTTTACTAAGGAGATGCTGGATCGGCTTACTGATATATATGGGGAGACATGCGAACAAATGGATTGTGAGCTTCTGGAATGTAATGGAGAACATGATCACGTTCATATGATGGTGAGTGTTCACCCCAGGCTCGCAGTATCTAACTTGGTTAGCAAATTAAAAGGTAAGTCGTCCTATTTCCTAAGAAAAGAATTCTGCCCTCAGACAAAGCCGATGCTATGGGGCAAGCACTTCTGGAGTCCTGGTTATTGCTGTGTGTCAGTTGGTGGGGCTAGCCTGGAAACAGTGAAAGCGTATATCGAAAATCAAAGAACGCCTCCGTCAGAGAATGCGGTAAAAACATCTAAACGACTATCACAGCAAGGCTAACGCCTTGTCCGGGCTTGACTCGTCCCTAAAGGAACGAGATTGCGCCCGGTTTTTGTTCAAAGTATCATGATTAGAGAAGAAGGATGCCTCATCTCAGGCAGGTTCTGTTTAATTTTGGTACATTCCCTATCCATTTCTATTATCCAAAAATTAAAAGCCCCAATCCCAATGTTCCCAGTGATAAAATAATGCCACCTGCAATCTGGGCCACGTTATGATATTGAAGCCGTAGACGCGCCCACATGACGGCAATCAACAGGGGAATGAGCAAAATCCCCACCAGAGGAGAAAACCAGTAGGCCATGATAATACAGGCAGTTGCCGTTGTCGTGTGAAGGCTGACCTTCCAGAATATGGTAAGGAGCGCCACCCCTGCCAGTTGAATTGATAATGCAATGGCTACCAGGACCAAAAAACCGGGTGCACGGCTAAAGCTAAGCCCGATGGTGGAGAGTGCGGATGACAAAGCGATAGCAAACACGGGCTTGATACGTTCTTTTCGGCTTTTGATGTGTAAATCAGAGATGATGCCCTGTTGGTACAAAATGAAAGTAAACAGTGTTGAAAACAGAATGACGGGGAGTGCATAAATGAGGATATACAGCCAGGCGTTGGCTTTTTGTGTCGCAAGGGCCGGAAAAACGGCCGTTCCAAGGGACCAAACAGGTGGCGAAGCAACATTCGAAATAAAGTTTGCTATCCACTGAAGATCAATACGTCTTTTAAAAGTCATATTATCAATTCTTTCTGGCCGAAATGGCTATCGTTTCATAATAATAATTAAGCAACTGATCCATTGTGGCTCGCCAGGAGCAATTTTGAGCATGTTCCCAACCTTTTTGAGCCAATTCAGTACGATAGCCTGGATCATGATGTAGTTTATCAATTAATGGTCCAACTTGCTCAAAACGACCTTCCTCATAAAAAAGCCCTGTCTCTCCATGGGACACAGAATCTACGATTCCGCCAGCTTTAACAGCTATCACAGGAAGGCCACAAGCCATAGCCTCAAGGGCTACCAGCCCAAAAGTTTCTGTCGTTGAAGGGAATATGAAAGCATCAGCGGCGCGATAGGCTTGAATTAAATCCTCCCCACGCAAATACCCTGCAAATGTTGTGGGTGTTTCAGCATAATAATCCTGCAGTTTTTCAAAAGCTGGCCCACCACCAACAATCGCAAGCCTGACACCCGGACGAGGAAAGATTGCATCACGCAGTTCAAATAGCCCTTTTTCTCGCGCCGCTCGCCCAACATAGATGAGCAAAAAGTCATCTGGATTGCCGTTGGTAAGACGCTGGCGCACCTCAAGGTCGCGATTGCCCCGGCTAAAGTAGTCAGTATCAATGCCCCGTTTCCACCAATGAACATTTTTAAAATTCTGTTCAATCAGCATGTCGCGGACATACGTTGATGGGCCTAAATTGAGGTCTGCACGATTGTGTAAAATTCGGAAATAAGTCCACACAAGCGAGGACATAAATCCAAAGCCATAGTGTCGGGCATACTGGACAATATCGGTATGAAATGAGGCAATAAGGGGTATCTTGTTGCGTCGAGCGTAGTAAATGCCATAAGGGCCTAAAAAGGCGGGATTGACAGAGTGAATAATATCTGGTTGAAAAACATCAAGGGCTTTGCGTACATACGACCGTGCAATATTAATCTTTAGCTCTGGATAGAAAGGAAATGAAGGACCACTGACGCTGACAATTCTGGCACCTTCATACTTTTTATACTCAGTTTCTGGGCCAATGAATAAAACCTCGTGCCCTAATTCATTGAGTCGGCGAAGCATCAAACAGACGATGCTAACAATGCCGTCAATCTTAGGTAAAAAGACTTCTGAAAAAACAGCAATCCTTAATTTTTGCGAATCTTCACCCATACTATCATGCATCCTTTAATGTGTTGAAGCCAATGAGCAAGTTGTTTAACCGCTTTCTTACTTTGCCTTGAACAGGTTTGACATCCTCCCCAGGCTAAAGTTTATCTCTTGATCACAGGTGCTAATCCTAGCTTGTTCCTGTCCAAAAACGGGCTTTATTACAATGGTTGCAATGGCTGGTTCTTTTGTACCCACCTGAAAGCACTGAAATAGCGTCTGCATTGACCATGACCTCCCTTGGCAAGAGAGTATTATGGCTATGTAAGGAAAATAACCGGGCGACAAGATGGCCAGCAACACCCTCCAGCAACACCCTCCAGCAACACCCTCCAGTTCTGCCTGGTGTCTGATGTCGAGCTGCGTTTGATGACCTGTCAGGACGGTGCAGGATATGGGGACAAGATGACCCGGTTATAACAGACAACCGAAGACCAGCACCAGGCGTCGAACCGTTCCTCTCCTTGATAACGGCACAAAGACAAGCCAAAGCATCGTTTTAGCCAGGATATCCCCCGCTTCATTACCCGCCCTGAAACGGTACAGGGTTTTATAGACATACTGGCTTTTAGTCATGCCTTCGACTTCCAGTCTCCTTTTCTTGTGGCAGGCAACATCCTTGACGCCCATAGCCTTTGCATCCGAGAGATTGGTGCTGCTGGCATAATCACCATCAGTAGCCGTTTGCCGAGGTAAACGACCATGGATTTATTTTTGCCGCTCAAGCATCGAAATAAATCCATCAGAGTCCGCCGGGTTGTTTGTTTCAATGACCCTATCCTGACGCCTGACCAATGGATCGATTGCATATTCAGCCACCGCCAGGTTCGGCAGGAGTACTCTTTCTAAAGCCGGATAGACTATTTCGTTGTTTTTAGACGTCTTACAGGCCATCGCCACTGCAAGTTTTTGACTATTATTGTTCAAAACCTTGCAGTTAGAGTATGTAATGAAGTCTAAAAAAACTGAACAATCGCCCCAGAAAAACCTCTCTCGAGAGGAACTCAACAATCTCATTAACCTTGATCATGTGGCCAATAGTATTGATCGGGATTACCTGTGCCATGAACTGGGCCGGTTTTATACAGGTAAAACCGGACAACCATTAAAAACCATTGGCCTCATGGCCGGACTGCATTATTTGAAACACGTTTTTGCGTTATTGGATGGGCAGGTTATCGAACGTTGGGTTAAAGGTTCTTATTGGCAGTACTTTTTTGGTATGCAGTACTTTCAGCATCACCCCCCTGTTGACCCAACCCACATGACCCGTTTCCGCCAGCATATAGAAGACAGTGGTTGTAAGAAAATGCACGCCACTACGATTCAGGCTTCTTTTTGTCCGGGTATTATTGATCTTCATAAATTCTAAAAATCAGGCTGGGTTATATCCAGCTTGATTTTTCCTTGATTTTTCATTGTTGAACCTGATTCTTCAGATTCGACAATTGAACACTAATCCAACTAAAAATCTGGACTTACTTCAAAAAAATAGAGGAGGATAAACGGTGAATCAAAAGGGAAAAATTATTGTTCTTGGTGGTGATGGATTTTGTGGCTGGCCCACATCACTTCATCTTTCCGGTCTTGGGTATGATGTCACCATTGTTGACAATCTCTCAAGACGAAAAATTGATGTAGAGCTAGGCTGTAAGTCACTTACGCCAATCACCACAATAGAGCGCCGACTGGAAGCATGGCAAGAAGTCTCTGGCAAAGAGATAGCGTTTATTGATATCAACATTGCCGAAGATTATGCCGAACTTCTCAGTCTTATCAGGGAAGTAAAGCCAGATGTCATTGTTCACTTTGCTGAACAACGCGCCGCACCTTACTCGATGAAATCTGCCAGACATAAACAATATACAGTCAATAACAACATCAATGGTACCCATAATCTGTTATGTGCCATGGTGGAATCAGAGCTGGATATTTACCTTGTGCATCTTGGCACAATGGGTGTTTATGGATATGGCACAGCGGGTATTAAAATTCCTGAAGGGTATCTTAATGTAACGGTAGATATGGATGTAACAAGCCACAACATTGAAATCCCTTACCCGCCACATCCAGGAAGTATCTACCATATGACCAAAGCTCAGGATGCGCTTCTTTTCTACTACTACAACAAAAATGATGAGGTTCGTATTACTGATCTGCATCAGGGGATTGTCTGGGGCACCAATACTGACGAAACATTAATGCACGAAGATTTGGTAAACCGCTTTGATTACGAAGGGGATTATGGCACCGTGCTCAATCGGTTCCTGGTTCAGGCGGCCGTCGGGCATCCACTGACAGTGTACGGTACCGGTGGGCAGACGCGTGCTTTTATTAACATTCGTGATACTGTACGCTGTATTGCGCTGGCAGTAAAAAATCCCCCTGATAAAGGGGAACGCGTTAAGATTTTTAACCAAACAACGGAAACTCATCGTGTGCGTGATTTAGCCGAACTGGTTGCTAAATTGACAAATTCAAAGGCGCGTTACTACATTAACCCTCGCAATGAATCATTCGAAAATGAGTTACTTGTGTGCAATGATAAATTTTTGGAGCTTGGCTTAAATCCCATCAAGCTGAGTGAAGGGTTGCTGACGGAAATGGTTAATGTAGCGGGTAAATACAAAGATCGCTGTGATATGAGCAAAATCCTGACTGATTCGCGCTGGCGTAAAGATATTCCTTTGGATCATATCGGTAGCAATGTCGTTGAATGGCTTGAAGATGAGCGCTTGGAAACGGCTGGAGATTAAGTCGTTAACGGTTAATTTCCAGTCATTAAAAACCTGTAGTGACAATGGCCTGTAAAACTTCTGAAGGGCTTTATTTGCAGAGCCTGCTGTTTTCTTCAGGCTCCACTGGTTAGAATAATACCAAAAGAGAGTGCAATGTTTTTCATCAAGCCAGACAAAAAACAGTCTCACTTTTTGATTATTCTGAACTTTCCAGACCAAAACATTTCAGCACGAAGGTATAATCAAAGGCCACATCCTCAATCCACTCGTATCGCTTGCTGGCACCAGCATGACCAGCGTGCATCTTCATATTGAGCAGTAATAGATTGTCGTCTTTTTTTAACGTCCTGAGCCTGGCAACCATTTTGGTGGGTTCCCAATAGGTGACCTGTTCATCAGAAATCCCTGAGTTAAACAACATGGGGGGATAACGTCGGGCTTTTATATTATCGTAGGGTGAGTACTGCAAAATGTAATCAAAGTCCTCCCTGCTATCAATGGGATTTCCCCACTCCTCCCACTCAGGTGGGGTCAGTGGTAACGTCTTGTCACTGATGGTATTGATAACATCGACAAATGGCACATGGGCAATCACACAGCCGAACAGGTCAGGCCTCAGGTTTGTCACTGCTCCCATGAGCAAACCACCCGCACTCCCTCCATTGATGGCGATTGCGCCTTTTTGGGTATATCCCTGATGGATCAAATGCTCACAGCTATCAATAAAATCATAAAACGTGTTCATCTTTTTATGCATTTTTCCATCAAGATACCAGGCATAGCCCTTATCATCCCCGCCACGGATATGGGCTATGGCGTAGACAAAGCCACGGTCGATCAAGCTGAAAATACGCGACGAAAAACACGCTGACATCCCGTAACCATAAGAACCGTAACCATAAACAAATGCTTTATGCGTTCCATTTTGTACCAGCCCTTTTTTATGCACCACTGTCACAGGAATATTTTCACCATCACGGGCTTTGGCAAACTCCCGTTTCACCACATAGTTGCTGGCATCAAAATGAGGAATAGCTTTAACATGCACCTGTTTAACATGACCTGTTGATAAATCCAGCTCCAATACTTTATTGGGGCTTACCGGAGAGTCATAGTCCACCCTGACGACAGTAGACCGATGGTCCCACGCACCTGAAAACGACAAGTCATAGGCTTCATCAGGCATAGTAATGGTTTGCTCATTGCCTGAGACCATATTTTTTATAGTGATTTCATCCAGTGCTCTGCGGGTATTCTTTCTCTCCAACACCAGGTAGTCGTTATAAAAGCTAATACCGTCGAGGCAATGGTTTTTCTGTTCTTCCAAAAACAGTGTCCAGTTCTCCTGTGACCAATGATCGGCTTCAGTACAACAGCGCATGATTTTAAAGTTATGGGCTTCATCCTGATTGGTCAGTATATAAAAATAGCCCTTGTAGTGGTCCACAGAAAATGAAATATCATTCTCTCCCTTCACAAACTCTTCAAACCGATCACTGCCTTTTTTGGCCACAAAGACAACATGCGTGGCACCACTGTCAAGATGCAATAATGAAAACGCTCTGTCGGTGGTACGAGAGAGAGACATAAACAGGTCGTCATAGTGTGCTGGCTTAGTGAAAATCAACTGTTTTTCTTCAGGCCCTTTGTGGATATTGACTTTATAGACAGCCTTTCCACGGGAGAACTCGTCACGCTCAATAATATAAAGATGCTCATCATCGGCCCACTGAAAAGAGCCAGTACTCTTGGGAAATGACCAGGGCAGGTCTGTGGTTGTGGTTAAATCCCGTACCTTGATGGTGCTCTCCAGTGAACCTGTCAGGTTAAATGCATAAGCAAAGTGAGTCTGTACCCGGTTGGTGGCTGATTCCTGTATTTGATAAAGCGCCTTGCCTTCAGCCTCTTTATTGACATCAAAATAAATGGTTTCAGGTGCCGCTCTATCCCCTTTTCTGCGGCAAAAAATCGGGTAGTTTTTACCTTTTTCTTCCCGAATATAATAATAATAATCGCCTTTCTTTATGGGATAAGAGCTATCATCTTCTTTGATGCGGGAAAGAATTTCATTGTAAAGCGTGGTGGTAGTCGCCTTCGAGCCTTGCATTACATGGTTTTTGTAGGCTTCTTCTTCCTCCAGATAACTCAACACTTCCGGGTTATGAAAATTCAACTCTCCCTCTATAAACATCTGCCAGTTTTTATCCCTCAGCCATTGATAGTCATCAACTCGCTTACAGCCATGCTGATGGACGACACAGGTTTTTTTTGCAGCCACAGGCGGTTTCATAACGGTTGTCACCTTTAATAACTGAAGTTACGCACCCATACCATATAAAGTGTCTGCTCATTCAGTCAATGATTGATAAGGTAGTGGTTCAAAACTTCTGCTTATATAATGTGTCGTATAAACTGTTATCAGAAAGTGCTGTGTCCAGGTTGTAAAATGGAACAATGTCAATCAATCTGGAAAAACCAAATCTGGCATCCAAAGGTTTCTGTGTAAACGACCAGAATGTCAGTAAGTTCTCAATAACTGCTGGTTAAACCACACTGCGTTTCGGTGGATGCTTGTTCAATCAGGTCCGGTAGACAGGGAAAGTCACCATTGCCCATCATTCGGTCTGTCAGCGCTGACAGCGCATCTTGTCAATCAGAGCCATTAACCCGGACGGATAGACGCATAACAGGGTTTTGCATTTATCCAGCAGTTGTTTTTTAAAGCCCGGCCGCAATGCTCAGCGCTTCGGCTTTATCGGTTTTTTCCCAGCTAAATTCAGGCTCTTCACGACCAAAATGGCCGTAAGCGGCAGTTGCCTGATAGATAGGGCGTTTAAGGTCCAGCATTTTAATGAGGCCACGTGGACGCAGGTCAAAATACTCATGTATCAAATCTACGATTTTTTCATCGGCAATTTTACCGGTACCAAAGGTATTAACAGAAATAGATGTAGGCTCTGCGACACCGATAGCATAGGATACCTGAATTTCGCAGCGCTCAGCAATCCCTGAGGCTACCAGGTTTTTCGCCACATAGCGTCCTGCATAAGCAGCAGAGCGGTCAACCTTGGAAGGGTCCTTGCCAGAGAATGCGCCACCGCCATGGCGAGCCATGCCGCCGTAGGTATCTACAATAATTTTACGGCCGGTTAAGCCACAGTCACCCACAGGGCCGCCGATCACAAAGATACCAGTGGGATTAATATGAAAGCGGGTTCCAGTGTGCAGCCACTCAGAAGGCAGTACCGGTTTGATAATATGTTCCAGCACTTCTTCTTCAATCTGCTCCTGAGAAACTCCAGGGTTATGCTGTGTGGATAAAACGACAGCATCCACACATTGGACATGGCCTTTTCTGTTGTAACGCATAGTCACCTGACTCTTGGCATCTGGCCGTAACCATGGCAAGGTACCATTTTTACGCAGTTCAGCCTGACGTTTCACCAGCTCATGGGCATAGTAGATGGGCGCAGGCATCAGCACAGGTGTCTCATTGTTGGCATAGCCAAATACCAGACCCTGGTCACCAGCGCCCTGCTCATGATTCTGAGTTTCATCCACACCCGCCGCAATATCCACAGACTGTTTACCAATGGCGTTCATTACCGCTACAGACTCACCATCAAAACCAAGGTCGCCGTTGTTATAGCCGATGCCGGTGACGACTTTACGTACCAGCTCTTCAATATCCACATAGGTATTGGTGCGCACTTCACCGGCAAGAATCACCATGCCAGTTTTCACCATCGTTTCCACAGCAACACGGGCTTCCGGATCATCTGTCAGGATAGCATCCAAAACCGCATCGGAAATCTGATCCGCTACTTTATCAGGGTGCCCTTCAGATACGGACTCAGAAGTGAACAGTGAATAATCTGTCATAATTGTCTTTTGCCTCAATTGTGACTCAAGCAGGCCGGGTAAAGCACCGAACTTGAATCTGAAAACCATTTCGTAATGCCAGATACTGGGCATCACAATTAATAAAACCGGCTTGTTCGGCCCACTGGCCCAATTCTTCCGGGCTGAACCCCAGCCAGAGATCGCCACAGGAGGAACGTGCCCATTCCTGATCATGGCGACACAGCTCGCTAATCAGAAAATTGCCTCCCGGCTTTAACAACTGTATTGCCTGGAGAATCATGGTTGCCGGGCTGGATATATGGTGTAGCACCATATTGGCGACAATGCAGTCAAACTGACGATTAAGGTTATCCAGTTCATGAATTTCACCGAGATGAAATGTAATATTGTTGAGTTTTTCATCATTGGCCCGTTGCTGCGAGTACCTCAACATATTCTGACAGTTATCCACCGCATGGACGGTTGCAAACTGCTCGCTCAGCGTTTTCAGGAAAGCCCCTTCACCGGGTCCGATTTCCAGAGCCAAAGCTCTGCTTGGAAAGCTTGTTTGCCTGAGCAATGTCGTTATACCTTCTGCATAAAGCGCATGGTCAGCAATAAGCTCCTGCTGTTTGCGCAACACATCGGCATGACGGACGAAAAATTGCCGCGACCACTCGGCACGTTGCTGCCCGATGCTCTCGAGTCTTTTTGTTAATTCTTCGGACAACGTCGTGTGATCCACTGCTGTAAAAAATGCACGAATAATCCCTTCATGGCAGCTATTGGTCGGAGGTAAAGCCCGTTGGTAAAAGATGGTATTGCCTTCCTTACGCGTGGTTACCAAACCCGCTTGCAACAATACTTTCAGATGATGACTCATGGCGGGCTGACGCATACCAAACACCTCACTAAGCGCCATTACACCTAATGATTCAGTACTCAATACCCGCAGGACAGTCAGGCGAAGCTTATCACCAAAGGCTTTTCCCAAGATGGTGAGCTGATCCGTGGTTGTGGCCTCTGACAAATAATGCTCCAGTGAGGATAGTGTGAAAAAGTAGTCTAGCAGGCAATATCTGGTATATCAAAATATTTTGATATACCAGATATTGCCTGCTAGACACCCTGATTTTCAATAAGGCTATCCACAGTAAAATGAATGGTTGTTAACTCAAGTTACGCACCTGTTTACGCATCTGTTTACGCATCTATGCCGGTGCTTAACTTGAGTTGGTTAATATGCTACCGTCAGCAGTGGTAATAGTGTAAAACTATCTGTTGGTGCAGGACAGCCGACAGACTGACCTGACAGATACACGGCAGTAAAGGTGCAATTGACCTTCACAGGCTGATAAGAACAAAACTGCACAATTTCTCTGGTGATGACAGGTGGTGATAATAGCGCCACCCCTTGCTTTTCGGTGTTTTTTGTTACTCAAAAAAATAGAAAACAGCGCTTCTCCCAACATAAACCAGGGACACGGTGTCACGTTAACTTTAAAAATAACCGGTTCTTTCAACACTAAGCCGTAGTTGATGGGCGGTAGCGTGCCCAATTTATAAAAAATGTACTCAGGGGAAGTGTTGCGCAATTTTGCAGTCATTTTTACCTGCCTGATGGTTTCATCAAAGAGTTTTGGCACATTGCCTGTCAATGCCTTCACAGGGGAGGGCATTCACCTCTTTTCGGATCTTGCCATCAGCTTTGCCTACGATGACAACTTTTATCAGGACGAATACTCGAAAACAGCAGGTATTTACACAGTAATACCGGGCATCTACGCTCAGGTGATCTCCGGACCTGATGAGTACCGGGCGAGTCTCGAAGCAAAACGTCATCAGTACACTATTATCCATGCAGAATCAGCAACAGACTATCAGCTTAATCTTGATATACACCATGAATTTACCCGTCGAAACCGGTTTACCGGTAGTCTGGTTGCTGGCCGCTATATTGGTAAACACCAGGCGTTGACAGGTGACCGGAAACAACCTCAATATCAGCAGACGATCGTCAATGGCAAGTATGGGTTTGGCTCGTTAAGGACTCGGGCAAGGATTGATTTTTTTGGCAATATGACCAGAAAAGAATACACCAGCGACCAGTACGACAACAGTAAAATCAGTCTCTATGGTGCAACAGCCTATTACCGCTTTTTGACGCGCACGGATCTATTATTCGAGGTCTCAAAAGAAGTGCTGGCGTACTCCGGTACAGCAGGTTACGACATTGACAGCTATTTAGCCGGTTTATCTTTCAGAACCTCAGAAGAAACGGCAGGCTATTTCAAACTCGGTCACCGTTTCCGATCATCTGAGGAAAACCAGAAAGAGGGTTATACCGGCTGGAATACAGGGGGCAGTTATAACATAAAAAGCTACTCTGTCGTGACGTTCAGGGCCGGTGAAAAGTACGAGATTGACTCTGATGACCCGGTACAACGTTATTTCGCCAGGGCGACAACAGTCAGTATGGCCTGGAATCACCAGTGGCGTTCACGACGAAAGACCGTGGTGAGATGGGAAGCCACCTGGAAAGATATTCCTGGTTATGGCGGCAAGGTGGACAAGGAGGCTGTGATCCAGACGTTTAACGTTGGATGGACATGGGATGCACGTCGTTGGTTTTCTTTATCATTAAACTGGGAGCACACAATACACAATGAAAAAGCCATACAACCTGACGCAGAACCGGAAAATTATCGACGAAATGTGTTTACATTAACCGGGTCAATCAACCTGTAAGCATGAATGTGAAGAAAGAATGTGAAGAAAGTATTAGTCAGCAGCCTTTTTTTTATAGGGACGCTTGTTGTCATCGCTGCCAGGGCAGGCACACAAACAGACTATATACTGGCTGTTGGGGATGTCATCAGTATTGATGTGTTTAACGAAAGCAACTTAACCATTAAGGATGCACGGCTCACAGCGACAGGCACCCTTGCATACCCTTTTTTGGGGGATATTCCCGTTCAGGGAAAAACGATTAAACAGGTACAGGATTATATTACCCGCGGCTTGAAGGGGGATTACCTGATTAACCCCATAGTGACCGTCAGGCTAATTGAATACCGAAAATATTTTGTCAGAGGCGAAGTGAAAAGTCCGGGAGGCTTCTCCTATGCCCCGAAGCTGACATTACAAAAAGCCATTGCTCTGGCTGGCGGATTTACTGAACGGGCATCACAGAAGAAAATACAGGTGACCCGGGAAAAAAAAGGAGAACAACAAACATTGTGGCTGACGCTGAGGGACAAGGTCTTACCCGGCGACATAATCAATATTGAAGAAAGCTTTTTTTAAGGTGTTTTCTCAGCCACTGATTTTCTGTTATGAGTAGCGTACCCCCGCCCGTGCTGTATCCGATTAAGGAAACCGGGCAGCTGATATCCATTGGGGATATTGTTCAGATTGTTCGTCGTTACCTGTGGGTGATCGGTGGCAGTACAGCACTGATGGTTGTGCTGGGTGTACTGTACAGTTCACGGCTACCCCCTGTCTACGTAGCAACCACCAGCCTTGAATTGAAACAGGAAGACAGGAAAGTCGTTGCCATCGATAGTCTTTACAGTGTTGGCGGTGACTCATCTTATCTGCGCACCCAGTACGAAATCATGAAGTCCAGAACCGTGCTGGAAAAAGTCGTGCGTCAGCTGAATCTGATTTCACGCCCGGAATTTAACAGGACATTGCGTCCTGAAAAAGAGCCGTTACTCAACTGGCGGAAATGGTTAGGGCTGCCACTGGAGCCGGACTATATTCCCCCCCGGGAAGCATTGATTTTTGATGCGACCAGTGTCCTTCAGGGAATGGTTTCTGTGTCCCCCGTACCCGATACACAGATGGCTAAAATATCGGTGAATTCAACCAATAAAGCCTTAACGGCACTACTGGCCAATGCCATTGCCAGAGCCTATATCGATGCGTGGCTGGATTCCCGGCTCACCGCCAGTGCTGACAGTACGCAATGGATGCAGGGGCGACTGAGTGACCTGGCTGACGGTCTTGACCAGGCTGAAAAAAAGCTGCAGGCGTATCGGGAAAAAGAAAACCTGATTAACCTCGACAGTGAACTGGAGCTGGCAAAAAGCGAGTTGAAAGCGCTGACGCATTCACTGGCAGACGTTAAGGAAACCCTGGCACAAAACAGAAGCATTTACCATGAAATCACCGACAGTGGTGCTAAAACCGCTGAGGAATACAGCGTTCTGCCTGGCGTCTTAAAAGACCCCCTGCTCAGGACATTAAAAGAGCAGGAATCCCTGTCACAGCGAAAGGTGGATGAGCTGTCAAAGCGTTATGGACTTAAGCATCCGCAGATGATTACGGCAATAACAGAACTGAAAAGTGCCCGGCGCCATATTCGCCTGCAAACCATGAAGATTGTGGAGGGCATTGAAAAGCAATACGAAGTCACCCTCGCCAACGAGCAAGCCCTGTCAGAAACGCTTCAGGCCACCCGTGAACATATTCAGGCGATCAGCCGTAAACAGTACCGGTTGAGTGAGCTTGAACGAGAGGTTAGAAGAAGGGAATCACTGCATAATACCTTTCTTACCCGTATTGGTGAAAATCAAGCGACAAATGACTTTAAAAATGCAAACGCACGCGTGGTTGATGCCGCCTATGAACCTTACTATCCCGTTAAACCTAAGAAAAAACGGATCATTATTATGATGGGGATGGCCGGTTTGCTACTATCAACGGGCGTTGTATTTCTTCTGGAAATGCTGAATAACACCGTAAGGACGACGAGAGACATTGATGAAAAACTCAAGCTTCCTGTGTCAGGCCGGTTACCCCATGTTAAACGGAATCGAAAAGACACGAAGGTGCCTCAGCAGCTGTTCTGTGAGAAATATCAAGGGTATAGTGAAGCTGTCCGAACGCTGCGCACCCGCATCAGCCTGCAACACGAGAAGCATGAAAAGCATGAGAAGTATAAGAAAAGTGTCGCGGTTATTGCCGTCACTTCAGCAGAAGCCGGTGAAGGCAAAACCACCACCGCAACGAGTATAGCAAAAGCCTTTGGCCTGTTGGGTAAGACGCTGGTCATTAATGGCAATCTACGGCAATCAGAACACACCATAAATACGCTGCTTAAGGCTGAAAACCCACAGAGTAGCCTGGGTAGCCTGGCCGCTATTTTACAGGGGACAGAGGAACCGGCTGGCGTACCCACAGAAACGCAGGGGGTCAGGTTAATACCTTCAGGTGGTTGTGTTGAGCATGCCCAGGAGCTGCTGGCATCGCCCATGTTTGCCCATGTCCTGCATCAGCTGAAAAAAGACTATGAGACCATTATTATTGATTGCCCACCTTTGTCTGGAATAAGTGATGCCCAGCATATTATCCGTCATTGTAATACGGTGTTGTATGTTGTTGAGGCCGGTAAAGTGAAAGCGCCTGAATTGATTGACGGGGCGTTAGATATCCTGAAAACAGGTGTGCAGATTACTGGTGTCGTATTAAATAAAGCCATTTTATAAGACGGTTATAAAACAGTACTCCATTTCCTCCGGTGAATAATTATAAAAGGCCATTCATGAAGCTATTGATTGTTTTTGGCACACGCCCGGAAGCCATAAAAATGGCACCGGTTGTCAATGCCTTTAAACATAATCCTGACTTTGAAACACATGTCTGTGTGACAGGACAACACCGGGAAATGCTGGATCAGGTATTGAGCCTGTTTGCCATTACACCGGATTATGACCTTGATATTATGCAACACGGGCAAGATCTGTCAGATGTGACAACGGCGATTATTGGTCGGTTAAAACGGGTGCTTTCTGATAGTCAGCCTGACCGGTTATTGGTGCATGGCGATACAGCAACGTCATTTGCCGCTATGCTGGCAGGCTACTATCATCAGATTCCTGTTGGACATGTTGAAGCAGGTCTGCGCACAGGGAACATTTATTCTCCCTGGCCAGAAGAAGGCATGCGCAAACTGACGAGCACAATTGCAGACCAGCACTACACACCAACAACGCAGTCCCTGAAAAATCTGCTACAGGAGAATATTGCACCGGAGCGAATTGTTGTCACAGGGAATACCGTTATTGATGCACTGATGACGGTATCTGAACGCATTGATAATAGCCCGTCTTTGCAAAACACGCTCAGTCAGCAATTTCCTTTTTTAAACGATAATGGGAGAAAACTGGTTTTAGTGACGGGGCACAGGCGTGAAAGCTTTGGTGATGGCTTTAGGCAGATTTGTCAGGCGTTGCGTGAATTATCACGGCGTTCTGATGTCAACATTGTTTATCCTGTGCATTTGAACCCGAATGTTCAGGAGCCGGTTAACCGGCTGTTAACCGATGCAGAAAATATTCACCTGATTGCACCTCAGCAATACCTGTCGTTTGTTTATCTGATGAAATCGAGTTATTTGATACTGACTGATTCTGGTGGTATTCAGGAAGAAGCGCCCTCATTGGGAAAACCTGTTTTATGTATGCGCAATACGACGGAGCGCTCCTGTGCGTTAAAAGCAGGTACGGTGCGCCTGGTGGGAACCTGCACTAATACCATTGTCAATGAAGTCACTCGCCTGCTGGATAACAAGTTAGCTTATACTGCCATGAGTCAGGCATATAACCCTTATGGCGACGGCAAAGCAAGCGAACGGATTGTCAGTGCGGTTTCAGGTACTGATCAGTCCATGGATTTGTTTCTTTCTCAACATGGCACTATTTTTCACCCTGCATAAGAGTGCTATTCCTCCCTGTTCCTATTGCTCCGTTAACAATGATAAAAAGACTATGTCTCACCATCAGCCAATCTCTTCTGTTTCTGTCATAGGCATGGGCTATATAGGCCTGCCAACTGCCGTCATGTTTGCTGACCGAAAAATACGGGTAACAGGCGTGGATATTGACCCACAGGTAGTGGATACCATTAATCAGGGCAATATCCATATTGTTGAGCCGGATCTTGATAGACGGGTTCGTGCCGCAGTCGCCACAGGTTTTTTGACAGCGACGACACAACCCGAGCCTGCCGATGCGTTTATTATTGCAGTGCCCACACCTGTCAATGGCCAGTATAAACCAAATTTGTCGTATATAGCCGCAGCTTCCCGTGAAATTGCACTGGTATTGAAAAAGGGTGACCTTGTCGTGTTGGAATCCACATCACCGGTGACCACAACCGAACAAATGGCAACCTGGATTGCAGAAGCCCGTCCCGACTTAACGGTTCCCGAGTCCAGTGGTCAACCCGGCGATATTTTTATTGCCTATTGCCCTGAGCGGGTATCGCCCGGACAGGCGGTGCGTGAGTTGATTGAAAATGATCGGGTGATTGGCGGTATCAACAAAAAAAGCGCTGAAAAAGCCTGTCAGCTTTACCAGTTGTTTGTTAAAGGCGAATGCATTGTCACCAATACCCGTACGGCTGAAATGGCAAAACTGACCGAGAATGCCAGCCGGGATGTCAGCATTGCTTTTGCCAATGAGTTGTCTGTGATTTGCGATAAACTGGCTGTTGATGTCTGGGAGCTGATAGCCCTGGCCAATCGGCATCCAAGGGTGAATATTCTCCAGCCCGGGCCGGGTGTCGGTGGGCATTGTATTGCCGTTGACCCCTGGTTTATTGTGTCGCAGACACCAGAGCAGGCCAGTTTAATCAAACAGGCAAGGCAGGTGAATGACAATAAGCCGCAATGGGTAATGGATAAGGTCAGTGAACGTGTAGACACTTTCCTGGCTCAGCATCCTGAAAAAGAACGCAATGATTTAATCATTGCCTGTTTTGGCCTGGCGTTTAAAGCCGATATTGATGACCTTCGTGAGAGTCCCGCATTGCAGATTACCCGCTCACTGGTTAATACATCAGGGTGTAAAGTGATTGCTGTGGAACCTAATATCGAAGGGCTGCGGGAAGACTTTGAGCTGGTCAGCCTTGATACCGCCTTTGAACAAGCCGACATCTATGTTCTGTTGGTTGACCACAGGCCGTTTAAATGCTTTAAACCGGTGTCTGATTATATTGTTGACACCCGGGGGATCTGGACATGATCAGTCGTACTATCCTTGTCACTGGTGGTGCCGGCTTTATTGGTTCTGCCGTTGTGCGTTACCTGATAAAGCAAACAGACCATCGGGTTATTAATCTCGATAAACTGACGTATGCCGGCAACCTTGAATCGTTGATATCAGTGGCGGAGAGTCCACGTTATCATTTTATTTGTGAAGACATTGTCAATACGCAGGCCATCAGGGCAATTCTGGCAGAGTTTACCCCTGACGCCGTCATGCACTTAGCGGCAGAAAGCCATGTGGACCGCTCCATTAGCGGGCCGGCAGATTTTATTCAGACCAATGTAGTGGGCACATGTAGCTTACTGGAAGCCGTCAGGAACTACTGGCAGTCGCTGTCATCAGTGAAAGGGAAAGCATTTCGGTTTCACCATGTATCAACGGATGAAGTGTATGGGGATCTCGGAAATCCAGAGGATTACTTTACTGAGCAATCGCCTTATGCCCCGGGTTCTCCCTATTCAGCCAGCAAAGCCAGCTCAGATCATTTAGTCCGCGCCTGGCATCGAACTTATGGGCTACCAGTGGTCATAAGCAACTGCTCCAATAATTATGGGCCTTGCCAATTCCCGGAAAAGTTGATTCCCCTGATGTTATTAAATGCCCTGGAGGGTAGGCCATTGCCTGTATACGGCAATGGTCAGCAAGTCAGGGACTGGCTGTATGTGGAAGACCATGCAAAAGCCCTGTATACCGTTTTACAGAAAGGACAGACGGGTGAAACCTACAACATCGGCGGGCATACCGGGAAAAAGAATATTGATGTTGTTGATACCTTATGTGATCTGCTCGAAGAACTGGCACCTGAAAAGCCTGAAGGCATTGAATGCTTTAAAGACCTGATAACCTTTGTTGAAGACCGTCCCGGTCATGATCAGCGATACGCCATAGATGCAACAAAAATAAAGACGGAACTCGGTTGGGAGCCAGAAGAAACCTTTGAGACAGGCCTTCACAAAACAGTGCAATGGTATATGGATAACCCTGTCTGGTGTGGACGCGTTCGGGACGGCAGCTATCACCGTGAACGTCTCGGACTGCCTGCTCAATAAATACATTCCACCCTCATTATAACAACGTCGGAATAATAACAATGAAAGGTATTGTCCTTGCCGGTGGCAGCGGTACCCGACTGCACCCCATCACCCGTGGTGTCTCTAAACAATTGTTACCTGTGTATGACAAACCCATGATCTATTACCCGTTATCAGTGTTAATGCTTGGGGGTATTCGGGATATTCAGGTGATTACCACCCCGGAAGATCAGGTGAACTTTTTTAATGTACTCGGTGATGGCAGCCAGTTCGGGATTCAACTGAGTTATGCTATTCAGCCCCAACCTGAAGGGTTGGTGCAGGCTTTTATTATTAGTCGTCATTTTATCGGGCAGGACCGTGTCAGCCTGATATTGGGGGATAATATTTTTTACGGGCAGGGCTTTACCCCCAAGCTACAGGCTGCAGTGAATAGAAAAGAAGGTGCAACCTTGTTCGGTTATCGCGTTGCCGACCCGGAGCGCTTCGGCGTGGTTGAGTTTGGCGAAAATGGACAGGTGAAGTCTATTGAGGAAAAGCCGGAACAGCCAAAATCCAATTATGCGGCCACAGGCTTATATTTTTACGATAATCAGGTCGTTGACCTTGCCAGAGAAGTGAAGCCTTCTGCCAGAGGAGAGTTGGAAATTACAGCGCTCAATCGACTTTATCTTGACCATGGTCAGCTCAGTGTTGAAATACTGGGACGTGGTTATGCCTGGCTGGATACCGGGACTCACAACTCACTCCTTGAAGCTGGACAGTTTGTACAAACCATTGAACAACGACAGGGGTTAAAAGTCGCTTGTCTGGAAGAAATCGCATTAAAGAATAACTGGTTAAATGAAGAGGATATTCTTCGAGCAGGTTCGGAACTGGGGAAAACGGCGTACGGACGATACCTGCTGGGACTCATCGATTAACAAGCTTTTTAACAAAAAAATAACAAATAACCTGAGAAAGAAAAAAGCGATGAACCCTGTATTAATTGATTTTAAAGACCTCTCTGACTATCGCGGTGGGCTTGTCTCTCTGGAAGAAAATAAAAATATCCCTTTTACCATTCGGCGTGTGTACTACCTGTTTGGTACAGCCAGTGATGTTCGGCGTGGATTTCATGCCCATAAGACGCTCAAACAGGTGGCGGTTTGTGTGAAAGGAGCCTGTACTTTTTTACTGGATGATGGACGCTCCCAGTGTATGACTCGTTTGGACTCTCCTCGTAAAGGCCTGTATATGGGCAATACCCTCTGGCGAGAGATGTACGATTTTACTGACGACTGTGTACTGATGGTGCTGGCAAGCGAGCATTACGATGAGTCAGATTATATCAGGGAATATGCTGACTTTATTGAGCGGGTTCACACATAGCATTGTCAAAGTAGCCCGTTCAACCGGATGAATTCAGGTTCAAGATCATGCCCGGCAAGGGCCATCATCACGGGGTAAGTTGCCTCCTACCAGTGTCCAGGTCATCAAAAACCCTGTCAATACACTCCGGGCAGACATTCAGCCAATGGGAAATGCTGGAAAGTTCTTCACCAAAACTTCGGACAGTTTAATAAACTTAACACTCGCGGCTGCCAGGGGGCTGAGGATATACTATTATTTTATGGTAACTCACGCTTATTCTTGAGTTACCATAAAATGGTCCTCTTGAGTTGCAAGCCTTGCAGCATCAGACACCAGACTGTCTAAAACTGTCCGCAGTATTGTTCACAAATTTCATGAGGAATACAGGCCAGATCGAGTCTACACTGTGGGTTGCGTTTTTTGCACATTTGAAGCTCCCGCTTTTTTAGCTTTTCTTTTGGCTTTTCTTTTGGCTTTTCCCTGTTTTTGCTGTCTTGGGAAATAGAGTCGTTAAAAACAATAGGGCTTTACTTTTTACAGTGCCTGAACTCTCTGCCCTGTAAGCTGATTTAGTTTTTGGACGGGAATCAACTATAAAATCACCAGATTATCAAAAATTCCAATTTGAGCTATTTGGCTTCATGCTCCCTGTATCAATAAAAGACGATGGTCAAGCTAAGGGCGGTAGCGTGTTTTCAATAAAATAATCGGGGGTGCATATAATCCCGATTCGCAAGGGTAGGTCTGATGTGCCAACAGAGGTGTCATATCCGATGTCTGATAAGATTTTTTGCCACTAAACGGTAAACCGTGTCGAAGGTAGGGTTCTTAAGGGGTGAGGTGACAGCCATTTCACCAACCTCCTTTAGTTTTGCTCTGTTAGCACCTCACCCCGTCAGCGATCTGCGGGGCTTAGAACTGCACGTCCACCCCGATTCAAAACATGAGTGTAAATCATGGTGGTATTCACATTGGCATGTCCCAGAAGCTCCTAAACGGTTCTGATATCGTAACCTCCCTCGAGCAGGTGGGTTGCAAAACTGTGTCGTAGCGTATGACAACTGCCGTGCTTATTAACACCAGCCATTTTAATGGCTCGTTTCACTGCCGATTGAATACCGCGCTCGTGGATGTGGTGTCGGCCTTGCTTTCCAGTGCGAGGATCAGTACTCATTTGTGAGCTGGCGAATAGATACTGCCAGGCAAGTTCTTTTGCTGCATTGGGGTATTTTCTCGCCAACGTACCCGGAAGATGGACAAACATTATACCCGCTTCCATAGCTTCGAGATGCAACAGCCGGGTTTTATCAATGTGCTGGCAGAGACTCTCAATGGCTACTTTGGGCATTAACGTGACACGGTCTTTACCGCCCTTGCCATCGCGGACAAAAATCTCTTTTCGGTCAAAGTCCACATCTTTAACTCGCATGCGGAGAGCTTCTTTAAGGCGCAAGCCGGCACCATACATCAACTGAGCAGCAAGTAATGGTGTGCCATTAAGATGAGAAAGCACCCTGTCAACTTCTGCCTCAGAGAAAACGACCGGTAACTTTTTCGGCTTGCGTGCATTAAGCCAATCGGAAATGGTAATGTTGTCACGACCCAGTACTTTTTTATAAAGAAATACCAGCGCACTAAGAGCCTGCTGCTGCGTGCTTACAGAAACGTGTTTCTTCATCACAAGATGGCTGAGAAACTTGCCGATATCATCGCCTGTAAGGTTCTTTGGATGCTGCATCTTATGAAACTTGATAAAGTCTTTAATCCAGTTCCAATAAGACCGCTCGGTTGAAAGAGCGTAGTTAGCCGTCCTGATGACCATCTGAAATTGCTGCTGTAGACGCATAATTTTCTTACTACTGTTATTTTATACAGTATTTATAGTTGGTATAAACGATTATGCAATAAACTTTATGGACATACAGAGTTTCGGGATAGAAAGCAAGGTTTGGAGAATGAGTATTTGCTTAAGCGAAAAATATACAGAACGTGAAATGCGTAGGCGAGGCTATGAGTACTTTCGCTTACATATTAACCGAAAGGATTGCTGTGCAAGACTTTCAAGAATATTCACATATCGTGCATATAATTACTTATGCGTAAAAGTTACGTATAAGCATCTGTTACATTCCTATACATATTCAGTTCTACAATCAGCCAAAAAAGTAAATGACAGTAAAAATATTTTATAGTAAAATAACTCATTTAATTAATTATTATAGAGATGCAAATCAGTGGAAGCTAAAGAGTGTAAGATTCAGGACATATTAACGGAGAATAAGAAGTATTTAATTCCACCGTATCAAAGACCATATAGCTGGAGTAAAGATAATGCAGAACAGCTTGTGGATGACATTTACCAAAGTTATAAATCTGAAGAAAATGAATATTTCATTGGAAGTATGATTTGCATTAATAAGGGGCATAATACTTTTGAGGTTGTTGATGGGCAGCAAAGATTAACTACCCTTAGCCTAATTGTTTCACAATTAAAAAGCAGAATAAGCCATCAAGGTGTAAAAGATGACCTTCAAAAGAGAATCTTACCTATTGATGTGTATTCAGATGAAACAGATGAGCCAAGGTTAAGGGTACGCAAGAAAGAGTATGCACTGTATAAGCACTACATACTCCAAGGTAAGTCAGATTACAAGCCAGAAAAGCCTACTGATACTGAGAATGTATTTCTTGAAAACCAAAAGGTAATTGACACTTACCTTAAAGAGCTAAATGAGACAGAACTAAAGAGTTTTGCAAAGTATATATTGCATAATGTGTTTGTAGTATTTGTTCAAACTGGTGATATCGCCTCTTCATTCCGTCTTTTCAATGTTCTTAATAACCGAGGATTACCTCTCAGCAATGCTGACTTGCTCAAAAACAACTTATTTGAAGTAGCTATGGCCGAAAACAAAGACTCATCCCAGGTTGAACAAGCATGGGCTGAAATAGAGGATTTGGTTGGTGTAAGTAAACTTGATAAATTTTTATCAATACATAAATTATCTGAGAAGAAAGATAGGGATCGTGTGGTACAAAAAGGACTATATAGCTATATTTCTAGTCTCAAAAATGACTACGCCTCAGATGCTGTAGAAATGTCATTAATGCTATTAAACTCAGCAAAAAACTATGTAAAACTCCTAGATACCGATTTCGATGACCTTGCACTAAAAAGAAAAATTTCCTCGCTTACTCATCTTTCAAATGATGAATGGGTTCCACCATTGTTAGGTATGCTAAATCGAATAACAAGAAAGTGTGATTTAAATAAATCTCATTTTTCCGATTTTGTCACTACTTTTGAAAAAGTATACATGCATGGATGGCTAAAAAAACAGGTTAAAAGTCAACGTGAAATGGTTTGCTACTCTGCTCTTGTAGCTATAAATAACGACTATCCTTTTGAAAAAATTATTAAACATGTTTTGAGTCATGCAGATAATGATGGTTTTATATCAGCTCTTGATGCCGATATCTATGAACCAAGGCCAAATCAAGTAAATTTGATTAAAGCTATTTTGCTTAGGCTTGACCTTGAGAAACAAGATCTTAGTGTTGAAAAAATATACAATGGGCGAATAACTATTGAGCATGTTCTTCCTCAAAAATTAGCCAATGACTATTGGAAAGAGCGCTTCAAGTCGGAAGATCATGCCATATGGTTGCACAAGCTTGGGAATTTAACTCTTATCAGTGGCTCTAAAAATTCGGAAGCTCAAAACAGTGATTTCGAAAAAAAGAAATCGATTTATGAAAAACTGAACAATAAAAGCTCTTTTGATTTGACTAGAGATTTATGCAAAACATCTGAATGGAATTTAGAAAACTTAGTTAACCGACACAAGATTATGAAGAACCATTTGGTAGATATGTGGTCTATCTGAACACGGAATGTAACAAAAAATTCCAGCGGACTGCCTTCGGCAGCGAGGATGTAATTTAATTTGTGTAAACGCTTGTCGTTAATACTCCAAAGAGGAGCATAACTATGAGCGTTGAAATCAATGAAAAATTGCTTGGCCAGGTGGTTGGGCAAATCAAAAATCAGGATGACCTTGCCGATCTTAGCCGCCAGCTGATCAAAGCGGCTGTTGAGCGTGTTATGGCCGTCGAGCTGGAAGAGCACCTTGGTTATGCCAAACACTCTACCGATGGGCATAACACGGGAAACAGTCGCAACGGTTCCAGCAAAAAGACCATCAAAGGTGACTTTGGTGAGCTGGAAATCAATACGCCCCGAGACCGTAATGGCGAATTTGAACCTCAGCTCATTACCAAAGGGTCGACACGAATCAACAAGCTTGATCAGCAAATTCTGTCCCTCTACTCACGAGGAATGACCACCCGTGATATTGCTGATACGCTTGAGGAAATGTATGGTGCTGACATCTCGCCAACCCTCATATCCAAGGTCACTGATGCTGTTCTTGATGAAGTAAAAGCCTGGCAGAACAGACCCCTGGAAAGCCTGTATCCAGTACTCTATCTTGATGGCATTGTGGTCAAGGTTCACAAAGATAAGCGGGTTATCAAGAAAACTGTTTTTGTCGCTCTGGGCGTTAATTTGGAAGGCCAGAAGGAGCTTTTAGGTCTTTGGCTTGCAGAAACAGAAGGCGCTACATTTTGGCTGTCGGTGTTAACAGAGCTTCAGAACCGAGGTGTTGAGGATGTGTTTATTGCCTGCGTGGATGGACTGTCAGGCTTTCCTGAAGCCATCAACACGGCTTTCCCAAAGGCTCAGGTGCAGCTTTGCATTGTCCACCAGGTAAGGAACTCTCTGAAATACGTGTCCTACAAGGAACGCAAAGCAGTCGCTAATGACCTGAAGAGGATATATCAGTCAGCAACCACTGAAGAAGCAGAAAGGGAGCTGAGCGCCTTTGAAGGCACGTGGGGAGAGAAGTTTCCTTCCATAGGCAAGTCATGGCGTAAAAACTGGGATAACCTGATTACCCTTTTTGACTATCCTAAGGAGGTCAGGAAGGCTATTTACACGACGAATGCTATAGAGTCGCTGAACAGCGTCATCCGAAAAGCTATAAAAAACCGGAAAATATTCCCAACGGATGATGCCGTTCTGAAGGTTATTTTCCTGGCGACAGAAAAGGCGTCGGCTAGATGGACTATGCCAATAAGAGACTGGAAGTCAGCCATGAACCGGTTTGAAATCATGTTTCCAGACCGGATCAAGGTGTAAACAAGTAATGGCGTTTACACAGAATTATTTACAGGCTCCCGAATCCGAATCAACACTTCAAAATTATCGAGGAACACTAAAACATCCTGCCAACTTTTTTCATAGTATGAAGGCAAATGTTTTCAATCATGGCTTTGAATATCTAATGATAGATTATCTGCGCTCTAGAGATGGCTCCGAAGCTAGAGATAAACTTGTTCTTTCATTATTAAATCAATATAAAATCCAAGACTTTGAATATAAATATCTAAATATCTTCAAGTTGGGGGATGACTCCACTCTTCATGATGAAATTTCAAAATATGAAGACCCAGATGTTAAAGTCTTAGCTCCTATGAAAGATCAGGATTTTTTCCGTAGAAAACCTTGGCTTGTAGGTCATACACGACCAGTAAGTAATATTGCTGAGACCTTTCGCTACTCAGATTTACTAATAATGGTATCTGATGGAAGAAACCATACATACGGATTTATTGGTGAGGTAGAAGGGCATCATGGTGAAAACCTTTTTAGGGGTACTTATTGGAGTAACAAAGATGGAATTAAAGGTCGATATACAACATTTGCGCTAGGTGCTTCAGATAGGAAAAAGAAAATTGATGGTTTTGTAGTTAAAGAAAATATCATCCTCACTCAGGACAGTGACGAACGATGGATACTTCATTTCTCAAATGCTAATGCATTCATGAAATCCTTTAAGAGTGCCATAAATAATTTAGAACTTTGTTTAGGTGGTCACTTTTCTAATATCGGTTCTCTAGATGAATCACACCAAAAAATACTAAACATAATTGAAGATGAATGGAATGGTAATGTTTATGATTTAATCAAAAAGCTGGAAAGCCTAGTTGACTACGATGTAGATATAAATGAATATAGCTATCAAATGGATGAGAATTCAGAGATAATTTACAAGCCATCTCCTATAGCACTAAATAGTTTTTATCTACACAGATTAACGACACAAGAAAAGGCATAACAAAAAATTCCAGCGGACACTCGCTCCGCTCGTGCCGCTGAATTTGGCGTTAGCATTCAATATAGTTTTCGTAAGAAACTCAACAGGGGAGAAGTTTTAAAGTTATTTTTATAGATGAGAGAAGATATAATCATATTTATTCAGTATTGAGCACGAGGTAGGCATTATGGGGTTGTTTTCAAATGTTCCTAGATTTGGGGGGGTGTTTTACAGGCGTTTTTCTCAAGAGCTAGGTTGTCTTGATATTGACACCTTTTTCGGTAAAGATTCCATAGCGCAAAGTGGCATTTGTGCTGGATGCACTTTAAATTGGATTAGGCATTACTTACTGAATAACACCTATTACAATAATGACATTATTTCTAGAGACAAGCATGATATAGAAACTATTCAAGGTGCATTAAGGTATAGAGATCAGGCTCTATCAAGCTTTCTCATTGAAAAGGTGATTATGGTAGTTCGACCCTTTCACTTTAAAAAAAAACCTATTTCCAGTATTGAGGCTAGGGATATTAGTCATTTAACCTGTGTTTCTCATGGAGTCAGTATATTTACATACAACCATAGATCTCATGGCAGGCATGTCGTTGCAGCATATGTTGATCCATCAAAAAGGCTTTATTTTATAGATACGAATAAAGGTGATGTATCTATTCCTTACCCTGGAAGCATCGATTGGTTGCACTCATACTTGGATCTATTTCTCATGGACGTGAAAGATTTTCAGGTTACACACTTTGCACCGTATTGGAATGAAGATATATTCCAAAAATGCTTAATAGAGCTG
This sequence comes from Endozoicomonadaceae bacterium, assembly GCA_965232215.1. Taxonomy (GTDB): domain Bacteria; phylum Pseudomonadota; class Gammaproteobacteria; order Pseudomonadales; family Endozoicomonadaceae; genus Endonucleibacter. The sequence continues at coordinate 1,072,906 of CBDDPF010000011.1, forward strand.
GCAGCCTATTCTAACAAAGCCTTACAGCAGAACGCCTACGGCGTCTGCTGAAGGTGGCGTTAGGCGCTAAAACAAACATCGTCAAAATTGAACCAATCAGCTATCTTATGACTTATAGTTATATGCTCTCAGATGAGCATCAGCAACTTGTTGTTTTCTAAATGATTTATCCATGGGAGTGCTCAGATTGCCAACTATTTTAAGAATCGGGCCATACAGGTTTTTCTTCTACTCTAATGAGAATGGAGAGTCCGCCCATATTCATATTCAGCGTGACAAAGCTCTGGCGAAATTCTGGTTAAAACCTGTCATGCTTGCAAGCTCAACAAGATTCTCCGCAAAAGAGATAAGGGAGCTTCAAAAGCATGTAGAGAAAAATCGAAATCAATTCTTGGAGGCATGGAATGAATACTTTAAAGGTTGAGGCCCACCCCTTGGCGCAAGATGTTAAATTTTCTGAATCTGAGCTGATTGTTAGCCTAGTTGACGGCAGAGTTATTCTTGTACCAATTTCTTGGTTTCCATCTCTTGCAAATGGAACCAAACAACAACTCAGCAATTGGGAGTTGCTTGGTGAGGGAGACGGTATTCATTGGCCTGATCTTGATGAAGATTTGAGTGTTAAAGGTCTCTTGCTTGGTGTCCACTAAAAATCTGATAAGCACAAATCGCGCCTAACAAATGCTTCCAGTTCGTTCCGGGGCTTCGCCCCTCCACCCGACGCCGCCGTCGACGGCGCGGCTGAAGCAGGCGTTATGTGCTTAAGCTGGCATCTTGCAATTTGCGCAATAATACTCATTGGTAGCCAGTTGATCTGTAAATACAATATCCTTTTAAAGTTTTAAACCGCAACACAAATATTGAACATCAAAATTAAATTACTTGCCGCTGCACTTTGTCTAGTCGGAACAACTGCTAGTGCTGGAATGACATGCCGTACAGACTCTTTTGGTACAACTCGCTGCGATAATGGTACAACTTATCGCACTGACTCTTTTGGTACCACGAGAGATAATCACGGTAATTCTTGGAGAACAGATTCCTTTGGCACCACACGAGGCAGTGATGGTTCTACGTATAGAACAGACTCCTTCGGTACAACTAGAGATAACCGCGGTAACTCCTGGAGAACGGATTCATTTGGTACAACCAGAGGAAGTAATGGGAGTACTTGTAGAACAGACTCATTCGGTACAATGCGCTGCAATTAATGCATAACCAGCACATAACAAGGTTTTCCAGCGGACGCCTGCGGCGCCGCTGAAAACGGCGTTAGGCGGCTAATCCAAAATTGTAGATTACAGTATGTTTATAGCTGTTGATTTTATAGATTATGAATAGGATTAAGATATTGTGTTCAAATCAAAATTTACTGTATGGATGTTAAAGCCATGATGGCTATATAAGCTTTCATATTTAGTCTTTCTAAGTGAATTTTATTGATTCTTTGGAATTAGCCAAGATAAAGAAGGCTGACCGATACAGTCAGCCCAAGTAATAACTATGATTCTTCAGCAGTATCAATTATGAAGGCTTCTGCTTCAGCATCTAGAATATACCAGCAGTTTCTTGCAAGGCCAGATGTTTTTTCAATTTCAATATTCGTTATTCCATCAGCTCCTTGAGCATATGCTGCAATTTTTAGATCAGTTAATACAATATTTTCTTCAGGTGCAGATTCAACAAAATTGCGATGGCATCTACCAGCAGAGACAGAGCCCAGTGAGATTGCATTTTCTGGTTTCGAATCATAGACTCTAACTGTTCTAACTGCGTTTCTTCGTTCATCAATATTAATATATGATTGATCGTTACCAACCCTTATATTAGATGAATAAGTACTACAACCAGTAAGGAAAATAGAAGTAAGAAGAAAAATAGATGAAGCTTTAATTTTCATGGTTGGTAAATGTTCTTTAAAATACTTTCGTTAATAATTATCCATTATACAAGCATGTATAAAAATAAGGGGTATAGCGGATATGTTTGCTACTGTATGGTGGATTATCCTTAGGAAATAGCATCGGTGATGCTGTTGTTTGCATATCTTGTTCTTCGCTGTCACATAGACGCACGCCTAACAAAAATTTCCAGTTCGTTCCGGGGCTGCGCCCCTCCACCCGACCTCGCCTGCGGCTTGGCGGCTGAAATTGGCGTTATAGCACTAATTTAAGTCCTGTGAAATCCGTGATATAATTCTTTAATCTAAATTTGAATAGAGGTAAAAATGAGAGAATATGAAAAAAGTGACAGCTCTCAAGAAATTGATAGCTGTCAAGAAATTGATAGCTCTCAAGAAATTGACAGCTCTCAAGAAATTGACTTAGTAGCTAAGTTTACTAATTGCATTTTAAAGATTGATCTATCGTCACTAAAATATCTTTTAGAAAAAAATGATTCAGTATCAAATATAGAGAAAGTAAATTCTAACTATCAGTCAGATTATTTTATCAATGAAGAATCTGAACTTATTTATTATTTGGCAGTTTTAAGTGGTCAAGCTCAATCTGAGGCATTAGGAATTGCACCTATATTTTATAAAAACAAAGCTAAAGCCAAATCGTGGAGAGATAAGATAATTAAGAAAATACATCCTGATAAAAGCAAGCACCCACAAGCAGATAAGGCTACAGAAGCATTAAATAGTTTGTATGAACGGATGTTAAAAGATGCAAAATAATGAAAGAGGAAAAGAACTAGCAACTCTGTTTGATAATAGCCGACCAAATTTTGATCTTGAAAGTAACCTTGGAGATAACTTAGATAAATCTTCAGCACAGGGAACGCTAAATGCTTGGACTCATGGAGCCCTTGTTGATGGAACCGGCAAGGTCTGGATAAACGAGGAATATTTATTCCAAATATGGCGTACTGACAAAGCTACAGCAAGCTATTTTGTAACTGGTATTTCTCCTGATGATAAAGCTAACTTTAATGGTATTGTATGTGTAAATTATTCAGCCGTAATATACCGATTACTTGAAATTATTGATAGCCCAATAAGCAATAAAAGAAGAAGCTATCTTCGACTTTCTGAAAATATAGGTCAGTCCGTTAGAGATTCTGATGCAGCTGAAGTTTACAGGCTGAAATATAATGAATATATATCAGGATTAAAAAGAGAACTAAAGAATACTAGGGTGAAAGAATATAATATTATATTTGATGAACTAACAGGGCTTGACTTAGTAAAATCAACAGCTGAATTTCATCATATTCGTCGTCAATCAATTTACCCTAATTTAATAAGCATGCTTTGGAATGGAATGGTCATAAATAAAGAAACCCATGATATGATTAACTCTTATAATATTACAGATGAATACGATTTGTTTGAATTATGTAAAAAGATGGGTTGGCATACGTCGTGGCTAGAGCGGTATGAAAGAGACTTGAAGACTGCTGGAATACAATAACCGCGCTATAACAAAAAATTCCAGGGGACTGCGCCTGCGGTGCAGCCCCTGAATTTGGCGTTATGCGTTCAGTCAGCCTTAAAAACTGGTCGTCTAACCCCAATATAAGAGCATCGGTTTTTAAAGGTTAACCAAATGAAATTTGATGCAGAATTAGAAAGAATCAAAAAAGGGTTTAGCAAAAAACAAAAGAAGCTCTTTGATCGAATTAAACCTCTTGTTGGACGCAAAGTATCTATTGGGTTAATTAGTTTACAAGGTGTTGAGAGAACTACTCAGGCTGAAATAGAAGTTATTGCTAATTTGATATGTCAATTCGAACCAGTAAGCATTCTGAGTTTTCAAAGTACACCGAGACGCATCACTTTCAGTGGAGAGGTCGGCAAAGGGCATTCTGTACAAATTATTCCACAACATAAGGTTGCAAACACTAACCCTAAAGCACAAGACTGGGCTATTGACTTGGTGTTAGAGCTACATAGAGTAATCGGGCATGATTTTGTAAAAATTGCTGCTATCGGAATTGAATATGATGGTCATCCTTCATATTACGTAGAAAGTAATATAAAAAATACATATCAGTGTGACATAGGGAATTGTTTCAAATGATGGAGTTTTATCCATCAGAATTCCCCCTGAGTCATGGAAAGAAGATCCCAACTACATAAAAAAGTCTTTAACAAAGTACTTTGAACATCAAATTAAAATAATTGATGAGGTTCAGGTAAGTACCTTGAACGCTTATCAATTTATAAAGCCAGCCACAGAAGAGCCAGACAGCCATAAATTAACAATATGCCCAATATGCAATGGACGATGCCAGCTAGCAGGAGATGACTGTCCTGCATGTAAAGGTATGGGGTCTGTTAAACAACTAGTAGCAGAGCAATTAGATCTTACTGAATACGATAATTTTACATGTCCAAGTTGCCGAGGCATTCAATTGGATTGTAGCTCTTGCAATGGCTCAGGGACAATCAGTCGTGAAAGAGCCTTGGAATCATGACAGCAGAGTGCACGCATAACAAAAATTTCCAGCCGACTGCACCTGTGGCGCAGCGGCTGAAATTGGCGTTAGGTGTTTAAAAAGGTTCAACACAAAGATGAAGAAAATATCAGGTTCAACAGTTTATTTTAAAAAGATTTTCCCTTGTGTATGGTTTGGCGGGCTAGGTGTTTTCTTTGTTATAGCTATTTTAGCGAATGAGCAACAGGACTCTATAGTGCCTATAATCGCTCCACTTATAATGGCCATTTTTGGTTTTTTTGTTGTGCGCCGAGTATGGCGCGTAGCGCCAAACGGCGCTGTTCCAGTACGCATGGTGGCGGCTGGATGACTTGGAGGTGAAAGTCCTCTATCGACCCGGCAAGGGGAACGATTAGCTGAACGGCAAGGGTGTCTATCGTGAGGTGGAATCTGAAGAAAGCCGAAGGCAAAACACTGGCCTGACGAACAGAAATCCCATAGGAGGCGTTCGCAGTGGGTAAGAAGGCGATTACCTTCAAAGCCCGATACTTGCACAGAAATTACGGACGTAGATGCGGCGGGTATAAGTGGGAAGGTCACGCGCATTACCTCGGGAGGTCTGCCATCCTGCCACAGGCTACCAATGTCTTGAGGCATTGGGATGGGGCGGCAGAAGTCAGCAGAAGTCATAGTAGGTTTGTCACCGCAAACTGAAGGATGGAACACGTTAAATGGATTGGGAGCCGAACTCTCGATGACGACAGGAGCAGCAGTAAAGTCTGTTGAGATACAGACACTCTGTGCAAAGGGGCGCGGACGGTATCCGTGTGAGTATGCGACAGAGGCGGCAAACGTCACGGCGGGAACGGAGAACTTCCATAAGGAGTCGTTAGATTTGCTAACGGCGGTATTAGACCGATCAAACATGAAACGAGCCTATGATCGGGTGCTACGAAATAAAGGTGCACCGGGTGTGGATGGTATGATGGTGAGTGAATTAAAAGCCTACCTCCAATCACATTGGCTCGAACACAGGGAAGCCATACGAAATGGCAGCTATGAGCCTCAGCCTGTACGCAGGGTAGAAATACCCAAGTCAGGCGGGGGAAAGCGACAACTGGGTATTCCGACGGTGTTGGACAGGCTGGTACAGCAAGCCCTTCACCAACAATTAAGTCTGATCTTTGAACCCACATTCTCAAACAAACAGCTACGGCTTCAGGCCGGGGCGCAAAGCTGGGCAGGCAGTACAGCAAGCCCAAAGCTATGCGGAAGCGGGCTACCGCTGGTTAGTAGACCTCGACCTTGAGAAAATTCTTTGACCGTGTAAACCATGACATCCTGATGGCGCGGGTTGCACGACAGGTCAAGGATAAACGAATCCTGAAACTGATTCGATCCTATCTTGAGGCGGGAATAATGACCGGTGGATTGGCAGTGGCAAGGAAAACGGGCACTCCGCAAGGAGGGCCATTATCACCGCTGCTCTCAAATATCCTGTTAACCGATCTGGATAAAGAGCTGGAGAGGCGTGGGCACAAGTTCAGCCGCTATGCGGATGATTGCAACATTTACGTCAGAAGCAAAGAGGCAGGACAACGGTTACTGGGTTCAATAACGGAATACCTTGAAAAGCGAACTCAAGCTGAAGGTGAACCGTGAAAAGAGCGCAGTAGGACGACCTTGGGAAAGAGTGTTTCTGGGCTACACCTTGTGTCGTCGAAAGAGAAACATCCGTTTGAAAGTCTCGGCTAAAGCCATTAACCGCTTCAAGGGTGATCTGAAAAGGTTGTTCAGGAAAGGGCGAGGGCGATCTATCCGGGTAACGATTAAAGAGCTTGCCCCAAAACTACGGGGCTGGATGAACTACTTTCGGCACATAGGCGTCAAAGGTATCTTGCAGGAACTGGACGGCTGGATAAGGCGTCACTTGCGAAAGATACTCTGGCGGCAATGGAAGCGCACTTACACTCGGTTCAAAAGGCTGATACGACTTGGAATCCGTGAGGAAAGGGCATGGAAAAGTGTTACCAATGGGCGCGGCGCATGGTGGAACGCCGGA